>CAVTUM010000014.1:0-545003 GCA_963737875.1 uncultured Alphaproteobacteria bacterium | reverse complement strand
TACTTCTTGCCTGCATCGAAGCCGCGCGGTCCGCCGGCCTCGGTGGTCTTGACCGACTGGCTGTCGAGCACCCCGGCGCTGGGGCTGGCCTCGCGCCCCATCGCCTCGCGCGCTGCCATCACCAGCGCATGGTTGATCCGCTCCCAGGTGCCGTCGTCACGCCAGCGATAGAAATAACCCTGTACCGTCGAGACCGGCGCAAACTCCTTCGGCAGCAAGGTCCAGGCGCATCCCGCCGACAAAATATAGAGAATGGCATCAACGACGTGGCGCAATTCGATCTTGCGAGGCCGTCCCAATCGGCGGCGGGATGGCATGAAGCCCTCGATCAGCGCCCATTCCGCATCCGTCATACTGCTTGAATACCGCCCCCCGGGCCGCCAATACTGCTTGCGAGTGATGTCAGTCCACATCTTGCGGTTCTGTTTCGCACCAAAACAGAATCACAAGTCACTGATATCACTCAACTTATTTCCGGGTGGCCTCTAAGGCCTGGGCGATGTCGAGCTGGGCCTTGCCGGCGATCTGAGGCAGCTCCCGCAGGCCTTCGACCTCCTGCTTCAACTCCTGATAGCGCGTCTCGATGTGTTCTTGCCGCTCGGGCGGAAGCTCGGCGATAATCTGGTTGAGGTTCCGGCCCATCTCACTTTTCCTTCTTTGCGGCTTTCAGGCTTTTCAGATGCGCTGAAAACCGACGGTCCGCTTTCGCGATAAGCTGCTTGTAAAAGCGTTTCTGGCTTCCGCCGGACTTATCTCCCGCAACCAGCAGGATCGCCTGCCGCTCTGGGTCAAAGGCGAAGGCGGCCCGCCACTCACCATCCGACGCTTCAAACCGCAACTCCTTCATATTGGCGTACGCCGAGCCATTGAGCGTATCCGCATAGGGGCAGCCGAGTTGAGGTCTGGGATTGGGATTGACCCGGATTGGTGGACACCCTGAAGCTTTCGCCAGAGGTGCTACCGATGCCCAAAACACACCCGCCGTATTCGCCTGAGTTTCGCCGTCAGATGGTGGATCTCGTTCGTGCCGGACGTGACCCTGACGATCTGGCGCGCGAGTTTGAGCCGACCGGCCATTCCATTCGCGCCTGGGTCGCGCAGGCTGAGCGGAACGAGGGGCGACGAGTTGAATTGAGCCCCGGTTTGGCCGCGGCGGAGCGTGACGAGTTGATCCGGCTGCGACGTGAGAACAAGCAGCTGAGGCTGGAGCGCGATATTTTATCAAAAGCCGCGGCCTGGTTTGCTCGGGAGACCGGCACGCTGCCGTCCGGCTCTTCCGGTTCATGAGCGCAAACCAGGCCGGCTTCCCGATTGCCGCGATGGCACGCATGCTCGGCGTGTCGAAGGCGGGTTATTATGCGTGGCTGCAACGCCCCGCGTCGGCCCACGCTACGGCCGACGCGGCTTTGTTGAAGCGCGTCAGGACCATCCATGCCAGTTCACGCCAGACTTACGGGGCGCCTCGCGTCCATGCCGATCTGCGTCACCGTGGCGAGAGGCACAGCCGGAAACGGATCGCCCGCCTGATGCGCGAAGCCGGGCTGGTCGGCGCCAGCCATCGGCGCGGGGGCCCGATCACAACGCGGCGGGACAAGGACGCCCGGCCTGCGCCCGACCTGGTCGACCGTAACTTCAGCGCAGCCGGACCAAACCAGCTGTGGGTCGCCGACATTACTTACGTGCCGACGGCAGCGGGGTTTCTCTATCTGGCCGTTGTGCTCGACGCCTGGAGCCGCAAGATCGTCGGCTGGTCGATGGCGAAACACTTGCGCAGCGAGCTGGTGCTGGACGCGATGGCGATGGCGGTTGGCCAGCGTCGGCCAAAGGACGTCATCCACCACAGCGACCAGGGCAGCCAATATACGTCACTGGCATTCGGCAAGCGGTGCGGTGAAGCTGGCGTTCGGCCCTCAATGGGATCGGTCGGTGATGCCTATGATAACGCCATGGCTGAAAGTTTCTTCTCCACCCTTGAGGCCGAGCTGCTCAGCCGCCGCCGGTTCGCATCCCAGGCCGAAGCCAGGATGGCCTGCTTCACCTATATCGAGGGTTGGTACAATCCGGCCAGGTTGCATTCCGGTCCGGGATACAGGTCGCCGATAACCTACGAAGCCGACATGCAGGCCCCCATGACCGACAACTAACTTGTTAGCCGAAAAACCGTCCACCAAAACGGGGCAACCTCAGACACCTGGTTGCTCGTCAGCTTCGTGAGGGCCGCATAATCCGCCGGCGCCGTCAGCTTGTTCAAATCGCCGCTGATCCCGGTGACGAGCTTCGCCAATTTTGTCCGGGTGCGGGGCGATTGCACGAGCACGGTCGCGCCGCCGTTGGCCTCGTCCAGCTTCTGCAGGAGGTCAAGCACGTCGTCGTAATCGGTCTGGAGGGCGCCATTCCCCCCCCATCGACACCTCTTGCACCCCTGTAATTGCGCAAGCCCAGCGGGCGCCCGGCACGGGTGCCGTACAGCGCCTCATAGTCGAGTTTGAGCGCCAAGGCCGCGGCAAGCTGATTGTCGAGCGTGGCCGCGAAGGTCGGCACGTCGTCGAGCAACTCATTATTGACGCGGACCAGCGCCGCCAGGGAATGCGCCGTCAGGTTGAGCGCGCCAAAGGTGCCGTCCGATTCGTCGATCGCCTGGCCTTCGCCGCGCCACTGCGCCGTGAGGTCGGACAGCACCTGCACAATCCGAAGGTTCGGCCCCGACATTGGAATGGTGAGGACACCGGCGCGCACCATGACGCTGGCATTGCGTGCGAGGTCGATCAGATTCGTGCTGATCGGGTCCGGCACCATGAAGCCGCCGGCGGTGCCGCTCGTAGTGCTCATCACCCGATGCTCCGCTTCCGCGTCACGCCAGTCGCCACCGCGCAGGATCGCCGCGACCGCGCGGCCGGCGGACAAGCCGCGCTGTTCGGGCTGCCCCGTGCGGGCCGCTACGAACTGGCTCATGCGCTGCTCGCGGGTCAGGCCGAAGACGCTTTCGCCGCCCTCAGCCTCGCCGCGCTGCTCGAGCGGCCGGCCCTCGGCAGCGCGGTCGATCGCGTCGCGGGTCTCAGCGCGATCCCGCTTGGTCGCGAGGTCGTCGCGCTCATTTTTGAGCGTGTTCCACCGCTCAAGCGCCTCGCCAGCGGGGTCGGTGCCGGCGGTTTCCGCGGCATCGAAGATCGTGCGCATTTCGGCATCGACGATGCCAAGGCGGGATTGGATTTCATGCAATTTCATCTCGGAATGAACTCCAGCTAGTGGGACTGGCGCGCCTCGCGGCGGGCTTTGTGAAAGGGTGCGGGCTTGCGATCCTTGCCCGGATCATGCTCCCCAGCCCAAGCCGAGCCGGGACCTTCCGCGCCGCCCGAGGACCGCTTGGTTCGCCCGGCCGGCCCGCACGGCCGCCGGAATGGGGCGGAGGGGAATTGCATTACTGCGGCGGATTGACGGTCGGCACGATGCGGGGACGGCCAAGCAACCAGCAGCCGGCGACGTAGATGTTGCCGCTATTGTTGCCGCTCGGTGTGATCGTGACGCGGGCGTAGCCCTTGTTGCCGACGTAGCCGATCTTTTTGACCTTGTTATCGTCATCGGCGGCGGTGAAGCCTGCCAGCGCCTCGGTGCCGATCAAGAAGTCGTCATCGACCGCGGCATGATCCGACAGGTTCGAGGCGTCGCCATCCTCGAACAGCACCGAGAAGGTCGCGTCCGCATCGGTGTTCGCCCCGATCAGGATCAGGAACTCGACCGACTCATAGCCGGCAAGATCGACAATCTGGCTGACATAAGCGGTGTTGTCGGTCCCCGCCACCGCTGGCGACAGGCCGCATTTGACATCGATCAGGTTGTGCAACTCACGCATCAAAGAACTCCGTCTCAGGGATCAGCGCGCCGTCGCGGCGGGCTTAAGAATGGAGGCGATGTCGGCGATCACCATGCCGCTGACTTCGGCAAACCGCGTCAGCAAAGGCGGCGCGCTGTGATGGCCTTCAAACCGTGAAACCTTGCCGTTTTCGTGGAAGATTTCGGCGGATCGGTCGCCAGCGATTCGAACCTTGTCCACCTGCCGCGCCAAGTCCTCATCCCCGAGAACCTTCTTCAAGGCGTCACCGAACAGGTGCGCGCCGGTCAGTTCGCAGGTGGTGACTGTCGGCTTCCAGTCGTCTCCCCAACCGCCCAGCACCGAACCTTCCTGGCTCAAATGCCAGGCGCGCCAGACGCGAGAGGCGATAGTCGCCTTCGGTCCATCAAGCATCATCGCGACCAAGACAAAGCCCGCGCGGAACGGGTCGGCATCAATGCCGCCGCCCGGCCCGGTGCGCGCGCGCAGGACGGCGGGATCAAATGCCGGATATTTTTCGGGGTCGGGGTCAAAATGGCTCGATTGCTCGCGCAGCGCCCGCAGCAACTCCGTCGCCGTGGTGTCTTCATCGCGCAGGGCCGAAACGAGCCATCCTGCAAAGTCGGTGATCTTCATTTATCTGCGCCCATCTCTGGATAACTTACAGAAATTAATGCGCCGATCGTGACGTGCGTTGCAACCAAAATTATGGGAATTTTACAGAAACCGCGCCCGACATGTGGTGCCGGACGGGGCTGCGTAATCTCGGGTGCGCCGCTCCCGAGTTTACCCGGCCGCCGCCGGCTCGCGCCCGCGCGCGTGAACACTTCGCCTTTTAGATCGCCACCACGAGGTCGATCCCCCAGTCCTGCGCTTCGTCCGCCGGCCGGCGCGCGTACAGCCCGATCGCCTGGCACATCGCCTGTAGCCCATCGACGCGAGCCGTAGACCTCACCTTGTCGATCTTCCGGTTGCCGGCCGGGTCCGGCACCATGATCGCGTTCCGCGCGTTCCAGGTGAGGATAGGATGCCCGCCGTGCGCGACACCGCCCGCCAGAATGGCAATCTCGGTCGCGTCGAGCGCCGGCCCCATCGAGGCGAAACCTTGCCCCCAATCGACAAGCGGCAGGTCGATCCCCTCATCCGTCAGGATCGCGCGGAGGTCGGCAATCCGCCACCTGTCGAACGCGATGCCGCGAATGTCGAACTCGGCACCAGCCGCCGCGAGCCGGGGCGCGACATAGCGCTTGTCGATCGCCTGCCCAGGGGTCAATTTGATCAGTTCTTCATCGCGCCACTGGCGATAGGGCACCCGGTCGCTGTGCTCGCGCTTGTCGATCCCGTCGGCGGGCAGCCAGAACCAGGGGAGCACGGCGCCGCCATCCTCGGGAAAGTAGAGGACAAAGGCGGTGAGGTCGCGGGTGCTCGCCAGGTCGAGTCCGCCCCAGCACGGCCGGCCGCGCAGTGCCTCGCGATCGACGGGACCGGCGCAGGCTTTCCATTCCTCCGGCCCGATAAACCGGCCCTCGCCAGCCACGACCGGCATGTTGAGATAGAGGCTTCTGAACACCGTCTCACGGCTCGGGATGCGCTTCGCCTTTTGGGCATAGGACCGCATTTCGTCGAGCGAGCGGAAGTCGCCAAGCGCTGGGTTGGCCTCGTACCAGGTCGATTCTGCCCATATATCCGCGTCTTCGGGCGTGCCGAAGATGAACGGCGCGAATGTCGGATCGGTCGTGATCCCGGCCAGGATATTGCGGCCCTCCTCGACGATTTCCGACATGACGTGGTGCGGGTCAGGCGACATCGTGCTGATCACGATCGCCAACGGCTCCTCGCGGGCGCCCATGCCGGTTTGCAGATTATCGAACAGCTCGCGGCCCGCGGCCTGCGCCAGCTCATCGAATATCCAGCACGAGGGCGAGAGGGAATGCGCCTTGCGCGCGTCGCTCGACAGCGCCTCGTAGATTGAGCCGGCGCCCGGCCCTTCCAGTACCTCGATCCTCTTGGCAAACCGCAGGATGTTGACGCGATCAGCGAGCGACGGGTCGGCACTCACGAACGCCTCGATCTCCCGGAACGTCCTGGCCGCCTGGTTGCGATCCGACGCGGCGCTGTATACCTCGCCCCGCGCCTCCGCCTCGGGGCCGGCCAGATGCGCCAGCGCCAGCGCCGCGGCAAGCTGCGTCTTGCCGTTCTTCCGCGCCATCGTCAGCAGCATGAACCGGACTTGCCGCAGCCCCTCCGGTGTTGCCGGGTCGTACACCTTGCGCACGATGTCCTTCTGCCACTCCCGCAGCCGGAACGGCTTGCCGGCATGGCTCCCCGCCGTCAGCTTCAACGACTCGATGAAGTTGATGACGCGGCCCGATCGCGACAGGCGTTTGCCTTGCCACGCGGGCTTTCGGGCCGGTTTATCGGGGCGGGTATCCACCATTTTTGGCTTGGGTTTCGGCCGGGCGCCGGGGCCGCGCATGCCCATCAGCCGGCCCTCGGATAAACTAACTCTGTTTTTGCAACCCAAGCGGTCGAAGGCCCCCAGATGTGAGCTATTTTCGCCACACTCACGGCTGCCACCACGGGTCGGTCGGGTCGGTCGGCAGGCCCCTGGCGTCGCACCCGGCCACCGGGCGCAGCTCCCCGTTGCCCCTCGCGGTGCGGCTGTTGTGACACGCCTCGCACAACCCCCGCAGGTTCCCCAGCGCGTCGACACCGCCCTCGGTGCGCGGCATGATGTGATCCGCATGCGTGCTGGCCCTGCCGCAGCCGGGCGTCGCGCATACCGGGTCACGCTGTAGGCACGTCGCGCGCAGCACCCGCCACGCCTTGGTGCGGTAGAAGGCCGCGCTCATCGGCGCAACCGGTCTATCCGCTCCCGCCGTTCCTGTTCGGCGCGGATCGCGGCAACCCAGGTGTTGAGACGCTCAATCGCAGGGTCGTAGTTCTGAGCCAGCGGGCGCCCTTTCAAAAAGACGATCGGTCTGCCCCCACAGTTCAAGACATTCATCGTCGAGGGTGCTGGGCTCAGGTAGGTCGGCGAAGACGGTCTCGGTGTCGTTCCAGACGCGGATGTCGTCGATGTTCATGCCGCAATCTCCCGCGCCAGGCGGCGCAGCTCGGAGACGATCTGGCTCTTGTCGGCATGGAAGCGCTCGGGGTCTCGGTGTGACGGTGAGAGGCGCCCGACGCGTTCGGCGAGGCGCATTACGTCATCCGAAGTTATGCCGGTAACATCGGTAACATTGGCTCGCAGGGTGGCGGGAAATCTAGCCATTCCCGTCCTCCCCATTGTTACCGGAGTCGTGGGGGTCGGTAACATTGCCCCCAATGTTACCGGTGTCGGTTGAGGCGGTAACATCTGGGGTGTGGGCCGGTGTGGGCCGCCCCTGGGTTTCCTTGGCCTTTTTGCCCATTGTTACCGTTGTTACCGTTGTTACCGGGTTTTCTCTGAACGCTTGGAAATTCCACCACGTTGTCGTCGGCGCCGGCATTCCCGGTCGCAAGATCGGCGCGGTCGGGGTGGATGTATTTGCCGCGGCGCACCTTGTGCACCTGGCCGGCTTTCGCCATGCCGAAGAGCAGCTTCCGCACATTGTTGCCTGGCATCCCGGCCGCTGACGCGATCTCGCCCGGCCCCATCGGCTCGTCTGCGTCCTTAAGCACCTTGAGGATTGCGGAGCGCTCGCCGCTGCGCTGCCATTCCTCGGCATCACCGAGAATGCTGAAAAGCCCGTTGTCGAACCGCAGCGCCGTCTCGCGCTCCTCCACGTCGCGGCCCCGGACTGCGCATTCCGGTGATTGTGATCGGCCATTCCGGCCGAAGGTGATCACCGATTCCGGTGATCGTGATCACGCTGATCACGGGCGTTAATTCGCCCGGCGTGATGGTCGCAGCGCGCGGCGCCGCCGACATAAGCGTAGGTTGCATTGGTGTGGCGGGGCCGGTCAAGTCGGCTGCGGATCGTCCACGGAGTCCATGGAGGGGCCCGGCGCGCCGCGGAGTGACCGCCACGAGTCGACGCAGCGGCCCGCGTGGGGAGGCGCTGTGGACCCCCGTGGGCGATCAGACCACGGCCAGTCATGCAGTTGGGCTCTCGGCTGCAATGAGCGTGCGCCGCAATGATGGGCCTTTCAGCTCGATGCGATGCGCACGGTGAACGATGCGGTCAAGGATCGCGTCACCGAGCGTGGGATCGGCGATCACCTCGTGCCATTTACTGACGGGGACTTGGCTGGTGATCAACAGCGAGCCGCGTTCGTGGCGGTCGTCGACGATCTCGAGGAGATCGCGGCGCTGCTCGGCGTTGAGCGGCTCCGGCCCCCAATCGTCGATGATCAGGAGCCGGGTGCGTTCCAGCGTTGTCAACAATCGCGGCAGGCGGCCCTCGCCGCGTGCTTGGCTCAGATCACCGAACAAGCGGCTGGCACGCTTGTAGAGAACCGAGAACCCATCGCGGCAGGCCTTGTGGCCGAGAGCGCAAGCTAACCAAGACTTGCCGATACCGGTCGGGCCGACGACGACCAAATGATGATGATCACGCACCCATTCGCAGGTGGCGAGCCTTTGGAACAGGGCACGGTCGAGGCCGCGAGGTGCGTGCAGGTTGACATCCTCGACGACGGCAGCCTGACGCAACTTGGCGTCGCGCAAACGGCGGGCGAGGCGCTTGTTGTCGCGGCTGGTCGCCTCACGGTCGACCAGCAGGCCGAACCAATCTTCGCGGCTGAGTTCGGCGGCGTCAGGCGAGTTCTGCAGCTCGATGAAGGTGTCGGCCATGGCCGATAAGCCGAGCGCGCGCAACCGCTCGACCGTGGGGTGGATCAGCATCTGTGCTCCTTTCAATGGTAATAGCCGGGGCCGCGAATGTTCTCGTGGATCAGCACCGGCGCCTCGGCCATCGGCGTTGCGGCGTTCTCGCGATGGTTCTTCAGGATGGCGGCGACCGAGCTGTAGGAACGGCTGCCGAGCAGCAATGCGCGGCCGCAGGCGGCATCGACCCGTGTAGCGCCGAAGCGTTTGACCAGGCCGAGAATGCCGATGCAGGAGCGGAAGCCCTGCTCCGGGTGCGGCCGCGAACGCAGGATCACATCGGCCAGGGCAGCGGTGTTGTCGCCGATGGCGGCCGCCTCGCGGCGGATGCGTTCATGCGTCCAGTCGCGATATCGCCGGTGCGAACTGGGCATGTGTTCAGCGACCGTGGTCGGCCGATGGGGCCGGCTGCTGCGGCGATGGCTGGCGACCCTCTTGCCGCGATGGAAGATCTCGACCGTGGCGCCGGTGATCCGCGCCTCAACCTCCTGGCGGATCAGCTGGTGCGGCACGCTGTAGTAGTGCTTGCCGATCTCGACATGGTAGTCGAGGTTGACCCGGCAGCGTTTCCACTCGGCGTATTCGTAGGGCTCGGCCGGCAAGAGCTGCAGCGCCGGCCGGTCGAGCTGCTCGTACAGCGCGCGTCGGCTCGTCCCCCAGCCGCGCATCGGCCGGTTGTTGAGATCGTCGAGCAGCGCGCGGATCGCCGCGTTGAGATCGGCCAGCGAGAAGAACCGCTGATGCCGCAACCGCGCCAGAACCCAGCGCCCGACAACCTGCACCCCGACTTCGACTTTGGCTTTATCGCGTGGCTTGTACGGCCGCGCCGGCACGATGGCGGTGCGGTAATGCCGCGCCATGTCGGCGTAGGTGCGGTTGACCATCGGCTCGTGGAACGAGGCCTTGGTGATACCGGCCTTCAGGTTGTCGCTGACCGTCTGTCGTGCGGCGCCGCCGAAATAGCCGAAGGCGTGGACGTGGGCCGCGATCCAGTCCGGCAGTTTCTGGCTCCAGGTCGCTTCGGCGTAGGTGAAGCTGGAGGCGCCAAGCACGGCGACAAAAATCTGCACTACGACGATCTCACCGGTCCTGGCATCGATCACTTCGCCGGTGCGGCCGGCGAAATCGACGAACAACTTCTCGCCGGCGACATGGACCTGGCGCATCGTCGGCTTTAGCCGGCCGCCCCAGGCCCGATACAGATCGCAGAACCACGAGTAGCTGATGCCTTCGGCAACACCGGCGCGGTATTCTTCCCACAGCAGCGCTAGCGTCACGTCGGGACGACGCAGCTCGCGGTGCACCCAGCCCCAATCGGGCATCGGGCGTTGATCTGCTGGAATGCTGCAGGGCGGCGGAAACAGCAGCGCTTCGAGCCGTGTGTCATCGAGGTCCTCGGCCAGTGGCCAGGAAATCTCGGCGGCGCGAGCCCGGCTCAAATAGCCCGACACCGCGCCCTGGCTCAGCCCAAGGCTGCGCGCAATCGCCCGCTGCGGCAGCTGGTTGCCGTAACGTAGGCGCAAAACTTCCCGGATCTGGCGCATCGACAGTCTCTCGGCCGGCATCTCGTCCCCTTTTGACAAAGAAGACGAGGCTACCTTCGGTTGAGAACCGTCAGCGCCGCAGCGCGCTACACCATCCCGCCAGGCTGATCACGATCACCGGAATTGATGATCATGTTCGACCGGAATCCATGATCACGTTGCACCGGATTGGGTGATCATCTTCCACCGGAATCCGTGATCACGTTCGACCGGAACGCGCACCCGGACATAAAGCGTCATGCCGGCCGCCGTGCGGTCGAGCACGAGAGTTGTATCTGCACACGCGCTAAGGCCATTCGAGCCGGACAGCACCTCGAGCGGGTCGTCGGCGCCGCCCTTCCTGGTGTGGTGCAACACCAGCACCGAGACACCGTGCGTTGTCGCCCATTGCTGCAGGTCGGACAGGGCCGTGTAGTCATTCTCGTAGCTGTTGCGTGCGACATGGCCCGCGGGCTTTATCCGCTGGAGCACGTCCACCACGATCAGGGCCGGCTTTGCGACGGATTGCCGCCAGCCGTCGCATGCCTCGATGAACTCCGGGCCAAGCGGCGGCGACTCCGTTTCAAAATAGAGCCGGTCCAAATTGGGCCGTGTCGGCTCATACGGAAACAGGGTCAGCAGCCGCCGTTGAATACGCCGCATCCCGTTTTCCAGGTCGATATAGAGCACGTCACCTTGCTCGCAGCCGATGTTGCCCATCGCCGCGCCGCCGGTCGCGACGGCAATGGCGAAATCAATCGCGAGCCAGGTCTTACCGAGTTTTTGCCGGCCGGCGAGGATCGACAGCCCTTCCGGCAAGTAGCCGGGCACGGTCCAGCGCAGCGGGGCGAACTTGGTATCCATGATCGCGCTGGCGCGGGATCCCCCGAACCGCCTGGCCTGCGATCCGCCGGGGCGGTTTGTGTGGTTAGCGGTTAGCGCCGGGTCGAACAGTTCGGCCGCCGCCACGAGGTCGCATAGTTCGTTCGGCGTGCCACCGCCGGCAAGCCAATCCGACACATCGCCCTTCGGCGGCAGACCGGGCAGCTCGACAATCCGCACCGTGTCGGCTCCCGGCGCAAGATTGCGCGACGGCCTTGGCATGCTTCCGGCCGGCCGCGTCGTTATCCGGGAGGATCACCACCTGCCAGCCGTGGAAGTATTCGGCGAACTCGTCGCGCCACTTGCCGGCGCCCATCGGGTTGCACGTTGCGAGGTAGCCGAGCTTGCGGAGCGCCTCTACGTTCTTTTCGCCCTCTGCGAGGTAGATCGTGCCTGGCTCGGCACCGGCGAATGTCGGCATGCGGATTCCGACGATAGCGGACAGCGATTCCGATCGAAGCCGGACGCTGATTCCGATCCAAGGCGGACAGGGATTCCGATGATCCCGTCCAGGGTCGTCGTCGACGTGGCTTATGGAGTCAGTTGACTGCTTCGGCGTCAAGCATGAGCGCGTTGGCAGCCCGTTTGCGCAGGGATTCTCCTTTCAGCAGCAGTTTGCAGCAGGCGGTGGGCGTTGTGAACAAGCCGGTCCAGCACAGCGTCGGCGATGGTGGGATCGCCGATAACCTCATGCCAGTGATCGACCGGTACCTGGCTGGTGACGATGGTTGAGCCGCGCTCGTGGCGATCGTCCATGATTTCCAGCAGGTCGCGGCGTTGCTCGCCGGTGAGCGGTGCCAGACCCCAATCGTCCAGGATCAGCAGCTGCACCCGGCCGAGCGTCTTCAACAGCCGCCCATAACGGCCGTCGCCGCGTGCCAGGGCCAATGCTTCGAGCAGCCGAGGGACCCGATAGTAGGAGACTGAGCGATTGTCGCGGCACGCCTTGTGACCGAGGGCGCAAGCGATCCACGACTTGCCGACGCCGGTTGGGCCGATCACCAGCAAGTTCTGTTTACGGTCGATCCAGTCACCGGCGGCCAGCTTGTGGAACAAGGTTCGGTCGAGGCCGCGGGGCGCTCGTAGATCAACGTCCTCGACGACCGCCTCCTGCCGCAGGGCAGCGAAACGCAGGCGGGCGGCCAGCCGCTTGTTCTCGCGCTCCATGGTCTCGCGGTCGAGCAACAGCGCCAATCGCTCCTCGAAGGCCAGTGCCGCAATGTCAGGTTGTCGTCGCTGATCATCGAGCGCCTTGGCCATTCCGGTCAGCCCAAGGGCCAGCATGCGTTCCTGAGTTGGGTGAGCGAGCATCGGATCTCCTTTCAATGCCAGGGGTCAATGGTAGTAGCCGCGGCCACGGATGTTGGCGTGCAGCAAGGGGGCAACGTCCGGTGCGGCGGTGTCGTGGAACGCCCGGTCGAGGCCGGTCTTCAGGATCGAGGCGATTGAGCCGTAGCTGCGCGCCCCGATGGTCAGGCCGCGTTGGCAGGCTGCTTCAAGCCGTTCCGCGCCATAGGTCTTGGCCAGGCGCAGGATGCCGAGGCAGGCACGAAAGCCCTGCTCGGGATGTGGCTTGGTGCGCATGATGGTCTCGACCAATGCGGTCGTGCTCGGCCCGATCTCGGCGGCAAAAGACAGTATCCGCGCCGGCGTCCAGCTCGCGTAACGGCGATGCGCGCTCGGCATGTGCTCCGGCGTCGTCGTGTGCCGCCGCTTCAGCGCCGATCGCGGGTGCGCCGCGACACGCCGGCCGGCATGGAAGACCTCGATCGTCGTGTCGGTGATGCGGGCCTCGACCACTTCCCGGATCAGCCGCGACGGCACCGAATAGAAATGGCCGTGCACTTCGATGTGGTAGTCGGGGGCCACCCGGCATCGCCGCCACTCGGCGTAGGTGTAAGGCTCCGCCGGCAATGGCAGCAGCGCGGGCCGGTCGATCGCGTCGAAGAATTCCCGCCGGCTGGCGCCGAGCTTGCGCATCAGTCGGGCATTCAGATCGCCCAGCACTTCTCGGATTGCCTCGTTCAGCTCGCCGAGCGACAGAAACCGGCGGTTACGCAGGCGCGCCAGGATGAAGCGCTCGACGATCAGTACGGCCACTTCCACTTTGGCCTTGTCGCGCGGCCGCCGAACCCGGGCCGGCAGCACAGCGGCGCCATAATGGGCCGCCATCTCCTGGTAGGTGCGATTGATGCCGGGCTCGTAGCGACAGGCGGCGGTGACGCCGGCCCGCAGGTTATCGCAAACCAGCAGCTTCGGCGCGCCGCCGAGAAACGTCAGCGCGTTGACGTGGGCGCCGATCCAGTCGGCGAGCCCTTCACTCCAGCGAGCTTCCGCGTAGGTGTAGTTGGAGGCGCCCAGCACCGCGACGAAGACATGGGCCGGCCGCACTTCGCCGCTCCCTGCGTCGAACACCGGCACGGTGTCACCGGCGTAATCGACAAATAGCTTCTCGCCGGCGACATGGGTCTGGCGCATCGTCGCGCTGACGCCTCGCCGCCACTCGATATACAGATCGCAAAACCGGCTGTAGCCGTAGCCGTCCGCATGATCGGCGCGGTACTCTTCCCAGAGCAGGACCAGGGTCACGCCGCGGCGCCGCAGCTCCGCATGGACGTGCTGCCAATCCGGCACGGCCCGGGTCGGCACCTTGTTGAGACCGGCCGGGAGGAACAATCGACGTTCCAGTTCGGCATCGTCGATATCGGCCGGCACCGGCCAGGTGATCCCGATAACCGAGGTCCGTCGCAAATACTCCGCGACCGTCGTGCGCCCAATCCCGACCGACCGCGCGATCGTCCGTACGCTCGCGCCACACGCGTACTTCAGCCGCAATACTTCTCGCACTTTCCGCATCGACAATCTCTCGCCTGGCATCGCTGTCCCCCTTGGCTCGGAGGACCACGCTACCGGTCATCGGATCGTCGACTTCGACCCTGGATACCCGCCCCTCAGGGCTGTCCGGGATCAATCGGAATCACTGTCCCGCTTCCGTCGGAATCA
The DNA here is from genome assembly GCA_963737875.1 of uncultured Alphaproteobacteria bacterium. Taxonomy (GTDB): domain Bacteria; phylum Pseudomonadota; class Alphaproteobacteria; order ATCC43930; family CGMCC-115725; genus DATARH01. The sequence goes on along the minus strand of CAVTUM010000014.1, from coordinate 530,956 downwards.
GGGGCCGCCTTGCGTCGGAATCACTGTCCGCTTTCCCTCGGATTCCGCAGTCGGCAGCCGGTAGGGCACGATCCGCACGTCGTCGAGCGTCCATATCCAGCCGCCTTTGCCATCGGGGCGCCGCTGGCGAAAGTCCTTCGGCTCGTAGCGCACCGCCTGATACAGCAGCTCGCCGTCCTCGTCGGTGTAGTCGTAGGTCGCGACGATCTGCTTGCCCGCCGGCTTGGCCTCGGCAGGGCGCTTGCCCAGCCAGTCCAGCGCCTCGCCGTTGACGAGACCGAGCTTGTGCTGGATCAGCGCGAGCGTGCCGCCGCCGACCTGGTTCTCGTGGTCGTACCAGGTGCCGCGCTTGTCGCCGCCGATCTCGACGGCAAGGCTGCCATTGGCGCCGAAACGCAACTGCCTCCGGTTGGAGTGCCCTCGGTTCGGCTCGCCGTAGAGCCGTCGCGCCACGGCCTCGATCTCGGCCGCGAAATTGATGGTATCGCCGTCAGGCATGGTGCCCTCCGGCTAAATCTGCTACCACGCTATTGACGCGCAACATCTGCTAACCCCCTGATGGGGCGTGCAGGCGGATGACGTGTTCTGATGCGCTAAGTTACTGTTTTCGCTTCAAAGCCGTTACGTTGCCAAGGTTGGGGTCGTGGGTTCGAATCCCATCGCCCGCTCCAAGACGGAATAGGTCAAAAGCCGCGGAAAACCGCGGCTTTTCGCCTATTCGAGGGATGGCGAACAATTGCCGGTGTGCCGCCCGACGATCGACGGCGAGAACGGCAACAGCGATCGGCACCGATCGCCGAGGCGCGCCGCACCTGGGCCGACGAAACGGTGCGCAAGCTCTCCCGCAAATCCGAATTGGCCGCGGCCGACTTGCTCCGTCAAAGTTAGGCGCCGGCCGGTAGCGACTTCTCAACTCTCCGGGCAGCGGAGGCTATTCATCCAAGATTTGGCGAATCTTCGCCCCGACATCGGAATAGGTAAACGGCTTGAATACAATTCCGACACCTGAAGTCGAGCCGCCCGTGATGGACGATGGCATTGCGGGCATAGCCGGATGTATAGAGGACTTTAAGTCGCGGTTTCCGGCGCAGCGCTTCTTCGGTGAGTTGGCGACCATTCATTCCACCGGGAAGGCCGACATCAGTAAAAAGTAGGCTGATCTCCGGATTTGAGTCCAAGAGCCGAAGGGCGCTGGCCCCGTCTCCAGCGCTTACGACGGAATAACCAAGTTCGCTAACCATCTCGACGGTGTAATCCCGCACATCTGGGTCATCTTCGACGACCAGGACCAATTCCGAGCGGCCTCGCGGAACATTGGGGATTTCCACCGGCTCATCAAAAGCATCTTCTGCGCCGTGATACCGGGGCAGATATAGCTTGACAGTAGTGCCCTGGCCGACCTCGCTATAGACCTTTACGTGCCCACCCGATTGTTTAATGAATCCATAGACTTGCGAAAGGCCCAAGCCAGTTCCCTGGCCGATTTCTTTTGTCGTGAAGAAAGGCTCGAATACCTGGTTGATGACTTCCGCGGGCATCCCAACACCGCTATCACTGATGAAAATACCGACGTATTGGCCGGGCTTAACCTCGTCGTGCATCCGCGCATAGGCATCGTCTAGGTGCGTATTCGCGGTTTCAATAGTCAGCCTGCCCCCATCGGGCATTGCGTCACGGGCGTTGATGGCAAGATTTATAAGTGCATTTTCAAGCTGATTGCTGTCCGCCAGCGTAGGCCAAAGCCCGCCGGCCAACACGGTCTCAACCTGAACTGCCTCGCCAATCGTCCGGAGCATGAGATCAGACATTCCGGCAACAAGTTTGTTGATCGAAAGGACTTCCGGTGCGAGCGGTTGCCGACGAGAAAATGCCAGAAGCCGGTGAGTTAGCATGGCGGCGCGCGACGCTCCCTGTAGCGCCGCAGCAACGATCCGTTGCGTCGGCGGCGCCGGTGGCAATATGCGTTCCAAATGCTCAAGATTGCCCGTGATGATCGTCAGCAGATTATTGAAGTCGTGGGCGATCCCCCCGGTGAGATGGCCAACCGCTTCCATCTTTTGCGCCTGCCGAAGCCGTTCCTCGGTTGCTTTCTTCTCAGTGATGTCTCGCGTGATCTTCGCAAATCCAATCAAGCGTCCCGATGCATCCCGAATGGCGTTGATGAGTACACTCGCCATAAAGGTCGTCCCGTCCTTACGGCAGCGCCGCCCCTCTGCCTCGTATTTTCCGGTGCGTTTTGCTGTATCTAGAGCGGTTTGCGGCAATCCCTTTTGGCGCTCGTCATCGGTATAGAAGCGCGAGAAGTGTTCTCCCAGAATCTCCGGAGCAGAGTATCCCTCGATCCTCTCTGCTCCTGTATTCCAACTGATAATCATGCCTGCCGGATCGAGCATGAAGATCGCGTATTCAGTAACGGCATTGATAAGGAGTTGAAATCGTCGTTCGGTTTCCTCCAGCTGAGCAGAAGTTGAAGATAACTGTCTGGCCCGATCGGCGACACGCGATTCGAGACTTTCGTTGAGCGACAACAGGCGAGCTTCGAGCGCCTTGCGCTCACTAATCTCGTAGCAGACACCCGCTACTCGCTGTGCAGCGTGATTCTGGTCCTTGGTTATTTCTCCCTTTCCAGCGATCCAATGGACGCTGCCATCCGGATGAGTAACTCGAAACTCGACGTAATAGAGGCCGCAATCGGCCGCAGCACTGATTGCCGAACGCAATTTAGGCGCGTCATCAATGAAGACCGCCGCTTGCCAGTCTTCCGAGCGAAGGCGCGGCGTCTCGGGATCAAAGCCAAAAAGGACCGCGACATGGGGGGTCCACTGCCATTCGTCGGTCGCGAGGTCCCATTCGAACCAACCGATCCCACCCGCTACCTGGGCAATCCGAAACCGTTCCTCGGTCACCTTTAGGCCTTGCTCGGCCCGATCCCGGCGGGAGCTATGCTCGTTCATACCAGGACTAACAAGCGGCGCGCCTAAGGATTGCCTTCGCTTGGGTCATTGCCCTCATTTTTCCGAGCGCAATATGGCGGGGCAGATGATTGAAGCCACAGGTGCTCGTGATGATCGTCTGTTCGGGCGCGAGCCAACGATGGACCGTAATCCGGTCAACGATCTGCTCGGCGGTTTCGACATTCGGCGCCTGAACATCGACAGCCCCAATGCCGAGTTGTTTATTCCGCAGCGTTCCCTCGAAAGCATCCGTTCGATCGTGCTCAATCAGGAACGAGTCGCATTCGATCTTACAGATCAAGTCTGCTTTGTAGCGACCCGTGTCAAAGTATCGATGTCCTATTTGTCCATCATAGTGCTCGCCTACAGCATAGTTACCTTGGCACACATGTACGGCGATATGTATGTCCTTGGGTAAGCCTTCGATAGCTAAATTGATCGCCTCAACCGCCATCTGCACTTCATCATCGCCCGGCGGAGTCAGATATGGCTCATCGATTTGGAGATGCTTACAACCTGCCTCGGCCAATCGTTTGAAATTATTATTCAACAGCTTTGCCGCATCGAACATCATTTGTTTCTGGTCGTTGTAATGCTCGTCATGGGTGATCGCAGTGAGGAAGTGCGGCCCTGTCATCGTAATCTTGACGGGTTTGCGAGCGAAAGCTGATACGTCTTTGAATTCATCGACCAGGCCCAGGTCGATCAAATCGCCAATCTGGCTCTGGCAAACGGCTGCCGGATGCGTGACGTTTGGGTCGTATTTCGTGATTGGTTTCGGCCGGGTCTCACCCTGGAATGCGGGATCTTCTGCCAGAAATAATTGAGCATCGCATTCGGTGGTGAATGGCGATTATGCGTTCGTCGATGCGTCTCCCCGCCCGTGATCACGTCTATTCCCGCTGTCTCCTGATCCAGGATCGCGGCCTGCATGACCCGGTATTGCGCATCCTCCATGTCCTCGGGAAGCAATTGACCCAGGGTCACGAGTCGGTCGAGCGGTTCATACCAGCGAGGGACGCTAGAAGCGCCTATTACGGTGGTCGTATAGCTCGGATAACGCGGCATCCCTGATCGAGCCCCTGTCAGCACGGTTCCGACAGCTCACCGCGGAGGAAAGATGCTCGCGTTGGTTCTGCGAACCCGCGAAATGCTAGGGGTATTCGTCGCCAGTGCCCACCGCCCCGGCCCTGCGCCAACGGGTCCCCTTATTTCCGTAACCCGTCCGTCCAAAATCCGTGACTGTCACCGGCCGTCTTCAATAATCGGCACAAAATTAGGTACTTTCAAGGGGAGAATCGCGTGCCAATCGTCGAGAAATACGACGCAATCGCGAAGAGCCTGCGCGAGCTTGAGACAGCCTTACCGAAAAGCGCGGACGAGATCACCAACTTATATTAGGTCAACGCGATAATAGGGTCCACGCCGGACACGGTAAGCAGGCGCCGGCATACCGCGCTCGTCCGCACCGCCTGAAGCACCATCGCATAGCGACGAGGAGGCCGCCAGGCTGGCGCAGGGTTTCGCGCCGCTGTTCAGACAAGGGAGTCCGGGTTGCGAACGTAGTCCTTGATCGCATCGGCCGCCCAACAGGCCAGCATGCCGATCGTCTCAGTGGGGCCGTTGGCGGGGTTCTGCGGGAACGCGCTGCCGCCCACCACGAACAGGTTCGAAACGTCCCACGACTGGAGGTATTTGTTGACGACGCTGGTCGACGGATCGCTGCCCATCACGGCGCCCCCGACATTGTGGGTGCTCTGGTATCCCGGGAGACCGAAATGCGTGCCCTTGTTCTTGCCGCCCAGGCTTGAACCGTTGAGCGCCCGCGCGATCTCGGTGCAGCGCTCGGTCAGGTACTTCATCATACGCAGGTCATTGTCGTTCCAGTCGAAGGTCATGCGCAGCAGCGGCAGGCCGTAAGCGTCTTTGTAGGTCGAATCCAGATCGAGGTAGTTGTGCTGATAGCTCAGACAGGATGCGTGAATCGAGATCGACATGGCTCGGCGGTAGTTATGGGCTACGGCCTTTTTCCATTCGCCCCCCCAACGCGGCGTGCCGGCCGGCACCGGTTTGTTCTTGATCGGCGTCGCGCCGCTCGTCGAGGTGTTGACATAGGCGCCCCCGATAAAGCCGAGCGGGCCGCGGTCGATCAGGTCACCGTTGAATTCGTCGATCGACGTGTTGACCTGGCCGCCGCCGATGAACGGGTTGAACTCGCGATCGTCGAAGAACACCTGCACCGAGCCGCCTTGCTGGTAAGAGTAGTTGCGGCCGACCACCCCTTTGCCGGTGAGCGGATCGTAGGGCGTGCCGATGCCCGACAGCAGCAGCAGCCGCACGTTGCTAAAGCAATAGGCGCCCAGAATCACGATCCCGGCGGGCTGCTCGATTTCGTTGCCGCGTGCGTCGATGTAGGTGACGCCGGTGGCCTTCCTGCCGGTGGAATCCTTGTTGACGCGCAATACGTTGCACAGCGGGCGCAGCTCGAAGGTCGGCTGCCGGACGAGCGCGGGTAGGACCGAGGTGAGGGGATTGGCCTTGGCACCTTGCGCGCAGACGTGGCTCGAGCAGAAGCCGCCGCGCGAGCATTCGAGCATCTGTACGCGGTACAAATTGCGGTAGTCCGCAGTCATCGCCGCGGTTGGACCCTGAAACGGCACGTAACCCAGCGAGGTCGCCGCGTCGGCGAACAGGCTGCCCTCATACGTGCGCCGCGTCGGCGGGTTTGGGTACTCGCGCGAGCGTGGCCCTTCGTGAGGATTGCCGCCTGCCTGGATCTCGCCTTCTAGGTTGCCGGCCTTGCCGCCGACGCCGAAGATTTCCTCAAACTGGTCATAGTAGGGTTCGATCTCGTCCCAGGTGACGCCCCAGTCCTGCAGATTGCAGTCCTCTGGAATGAACGACGCTCCGTAGCGCTCCTTGATGCGCGAGTGCATTTCGAAATCATGCGGTAAAAAGCGGCGCGCGTTGCCGCCCCAGTGGGCCGACGTGCCGCCGACCATTTCGCCTGGCTTGAACGCACCCATCTCACGCATCGGCAGCGCCGTCTGCGCGTCGTTGTTGCGAAATGTAAGGGTGTCGCGCGCCAGGTTCTGGAAGATGTCGCTATGACGATCGAACTTCAGTTCGTCGTACACGTTGGGTTTCTGAAAGTCAGTGTCGATATCGAACTGCTTGCCGCGCTCCAGGCACACGACGCTCATCCCGGCGCTGGCCAGTTCCATCGACATGATCGAGCCGACCACGCCACTGCCCACGACGACGACATCGACAGCTTTCAGTTTCGTAGCCGACATCTCAGCGTTCCCCATTGCTGTTGGCGTTGTTGCTGGGCTGGGTGACGACGTGCTTCGGAAAGCCTTCCGCATCGAGCGGCACCTTGCCGGTCTGGATGTCGAGTATGCTCACGGGTTCGGCGTGGTACGGCTCGCTGCTGGTGACCAGTTCGCGGTATTGGCCGCTGGGTACGCCGGGGAAGCCGAGCAGCTTCCAACCCACTTTGTCGCGGTTGCCGCCGTAGAGCGGGTCGGCGAAGTAGCCCTCTTCGGTGCTGCGCCACAGCATATCGAAGAAGAATTTCGATGACAGCGACGGCAGCGCAATCTCGTCCTTCTCCAGCTGCTCGAGCAGGCGCAATTGCCGGTCACTCGCAAGCTGCGCGAAAGGCCGGTCGAACTCGGCTCTGCAGTGCTGGTTGATCTCGCGAATCGCGATGCGATAGACCTCTTGCGGCGTAAAGCGCGACTGGTAGCCCTGCTGCGGCGTGCCCTCCAGCCAGGGGCCGCCGCGATATTGACGGCCGTGGACTCCCCAGGTGCTGGCCAATGCCCGGTCGATATAGACCACCACACCGGCATCGCGAGCCCCAGGGCCCAGCTCATCGGTGGGAATCAGGTGCTCGACGGCGGCTTCCAGAAAGCGAATCTCGGGCTCCACCAAATAGACATAGGAAGCCCCGATCGGGTTGTCGCTCAAGGTCATCTCCTCAGTTCCCCACTTCGAGGGTAATCCCGTTGCCCGAAACGTATCGCAACCGATCCGGACTTTCATATCAAGCCCCGCCGCGCGGGCTGAGCCATGCGCCACGCGCCGATCCGGTTCATCGGCTTCCGTCAGCGTGCCGGTACGACCGGCTGCAGAACGGAAGAGAGGGCTTTCGGGCCATCACCGATGGAAGCCAAGCGGTACTGGCCGATTAGACCGGTCGCCAGCCGTCACCAGATAATCGAACGGTAGCGTAACAGTCCGGTCCGGAAGGGCTCTGCCTTGCAGCGCATGCCGGCGCTCGGTATCGCGGCCGCTGCGCCTCCTCACCTCAATCCGGCAACCTCCGCGTAGGCCCTCAGCTCTCGTTCCACATCGTAACCGCTGGTCCCGAAGATGATCCCGGTAGCGCCTCTGGCCTCAACCTGGGCGAGACGTTCGCGCAACTCCTCGCGGGTGCCTGTGAAGGTCGTCTGCTTGGCGGCGGATACGTCGACCAGCGCGTCATGGCCGTTCGAAATATCGAGGTTATGACCGCGGTGAACGGAGAGGTGGCGAGCGTTTTCGGGCGCCCGTTCGACGCTCGCCAGCCACGCTTCGCCGTTCGGCAGCGCTTTAACGCTTTCCGGATCGGTCGTGTACCTGTGGTGATAGGCGAGCGCGATGATCGGTTTGAGGGCGGTCGAGGCGCGCGGCGAGGTGACGTCCTCGCCATCATCGAGGACCGTGCCGTTGGTGGACACGAGGCAGGTTTCGAACCCTTCGGCCGGGCCGCCAAGGGAAATCAGGCCGTCGGCAATCTCTTTGGCGAGCGCGCGCGCCCTCGGGCCTTGGCCTGCCATGTAGATGGGCACGTTCATCGGACGCTCGGGCAGCCAGCCGTCGGACGCGAGGAACTGGGCAAGGCCGCCGTCGATGTCGGCGATGTCGCCGCGCAGCAACGCCTTAACCTGCGTGATGTGCGCGCGCATGCTCGCGAGGCTCAAGGGCTTTTTGCCCATTCCCGCACGGCCGGTAAAGCCGGTGCCGAACCCGACCATCAGGCGTCCCGGCGCGAGCTGCTCCACGGTCGCGATGGCCGAGGCCTGTGCCATCGGATGGCGATAGCTCGGGATCAGCACGGAGGGACCGAATTTGATGCGCTTCGTCTTGTCGGCGATGCGGGCGAGAGTGATCCATATGTCGTGGCCGAAGGCGGGAATTTCGGGGCACCAGACCGCGCGAAAGCCCAGGTCTTCGGCAAGCAGCGCGTACTCGACGGTGCGGGGGCCGGGCGGCAGGCGAAAGTCGTAGGTCAGCACGGGGCGTTTCCGAGATAAGCGCTTTTAACCATCGTTCGCTCGATTCCCGATCATTTCGAGCCTAGGGTCGCCCCGTCAACGGGTTTGGGCAATCGTAAATCGAACCGGCTTGCCCGGGTTATTGGGTGACCTCGCCTCGATTTGCGCTCAGGCCGGGCAACAAGGCGGTGCCCGCCGGATCGATACGAATTATCGTGGATGCGCGTTTCGCAATGGAGTGAAAGGTGGCCAACATGGGAAGGCTCGACGGCAAGGTCGCAGCGGTGACGGGCGGGGCATCGGGGATCGGCGAGGCGACGGTCAGGCGTTTCATTGCCGAGGGCGCGAGCGTGGCATTCTGCGATCGGGACGGCGAGCGCGGCCAGCGCGTGGCGGCCGAGCTTGAGACCGCCGGAGCCAAGGTCGCCTTCACGCAGGCTGATGTCGGCACCGAGGCCGCATGCCTCGCCTTCGTCAACGGTGCCGCCCAGAAGTTCGGGCGCCTCGACATCCTCGTCAACAATGCCGGCATCCGCAAATACGAGAAGGTCGAGGAGGCGAGCGCGGCGAGTTGGAACGAGATACTCAACGTCAACCTGATGAGCTACGTCTTCTGTGCCAAGGCAGCGGTTCCGCTGATGCGCCTCAACAAGAGCGGCGTCATCGTTAACACCGCCTCCGTACGTTCCGTCGTCGCAGGCGGCGGCAATCTGCAGTACGACACCACCAAGGCGGCGATTGCCGGCTTGACGCGGGCGCTCGCCGCCGACCACGCGCCGGACGGTATTCGGGTGAACGCCGTCGGCCCCGGCCCGATCTTCACGCCGTTCCATCAGAACCGCATTGCGGCAGCCGGCCAGACCGTCGAGCAGTATAACGCCAGGGCCGCTCAAGGCACCATGCTGGGGCGCCCGGGCAGGGCCGAGGAGGTCGCCGCCGCGATCCTGTTTTTGGCCTCCGACGATGCTTCCTACGTCACCGGCGCCCTGCTGTTCGTGGACGGGGGTATGACGGCGCTGTAACAAACATTCAGCCGGCGCTCATACGTTGCTTGACGGCGACGCTTACGGCGAGCGTCCTCGAGATCAGATTATGGTGCGGCCGAATCGGTACGGTCGCGCTACCACTTGTAGACTTTCTGCAACGTTCCTCCCATCAGCGCTGCCTTGTCGTTCTCGGACAGGCGTTTGGTGTCGCGGAACGGTGCGACGCCCTGCTCATAGGTCAGCATGCCGATCGTCCGCGTCCAGTCGGTGCCCCACATGCAACGATCCAGCCCGAACGCATCGATGACCCGCAGTACCGGCTCCCAGATATCGTCGTAGGGGAACGGTTGGTGCGACATCGTGCAGGCACCGCTGATCTTCACCCTTACGTTCTCGTATTGAGCCAAGGCGAGCAGCTTGGGAAGATCGGCCCAAACGTCGGCGGGGACCGGCGGGCGAGCAGGCTGCAGCAGGCCGAGATGGTCGATAACGATGACCGTATCGGGGTGTCGCTGGATGTGCGGCAGCCCTTTGTCGAGGATGCCCCAGCACAAGCAGATTGACAGGCAAACCATGTTTGGCGGCGGCAGCGAAAGCGCGGTTCAAACCGGGATGGTCCGCGTCCATCGGCAGGCCGTCGCGCATTCGTATGCGAATGCCGCGCGCGCCTGGCGTCGCCGCCCATTTCGCCACCACATCGTCAATCGCCGGATCGGTCGCGTCGACCGGCGTCACAACCCGAAACTTATCCGGATAGGTGTTGTAAACTTCGAGCGCGTAGCTCGGATCGTATTCATAGGCGCTGAACGACGAGACCATGATCGCACCGTCGACGCCGACACTGTTCATCGCAGCGACCATCTCTTCGCCTGTGGCGGAGTCGAGTCCGTGCGAGGGACTGGCCCACGGCCGGCCGGGATGATTTCGATCGAAGGGATGAACCTGAACGTCGATGACTGGCATGGCCGTCCTCCTGCTTGTTCGACCAATTGTCCGCCATCGTGACCGGTTTGCACAGAGTGATGAGCGCGGTGACGGGTGGAGCGCGAATGGAGAACATCAAGCGTTAGATTTTTCCCACTAGTCGGCCTCCAACGAGCTGGCCGCCGGCGTTCGTCGCGGCGAGAGGGTTGAGCGAAAACCGCTAGGCCAGTGCCGCACGCACCGCGGCCATGATCCGGCGACGAGGCAGCACCGGTCCTTCCGTGCCGGACGCCGACTCCAACTGCGGCCGCGAAAATCCTGCCGTTCGCTGCCGGAACCCCGATGCCGTCGCGCCCCGGAATGGCGGCTATCGCCGACATGCCGGCAGGAGCCCTTCAGCCCGGAGGTAGGCGACGATTGCCGCAGCCGTAGACGACAGGGAAGGCTGTGCCACTGCATCCTGGGAGCGGGCGCAAGCGGCGCGGTAATTCGCGTTGCCATAGCGTTTCAGCTGCATCGCGGCGATCCGGTCGGCCGAGTTGTTGAAGAAATCGAGCAGCGGATAAAGCGGATCGACCCTGGTGCAGCGCCGGTTCATCTCGGCGATGAAGTTGGGGATGTCGTGGTAGACGAACTGATAGCCGTGCGCAGCCGTCAAAGCGCGGGTCAGGTCAACAATGTTGTAGTAGTCGGTGGTGACGTGAAAGGTTTCGCCCGGCGGCTCGTCCTGCGCGATGATTGCGGCAATATTCTCGGCCGCGACATCCGCCGGCAGAATGCTGAGCTGGTTTGCGGTTTCTACAGCAATTCCGTGGTTGATCATAAACGCCAGCACGCGGATCGCGGCATCGGCAGGATGGCCTCTCCCACTCAATGAAGCCGAGATGATTGCGGGCCGGTAAATCCGCGCGTTGACGCCTTGCCGGCGCGCCGCCAGAACCAGCTGCTCGGCAACCCATTTGCTTTGCGCATAGCCGAAATCGAGATCGGCCATCGCGGCGTTGCTGTCGCTCTCCAGCAGCAATTCCCGCACCGCCCAGCCGAACACGAACGTACTCGATATATGGTGCACGCGCTTTGCCGTGCCGGTTTGCGCGAGGCGCAGCATGGTTCCGGTGCCATCCACATTGGCAGGCTTGAGCGCCTCATAGGTCGCCAGCCAGTTTACCGCCGCGGCGTTGTGCACGATCCCGTTTGCCTGCACCGCAAGGCGCCGCCATGTCGCCGGCTCAAGGCCCCAATCGGGCAGCGTTACATCGCCCCGGACGAACGACACGCGGGTGTGAAGACCATGCGCGACAGCGATCGGCAGAACCCCCGCCGCTGCCAAGGCCGTCTCGACACGGCGCTGCGCATGATCCTCGTCAGTCGCCCTGACCAGCAGGTGAAAGCGCCAGTCCGTGCGGCGCAATAGGCTCGACAGCAGAAACGGGCCGAAAAAGCCGGTGGCGCCGGTCATCACGACATCACTGACCGGCCCGGCGAGCATCGTCGCGGCGGCCGTGGTGGACGGCTCCAGCCGGGCATCGGCGCGCATTTGCGCGGCGGTCGCTGCCCGTGCCTGATCGCGGGCATGACCTAACTCGCTGGCGATTTCATCTAGGGCAGGGGCGCCGTCTTGCTCCAGAGCGTCGAGCATGCCCAGCAGCCGTGCGATGCTCAGCCGTTGCAGGGTACTGATGTCGAGTTGGCTGGCCAGCCTCGGCGCACCCATTCGCCGCGCGATCGCGTCGAGGCTCAACGACAGCTCGGTCAGCATCAGGGAATCGAGACCGATTTCCGCAAGCGTAGCGTTTTTGGCGTCCGTACCGAGTTGTGCGACCAGCGAGGCTGCGAGCGCCCGTAGCTCCCCAACGGTGCTGCTGTCCGGCATCAGTTGCGGCCGCCATTCCCGCAGAATAGCGATGCCGCCACTCGCCAGCCGCTCGCGGGTCGAGCTTCGTGCGAGCTTGCCCGAGGTTGTTCGAACGATGCTGCCCGGCCGCACCAGCATTACGGTTCCGGGCAGCACCCCGCATTCTATCTGCACTGCCCGCGCGATAGTTGCCGGGTCCGGCAGGTTGCGTCCCGCCGCCGTTTCGGCCATGACGGTCAAACCGTTGTCGCCGTCGCTGAAAGCGACGCAAGCACCGGGCTTGATTGCCGCGACGCGTTCGGCGGCGGTCTCAATATCCTGCGGGTGGTGATTGGCGCCGCGGACGATGATGACATCCTTGATACGGCCGCAAACGTAAAGCTCGCCATCCTCCATAAAGCCGAGATCCCCGGTCCTGAGCCAAGGGGTCGGGTCGCCGGCGATGTGCTGCCCGAAGACGTTGCCTTCGCTTGCCGCAGCGCCCCAGTAGCCATCGCAAGCACTCGCGCCAGCCAGCCAGATCTCGCCGATGTTCCGCTCGGGCAGGGACAGCCCGGTTTGCGGATCGACGATCCGCAGCTGCACGCCGGGTAACGGAGCACCGCAGCTTGCCAGGCGTGTCATTGCCCCGGTGCAGGTGCATTCGTTGACCGGGCGCACATTTCCGTGCCGCAACGCTGCGGCGTCGAGCGCGAGGGTTCGGCGCCCGTGATGCGTTGCGGCGAGGGTGTTTTCCGCCAGTCCGTAAGCCGAGACGCAGGTCTCCGGCTGCAACCCGAATGTCGCAAAGCGGGCGGCGAAACGCTCCAGCGTCTCTGGCCGTACCGGCTCGGCTGCGCTCATCAGCCAGCGCAGCGAGCCCAGATCGACGCCGGCCAGTTCGTCATCGGCGATGCGACCCGGTCGCAGGCAATGCTCGAAGCCGAAATTGGGTGCCGAGGCGTAGGTGCCGCGCACCCGGGCGATCGTCTGCAGCCATAGAGCGGGGCGGCGCAGGAAATCGAGCGGCGACATGCCGATCGTCGTGCCGCCGACAATGACCGGGAAGAGGTAGTAGCCGATCAGCCCCATGTCGTGATGCTGCGGCAGCCACGATACCCCCGTCTCGGAATGTTCTGTGCCGATCGTAACGTCCCCGAGCACGGCTCGCGCATTGGCGACGATATTGCCGTGGGAGACGATCACGCCGCGCGGGTCACCGGTTGCCCCTGACGTGTATTGCAGGAACAGCACCCGCGAAGGCGTATCCGCGAAGGACGCAGCGGTCACATCATTCTCGGAATCGGCATCGTTCTCGGTATCGGCTGTACTCAGCCACCGCAGAGCGGTCCCCGTGACGAATTCGGCCGGTGCCCGGTCGGTGAGCACGATGTGCGCTCCGCTGTCTTCCGCGATTGCCGCAATCCGCGTCAGCGCCGGGCTGCTGCCTCGGCCTGACGCGGCATTGCCGGCTGGTGGTCTTGCGGTCGGGACGGCGATGATCCCGGCCCGCGCGCAGGCAAAAAAGGCGGCGATCATGTCGAGGCCGGCGGGATAGGCCAGCACAGCCCGATCGCCGTGCCGCAAACCATTGCGGCTCAGCCACGCGGCAAGGCGCCCGGTGTGGCCGGCGAACCGCCCATAGCTGAAGCTGTCGCGTTCGCTGCCATCGGGGCCGATAAAACCAAACAGCTTCTTTTCAGGCTGGATATCGGCCCATGCATCCAGCCATTCGGTGATAAAGCGCACGGTCCCCTCGTCAACTTGCCTGCGCGTAAAGCAGCGCGAATAGCGCTCCGACACAGGCCAGTCCGCCGGCGGCGGCGATCGGCCATGCGAAAGCCCGCGACGCAACGTAGGCCAGCCAAGCCAGCGACAGGCCGCCCGCGACATCGATCAGCAAATGCTGCTTGGTCGTCAGCACCGACACAACAAGCAGCACCAGCACAACGAGCAGATGCGGCCACCATCGCGGATACGCCTCCGCCAGCGACCAGCATGACAGCGCCGACAGGGATACATGCAGTGACGGGAACTGGTTGAACGGCGGGTCGATGCTGCGCAGGCAATCGACAGCCCATCCGGTCAGCGAAAGGGCGCCGGTGTTGATCGAGCTGGCGCGCAGATCCGCACTGCTGACCGGGAAGGCGGCAAAGAAGATGAACGACACCATCATCGCGAACGCGCAGCCGCCTACGGCCCGGCGAAAGTTCTGCGATGCGTGAAGCAGTATCGCGGGCGCGACGATCAGCGGCAGGCCGCCGAGGTAAAACCAGACCGTCCAATCGATGAACGGGATGGCTCTGTCGATCGAGGTCGTCATATCACTTGCTTGCAAGGCTGCGGCGCGATGGGCCACGCCGAAGTATCCGACAGCCCAGAAACCGCATAACGCAGCGGCCCACGCCAGCCTCTCAACCGCCAGCGGGGTGCTCGGGGGAGGCGGTGTGCTTAGGGGAGGCGGGGCGGGCACCAGAACGGCGGCGCCCCGGGGCGGCGTCTGGTCGGACACCCCGGGTACAGCCTCTCGGCCGGTTTTCACCGAGCCGTCGGGCATCGCGCCGGTAGCCACGCAGGTCCGCGCGATCAGGAAAGCGGCGGCGTCGGACCTGGGTTCACGGCCCGGTTCAACCGGGCTTTGGGGGCTCCGGGATTTTCGGCAGATTCCGGCATCGGTATCGGCCGCGGTGCCGGGCAGGGCTGATAGGTGCAAGCGGGCGGCGGCACTTCCGGCGGGCAGCACCGCTCGATCTCCGCCTTCAGCTTGGCAAGCTTCGCCTGCTCTACCGCGGCTGCGGGATTGGCAAACTCGGTAAGCTCTCGCAGCGCGTGTAAATCGCCGGCCATCTGCGTCTGCAAACGGGTCTGGATCGTGGATTGCGTCAGGATCCCGCAGGTGTTTTGCGAGATATGCTCGAGCGTGCAGATCATCGTGTCGGTCTGCTGCGTCAGATGGAACAGCAGCTTCGCCATATCGATCTGGATCTGGGCCAGCACGGCCATCGCGCCGATGGTCTGGGTAAAGCCGGTGTGGACCGCATTGGTCAGCGTGCCGACGCTGGTGTTGACCGTGTTGATCGCATTGGTCTCGGCCACATTGTCCGCATGCAGCTGGGTCAGCGTGTTGTTGACTGTCTGCAGTTCGTTGAAAACGTCGTTGATGGAGGCCATGATCGCTACTCCTTACTGGCGCCGCGGGGTCGTCCCGCCAGCGCTGTTGAGGGTGATGCTTTCCTGAACTACGTCACCGTGATCGAGCAGGCGCCGCCGGTGCTCGGCGGCGTCAGTACCGCTGGGTGTCGGCATCGGCGTGTCGGCGTATTGGACATGCACGTCGACGCGGTCGATCTGATCGATGCGCTCCTCCGTAAAGGACATGCCCTGACCGCCGCTTCCGGGCACTCGCTTGCGGATCACATGCGGGATCGGTACGTCGATCACCGCGCGGCCGTTGGCACCGACCTCGACCTGGGCCGGGGTGCGCGGATGATCGGAGATGATCCGGATGCCGGGCGGTGGCTCAGGCGTATGCTCGGTCAGCCACAGGGTCAGGACTTTCGTGGCCGGGTCGTAGTCGTAATGCTTTCGGCTGGCCCAGACATGCAACGGCGTGTCGTTCGGGTTCTCGACCTCGACGCCGACATGCCGATGTCCTTCCGGCGTCGGGGCGGGTTCTGCTGCCGCCGGGTGCTTCGCGCGGGCCGCCTGGGGATGCGGCGCATCCCCGACCGAGGCACCCGTGACCCGCAGCGCGTTCTGGTGCCGCCTCGTGGTTCTACCCATGTTCGACCTCCTGTTGAACGAAGCCGTGCTGTGCCAGGGCTGCCGCGGCCGTGTCCGGCCAGGCGGCAGCAAGGCGGGAGCCCAAGGTGAGTTTGACGGTGGGATTGAATGCCAATAGTCGGGCGAGCGAGCCGAGTTCGTAGTCGAGCACGGCGGCATGGCTGGGCGGTCTGACCGCATCGAGCGGCGCGGCGGCCAGCCAGTCCGAAACCGCCTCGCTCAGGTCTTGGCCTCGCGCCACGCCGTTCCACAGGCGCGCCAGCGGATCGAGAATGGCCCAGGCGGCAAAGGGCATCCGCGTCGCCGCGCTGATGTGCGGTGCCAAATCTCCGATTAATCGCAGCGCGCCCGCGGGCAGCGGTTCTCCATCACGGATGGCGGTGAGCGCCGTCGCGATCCGCACGCGCCCAAGAAAGGCCGGGCAGGCCGACGCAGCCGCACGGGCGGCGGCATCGGCAGCGGCGCCACGCCCTTCCAGCGCCAGAACGCCAGCCAGTGAGTACCAGGCGAACAGCGGCTTGACCACGACGGCGAGCACTGCACTTCGCGCCGCCCGGTCGATCTCGACGCGTTCCGCAATCGCCGGGGCGAACTGGAAATATTCGTCATAGATCAGATCGATCAGTCGGCTGCTTAACCCTGACATGCCGGCGATGCGATCACGCAGCAGCCGAAGCCGCGTTACCTCGTGCGATTGCGCCGAACCGGTGGCCGCCGAGACGATAAAGCAGCCGCCGCCATTGCCCGCGGCACAGCCGCCGGCGGGCGGGCCGCCATCCGCGTTGCCTAGGCTGCCGCCGCAAGTGTCGCCCATGCCGGTCGTGCCGTCATGGTTGCACACGTCGCGCAGGCACAGTCCCAATTGCGCGCGCAACACGTTTTCGTCGATCTCGGCCGCGGGCTCGTCGGTCGTGTTGTCGGGACAGGCATTCTGCGGAAACGGGTTCTGACCGATCGCGTCATGAAACGCGTGCGACAGTTCGTGATAAAGGATTACCGGGTTCGGTGTTGCGATCTCATTGCCGTTCACATCGAACAGCGCGAGCCCGGCGCCGCAGGCCTGGCTGACATCGTAGACAACCCGGATGATGTTGGAACCCGACGTGCTGTCGACATAAGTGATGCCGTTGCCGGTTACATCGATGCCGCTATAAGGGTCATTGCCGCCATTCAAGGCGGTAACGATGATCGGCGTCCCGAAATCCGTATTCACAAGCTCATTTAACCGGTCGGCGGTTGCCGGTTGTCCCGGTGCTTCGTTGTAAGTGATCGCGAAGATGGTGGGGTCGCCCGGCGCATCATCCATGCCGAGGCCGCCATCCTCTCCCGATATCGTCAGCAGGTTGAAGAATGCAGTGCCGGATACCCCGGCAAGATCAAGAAAGACACTCATCGGCCAACCCCTTCACAGCTTGAGAAGACGGCGATGCAGCGGAACCGCCGGGCTTTAACCCGTTGTCATTAGTAATGTTTCATTCTCGGCGGCAGCGCCTGCGATAGCGTGCGCCGACGGTGTTCCGCTAAACGTGCGCCGATTTTCCCGGTTCGATCGCTCATATGTTCACCCCGGTTGTTTCGGCTCGCGCGGCGCGAACGATGGCGCACGAATACGGTGTTAAGGCGAACGGTATCATGGTTAACCGTCACGGCAGCGAATAAAATCGGAGATTTTAAACCACAATGGTATCAACACGCTACGCTGTAGGCGTGGGGTGAGACGCCATTGGTTTAGTAACCTGTTTCTAACCTTGAGTGCGTTTCTCGATACTGTTTTCATCGTTTAGAAACGGTTTAACAACCGATGCGAAGACAAAAAATGAACCGTTAAATAGAATGGCGTGAACCGCACCGCACGATCCGCGCGCATTCTCGCGTCGAGAGGTGCGGCTGCGCTGGTGCCGGGGATTACCTCCAAGTGGGCGGAGGATCTCGTCGACCGAGCGCAGTTGCGCAACGCGAAAGGCTTCTGCGCGATGCTGGCTTTGACGACATTGCTGCGTTGGCCGTTGAGCAAACTATCGAGTTTCCTTCAGTCTTGGACTATGTGATTGATGATCGGGCCGGCCAACGGTTCAAGCACCTTAGCCTGATCTCATCGCTACGACCGGGAGCAGCGATGCCGTCACCGGGGTCTCGCCGCCGCGGGCATGGTGGATACGCCGGGGCCGCGGCCGCTCGAAGGGGAAAAAGCTGGGGCAAACCAGCCAACCACAACTCAGGGAGGACAGACGATGGCGGATGGACTGCGGTATCGAATAGCGGCGGGATCATGTGCGCTGCTGGCTCTGATATGGCCTGCCAGTGCGGCGGAAGGGCCGCCGAAACGCGGCGGCACACTGACCTATCTGATCCCAGCCGACGCGCCACCGAGCTTCGACGGGCATCGCGAAGGCACTTTTGCGATGGTGCATGCGACGGCGCCATTTTACAGCACATTGATCCAAATCAATCCGGACAACCCGTCCTCGACGACCGATTTCGCCTGCGATCTGTGCACCGGCATGCCGGAACCGGGCGACGGCGGCAAGACTTACGTCTTTAAGCTGCACGACAACGTAAAATTCCACGACGGCACGCCGCTGACAGCGGCCGACGTCAAGGCAAGCTGGGACCACATCATTTGGCCGCCGGAAGGCGTGCTGAGCGTCAGGCAGAGCTACTTTATGATGGTCGACGCGGTCGAAGCGCCCGACCCGAAAACGGTCGTGTTCCGCCTTAAATTCGCAACAACCGTGTTTCTACCGGCGCTCGCGGACCCGCGTAATTTCATCTACAAAAAGACCACCCTCGAAAAAGACCCACACTGGTACGAGAAGAACGTCGAAGGGTCGGGGCCCTTCAAATTCGCTTCCTACGAGACCGGTCAGTCGATCAACGGGGTGCGCAACCCCGATTATTACCACCAGGGCCTGCCCTATCTCGACGGCTTCAAAGGCATTTTCACCGAGAAGCAGGCGACGCGGATCGATGCGTTGCGCAGCGACCGTGCCGCGATCGAATTCCGCGGCCTGCCGCCGGCGGCGCTCGGCGAGCTGAAGGCCAATCTCGGCGACAGGCTGACCGTGCAGGAAAGCGAGTGGGATTGCGGCAGTTTCGTCGAGGCAAACCACAAGAGGAAGCCGTTTGACGATTTGCGAGTGCGGCGGGCGCTGACCCTGGCAATCGACCGCTGGCACGGCATACCCGCTCTGTCCAAAGTTGCCGACGTGCATACCGTCGGCGGCATCGTCTTGCCGGGCGCGCCGCTGGCCGCCACCAAGGACGAGCTGCAGCAGATCGCCGGCTTCTGGCCCAACATCGAGCAATCGCGCGCCGAAGCGAAAAAGCTGCTGAAAGAGGCCGGCGCCGAGGGGCTCAGCTTCGAGCTGCTAAACCGCAACGTCGACCAGCCCTATAAATATGTCGGCACCTGGCTCGTCGATGAATGGCAGAAAATCGGCGTCAAGGTGACGCAAAAGATGGTGCCCACCGGCCCCTGGCTCGACGCCATGCGGCGCGGCGATTTCGATGTCGTCTCGGCGGCCAACTGCCACGGCATAACCAATCCGGTGCTCGACATACAGCGCTACCTTCCCGGCTCGGTCTTCAACGGCAATTACGCCCAGTTCGAAGATGCGGACGAGGTGGCGCTCTACGAAAAGATGCTGCACGAGACGGACCCCGCCCGGCAGCGCGCGCTGATGCGAGAATTCGAGAGATATGTCCTCGACACCCAGGCACACGCGATGTGGATCGCCTATTGGTATCGCGCCGTGCCATACCGGTCTTATGTAAAAGGCTGGAAGATCAGCCCAAGCCATTTCATCAACCAGGATCTGGCGACCATCTGGCTGGATAAGTGAGTATGCGAGCCGACCGATAATCAAATACTGTACCGGCGGTTGCCGCGGTACATGCGACCGCCAAAATCGCGGGATGTGCAACCGCCAAAATATTGAGGCGGGAGGAACCGACGCCATGCGCACGCGAATTTTGATCGAGGCTTTGACCTTCTCGCTGCTCGCTATCCTCTGCGCCACCGTCAGTCCGGCCGTCGCCCAAGCACCGGCGCAGCCGGCCAACGCCGGCCCGGTGCAGCCATGGGGTCTGCCGCCGCTGCCACCTGGGGTTGGACCGATCGAGAAATTCGCTGACATCAGCAGCACGCCTCAGGGCAAATTTCTCGAAGGCGGCTCGTTCGACGACCAGGGCAATTTGTGGTTTGTCGCCATCGGCACCGGCTGGATTTCCTATCTGCAGCCCGACGGCAAGCTGGTGCCGGTGGTCAACTGCAATCCGCCGCCGGAGATCGGCCAGACCTGCGAGCCGCAAGGCACCCGCTGGAAGGACGGCAAGCTCTACCTGACGACCCGGCACCGCGGCATCCTCGTCTACGACCCGAAGATAAAGGAGTTAAAGACGCTGGTCTACACTTGGCGCAATCAGTTATTCAAAGGCCCCAACGACCTCGATTTCGACGCCGAGGGCAACCTTTACTTCACCGATCCATGGGCGACCGGTCCCGGACCGAACGCCTCCGACCGCTCCGGCGCCGTCTACCAGTATTCAAAGGACGGTGTGCTGCGGAAAATAATGGACGACTTGCAGTTTCCCAACGGGATCGCGGTGTCACCGGACAACAACACGCTGGCGATCGGCGACTGTACCGCCGGGCGGATGCTGTACGCCGCCTTTGCCGCCGGGCCGACAATGGGCGTGCCGGGCGGGTATACCGACCCTCAGCGCCTGACCTTCACCGGCGTTAAGGCCGGCACTTATTTTCCCGGTAATGGTTGCCCCGACGGCGTTCACTATGACGTGAAGGGCAATCTGTGGGCGTCGGCGGCTCGGCTCGGCGGCATCCTGCAGATCGATCCGCGCGGCATCATTCTCGGCTTTGTGCCGGTGCCGAACGGTGATTTGGCGACCACCAACTTCGCGTTTGGCGGGCCGGACAACCGCGACCTCTTTCTGGAGGGCGCAACCAGCGGCACATTCTGGCGCTTCAAGGCGCCGTTTCCTGGGCTGATCGGCCCGGGCGGCGTGCGCCTCGCGGCACAGCCGTAAGCACTGCCCGACGTCTCATCGTGGCCGAGTTTCTTTGATTCCAGGTGCTAGTCCCGGCGCACCACAAATCGCAGCCCCGCTGACAATGCAGTGGTCGCCGCCAAAATCACGGCCATGGCAACCAATCCGAGGATGAACGAGCCGGTGGCATCCTTAATCCAACCGACAAGGAACGGGCCAAAGAAGCCACCAAGCGCGCCTATCGTCGAAATGAAGGCGAGCCCGCCGGCGGCCCCACGCCCGGCGAGGAAGCTGGTCGGCACCGTCCAGAAAATCGCCCGGGCGGAAGTCACCCCGACCAGCGCGACTGTGAGCCCGATCAGCGCCGGCGCCAAATCCGTCCAGCCAACGGATAGGAGCAGGCCCACCGTTGCCAACAAGAAGCCAAGCGTCAAATTGAGAATCTTGTGCCCGGCGCGGTCGACGTAGGCAGCCCAGACCAGCATCGCGACGCTGGCGAAGAGATAGGGTATTGCCGAAAAAAAGCCGACTGCCAGATTGGATAAACCGTGCGTCTTCAGGATTTGCGGCAGCCAGATGCCTATGCCGTAAGAGCCAAGCGTATAGCCAAACTGAATGGCGGTAAGGATCAGCACCCGTACATCTTTGAGTGCCGCCATCACCGAGTGTCGCGCACGGTCGCGCTGTTCTTCGGAAAGCATCGCTGTGATTGCGGTGCGTTCATCGGCGGTGAGCCACCGGGCCTCTTCCGGTCGGTCGGACAGCATTACCAGAATGAAAAATCCGACAGCGCTCGCTGGCAGCCCCTCGATGATAAACATCCACTGCCAGCCGGCCAGATTCAGCAATCCGTCCATTTGCAGCAGCAGGGCGGAAACCGGCCCGCCGATGAGCGACGAGACCGGGATCGCAACCAGGAACCAGGCCAGTACGCGGGCGCGATATTGCTGTGGAAACCACGCGGCGAGGAAAAACGTGACGCCTGGGAAGAATCCAGCCTCGGCTGCTCCCAACAGGAGGCGCACGAAATAAAAGCTCGAAGGCCCGACGATAAAGGCGTTCGCCGCGGCCACCATCCCCCAGGTGATCATGATGCGGGCGATCCAGCGCCGGGCCCCCACCCGGTAGAGGATAAGATTGCTCGGGATCTCAAAGATGCTGTAGCTGGCGAACAGCAGCCCCGCGCCCCAGCCGAACTGGTAGGCCGAAAGCCCGAGGTCGCGGTTCATCGTCAGTGCGGCAAAACCGACGCTCGTGCGGTCGAGATAATTCAGGACGTAGGCAATTGTGAGAACCGGCAGGAATCGCCAGGCGACCTTGGAAAGCGCGCGGCGGCGAACTTCATCACCCTCAACGGCATACATTGTTCGCGGCTGGCCTTCGGCGCCTCTCATTTCCTCCCCCTAGCTCCTTGCCTGTCGTTATGCAACGCCGGATTTGTAAGGGCTAAACCGTTACGGCGAGATGCGATGCCCACAACCACGGTGAGCATTCGACAAGGTTTTGGCGAGGAAAAGTAAATTCGGTGCGAGCAAGCTTCGGAAGCATCCCGCCGACGAGATGAACAGTGGGCCGATGCGTGATCCGTCCTCTCTGATGAATTTCGTTCATTTACGAATGACAAACTATCATTCGATGAAATAGTCCGCCCGATTGTACTTCATGGGGGTCGATGCCGGCGTTGGTTCGGAAAGGTAAGGTGCTGTGATTATTGCTGAAAACCGCCCCACAGACCGCAGTTCCGAAGCGGCTTCGCTCCCTTGGGCGGCGGCCGAATATGTAGATTTACCGCTGGGCGGTGGGCTCACGCTCCGCGCCTTTGTTTGTCGGCTGGGACCGGCCCGGTGGCATTGGACCCTTAACTCCCTCGAACGCGACCGAGCGGAAGAGATCAGCCGCGGTGTCGAGAGCAGCCTCAGCGCTGCCCGCGAAGTGGTGGCTTCGGAAATCGCCAAATGTCTTGAGCCGCCAGCATAAAGAGGTCGCCCCAAAGATCGCAGAGACTATCGGCGTTCGGCTGTTGATCTTGAGGGCCACTCGATCAGGCCGGGCCTCCGTAACCGGCGCGAAAGCCGATCGCTATCAGGTGGCGCAGCAACCTTACTGGCCTGATGCTCCTGGACCGCCATTGCATGTGCCGGTGCAGGAGTTAGGATCGCGATAGCCGCAACGATGCTGAACCGCGAGGGCAAAATGAAAGGCTGGATACTGTTAGTCAGCGGGCCGGATTTGGCAACGAACCAAAGTGCGCAGAGGCGCCTCTTCGCAGTCGCCGCCGACGATTCGGACGGGGCCTTCGAGGCCGCCCGCGCTGCCGTCCCGGGAGGTCTCCCCCAATTAGTCGGCCCACTGACTGAAGAGACCGTCGCGGCTCTCGGGGTGACGCCCGGGAAAGGTCGAGTGCTCAGTATTTTCTGACGCCTACCCTGTGATCGGCCGGTGCCCCGGATTGCGGCTACTCGCCAAGCCATCGCGGGATGCTGGGATACACCCACTCGAGTAGCCTCCATCACCGGCCAACAGTTGGGGCGTAGAGGAAATATCATGAAGAAGACGAGGTGGCTTGCGGCCATAATGCTCGTAGCGCTCAGTTATTCGCTCGTTTCGGCACCGTCATGGGCGGCAAGCCAGGTGCTTGACGAGGCGACTGATCTCGCTGGCGCGGTAATGTTTGTCGAATCTCATGCGCCGGGAATGATCCTGGTGGCCGTTCGTGGCGGCGATCAGATCGTCCGGAGCTATGGCGAAACAGTTGCGGGAAACAAACAGGAGCCCAACGGGGACAGTCTCTTTAGGCTCAACTCCGTCACTAAGGTCTTCACCACCGAGGCCCTTGTCTCGCTCGTGGCGGACGGCAAGGCGCGGCTTACCGATCCTCTGCAAAGCTTCGCCGGCGATATTCAGGTGCCGCGGTTCGAGAGGCGGACGGTGACCCTCCTGGACCTTGCGACCTATACCGGCGCTATGCCGCGGGAGATGGGCGAGGCGCCGTCCGGTGTCGGATCGCGAAGCTGGCCCACGCGGACCGACCGCTGGAAATGGATTTCCGGCTACAGGCTGCCATGGGCGCCGGGGTCGATCGCGGCCTACTCGAATGTCGGGTTTGATTTACTCGCGGATGCCATCGAGACGGCGGATGGAAAGGCTTATCCGGAAGTGCTTAAGAGTCGTGTTACAGCCCCGCTTGGGATGAACGATACGACCTTCGCGCCGACACCCGAGGAATGCAAACGGCTGATGCAGGGGTCCGGGCTCGGGGCCAGCGCCACCTGCGAGGATACCAGCGCCACCGACGGAAGCGGCGGGCTCTACAGCAGCGGCAACGACATGGCGCGCTGGCTTCGGCACAATCTTGAACCGAACGACATCCTGGCTCTTAGCCACGCCGTTTATCGGCAGCGGCAGAGCCTCTCGGCGGCCATTGGTTTCGACGAGGGGACGCCGATGTCCGGGCTTTGCCTTGGCTGGGTCTATCTCGCGAGTGACGGTTCGCGGCCGGCATTGTTGACGAAAAGCGGCGGAGGTGTCGGCTTCATGAGCTATGCGGCGGTCGCGCCGGGGCGTGGCGTCGCCGTTTTTGTCGTCGTAAACCGGGCCGATTTCGGCATGTTTGGGCCGCTGGTAGGAGCTGTGAACACCATGGTTGGTTCGCTCGCCACGCGCTAGCAGGTCTGGGGGAGGGCTATCAGAAGATCGTGGGGTGAACTGTCCGGAAAGCTCCGCGCTCAGCAATCATCATCCACCGGCCAATCTCTGTACCTGCCGATCCCCGCGGGCCTTTGCGCGAGCAGCACGTCCGGGCCGAACATGTGAGTCTCGGTGTCGTCGGGTAGGCCTTTCGGCAAGGCCGATTTCGGCGGGTTACTGCGCCATACGACGTCCCATCTCACCGGCCGCCAGTTGGGGCGATCTTTCCTCGCAAGCCTGCTTTCTGCGATCGCGTTAAATTTGGAGGACTCGAATTCGAACTCGAGCCTTTTCGGCGCACCCAGCACCACGACCAAACGAACGCGGTGGAGGGCGTCCGGGTGATCCGACGCCAAGTTGTTGAGAATATGATACAAGTTGTACCCACCGCCCGAAAATCCGTAGAATGCGGTGATCGCCTGGTCCGGATCGTTGAGAAACATGTCCAACGCCGCGCTAGCCTGCGGGCTCGTCTCGCCTTGCGGCCACCCCTGCTTATTCAGCACGATCGGTTCATAGGCTGTTTGTCTCGCGTATTCGGTCGCGGCCGCCACGTGCAAGGCTCCGAACGGCCACGCGATCTTTGCTCCGCTCTCGTCCGGATACGTCCCCGCCGCGGCAGCGTTGCCCCGCAAGATCAACATCTTTCGACCCGGCATTGAGGTCTCCTTCGGTGAAGGGTTAACCGCCCCCGATCTGGAAGGCTCCGCCGCGGGCGTCAAGGCTAAGATAGCGCACTGACGGCCTGCGGCGTGTGACTTACCTCACACGCCCGCGCCGTTCGCAGTCGTCCCCGTCGAGAGCCGGTGCGATGCCCGGGTGTGCGGGTTTTCGATCTGCTTTCGGCGGCGTCGGCAGCAACGATCTCAACATGGCGCAGGCACACCGCGACCCCTGCCGTGCCGGTGATCCCGCGTGTCGCGCGGCGCTGCGGTCGGGCGATCACGCCGAGTTCGACGTCTCGCCGCGCACTGGGTACGCGTGCCGGGTGAGGTGCTATCGTCGCGCAGAATAGTCGCGAGGCACGATTCTGCCCCACAGCAGCTACTTGCTCGATGGCAAAGAGATTTTAGCGCGTGTAAAGAAGCCGCCAGCGGACCAAAAGCCAGGGTTATCGGCTAGCCATTCGGCTTCGTGGCGGGCAACAGCCGCTCGCCACGCATTTCCGCGGGCACTTTCCAGCCGGGATCGATGCCTTCCATATTGGGCAATTCGTGGGCGATGCCCTTATGGCAGTCGATGCAGGTGGCCTTGCCGGGGAGCAAATAACGCGTGTGAATCTCGGCCGCACGCTGCGTCTGGCGGGTCAGGTCCATCGCCGTCGCGGTATGGCAGTTGCGGCATTCCAAGCTGTCGTTGGCTTTCATGCGCGCCCATTCGTGCTCGGCTAACTCCAGGCGATGATCGAGGAATTTCCGCCTTGTGTTGATGGTGCCGAAGATCTTGCCCCAGACCTCCTTGGACGCCTGCATCTTACGGGCGATCTTGTCGGTCCATTCGTGCGGGACATGGCATTGGGGACAGGTGGCGCGGACCCCGGAACGGTTAGCGAAATGAACCGTACGGGTCAGCTCCTGATAGACGTTGTCGTGCATCTCGTGACACGAGAGGCAGAATGGCTCGGTGTTGGTGAATTCCAGGGCGGTGTTGAAGGCTCCCCAGAAAATCACCCCTCCCAAAAACCCGCCCAATGTCAGGAAGCCAAGACTGAGCGTCGCGGCCGGGGTTCGGAGCAGCGTCCAGGCCCAACGCAGCCAGCCCATCAACCAGCGCAACACCGGACTACTCGCTTCCGGCCGGCTTGAAGCCCAATTCGCTCATATCCTTGAAGCGGTTCTCGACCAGTGGCTGGACATTGGCCTGCGGCACATGGCACTCCGTACAGAAATACCGCCGCGGCGAGACATCGGCGAGCATTTGCCCGTCGCGCGTCTGGAAATGCGTGACGCTGATCATCGGCGCCCCCGAACCCTGCGTGTACTCACGCTTGTGACAGGACATGCAGCGGTTGGTATTGACCGAAAGCTGATACCCGTCGATCGAATGCGGAATGGTCGGCGGCTGCTCGGGATAGGCGCGCATCCGCCGGACGTCGTCGGTGACCCATTTTGGCACCGGTTCCTGGGCGACGGTGTCCATCGGCGCGGGCGGGCCGGTCAGTTCGGCCGGGCTCTGGGCCAGCGCCATGCCAGACCCGCACAGCAGGGCGAGCAGGGGCAGAATCGCGCGGCGCATGGTCAGGTCACCGGCACGATCTTGACCGCGCATTTCTTGAAGTCGGTCTGCTTTGATATCGGGTCGGTGGCGTCGAGCGTCACCTTGTTGATGAGTTGGCTGGCGTCGAACCACGGCACGAAGATGACGCCGCTCGGCATCCGGTTGCGGCCTGCGGTCTCGATGCGCGAGCGGATCTCCCCGCGGCGGGAGACGATACGCACCTCCGCGCCCTGGTTGAGCCCGCGCTTGCGCGCGTCCTCGCCGTTCATAAAGCAGCGCGCGCCGGGAAACGCCCGGTACAGCTCCGGCACTCGCATCGTCATCGATCCCGAATGCCAGTGTTCGAGAACGCGGCCGGTGACCAGCCAGGTATCGAATTCGGCATCTGGAGACTCGGCCGGCGGCTCGTAAGGGACCGCGAGGATGACCGCCCTGCCGTCGGGTTGGCCGTAGAACCGCACCCCCTCGCCCGGCTTCACGTAGGGATCATGGCCTTCGCGGTAGCGCCAGAGCGTCTCCTTGCCGTCGACCACCGGCCAGCGCAGACCGCGCTCCTGGTGATAGCGGTCGTAGGGCGCCAGGTCGTGACCATGGCCGCGGCCGAAGCCGGCATATTCCTCGAACAGCCCCTTCTGGATGTAGAAGCCGAACGCCTTGGCTTCATTGTTCTCGTAGTCCGGGTCGATCTCGCTCGCGGCAAAGCGGTCAACGTTGCCGTTGCGGAACAGCACCTCGAACAGGGTCTTGCCGCGATAGGCCGGGTTGGTCTCAAGGACGGCCTGCGGCCAGACCTCGTCGGTCGTAAACCGCTTCGAGAACTCGGCGATCTGCCAGAGGTCGGAGCGCGCTTCGCCCGGCGCCTGCACGAGCTGACGCCAGACATGGGTGCGGCGCTCGGCATTGCCGTAGGCGCCTTCCTTTTCGACCCACATCGCCGCCGGCAGGATCACGTCGGCCGACATCGTCGTGATCGTCGGATAGGCATCCGACACCACCACGAAATTGTCGGGGTTGCGGTAACCGGGATAGGTCTCTCCGCTGGTATTGGGCGCGGCCTGGATGTTGTTGTTGACCTGCACCCAATAGAAATTGAGCTTGCCGTCCTTAAGCATGCGGTCCTGCTCGACCGCGTGGAAGCCGGGTTTCGCCGGCAGCAGCCCGGCGGGCAACTTCCAGATCTCCTCGGCGCGCTTCCGGTGCTCGGGGTTTGTCACTACCATGTCGGCGGGCAGGCGGTGGGCGAAGGTGCCGACCTCGCGCGCCGTGCCGCAGGCCGAGGGTTGCCCGGTCAGCGAGAACGGGCTGTTGCCCGGCTCGGCGATCTTTCCGGTCAACAGATGGATGTTGTAGATGAGCTGGTTGGCCCAGACGCCGCGGACGTGCTGGTTGAAGCCCATCGTCCATAGCGACATCACCTTGCGATTGGGATCGGCGTATAGCTCGGCGAGTTCCTCGAGATAAGCCCTTGTCCACCCCGCTGAGCTTGGCGACCTTTTCGAGCGTGTATTCCGACACCAGCGCCTTGTAGGCGGCGAAGTCGATCGGCTCCATTTTCGCCGCGTCGGCGGCGCCCTTTGCCGCCTTCTCGCGCGGGTCCTCGGCGCGCAGCCCGTAACCGATATCGGTGGTGCCGCGCATGAACTTGGTGTGATCAGCGACGAACGTCTCGTTGACCCGGCCGGTCTTGATGATGTGGTTGGCGATATAGTTGAGGATGGCGAGATCCGTGCCCGGCTTGAAGATGATCGGGATGTCTGCGAGGTCCATGCTGCGGTGAGTAAAGGTCGACAGCACCGCGACCTTGACATGTGGGTGGCCCAGCCGGCGGTCGGCCAGACGCGTCCATAGGATCGGGTGCATCTCGGCCATGTTTGAGCCCCACAGCACGAACGCGTCGGCATGCTCGAAATCGTCGTAGCAGCCCATCGGTTCGTCCATGCCGAAGGTGCGCATGAAGGCATAGGCAGCCGACGCCATGCAGTGGCGGGCGTTTGGGTCGAGATTGTTGGAGCGAAAGCCGGCCCGCATCAGCTTGGTCGCGGCATAGCCCTCAAAGATCGTCCATTGGCCCGAACCGAACATGCCGACCGCTTCCGGGCCCTTGTCCTTCAGCACCTGTTTCAGCTTTGACGCCATCAGATCGAACGCATCGTCCCAGGTAACTGGCTCGAAGGCGCCGTCCTTCGCATAAACGCCGTTGCGCCGGCGCATTAGCGGCTGCGTCAGGCGGTCGGCGCCGTACATGATCTTCGAGAGGAAATAGCCCTTGACGCAGTTGAGCCCGCGATTGACCTCGGCCTGGGTGTCGCCGTGCGTGGCGACGACCTGGTTCTGTTTCACCCCGACCATGACACCGCAGCCGGTGCCGCAGAAACGGCAGGGCGCCTTCGACCATTTGATCTGCAGCGCCGCGACCCCGCCCGGTACCGGCTGTGCCGCAGCGGGCAGCGTGATCCCGGCCGCTGCAGCAGCGACGGCGGCGGCCTGCGCTTTCAGCACGTCGCGTCGGCTGGGCGTCGCTAGTTCATCGGACATCGTTCTTCCTCGACGTGCTCGAACACCATGTTGGCGGCGATCACGCCGTCCAAATCGCTGATCGCCGCGAGCAAACCGCCAAGTTCGCCAGCGCTCGACCCTTCCATCACGATGACAATCCGAGTGTTTTCCGCGGCGACGACTTCGCAGCCTTCGAGGCGCGCAATGGCAGCGCAGATCGCATCCATGCGGTCCGCCCTGGCGATCACGACCGCGCTTGAAATGCAGTGGAAGCAGGGCTCAGGCATCGGCCGGATGCTCCCCGGTCTGTACTGCCAGGCTCAGCGCCCGCGCGGGGCATGGGGGTAGGCAGGCGCCACAACCGGTGCAGGCGGCTGTAGCCACCTCTGGCAGGAACGCACCGCCGAGGCGAGGGGGAAAGAGGATCGCCTGCTCGGGGCAGGCGTCGCGGCAGCTCATGCAAAAAACGCCGATGCGCGCGAGACAGGCGTCCGAAATAGCGACGACACGCGCCCCGGTGGCGTTCGGTTCGGACGTCGGAGAGACCGGCGATCGACTTGCTCCTGTCAGGAACATCCTGCGGCTGGTCGAACCCTTGCTCGTCATGGCTGCTCAGCCTCCCGGCGGTCCCGGTGGGCCAAAAGCCATCTGGTATATCCAAACTGCAAAGCCGTAGCTGCCGACGACCCCAACGGCGGCGATTGGCCAGATACCAAATGCCAGGGCTAAAAATGCAAGCAGCTCTTTCCGACGCCTAACCCTGAAGGCCGCGTCTGCGCTGGCCATGCCGACATCGTCCTCCATTGTGTCACCATCGTCCGGAAACGCGCTTAGGCATTGTCCAGGCTAGCCCGTTGCGGGACATTTGCAATCGGTTTTGCCGACAAATGTCCGCTCTCGGCGCCAGGCGGTCAACTCGGCTGGGCCATCGACCGTCGCAAGCTGCCCCATTCCGGCCGTTGACAGCCCACCCTGAACGGTGAAGTAAAAGACGAGGCCTCCTGATGAACACTTCGGCCACAATGGAGAACTTGTGGAAGCATATGATCAAGCCACTATTGATGTTCCCGGCGTTAATCTTGACCGCGTGTGGAGTTGAGCCGAGCCTGCCGGGACCCGTGGTGTGGGAGGAAGTTGGAAATTTTCAGGACCTGGCACAGTTCGATCGGGCTCCGCCCTCGCAGCAGGTCCCACCCCTCCGGCAAGTCTCCAACTTCGATCGGTCGGCCTATAAGGGCCCCCTCGGGATCGACCTTGCAATGGATATCAGCAATGTGGTCGAGGAACTTCGGGGCAGCCAGATCGACTTCGTTGCTCGTTACTATCGCGAGCCGACGTCCTCCCTGCCAGCCCTTTCGTCGCAGGAGGCCCAAAAGCTGGCCTCTCTTGGTCTGAAGATTGTTGCCGTCTGGGAACAAAATTCGCCAGACCCCGAAAATCTTTCCTATTCTTCTGGTTATAAAGACGCGATTTCCGCATACGAGCAGGCCAACGCAATCGGTCAGCCGACAGGTAGCGCGATTTACTTTGCCATTGATTTTAACGCGCATGAGTTAGGATCGGCGCAGGAATATTTTCGCGGTATCGCAGCGGGCTTAACGGCAGCAAGCGGTGGAAGAGCAAAATACAAAGTCGGCGTTTACGGCTCTGGCGCTGTTTGCGATGCGATAAAGCGAGCTGGGTTGGCCCAATACAGCTGGTTGACCAAAGCCACCTCTTGGGATGGCTCGCTCGATTATAACAATTGGAATATTAAACAAGGCCCTGCGCTGCCATTCTCGTTCGACAACGATTTCGATGAAACCAGAGGTGATTACGGAGGTTTTCGGCTTCGGGAGTTATGATGTTGTCGCGCCGAGGATGAGCTAGGCTGTCTCGATAGTTCGGGCGGCCGCTCGCAGCGCGATCCTGCCGTCCGCCGGCCGAGCCCGCCTGACCGGCGGTTTTTCGGAGTACTTGCTGTCGATCCTGGCTAAACTAAACGGCGGACACGAGCACATCGCCTCTTTGGGGCACGCGTGCAGAAGCAAAGCTGAGGAAGAGAGACCAATGGCAAACGATCCCTTTGTCGATGTCGGCGACTTACCATCGCTCGGCCCGCTGCGGTATCTCGATGTGCGCGATCAGGCGGCGTTTGATGCCGGCCATGCTCCCGGCGCGGTGCGGGTGCCGCTCGACGAATGGGATGCCGTCGCCAAGGCCGCCGACACCGGCTTTGCCAAGACGGCCTTCTGGGACGGTGCGCTCGGGGCGCTCGGGGTTGGTCCGACGGCGACCGCCATCGCTTATGACGGCGGCGCCATGACCAACGCCGCGAGGGTCTGGTTCATTTTGCAGTATTACGGATTGAAGGCCGTCATCCTGAACGGCGGCTGGCCTGTGCTTGCAGCGGCGACCGGGTTGCCGACGGCAGAGGCGGCTTCCTCGGGCGGCTTCCGGTCGGCGCCGGGGTCAGGCCCGGTTGGCCTGGTCGACCGGCAGGCGTTGCGAGATCAGCTCGACGGCCGCGCACATGTGTTCGATACGCGAACTCGCGCGGAGTTTACCGGAGAGGACGCGCGCAATCGTACCCGCAGCGGCCATCTGCCAGGGGCGCGGCACCTGTCGCATGTGGACCTGCTGGAGAATGGCGTGGTTCGGCCGGCCCCGGCTCTGCGCACAATGCTGGAGCGGGTCGGATTTGGCCCGGGCGATCATATTGTGACCCATTGCGAAGGCGGGGGAAGGGCCGCGCTGGGGGCCGCGGCGGCGGTGCGCGCGGGCTTTGACGACGTGCGCGTCTACTATCTGAGCTTCGGAGATTGGGTGCGTGACGAAAGCTGCCCGGTCGTCCGCGACTGACCGGCGGGATTTGGCCTGCGGGATTTGGCCTGCGGGATTTGGCCGGCGCCGGAAGACCACGGCAACGACGCCGGCAAGGCCGCCGTTACGCGAATTCAGGCGAGCCGGTAGACGCGCCTGGCCGTGCCGCTGAACAGCTTCGCCTTTTCCTCGGCGCTGTGATCCGCCGCTAACCGCTTGAGGGCATTCCACAACACGGCATAGCTCGAACTGACGCCATCCGGCGGGAAGTTGCTTTCGAACATACCGCGATCGGGGCCAAACGCCGCGATGCAGGTCTCGATATAGGGCTTGTAGGCGCGCGCCAATTCCTCCGACGAAGGAGGCGCCGCGCGGGTATGGAAGTCGAACATGCCAAACAACATGCCGAGCCCGCCGAGCTTGACCACGACATTCTGGCACTTGCCTAGTTCCACGATTCCGACCTTCCATACTGCGAACGTTTCCTCCTTCTGGCTTGCATAGGGACCGATCCCAAGCGGTCCACCAACATGATTGAGGATGATCGTCGTCTGCGGAAACGCGCGCGCCAGCTCCGCCAATTCCAGCAGCTGCGGGTGGTATAACCACGCCTCGAAGGTCAGGTTCAGCGGCGCCAGCCGCGCAAATCCGGCGCGCCAGGCCGGGTCAGCCATCTGGTCTTTCGACGCGTTGGTGCGTCCGCGCGAAAACATCTCGCTGGGGTCCCAGGTCACCGAGTGGCGGATGCCCCGGAAGCGGCCGTCGCCGGCGGCGATCTGCGCCTCCAGCACGCGTGCGACGCCGTCACCCAGGCGCAAATCGGCATGTCCCACAATGGCGGCGCAAAGCCGGCTCTTGCCGTAACGTCCGTTCGCGCTCATCGCGGCCGTGCCGTTGACGAATTCGACTTCGCCGACCGGCTTCATCTCGGTCGGTCCGTCGGCTCGGTACATCGAACCGCATTCGATAAAGACGCTACGCGTGATGTCGTGACCGCTGGCCGTGTCGGCGAGCAACTGATCGAGCAGGTAGCGGTGGTCGTCGCGATCCCAAAGGTGATGGTGCGGATCGACGATCTCGAGCGCCGGCTCCAGGATCTCCTCTTTCCGCAGTGCCCACCACTTGGGATCGCCGTAGCGTGATCCGGGGGGAGCGGTTCCGGGCACGGCGGCAGCGGGCGCGCCGGCAGTCTGCGAATATACCACTGTCGGGCGAAGCACGGCGGCGCCCAGCACGCCGGTCGTTCCGGCCAGCATCGTCCGGCGTGATACCGAACGCCAGCGAAGCGTCTTCTCACTCATCGCCTCTCCCTCCATGCTCTTTTGTTTCGAACCAGCCGGACGCCTGCAGCTGATCGGGTCACTCTATAGGAGCGACAGGCGAACCGGCATTTGTTTGCCGCTATACGCCTGGTCAGCAGGCTGCGGAGCCTGAACTCCTGAGCCTCGCGGCCTGCATTAGAAAATTTTGATATGTGTGACCTGCCGCACATGCCGCGCCTGTCATCTGAGCCATTCTATCAGGCGGCGATGCAAAAGGCCGCCATTTGTATCGTCGCCGGAAAACCGGGGCTGCTGACTTTGGTTGTTATCCTGATCGCGGCAGCAACTCCGAAGGGCGGCAAAAATAGGAGTGTCGGTATCATGGCGCAGATCACGGTAAACATGAAAATGATCGACCTCCGGCAGGCCGAGCTTCACCCAGTCACGGGTGAGGACGTCAAGACGCTGCAGGCACTGCTCAATCTCTTCCTCACCGCCGGCGACGTTGGCGAGGATGGCAGCCCCATTCCGCCGCTGGCCCTGGACGGAACGGCGGGCCCGACGACAAAGCTGGCGGCGCTGGCGTTCCAGACGGCGGCGCATCTCGCGACGGACGCTGTGGTCGGCCCGCTGACCTGGAAGAAGCTTATCGAGCAGGACTTCTAAAGCGCACGAGCAGACGGAAGAACGGGTAAATCGACATGCCAACGACGATCAAGCCAGGCGATACCGGGGATGACGTGAAGCGGCTCCAACGGGTCTTCGCCCGTATGAAAGTTCTGGGACCCGATAACGTCGACGGTATTTTCGGAGCGTCGACGGAACAGGCCGTGAAAGACTTCCAGCAGTCAAACGGGCTGGCGGTGGACGGGGTTGTCGGTCCGATCACCTGGAGCCACATTCATCCGTACCGCGAGGCCTCACCGACACTTCAGGCCGGGTCCCTCGGGCCGGTTGTGGCCATCCTCCAGGGCGTGCTCAAGACGGGTTTCGGTTACGCCGGTGCAATCGACGGGGTCTTCGGCCCGGTGACGGAGGCCGTCGTGCGCCAGTACCAGACCAGTTCCGGATTCCCGGCCACCGGGGTCATGGACGAGCGGACCTGGATGGCGCCCGCCGGCGCCGCGGGCGCAACCTTTGAGAGCCTCTCGGGTTTGATCCTCTGACGCCGCCGCCACTCAGCGACGCACTTCTGCATCATTCAAAGTTCTTGAGGAGGACACGATGCCTGGCAATATCAGCCCGTGGCCGGTGGTTAAGAGCGGCAACAACGGGCACCCTATAAAGACGCTGCAATATCTGCTGCTGGCGCGCGGGCACAGCCTCGTCGTCGACGGCGTATTCGGCCCCAACACCGGAGCCGCGGTGAAAGCGTTTCAGGCAAGCCAGGGGTTGACGGCCGACGGGGTCGTCGGTCCCGTGACGTGGATGGCTCTTGTCGTACAGATCAAAAAGGGAAGCCAGGGCGACGCCGTCAGAGGGGTGCAAGAGGAGTTCCAGTTTCGCAACCTCTCGGGCGATCCCGGCAATGGGCTCCAGGTCGACGGGACTTTTGGGCCGGCGACAGAAGCGGCGGTGCGTGGTTTTCAGCAAGCCCTTTCGCTCGACATTCCTTCGGTAGCGGTAGACGAAATCGTTGGTCCGGCCACCTGGCAGGCGCTGGTGAGCGGCATGCTTTCTTTCTAGCGGCGCCTTTCCAGCGATTGTGAGGCTGACGGTGCTGCGGCTGGGTTTCCGTCTCTAACAGGAGGGCATGCCATGGCAGAACCGGTATTGAGTAAGGGATCTAATGACCCCGCCGTGCAGGACCTGCAGGCGGCCCTCAAGGCTCTGGGATACGATCCCGGACCCCTCGATGGTGTCTTCGGGGCGAGAACTGAGACTGCGGTCAAGAAGTTTCAGCAGCATCGGGAAATCAACGCCGATGGAGTGGTTGGCCGGGTCACATGGATCAACATTGACGAAAGTGACCAGAGCCATCCCGTGCTGCGGGCAGGCTCGACCGGCTTACCCGTCCGCCGTCTGCAGAGCCGGATGAGCGCAGTCGGCTTCGACACCGGCGGCGTCGACGGACGCTTCGGCGCCGCGACCGAAGCGGCAGTAAAAAAGTTGCCGCAAGATTTTAATCTAAACGCCGACGGAGTTGTCGGCCCGCAGACCTGGGATGTCGTGGACGCCTTGGAGAATGAAGGTGGTGCAAGCTGATCAATTCTGAAGGAGGCAATGCTGTGCAAAGGCTGTGGCAGGCGGCGCCTTTGAACAGCCATGCTGCCGCGACAGCAGAAAACAGCCAGGTTAAGTGTAATGCCGGCGGTTCGGATGCTACCGTTGCATCCCGGTTATGTGCGGCATCGGCACCATGTTGGAATTGAGGTTAGCCATGATCCAGCAGGAGCCGGCGATGACAAGGAAGACGACAAACATGCCAAAGGCGAGGGCCAGGATATTGTTCGTCTGATCGGGCCCGGTGCCCATGTGCAGAAAGAAGACGAGGTGCACGCCGATCTGGGCGAAGGCCAGCACCACCAAACCGACCGGAACGCCCGGGCCCCAAAGCAGATTGGTTTGTGCCACCACGAACGAAGCGATCGTCAGCACAACGGCAAGCCCGAGGCCCGCCGTGTAGGACAGAAAGCCCTCCCTGGTTCCCCCGCGGTCGACGCCTGGTGCCTGATCCCGGGGCAGGCTCTCTTCGCCGTCCATCAGCGGGTTTCCATCAGATAGACCATCGTGAATACCCCAACCCAGACGATGTCCAGCGCGTGCCAGAACAGGCTGAAACACAACAGGCGCTGCAATACGCGCGGTCGCAAGCCCTTGGTGGCGACCTGCGCCACCATGTAGATCAGCCAGATAAGGCCGCTGGTGACGTGCGCGCCATGCATCCCCACCAGCGTAAAGAAGGCTGACAGAAAGGCGCTGCGCGACGGCCCGGCGCCATCGCGCACCATGCGGGCGAATTCGCTGAATTCGATAAACAGGAAGGCCGCGCCGAGTAGCAGCGTCAGCAACGCGAAAAGGTAAAAGCGGCTACTCTGCTGGCGCTCGGCGGACAGCATCCCAAGGCCGCAGGTGTAGCTTGAGACCAGCAGGCACGCGGTTTCGATAAAGACTTCGCGGAGGTGAAACAGGTCGCGCCCGGACGGTCCGCCTGCGGTGCTGCCCGACAGCACCGCGAAGGCCGCGAACAGCCCCGAAAACATGATGATGTCGCTGAGCAGGAATATCCAAAACCCGTAAGCGACGACCGTCCGTGTGGGGCTTGGTCCGCCGCCGCCCCGCCCGGACACCAGTGCGGCCGTTTCGGGCCCGGCAATCATGGTCTCGGTCATGCGGTGCCCGCGAAACCCAGCCGGGCCCGCTCAGCTCGCGCGATTTCCGCCGCCGGGACTTCCTGCTCGCGATGCTCGCTCCAGCCAAATACCGCGACTGTAATGACGGCAGCGAGGAAGCCCAGGATCGCCATCCACCAGATGTGCCAGATCCCAGCAAAGCCGAACACCACCGCAAAGAACGCGATGATAAACCCGGTGGGGCTGTTGCGCGGCATCTCGATCGCCTCATAGCCGGGTTGAACCGCGGTGGCCAGGCCCGCCTGCTTCATCCTCCAGAAGGCGTCGATCGTTTCGACGTCGGGCATCACCGCGAAATTGTAGGCCGGCGGTGGAGAACTGGTTGCCCACTCCAAGGTCCGGCCATCCCACGGGTCACCCGTGACATCGCGGCGACGGTCGCGGGTGCGGATGCTGACATAGAGCTGCACGATCTGGCAGACGATGCCGAGGAAAATGACGACCGCGCCAAGCTCGGCGACCAGCAGCAGCGGACGCCATTCCGGGTTGGCGATGTGTTGCAGGCGCCGGGTCATGCCCATCAGCCCCAGCAGGTAGAGCGGCATGAAGGCGAGGTAAAACCCCGTGAACCAGCACCAGAAGCTCGCCTTGCCCCACCCTTCGTCGAGCGTGAACCCGAACGCCTTGGGAAACCAGTAATTGTACCCTGCCATCAGACCGAACAGGACGCCGCCGATAATAACATTATGGAAATGAGCGATCAGAAAGACGCTGTTGTGCAACACAAAATCGACCGGCGGGACCGCCAACAGAACCCCGGTCATGCCGCCGATGACAAACGTTACCATGAAGCCGATCGACCACAGAACCGGAGGCGTGAACCGCACCCGGCCATGAAATAGAGTGAAAAGCCAGTTGAAGACTTTGACGCCGGTCGGCACCGCGATGACCATCGACATGATACCGAAGAAGGCATTGACATCGGCACTCGCCCCCATCGTGAAGAAGTGATGCAGCCAGACCATGAAGGAGAGGACACAAATCCCCAAGGTCGCCAGAACCATTGACCGGTAGCCGAACAGCGCCTTGCCGGAGAACGTCGCGATCACTTCGGAGTAGACGCCGAAC
Source organism: uncultured Alphaproteobacteria bacterium (assembly GCA_963737875.1). GTDB lineage: Bacteria > Pseudomonadota > Alphaproteobacteria > ATCC43930 > CGMCC-115725 > DATARH01. The sequence continues at coordinate 493,319 of CAVTUM010000014.1, read as the reverse complement.
GCGGGCAATACCAGGATGTAGACCTCGGGGTGGCCCCACGCCCAGATAAGATTGACGTACATCATCGCGCTGCCGCCGGCATCATTCGTAAAGAAGTGCATGCCGAGGTAACGATCGAACAGCAGCATCAGCAAGGTTGCGGTCAGGATCGGAAAGGCGGCGATAATCAGCATGTTCGAGGCCAGCGCGGTCCAGCAGAACACCGGCATGCGGAAGTAGATCATGCCCGGCGCGCGCAATTTCAGAATCGTGGTGACCATGTTGATGCCGGCGAGCAGGGTGCCGGCTCCCGAGATCAGTAGCGACCAGAGGTAATAATCGACGCCGACATCGGGCGAATAGGCAAGTTCGGAGAGCGGCGGATAAGCCAGCCATCCGGTGCGCGCGAAGTTGCCGATAACCAGCGACAGATTGATCAGCAGCGCGCCCGATGCGGTGAGCCAGAAGCTGACTGAATTGAGCACGGGAAAGGCAACGTCCCGCACTCCAAGCTGCAACGGCACGACAAAGTTCATCAGACCGACGACGAACGGCATCGCCACGAAAAAGATCATGATCGAACCGTGCGCCGAAAAGATCTGGTTGTAGTGATCAGGCGGCAGATAGCCCTCGGCACCGCCGATCGCGATCGCCTGCTGCGACCGCATCATGATCGCGTCGCTGAATCCGCGCAGCAGCATCACCAGCGCCAGGAACGTGTACATGACGCCGATCCGCTTGTGATCGACACTGGTCAGCCACTCCCGCCACAGAAAGGGCCACCAGCCCTTCACCGTTATCAGCGCCAGCACCGCCAACACAACGAGGCCCACCACCCCCGCGGCGGCGAGCGGGATTGGTTCGCTGAAAGGTATGGCCGCCCAGGTCAGATTGCCGAGCATCTCAACCTCCCTGCAATCGCGTCGGGGGACACCAGGCGGCTCCCGCGCGCGCCTTTTCGGGATTGAGCGCCGTCTGGTCGACGATACGCTCGAACAGCCCGGGATCGACCGAGCGATAGGTCGTCGGTGGCACCGCATGGCTCGCCTTGGTCAAATCGGCGTAACCGGGATCGTCGAGCGCGGGGCCCGCGCCGCTCACCTTTGCCACCCAGCCGTCGAAATCTCCGGCCGGGACCGCGCTGACCGTGAACCGCATATCGGCAAACCCGTCGCCACTGAACTGCGCCGACAGACCGGGATATTCGCCGGGCTTGTCGGCCAGCAGGTTGAGGTGAGTGGCCATCCCCGCCATCGTGTAGATCTGGCTGCCAAGCTGCGGCACGAAAAACGAATTCATCACCGTTGCCGATGTGAGGCGGAAGCTCACCGGAGTTCCCGCCGGGACGACCAGCTGATTGACCGCCGCGATCTTCTGATCGGGGTAGATGAACAGCCATTTCCAATCGAGCGAGACGACATCCACCTCGAGCGGTTTAGTCCCCGATGATGGGATCGGGGCCCGCGGATCGAGTTGATGCGAGCCGATCCATGCGACGCCGCCCACCAGAATCACGATCAACGCCGGGATCGACCACACGACGAATTCGATGCCTCCCTGGTAGGCCCATTCCGGGCTGCGGTTGGCGCGGGCGTTGGACGCCCGGAACCACCAGGCAAACCCCAGGGTCGCCAGAATCACCGGCACCACCACCACGAGCATGATCTCCGTGGTGTTGATCATCAGCAGCAATTCGGCGGAGGCGATCGGTCCCTGCGGGTCCAGCACCCCGGCCTGGCGGCAGGAGGCGGTCAGTACCGCTGCACACGCGACGAACAGGCACCGGAGAAGGCGCCGCTGGTGATAGCCGATCCCACGGTTTGCAGGCAGGCACGTTGAGAGGCCGGAAATTGGCGTAGATTGAACTCGCATGCAGCGCTCCTCGCCCAGAGCAGGCAACGGATATACCGCGTCGATGACGATGCCGGGTCATCGCCCAAACGTGGTTCCGCAACCGTATCATGTTCTGCGGGATCGTCGTCTGGTGTCTCCGTCGGGAAGCGGATGCAAGCTTATCGGCTCAGCCGACGTCTGCTTAAGGGCACGCCGCGCCGGTTTTCACCCAAGCCGCCACCAGGGCGCCGGCGGCTTGCTGGGTTCCGGGCGCCGGTTGCCGGCCGATGCCGGGCTTCCAGGCCCAGCCGACCAGTGTGTCGTTGCCGATATGATGGATCAGATCGTCGAGCGAGCGGCCGCCATTGCGCTGCGGGTCCTTGATCTGGGCGCAGATCTCGGCCGAGCGTCTTGCCCTCCCAGCCCATTTCGCGCGGCGCGAGGTGCCATTCGGGGTGGCCGGGCACGCGGCCGGGATCGAAATTGGCGCCCTGGTGGCAGATCGTGACAGCGCATCGCCGCGAGACCGAACCCGTCGGCGCCGCGCTCGACCGGCGGCTGGTGCAGCCGGCCGAGATCGCCTTGATGCGGCCGGTCGCCGGCCGGGTGACAGTTCACGCAGCGCGGATGGCTGCAAGACCTTGCCAAGTTCGGTGAACATCGCGGCCGAGCGCTTGCCGACATCGGCGATCGAGGCAAAGCTCTCGGGTGCCGCCAGCGACCCCGGCGCACTGTCGGAGGCCGCCCGCGCCACCGGCATGGCGAGCGCGATGCCAAACAGCGCGATGAGCAGCCGAGATCGCAATCCGGATTTCATCCTCTCAGCTTTCTTCGGCCCGTCACGTTTATGGAAAGGCGCGCTGCCGGGTCGGCCGCGCGCGGTCAGATCAGGTAGCGCTTCGCGATCGGCCAGAATCACATCGCGCACCGCCTCGTGGTATTTGATGTAGCCGGTGCAGCGGCACAGGTGGCCATCCAGCGCCTCGGCGATGGTCTTTTCCAGATCGGCGCGCGCCACCGGCTGTTTTCGCCAGGCGCTCCAGCAGCACCTGGCCCTCGTTCAAAAACCCGGCGGTGCAATAGCCGCATTGGAACGCGAAATGCTCGATAAAGGCCTTTTGCAATGCGGTCAGTTCGCCGTCCTTGGCGTGTCCCTCGACCGTGCGGATTGTCTTGCCGTTGAAGTTGACCGCCGGGACGATGCAGGTCGGGTTGGTGACGCTGGTGCCGTCGGAATTGTCGACGATCACCGCGCAGCTCAGGCATTGCGCCGCGCCGCAGCCGAATTTCGTGCCGGTCATGCCCGAGATACTCGCGCAGAAAATCGTTCATCGTCAGTTGTCGCGAACCTCGATCGGGCCGTGGACGCGACCGTTGATCGATCAGGGTCAGGGCCGTCACGCGAGCACTCCCTTCAGCATTTTCGGGGTCACCGGCAGCGACTGAAAGCGGTGGCCGGTGGCGTCGAAAATGGCGTTCAACAGGGCCGGGACGACCGGGATCATCACGACCTCCGCCATGCCCTTGGGCGGTTCCTTGCCGTCCATCGGCGGCAATATCTCGATCTCGAGATCGTGCAACGGCAAATCCGAGGCGCGCGCGACCAGATAATCGCCGAGGTTCCACTGCCCGTTGCCGGGGCCGTCCTCAAACGGCGGCAACGTCTCCAGCAGCGCGTAGCCGACACCCATCGCGAACCCGCCCTGCGACTGCCCGAGCACCACCTCCGGCACCAGCGGCTCGCCGCATTCGAGGACGCTGTATGCCTTGGCGATGCGCAGCGCCCCGGTCGCGCGCTCGATCTCGATGCGCACCAGCGTGCCGCACAGCGAAGTGAAGGCGGTGCCGATCCGGTTGTTGTCCGTCGGCGGAAATTTGACGCCGGTGCGATCGAGGCGGCTCGAACGTGCCGGCGCCGGAGCGCACCGCCAGCGCGTCGATGTCGGCGGTCCAGGCTTGCCCGGCCACCGTGAAGCTCGCCTGCGACCAGGCCCAGCGCGAAAAGGCATGCGCCATCGCCCCGGTCACGACGTTGCCGGCATGGGCGCGCGCCGCGATCGCCGGCAGGGCCAGCGGCGCCAGCCCCGGCATGATGAGTTGCCCGTCCTGCCAGCGCGCCTCTCCCACTGCTCGGCGCGCGGATCGGTCGGCGCGATGCCCCACAGGTCGAGCGCCGCCGGCCACAGGCCGAAGCGGAACATGATTCGCGCCGCCTCGGCCGCCGCCTGCGTCCCGACATGGGCGCCGATCGAGGCGCTGGTGGCGGTACTGATCGCCGGCACCCAGCGCGGATCGCGTGCCGCTGCGTCCTGCTCCGCCTGGGTCATCGTGTAGGTATCGCCGGAGGTGACCAGCTCGAGCGCATCGAAGACATCGACCTGCGCGACCGCGACCTCATCGGCGATGCCGCCGAGATGCACCGGCGACCCGGTTGGCGAGCGCCGTTCCGATGCCGTTGCCCATCTCGACGGCGTCGCCGTGGATCGTGATACGGCCCTCGGGATCGATTTCGACGGTCCCGAGCGAACAATCCGCGCCGGTGCCGTAATCCTTGGTGGCGCAGGCGACGCCGGTGCCGACCACGAAGCCGCTTCTGGCCGCGCGCCTTTTCATCGGCGCGCTGTCGCCAGATCGGATGCGCGTCCAGCTTGTCGAGAATTTCCGGCGTGCGGATCGACACGGCGTAGGGATTGCCGGTCATCATCCTGCCGCCGGTCTTCAGCGCGTTGCGGCGGCGAAACTCGATCGGATCGAGCGGCAGGGCGGCGGCGACCTCATCGATCAGCACTTCCAGCGCCGTCATCGTCTGCAGCGTGCCATAACCGCGCATCGACCCGGCGGTCACGCCGCGCGAATGCAAGCGCGACTGTGGTCACATCGACCTTCGGAACCTCGTAGATGCCGAGCGCGGCGGTCGCGGCGACTGTCGCGACGTTCGGCGAAAAATTCACCAGCCCGCCACCGTCGAGCACATGGTCGGCGGCAAATGCGGTGATCCTGCCGCTCGCCCGATCGACGCCGATCCGGGTGCGCATCTTGAAAGCGTGGCGCTTGATGCCGGCCTGGAACTGCTGATAGCGGTCATGTGCGAGACGCACCGGCCGGCCGGGGAAAAACATCGCCGCCAGCGCGACATAAAGCGGGAACGGCGTGTGATCGCGGCCGCCAAAGCCACCGCCGACATAGGCGAACTGCGCGTTGATGGCGGAGGGCTTGAACGGCGGCGCGGCCTCGCCGAGCAGATGCGCGACCGAGTTCGGCCGCCTCGTAGGGCGACTGGACGCCGATGCACCATTTCCAGGCTTTTGCGCGCGGTGTCGTACCAGGCGAGGCCGCATTCCGGTTCAAGGAACATCGGATCGACCGATTGCGTCTCGAATTCGCGGTCGAGCACCAGCATGGCCGGGTCGTTGGCGGCGAGTAGCGCGCGGATTTCCTCGCCATAGGTCGCGGCCTTGGCGTAGGGCGCGCCTTCCTTGATCGGCAGCCGCGCCCAGATCGGCCGCTCGGTGTTCTGGAACCTGCCGGGGCTGACCCAGCCTTCCTGGACCGGCGAATAGACATCGGGCGCATCCGGGGTCGGGCCGGCGACGCGGGTAAAGCGAAACGCGCCGTAATTGGGCATGACGACCGGGCCGGTATCGTCCGCGAATTTGAGAAAAGCACCGTCGCGCAAGGCGAGGCGGGCCTGATCGAAGGCGTCAAATTTATCGAAGATCAGCAGCGCGACCGGCTGGCCGAGATAGAGCGGTGTCTTGCCGACGGGGCAGAGCAGGTCGCCGGCGTAAAACTCCGGCACCCGGGCACCGATTTTTTCGAGGTCTTCGGCGGTCACCACGACCGACGGCTTCAACCCGCCGCTCAGCCGCGCGAGGTCGATCCCGGCATAGAGATGCGTCGCATCGGCCGCGCGCACCAGCAAGGCATGCGCTGTCTCCGCCGGCCATCCGGGCAGGTCGGCGGCGCGGAAATCCGACGCATAGAGCTTTGACCCGGTGACCTTGACGGCGCCATCGATGCGCCCGGCGCCGTTGGCGGCCGGGTTCCAGCCCGGCCGTCCCGGTAGGGTCTCGCGGGCCGCAAAGCGCGGCACCTCGGCCGCGGCCAGACGCGACAGGCCGAGCGAAATGCCGCTCGCCGAGACCCAGGTAAAAAATGCGCGTCGTGAAGGCCGCATGCGCCACCCTTCCGTCTGCCGTCAAGATGGTAGTGCCGATCCGCAGCGAACGGCGTCGCAACGACAAACCTAGAGCACGATCGCTTTAGGCGTGATCACCCCTTTTTTGTCATTCCCGCGAAAGCGGGAACCCAGGAACACGGACGGCGCCAAAAGGGCGAAAACGGTGTTCCTGGGTTCCGGGTTCAGCCCTGCGGGCTGCCCCGGAATGACAAGATAGGGGTGCTGCCGCCCAAGTTAGCGAGGAAATGACGAAAAAGAGTGGGGCATTTCAATGTCATCCAACGCCGCTCAATGGGTTTAATGCAGGTCGGCGAGCGTGGCGGGGCCGGGGCCGGGGGTAATCAGGGTCGGCCACTGGTTCGAGCCAAACGGCACCTTGGGCGGCAGGAACGGGGTCATGCCGCGCTTGCCGGCCTCGGCGACGATCGCGTCGCGGGCATAGCCGCCCATCAATTCGTAATCCATCAGCGAGGCATTGCCAAAGAACAGGCCGCCAACGGCACGGTCGCCGATGATGCGGGTCAGCGATTCCAGCATGTCAGCCGGCGTCGTCGTAAACGAAATCGTCTCGATCAGGATCAGCCGCGAGTTGATCGCTTCCGGGGCAAAAAATTGCGCCAGCACGCTGAACAGGATGTTGTTCTGGCGCGCGACATAAATCGTGTTGCTGGCCGCGTAGGTCTTGTCCCAATCCGTTCCCAACTGCTTTTTCCAGTCGGCGAGCACGGTCATCCAGTGCGCGACCTGGGTTTGCGCCGCCCAGGCGATGATGTGCTTGAGCACCGGCCCTTGTTTCCGGGTGAATTCCTGTACCGCCGCGAACGAGATCACGCCGCTTTTCAGGCAGACATCGATGAATTCGATATCGCTTACCACGATGGTCTTGACGTCGCCGCGCCAGTCTTCGCGCATCTCGGTCTGGTCGAGGCTGTCGAGCGCCGCCTGCAATTGCGTGCGGTAGCCGGCCAGCGGCGCGCGCCACGACTGGTCCGCCGGCTTGTCGATATGCGGTCCCGCCACCACCGGGATCACCATCGTCGCGTGGCCGACCGATTTCAGCAGTTGGTAGACAACCGGCACCGACGGCGCCTCGACCGGTGCGGCACCGGGCTTATAGAGGATGAACCGGCCGCCGGCGCCGTTGAACAGGCCGAGGATCACCGGATGCTGCGCCAGGATGTTGCCGCGGACGATCCGGCCGGCGCCGTCATACAGCCCGAACATCGCCGTATTCAGTGCCAGCACGTTCTGCCTCGCGGTATCCGCGGGCGACGGGGGCTGGCCGGCGACGATCACGTCCATGTAAGGGGGCATGGCATCCGCTGCAAAAGATGGCGCGGCGGCGATCACGACATTTGCCAGAAACCCGAGACAGAACAGTACCGACCTGTGACTCACCACGTCCTCCCCCGGCCCAGCGCCCGGTGTATGCTGCAACCGATGCGCGTGCAAGCGGCGAACATTATCCACCTATAAGATTTCAATAAAGATTATGTCGATTTCTCGCTTTCGTTCGGTGGCGGGATCAGCCGATGTGATCCGACCACTCCCGTCGTGCCTATCGCACGGCGGACCGCGAAGGTAATGTACTGTTATTGCAGATTTGAGGGCGCGATCCCGGCGTGATGGAGTCGGACTCTTTCCTGTTCGTCAGCCATGTCAGCGAAGACCGGGTGGCGGCGATGAGCATCGTCGGAGAACTGGAGCGCCGCGGCGTGCCGTGCTGGATCGCGCCGCGCAATATTGGGCCAGGCAAACCGTTCGACGACGAAATTGCCAGCGCGCTCGAACAATGCCGGGCGATGCTGCTGATCTTTTCGGATCAGTGCAACGAGAGCGAATACATCCGCCGCGAAGTCACGGTGGCCGGCGAGAACCAGAAGGTCATCATCCCCTTCCGCATCGAGGACGCGCAACCGCGGCGCGGGCTGCGGGTTCGGCTTTCCGATCTGCACTGGCTCGACGGCGTCGCCCATCAGGAGGGGGCAATCGACGAGCTGACCCGGTGGTTCGCGCCGTCGTCCCATGCCGCGCAGAACGAGCGTACCGTGATCGGACCGCGGCCGCTGGCAGGGAGGACGGCGAGCCAGCCGGCGGCCGACGCCACGACACGGCCACCGATGCCGCCGCCGTCGCAACCGGCCGCCGCGGTTCCGGCGGCGAGGAGTTCTCTGCCGCTGATTGCCAGCGTGGGGGTCGTGGCGCTGCTCGCGGCTGCGGGCGCCGTGTGGTTCTGGTCGGGAGGCTTTGGAGCGAGGCAGACGACCCCGGTTGCTGTCGCGACGCCAGCGCCGGTAAAGGCACCCCTCGCCACGCCCGACACGCCGAGCCCGCCCAAACCGGCGCCCGCCTTGCCCGACACGCGGGTCGAGATCAAGCCGCCGCCGGCCGCCCCCGACGCACTCGCCAACGGCAAGGCGGCTTTCGACCGCAAGGATTATGGGGAGGCGATGCGCTGGAACCGGCAGGCGGCCGACGAAGGCAACGCTGTCGGGCAGACTTATGTCGGCTACCTCTACGAAAACGGGCTGGGTGCACCCCAGAATTATGCCAAGGCGCTGATCTGGTACCGCAAGGCGGCAGATCAGGGCCGCGCCGCCGCGCAAAAGAACATGGGCAATCTGTACGAGCAGGGCTGGGGGGTGACGCGGGATTATGCCGAGGCATTGCGCTGGTATCGCAAGGCGGCGGATCAGGGTCATCCCGCGGCGCAAACCAGCGTCGGCTACCTGTACGAAAAGGGTTTGGGCGTGTCGCAGGACTATGCCGAGGCCATTCGGTGGTACCGCATGGCCGCCAATCAGGGGGAGCCGACCGCGCAAAACAACATCGGCGTCTTTTACGATAAAGGCTATGGCGTCGCGCAGGATTACGCAGAGGCATTGCGCTGGTACCGAAGGGCGGCCGATCAGGGCAACATCGACGCCGAATTCAATCTGGCGCTGCTTTATGCCGATGGTCATGGCGTGACGCGCAATCTCGATGAGGCGCGGCAGTGGATGCAAAAGGCGGCCGACGCCGGCGATCCCGAAGCCAGGAAGTGGCTGACCGGCCACGGCGGCTGAAGCGTCTTGCCAATTCAACGCACGCGATTGATGATCTCCGGGCGCCAAATTTTCCGGTTAAACTTCCGCCCGGTGTGAAACTCTTCACACCTGACCGGATCGCCCGGTTCTATGCTGCGCAGCACATGCCCGCCTTGGGGGTTACCATGACATACGCCGGCCTTCACCGCCTGACTAAAGCCGCCTCCCTGCGCCCGGCCTTCAAAGGCAGGGCCGCAAATTGGTCGCGCGGCGCTGCTGTCGCCTCGGCATTGCTGGTCGGGGTTTCGTCACCCGCCGGTGCCAACGATTTCGGTGGTTTGATCGGTGGTGTGATCGGCGGCATGATGAGTGCGCAGCCGCGTCCGCAATATTACGCGCCGCCGCAACCGCAATACTACGCGCCGCCGCCGCAGCAGCAGTACTATCCGCAGCCCCAATACTCGCAGCCGCAGCATTATCCGCGGCAACAGGACCCTGTCGCCTCGGAAACCCGCCGGCGGAACCAGGCCCAGGAGGCCGAGGCCAGGCGGCAAAAGGCGGAAAAGGACAAGGCCGACAAGGAAGCCGCGGCAAAAGCCCAGACCGCGCCAGCCACTGCTCCTGTCGGCGATGCCTCCGGGCCGATCGACGTGGTGATGAACCGCAAGGGCGGCAATCTCTGGGTGTCTGCCGAGATCAACAAGGTGGTGACGATCGATTTCGTCATCGACAGCGGCGCATCCGACATCACCCTGCCGCGCGACGTCTATATGACCCTGATCCGGTCGGGCACCCTGACCAAGGCCAATTACATCGGCACCGCGCAATTCGGGATCGCCGACGGTTCCGAGGTGAAGGGTGTCAAGTTCAAGCTCGCCAGCCTCAAGGTCGGCAATCAGACCCTGACCGATGTCGTCGCCAGCGTCATGCCCTCGGATACCGCGACGCCGCTGCTCGGTTTGAGTTTTCTGTCACGCTTCCAGTCCTGGGCGATCGACAACAACTCCGGCACGCTGAAGCTGACGCCGATCCCCGGCAGCAATCCGGCCGCGCGGGCACCCACCCAGGTGGCCGCAGCCGCGCCCAGCACAACGGTGACGCCACAACCTCTGCCCGATCTGACGGCTGTCGAGGCACCGACTGCCAAGACCGGGGTGGCAACCGCGCTGGCGGCGGCGCAGCCGACGACACCGGCGCCGGAAGCTCGCGTTGCCGCGTCCGTTCCGATGCCTGACGCGCCCCGGTCCGGCCATGTCACCAGTTCAGCACTGATCGTGCGGGAGAATTCGACCCCGGCCGCGGCACCGACCGCGGCGGCGCCGGTTGCGGCGCCAAAGGCCGAGACCGCTCCGATCGTCCCGGTCTTCCCGGCGAATACCGCCTATGCCGCCGCGCGTTCCAGCCTGATGGCGTTGGGCTACGGGCCGGCGACTTTGCCGGATGCCGGCAAATGCGACAGCAACACGGACAGCACCTGCTTTCCTGAGCGTGCGGTCTGCGCCAAGAGCGACAGCATCCAGTGCGACTTCCTGTGGCGCCGCGGCGACCAGCTGATCAAGGTCAAGACGGTCGCCATCCCCCCGACCGTTTCGGCGGTCGAGTGCGAGGTGAACTGCAAGTAGACCGACCAGTCTAACTGGCCTCGTAGGATGGGCTGAGCGTCAGCGAAGCCCATCGTCTTGGGGCAAGGACAGTCGATGGGCTTCGCTGCGCTTAGCCCATCCTACGGTGCACTGCCTGCCGGATATTCCGCCTCGCCCGGTCATGCTCTAAGTTGCGGCGCAAATTGATCGCGCAGTGAAGGAGCGGGCGATGGCGAAATTCAGCGACTGGACACCCAAGGGTGTCATTCCCGCGGTGTTGCTCCCGTTCCATGCCGATTTCTCGATCGACGAAGAATCCTATCGCCGTCATCTGCGCGATGTCATGGCGATCGATGGGATCGCGGCGATCACCGTCAACGGCCACTCCTCCGAGGTACACGCCTGCACCGTCGACGAGCAGCGCGAGGTGCTGCGGATCACGACTGGAGGAAGTCGGCGACCGGCTGCCGGTCATCGCCGGTATCTACGCCGATGGCAGCCTGGAAGCCGCGCGCATCGCCCGTATGGCCGAAGCCGGCGGTGCCGCCGCGCTGCTGGTGTTCCCGCCGCAAAGCATGAGCATGGGCGGGCAGTTGCGCCCGGAAATGGCCGCTGGTGCATTTCTCGACGATCGCCGCCGCGACCGACCTGCCGCTGATCTGTTTCAACTACACGCTGGCGGGCGGTCTCGGTTATCCGCACGAAACCTTGCTCAAGCTGGTCGAGGCCGTGCCATCGATCCGCGCGATCAAGGACTGGTCGGGCGACCCGGCCCTGCACGAGCGCAACATTCGCGTGCTGCAATCATTGCCGCGCCCCGTCAGCGTGCTGACGACGCACAGCGCGTGGCTGATGAGTTCGCTGGTGCTCGGCTGCGACGGCCTCCTGTCCGGCGCCGGCAGCGTCATCGCCGACCTGCAACTGGCGTTGTTCCAGGCGGTACAGGCCAACGATCTCGTCCGCGCCCGTGCGATCAACGACCGCATCTACCCGCTGGCCCAGGCCTTCTACACGCCACCCTTTCTCGACATGCACAACCGCATGAAGGAAGTCCTGGCGCTGATCGGCCGCCTGCCGCCGGCGGTGGTGCGCCCGCCGCTGGTCAAGCTGCCCGCCGCCGAAATCGAGCGGTTGCGGCAGGCAGCGATCGCCGCCGGCCTTGGCGCCGAGCCGCTCAGCGCGCTCGCCGCCGAATGAGCCGGGCGAGTTCGACGGATACGCGGTCTCGAAGGGATCATTGCCGCCGAAACGGTGCTGAGCTACAGCGACGGCGCCAAGGGTATCCTGTGGGTGCGCGGTTTCACCCTGCCCGAGCTGGTCGCACAGTTCGGCTATGACGGCGCGGTTGGTCTGCTGTGGGAGGGGTTTGCCGGCGACGGGCTGACCCGCGATGAAACCCGCCGCCGCCTCGGCGCCGGCCGGGTCGCCGCCTTCGCCCGGCTCGCGGACTGGCTGCCACAGGCACGCAGCCGCAGCTTTCTCGAAAGCATCAAGCTGGCGTTGGCGGCACTGCCCGAAGCCAGCACCCCACCGGAAATCCTCTCGACCTTGCCGGTCGCGATCGGCGCCATGATCCAGCAGCACAACGGCACCGCGCCGATCGCGCCCGACCCGGCGCGCGGCACCGCTGACGACCTCCTGCGGATGGTGCATGGGAAACCGGTCGCGCCGGTCATGGCCGAGGCGCTCGACACCTACTTCACTTCGGTCATCGACAACGGGCTCAACACTTCGGCCTTTACCGCGCGTGTCGTCGCGTCGAGCCGCGCGTCGCTGGCTTCGGCCGCACTCGGCGCCTACTGCGCCTTTACCGGCCCGCTGCATGGCGGTGCGCCCGGTCCGACCCTCGACATGCTGGACGAGGCCGAAACCAGCGGTGACCTCGCCGCCTGGGCCGAGCGCAAGCTGTCCGGCGGCGGCCGTATCATGGGGTTTGGCCACCGCGTCTTCCGCCTCGGCGATCCGCGTGCGCTGCTGCTGCGCGACGCCTTGGAGCGGCTCGGCAGCAGCCTTGGTCCCGGCGCCGGCCGGCTCGCTTTCGCCGCCGAGGTCGAGCGCGCCGTCGGCGCCGCCTTCGCCAGGCTCAAGCCCGGCCGCCCGCCCTTGCAACCGAACGTCGAAATCAACGCCGCCCTGCTGCTCGATGCCGTCGGCCTGCCGCGCGACGCCTTCACCCCGGTCTTCGCGGTCGCCCGCTGCGCCGGCTGGCTTGCCCATGCGATGGAGCAACAGCGCGCCGCCCGCCTCGTTCGCCCGTCTTCCGCCTATGTCGGACCGCGACCGAAGGGAGTCGTGTAGCCCACGAGCCGGGTGGCCCACGAGCCGGGTGGCCTACGACCCCGGCACAGTGCCCTTTGGCAGCGTCTCGCAATAGCGGGCGATTTCGCCGGGGGTGGTGATCCACAACTCGTCGCGATGCGCCATGATGTGGCGCAGGGCACCGCGGAAGGCGCGCAGGCGGAACGGCTGGCCGATGATGAATGGGTGCAGCGCGACGCTGAAGACCAGCGGGTATTTCTTTGACTGCTCGAAAAGTTCGTCGAACTGGTCGGTCACCATTTCGGCGAATTGCCGGCCGGTGTGGCGGCGAAGCACCGCGGCCGGGGAATCGTTGGTTTCGATCGGGTAGGGCACCGACAGGATCGGTCCGGAGCGGGTGCGCATCCACACCGGCTGGTCGTCGAGCGCCCAATCCATCACATAGCGGTATCCCGCTTCCTTCAACAGGTCGAGGGTCGCACCGCTCTGCGCCAGATACGGTCCGAGCCAGCCTTCGGGCCTGCGACCGCTGAGCCGGGTGACGATCTCGGTGCATTCGCCGATCAGGCGGGCCTCGTCGTCTTCCCACAGAACGTCCTGACGCTCGGAATTGGTGCGGCCATGCCCGATATATTCGTCACCGCGCGCATTAAGCCGCTCGACGATGTCGGGACAGTACTCCAGCACCGCCGAATTGACGTTGTGCGCGCCGGGCAGACCGTATTCGTCAAGCAGGTCGAGATAATACCAAAGCCCGACCCGGTTGCCGTAATCGCGCCAGGCATAATTGCGCTGGCTCTGCGCAATATCGGCGCCGGTCGAGTTGCTGCCGAGCCCGCGTCCAAAGGCGAAATGCTCGATGTTGTTGCAAAAGAACACCGCCAGCCGCTTCCCCTCCGGCCAGTCATAGACCGGCCGCCTGGTGATCGGCACATAATCGTAGCGGTTATGGGCGGGGAGTTTCATGGGCAACCTGCTCGCAACAAGCCGCCGCCCCCTCTCCATCGGCAAGGAGAGCCGGCGGCGGGCGTACTCGATTTAGCGGCCGGTGAAGACCGGGCGGCGCTTTTCCATGAAAGCGGTCCGGCCCTCGGTGTAATCCTGGCTGGCGAAGCATTCCTTGACCAGCCGCTCGCACAGCGCCATGTCGCGGTGGCCCTCGTCTTTCACCGCTTCCTTGACGATGGCCTTGGCGGCCTTGACGGTCAGCGGCGCGTTGCCGGCGATCGTCTCACAGTAATTACCGACATAGGTTTCGAGTTCGTCGCCCGGCACCACCTGATTGACGAGGCCCATGCGCCACGCCTCGTCGGTCGTGAACTGGCGGGCGGTATAGAAGATTTCGCGGGCGTAGGCCGGACCGACGAGATCGACCAGCTTTTTGATGCCCTCATAGGCATAGCCGAGGCCGAGCTTGGCAGCGGGTACGCCGAATTTCGATCCCTCGGCGGCGATCCGCAGGTCGCAGGCAATCGCCGTCGCGAGGCCACCGCCGATGCAATAGCCGCGGATCATCGCGATCGTCGGCTTTGGCGTGTTGGCCAGCGCGACACGCCCGGCCTCGGAAATCCGCGAATACTCGGCGGCGGCCTCGACGCTGTTGCGCTTTTCCTTGAACTCGGAAATATCGGCGCCCGACACAAATGCCTTGCCGCCGGCGCCGGTCAGCACGATGACGCGGATCGCGTCATCATGGTTGAAATCATCGATGATCTGCGCCAGCCCCTGCCACATCTCGAGCGATACGGCATTATGGCGGGCCGGGTTGTTAAAGGTGATGCGGCCGATGCCGCCATCCTTTTCGGCGAGCATCTTGCTGGTCAGGGGCTGGTCGAGCATGGGTCCATCCAATTCTTGAGATAAGGGATGCCTCTCCCCCCGGCAGGAGGAGAGGCGACCTGAGGCGGCGGTGTTAAATCGCGCCGGCGGTGCGCAGATCGGCGATCTGGCCCTGGTTGTAGCCGAGGTCACGCAGGATCTCGTCATTGTGCTGGCCGAGATCGGGGGTCGGGTAGCGCATGCGGGCAGGCTCCGGCGTCTTCGTCATGTTGATCGCCTGACCAACCACCTTGAGTTCCCCGAGCTTGGGATGATCCATCGGCCGCGCCATTTCGAGGTGCTGTACCTGCGGGTCATTAAAGGTCTGGTCGATCGTGTAGAGCGGCCCGCATGGCACGCCAACCTCGTTGAGCAACTCGATCCAATAGGCGCTAGACTTCTTCTTGGTAACTTCGCTGAGCACCTCGTTGAGCTTTTTGCGGTTCTTCGAGCGCTGCGGGCCGGTGGCATAATCCGGGTCGGTCAACAGATGCGGTACTTCGGCCGCCTCGCAGAAGCGCTTGTAGAGATTGTCGCCCGAGGCGGCGATGTTGATCTGCCCGTCGGCAGTCGGGAACAGCCCGGTCGGGATGCCGGTCGGATGGTCGTTGCCGGCCTGCTTCGCGACCTCGCCCGCCTGGAGCCAGCGCGAGCCCTGGAAATCGAGCATGAAGATCTGCGCTTCGAGCAGGGAGGTGTGGACCCATTGCCCTTCGCCGCTCTTCTCGCGCTCGATCAGCGCCATCATCATCGCCTGCGCCAGCAGCAGCCCGGCACAGAGATCGTCGATCGGAATGCCGACGCGCACCGGCCCCTGGCCGGGGAAGCCGGTGATCGACATCAGGCCGCCCATGCCCTGCGCGATCTGGTCGACGCCCGGCCGCTTGGCATAAGGCCCGGTCTGGCCGAAGCCCGAAATGCTGCCATAGACGATGCGCGGGTTGATCTTCTTGACCGACTCGTAATCGACGCCGAGCCGGTGCTTTACGGTCGAGCGGAAATTCTCGACGATCACATCGGCCTTTTCGGCCAATTTCATAAAGATCGCATGCCCTTCTTTCGTCTTCAGATTAAGCGAAAGGCTGCGCTTGTTGCGGTGCAGGTTCTGGAAATCGAACCCCGTGCGCTTCGAGCCGGTGATATCGGTGGCCGGAGCACCCGGCGGCTCGATCTTGATGACGCTGGCGCCCCAATCGGCGAACTGGCGGACCGCGGTCGGTCCCGCGCGGGCATGCGTCAGATCGAGGACGGTGTAACCGGACAGCGGCAATGATCCGACGCTCATGATGCGGTTCCCTTTTGGTTAGAGGCGTTGCCGCATTTCGGATTAGCCGAAGCCCGCCGTCAAGAATTACGCAACTCACCGGCGAGCGGATTGGCCTAGCCGGCTCTCCCGGCCAGCAGCAGAGCTTTTATTTCGCCGACGTCCTGTCGCAGATCATTCACGTCCTGCCGCAGGCCACTCACCTCCTGCCGCAGCTCAGCTATGGCACCCCGCTGTTCCGTCATCTCCTGCCGCAGCTCCTTCATACCCTGCCGAAGCTCGTTCACATGCTGCCGGAGTTCGCTCGCATCCTGCCGAACGTGGCTCATTGTTTCGTCGATATAGGTGAACCGCTGGTCGAATGCGTCCATCCTGGCGTGCAGCCCGGCGATGTTCCGTCCCATTTCTTCGCGAAGGACATCGCTCAGAGCGCGCCCTTCGCTGTTGTTGTAATCGACTCTGATGCGCAGCTCGCGCATGTCATGCTGCAGGCGCCGCAGTTCGGTTCCGATAAACGTAAGGTCGATGTCGGCCATCAGGCTTGTCCTTTCACGACCGGTTGTCGAGCTTACACCGACTCTCTGTCAGGGTATCGAGCGGCCTGTCGTGCAATAGGCATTTCATTTAAGGAAGGCAGCCACCCTCGCGACAAAGCGCTCCGGCTGCTCAATCTCCGGGTGGTGCCCGGCTTCGGCGATCGTCTCGAAACGCGAACCGGGGATCAGGCGGCTATAGGCGCGGCCGTAATCGGGGGTGACGATGCGGTCGCTTTCGCCCCAGAGCACCAAGGTCGGCACCTTGAGGCGGCCGAGCCACTGTTTCAGCTGCGGATTGTACAGCAGCGGGTGCCAGGCATAGAGGCACAGCGCCTCCCAGTTGCGCGCGTGGATGACCAGTTCCTCGTCGGTCATCGCGTCGTAATCGGGGCCTTTCGCCGGGTCGTGCCAGCTGCAGCGCCGCACCTCGGCCGGGTTGACGTTGAACACATCGACGATGTCGCGGGTCTCGCGGTCCGCCGAGCTTGATGCCGACCGGATCGACCAGGATCAGCCTGCTGAGCTTGTGGCTGCACGCCAGCGCCACCTCGGCGGCGAGCCAGCCGCCAAATGACAACCCCATCAGGGTGATCTTGTCGTAGGGCAGGTCCTCGATGACCCGCGAGGTACAAATGCACGAGGTCGTACATCGTGTCGAAATCGGGCGGCCGCGTTGGTGTTGCCAAAACCCGGCGATGACGGCGCGATGATCTCGGCATGCCTGCCGAGCAGGTCGAGAAACCGGGCTTTCGGACTGACCGTGTCCATGCCGTGCAGCAGCACCACCGGCGTGCCCGTGCCGCGCCGCAGGATCTCCAACTCGATCCCGTTGATGTTCATCCGTCCGTCCCGCCTGACTTGAAGGCGCGCATCATGCCACGAAGCGCCGGGCGGGCAATGGGGTGCGCTTGGCCCCGCGCCCGGCGTACCCGATTCGGCGCTGCGGCGGGTTGTCACGCTGGCCGCGCGACGTCCCGCAGGGGCAGCGGGCGTGCGCTGCTGCGCCGCAACGAGGATGTCGCAAGACCGCTTGTGGAGGCGGCGGCGTGGCCGTACATTGGGGGCCTCGGTGCAACATACAGAAAGGAGGTGATCCTGTGTCTATCGATCAACCGCGGAGTTCCGCTGCCGTGACCAGGATCCCTCCGTGGAGATCCACGCCCGATAAAGGCGACGGCGCGGCTGTGAAAGCCGCTGGTTCTCGACGAAAGGCCGTCCCTCGGGGCGGCCTTTCTATTTTCCCGATCTATTGGTTCCGAGGGCAGATCGACAAAGTTCAGGTCGCCTTGTCGTCGAGGGTAAAGCCATGCGCCCTCAGATAGGCCGCGAACCCGCTGCCCTCGGGCGATGCGGCCTGGCGCGCCTTGTCCTCGGACCAGCCATAAAACTCGGCCGTGCCAAAGCGCTCCGGGATCGCGTGGCGGTCGCGGATCGAATGGCGCGCGTCGCGCCGCCGGTCATAGCCATCGACTGCCGCCGCCATGCCGGAATCGTCATAGCGGTCGATATGTACCGCCGCGTCGAGGCCGAGGCGCATGCTGATAAACCCGGCCTGCGCCGGATATCCCAGGCACAGCCCGGCGACCGGAAACACCTTGTCCGGCAGTTCGAGGATCTCGGCAACCGCGGCGATCCTGTTGCGCAGCACGCTGATCGGGCAGGTGCCGAGCCCGAGCGTCTCGGCCGCCAGCACGCAGGTTTGCAGCGCCAGCGCGGCATCGACCGTGGCATTGAAAAACCCTTCGAGTCGACCCGTTATCCTGCACGTGCCCGCGCAATTCGCCGATCCGGTCGAGCCGACGCGCGTCGCCGAGAAACACCAGGAACACCGGCGCGACGCCGATCCACGGCATGTCGGGAAACAGCGCCGCGAGTCGGTCGCGCTGTGCCCGGTCCTTCAGCCAGATTACCGAGGCCTGCTGAAAATCCGATTTCGACGACGCTGAGAACGAAGCCGCCAACAGAAGGCGCACCAGCGCTTCAGGCACCTCGCGTTCGGCATAGCGGCGCTGGGTGCGGCGCGTCAGCACCTGCCGCAGCCACGCCTCATCCGGCACCTCGCCGGCGCCCAACTCGACATCGCCGCCAAACCGGGCGCGCATCTCATTTTCATACCCGTGCGTCATCAGTGCCTCGTTTTCGCTGCGGGAGCGACGAAACCATATTTCGAGACTTAATGCTCCATCCCCGGCCAGCCCGCCTCACGGCCAATTCCTCCTTGCCGGGTCAAGCCAGACGGCCGCCACTCCGCGGGGCTTGGCCGCGGCGACCGGCCAGCCTACAACAGAACGCCTATTCAAGCGGGAGGCCACAGCGATGCCCGACACGTTGACGACGAACTCGCCGATCATCTCGGCCTATCGCGCCGCGACCCCCGGTTCGGCGTCGCGCGCGACGCAGGCCGCTGATCTGTTCCCGAGCGGCATCACCCACGATTCCCGCTATATCGAACCCTACGGCCTCTACATCAACCGCGCCCAGGGGCCGCGAAAGTGGGATGTCGATGGCCGCTGCTATGTCGATTATTTCGGCGGGCACGGTGCGATGCTGCTCGGGCACTGCCACCCCGAGGTGATGGCGGCGGTGCATGCGCAGCTCGATCGCGGCACCCATTACGGCGCCTGCCACGAACTCGAGATCGAATGGGCCGAGCGGGTCAAGGCGCTGATCCCGAGCGCCGAGCGGGTGCGGTTCACCTCGTCCGGCACCGAGGCGACGCTGATGGCGGTGCGCCTCGCCCGCGCCTTTACCGGCAAGCCCAGACTGATCCGCTTCAACTATCATTTCCACGGCTGGCACGACCACATGACCTCGGGCCACAGCAGCCATTTCGACGGCACCCCGACCACCGGCGTGCTCGATGCGGTTGCCGGCAACGTGCTGCTGTGCGACCAGAACGACGAAGCCGGTCTCGCCAAGCTGCTCGACCAGCATCACGGCGAGATTGCCGCCGCGATCATCGAGCCGACCGGCGCCAATGGCGGCAAATTGCCGATCGACCCGGAATTCCTGCACGCGCTGCGCCGACTGACTGCCGAGCATGGCGTGCTGTTGATTTTTGACGAGGTCGTCAACGGCTTCCGCGTGGCCCCCGGCGGCGCGCAGGAGGCCTACGGCATCCGCCCCGATTTAACGACGCTGGCGAAAATCCTCGCCGGCGGCCTGCCGGGCGGCGCGGTGACCGGCCGCAAGGACATTCTCGACCTGCTCGACTTCCAGGTCACCAAGAGCGCCGGCAAGGAAAAGATCGCGCATCCCGGCACGTTCAACGCCAACCCGCTTTCGGCGGCGGCCGGCATCGCCTGCCTGCGCCTCGTGCGCGAAACCGATGCCTGCGAGCGCGCCAACCGCTTTGGCGAGGAATTGCGCCGCCGTCTCAACGAGGTGTTCGAGGAAGAGCATGTGCCGTGGGCCGCCTAC
Organism: uncultured Alphaproteobacteria bacterium; assembly: GCA_963737875.1. GTDB lineage: Bacteria > Pseudomonadota > Alphaproteobacteria > ATCC43930 > CGMCC-115725 > DATARH01. The sequence continues at coordinate 473,421 of CAVTUM010000014.1, read as the reverse complement.
GGCACGTTCTCGTCGCTCGAATTGTTCACCAACCCCGAGCGGGTCGCGATCACCCCGACCGCGTTCGACCCGCTGCAGCACCCGTTCGCGACGCTGAAAAGCGACCGCAACGCCGCCATCGTTCACAAGATGCGTCTCGCGATGATGGTCAACGGTGTCGACCTCAGCAGCCACCCCGGCGGCGTCATCTCCGCCACCCACGGCGACGCTGAGATGGAGGACACCGTCTCCGCCATGCGCAACACCATGCGCATGCTGAAGGCGGAGGGCGAGCTTTAGCATCGGTCGTGCCCATTGAGCGCCGTAGGATGGGCTGAGCGCAGCGAAGCCCATCGTCATCGTCCTGCCGATCCCGGGGGAAGCGATGGGCGTCGCTGCGCTCAGCCCATCCTACGAGGGGGAGGATTCGTCAGCGGGGGGCGGCGGGCCAGTTGTTGAGGCGGGCGGTTTCGCTGACGGTGCGGGCGAGGGCGCTGCCGACCCGGGCGGCGGCGGTATTGACGCTGGTGCCGCGGCTGCCTGATGCGGCGATCACCGCATCGCGCGGCACCCGCCGCGAATCGAGTTGCAGCGCCATGACGCGCTGCGCCGCGGCGCCGGCCGACTGCACGTCAATCTCCGCATCAACGATAACGCTGGCGTTCTCCGCGCCGACGTGGCGCCGGTGCCCTTCATTGATGCGCTGGAACGTGCCGGTCACGATCAGCGCGCGACCGCCCGGCTCGGGCATCGCCGTATCGGAGCGGACCACGTCATAGCCGAGGCTTCCCAGCTGTTGCGCCGCGGTGTCGGCCAGGCTGAAGGCGGCGGCGCGTCCGACCGATTCGGCGCGCTGACGCGGCGGCACGCCGGGGGAGCCGCGATAGAGCGAAAATCCGAAGCTCGAATCGAGCGTCACCACACTCGGCGAAAAGCTGAACTCTCGAATGATGACGAGGTTGGGGTGGCCGCCGCCGCCGCTGGTCGGCGGCACACACCCGCCAAGGGTCGCGAGCAGAAGAAAGACGGCCGCTCTCGCCAAGCCGGAGCCCAGAAGGCCAGGGCGCATTACAACCATTTCCTCGAATACCGAAAACCGCGCGCGAAAATAGCCGCAAGCGCCGGGCGCCGAAACTGTCCTGCGGTTTGTCTCGCTGGCGCTTTGGCACAATTGACATTGCCCGGCGCGGCTGCTGTATCCGGGGGATGCGAGATTTGCCCGGTATCCTGCGGGTTTTCCTGATCGTGCTGGCCGCCGCGCTGCCGGCGGCCAGCGCGCGGGCCGAAGAGCCGGTCCTCCACGTCTACAACTGGTCGGATTATATCGCGGCCGACACCATCGCGAATTTCGAGAAGGAAACGGGAATCGCCGTTACCTACGACGTGTATGACGGCAACGAGGTGCTCGAGGCGAAACTGCTCGCCGGGCATTCCGGCTATGATGTCGTGGTGCCCTCCGCAAGCCCGTACATGGCGCGGCAGATTGCGGCGGGCGCCTATCTCGCGCTCGACAAGGCAAGGCTGCCCAATCTGAAAAACCTCGACCCGCAGATGCTGGCGTTGGCCGCCACCGTCGATCCCGGCAATGCGCACGGCGTTCCGTATCTCTGGAGCGTCACCGGCATCGGTTACAACGCCGCGATGCTCGATCGCGCGCTCGGCCCCGACACACCGCGCGACAGCCTGGAATTGCTGTTCGACCCGGCGATTGCGGCAAAGCTGGCATCCTGTGGGATCGAAATGCTCGACACGCCGCAGGAGGTGATCCCGGCGGCATTGACCTATCTGCATCTTGACCCGATGAGCCGTGACCCGGCCGATCTCGACCGCGCCGTCGCGGTGATCGAGCGCATCCGGCCTTATGTGCGGCGGTTTCATTCGTCGCAATACATCAACGATCTCGCGGCGGGCGATATCTGCATCGCGCTCGGCTATTCGGGCGATGTGATCCAGGCGCGCAACCGCGCCAGCGAAGCGGAAAGCGGCGTCGACATCGCGTTCCGGGTGCCGCGCCAAGGGGCGCAGATGTCGATCGACATGCTCGGCATCCCGGTTGACGCACCGCACCCTGGCAACGCCCACCGCTTCCTCGACTACATCCTGCGCCCGCCGGTGATTGCCGCGATCAGCAACGCCGTGTCGTACCCGAACCCCAACGCGGCCTCGACCCCGCTCGTTGCCGCGGAAATCCGCGATGATCCCGGCATCTATCCGCCGCCGGACGTGCGGCGGATGCTCTACATGGACCGGCCGGCGCCGCGCGCCTACGAGCGGCTGCGCACGCGCGCCTGGAACCGCGTCAAGTCGGGCTGCTGAGCGGCGGATGGCGCTTCTCGACATTTCCGGGGTCAGCAAACGATTTGCCGGCACGACCGCGGTTGACGGAGTGTCGCTGAGTGTCGAGGCTGGCGAATTCTTCGCGCTGCTCGGCCCCTCCGGCTGCGGCAAGACGACGCTGCTGCGGCTGATCGCCGGGTTCGAGACGCCGGATGCGGGAAGAATCCTGATCGACGGCGCCGATGTGACCGCGGCGCCGCCTTACGAGCGGCCGGTCAACATGATGTTTCAATCCTACGCGCTGTTCCCGCATCTTGATGTCGCCGGCAATGTCGCCTTCGGGCTCAGGCAGGAGGGCATGGAGCGGCGCCGTCGCGACGCGCGGGTCGCCGAGATGCTGGCGCTGGTGCAGATGAGCGATCTTGCGCGCCGCCGGCCGCACGAATTGTCCGGCGGTCAGAAACAGCGGGTCGCGCTGGCCCGCGCCCTTGCAAAGATGCCGAAGCTGTTGTTGCTCGACGAGCCGCTGGCGGCGCTCGACCGCAAACTGCGCGAGGAAACGCGCGTCGAGCTGACCGGCATCCAGGCGCGCCTCGGTACGACATTCCTGGTCGTCACCCACGACCAGGAAGAAGCGCTCGGCATGGCGTCGCGCATCGCGGTGATGAACCGCGGCCATCTGGTGCAAACCGGCCCGCCGGCCGAAATCTACGAGCGACCCGGCTCGCGCTTCGTCGCTGACTTTGTCGGCGCGGTCAATCTGTTCGACGGCGAGGTTGGCACCGGCCGCAACGCCGTCGTGATCCCCGATTGCGACGCCTCGATCCCGCTCCCGATCGTGGCGACCGCGCCGGCCGGCAGCAGGCTGACCCTGGCCCTGCGCCCCGAGAAACTGCGCCTTTCGCCAGAGCATCCAGCCGGCTTCGCCCTTGCCGCGACGATCGCCTCGGTCGATTACCAGGGCGGCCAATCGACGATCCACCTCACCACCCCATCGGGTAGCCGCCTGCGCGCCCACCTGCCAAGCCCCGCCGCCCTGGCCCTGCCGCGCGACACGGCAATCTGGGCGAGTTGGCTGCCGGACGACGCCGTCGCGCTGTCGGGGTGAATGCGCTTAGCGGTAATCCGGTTTGCGCTTTTCGAGAAAGGCGGCGACGCCTTCCTTGAAATGCGGGCTGTGGCGCACGCGGTCGCCGAGTTCCTGTTCGAGGGCTTCGCGGCTGCGGGCGTAATCGGCGACGCTCGCGCTGATCTGCTGCCGCACCGCCTGCACCGCGGTCGGGCTGTTGGCGGTGATCATCCCGGCGGTCTCGAAGGCCCAGGGCAGCAGCCTGTCGCGCTCGACAACGCGGTTGACGAGATTGATCTGCGCCGCGGTCGCGGCGTCGATCAGCCGTCCGGTCAGCAGCAAATCCATCGCATGCACATGCCCGACCTGCTGCGCCAGCTTTACCGTCGCGCCACCAAACGGATAGATCGACCAGCGCACTTCCGGCAGCCCGAACCGTGCGTCCGGCGCGGCAGCGCGAATATCCGTCGACAGCAGCAATTCGACGCCGCCGGCGATACAGTCGCCGTTCACGGCCGCGACGATCGGCTTTGAGAACGGCGTGTCCTTGAGCAGCGCGCGGTTGATGATTGCGGCAGCGTCGGCGCTGGCGCTGAGGTCGCCGCCGAGATCGGCGCCGGACGAAAACGCCTTGTCCCCTGCACCGGTCAGGATCACGCAGCGGCACTCGGCATCCTGGTCGAGCCGGTCCCACAAGGCCGCCAGATCGGTCATCATCGCGCGCGTCATCGCGTTGCGCCGCGGCTCATTGGCGATTGTCACCAGCACGATGTGCGGCTCGCGAGTCTCGACCCGGATTTCCATGCCCTGCTCCCGCCCGATCTGCCGTTTGCAGCCGAATTCTAGCGCCGGTTCCCCGACGTGTCCCGAGCGGGCCGCACCGGAGGCGCAGCGCATTGACGCGCCGCGACAGTCGCGATTGTATCCGTGCAGTCTCTCGCTGTGACCGGCCGGAACCTTCGCTTGGCGCTGCCGCGTCTGATCCCGATGCCGCTCCGCCTGCGCGTGCCGCCGCATCAACCGGTTGTGGTGTTAACGCTGGAGCGGATTTCCGCGGATTGGTTCCATCGGCTCCTGGCCGGTTCGGCGTTGCGCTGGCAAAGCAACAACCGGAATTATCGTTTGCGCGTCGTCCGCGCCGCTTCGCCGGAGGCGCTGCGGCGGCTGATCGCGAAGCAGCCGCGGTTCACGATCATTGTCGTCGAGATCGAGCGTTGGCTGGCGGAGTTGGAGGCGTGTCACCTGTTCTATCTACGGCCGGGCCTGCTGATCCTGAAGGACATCCTGCCCGGTCTGGCGCCCCGGGCGCCCGAGATCGCCGCGCCGCTGTTCGAGATCGACGATCGGCTTGCCGGCTGCCCAGGCCTCGATTGGGAGGTGCTGTTCCACGAGCCACAGCGGGTGGTGGAATTTTTCGCAGGCTTTGGGCTCAGGTTGAACGCCGCGCGATTTCCGCAAGACGGCCCCGACCGCTATCGTCAGGCGCTCGTCTCACTGTTGCGCCTTATTGAACAAGGCGGCGGGACCGAGTCGCCCATGACGCCGCGATGACCGCCGCTACGCTTGCCGCCGATCTGCGCGGACTGATCTGGCGGCTGCGGCCGGTGGTGACCGTCGTGCTGGGGCCGGCGGAGAGTGCCATTCACTTAGGCCGCCTGCTCGCCGATGCCGGTCTGTCCGGCACGCTGGTGATGCGGACCGACTGCGACGAGCCCGACTGCGACGAACCCGGCTGGGGCGACGGAGGGCTCGCCCAGGTCGGTGTCCAGGGCACACTCGCTCAGCTCCTGGCGGACCGGCGGGAGCATGGGTTGAGGCTCGACCTGATCGTCCTGACCTCCGATGAGCCGTTCGGTCCGGTGCTCGATGCGCTTGATGCCGTGATTGCCGATCTGCCCGAGGCTCTGCCGGATATCGCGGTCTGCAGCGATGACGTGACGTTGATCAACCGCGCTTTCTTCGATGATCCCACCCGCTATGGGCGGGTGATCCATCGCTTTGCGATGGTGCTGGTCGAGCCGCATTTGATCTGCTTCACCGGTCGGCGCCAGGGCGGCGGTTGATGGACGCGCACGGCACGATGATCGCGGTGGAGGAAGAGGGGCGGTTGCGCTTTGTGCTGCCCGCCGTCGCGACGCCGCATGCCCGCATCGATACGACAATTCTGATGTTTCGCGCCCTTCTGCGTGACCTGGCTGAGGGCGAGCCTGCGCTGAGAAGCCGGAAAAACCTGATCATCCAATTTGACGACCGGGCGCATCACGGTATCGCGTCGGTCGCCTTTTGCCGGCGGTCCGGCGAGGCTCCCGCGGTTCGGCTGGTGCCGGACCCTTATTTCTTTATGAGCCAGGGCTATCGGCTGCTGCGGGAAACAGTCGCGGCCGGCACGCTGCCGCCGTGGAACGAGCGTCAGGACACCGTCTTCTGGCGCGGCTCGGCGACGACCAGCGGCGTGGCTGCCGATGGTTCACCCGTCGAGCGGCTCGACCAGATACCACGAGTGGGGCTGTGTCTGGCCTTGCGCGAGCAGCCCGGAACGGATGCTGCGATCATGGCGTCGTGGGGGTTCTGGGGGTTTGCCTTTTCACTGGAAGAGCAGGTTGCCTATCTGACCCGCGAGCGGATTTTCCGGCCTGCGGTCGCCGTGAAGCTGCACGCCGGTTATCGCTATCTGATCGACATCGACGGGGTCGCCAGCGCCTGGAGCTTTTTTGAAAAGATGCTGCTCGGCAGCTGCATCCTCAAGGTCGCGTCACCGTTCGAGCAATGGTTCTACCCCGGCCTTGAGGCCGGCCGCCATTATGTCGGGGTCCGCGCCGATCTGAGCGATCTCGCCGCAAAAATCGAATGGTGCCGCGAGCATCCCCGCGAGGCCCGCGATATCGCCGCGGAGGCACAGCATTTCGCTCGCGACCACAGCTTCGAGGCCGCCCGGCAGCTGACGCTGGAGGCTATCCGCGGCGCGATGCTGGTCATGGACTATTCCCCGACGACGACGAAAGGTGCCCAGTAGGCGGGGCGCGACGCGGGGCCGCCCTGGTCGAGCAAGGCGGTCATCGACTGGCGCAAGGCTTCGGCGCGGCCGATGGTCGGGGTTGCCTGGAGCGCCTTGTAGGTGCCGGTGGTCAGCGCGACAGCAGCGTCGGAATAGACCGGCCAGTGCGACACCATCAGCGCCCGCGTCCCGGCCAGGAAAAAGGCGCGGGCGAGACCGGAGAACGCTTCCTTGTCGTCGGCCGACCCGCCGGCGGTGTTGCAGGACGACAGCACGACCCAGTCGGCGTTGAGCCGCAATCCGGCGATGTCGGAGGCGGTCAGGAGGCCGTTATCGGTGGCGGCGTTGCCGGTCGGGGTCAATGCCAGGGCGGGTTCGGCGAGGTCCGCGAGTTCTCCGGCGACGAGGCCATGCGTCGCGAAATGGACGATAGCAAACGCATCGAGCGCGCCGGAGCGGCTGAGGCCGAGCACCGCCTGTTTTGTGGCGCGCGGCCCGAGCAGGACGTCGTCCTGTCCGACATCGAGCGCCGTGGCAATCGCGCATAATTCGTCGGCCGTCTCCGGGAGCGGCAGCAACCCGCTCACCGAAGCCGTGCCGGCCGGGGCGCCCCGGCTCGGCCGCGGCAGGTTCATCGCCAGCTTTGGCGCCTCGCTCGGGCAGGCAGTCTTGGATCGGGCGAGCGTGGCTGCCTGCGTCGCCTCGCCGGGAGGACCATCGAGCAGCGGGTTGCCGATGCCGATGAAGGGCTGCGTCGCGCGCCCTTTGGGAACCGCCTTGCGCAGCGCTTCCAGGCTCGCGACCGACGGCAACACGGTGATCGGCTGCTGCCGGATCAGCCATGCGGCCTTGCGGGTGCGCTCGTCGCCTTTCAGCTTCGGATCGGGCGGCTCGGTAACCAGCACCTGGAACGGCAGGGTCGCGAGGGCGCCGGTCGGCACGACGATCAGCCGCTTGCCGGCGATGCGCGAGCCGAGCGTGCTGAATAACGCCTCGTAAAGCTCGTGCGAGCGGTTGAGGTCGAATGGCAGCGCCTCGCCGCGCTGGAAATCGTCGTCGGTGTAATTGATGCCGAGCAGCTTGAAACAGCGCTCGGCCCGCTCGTCGAGCCAGCTCGACCCGTCGAGCCCGCAGCGCAACGCCGCGACATGCTCGGCGATCGTCGTCGAGGTGAAGGCGAGCGGCATCCACGCCGCGCCCTGTTTGGTGATGAAAAAAGGCGTGGATGTGCACCGCGTCGTCGGCGAAATAGACCAGCGCCTCATCTTCCGCCAGCAATGCCTGCACCTGCGCGATGGTCAGCACCCTGGTGCCGGCCAGCGCGGCATAGCCCTGCGAACCCTGTTGAATTTCGGCGTCGAGCGATTTCAATTCCTGCTCGATCTCCGCCTCGCTGCGCCGGTCGGCGGTGACGGCATCATGGTCGATCCGGTCGGGTGCGGCGGCGAGTTGCGCGATGATCCGGTTCTCGGTCGCATTCCAGCGATCCGTCAGCTCCTGCTGTTTGCGCACGGTTTCGGCGAGCGCGGGATTGCCCGAGGCATAGCGGGCCGCCATGCGGGCGATGGCCGTCGCGGCGGCCGGGGTGACCTGGCGCTGCGCGATATCGAAGGCCGGGCCGCCGAGTTTGGCGAACTGGCTGTGATCGACCCACGGCCACTCGCCGCTGATCTGCAAAAACGTCGCGTAGATGATCTGGCTCAGCGAGACATCCGCGATGTCGCGGCCGGCTTCGATATGACCCTGGCCCGGCGCGCGCCTGGCGTCGTCGGCGACCATGATCTCGGCGGCGCCGCTGATCAGCGTATAGGCGCCCTCCCATTGCTTCATGCCCGACAGCAGGCGGGCACCGACCAGCAGAAGATTGGCGACGCGGGGATGCTCATTGCCGTAGGCGGCGCGGTCGATGCGCATCGCCTCGCGCAACTCGCGCTTGCCGTCGTCATAGCGGCCGAGCGTCGTATAGAGGTTGGCGAGGTTGCTGAGCCGCGTCGCGAGGCGCGGGTTGTCGGGACCGAACATCGCGCGGTCGGTGTCGAGGGCGCGGCGGTATAGCGTCTCGGCCTGGGCGTAGTCGCCCTGGTCTTCGAGCAGGGTGGCGAGATTGTTCAGCGCGGTGGCTAGCCTCGGATGTGGCTGCGCCGGGGTCGAGATGCCTTCGAGGATCGCGACCGCTTCCTCCAGCAGGGGCCGCCCCTCTGCCAGCCGGTGCCGTTTTTTGTCGAGGATGCCGAGATTGCCGAGCGCGATGGCGAGACGCACCGCGTTATCCCTGGGGCTTTGGCGGAAGGCGGCGATGGCCGCGAGATAGAGGCGCTCGGCTTCATCCAGCCGATTGAGCCGCTCCATCGCCGCCGCAAAATTCGACAGCGTCAGGCCGTTACCCACGGTTCCCGGCGGCTGGCGGTCGAGACTGGCCAGCGCGCGGTGCAGCAGTTCGGCAGCCTCGACAGCATGGTCCTGGTCGAGCAGCACCAGCGCAAGGTTGGATTCCCGGGTCACGACATCGGGATGGTCCGGCCCAAGCGCCGCGATATCGATCGCCAGCGCCTGCCGCAGCAATTGTTCGGCACGGTCGAGCGACCCGGTGAATTGCAGAAACGTCGCAAGCGCATTCAGCGCTGCGGCATAGCGCGGATCGGCCTCGCCAAACTGCTCGCGCGACAGGGCGACGATCCGCTCCGCGACCGGCACCGCGTCGGCATAGCGGCCGGTGTTGTAGGCCGCGTCCGACTGCGCCACCAGCCCGGCGAGGTCGTCGGCGGCCTTCGCCGGTGGCGCGGCAAGCAGGAAGCCGGCGACAACCAGAGCCAGGAGGCGCCGGAGCGACAGAGCCTCAGGCCTTGCCGGGTGTCCAGTTGTAGATGCGGGTCAGGCTTTCGCCCATCAGCGCGGCGCGGTCGCTGGCGGACAGGCGGTCGGTGACACGGAACGCTTCGACGCCCTGCTCGTAGGTCAGCAACCCGACTGCGCGGGTCCAGTCGGTGCCCCACAGGCAGCGGTTGAAGCCGAAGGCATCGAAGATGCGCCAGAGCGGGTCCCAGATGTCTTTGTAGGGAAAGGGCTCGTGCGACAGCGTGCAGGCGCCGCTGATCTTGATCGCGACATTGGGATTTGCCGCCAAGGCCAGCACTTTCGGCAGGTCGGCCCAGGGCTGCGGCGGCGCCGGGGGCTCGAATGGCTGCTGCAACCCCAGATGATCGATCACGATCTGCGTGTTCGGGTTGCGCGCCGCCAGTTGCCCGGCCTGTTCGAGGCGGCCCCAGCACAGCAGATTGACCGTCAGCGAATGCTTCGCGGCGGCGGCCAGCACCCGGTTGATGCCGGGGTCTGCCGGGTCGGTCGAGATGTTGTCGCGCATCATGATGCGGATGCCGACCGTGCCGTCGGTCGCGGCCCAGTCGGCAATCGTGTCGGCGACGCCGGGGTCGTTCGGATCGACCGGCTTGACCAGCCCGAACTTGCCGGGATGTGCCTTGTTGACCTCGAGCGCGTAGCTTGCGTCATAGCCGTACATCGAAAACGGCGACACCAGGATGGCGCCGTCAACGCCGACCGCGTCCATCGCCGCCACCATCTGCGTGCCGGTAACCTCGGCCGGCCCATGCAGGGTGCCGACCCAGGGGCGGCCGGGGTGGTTGCGCTCATAGGCGTGCACCTGGACATCGATCGTCGGCATTCCCGCGCCCTCCCGGCTGGCTGCATTATTCGGGCGAAATGTGGCGCCGGGTGTCCCGCTGAGTTAAACCTTGCCGATCCGCGCATCGGGCCGCTGCGGCTATGCGACGTCGGCGCGCCGGTTCGCCTGAGCCTCTCCGAGGATCGTCTTCAGTTCGGGAATGCACGAGCCGCAATTGGTGCCGGCGCGCAGTACCATGCCGATTTCGGCGATGGTGGTCAGGCGCCGCGTGACGATCGTCTCATGCAGGGTGCCGATCCCGACCCCGAAGCACGCGCAGACCGTGCGGCTGTCGGTTCTTATGCCGCTGCCGGATTTGCCGGCCAGCAGCGCGAAACGCGTTTCGTGGGTGATTGCGCTGCCGAGCAATGCCGCCAGCGCCTCGCGCGGTGGCAGGGACGCCACATTGCGGGCCAGGAACAGGCAGGCCTGGAGCCGGCCGTTGACGACGCTGGCGTAGCGGAAGGTGCCGCGCCCGGGATCGGCGTAGATGACCAGTTCGGCCTCGGCGGGCGCGGCCAGCAGGCCGCTGATCCAGGCCTCGGTGCCGCGGCCGCCGGGCAACGGCTCCCAGCCGCTAAGGGTGAAGGTGTGGCCGGTGTCGATCGGCGCTTTCGCCCAGTAATAGGGGCCGGGCGGCGGTGGCTCGTCTGTGCCGCGCAGCAGCAGGCCCTGCCATAGCGGCGCGACGGCGGCGATCTCGACCGGCATCGCCTTCAGGTCGGGCTGGCCGGAGACCGGGTCGGTGACGGCGTTGACAAGCCGCCCGATCGGCCCGGCCGAACTGAACCGGTCGGTCCAATGCATCGGCGCGAACACCTCGCCCCGCCGCTGGTTGTCCGACAGCCGCACCGGCAACACGCTCTCGCCGTGATCGCTGACGAGGCGCGCGAGCCCGCCTTCGACAAGGCCGAGCCGCGCGGCGTCGGCCGGGTGAATTTCGAGCAGCGGCTCACGCTGATGCGCCATCAGCCGCGGCAGCCGCCCGGTCCGCGTCATCGTGTGCCACTGGTCGCGCACCCGGCCGGTGTTGAGGATCAGCCGGTCGATCGCGGTCGGCGATGCGTCGGAAGGGCGTCGGGACGAAACGGGCGCGCCCGTCGGCGGTGGGAAAACCGTTGCCGTCGCCGAAGAGGCGCGGCGTGTCCTGCGTGGCACCGCGCCGCAAGGGCCAGCGCTGCGGCGGCAGGGCGTCGTATTCCGCGTCGCAGAGGGCGGACAGCGCGCCGATGTCGAAGACCCGCTCCCCGTCGTTCTCGAAGGCGGAGAGCGCGGCATGCTCGCGGAAAATGTCGGCCGGGCGGCGGTAGGCGAAGGCGGCTTCCCAGCCCATGCGCCGCGCCACCTCGGTCAGCATCCACCAATCCGGCCGCGCCTCGCCCGGCGCTGCGCGAAAGCCGCGCTGGCGCGAGATGCAGCGCTCGGAATTGGTGACGGTGCCGTCCTTCTCGCCCCAGCCGGCGGCCGGCAGAACGACATCGGCAAGCACGGTCGTGTCGGTCGGCCAGCAATCGCTGACCACGACAAACGGGCAGGCGGCCAGCGCCTCGCGCACCCGCGCCGGCGCGCGGCATGCTGTCGGCCGGATTGGTGCCGAGCACCCACAGCGCCTTGACCCGGCCATCGAGCGACCGCCTCGAACAGATCGACCGCCTTGAGGCCCGGCCGCGTCGCGATGTTCGGCGCGTTCCAGAAGCGGCGGACGCGGTCGATATCGGCCGGGTCGGCAAAGCTCATATGCGCGGCGAGCTGGTTGGCGAGACCGCCGACCTCGCGGCCGCCCATCGCATTGGGCTGCCCGGTCAACGAAAACGGCCCCATGCCGGGCCGGCCGATGCGGCCGGTCGCGAGATGGCAGTTGATGATCGCGTTGACCTTGTCGGTGCCGGACGAGGATTGGTTCACGCCCTGCGAATAGAGTGTCACGGTGCGCTCGGTCGCGCGCGAACCAGTCGAAGAACCGGCGCGAGATCGTCGAGCGGCACATCGGCGGCGCGAGCGGCGTCGGCCAATGTCGGCATCGACTGGCGCGCGCTGTCGATCGCGGCGGCGAAACCGCTGGTGCGCGTCTCGATCCAGGCGCGGTCGCAGGCGCCGTTATCCGCCAGATAGAGCAGCAGCGCGGCGAACAGCGCGACATCGGAGCCGGGGCGCAGCGGCAGATGCAGATCGGCGATGTCGCAGGTCGGCGGTGCGGCGCGGATCGATGACGACGATCTCGCGTGCCGCGCGTCTCGCGGGCCGCGGCGAGGCGCTGGTACAGCACCGGATGGCACCAGGCGGTGTTGCTGCCGACCAGCACGACCAGATCGGCCTCGTCGATATCCTCGTAGCAGCCGGGCACGATGTCCTCGCCGAAGGCCCGCACATGCCCGGCGACCGACGAGGCCATGCACAGCCGCGAATTGGTGTCGATATTGGCGGTGCCGATAAAGCCCTTCATCAGCTTGTTGGCGACGTAGTAGTCCTCGGTCAGGAACTGGCCGGAGACATAGAAGCGCCACCGCATCGGGACCATGCTCGTCGATGGTGCGGGCGAAGACGTCGGCGACGAGATCGAGCGCCTCGTCCCAGCTCGCTTGCGCGACCGTGCGATCTGCGGCACGCAGCAGCCGCCCGGCAGCGCCCAGCGTTTCGGCCAGCGCCGCGCCCTTGGAGCACAGCCGGCCGCGATTGGCCGGATGGTCCGGGTCGCCGATCACCCTGCCGTCCGGCGTCGCAATGACGCCGCAGCCGACGCCGCAATAGGGGCAGGTCGTGCGGATGCCGCTGTCGCCGGTCACGCCGCCGCCCACCGCAAGCCGGCCGCGCCGACCGCGCTTGCCGCCAGCAGGATGCGGTCGCCGGCGAGCTTGACGCGACGGTCGCGCGCACCCTTCGTCGGGCGCCTCGGCCTCGCCGCTGTCGAGTTCGATGACCCAGCCGTGCAGCGGGCAGGCGACGGCGCGGCCCTGCACGATCCCCTCCGACAAGGGTCCGCCGCGATGCGGGCAACGGTCGACCAGCGCAAAGACGCCGTCGTCGGCGGTGCGGAATACCGCGATCGGCGGCGCGCCCTCCGGGCCGTGCACCCGGCGGGCGCCGCGGCGCGGAATGTCGTCGAGCCGGCCGATGTCGATCCAGCTGATCGTCCGCCATGCCTCATTCGACCTCGGCGAGGACGCGGTATTCGTGCGCCGCGACATGCCCGCCGGCGCGCTGCGCCCACGGGTCGTTCTGCACGAACTTGCTGCGAGAACAGGAAGCGCCGGAAGAGCGCGCTGCGCTCTTCGGCATCGTCGACCAGCCGCCGCTTCACATAATCGATGCCGACCCGCGCCACCCACGGCGCGGTGCGTTCGAGATAGCGCGCCTCCTCGCGGTAGAGCTGCATGAAGGCGCCGACATATTCGAGCACCTCGGCTTCGGTCGCGACGCGCACCAGCGGGTCGGTGACGCGCACCTCGACGCCGCCATTGCCGCCGACCACGATGTCGTACCCGGCCTCGACGCAGACGACGCCGATATCCTTGATCGTCGCCTCGGCGCAGTTGCGCGGGCAGCCGGACACCGCGAGCTTGACCTTGTGCGGCGTCCACGAGCCCCAGCAGCATCTTTTCGAGCTTGACGCCGAGCCCGGTCGAATCCTGCGTGCCGAAGCGGCACCATTCGCTGCCGACGCAGGTCTTCACCGTGCGCAGCGCCCTTGGCGTAGGCGTGGCCGGAGACGAGCCCGGCATCGTTGAGGTCGGCCCAGATCGCCGGCAAGTCCTCCTTCTTGACGCCGAGCAGGTCGATGCGCTGGCCGCCGGTGACCTTGACCGTCGGCACCGCGAATTTCTCGGCGGCGTCGGCGATGGCGCGCAGCTCGCGCGGGTTGGTCAGCCCGCCCCACATCCGCGGCACGACCGAAAACGTGCCGTCCTTCTGGATGTTGGCGTGCACGCGCTCGTTGACGAAGCGCGATTGCGGCGTCGTCGCGATAGGTGTCGGGCCAGGCGCAGAGCAGGTAGTAGTTCAGCGCCGGCCGGCATTTCTGGCAGCCATCGGCGGTCTTCCAGCCGAGCGCCTGCGCGCACCTGCGGCGATCGTCGTGAGCTCGCTGCTCGACGATCGCGCGGCGGACCTCGTCGTGGCCGCGCTCGGTGCATTTGCACATCGGCGGGTCGTCGCGCTCGACGACGGCTACGCCGCCGCAGATGCGCCGAGGATCGCTTCGACCGATCGCGGTGCACGAGCCGCACGAGGACGACGCCTTGGTGTGCGCGCGCACCGCGTCGAGCGTCGGCAAGTCCTTGGCGGCGATCGTCTCGCAGATCGTGCCCTTCGATGACGCCGTTGCAGCCGCAGACCTGCTCGCTGTCGGCCATCGCCGCGACATCGATGCGCGGCGCGACGGCGGCGCCGGCCTGCTCGGCAAAGGCGCGGCCGAACACGAGCTGGTCGCGAAAGGCCGAGATGTCGGTCTTCTCGCGCATCAGCTGCACGTACCAGGGGCCGTCGGCGACGCTGCCGTAGAGCACGCTGCCGACCACCCGGTCGTCGCGCAGCACGACCTTTTTGTAGACGCCGCGCTGCGCGTCGTGCAGCGTGATCTCGTCGTCCGCCTCGTCGGCGGCGGCCAGCGCGCCGGCCGAGAACACGTCGATGCCGGTGATCTTGAGGCTGGTGAAGACCGGCGGCGGCACATAGACCGCCGTCGCGGTCGCCGGCGAGCCGCGCGCCGCACACCTTGGCCTGCTCCCAGATCGGCGCGACGAGGCCGAACACCTGCGCCGTTATGCTCGATGCACTCGCCGACCGCGTAGATGTCGGCATCGCTGGTGCGCATGTCGTCGCCGACCAGGATGCCGCGATTGACATCGAGCTTGGCGGCGCGGGCGAGGTCGATATTCGGGCGGATGCCGATCGCCAGCACGACCAGATCGGCCGGGATCTCGCGGCCGTCGGCGAGCAGCACGCCTTCGGCCCGCTCGGTGCCGAGGATTTCCTCGGTCTGGCCGTCGGTGAAAAAGGCGATGCCGCGCGCGTCGAGGTCGCGCTGCAGCAGCTCGCCGGCCGCCGTATCGAGCTGCCGCTCCATCAGCGTCGGCATCAGATGCACGACCGCGACCGACATGCCGCGCCGCTTCAGTCCCCAGGCGGCTTCCAGCCCGAGCAGCCCGCCGCCGATCACGACGGCGCGGCGGTGTGTGCCGCGCCGCGTCGATCATCTGCTCGACATCGGCGATGTCGCGAAAGGCGCGGACGCCGGGCAGGCCCAGCCCGGGGATCGGCGGCGCCAGCGGCTTCGACCCGGTGGCGAGCAGCAGCTTGTCGTAGGGGAGGCGCGTGCCGCCCGCGAGCGTCACGGTCTTTGCGCTCGCGGTCGATCGCGGTGACGGAGTCGCCGGCGATCAGGCGGATGCCGTTTTCGTCGTACCAGGCGTGCGGGTTGATGACGATCTCCTCGACCGTCTTCTCGCCGGCCAGCACCGACGACAGCATGATGCGGTTGTAGTTCGGGTGCGGCTCGGCGCCGATGACGGTGATGTCGTAGCGGTCGGGGGCGCGCGACAGCAGCTCCTCGACCGTGCGCATCCCGGCCATGCCGTTGCCGATGACGACGAGGCGCTCGCAGGGGAGGTTGTCTCTGGGCACTTTCGGGTTTCCTTTATGAGGGATCAGGGATAGGCAGCGGCGATCACCAGCGCCGCGAGGTCGCCACAGACCGCCGCCCAGGTGTCATGCGAAACGGTCTGAACCTGCTCGACCTGCTCCGGGGTCATGGTCGTTCTCCTCAGCGTGTGTGGGACCGCGATTTCGCCGCGCGATCGGGATGCGGTCGTAATCTCTTCGCGTTATTCCCGCATGGGCGCAGGGGCGTTAACTTCGAGGGAGCTTCCCCTCTCTTTGTCATTCCGGGGCCGAGCGGAGCGAGGAACCCGGAACCCAAGAACACGGACGGTGCCCGAGAGGGTGACGGCGGTGTTCCTGGGTTCCGGGTTCAGCCCTGCGGGCTGCCCCGGAATGACAAAGTGGGGTGTTTCTCCGTGCAAAGTTGACGCCTATGCGTGTGGGCGGGATGACAATAGAGGCGCTTCTAGACGCGCGCTTCCGCCAATGTCGGCGCCACCTGGGCCAGGAAGTTCTTGCGCAGGTAGAACCACCAGGTCAGCGCGATGCAGGTGACGTAGAAGATCAGGAAGACCTGCCAGCGCGACATGCGGGCCGCCGGTCGCGGCGATCGAGGCGCCAAAGCCGCGCGGGATCAGATAGCCGCCGCAGGCGCCGACCGCGCCGATAAAGCCGAGCGCCGCGGCGCTCTCGATGCGGCCGCTTTGATCGCCGCGAGCCGGCCGGCCTCGCCCGTGCCCTTCGCCGTCCGCAGCTTTTCCTCGCGGAAGATCGAGGGGATCATCCGGTAGGTCGAGCCGTTGCCGATCCCGGTGGTGACGAACAGGATCAGGAACATCGTCAGAAAGCCGGGGAAGCTCTTGATCTCGATGAAGTACATGACGCCGACCGTCGCGGCGCCCATCGCGACGAAGTTCCAGAACGTCACCTTGGCGCCGCCGATCCTGTCGGCGAGCAGGCCGCCGAACGGCCGCGATCAGCGACCCGACCAACGGCCCGAGAAACGCGATGGCGACAGTGATCGTCGGGAAACTGCGTCTTCAGCAGCAGCGGAAACGCGGCCGAATAGCCGATGAACGAGCCGAATGTGCCGATATAGATGCCAGGACATGACCCAGGTGTGCTTGCGCTTGACGATGACCAGCTGGTCCTTGAAGGTCGAGCGCGCGTCGGTCAGGTTGTTCATGAAGCGATAGGCGCCGAACACCGCGACGCGAGCGGCAGCAGCCACATCAGCCCGGCATTCTGCATGATAGAGCGCCGCCGGCGCCCGGCGCGCCAGATACAGGTTGACGATGCCGAAGCCCATCAGGATCGGCGTCAGGAACTGCACGCGTGCTGACCCCGATATTGCCGCCGGCCGCGTTGAGCCCGAGCGCCCAGCCCTTCATCCGGTCGGGATAGAAGAACGAGATGTTGGCCATGCTGGAGGCGAAATTGCCGCCGCCGAGCCCGGCCGTCGCGGCCACCACCAGCATCAGCCAGAACGGCGTGTCCGGCTGGCGTCGACGAAATAGGCCAGCGCGATCGTCGGGATGAACAGCACGCGGCGCTGAACATCGTCCAGTTGCGCCCGCCGAAGTTCGGCACCGCGAACGTGTAGGGAAAGCGCATCAGCGAGCCGATCAGCCCGGGCAGCGCGACCAGCTGAAACAGCTGGTCGGTGGTGTAGTGAAACCCGGCCTGCGGCAGCTTGGTGGCGACGATGCTCCAGATCAGCCAGATCGAAAAGCCGAGATGCTCGGCCACGATCGACCAGATCAGATTGCGCCGGGCGACGGTCTTGCCCTCGGCTTCCCAGAATTTTTCGTCCTCGGGGTTCCAGTCGGAAATCCAGGTCGAATCGCGCTCACGCATCGGGAGTATTCCTTTTTCGACGGGGTGGGTTCAGGGAGCGGCCGGGCACGGCCACGGGCAGGCGCACACGTCCGTGCCTGCCGCGCCGCAGCAATGAAATTTGGATCGCATGCACCGGAGGAACCGATCATCCGCCGCAGACCGCCCTTGGCCCGCGAGTGTCAGCCTCGGGCGGACCTGACCGCCCATGATGGGGAGCCCCGCCCTTGGAGCCGCCCAGCCTCCGCTTAGCCTTGCGACAGCGGTGACGGAGGAGATAGCAGCAAGCGGCGTGCCAACTTTAGGCAGACGCAGGGATGGTGCGGTTTTGTGGATCAGCGCTTCGCGGCGCTGGTCAAGTTGGCGCCGTTTGCGTCGAATTTGTGCAGCGCACAAAATTAAGGCATCGACGTCCGTCGAAGATCGTCGCGTCGAGAAAGCGGTCCGGGCCCATCGCGATCGGCCGTCGGGGCCGCCGGCAACAGCCACTGCCCGGGGTGTGGCCTTCGTTCTTGCGATCGGGCGAAGGCACCGCAATGCCGAGCAGCGCGGGCTGCGGTGGCGTAGAGATCGGGCCGGAATAATGTCGTCCGCGATTTTCTGCGCCGCGCCGGTGTCGACATAGCCCCAGCGCGCCATCTGCTGCAGAAACCAGCTCGCGTGCGAGCGCCACGGGAAGGTCGCGGCATTGGCAAAGAAAACCGAGACATTGTCGCCGGCGATCCAGCGCGCCGCCGGCAGCGAGGTGCGGATGATCTCGGCCGGCAGGTCGAGGTATTCCGGCCGCGCCAGCAGCGCGGCGACTGCCGGGGCATTCTGCGCGGCGATCGCAATAGACCGCGGCGCGCAGCAGCGCGCGCAGCGCGGCTTGCAGCCGGTCGGGATGCTTCGTCAGCGAGGGCCTGCGCGGACGGCAAAGACTTTTTCGGTGCCGTGGTTCCAGATCGCGTGCGACGTCGCGACGGTGCGGCCGAGCCCGGCGCGGGCGGCGACCTCGCCCCACGGCGCGCCGGCGCAGAACCCGTCGATCCGGCCCGCCGTCATCGCCGGCGCCGTCTCGGCCGGCGGCACGACGGTGAACGTCACATCACGGTCGGGGTCGATCCCGGCCGTCGCCAGCCAGTAGCGCAGCAGCAGATTATGCGTCGAAAACGTGTGAACCACCCCGAGATGCGGCTTCTCGCGGCGCTGGCGGATCAGCGCGGCAAACCGGCGGCCGGTTTCGAGCGCCGGCACGGAGCGCCGTGCCCGCGTCGCAGGATCGGGGCAGCCCAGCGCTCCGCCAGCGTGACCGTGTTGCCGTTGAGGCTCAGCGCCGCCGGCACGATGATCTTCTCCGGGCCCGCCGCTGCCGCTCAGCCCGAGGCGCAGCGCCAGCGCGAGCGGCGGCAGCATCATCGCGCCGTCGAGCAGGCCGTAGGCGAGCTTGTCGGCGATGTTCGCCCAGGACGGTTCGAGCGACAGGCGGACCTCGAGATCCTCGGCAGCGAAATACCCGAGTTCCTGCGCGACGATCAGCGGCGCCGCGTCGGTCAGGCGCAGGATGCCGATGCGGAACACCGAACCCGTGCTCATTTCGCGCGCCTTTTCCGCGCCGCGGCCCGCCAGACAACTCGGCGGCGATCACCGCGATGCGCTTGCTTTCGTTCATCGCCTTGCGACGCAGCCAGCGATAGGCGCGCGGCTCGTCCATGTTGCGCTGTTTCATCAGCATCGCCTTGGCGCGGTCGATCGTGTCGCGCTCGTCAAGGCTGGCGCGCGCCTGCGCGCAGATCGGCGGCGACCTGCTGGTATTTGCGGAAGATCGCGACCGCGGCCATGACGATCGGCTTGACGTCGGGAAACGCGGCGTCGACGACATTATACGAGCTGACCCCGGCCGCGATCGCCTCTTCCATAAAGCCGCGATCGTCGCGGTCGACGAACATGATGATCGGGCGCGGGTTGTCGGTGCTGACGCGGCGCAGGTCGTCGAGCGCATCGCGGTCGGGCAGCGCCATATCGACGATGATGACATCGGGCATCCCGGCGCTCAGCGCCTCGATCAGGCTGCTGCCCGCCGGAACCCGCCGGATCGCGACATTGCCGATCTCGCGCAGCCGCTCTTCGAGCAGCGCGGCGCGCTCGGTGTCGGAATCGGCAAGCAGGACGGCAAGACAATCCGACAAACGCGTCCGCCACAGGGTTACCGCCGCACCCTAGCAAATGCGATGCCACCAATTTTCCCTCTCCCGCATTGCGATGCGGGAGAGGGTGCCGGAGCGCGCAGCGTGGGGCGGGTGAGGGTCCTGAAGCTGAACCGCCTTCACCCGTCTCGCTACGCTCGCCACCTCTCCCGCATTGCGGGGGGGTATAGATATATCCACCAAACTGGGCCACCCACGGGAACCGCTCATAACGATGAAGAATCTCCACCGACCATGGCTTGGACCGCCAGCCGGGATTACGGGACGGCGGCTGGCTCCAGATTCGCCGAATATGGCACGATGGGGGGAAGGCACCAAGCCGGCGGTGGTTTGGGACGGTCAAGTGGGCGTCGGCCGCTCTGACTACAGCTCGTTGGGATGATCTGTGGCTCACCAGGTGTCGGGGCACTCGTTCGTTGTCTCTTCATGCTCCGCTTGCTCTGCCCTCGACAGAATGCACCGGCGCGGCGATAATGAGAAGTCCTTAGCGCGCAAGTTGTCATTAGGTGGTGGCCTCATTGCCGGCCCACACACCCCTGCTAGGATATTTCACCAGGGTATCGCCACGCGAGGGCGGTACACGGTGAGACACGCCCATCTGCGCTCGATTGTCCCTACGCGTGCTAGGCATCAAAGGCTCGCCTGCGATCCGGCGACCCCAGGGGGCTACGGGCCTTGACCCCTTCCGCGCCCTCCGGGAAGCCGGATCGCAGGCGACGGAACGAAGAACGGCGTTCCCAGCTCCGAACAAAGAACGCCGGGACACTAGGCAAATCAACGGCAAGGTGATATACTTGAAGCGGCGGCGTAGGCGATCGAGCCTCCGCTCACTCGGTAAAACAGGGTGCCGCGTCAAGGTCGGTGCGGCGGTCGCCGCTCGGGCGCTGCGCTACGCCGAAGGCTCCGCGCTCGCCCGCCGCCCGAACCCGGCAAAAGGTGACATTTATATTTGGCACAACCGGAGACATCTCTAACTGGTGGACACAAGCGGATTTCTAGGCTGCTATGACGAGAGGAGATCATGCACTCTTGAATATCACGGCTTGGCCCGTGGGCAATACGAGGGGATACGTGTTCGTCTCAAAAAAATATTCATCTACAGCGGCACGTGCTCCCGGGCAGCTGGGGAAACCGTAGTCATCAAACACCATAAATCCACCGAAAGTAAGGCGAGGAAATATAAATTTGCAACAGTCTAATACTGACTGATATATATCGACATCGACATGCGCAAAAGAAATTTTGGAATATTTTAAATCTTTGAAAGTATCAGGGATAAATCCTTGATGATAGCGAACAATTTCATCATGGCCAACCAAAGACCTGACCCCCTCTACTGAAGTATCAGCAAAATCACCAAGTCGGTGAAGGTCTTTATCCGGATCAGTGTCAGGCATACCACTAAATGTATCGAAGAGATGGAGGTGTTTGTTTTCAAGAGGAGCCATGCTAGCGATAATTTCCGCTAACATCGCTGCCGTTCCGCCTTTATATACTCCGCACTCCCAAAAATCACCCGCAAGACCAAGCGCTTGTTGTGCAAGTGAGTAAAGAACATAGCATCGGTCAGGCGACACCAATGTGTGGTGGATAGTGCGTTGATGGAATGCGGGGAAATCTCCAAATCCAATCCACGGACTAAATAGGGGACGATAAAAATCGTTGTCGGGAATTGCCATGAAAGCCGCGCCTTTCAATCACACGCAACTCATCTTTTGACGGAGTTAGGGCAGCTGGGCAATGGCTTTATGCTTAGCATTCGTGAAAGGTGAAACGGTGCAAGAGGGTTCGGCAGCGATGTGTTCCGCGTCCCCAAATCTGCCTGATATGCGCTCTCGGTAATCAGAAATGGAGGCGTCCGCCGGTCGAGCTGGGCGATCCGCGTTTCTCCTGACGTGGTTGTGTATTACTCGATATAGAGGCAGCAACGCCGTTTTCTCGGTAATGCCGGTCTCCGGTCCGACTGCATTAGGCGAAGGGAAAATCATGTTTAGCGGTCGGAACCGGATAATCGAGGGGTGTGGAGAGTTATCTTTATGGCTTAGGAAGCTCGCGAATTTGGTTAGCCTGTCGGCTTCGCCCAAATAGGCACACGTCTCCCGATCGACATTCAATGATGTCCACCGGAAGCTCGAATTTCGAATTCGATGAAGAATGGTATCTCGCATTCAATCCGGACGTGCGCGAAGCGATCGGCTCGGGTCGGCTAAGTTCCGGGGGCGAGCACTACCAGCATTTCGGCGCGCTAGAAGGGCGCCGCGCCAGCCCGTACTCACCCATGGCACGCGGTATCCCTGGAGCCGGGGAAGCTCATTCTACTAAGGTCGTCGGAAACGCGATTTGGTCATTATCTCTAAACGAATTCGCGCGCTGGGACATGGCACTGACTGACACCGAACGGGCGACGGCAAAAGCGCTGCTCGTGCCAGCAATCGACGAACGCGGCGCACATGATCCCAGCGTTTGGGCGTTTGATGTTAGCGGTGGCGTCGTTTTTATTCGCGACAAGAAAGGCGACATCGGCAAGAGAACCCGACCACGCGCCGAGCTCTACAAATCATTCATTCAAGAGACGATAACGACATTCGGGATTTCGGGCAAGTTCTCAATTCTCATGATGCTTGAAGACACGGGATTGAGCACGCCGTTCCCAGCCTTCTCATTCCAACGTAACAACGAGCATAACTCCATACTTCTACCAGACCCAGACTTTCTGGACCACGATTTCATGTACCCCTACAGGCAGATGGAAGACTGTTTCGCGACAGGTGAAAAGCTGTCGAGCGCGATTTTTGCTGGCGCTACAACCGGGGAAACAGTGACTATCGACACGATAGAGCGAGGTACAAATACAAGAGTTCGTGCGGGGATGTATTTCCGCGGAAGCGGAAAAGTTCGATTTTTGCTGCCAATCATCGCGGAATGCCCATTCGATGACGCTCGTCAGATGCTAATAGACATGGGCTTCGGTGATAGGGTTATTGTCTCATGGTACGAGCAATTCAAACACCGCTTTATCATATCTGCCGATGGAAACGGTGCTACGTGTTCTCGTTTACCGATCATCCTGGCCAGTAACTCCGTTCTATTGAAATACGATTCACGTAGCGTCCTTTATTATTTTTCGCTGCTTCGCGCATGGCAACATTACATCCCAATTTATCGTGATAGCGACGTGGAATCTATTGTCGATGTAGATCGATCTATTCCGAATTATTTCGATTTGATTCGTTTCGAGGGGCAAAGATTTGCTCGGGCTTACCTGACGAAGTATCGAGCAATGTGGTACACGGCAAGCGTATTGTCCCTTTACTGGTCCCGGTATTTCGAGGGGGACGACCCCCATCTTTTAACGCCGTTAGGACGGGCCGCGCTTGGCCATGTGATAGCGCATCGATCCTCAGTGGGGGATGAGACCGGGGACTTTGGAACCCTGATCGGGGTCCCACGATCGGGAACCTACATTGAAGGGTTGGCGATCGAGCCCGGCGCAGCGTTCAGCCGCGACGACATAGCTTATGAGATAGTTCGTGAGGATGGGCGCTTGTCCGCTCGTCGCGAGGCGGGAACTTTTTGCGGCACGCGAGGGGTTAACAGGCCGATCCGAGGCTTTCGGATCGCCATCAATCGAAAGTTGACCCGCACACATCAAGTCCACGTGACAGGCTACTTCTTGGATGGAACCGTTATAACGGTGCCGGATGGAGTCGTTTGTGCATCGGGCACACTCGCACCGCTCGAGGCGTTTCGGATCGACTTCGCGCTCCGGCCGGATGGCTGAGACCACTCTGCTCTAGCTGCTGGCCGTAAGATAAATCCCCCGTCCCGGCGCCAACTCCGTCCCCTGGTCGGTTGTCACCGGCTCCCGCACCGCGGGAGAGGGGGATTACGCGTGCATGGCTGGAGATTGCCTTTCCCTCACGTCAGTGCGACAAGACAGGCCATAATCCGTCAATAGATCAACTCTCAGCCGCGACGAAAGCGGCGCGCGGAGGTGCAGGCATGTCAGATCTCGAAATCGTTTGGACGAAGGTTGATGAAGCACCTGGGCTTGCTACGTTTTCCCTGCTGCCGATCGTCCAGGCCTTCGTCGGCGCGGCCGGCGTGAAGATGAAGCTGAAGGACATTTCGCTGACGGGCCGCATCATCGCCAACTTCCCCGACAAACTGACGCCAGCGCAAAAGATTAACGACGACCTCGCCGACCTTGGCCAACTCGCGATGCGCCCCGAGGCCAACATCATCAAGCTGCCCAACATCTCCGCCTCGATCCCGCAGCTGAAGGAAGCGATCAAGGAGTTGCAGAGCAAGGGTTACGACGTGCCGGACTATCCGGACAGCGACGCGACGCCGGCGGATAAGGAAATCCGCGCCCGCTATGGCAAGGTGCTCGGCAGCGCCGTCAATCCGGTGCTGCGCGAAGGCAATTCCGACCGCCGCGCCGCCGGCGCCGTGAAGCAGTACGCGCGCAACAATCCGCATAAGATGGGCGCCTGGACCAAGGACTCGAAAACGCGCGTGGCGTACATGTCGGGCGGCGATTTCTACGGTTCGGAGGTCGCGACGACCATCGCGGCGCCGACCAATGCCCGTATCGAGCTGGTCGGCAGCCCGGTCGGGGATGGGGGTGGCGCGGTCACGGTGCTGAAGGCGAAGACGCCGCTTCAGACCGGCGAGATCATCGACGCGTCGGTGATGAACCGTAAGGCGTTGCGCGCCTTTTACGCCGCGCAGATCGACGCCGCGAAGAAGGACGGCGTCCTGTTGTCGCTGCAGGTCAAGACAACCATGATGAAGATCTCTGATCCCATCCTGTTCGGTCATTGCGTTTCCGTGTTCTTCGCCGATGTGTTCGAGAAGCACGGCGCTACACTGACGCGCCTGGGCGTTGATCCGGACAACGGCGTGGCCGACATGCTGACCCGGATCGAGACATTGCCGGAGGCTGAAAAGGCGGCGATCAAGGCCGATATCCAGGCCACCTACGCAAAGCAGCCTGGCCTCGCCATGGTCAATTCCGACCGGGGAATCACCAATCTGCACGTGCCGAGCGACGTCATCATCGATGCATCGATGCCGGCGATGATTCGTGAATCCGGGCGCATGTGGGGCGCTGACGGCAAATTGCACGACGTGATCGCCGCGATCCCCGATCGTTGCTACGCGCCGCTGTTCCAGGCCGTCATCGAGGACTGCAAGGCGCATGGCGCCTTTGACCCGAAGACGATGGGCTCTGTGCCGAACGTTGGGTTGATGGCGCAGCAAGCCGAGGAGTATGGCTCGCACGACAAGACGTTTGAGGTCGCCACGGGCGGAACGGTACGCGTGGTCGCCGATGACGGCACGGTTCTGCTGTCACAGCCGGTCGAGACCGGCGACATCTTCCGGATGTGCCAGGTCAAGGACGCGCCGATCCAGGACTGGGTCAAGCTTGGGGTGCGCCGCGCGCGCCTCACCGGCACCCCAGCGGTGTTCTGGCTCGACGCCAAACGCGCGCACGACGCGCAGTTGATCGCCAAGGTCGAGACATACCTGAAGAACGAGGACATTTCGGGTCTCGATATCCGCATTATGGCGCCAGTGGAGGCAACCAGGTTCTCGCTCGATCGCATCCGCAAGGGGCTCGACACCATCTCCGTCACGGGCAATGTGCTGCGCGACTACCTGACCGATCTTTTCCCGATCATGGAGTTGGGCACGTCGGCCAAGATGCTGTCGATCGTTCCGCTGCTGGCCGGCGGCGGGTTGTTCGAGACCGGGGCCGGCGGTTCGGCGCCCAAGCATGTCGAGCAGTTCCAGGAGGAAGGCTACCTGCGCTGGGATTCGCTGGGTGAGTTCCTGGCGCTTGGCGCTTCGCTGGAACATCTGGCGCAGACAAGCGGGAATGCGGACGTGAAGATTCTGGCCGAGACGCTCGATGAAGCCAACGGCGAGATCCTCGAGCACAACCGCTCGCCGGCGCGGAAGGTTGGCGAACTGGATAATCGGGGCACCCATTTCTACCTGGCGCTGTATTGGGCACAGGCGCTGGCCCGGCGGGACAACAGCTCGACAATGGCAGCCCGCTTCAAACCGGTGGCGGAGGCGTTGGCGGCAAACGAGGCCAAGATTGATGCTGAGCTGATCGCCGCGCAGGGCAAGTCGGTGGATACTGGCGGTTATTATCTGCCCGATCAGGCTAAGACATCGGCGGCGATGCGGCCGAGTGCGACGCTGAACGCTGCGCTCGCCGCTCTCTGACGCGGCGTCAGGTGGAGCCGCCCAGGGCAGCCGCCACTGAGTTACCGTAGCAACCGTTAAACGTGCCGGCGTTATTTGAGGATGACGCCGTGCTCGCCGCCGTCAAGGACGCGGTGCGCCGCTGCGCGGTGGCCTTGCGGCCATCCTGGACGGCGACTGTGCGCGGCGTCCTTGGGGAAGCCGGGTCGGGACGAAGAAACGGGCTGTTTGGGTCGAACCAAGAAACGGCGTGTTGGCGTTAGACGGCGGTGAGCTAGACGGCGGTGAGCTAGACGGCGGTGAGCTAGACGGCGGTGAGTTGGGGGTGCCAGGGGGTGCCGCGGGCGACGACGGCGTTGGCATAGGTCAGCAGTTTACGGGCGCAGGCGATGAGCGCGACCTTGTGCGCCTTGCCGGCGGCGCGCAGGTGGTTGTAGCGGGCCTTGAGCGGTTCGTTCCAGTGGAAGGCGGCGGCCCAGTGGAAGGCGGCGGCCCAGTGGAAGGCGGCGGCCCAGTGGAAGGCGGCGGCCCAGTGGAAGGCGGCGGCCCAGTGGAAGGCGGCGGCCCAGTGGAAGGCGGCGGCCCAGTGGAAGGCGGCGGCCCAGTGGAAGGCGGCGGCCCAGTGGAAGGCGGCGGCGAAGGCGGCGGTATAGAGGGCGTGGCGCAGGCGTTCGCGGCCGCCCTCGATATGGCGCCGGCCGGTGCGGTCGCCGCTGTCATCGTCATAGGGCGCGAGCCCGGCCAGCGCGGCGGCCTCCTCGCGGCTGACCCGGCCGATCTCCGGCAGGCGCACCAGGATGGCGATGGCGCTCGCCAGCCCGATGCCGTCAATGCTGGCGATCAGGTCGAGCCGCTGTGCGAGGTCGGCGTGATGGCGGATCGCCGTGTCGAGCCGCTTGAGGACCTGGCGCCGGGCCGCCTTGAGCCGGGCGATCTCCGCTTTCCAGTATTGCTTGATTTCGGGATCGTGGCAGGTCTCGCGGCGGGTTTTGGCACAGGCGACATCCTCGCCGAGCTGGTCGAGCAGCGTCAGCTGCGCCGCCAGCGGCGCCAGCCGCGGGTCGGGCGGGGCATGGATGGTGCGGGCCGCGGCGGTGCACCGGGCGATCAGCGCGGCGTCGAGGCGGTCGTTCTTCGCCCGCTGCAGCACAAAGCGGGCATAGGCGCGCACCTGCCCCGGCTGGAAGACGATGACGATAAACCCGTCGCGGCGCAGCTGTGCCACCACCGCGCCCTCATAGCCGCCGCTCGCCTCGATCCCGACCCGTTTGACGCGGTGCCGCCGCAGCCACGTCGACAGCTCGCCGTGACCGCCGGCATGGTTGGCGACCTGTAACCGCTCGCCATCCTCACCCCCGAGTGCGACATCGAGTGCGACATCGAGCGCGACATCCAGCCGGGCCTTGCCGGTATCGATACCGGCGCAGCGGGCCCGCGATGCGGTGCCGGACTTGCTGATCGCGGACTTGCTGATCGCCGGCTTGCTGGTGTTAGACTTGGCCATCTTCTTCGACCCTTCCTTGAATGCGAACCCAGGGTTCCGTCAACCATTCGGGTCCGATGAAGAGCCGACCGCGATCCTGCTACGCGACAGCCGAAAAGGCTTGGATGGGCAACGATCCGACGATCGGCGGCCCGGTCCGGGAGGCCTCCCGGACCGGGCCATTCCTCACGGAACGCACGCAGTCTAACCACACCAGCTGATACAAGGATGGGCTGAGCGCAGCGAAGCCCATCATCCTGCCGACCCGACCCAACCCAAAGGAAGCGATGGGCTTCGCTGCGCTCAGCCCATCCTACGAGCCGGCGCGCTGTCTCGTGGATGCCCACGGATCAAGTCCGTGGGCTGACGGCCCACGGGCCAAGCCCGGCCAAGGCGCTTTTAGGATTACTTCGCGGCGACGGCCATCGGGCGCTCGTCGGCGAAGGCGGGCATGATGTCGCGGGCGAAGCGGCGGATGTTTTCGCGCGAGCCGCCGAAATTGATCAGCACGTACTCGACGCCGCCGGCCCGCAGGTTTTCGAGCTTGCGGGCGATCTCGTCCGGTGTGCCGAATATCGCGGTGTCGTTGCACAGCTGGCGCACTTCGCTGTCGTCTTCGTGCGAAAAGCGCTCGCGGGTGTCGCCGCCCGGCTTCTCGGCCAGCCGGTTGATCCGAATATGGCCCTGGAAGCGCCGTTCCAGCGCCGCATCGAGATCGTCCTTCTTGTCCGCGAAATGCACCGCGCGAGCGACCCCGACCTCAAGCGGGTTGTAGGCGCGGCCGCGCAGCGCGATCTCGTTTTTGAACTGCGTGATATGCCCGACGACCTGCTCGGCGAGATCGTACTGGCCGAGCAGCATGTTGTAGCCACGCTCGGCGACCTGCCGCACCGAACGCACCGACCCCGCGCCCATCCAGAACGGCGGATGCGGTCGCTGTGCCGAGGGCGGTTCGACGATGATGTTGTCAAATTTCCAGAACTGGCCGTGATGGGTGAACGGCGCGTTGCTGGCAAAGGCCTTGGTCAGCACGTCGAGCGATTCCTCGAAGCGTGGGTCGGCCTCCTCCATCGGCATCGCGAAGCCGGCAAATTCGTTATAGCGATAGCCCTTGCCGATCCCGAAATCGAGCCGCCCGCCGGACAGCAAATCCAGCGTCGCCGCCTGCTCGGCAAGCAAGACCGGGTTGTGCCACGGTAGCACCAGCACCGCCGTGCCGAGCCGCAAGGTCGAGGTGCGGGCGCCGAGCCAGGTCAGCAGGTTGAGGCTGGCCGAAACCTGCCCGAACCCGGTGAAATGGTGCTCGACGACAAACGTGCTGTAATAGCCGAGCGCCTCGGCCTCGACGTTGTTTTCGACCCAGTCGTGAAAACCCTGGCTGCTGTCGGTCATCTCCGCGCCCGGCTCCGGACGCTTGGCCTGTGCGCTGCCGAATAATCCAAACCGCATGATCACCAGCTCCTGCCTGATTTCGGGGCACGATAGTGGCTGCGGCGCGATGTGCAAAATACCGCTATTTTATTGCCGCCATATCGCGGCGGCATGGCGGCGGCTACCGGTTGCGCTGCCAGTCTTCGTCCCACAGGAAGTCGGGGCCGAGTTGGTCGAGGCTGGGGCAGCCGATCTGGCCCATCACGAGGTCAATTTCGGTGCGGAAGATATCGACCGCCTTCTTGACGCCCGGCAGACCGCCGGCGACCGCGCCGTAGAGGGTCGGGCGGCCGAAGAAGCAGAACTGCGCGCCGAGGCACATCGCGATCAGGATGTCGGCGCCGCGCCGCACGCCGCTGTCGAGCATGATCGTCAGGCGGTCGCCGACCTGCCGCTTGATCGCCGGCAATACGTCGAGCGAGGCCGGCGCCTGGTCGAGTTGTCGGGCGCCGTGGTTCGACACGATGATGCCGTCGCAGCCGATCTGGGCGCAGCGCTCGGCATCGGCCGGGTGCATGATCCCCTTGACCACGAGGTTGCCGGGAAACAGGCGGCGGTATTTTTCGAGGTCCGCCCAGGTCTGCGCGTGCGCCGGCACCTGGGCGCGGTTGAACTTGACCGTGTCCTCGGCGGTGGCGCCCGGCGCTGCGTAGGGCAGCCAGTTTTCCAATACCGGGGTGCCACCATGCTTGATGTATTCGGCGATCCAGCCGGGATGGGTCAGCGCCTCGGCGAGCAGGGTCGGCTTGAGGCTTAGTGCCGCGCTCATCCAGTTGCCGCGGATATTGGCAAAGCCGTTGCGCTGGTTGCGCTCGCGCTTTGAATGCACCGGGACATCGACGGTCAGCACCAGCGTGCTGAGCCCGGCCGCGGCGGTACGGCGGATCAGATCCTCCGAGATCGCGCCGTCGCGCGCCGCATAGAGCTGATACCAGGCGTTTTTCGGGGCCACCTTGGCGGCGGTTTCGAGCGACTGGTTGCTCGACCCGGACATGATGTAGGGGATGTTCGCCGTGGCGGCGGCCTCGGCCAGCATCATGTCGGCGCCGCGCCGGAAGAGGCCCGCGCCGCCGGTCGGCGAAATGCCGAACGGGCTGGAAAAGGTCTGGCCGAAAATTGTCTGGGTCTGGTCGCGCTTCGACACATCGACGAGATAGCGCGGTAGCAGGTTGTGCTTCTTGAAGGCGGCAGTGTTGCGATCGAGCCCGTGCTCGTCTTCGAGGCCGCCCTCGATAAAGTCAAAGGCGACTTTCGGCAGGCGCCGCTTCGCCATGCGATGCAGGTCTTCAATATTGACCGCTTGATTGACGTTCATCGGCTGGGCTTTCGCTAAAAGTACCGCTTCTCCACTGTAGGATGCTCATTTAGGTCGCAGACGACAATCCCTTAAGGCTTCATGCCCGGCCCGCGCTTACGGGGAGCAGCCGGACGTTTCGCGGCTCGACAATCCGGGCTAGGGTGGGCGCTTACGGCGTTGCGCCGTTCGGTCGCGGTGCTTTTGGCGGAAAAAACAGGCAACAAACCCGCCACAGCGGAATGGCGCACATGCTGGAAATCGTCCATCTCGTCAAACGGTTCGGGCCGCTGGTTGCGGTCGATGACGTGTCGTTCGCCGTGCCGGCGGGGCAGGTGCTGGGCTTTCTCGGCCCGAACGGCGCCGGCAAATCGACGACGATGAAGATGATCACCGGCTTCCTCGCGCCGAGTTCCGGCACTGCGACCATCTGCGGCCACGACATCCAGAGGCAGCCGCTCGCCGCCAAGCGGCAGATCGGCTACCTGCCGGAAGGTGCCCCGGCCTACCCCGATATGACGACCGCCGAGTTTTTGGCGTTCATCGCTAACATAAGAGGGTTTCGCGGCGCCGAGGGGCGCAAGCGCATCGCCTATGTCGCCGAACTCATCAACATCGCCGATGTCATGCAGCAGCCGATCGAAACCCTGTCAAAGGGGTATCGGCGGCGGGTCGGGGTGGCGCAGGCGCTGTTGCACGACCCGCCTGTCTTGATCCTCGACGAGCCGACCGACGGGCTCGACCCCAACCAGAAACATGAAATGCGCGGCATCATCCAGCGCATGGCCGCCGCGAAGGCGATCATCATCTCGACCCATCTGCTGGAAGAGGTCGAGGCGGTCTGCGGCCGGGCGATCATCATCGCGCGCGGCCGCATCCTCGCCGACGGCACCCCGGCCGAACTGGTGGCGCGCTCGCGCTATCACAACGCGGTGCGGCTTGGCCTCACCGGCGGTGCGACGCCATCGATTGCGACCGATCTCGCCGGGATCGCCGCTGTCGCGTCGGTCGAGCCGACGCCCGAAGGCGATGGCTACTGGCTGTTCCCGCGCGGCGACCAGCCGATCGTCAGCGAAGTCGCGGCACTGGCGCACGCCCGCGGCTGGGCGGTGACCGGGTTGCAGGCCGAGCGCGGCCGGCTCGACGACGTATTCCGCACGATCACGATGCCGCCCGCCCCAACGGTCGAGGCTGCCTGACGTGCAGCGCACCCTGGTCATCGTCAACCGCGAGCTGTCGAGCTATTTCGCGACGCCGCTCGCCTATGTGTTCATCATTATCTTCCTGGTGATGGCCGGCGTGCTGACGTTTTTCGTCGGCAATTTCTTCGAGCGCGGCCAGGCCGATTTGCAATCGTTCTTTGCCTTTCACCCGTGGCTCTACCTCGTGCTGATCCCCGCTTTGTCGATGCGCATGTGGGCCGAGGAGCGCAAAAGCGGCACGATCGAACTGTTCCTGACCCTGCCGATTCGCCTCAGCGAAGCGGTGCTCGGAAAATTCCTCGCGGCGTGGATTTTCGCCGGGGTCGCGCTAGGTCTGACCTTTCCGTTCTGGCTGACGGTCAATTTCCTCGGCGACCCGGATAACGGCGTCATCTTCGCCAGCTATCTCGGCAGCTGGCTGATGGCCGGCGCGATCCTGGCGATCGGCGCCGCGGTATCGGCGACCACCAAGAATCAGGTCATCGCCTTTATCGTCACTGCTGCGCTGGCGTTTCTGCTGATCGCCGCGGGCACCCCGGCGGTGATCGGTATCTTCCGCGGCTGGGCACCCGAGGGCCTCATCAACGCGGTCGTTTCGTGCAGCATTATCGGGCATTTCACCTCGATCACCCGCGGCGTCATCGATTTGCGCGATCTGGTTTATTTCGTATCGGTCATGGTGGCGTTTCTCGCTGCCAGCGCGATCCTCGTCGATCTGAAAAAGGCCGATTGAGATGTTCGGCCGCGATACCCGCTCCGATACCCGCCGCGCCCGCTCGATCATTGCGCTGGTTTGCGTTGCGCTGCTGCTGGTCGCAGCCAATGTTGTCGCCACCCGCTATCTGACAGCGCGGCTCGACCTGACGGCGGAGCGTCTTTACACGCTGTCGCCGGGAACACGGCTGACGCTGTCGCATATCGACGAGCCGATCACCCTGCGTCTCTACTATTCGCCAAAACTCGGCGAGAGCGTGCCGTCCTTCGGCGTCTACGCGCAGCGGGTGCGCGAGCTGCTCGACCAGTACGTTGCCGAGGCACACGGCAAGCTGCGCCTCGAAACCTATGATCCACCACCATTTTCCGATGCCGAGGACCGCGCCGTCGCGTTCGGGCTGCAAGGCGCGCCGCTCAACTCCCAGGGCGAGCAGGTCTATTTCGGCCTCGCCGGCACCAACTCGACCGACGATCAGCAGGTCATCGCCTTCTTCTCGCCCGAGCGCGAGCGCTTCCTTGAATACGATCTGACCAAGCTGATCCACGCGCTGGCCTATCCGAAGCGCACCGTCGTCGCGCTGATGACCGCGCTGCCGCTCAACGGCGACCCGATGGGCGTGTTGCAGGGCCGGTCGAGCCGGCCGATGGCGTTTCTCGACCAGCTGCGCCAGACCGACGATGTCGAGATGCTGCCGCCCGACGCCGACGCGATCCCGGCCGGCACCGACGTGCTGATGCTGGTGCATCCGCAAAACCTGCCGCCCAAATCGCTGTTCGCGATCGACCAGTTCGTGCTCGGGGGCGGCAAGGCGGTGGTTTTTGTCGATCCGATGTCGGAGCTGCAATCGCGCGGCGGCGAGCGCAGCAAAGCCCCTGACAGCGACCTTGCGCCGCTGTTCAAGGCGTGGGGCCTGCAAATGCTGCCGAATGTCGTGGCGGCTGACCGGCGCGATGCGCGCCGCGTCGTAGTGCCGACCGCCGGGCGGGGCAGCGCCGGCCAGCCGATGGACTACATCGCCTGGCTGAATTTGAAGGCGAGCGAACTCAACCATCAGGACGTGATCACCGCCGATCTGAAGCAGATCACGATGGCGACCGCCGGCATCCTCGAACCTCTGCCCGGCGCCTCGACCAAATTCGAGCCGCTGATTTCGACCACGCTCGAATTCGATGAAACTGCCGGTCGAGAAGGTCGTCGGGCTGCCCGATGTCGCGAGCCTGCTGACCCATTTCAAATCCGACAACACACGCTACACGCTGGCCGCCCGCATTACCGGCCCGGTCGAGACCGCTTTCCCCGACGGCCCGCCAAAAGCCGAACCAAAGCCCAGCGAGCAGCCCGAGGAGAAGCCGAAAGAGGCTGCTGCAACAGTCGATTTCCTGCACAAATCGGCCCAGCCGATCAATGTCGTCGTGGTCGCCGACAGCGACATGCTCGACGACCGGTTCTGGGCCCAGACGGAAGATTTCCTCGGCCGGCAGGTCGTCGTACCGGCCGCCAACAATGCCGATTTCGTCGCCAACGCGATTGATGTGCTGGCCGGTGGCGAAGACCTAATCGGCCTGCGCACCCGCGGCAGCTCGGCTCGGCCGTTCGAGGTCGTGCAGCGTATCCAGCAGGCCGCCGACGACCAGTACGCCGCGCGCAGCAGGATGCGTTGCAGCAAAAGCTGAAACAGGCGCAGGCTAAATTGCGCGAGCTGACCGGCGGCGACCAGAACAACACCAACACCCAGCTGTCGCCCGAACAGGCCCAGCACGGTCGATCAGTTCCGCACCGACGTGCTGACGATCCGCCGCGAGTTGCGCGGCGTGCAAGGCGGCGCTGCAGGAGGATATCGGCCGGTTGAAGACGATCCTTGAGTTCTGCGATATCGCGCTGGTACCGGTTATCGTCGCCGCGGCAGCGCTGGTGCTGGCGGCGTTGCGCCGGCGCCGCTGGCGTCGCCGCCGCGCAGCGCCGGTTTAGAGGAGGCGTCATGCAGAAGCGCGGCTTCCTGATCCTGGTCGGCGTCACCGTGCTGGCGGTGGCCGGGGCGGTCTACTGCGGTGGCGAGCGCGCCGCGCCCGGCGAAACCGCTGGCGGGCGACACCAAGGTGTTTCCCGATCTTGCCGGCAACCTGGGTGATCTTGCGTGGATGCGACTGTCGCATGGCGGCGCGAAAGACCGATTTCGCCGAAATCGGCAAGCGCTGGGTACTCGTCGAGAAGGGCAATTACCCGGCCGCCACCGGCAAGATACGGCGGTTGCTGCTCGGGCTCGCCGATCTGTCACTGGTCGAGCCG
The DNA here is from genome assembly GCA_963737875.1 of uncultured Alphaproteobacteria bacterium. Classification (GTDB taxonomy): domain Bacteria; phylum Pseudomonadota; class Alphaproteobacteria; order ATCC43930; family CGMCC-115725; genus DATARH01. The sequence goes on along the minus strand of CAVTUM010000014.1, from coordinate 439,175 downwards.
AAAACCGAACGCCCCGATCTGTTCGCCCGGCTCGATCTCGATGATCCGGGCAACGGCAAATCGACGCTGGTGACGCTGCAGGACCGCCAGGGCAAGACAATCGCCGAGCTGATCGTCGGCAAGACGCGGCACGACCGGCTCGGCACCGGCAGCGACGGCGTCTATATCCGCAAGCCCGGCGAGCAGCGCGCCTGGCTGGCGCGCGGCTCGCTGGACATGCCGATCGACGCGGTCGAATGGCTCGACCGGCGCATCATCGACCTGCCGGCAGCGCGAATCACATCGGTGGCGCTGACCGACAGCGACGGCACCGCGCTGACGCTGCAACGCGACGCCGCGAGCGGGAAATTCGCCGTCGCCGATCCGCCGCCCGACACGAAGTTCAAACCCGACACGGTGCTCGCCGGCCCCGCCGGCGCGCTGGCCGCACTCGATCTGGCCGACGTCAAGCCGAGCGCCGACCTGCCGGTAGCGGCCGGTGTGTCGATCGCCAGATTCACGACGGCCGACGGCCTTACCGTCGAGCTGCAATTGTTCAGCCGCGACAACGCCGACTGGATCACCATAGAGGCGAGCGGGGCCGACAAGGCCGAGCCGGAGGCCAAGACGATCAACGACAAGGTCAGCCACTGGGCCTTTGCGATCCCGCCGGAGCGCGCCAAACTGCTGCGCACCCGGCTCGCCGATGTCGTCGAGCCGGCGAAAGGCTCGTAATGCCGGACGCGTTTGAACCCAACCCGGTTTCCCCCTGCCTCGGCATCTGCCTGATGGACCCGCGCACCCGCATGTGCCGCGGCTGTTTGCGGACGATCGACGAGATCGCCGGCTGGTACAGCGCGACTCCGGCGGAAAAGCGCGCCATCCTTGCCCGGCTGACGGAACGCCGCGCCACGGCGGATGCGAGACGATGAGGGTGCTTTACGCAGCGCTGGCCGTGGCATTGGCGGCCTGCGGCGGGGCGGGCAACTGGACCAAGGAAGGTGCTGATACCGCCTCGGTCAACCAGGAATATCAGGATTGCCGTAGTCTGGCGGGCACCGCGGTCAAGACCGATCTCGACATCGACCAGGATATCCGCGCCAGCCGCGGCGCCGACCTGCAACGCTCCGAAGTCGTCCGCCTCGGCCAGCAGACCACCCACGACCAGACCCGTGACCGCGCCGGCTCGATCGTCGATGCCTGCATGAAGGCCAAAGGCTTCACCCAGCCGCTGAAGTGAGCGGATAGCATTGGGTGCTAACTTACGGGAAATTCCTCCTCTCTCTGTCATTCCGGGTTCAGCCCTGCGGGCTGCCCCGGAATGACAAAATGGGGGCGCTGCCGGCCAAAGTGAGCGCCAATGCGCTTTTCGCTGGGATGACGAACGTAGAGGTGTCAGCCGGTCGCCGCGAGGGCGATCAGGGCGATGAGCCCGACGACGATGCGATACCACGCAAAGACGCCGAAACCGTGCTGGCTGACAAAATCGACCAGCCGGCGCACCACGAACAGCGCCGCGATGAACGCCACGACAAACCCGATCGCGATCAGCACCGCGCCGTCCGACGACAGGATCGCGCGGTTCTTGTAAAGGTCGTACACCGTGGCGCCGAGCATTGTCGGGATCGCCAGGAAGAACGAAAACTCGGTGCCGCCGGGCGGTCGACCCGCAGCATCAGCGCCCCCATGATCGTCGCGCCGGCGCGCGATACGCCGGGGATCATCGCCAGGATCTGGCAGCAGCCGATGCCGAGCGCGGTGGCCGGCGACATCGTCTCGACCTCGTGGACGCGGGCGCGCGGACGAACGCGCTCGATGACCAGGATCAGCACCCCGCCGACGATCAGGCTCACCGCGACGACCCACGGCGAGAACAGCACCTCCTTGATGAACTTGTAGAGGAATACCCCGGCGATCGCGGCGGGAATGAAGCCGATCACGATGTTGACGACAAAGCGTTGCGCCGGCGCCTCGGTGAACATGCCGGCCGCGGCCGCGCAATAGCCGCTCGCGGTAGACCCAGCACACTGCCAGGATCGCGCCAAGCTGAATGACGATGTCGAACAGCTTGCTTTCCGGGCCTTCGAGGCCGAGCAGCCGATCAGCCAGGATCAGATGCCCGGTCGATGAGATCGGCAGAAATTCGGTCAGCCCCTCGACGATGCCGAGGATGATGGCGGAGACGAACAGGGTGGGGAGCATATCCTCGTCGGCGCAACCGGAGGTCGGCAGCATGTGCCGAACCTGTCGCGGGGCGTAGCCGACCGCCGCCCCGCCTGTCAATGCCGCTCGGCTGCAACCGCGCAACCGCGGACCGGCACAGCGAGCCCAGAGCGGCGCAACGCAAGGTTGCTCTATGGAATCTGCGCGCCCTCAGTTGACACCCGCCGGGGTGCTCGCCCATGGTGCCGGCCTGCACCGAGAGCCTTTGCCGGACCGAACGACATGACCGATTCCGATCTTGCCGCCACCGTCGATGCCGCCTGGGAAGCCCGCGATTCGATATCGCCGGCCACCAAGGGCGCCTATCGCGACGCCGTCGAGGCCGCGCTTGACGGCATGGACAGCGGCGGATGCGCGTCGCCGAGAAAAGCGGCGGCGGCTGGCAGGTGCATCAATGGCTGAAAAAGGCGGTGCTGCTGTCGTTCCGCCTCAACGACATGGTCGAGATCGCCGGGCGGCCCGGTCGATCCCGATCGCGGCGCCGCCAAATGGTGGGACAAGGTGCCCTCGAAATTCGCCGGCTGGTCGTCGAACCGGTTCCGCGACGCCGGCTTCCGCGCGGTGCCGGGCGCGATCGTGCGCCGCTCGGCCTATATCGCGCCGAACGTCGTGCTGATGCCGAGCTTTGTGAATGTCGGCGCCTATGTCGGCAGCGGCACGATGGTCGATACCTGGGCGACGGTCGGCTCCTGCGCCCAGATCGGCAAGAACTGCCATCTGTCGGGCGGCGTCGGGATCGGCGGCGTGCTGGAGCCGCTGCAGGCCGAGCCGGTCGATCATCGAGGATGACTGCTTTATCGGCGCGCGCAGCGAGGTCGTCGAAGGCGTCATCGTCGAGCAGGGCGCGGTGCTGGCGATGGGCACCTTCATCAGCTCGACGACCAAGATCGTCAACCGCGCCACCGGCGAAATCCATATGGGCCGGGTGCCGGCCTATTCGGTCGTGGTGCCGGGGTCGCTGCCGGGCAAGCCCTTGCCGAACGGCAGCCCCGGCCCGAGCCTCTATTGCGCGGTGATCGTCAAGCACGTCGACGCGCAGACCCGCGCCAAGACCGCGATCAACGAATTGCTGCGCGACTGATTGGTGCCGGAGCCCACCGCGACGTTACTTGTCGTCCCTGCGAAAGCGGGCACCCCGCGGAGCGCGGTCGGTTGCCCGTGGGTCCCTGCTTTCGCAGGGACGACAGTATCGTTAACACGACGTGAGCGGCTTCTACCGGGGCGTGGTGCCCGTGAATAAAGCGCAACTAATGGGCCATCGACCCGGTCGCGCTCGCCGCCGAGCTGATCCGGCGGCCGAGCGTCACCCCGAAGGACGAGGGCGCGCTGTCGGTGGTCGCCGGGCGGCTCGAACGGCTCGGCTTTGCGTGCCACGCGCTGATCTTCGACGGAGCCCGAGGCACGCGAACCGATCGCCAATCTCTACGCGCGCTGCGGCACCGGGCGGCCCGAATCTGTGCTTTGCCGGCCATACCGATGTCGTGCCGACCGGCGACGACCGAGGCGTGGTCGTTCGACCCGTTTGCGGCGCGATCTTGCGCGACGGCGTGCTGTGCGGCCGCGGCGCGGTCGACATGAAGGGCGCGATCGCCGCCTTTATCGCCGCCGCCGAGCGGTTTCTCGCGGCGCGGCGGCGCGGATTTCGCCGGCTCGATCAGCCTTCTGATCACCGGCGACGAAGAAGGCGTCGCGGTCAACGGCACGAAGAAGGTGCTGGACTGGCTGCGCCGAGCGCGGCGAGGCGCTCGATGCCTGCGTCGTCGGCGAGCCGACCTCGGCGACCGAACTCGGCGACATGATCAAGATCGGCCGCCGCGGCAGCATGACCGGGCGGCTGATCGTCGAGGGCGTGCAGGGCCATGTCGCCTATCCGCATCTGGCCGACAACGCGGCGCATCGGCTGGTCGCGCTGCTGTCGGCGCTGACCGCCGAGCCGCTGGATGATGGCACCGAGCATTTCCAGGCGTCGAGCCTGCAGGTCACGACGATCGATATCGGCAACCCGGCGACCAATGTCATCCCCGGCATCGCCCGCGCCACGTTCAACATCCGCTTCAACGACAGCTGGACCAGCGACGACGCTGAAAACCTGGGCGGAGCAGAAGCTTGACGCGGTCGGCGGCCGCTACAAGCTGACCTGGGAGGTCAGCGGCGAGTCGTTTCTGGTCGCCGCCCGGCAGGGTCAGCGATTGCCTGACCGGGGCAATCGGCGCGGTCACCGGCCGCACGCCGGAACTCAGCACGACCGGCGGCACATCGGATGCACGGTTCATCCATGCGCTATTGCCCGGTCGCCGAATTCGGTTTGGTCGGCCAGACGATGCACAAGGTCGACGAGCGGGTCGATATCGCCGATATCGCGCAGCTGACCGCGATCTACGAAGGCTTTCTCGAACGGTATTTCGAGCAGGCATGACGATCCCCGCCTGGACTGAGGTTCAGCTGGCGGTCGGCGGCGCTCTGCGACTGGCCTGCGGCGACCGCAGGGGTCTTGGGTCTTTCGATGTCTCGCTCGACGGGTTCTGGCGCTCGTTCCGCGCCGGGTTCATCTGCTATCCGTTCTATCTGGCGCTGGTATGCTTCGCCGCGAGCGCGGCGGAATGGGACCAGCCCGGCATTGCGACGATCCTGATCGTCAAGTCGATCGCCTATGTCTGCGGCTGGGCCGCGTTTCCGCTGATCATTCTGCCGCTGGCGGGGCTGCTCCGGCGGGCCGACCGGTTTCTTGCCTTCATGGTGCTCTACAACTGGTCGCAGATCCCGCAGGTCGTGCTGGCGGTCATCGTGGGACTCGACGGCGCCTCCGGTCTGTTGTCGTCCTCCGCGGCGCAGTTCGCCAGCCTCGGCGTCTACATGGCCGAACTGGTCTACGAATGGTACATCGCCCGCGTCGCCTCTGGCGGTGACCGGCGTCCAGGCGACACTGGTCGTCGATCATCGACATGCTATTATCGATGATGCTGATCCGCATCGCCGAGTCGTTGTATTGATCGTTATCGGGTACGCAAAGGACGCAAGATACGCAAAGGGCGCGAAGGCGACGTCACTGGCGCGAAGCGCCAACAAATTTGAGATGCCTCGGAATTCTATCGAGCGCTTCGCGCTCGCAAATGCCTCTTCGCGTCCTTTGCGTATCCTTTGCGCCCTTCGCGTACCTTAATCCTCTTCCGCCGGATAACGGACCGCGACCAGGGCCAGGCCATCGGCGGGGGCGGTGGGGCCGCCGGCGCGGCGGTCGCGGGCGGCCAGGGCGCGCGCGACATCGTCGGCCTGCCAGCGGCCGGACCCGACCAGTTTTAACGTGCCAGCCATGTTGCGCACCTGATGGTGCAGGAACGAGCGGGCGCGCGCCGCGATGTGGATTTCGTCGCCGGCCCGCGACACGTCGAGCGCGTCGAGCGTTTTGACCGGCGATTTCGCCTGGCACAGCGAGTCGCGGAACGTCGAGAAATCGTGGTGGCCGACAAGGTGCCGCGCGCCCTGCTGCATCGCCGCGACATCGAGCGGCGGCGCGACATGCCACACCCGGCCGCGCTCCAGCGCCGGCGGCGCCCGCCGGTTGAGGATGCGATAGAGATAGCGCCGCTCGACCGCGGACCGGCGAGCATCGAATCGTGTCCGTTGCCGGTTCGGCCGCACACGCTGATCGCATGCGGCCGCAGGTGGAAATTGATCGCGCTGCGGATCGCGTCCGGCGCCGCCTCGCGCGGCAGATCGATATGCGCGACCTGGGCCAGCGCATGCACGCCGGCATCGGTGCGCCCGGCGCCGTACACCGTGACGGTCTCGCCGCAAAACCGCTGGATCGCGGTTTCGAGCGCCTCCTGCACCGACATCCCGTTCGGCTGCCGCTGCCAGCCGACCAGGCCGGCGCCGCAATATTCGATCGTCAGCTTGTAGCGGGGCACGGCAGCACGGTTCCGGCCGGCAGCGCAAACCCGCGCCGGAAATCCGCCGCGTCGAGCGCGCCTGCTGCCCGCCCGCTGCAACCGCAGCGAGGCGCAGCACGCCCTCGCCGCAGGCGACCGACAGATCGTCGTCGAGGACCGTCCCGGGCGCGGCGTCGGCCGGCCGGGGATCGACGCTGGCGGCGAGCAGGCGGATGCGCTCGCCACGCGTCGTCGAAATAGGCGCCGGGCCAGGGATCGAAGGCCCGCACCTGCCGCTCCAGCTCGACGGCCGGGCAGGCGCCAGTCGAGCCACGCCTCGTCGCGGCGCAGTTTCGCCGCGTAGGTGACGCCCTCTTCCGGCTGCGGCTGCGCGGTCAGCGAGCCGCGCGCGACGCCATCGAGAGCCTCGACGATCAGCCGCGCGCCGAGCGCCGCGAGGCGATCGGTCAGCACGCCGGCGGTCATGTCCGCGGCAGATCGGCAACGCCTCACGCAGCAGCATCGGACCGGTATCGAGGCCGCGATCCATCTGCATGATCGTGACGCCGGTCTCGCGGTCGCCGGCCAGCAGCGCCCGCTGGACCGGCGCCGCGCCGCGCCAGCGCGGCAACAGCGAGGCGTGCACGTTGAGGCAGCCGAGCCGCGGCGCCGCCAGGACCGGCGGCGGCAGGATCAGGCCATAGGCCGCGACCACCGCCGCGTCCGCCGGGATCGCGGCGAATTCAGCCTGCGTCGCGGCATCGCGCAGGCTGGCCGGATGGCGCACCGATCAGCCCCTGCTGCTCGGCCAATGCCTGCACCGGCGATGGCTGCAACCGGTGCCCGCGCCCCGCCGGGCGCGGCGGCTGGGTATAGACCGCGCGCAATGCGGTGCCCGGCCTCGATCAGCCCGCCGAGAATGGTTGCCGCAAAATCCGGCGTTCCCATGAAGATCAGGTCGAGCGGGGTCACCGGCGGCACGGCGCCGCTAATCCGCCGCGAGGGCGCGGCTGCGTTTGGTCTTCGACAGCTTGCGCAGGATGATGCCGCGCTTCAGCGCCGAGATGTGGTCGACAAACAAAGTGCCGTCGAGATGGTCGATCTCGTGCTGCAGGCAGGTCGCCAGCAGACCCTTCGCCTCCATTCGCGGATTTCGTTTTGTTGTCGAGATAGCGCAGGCGGATTTCGGTCCGGCCGCTCGACATCGGCGTAATGCTCGGGCAATGACAGGCAGCCTTCGTTGGCGATCAGCAGGTTTTCCGAGCGCCACAGGATTTCCGGGTTGGCGAACGCGCATCGGCTGCGGCGGCTGGCCGTCGCGCGCGACATCGATGACGATGACCCGCTGCGCGCACCCCGACCTGCGGCGCCGCGAGACCGATGCCGATCGCGTGGTACATCGTTTCAAGCATGTCATCCATCAGCCGGCGCACCTTGGCGTCGACCTTGACAACCGGCTTCGCCTTGATTTTGAGGCGCGGGTCGGGAGCGGTAATGATCGGTAGCAGAGCCATGCGGCCTAGGTAAGACGCGGCGCTCGCCAAGCGTCAATAAGCGGGGCGTTCGCCGTCGCACTCGTCACCTCCGCGGCAGCGCGGGCGGTAACTTGGGGGAAGTCTCTCTTGTGCTTCCGGGGCCGAGCGGACGAGGACAGAAGCCAGCATCGACGGGCAAGGTGACGACCGTGGTCCGGGTCTCAGCCGCTGCCCCGGAATGACAGCGCTTATCCCGGCAGTGGCGATGACAATGACGGCGGGAACGTCAGAGGGCGTCGCGCAGGCGGGCGAGGTCGTCGAGCGGATTCCGGCGTCGTCATGCACAGAATGTCGTCGAAACCGACATCCTTGATGCGCTTCAGCTTGTCGAGCGCCGCCGCCTCGCCGCCGGTCAGCATCACCGTGGCGCGACCGCCCAACGGCATGCCCTCGGCGTTGCCCGTCAGGTCGATGATGACATTGGCGAGGATCGCCCGCTTGCCGCCGGCATCGCGGTAGATCTTCATGCCGACCGCCAGTTCTTCGGGCTGCGAATAGAGGCCGGAGGCGATCCAGCCGGCGCATTGCTCGGCGGAATAGACGATCCAGCGCTTGTTGCGCCACGCGCCCAGCATCACGTCGGGGCCGCCTTCGGTGCCCGGCCACGGCGTCAGCTGGCCGCCGGGCACCGGCTCGCCGCGCCACGCCTGCTTCATCAGTTCGAGCGAACTCATCAGCGTCTTGAACCGCTGCTCGTAATCGAGGCCGACGAATGTCGAAATCCGCCTTGGTCGAGCCGCTGCCGAGCCCGAGTTGCAGGCGCTTGCCGGTGATCGCATGCAGCCCTTCGAGGCGGTGCGCCAGTTCGATCGGATGGCGCACCGGCACCTGCAAGACGCAGGTGCCGATCTCGATCTTCTTCGTCACGGCGGCGATCGACGGTCATCAGCACGACCGGGTCGAGGGTCGGGCGGCCGCGGCCGAACGAATTCGGTAACCCACAGCCCGGTGAAAGCCCTTGGCCTCGACCTGCTGGGAAAACCTGCTGAAGCGCTCCAGCGTCTGGGCGGCGGTTTCCTGCTCCGGCCGCATCACGTTGACGACATGCACTCTCATCGCGGGCGCTCTCCTTTATGGGTGTGGTTTATTGTGGCGCGAGAAAGCGCTCGGCGAGCCGCGCAAAAAAGCTGACCCCGACCGGCAGGGCGCTGTCGTTGAAATCGTAGCGGGCATTGTGCAGCAGGCAGCCGCCTTCGCCCGGCCCGTTGCCGAGCCACAGCATCGCGCCCGGCACGCGTTGCAGCATGTACGAGAAATCCTCGCCGCCGAGCGACGGCGCGACGTTGCGATCGACCTGCGCCTCGCCGCAGATTTCGGCCGCGACATCGGCGGCGAACTCGGCCTCGGCGGCATGGTTGATGGTCGGCGGATAGCCGCGGCGGTAGTCCAGTTCCGCCTCGGCGCCGAACAGCGAGGCGGTGCCGCGGGTGATTTCGCCCATCCGCCGCTCCAGCAGTTCGCGCACCTCCGGGCGGAAGCTGCGCACCGTGCCGCCGATATGCAATTCGTCGGGAATGACGTTGTAGGCCGAGCCGCCGCGCATAAAGCCGATGCTGATGACGCTCGAATCGACCGGGTCGACATTGCGCGACGGGATCGTCTGCAACGCCATGACGATCTGCGCCCCGATCACGAACGGGTCGGTGCCGAGATGCGGGTGCGCGGCGTGGCCGCCCTTCGCCTTGATACGGATGTCGAAGCGGTCGGAGGCGGCCAGCATCGCGCCGATGCCGCACCGCCATCTCGCCGATCGGGATGCCCGGCTTGTTGTGCATCGCGAAGACGGCGTCGCACGGGAATTTCTCGAACAGCCCTTCCTGCACCATGACCCGGCCGCCGCCAAAGCCTTCTTCGCCGGGCTGGAAGATGAAATGCACGGTGCCTTCGAAATTGCGCGTCGCCGACAGGTAGCGGGCGGCGCCGAGCAGCATCGTCGTGTGCCCGTCATGGCCGCAGGCATGCATCTTGCCCGTCCTGCGTCGAGCGGTGCGCGAACTCGTTGCGCTCCTGCATCGGCAGGCAGTCCATATCGGCGCGCAGCCCGATCGCGCGCAGCGAATTGCCGCGCCGCAAGGTGCCGACGACGCCGGTCTTGGCGAGACCGCGATGCACCTCGCAGCCATATTCCGCCAGCTTTTGCGCGACAAGGTCGCCGGTGCGTTCCTCGGTAAAGCCGATCTCGGGGTGGGCGTGGATATCGCGGCGGATCGCTGTCAGTTCGTCGGCGAATTCGAGCACCTCGGGGATGATCGGCATGGCAGCTCCGGGAGCGCTAAGGGTTGTGCAGCGGCGCCAACACCATAGCGACTCTGCGTCTCCGGGGCCAACACGGTTGCGCCGCCGGCTGCGCCTCAATGTCCCCAGGGCATGATCGGGACGGTTGAGATCGAGTTTTGCGGCGAGCCCTCGATGATCTTGTCGCTGAGCGCGACATAGACCAGCGTGTTCCGCTTTTTATCGATCATCCGATAGATGTGAGTGTGCTTGAAAAAGATCGACGTGCGGGCGGAATAGACCTCCTCGTCGTCGGGTAATTTGGTGATATCCACGCTGATCGGGCCGACCTGGCGGCAGGCGATCGAAAACCGCGACGGGTCTTCGGCAAGGCCGAACGTCCCCTTGATGCCGCCGGTGCGGGCCTGGCTGATATGGCAGGCGACGCCCGGCACCTTCGGATCATCGAAGGCGCTGACGCAGACCTTGTCGTTGGCGCCGAGAAACCGGAACGTCGTGCTCAGGCAGCCGATATCATCGGCAAAGGCCGGCGCACCCGCCAGCATCGCGGCGACGGCGAAGGTCGCAAAACCAGAAAACCGCATCGCAACCCGCCCGCCCCACAGTGTCAGTAGTAGAGAAACGTATTGCGGAAATATTCGGCGCAGACCTGCCGCACATTAAGGACGACGCTGGCCGGCCGGCGGCTGCCGGCAAGCGACAGCACGACCGCGATACCCTTTAACTGCTCGCCGAAATGCCGCGACACCCGGCTGATTTCCGGCACCGCGGATACACCGCGAACCACACCGCGCGGGGTCGACGACACGACGACCGCATCGACGCGACCGATGCTGCCGGTCGCGATAAAGCTGCGCAATTCGTCGCCGCCGTGCTCGACGAGGTCGCTGGCATCCATCCTGATATGGGCGGTGCGGGCCGGGCCGGCCGGGTTGTACTCGTCGCAGCCGCTGCCGGCCCAGGCCGAGCCGCCGCCCACCGTCGCCAGCAAGGCGCCGCACGCCACCGCCCAATTCCGCCACCGCCGCATCACCCGCTCTCCTCGCCGAAACCCTGTCGGCATATAGCCCAGTTTCGCAGGGCCCGGGACGAAATCTAGGACGAGGCGAAATCTAGGGCGGGACGCAATCGAAGATGGCGACGTCCGTGCCGCTCTGCATCAGCCGCGGCACCTTTTCGTAAGCGGCGCAGTGCTGGCGCGCCAGCACGGTCGCACCTTGCAGGTCGCCGGCATGGCTGATCTCGACCGAACTCGGGCTGCTTTCGCGGATAAAGGGCTTCGGGCCGGCGCAGCCCTCTGACAAGGCAAAAAGGCCAAGCGCCGCCAATAAATGGAGACCGCGTGTCATCGACGCTACTTTGCCGGCTGCGGCGGCCCCTGTCGAGGGACCCGCGGCGAGACGCTAGCGCGTAATCGCGTGCTCCCTGGGAGCAGCGGTTGGGGGAGCGGCGGTTGCGGGAACGCTCGAAAGCGTCACCGTCTGGTCGACCGCGAAGCTGATCGTCGCGATCGCGACGAACAGCACCGCGATCACCGATGCCCAGGCCACGCCGCGGCGGTTCGTCGGCTGAAATCTCGGCCGATAATAGAGCTTTGCTGCATTCGGGTTCATCGCGCACCTCCTCGGAGGCGGTTGCTCTGCTGCAAAGGGGTACGACGAGGGCTTGCGGTTTATCCCTGCCCGGTGTCGGTTGGAATGGCAGGCATTCGGCTGGCGAATAACTCGGCATCCGCTCAACCGCCACGAGGCTGGCGCCCGCCGCGCAAAGCCTTTCGTGGGCGGCTGCTCTTCCCTAAGATCACGGGACTGACACCGCACTGTCGCAATCCCGACCGAGGGTTGGAGGCATGGCCGGCGTCGGCGCGATCGTCGATCACCTGTTGGGTTAAAGAATGGCACCGCATCCGCAACGCCTGCGCGTCATGCGCCAGACCTGGGCCCTGGCGCAGCCCTTCGTCACGTCGCATGGCAGCAAAACGAGCGCCGAGGTCATCATCGCCGAGGTGTTTGACGGCGATTATCGCGGCCGCGGCGAATGCGTGCCGTACCCGTCTTACGGCGAAAGCGTCGATGGCGTCGTCAAGGCGCTCGAAGCGATGTCGAACGCGGTGTTTTCCGGGCTCGAACGCGAGAAGCTGCAAAAACTGATGCCGCCGGGCGCGGCGCGCAACGCGCTCGATGCGGCGTTCTGGGACCTCGACGCAAAGCGCATGGATTGCCGCGCCTTCGATATTGCCGGTGTGCCGCAGATGAAGCCGGTGACGACGGCCTACACGCTGGGGCTCGGGACGCCTGAGCAGATGGGCGCGGCGGCGGCGGCACAGCGAACCCGGCCCCTGCTCAAGCTCAAGGTGACCGGCGTTGGCGATATCGAGCGGGTGCGGGCGGTGCGGCAGAGTGCGCCGGCGGCGCGGCTGATCGTCGATGCCAACGAAGGCTGGACCGTGGCGCAGTACACTGAACTGGCGCCGGCGATGGCCGATCTCGGCGTCGCGCTGATCGAGCAGCCTTTGCCGGCCGATGACGACGCCGCGCTCGCGACGCTGCCGCGTCCGATCCCGGTTTGCGCCGACGAATCCTGCCACACGACCGCCGATCTCGACCGCCTCGTCGGCAAATACGACGCGGTCAACATCAAGCTCGACAAGACCGGCGGGCTGACAGAGGCGTTGGCGCTGGCGGCGGCGGCGCGCGAACGGGGGTTTCAGATCATGGTCGGCTGCATGATCGGGACTTCGCTCGGCATGGCGCCGGCGACGATCGTCGCGCAACAGGCGAGTGTCGTCGATCTCGATGGGCCGCTGCTGCTCGCGACCGACCGCGCCTCCGGCCTGCGCTACGACGGCAGCACGCTTTACCCGCCGCAACCGACCCTCTGGGGGTGAGCGACGCGGTCATCCTGGCGCCGCGCGGTCTCGACGAGGGGATCGCGGCGCTGGCCGGCGAACCGGTATTCGCCGCGATCCTGGAGCGCGCCGGCGCGCCGCGGTTTCGGCGGCGGCGCAACGGGTTTCCGACATTGCTGCACATCATTCTGGAGCAGCAGGTGTCGATCGACGCGGCGGCCGCGATGCACCGCCGGCTGAACCAGGTGTGCCGGCCGCTGATCCCGGCCAATTTTCTCAAGCTCGATGACGCGACACTGCGCAGCTGTGGTTTCAGCCGGCAGAAGGCGTCCTATGGCCGCGGTCTCGCCAACGCGGTCGCCAGCGGCGCGCTGGATTTTGCGCGGCTCGAAACCATGTCCGATGCCGAGGCGCTGGCTGCGTTGATCGCGCTCAAGGGCATCGGGCGGTGGAGTGCCGAAATCTACCTGATCTTCGCGCTTGGCCGCGCCGATATCTGGCCCGCCGCCGATCTCGGGCTGCAATTCGCGGTTGCCGAGTGTCTGCCGCTCGATGCCCGCCCCAGCGAGCCGGTGTTGCGCCAGCTTGGCGACCGATGGCAGCCGTGGCGCTCGGTCGCGGCGTGCCTGTTCTGGCAATCCTATCTGCACACGCGCAACCGCACCGCCCCGGTCCTCGCTGCCGAATTATACGCCGAAGCGTAAATCCCTAAGCCGACGGGATGATCGGGATGCGGCCGGCGACGGCGCGGATTTGGCGTGGGGCGGCGCGCCAGATCGCGATCGCCGAAAGGGTGCTGCATCCTGCGGATATCCAGAAGGCGAGGGCGTAGCTGCCGGTGTGGTCGTGGAGTGCGCCGGCGACCCAGGGGCCGGCCGCGCCGCCGAGCACGGCCGCCAGCATGACCGTGCCAAAGATGATGCCGAAATGGCGTCCCTCGAAAATCTCGGCCGGGATCGGGCCCATCACTGAGGTCAGGCTGTAGCCGAGCGTCCCCTGCGCAAGGATCATCGCGTAGAGCAGCGTAGTGGTCGGGCGGTCCTCCAACAGGATCAACAGCACGCAACACAGTACGAAGCCGCCATTGCCGATCGCCCACACCCATTCGCGCCCGATCCGGTCGGACAGATGGCCAAAACCGATCTGTCCCGGCACGGCGACGAGGCTGACGGCGCCCAAGACCCAGGCGGCCTCGCTTGGCGCGAACCCTATCTCGGTCAGGTATTTGGTCTGGTGCACCTGCACCGCGTACCACGAGAACAGTGCGCAAAAATACCCCAGGACCAGCCACCAGAAGCGCCCGGTGCCGAGCGCCCGAGGCAATGTCCAGTCGATCGCGGCCCAGGCACGATCGACGACGTTATGGGCATGACCGCCGGTTTGGGGCGCGGCAGGCAGCCCGTCGGGCTCCAGTCCGAGATCGGCCGGCCGGGAACGCAGCAGCAGATTGATCGGGAACAGCAATCCGATGACCAGAAGGCCGAGCGCCCAACAGGCGTTGCGCCAGCCGCCCGCCAGGATCAGCGACTGCACCCACGGCAGCAGCACGATCGAGCCGACCCCGACCCCGGAAAACGCGATGCTGAGCGCGAGGCCGCGGCGCTGCACAAACCAGCGGGTCAGATAGAGCGACTGGCCGGTATAGGCCATGCAGTTGACCCCGCCGCCGACCATCGCGCCGAGTGTCAGGTAGAGTTGCCACGGCTCACGCGCGAACGCTGCCAGCAGCAGACCAACACCCATCACGACGACGCCGATTTCGACGATCAGGCGCGGCCCGCGGATGTCCATGACACGACCGACGGTCGGTGTCACAAAGGCGGAGACGAGAAACCCGAACGAAAACGCGCCCGCAGTCTCGCCACGCGCCCAGCCGAACTCGTCAAGGATCGCCGGGAACAACAGCGAAAACGCGGTGCGCGCGTTCACGCCGACCGCCATCGTCACAAACCCGACCGCGACCAGCACCCAGCCGTAGAAAAACGGCAGGCGGCTCGGGGGACGCGCGGCGGGGCTGGCGGGAGTCGGCATCGGGCTCGACGGATGGCGTAGCCGGAAAGGCCCGGCCTGGGTAGCATATTCGCTACCGGCCGGGCGACGTTGCGGCCCGGCCCTAACTAACAGTTGGCGCCAGGGAGTCTGTTCAGATGAAACGCGTCCTGACCGGGCGGTTCATGCACGAGACCAACACGTTCAGTGTGCAGAAGACCGATATGGCGCTGTGGCGGCGGCGCGATTTCCACGGCGCCAACGAGATTCCGGCTGCGTTTCGCGGCACCCGCTCGGCGCTCGGCGCGACTTTCGAGGCCGCCGACAAATATGGCTGGACGCTGATCCATCCGGTATCCGCCAACGCCAACCCCTCCGGCATCGTCACCGACGATGCGTTCGATCAGATCGGCGGCATGATCGTCGCGGCGGCGCAACAGCAGGGACCGATCGACGGCGTGCTGCTGCATTTGCACGGCGCGATGGTTGTCGACTCGTATGAAGACGGGGAGGGCGAGTTGCTGGCGCGGCTGCGCGCGGTGCTCGGGCCCGATGTGCCGGTCATCGTGACGCTCGACCTGCACGCCAACGTCACGGCGCGGATGGCCGAGCACGCCAGCGCGCTGATCGCGTTCCGCACCTACCCGCATGTCGATATGTATGAACGCGCCTGGCAGGGTGCCGACTTGCTCGAACGCGCGATGAAGGGCGAAGTAAAGCCGCGCACCGTGATCGCGCGCCGCAAGATGATCTACGGCCTCGACCGCGGCCGGCATCAGCAGGGGCCGATGGCGGAGTTGATCGCGCGCGGCGAGCGGCTCGAGCAGTTGGGCGAGGCGCTGGTGGTCAGCGTCTGCGCCGGGTTCAGCCGCGCCAATATCCGCGACGTCGGCCCGTCGGTGACCGTCACGGTCGATGCCTTGCGCGGCGGCGATGCCGTCGCGGCACGCGGCCACGCGGTCGCCGAGGAGTACATGGACCACGCTTGGGCGACCCGGCATTACGAGAGCTTCAAGCTGCTGTCGGTCGCCGAGGCGGTGGCGCGCGCAAAGGAGGGCAAAGCCGGTGACCGACCCCTGGTCGTCGCCGACTACACCGACAATCCTGGCGGTGGCGGGTATGGCGACGCCACCGCGTATTTGAAGGCGCTGGTTGAGGCCGGGGTCGAGAGCGTCGCGTTCCATGCGATTTGCGACGGCGAGGCGGTGGGCGAGGGGATGCGCGCCGGCATCGGGCCGGCGACCTTGACCTTTGGCGGCAAGACCGACCCGGCGATGGGCGGCGGCCCGCTGACCCTGGCCGGTGAGATCACCCACCTGAGCAACGGCCGGTTCATCGCCTACGGACCGATGGGCGGCGGGTTGCGGCGCGATTACGGGCCGTCGCTGGTGTTCCGGGTCGGCGGCATCGACATCATCCTGATCACCAATAACGGGCAGGCGGTTGATCTCGGCCAGTTCACCTCAATGGGCATCGATCCGACCCGCTACCAGACCGTCGTCGTCAAATCGATGCAGCATTTCCGCGCTGCGTTCGAGCCGATCGCCCGCGAGGTGATCCTCGTCGATACCGGCGCGTTGTGTGCCGAAATCTACACCCCCGAACTCTTCGACAAGGTGCCCCGCCCGGTCTGGCCGCTCGACGAATTGTAGCCGAGGAGGCGGAAGCCCCCTCTTTTCGTCATTTCGCGACAGCGGATAGGCGCCAGCTTAGAGTCCGCCCGAGAATTGGGATAGTTGAGTTATACCAACCGCCTTAAATTGTGACCGATGCCCAATCCCGGGTGGTTATTGAAGCTACCCGGGCGGTATCGGCAAGGAAGCGGTTCCAAGCGTTGCAGCATGCGTCGAGGATGGCTTCGTAACTGTCCCAGACCCGCATGCTGAGCTGATTGCCGCGAAGATATTCCCAGACGTTCTCGATGGGATTGAGTTCGGGTGCGTATGGCGGCAGCCGAAGCAGGCTGAGATTGCCGGGCACAGTCAGGCGCTCGCCCGTCTGGTGCCACCCGGCACCGTCACAGACCAGCACGGCATGGGCGTCGGCGCTGACCTGCCTGGCAATCTCGGCCAGGTGTATGGTCATCGCTTCGCTGCTGACCCAGGGCATGATGATGGCGGCGCCCACGGCTCGGCTCGGGCAGATCGCACCGAAGATGTAGGCGGAGGCATGGCGGTTGTCGCGAACCGCCGCCGGACGCGAGCCACGCGGCGCCCACAGATACGACAGCGTGCCTTGCTGGCCGACGCGCGCTTCATCCCCGGCCTTCGCCGGGGCAGGCTCTGAAACCAGATCTCGATCCTCTTGCCAGCGGCCTGCGGCGGCAGGATCTCCGCTACCCGAGCGGCAAAGTTTTTTTAAAAACCTCCTGCGCCTCGGCATCCTTCTTCGGGTGGTAGGGCCGCGGCTGCAACCGCCTCAGTCCCATCCGCCGCAGCAGCTTGCCCACGGTGCGCTCGTGCACCACCACCGCGTAGCGCGCCTCGATTGCCGAGCGCAGGTCGATGCAGCGCCAACGAACCACCCCATCGCTGGCCAGGTCAGGGCCGGCGAGAACCAGCTCCTTCAGCTCCTCCATCTGGGCCGGCGACAACGCCGGCGGACGGCCGCTGCGCCGGGCATCGCTCAGCCCGGCAATCCCATCGGCGTTGTAGCGGTGCACCCAATCGCGCAGTGTCTGCCGGTCCATGCCGCAGGCCGACGCCGCCTCGGTCCGTGAGGCTCCCTCCAGAACCTCGGCGATCGCCAGAACACGGCACGCTACCCGACTATCGCCGCATCGCGACGCTCGTTGCCGAAGCTCCCTCGCCGACAGCTCCCGCCGCGTCACCTCGATCCCACGACCCATGATGCCCTCTTGCGAAGCAAGACCCCGCAACAGAGAATCGCACCCCAGGCCAAAGGGGAATCCCTAAACGTCGGGCGAGTTGGGAATTTCGGCGGTTGGTATTAGCCACGGGCGAGACGTCGCGAGAGTAGTTTGACGCTGGCGATATAGAGCCAGGCTGTGGCGGTTTTGACGGTGGCTTCGAAGTCCTTGGCGAGGCGGCGGTTGCGACCGAGCCAGGCCAGGGTACGTTCAACCACCCAGCGCCTGGGGAGCAGCACGAAGCCCTTGGCGGCATCGGACCGCTTGACGATTTCGAGGGTCCAGGTGCCGTGCGCGAGCATGGCACTGGCGAGTTTTTCGCCGGCATACCCGCCGTCGGCGAAGACGTGGCGCAGCCAGGGATAGAGCCAGCGCGCGGCCTTCAGCACGAGCGGGGCCCCGTCGCGGTCTTGAACATCGGCCGGATGCACCACGGCTTTGACGAGAAAGCCATTGGTGTCGGTGAGGATGTGGCGCTTGCGGCCCTTTACCTTCTTGCCCGCCACCTTCTTGCCTGCATCGAAGCCGCGCGGTCCGCCGGCCTCGGTGGTCTTGACCGACTGGCTGTCGAGCACCCCGGCGCTGGGGCTGGCCTCGCGCCCCATCGCCTCGCGCGCTGCCATCACCAGCGCATGGTTGATCCGCTCCCAGGTGCCGTCGTCACGCCAGCGATAGAAATAGCCCTGTACCGTCGAGACCGGCGCAAACTCCTTCGGCAGCAAGGTCCAGGCGCATCCCGCCGACAAAATATAGAGAATGGCATCGACGACGTGGCGCAATTCGACCTTGCGAGGCCGTCCCAGCCGGCGGCGGGATGGCATGAAGCCCTCGATCAGCGCCCATTCCGCATCCGTCATACTGCTTGAATACCGCCCCCCGGGTCGCCGATACTGCTTGCGAGTGATGTCAGTCCACATCTTGCGACCCCGGTTCTGTTTCGCACCAAAACCGAATCACAAGTCACTGATATCACTCAACTCATTTCCGGGTGGCCTCTTAGGTCGGAAGGCACCCCCGCTTTGTCATTCCGGGGCAGCCCGCAGGGCTGAACCCGGAACCCATGAACACCGTCGTCACCCTTTTTGGCGCCGTCCGTGTTCATGGGTTCCGGGTTCCTCGCTCCGCTCGGCCCCGGAATGACAGGAGAGGGGCATCTCCCCCTAAGTTAGCGCCTATGGGTTCCCGCTTTCGCGGGAATGCCGCAAAACCGGTGGTAATTCAACTTCATCCCATTGGGCCCTAATCGGCGGCGGTTTCAAGCTCGGCGGCCTCGGCGGGGGCGGGGGCTGGGTCGAGCGCAGCTTCGATCACGTCCTCGACCCGCTCGGCCCAGACGAAGCGCAGCGCGTTGCGGGCGGTTTCGGGGATGTCCTCGTAATCCCGCCGGTTGCGGGCCGGCAGGATCACCGTTGTGTGAGCCCGGCGCGGGCCGCCGCGATGACCTTTTCCTTGATGCCGCCGACCGGCAGTACCAGGCCGCGCAGGCTGATCTCGCCGGTCATCGCGGTGTCGCTGTTGACGGTGCGGCCGGTCAGCAGCGACACCAGCGCGGTGAACATCGCGACCCCGGCGCTCGGCCCGTCCTTCGGGATCGCGCCGGCCGGCACGTGGACATGGATGTCGCTGTTCTCGAACAGCTTGGTGTCGATGCCGAGGCTCGCGGCCTTGCCCTTGACCAGCGACAGGGCCGCCTGCGCGCTCTCCTTCATCACCTCGCCGAGCTGCCCGGTCAGGATCAGCCCGCCCTTGCCGGGAATGCGGGTCGCCTCGATGAACAGGATGTCGCCGCCGACCGGCGTCCAGGCGAGGCCGGTCGCGACACCCGGGATGCTGGTGCGCATCGCGACCTCGCCCTCGAACCGCGGCGGCCCGAGGATCTGGCATGCAGTTCGTCGGGCGTGATGCGGACCTCGGTGGCGCTGCCCTCGGCGATCTTCATCGCGGCGCTGCGCAGCGACCGTGCCGATCTCGCGTTCGAGGTTGCGCACGCCGGCCTCGCGCGTGTAGTCGCGGATGATCGCGCGCACCGCGTCGTCGGCGATCTCGGCCTGCTCCGGCGTCAGCCCGTTGGCGTTGAGCTGGCGGGTGACGAGATAGCGCCGGGCGATCTCGAATTTCTCGTCCTCGGTGTAGCCCGGCAGGTCGATGACCTCCATGCGGTCGCGCAACGGGCCGGGAATGTTGTCGAGCACGTTGGCGGTGCGTGATGAACATGACCCGCGACAGGTCGAACGGCACGCCGAGGTAGTTGTCGCGGAACGTCGCAGTTCTGCTCGGGGTCGAGCACTTCGAGCAACGCCGAGGCCGGATCGCCCTGGACGCCGCGGCCCGAGCTTGTCGATCTCGTCGAGCATCATCACGCAGTTGCGGTTGCCGGCGCGGCGGATGCCTTGCAGGATGTTGCCGGGCAGGGCGCCGATATAGGTGCGGCGGTGGCCGCGGATTTCGGCCTCGTCGTGGGTCCCGCCGAGGCTGACGCGGACGAATTTGCGCCCGGTCGCGCGCGCGATGCTCTGGCCGAGCGAGGTCTTGCCGACACCGGGCGGCCCGACAAAGCACAGGATCGGGCTGCGCCCGTGCGGGTTCAGCTTGTGGATCGCGAGGTATTCGAGGATGCGCCGCTTGATCTTGCGCAGCCCGTAATGGTCGGCGTCGAGCATCTCGCGCGCCTCGGCGATGTCGATCGGCGGCTCGTCCTCGACCGCCCACGGCAATTCGATCAGCCATTCGAGATAGGTGCGCGCCATCGAATATTCGCCGGAGGCCTCCGGCATGCGTTCGAGCCGCGCCAGCTCCTTCTTGGCATGTGTCTCGACCTCCTCCGGCATCTTGCGCTGCGTCGATCTTTTGCCGTAAGCTCGGCGATCTCCTGGCTCTTGGCGTCGTCGCCTTCGCCCAGTTCCTTCTGGATCGTCTTCAGCTGCTCGCGCAGCAGGAACTCGCGCTGCCGGTCGTCGATCGTCTCCTTGGTGCGGTCGCTGATCTGGCGCGACAGCCGCAGCACCTCGAGCCGGTATGCCAGCAATTGCGGAGACGCGTTCGAGCCGGTGCTCGACCGCGATGCGTTTCGAGGATCTCCTGCTTTTCGGCGGCGGTGATATCCATGAAGCTGGCGATCAGATCGGCCAGTGCCGGCGCCGACGGCGACGCTCTGCACCGCGTTGACCAGTTCGGCCGGGGTCTGCGGCAGCAATTGCAGCACTTCGAGCGCCTGGTTGCGCAGATTGAGCAGCCGGGCGTCGATCTCCGTGCTCTGTCGCCTCGGGTTCGGCCATGCCGCTCGACCCGCGCGACAAAGAACGGGTAGCCGTCGAGGAATTCGTTGATGCGGAACGCGCCGCTCGCCCTGGCAGATCACATGATGGCTGCCGTCGGGGCTGGTCACATAGCGCAGCAGGTTGGCTTCGGTGCCGATGTCGGTGCAGTTCGGCCGGCGTCGGATCGTCGGCGGCGGGGTCGCGCTGCAAGACGAGGCCGACCGGCCGGCTGAGCCGCGGATCGCCGCCTGCGCCGCGACGACCGAGCGCTGCCGGCCGAGCGTCATCGGCAAGACGGTGCCGGGAAACAGCACCAGGTTGCGCGTCGTGATCAGGATCAGCGCGTCATCCGGGATCGTGCGATGCCATCCGGGACCGGTCGGGGGCCGTCGCGGGAGGCGCAATCGGCGGCGCCGGCCGCTCGGCAGCTTTCCGCCAGCGCGGATCGTGTCGTGTCGCTCATTACCGCAGCCCCTTTTCCAGGCGCAGCATCAGGCAGCCATTGGCGAGGTGCCGGCCCGAAATCTCGAACGGTACCGGCGGCAACTCGATCCGGCGTTCGAAATGGCCGTAGGGGATCTCCATGCGCAGGATGCGCGCGTTCTGCATCTCGGCGCGGCAGCGGGCGCTCGCCGCGACGATCAGCGTGCCGGCGTTCAGTGTTACGCTGATGCTGTCGAGTTCGACGCCGGGCAGCGCGATCAGGATCGATCAGTGCCGTCGTCGGTCTCAAACACGTCGACCGGCGCCTCCCAATTCGGCGAGGCATGGTGAAAAAACTGGCGGCGCAACCGCTCGGCGCGCTCCATCGCGGCGCAGGCATCGGCCCACATCATTGCATCAAGCTGGCGTTGCGACATTCTCGGCTCCGCGCCGTCATAAGGTCAGGATTTGTTGCTGCTGATATGAGGGGCCGGGCGCTCCGGCGAAAGGAGGGCTCAGACCGAGTGGTAGCGGATGCGGAACGCGGCACTGACCAGCATGATGCCAAACAGCAGCGCATAAATTCCCATCCACCATGATAATGCGACGACCCCGGCGCCGGGCTGGAAGAACAGCACTACCCCGAACAGTACCGACAGGACGCCGCAGATCACCAGGAGCCACTCGCCGGCAAGGCGCAGCAGCGTCATGCCGGCGGCGATCAGGACAACACCGGTAATGACCGCCCAGAACGCGATCAGATAGATCAGCGCGACCAAGGCTGCGCCCGGCCACATGACGATAATGACCGCGATCAGGATGTTCAGCACGCCTTCAAGCAGCAGCGCTACTGATCGGCCATGCCGTTGCGCCGCCCGCAGCCCGGCGACCACGGCGAACACGCCGTCGACCAGCGCGTAGGCGGCAAACACAAAGAGCAGCGCCGCCGCGGTGATTCCCGGCCAGCAGAAGGCGATCAGTGCGAAGAGGATCGCGACGGCGCCGCGCAATGCCAGTGCCCACCAATTGCCGACCATGATTGCCGCCATCGCTGTTCTCCCCGCGCCAGCCGTTCCGTCTGGAAAAGGATTGCCGCATCTCGCGGCAAAGTCGAGCAGCGGCATGGCAGCGGCGGCGCGCTTGTCTATAGGCGGGGGCGGGAAAACCGGCTATCAGCGGAGATCAGGAGATAACGGATTCGGCGAGGCGATGGTGGCGATCATCAGCGAAGCAACAAAAGCCCTGGTTGACGGAATTGGTGCCGAGGCGCAGCGGGTGGAGACACCGTGCGGCGACGGCGGGCTGGTCTGGCACATCTGGGGCGGCGGCGGCCCGCCGCTGGTGCTGCTGCATGGCGGCTATGGGTCGTGGATGCACTGGGTGCGCAACGTGCTGCCGCTGTCGCGCAAATTTACCGTATTCGCCTGCGACATGCCGGGGCTCGGCGAGTCGGCGACCCCGCCTGAGCCGTGGACCGCCGAGGGCCTCGCCGCGATCGTCGTCGAAGGGCTCGACATCATCCTGCCGAAAGGCGTCGCGCCGCATCTCGCCGGATTTTCGTTTGGCGGGGTGATCGGCGGCAGCGTCGCGGCGCAGCTTGGCGACCGGCTGCGCGGTTTTACCGTGGTCGGGTCGAACGGCATGGGCCTCGAGCGCTCGCCGACGCCGCTGGAGCGGCCCAAGCCCGACGCGACCGAAGAAGTGGAATTCGCCACCCACCGCTACAACCTGAACCAGCTGATGATCCACGACCCGGCCAAGATCGACGAACTGGCGCTGTGGCTGCAAAAGAACAATCACGCCCGAGCGCGTATGCGCAGCCGCCGCTTTTCGCGCTCCGGCGCGCTGATCGAGGCGTTGCCGAAGGTCAAGGGGCGGCTCGACGGCATCTGGGGTGAGCGCGACGCGACCGCCTACCCGCATGTCGAAGACCGCGCCCGCCTGCTCCGCGGAATCCAGCCCGGTGCCCGCTTTTCGGTGGTGCCGGGCGCCGGGCATTGGGTCCAGTTCGAGGCCGCCGACGCGTTCAACAAAATTCTTGCGGAATACGCCGCCGATTGAGGCAGGCGGCGGGCACGGTATGACTCACCCCATGGGAAGGTGGATGACGAGGAGGAAGCCGTTGGCGGCCAGCAGGATGCCGCAGACGGCAAGGATGCTGCTGACTCCGAGGAGCCACGGCGAGCTTGCGACAATCGCGACCGAGCCGAGCACGATCGCGATCTGAAACAGCGCGGCGGCATACTCGAAATTGGGACTTTGTTCCGCGGCATGGTCGCGCTTGGCGGACCAGTGTTCTGCCTTCTCCAGCAATTCCTTCTTGCCGTTTTTGCGAGCCGGGTCGCTTTCATAGCGTTCGGCCGTGTCGCGGTAGTGCTTGACCAGTTTTTGCACCTTGGCGTCCTGCTCCGCCGACAGGTTGGGTATTCCGGCGGCAATCAACTCCAGCTGTTCGGCAGCAATTTGGTAACTAAGCTGGCGTTCATATTTCGACTGATAGAACGCGTACTGGTCCGAAGCATGGATGTTGGCGCCCAGCATTTCCTTTGTCGCATCGCCGCCACCGAGGGTCGCGATCGCCAGCAGCATTGCGACCACCCCGACATAGATCGCGCACAGGCGGCGAAAATTGTCATGTTCCTCGCTGTGCGGTCCTTCCGCGTCTTCGTGAATTTTCTCGGCAATCTCATGTGCTTCCGTTGCTTCCACGCGACGCCCCTGATCTGACACAAAAGGTTAAGATGATTATCCCCCAGGTGTATTGCGCGGCGGCCTATCTGATGCGACGACCGAAATCCGCTCGACCGGCAGGGGCTGACACCCTAGCATACCAGCCTTGTGTCTCGCGAGTAGGTGGCGTCACTGGAGCCACCCGCCCGGGGCCGGGTGACGGAACCGCAAACAGACGCAGGGACAGAACCCGTCACTGATGGATATCAACCAGCTCATTGCCGATAACGGCGCCTGCTTTTACGCCATCGTCTTTATCTGGACCTTCCTCGAAGGCGAGACCGTCGTGCTGTTCGCCGCGTTCGCGGCGGCACAGGGGCTGGTCGATCCGTTCATTCTGCTGGGGGCGTCCTGGCTCGGCAGCTTTGCCGGCGACCAGGCCTATTTCTGGATCGGGCGGAAATGCGGCGTCAGGCTGCTGGAGCGCTTTCCGTATTGGCGGCACGGCGTCGAAGCCGCGCTGCGCTGGCTCGAACGCTACGATGCCGGCTTTATCCTGACCTTCCGCTTCATCTACGGAATCCGCAATTTTTCGTCGTTCGCGCTGGGCCTCAGCGCGGTGCGGTGGCAGCGGTTCATGCTGCTGAATTTCGTCGCGGCGGGGGTGTGGGCGGCGAGTTTTGTCGCAGTCGGCTACTTCCTCGGGCACGCCTTCCGGGCGATGCTCGGCGACATCGCGCGCTCGTTCAGCCTTGTGATGCTCGGTGTATTTGTCGTCATCGGCGGCGGCATGTGGCTGCTGCACCGGCGGCAGAAGCGGCGTCAGCTGCGCATGCCGCGCGGCGCCGATGTGGTCCTGCCCCCCTGACTTCTCTGCGGCAGAAGACTGATTCCGCTGCCGATTCCGACGTTTAGCGTGCGGTCGGCGCGGCCGCCGTTCACCGCGATTTCCACCAGGCCGTTCGAGTTGACGTACCAGAAGGCGCGCCCTTGCGGCACTGCCGAAAAGGTCGGTGCCGGTTCGACGACATCGCCCCCGATCGAGAGCCGGGCACGCGACGGCACCGCGGCGGCACGCAACCCGCTCAGTGCGTTGCCGTAATGATCGATATAGACCACCTCGGAGAGGTCGTCGGGCCATGCTGTAAAGGGCGTTGGTGCCGTTTCCGACCCGAGCGTTGCCGGCGGTTCGCCGCGGCCCAGGCGGGCGGCGACCGGCGCGAACAGGTCGCGGCCGTGAAAGCTGGCGGACAAGACCGGCGGTAGCCAGGTGACATCCCAGCCGCGCGACGTTGTCGCACGCCGCCACACCAGCTCGAACAAACCGTTATCCGGCCCGACAAACAGCCGGCCGTCGGCCTCGACGATCAACGGCCGGCGCGCCCCGCCGACACCGGGATCGACAACGCAAAGCAGCACCGTCCCGGCCGGAAACCACGTCGCATAAGCCGCCAGCAGATAGGCCGAAGGCCTTGGCCGGCCGGCCGGCGCGTCGGCGAAAAGCTGGATCACCGGCACGCCGGGTGCGGTCTGCTGCAAGACCGCGTGGAGCTGCCCGGTATAGGGCCCGGCGAGCCCGAAATCGGTAAACAGCACAATCATCCGGCCACCGGGCATCAAGCGACTATGCCGCCGCCTGCCTGATGCCCGCAAGGTTACCGCACTTAACCATAGAGTTTGCAGGATTCGCCGCTTTAGTCGCATCACCCACAAGATTCATCAGGTAGTAGGTGCGGTGCCCGGTGCGGCATCGCCGGTCGAGCCGATAACCCGATGCGTTCTTTTTCTGGGACATCTGCTACTCGTCGCGACCTATCCGGCCATTTGGCTTTGTGCTTCTTGCAAATATTGTTCGGTTGCGTATCGTCCGCGCGGGGAGTCGAGTTGGGGGATATGATGAAATTGAAAGGGCTGGCCGCAGCGCTGCTTGCGGCCACGACGTTGCAGTTCTCCGCCGGTCACAGCCTGGCGGCGGGCAATTGCTACTCGCCAAGCGCGATCGAGGCCGAGGAGGCGATCCGGTTTCTGACCGAATTGATGGTGGTCAGCACCGCCTGTCAGGACACGACCTATGCCGAGTTCCGGCTGCGCAACAAGGACGCGATCATTGCCTATCAAAAAGCGATGATCACGCATTTTCACGGGGCGCCGGCATTCGATCGTTGGAACACATCGCTGGCCAATGTATCGGCGTCGAAGCAGGCCGGCCTAAACGTCACGCAGGTGTGCACGCAATCGGCCGCGCTGCTGCAACAGGGCAAGACGCTGGACACTCCGAAATACAAGGCGTTCGCCGCGCAACAGGCGGCGGCGGCGGGCGCGCGCTACGAAAAGTGCGGCGGCGGCAAGACCAAGAAATAGCCGCCCAAGCCTGTTTCCACACCGCGGCCCGGCGGAAGTGCTGCCCCCCGCTGGTTAAACTGCGCTACACTGGGCCATAATCCCGCCGACGCTTGGAATGGGGAGGATGGCGATGGCCCGGATCGTTCTCGGCATGGGGACCTCGCACACGCCGATGCTGAACGCGCCGCCGACCGACTGGCCGCGCTTCATTGAGCGCGATTCGCGGCGCTCCAACCTGCTCGATGTCGAGGGCCGGCTGACCACCTACGAGGCGCAGCTTCAGCACGCGCCGGCCGGTATCGTGGCCGAGATCACGCCCGAGCGGATGCAGACGCGGCATCAGGCCGTCGAAAGCGCGATGCTGCGGCTCGGCGACTATCTGCGCGAAGCAAAGCTCGATGCGCTGATCGTCGTTGGCGACGACCAGGACGAATTGTACCACCCGCAAAACATGCCGGGCATTCTGGTCTATTACGGCGAAACCATCCGCAACGTGCCGCTGGCTCCGGTGCCGGCGCCGGATTGGGGGTGGCGGGCCTCGGCGCGCTGGCACGAAGAGACGGTGGCGCGCGACTATCCGGTGGATGCGAAACTGGCGCGCCACCTGATCGGGCGGTTGATCGACCGCGAATTCGATGTCTCTGCGTCCAAGGGCGTGCCCGACGGGGAGGGCGAGGGCCACGCGATTGGCTTCGTCCATCGGCGGATCATGCAGGATGCGGTGCCGGTCGTGCCGGTGTCGATCAACACCTACTACCCGCCCAACCAGCCGACACCGCGCCGCTGCTATCGGCTGGGGCAGGCGATCCGGGCGGCGGTGGAAGCGTATCCCGGCGACCAGAGGGTCGGCGTCATCGCATCCGGCGGCCTCAGCCATTTCGTCGTCGACGAGGCGCTCGACCGCGGCTTTCTCGATCTGCTGCGCCGCAAGGACGCGGCGGCGATCGCAGGAATGCCGCCTGAAAAGCTGAACTCCGGCAGTTCGGAAATCCGCAACTGGATCTGCCTCGCTGGCGCGGTCGAGCATCTGTCGCTCGAATGGTCGCTCTACGAACCCGGCTACCGCACCCCGGCCGGCACCGGCACCGGCCTCGGCTTCGCATTCTGGGCGTAGGCGCGAAGTGGCCGTTGCCTCTCCTCTGTCATTCCGGGGCAGCCCGCAGGGCTGAACCCGGAACCCATGAACACCGGCCGCTGCCCAATTTCCTTCGGTCCGTGTTCTTGGGTTCCGGGCTCCTCGCGGTGCTCGGCCCCGGAATGACAATCGTATGAACTAATTAGACCCAGGACAGGAGGAAACATCATGCGCAGGAAGGACAGCGAGGATCTCGTCCGGGTCGGGCCGGGCACGGTGATGGGCGACATGATGCGGCAGTACTGGATGCCGGCGGCGATGTCCTCCGAGCTGAAGGCGGATGCGGCGCCGATGCGGCTGATGCTGCTTGGCGAACAATTGATCGCGTTTCGTGACACGTCGGGGCGCGTTGGGGTCATGGACCATCGCTGCCCGCATCGCTGCGCCTCGCTGTTCCTTGGCCGCAACGAGGAAAACGGCCTGCGCTGCATCTATCACGGCTGGAAATACGACGCCGACGGCAATTGCGTCGATGTGCCGAACCTCGCCGGCAATCCCGGCTTCAAGGACCGCATCAAGGCCAGGGCCTACAAGGTCGAGGAGCGCAACGGCCTCGTCTGGGTCTATATGGGCAGCCGCAAGGAAGCCCCACCCTTGCCGCAGATCGAGGCGACCTTGCTGCCCGAAAGCGAGGTCACGATCACCTTCGTGCAGCGCGAGTGCAACTGGCTGCAGGCGCTCGAAGGCGACATCGACACCTCCCATTTTGGTTTTCTGCATGCCGGCTCGGTCGAGCCCGAGCAGGTGCCGGACGACAGCCTGTTCCGCTACACCGTGACCAATCGCGCGCCGGACTACCACGTCACCGATACGGAAGCGGGCACGATGTATGCCGCCTTCCGGGCGGCGCAGCGTGGCCAGATGTCCGGTAATCAGACATATTGGCGCTTCGCCAATTTCATGATGCCGTTCTGGACGCAGACGCCGCAGGGCAAGTTCACCGAGCACCTGCACAACCGCGCCTGGGTTCCGATGGACGACACCCACACGATGTTCATCAGCCTGGTGTGGCGCGGCCACCCGCCCTCGGTCGGCCCTGACAAGAGCGGCAGGATGCTGCCGGGCTTTGACCGGAAATTCGATTTCCTGCCGAACACGACCGACTGGCACGGGCGCTGGCGGCTTAATGGCCGTCCCGTCAATGACTGGCTGATCGACCGCGAGGCGCAGATGACCGGCGGCAACTATACCGGCATCGCGGGCATCCACGCGCAGGACCAGGCGGTCACCGAAAGCATGGGCCCGATCACCGACCATCTGTTTGAGCACCTGGCTCCGAGCGACCGGATGATCATGGCGACCCGCCGCCGCCTGCTCAAGGCGGCGCGCGCCTTTGCCAAGGACGATACGGTGCCGCCGGGGGTCGATGATCCCGAGATCATGTATGCGGTGCGCAGCGGTGATTTCCTGACCGAGGCACGGCTCGGCTGGCGCGAGGCCTATGACCGCCAGATGAACGCCTCGCTGCGGCCGCTGAAGCTGGCGGCGGAATAAGTTACGGCACCGTAGGGTGGGCTGAGCGCCGGCGAAGCCCACCACCCCGCCGCGATTTTGGTGGGCTTCGCTGACGCTCAGCCCACCCTACGAGCGATTGCGGAGTGAGTTGGGAGGAAGAAGACATGGCAGCGCTCAAGATTTACGGCATTCCGCGGTCGCGGGCGTTTCGCACGCTGTGGATGGCGAAGGAACTGGGGCTCGATTACGAGAACATCCCGTCCGATATGGGCAAGGGCGACACCCGCACGCCCGAATTTCTCGCGATCAACCCGAACGGCCATGTCCCGGCGATCGACGACAACGGCGTCATCGTCTGGGAATCGATGGCGATCAACCTGTACCTCGCCAAGAAACACGCGCTCGGCAGCCTCTACCCGACAAAGCTCGAAGACGAGGCGCATGCCTGGCAGTGGAGCTTCTGGGGCATGACCGAAATCGAGCGGCCGGTCCTGACCGCGATGTTTCACCGCGCGATCCACTCCGAGGATAAGCGCGACGCCGCCCTCGCCGACGAATCCGAGCGCCAGCTCCAGGCGCCGTTGAGGGTGCTCGACGCTGCGGTCGCGGCGTCGCCCTATCTGCTCGGCGCCGATTTTACCATCGCCGATCTGAACGTCGCCGGCATCCTGTCCTGGGCGCGTCCGGCGCGGATCGATTTCAAGCCCTTCCCGCACGCCGCCGATTGGCTGAAACGCTGTGCCGAGCGGCCGGCGGCGAGCGCCGCGCGAGCCTTGCAGCGCTAGGCCGCCGGCAATGCCTCGCCGGCATGTGTCGCGGCGCCGGATGCTTGGCCTCGGGGCCGGGCTCGGCGCGATGGGGATATTGCCGCAACCCTTGATCGGAGGACGCAGCGCCATGGCCGAAGGCACCCCGGACACGGTTGTCTATGTGTCGAATGCCGGCGACCCGGCGGTTTATGTGATGGCGATGAACCGCGCCACCGGCGATCTCGACATCATCGACAATACCGAGATCCCTGACCTCAAGCCGTCGCCGACCAGCATGCCGATGGCGGTCAGCCCCGACAAAAAATTCCTGCAGGTCGCGCTGCGCAGCGAGCCGTTTACCGGCGCCAGCTTTGCGATCGACCCGGCGAGCGGCAAGTTGACCCATCTCGGCAACACGCCGCTTGACGCCAGCATGGCGTACACGACGATCGACCACAGCGGCAAATGGCTGCTTTGCGCCTCGTACCCGCAGGGTAAATTGACGGTCAACCCTCTCGATGGCGGGCGGATCAAGGCGCCGCCGACGCAGATCATCACCGACCACCCGAAGGCGCATTGCGTGATCCTCGATGCGTCGAACAAGCACGCCTATTGCAGCGTCCTGGCGCAGGACGTCATCCTGCAATTCCAGTTCGACGCGGCGACCGGCATGGTGTCGCCCAGCACGCCCGCCGAGGTGAAAACCAAGGAGGGGGCCGGGCCGCGCCACATGGCGATCCACCCAAACGGGAAATTCTTGTTCCTGATTACCGAGACGACCGCGACGATCGGCAGCTACGCGGTCGATCCGGCAACCGGGACGCTGAAGGAAATCGGGTTTGTCGAGATGCTGACGGCGGGCGCCTTGAAGGAAGCGCCGGCCGCGGCCGACCTGCATGTGACGCCCGACGGCAATTTCCTCTACGGCAGCGAACGCAAGACCAGCAGCCTCGTCGCCTTCCGCATCGACCCGGCCAAGGGGACACTGTCGCTGATCGGCCGCTATCCGACGGAAACCACGCCGCGCGGCTTCGCGATCGAACCCCGCGGCAAGTTCCTGCTGTCGGTCGGCCTCGATTCAAACCACATGACCGTCTACGCGATCCGCCCCACCGGCGCTCTCGATCCGGTCAAGCAGCATGCCATGGGCAAGATGCCGAACTGGATCGAAATCCTCGACCTGAAGGCGTAGGGTCGTAGTTAATAGATAACGCAAAGGACGCGAAGGATACGCAAAGAGCGCGAAGGGTCCGGAGCGAAGCGACAATAATTTAGCGGCGGCATGCCGGTTTGATTGGGGGCTTCGCCCCCGCTCCATACTCTTCGCGCTCTTTGCGTATCCTTCGCGTCCTTTGCGTTAAATAAACCTACCCCTTGGCGACTTCGTGGCCGGCGAGGTGTTCGAGCACCTTGACGAGGCCGGAATGGTCCCAGCCTTTGCCGCCGAGTGCGGCGGCGGCGTTGAACAGTTCCTGCGTTGCCGCGGTGTTGGGCAGCGACATGTTCAGCGCGCGGGCGCCCGACAATGCGAGGCTGAGGTCCTTCTGGTGCAGTTCGATGCGGAAGCCGGGGTCGAAGGTGCGCTTGATCATGCGCTCGCCGTGGATTTCCAGGATACGTGACGAGGCGAAGCCGCCCATCAGCGCCTGCCGCACCTTGGCCGGGTCGGCGCCAGCCTTGGAAGCGAACAGCAGGGCCTCGGCGACCGCCTCGATGGTCAGCGCGACGATGATCTGGTTGGCGACCTTGGTGGTCTGCCCGGCGCCGATATCGCCGACCAGCGTGATGTTCTTGCCCATCAGCTCGAACAACGGCTTGACCCGCTCGAACACCGGCTCCTTGGCGCCGACCATGATCGTCAGGCTGGCCGCCTTGGCGCCGACCTCGCCGCCGGATACCGGCGCATCAACATAGTCGCAGCCCTTTTCGGCGATCGCGGCGGCGAATTTCTTGGTCTCGATCGGCGAGATCGAACTCATGTCGATGACGGTCTTGCCGGCCGACAGACCGGCGGCGATCCCGTCGGGGCTGAACAGCACGTCCTGCACATCGGGCGTATCGGGCACGATGACGATGACCACTTCCGCCTGCTCGGCGACCGCCTTCAGGCTGTCGCACACCGTCGCGCCGGCTCGCACATCGGCCGGCACGGTGCGCTTGCCATAGACGAACAGCTTGTGCCCGCCCTTCATCAGATTGAGGGCCATCGGCCCGCCCATGATCCCGAGGCCGACAAATCCGATCTGCATGAATTTTCTCCGATAGGGGTGCGGGTGAATCGCGGGTGGCGAATGCCGGCACAGTGCTACAGTTGCGGGCAATCCCTCAAGCTGTGATGGGGCGAACATGGGTGGGGCATGCGCGTAGGACTCGCTTTCCTGCTGCTGCTCGCAGCCATGACGACGGCTTTCGCCCAGCAGACGGGACCGGTCGGACTTCCCGAGGGTGTCTGGCGGGCGCAGATTTATTGGGTGCCGCTCGATATCGCGGGTGTCCGTCATCTGCTTTACACACGCATCTGCCGCCCGCCCGGCGACACACCGGCGCGGGTCGTCGTCATCGCGCATGGCTCGCCGGCAGAGGCGGCGACGCGGCCGACGATGGTGCCGACCAGCTGCGACAGCCACGCGGCGCGCTGGTTTCTCGACCGCGGGTTTATCGTCGCGGCCAGCCTGCGGCGCGGGTACGGCGCAACCGGTGGCGCCTGGACCGAGGGTGACGGCCCCTGCGGCAATCGTGACTACACCCGCTCGGCGCTGGAATCGGCGCGTGATGTTGCCGCGACGGTGAGTTATGTCACCGGGCTGCCGTTTGCCCGGCCGCAGGGGGCGGTCGTCGTCGGGCAGTCGGCCGGCGGCTGGGCGGCGATGGGCTACAATACAATGCCGCATCCGCGGGTCACGGCGATCGTCAGCATGGCCGGCGGGCGCGGCGGGCATCACCAGCAGCAGCCCAACAACAACTGCCAGCCCGAGAAACTGGCCGAGGCAGCCGGCCGGCTGGCCCACGGCGCCGCGACCCCGATGCTGTGGGTCTACACCGCGAATGACAGCTATTTCGCGCCGGCTGTCGCCGCCGCGTTGCACCAGGCCTACACGCAGGGCGGCGGCCAGGCGCAACTCGATCAGATCGGGACGTATGGCAGCGATGGGCACCGGCTGTTTTTCGGTGCCGGCGGCTCGGCGATCTGGGGGCCGCTGATCGAGCGCTACCTCGCAGGGCGGCCTGCTTCCTAAAGCAGCGCCCGCAGTTCCGTTAACCGTAGATCGCATTCGCCGCTCGGGTGGCGCGGTGATAGCCTTCTGCCCGGTTGTTAGCCCCGGGGAAGTAACAATGTTTCGCGCGCTGTCGCTGTTGCTGCTGCTCGCTTTTGCCGCTCCGGCGGCCGCGGCGGAGGGCTACCAATCGAAGGAACTGGCGGATGCCGGGGCGAAGTACCGCCAAGAACTGTTTGAGAGCGTCGCGCCGGCCAAAAAGCAGCCGGGGCTGATCCCGCGGCTGCGGCGTGACGCCGATGTCGAATACCGTGCCAAGCGCTATTCGCAGGCGATCGACGACCTGACCAAGGCGATCACCTACGGCGCCGATGACGGCCTTGTCTGGCTGCGTCTGGCGCAAGCCTTTGCCGGCGCGCAGGACGAGCGCGTGATGATCAGCGCCTACAATGCCTATATCCGATCGACCGACCCGGTGGAGCGCGGCAATTCGCTGTTTCTGATCGGCCGCGAATACGACCGCCATGACAAGCAGAAAGAGGCGATCGCGGCTTTCCAGGCCGGGCTGGTGTTCACCCAATCGACCCCGGTCGCCGAACGCACCGAGCAGTTGCGTCGGCTCGTCGCGTTCCGCGTGACCAAGGTCGAGATCAGCTCCGAGGCTGAGGCGCCGCGCGCCTGCCTGCGCTTCAACGAACAGATCTCGACAACAGGCCGACCTGTCCTATGGCGGGTTTGTCCGCGCGACGCCGGAAGTGACGGGCGGCGTCGTCACCGCGCGCGGCGACACGCTGTGCCTCGACGGGCTGAAACATGGCGAGACCTATCAGGTCACCGTGATGACCGGCCTCCCGGCGGATGGCGGCGACAAGACGATCGAGGATTACGTCGCCCGCATCGTCGTGCCCGACCGCAAGGCGACGATGAGCTTTTCCGGCACCGGCTACGTCCTTCCGCGCGAAGGTAGCGCCGGGCTGCCGCTGACCACGATCAACATCGACAAGGTCAAGGTGCGCCTCGTGCGGATCAACGACCGCAACCTCGTGCCCAGCGTCAATGCCGACAAGCTGACGATGAGCTTTGGTTCGGACGATGTCGACGAGGTCGTCAACCAGAGCGGCAGCCTGATCTGGCAGGGCGAGATGGCGATCACTGGCGAGCGCAACCGCCCGGTCGTCACCGCGATCCCGCTGGCGCCGCTGCTGCAGGACAAGGGTCCCGGTGTCTTCCTCGCCGTGGTCGATCGCCTCGACAAGAAAACCGACGAGAGCAGCGAACCCGTGACCAACTGGGTGCTGGTCTCCAATCTCGGGCTGACGACCTATACCGGCACCGATGGCATGGCGGTGGCGGTGCGCGGCCTCGCCGACGCGAAGCCGGTCGCCGGGGTTACGTTGCGGCTCTACGCGCGCAACAACGGCGAATTGACGACAGTCGACCAGCGATGCCGACGGGATGGCGCGCATCGCGGGCGGCATGTTGCACGGGCAGGGCGGCGACGAACCCTATCTGATCACAGCGAGCGGCCCCGGCGGTGACTTCAATTTCCTCGAAGTCAGCCGCGGCGCCTTCGACCTGTCGGATCGCGGCGTCAGCGGCCGGCCGCAGCCGGGGCCGGTCGATGCCTATCTCTACACCGATCGCGGCATCTACCGGCCGGGCGAGGCGGTGCACCTGATGACGCTGGTGCGCGACGACAAGGCCGACGCGCTCTCCGACGCTGCCGGTGACCTTGCGGCTGATCCGGCCGGATGGGGTCGAGGTCGATCACCGGCAGATCACCGGCGACAAGCTCGGCGGCCACGCGGAGACCTATAATCTGGCGCGCGACGCCCGCATCGGCACGTGGCGGGTCGAGGTCAAGGCTCGATCCGAAAGGAGCGGCTATCGGCGCCGTCGAATTTCGCGTCGAGGACTTCGTGCCGCCGACCCTCAAGGTCGAGCTGTCAGCGGCAGATGCGCCAGTGAAGCCGGGCGAGGCGTTCCCGGTCGATGTCGCGGCGCGTTTCTATTATGGCGCACCCGGCGCCGAGCTGTCGGTGCGAGGCGCACGCGAGTGTTGCAGTTGACGACAACCCGTTCCCGAAGGAGTCGGATTTCAGCTTCGGCATGGCCGATGAGGAGTTTTCCGCCGACCGCAAGGATATCGACGTGTCGGCGACCGACGCCGACGGCAAGGCGACGGTTTCTCTCGAACTCTCTGACCTGCCGAAGCACACCAAGCAGCTTGCCGCGACGGTCGATGTCAGCGTGTTCGAGCCGAGCGGGCGGCCGGTTGGCGGCAGCCTGACGCGGCCGATCCGCGAAAGGCCGCTGGCGATCGGCGTGCGCCTGTCGAATGGCGACGATGATAACGGCATCGCGGAAGACCAGCCGACCAATCTCGAAATCATCGCGCTCGACCAGGCCGGCAAGCGCGTCGCCGCCAAGGGGCTGCGCTGGGAATTGCTCGGCGAAAGCTGGGAATATGCCTGGTATTCGCAGGACGGCCGCTGGCGGCACCGCGTGCAGGTGCGCGACCGGCCGCTCGAAACCGGAACGGTCGATGCCGGCGCCGATCCGGCGAAGCTGTCCCGCAAATTGCCGGCGGGGCGCTATCGCTGGGAGGTCACCGACCTCGGGACCGGCGCCCAGTCGAGCGTGCGCTTTCATGTCGGCTGGTGGACCGAAGGCGCGTTGCCCGACGTGCCCGATAAGCTCAGCACGACCCTCGACAAGCCGAGCTATCAGGCTGGCGAAACCGCCAAATTGTTCATCAAGGCGCCGTTTGCCGGCGAGGCCGAGGTGGCGATCGCCTCCGACAAGGTGCTGGCATTGCGCTCGGTAACCCTGCCGGCGGAGGGCGCGACCATCGAACTGCCGGTCGATGCCGGCTGGGGCACCGGCGTCTATGCGCTGGTCAGCGCCTACCGACCGCAAGGCAACGCGTCGCCGATCGCCCCCAAGCTGGCGGCGCGCGGTCCGGCGCGCGCGGTCGGGGTGGCGTGGCTCGGCATCGATGCGGCACCGCGCCGGCTGACGCTTGCGCTGGCCGGGCCGGATGTCGCGCGGCCGCGCGGTCCGGTGGATATTCCGGTCAAGGTCAGCGGTGCTCGCGGCCGGCGAGGAAGCATACATCACGCTCGCTGCGGTCGATGAAGCTGTGCTGAAGCTGACCGATTTCGAGAGCCCGGCGCCCGAGAAATATTATTTTGACAAGCGGGTGCTGGGGGTCGAATTGCGCGACCTGTATGGCAGGCTGATCGACCCGCGCGCCAACGCGATCGGCGTGCTGCGCAGCGGCGGCGACCAGTTCGCCAAACGCGCGGTCGCCGGGCTGCCCGACAAGAGCAGCCGCGTCGTCGCGCTGTTCTCCGGCATCGTCAAGCTCGACGCTGACGGCGCCGCCAAGGTTCATCTCGACATCCCGGATTTCCAGGGGCAGCTGCGGCTGATGGCGGTGGCGTTTTCGGCGCACAAGGTCGGCGCCGCGAGCGGCTCGATGATCGTGCGCGACCCGGTGGTGACGCTGGTGTCATTGCCGCGCTTTCTGGCGCCCGGCGACACCGCGCAGATCGGTGTGGTCATCAACAATCTCGAAGGCGCTGCCGGCGATTATCACCTGAAATTCACCGCCGATGGGGCCGGGGCCTTCGCCGCGCCGGTCGATAAGGCGATCCCGCTGACCAAGGGACAGAACTTCAACGGCGCGTTCCCGGTCGTCGGCGAAAACACCGGGCAACATCGCGCTGCATATGGACCTCGCGGGGCCCGGCGATCTGCACATCGCGCGTGATTTCACGCTCGGGGTGCGGCCGGCGCAGGCCTATCAGCTGCGCCGCTTTGTCGCCCAGTTGATGCCGGGCCAGAGCATCACGCTCGATGACGGCGCGGCCGACGGGTTCCTGCCCGGCACCGCCGAGGCGCTGCTCAGCGTCAGCCCGCGGCCGGATTGGGACGTGCCCGGTCTGCTGCGTCAGCTCGACCGCTACGCCTATGGCTGCATCGAGCAGACCACGAGCCGCGCCCTGCCATTGCTCTATGTCGAGCCGGTGGCCCAGTTGTGGAAAACCGATCCCGGCTTCTCGCCGGCCGCGGCGCTCGACAATGCCATCACCCGCATTGTCGGGATGCAGCGCTCCGACGGCAGCTTCGGGGTGTGGAGCGACGCCGACGACACCGTGCCGTGGCTCGACGCCTACGCCACCGACTTCCTGCTGCGCGCCCAGGAGCACGGCAAGACGGTGCCGGATTATGCGCTGAAGGCGGCGATCGCCTGGCTGCACGATTATGTGCGGCAGCAGCACAAGGACGACGCCAGCCTGCCGGCGGTCGCTTACGCGCATTACGTGCTGGCGCATGCCAAGGCCGACGATTTGCCGGTATTGCGCTATTTCGCCGACACCCAGCTGGCCCGCCTGCCGACGCAACTGGCGAAGGCGCAACTCGCCGGGGCATTGGCGGCGTATGGCGATGTGCCGCGCGCCACGGCGGCCTATGACGCGGCGGTGGCGCCGCCGCCGAAGCGGCCGCTCGGGCTGCGCTATGTCGATTACGGCAGCGAGTTGCGCGACAGCGCCGGCGTGCTGGCCTTTGCCGGCGGCAACCCGGCGATCCAGCCGCGCCTGACCGCGGTGATGGACCGCATCACCGAGTTGTTCGCCCATTCGACGCCGCACCAGCACGCAGGAGCAGGCGTGGCTGCTGATGGCGGCCGAGGCGGCGGTCAAGGTGACCGGCGGCGACATGACCGTCGCGGTCGGCGATGCGGCGCCCGCGAAGCGCGCGCGAGCCGCTTTATTTCCGGCGCCTGCTCGGTGCGGGCGCGGCGCCGGTGTCGGTGGCCAATCGCGGCACCAACGGCGCGTGGCGCACGGTGTCGATCACCGGCGTGCCCAAGGCCGACCTGCCGGCCGAAAGCAGCGGCTATACCGTCAGCCGCAGCATCTTCAAGGCTGACGGCTCGCCGGCCGATCTGACCAAGGTCAAGCAGACCGATCTGTTCGTCGTCGTGATCAAGGCGAAGCGCAGCGATGCGGCGCGCTCGGCGCGGGCGTTGGTGGTCGATCTGCTGCCGGCCGGGTTCGAGATCCAGACGACATCGGTCGGCAGCGACTCGTCGGGTCGGCTACTCCTGGCTCAAGGATCTGAGCAGCCCGACCTATACCGAGGGCGCGATGACCGCTATGTCGCGGCGATCGACATGGCCGACGGCACCGCCGCGATCACGCTCGCCTATGTCGTGCGCGCGGTGACGCCGGGGCAGTTCAAATACCCGGCGCTGGTCGTCGAGGACATGTACGAGCCGGAAAACACCGGCCGCACCGCGATGGGCACGCTGAACGTCCAGTCGCGCTGAGGCCGTCCGCGATGCGCTTCTGGCACCGCGAGCCTGCTCGGCGCGACAGCCGTGCTTGCGATGCTGGCGGCGGGCCTATGTCGTCCTGCCGGCGCCCGCCCTCGATCGCGCCAGCCTGCTGTCGGTGCTGGTGCTCGCGCGCGACGGGTCGATCCTGCGCGGGTTCCTGACCGCCGACGGCAAATGGCGCCTGCCGGTCGCCGCCGACGAGGTCGATCCGCTCTACCGGCAGATGCTGATCGCCGACCGAAGACCGGCGCTTTGACAGCCATCCCGGCGTCGATCCGCTGGCGGCTTTCGCGCGCTCGGGCAGCTTGCGATGCACGGGCACATCGTCTCCGGCGCCTCGACCCTGACGATGCAGGCGGTGCGGCTGCTGGAACGGCGGCCGCGCACCCTGCGGTCAAAGCTGATCGAGATGGCCGAGGCGCTCGGGCTGGAACGCCGGTTCTCTAAGGACCGCATCCTCGGCCTGTACCTGACGCTGGCGCCGTTCGGCGGCAATCTCGAAGGCGTGCGGGCCGCCAGCCTCGCCTATTTCGGCAAGGAGCCGCGGCCACCTGTCGGCCGGCGAGGCGGCATTGCTGGTCGCATTGCCGCGCTCGCCGGAGCGGCTGCGCCCCGACCGGCACCCCGAAGCGGCCTCGCGGGCGCGCGACGCGGTGCTGGCGCGCATGCAGGAACAGGGCGTCATCACCGAACAGACACTCGCCGAGGCGCGCGCCGAGACCGTGCCGCATCTGCGGCTGTCGCTGCCGTTGCAGGCGCCGCATCTGGCGCGGGCGCTGCGCGTCCGCGAGCCCCTCTGTCAACGGTACAGCGCACGACAATCGACCCGATGCTGCAGCGCGAGGTCGAGACGCTGCTGCGTCGCGAGGCGGCGGCGCTCGACCCGCAGGCGACGCTCGCGGCGCTGGTTATCGACAACCGAACCCGCGACGTACTCGCCTATGCCGGCAATGCCGATTTCCTGTCGGCGCGGCGGCGCGGCATCATCGACATGGCGCGGGCGGTGCGCTCGCCGGGCTCGACGCTAAAGCCGTTCATCTATGCGATGGCGTTCGACCGGCTGATCCTGCATCCGCAGACCATGCTCGACGACCGGCAGCGCCAGTTCGGCGACTACGCGCCGGGCGATTTCGACGGGCATTTCCAGGGCGAGGTCACGCGCCACCGAGGCGTTGCAATATTCGCTGAACGTGCCCGCCGTCGCGGTGCTCGACCGGCTCGGAGCCGGCGCGCTTCACCAGCGCGCTAGCCGCCGCCGGCATCAGGCTGCACCTGCCGCTGGCCGAGCCGGAGCCGGGGCTGGCGATCGCGCTCGGCGGCGCCGGCATCTCGCTCTACGATCTGGCGACATTGTATGTCGCGCTGTCGCATGCTGGCGAGGTCGCGCCGCTGCGAGTACGCGCCGCCGACCCGCCATCGATCACCGGAACCGGCATTTTCGGTGCCGGCCGCCGCGTGGTACGTCAACGACATCCTGGGCAATGCGCCGCCGCCGCCCGGCATGTTGCCGGCCGATGTCAAGCCGGGCCGCCGCCTCGCCTTCAAGACCGGCACCTCCTACGGGTTTCGCGACGCCTGGGCGGTCGGCTATGACCGGCAGGTGACGATCGCGGTCTGGGCAGGGCGGCCGGATGGGACGCCGTTGCCCGGCCGCAGCGGCCGCGTCACCGCCGCGCCGGTGGTGTTCAAGATCGCCGATCTGCTGGGCGCCGGCGCCGCCGTCGAACCCGTGCCGGAGCCGCCTGCAGGGGTGCTGCGCGTCGCGCGCCGCGACCTGCCGCCACGCTTGCGCCGGCTCGATCCGGGCAGCCACGAGGCCGCCAGCCGCCAGGAAGCCGGCCCCAAAATCCTCTTCCCGCCGAACGGCGCGGTGGTCGCCTGGGATGGCGCCGCGTTGGCGCTCGAAGCCTCCGGCGGCAAGGGGCCGCTGCGCTGGCTGGTCGATGGCCGCCCGCTGCCGGAAACCGCCATCGCTCGCCGCGCCACCTACTGGCAGCCCGACAGCCCCGGCTTTGTCCGCCTTACGGTGATCGACGCGCAGGGCCGCAGCGCCCAGGCCACCGTGCGGCTCGAACCCTGAGGGTGCTATAAACGATCCGATCAGCCGCTTGGAGACACCGGCGATGCCCCGCAACGCCGCCGCCTATGACGAGGATTTCTTCGCCTGGACCGAGGAACAGGCGCGCCTGCTGCGTTCAGGTCAGTTTTCCGATCTCGACATCGAGAACATTGCCGAGGAGCTGGAAAGCATGGGACGCAGCGACCGGCGCGAAATCGAGACCCGCCTGACCGTATTGCTCGCCCATTTGCTGAAATGGCAGGTGCAGGTGGGGTTCAGGTCACGAAGCTGGTCGGCCACTATTCGCGAGCAACGCGAGCGCATCGCGGACCTGCTTGCTGAATCGCCCAGCCTGCAAAGCTGCGTAACATCGATGCGGCCCGCTCTATATCAGCGGGCGATCCGCTCGGCCGCCGATGAGACCGGCCTCTCCGAGCACTCTTTTCCCGCGGAGCGCCCGTTCACGCCGGAGCAGCTTTTGGACCCGGGTTTTCTACCCTAAGCCTGACGCTAAGGGCGAGCGGCTGGATCGCGCTTGTTCAATTCGAGCGGTTCAGGACCTAGGATGCTGGCGGACCTAAACGCGGGAGGGAACGATGGACGGACTGTCGCAGATTTTGGAGCAGACCGAGGCGGAACGCTGGGCGACCGGGTTTGTCTTTACCGAAGGCCCGCTCTACCACCCGGACGGCTTTTATTATTTTGTCGATGTCAGGTCGAGCCGATTCTACCGGATCAAGCCCGGCGGGCCGGCCGAATTGCTGCGCGAAAATACCGGCGAGGGCAACGGCACGACCTTTGATCCGCAGGGTCGCCTGGTGATCTGCGAAGGCGGCAACCGGCGCCTGACGCGCTGGCCGGCAGACGGCAAATTCGCCTCGCACGAGGTGCTGATCGACCGCTTTGACGGCAAGCGGCTCAGCCGCCCGAACGACGTGATTTGCGGCTCGGATGGGAGCATCTATTTCACCAATCCCGGGCTGCGCATTCCGCTCGGCGAGCGCGAGCTTGATCCCTCGGCGATCTACCGGGTCAAGCCCGACGGCAGCGCCAGCCACGTCGCCGATTTCGAGTACCCGAACGGGCTCGCGTTTTCGCCGGACGAGCGGGTGCTGTATTCCGCCAACACACGGTTTGCCGCGTATATCCATGCGCTCGAACTCGACAGCGCCGGCAATGTCGTGCGGCGGCGCATTTTTGCCGACATGTCGTCGGACGAGAAGATCGGCGTCCCCGACGGCATGAAGGTCGATGTCGAGGGCCGGGTGTACTGCACCGGGCCGGGCGGCACCTGGGTGTTCGCACCGAGCGGCGAGAAGATCGGCATCATCAAGACGCCCGGAAGTGCCGGCCAATCTGTGCTTTGGCGGCCCCGACATGAAGACCTTGTTCTTCACCGCCCATACCTCGGTCTATGCGCTGCGCGTCAAGGTGCCGGGCCTGCCGGGCCATCCCTTCAAGCGGTAATGCGATAGACCGGCCCATCGCGCCGCAAGCTGTGGCACGATAGTCCCCTGGCGCTGTGCCGGAAGCCTGGTCGAAACCGGGCGCCGGCGTGGGCGGAGCGGGCAGGGGGGTTGGCATGCGAACCGGCGCCGAATACCGCGAGGCCTTGCGCGATGGGCGCAAGGTTTGGGTGATGGGTGAGGGGCTGGTCGACGACGTGACGACGCACCCCGCGACCAGCGCCATGGTCGACGAATACGTCGCCTGGTACGACCGGCATTTCGACCCGGCCTGGCAGGACGTGCTGCTCGCGCCGGCCGACGCCGATCGGTGCGCACTGCCCTGGGCCTTTGTCGCCGCCGCGGACTCGCGCGACGATCTGGTCGGCATGGGCCGGTCCTTCGCGAAGACCACCTTTCTCAGCGCCGGCAACATCACGCATACCCCGGCCTATGGACATCTGATCTCGCTCGGCGTGCTGACCGCGGTGCAGGAACGCAACGCCGCGCCCGAGCAGGTCCCCAACGCGATGGCCTATCGCGAACTGATCGCCAGGACCGGGCGGTTTCTGACGTTTTGCGGCGGCGCGCGCGCCGATCGGCTTTCGCATGCGCGAAGACCCGCAGCAGCGCGCGGCGTTGAAGCTGGTGCGCGAGACCGACGCCGGCATCGTGCTCAGCGGCAAGGTCGGCATGCACACCAGCCCCGCCTATGCCGAGGATGTCTATATCGGCGCGCTCAACGGCGTCGAGATCGGCGGCCACCGCGCCAGCTTTATCGTGCCGGTCGGGGCGCCGGGGGTCACGACCCTGTGCCGCAAGCCGTCGCGGCGCGCAACGGCAACCGGTTCACCGCGCCGCTGACCAGCCGCTTTGACGAACTCGACGGCCAGATGTGGCTCGACGACGTGTTCATCCCGTGGGAGCGGGTGTTTCTGGTCGAGCCGTCGCCCGAGCCGATCGCCACGCTGGCTGCTCTGGCACCATTTGTATGGCTGGCTCGCCAAGGCCGAATTCACGCTCGGGCTCGGCCTCGCGCTGGCGCATGCGATGGGGCTCAAGGAGCACGAGCCGACCGTCGAATACCTCGTCGACCTGGTGGCCGAGGTGCAGACGGTGCGCACCTGCCTGACCGCGGCCGAGCGCGACCCGGGCTTCACGCCTCGGCGGCTATTGCGTCGCCAATCACGCGCATCTGCTGCCCGGCGGCATCGCGCTCTTGAAGGCGCGCCAGCGGATCTCCGAGATCTTGCGCATCCTGCCGGGCTCGTCGCTGGTCGTCGCCCCGTCCGACAGCGACCTCGCCGACCCGACGATGGCCGCGGGCGCTGGAGGAAACATTCGGCGGCGGCGGTTATACCGCGTTGCAGCGCTCGGCGCTGCTGCAGCTGGCGTGGGACCATGTGTCGTCGGCGCTCGACGGGCGCGAATCGGCGTTCGAGTTGCATGCCAGCGGCGGCATTCCGGTGTGGCGCGGCCGGCTGCGGCGCGGTTTCCCAAGCTACAACGAGCTGGCCAACGCGGTGCTGGGCGCGATCGACATGCCGATGCCGGAGATCGATGTCAGTTCGATCCCGGCCGCGCCATTGGCGCCGCGCCGGCGTCACCGCTCGCACCGCCGCCGAAAAGCTGAGGGGGAGACATGGACACGACGCAGTAGCGATCATCGGCGCCGGCATCGGCGGTGTTTATCTGGCCGCCGAACTCGGCATTCTCGGTGCCAAACTGCGGCTGCACGATACCGATGACAGCCGGCTCGCCGCGCTCCGCGCGCGCGGCGGGCTTGAGGTCGAGGGCGCGGCGGCTTTGCCGCGATCGAGCGGGTGACGACCGACCTCGCCGCCGCGGTCGAAGGCGCCGACGTGATCGCGGTCTGCACCGGCGGCACCTATCAGGAAGGCGTCGCGCGCGGTCTCGCGCCGCTGCTGCGCGACGGCCAGATCATCCTGCTGATCCAGGGCAATACCGGCGGATCGCTGGTGTTTCGCCGGGCGCTCGATGCCGCGGGCTGCCGCGCCGCGGTCGATATCGCCGAGATGGACAATTACCCCTATTCCAATTTCCGGCTCGTCGCCGACGACGTATCCGGCCGATCGTGCGCAAGAAGCTGGCTGCAGATCGCGACGTTTCCCGGCAACCGCATCGCGCCGGTCTTCGCCCGACTGGCGCCGCTGTTCCCGACCGCGGTCGCGGCCCCGAGCATCGCCTGCACCGGCTTCACCAATGCCAACGCGATGCTGCATGTCGCGAACTGCGTCGGCAATGCCGGCAAGATCGACCGTGGCGAGACATATAAATTCTACGCCGAGGGCGTCACCCCGGCGGTGGCGCGGCTGTACCAGGCGATCAACGCCGAGCGGGTCGCGATGGCCGCGGCGCTCGGCGTCGAGGTGCCGACGCTGGAAGACTGGTTCGAGCGCACCTATGGCGTGCGCGGCGCGACACTCGACGAAACCTGCCGCCTCCTGACCACCAACAGCGATGGCCCCTATCAGGCCACCGGCACCCCGGCCTCCTGGCAGCACAAATACATCGCCGAAGACGTCCCGGTCGGGCTGATG
Source organism: uncultured Alphaproteobacteria bacterium (assembly GCA_963737875.1). Classification (GTDB taxonomy): domain Bacteria; phylum Pseudomonadota; class Alphaproteobacteria; order ATCC43930; family CGMCC-115725; genus DATARH01. The sequence goes on along the minus strand of CAVTUM010000014.1, from coordinate 394,969 downwards.
CCGATGCGCGCGCTGGTGCCGCGACCGGCGTCCCGACCCCGGCGATCAGCGCGGTGATCCGCCTCGCCGAAATTCTCTCCGCCACCGATTTCACCGCGAGCGCGCGCACCCTCGACCGTATGGGCCTGACGGGCATGAACGCGGCGGAGATCAGGCGGGTTCTTGCAGAAGGGTTCGCTTAATACGGGGCCAAAAGCGAAAAAGCCCCACGGAGGTCCGTGAGGCTTTCTCGTTTCGGCCGCTGGCGGGCTATTCCGCCGCGGCGCGGGTCGGGGCCTGCTGGGCGGCGAGGACGGCGGCGGCTTCCTTGGCGACCGGGGTGCCTTCGAAGAAACGCGGGTTTTGGGTGCCCCACAGCCGCACCGCGTTGGCGAAGACGAAATCCTTGAAATGGCCTTCGGTGATGTGGCCGTCCTCCACCAGTTCCCACGCCTGCCGCAGCGGGTCGCGCATGTCCTTCGACGTCGAAATGGCCGATATCGGAGCTGTAGATCGCATTGATGCGGGCACCGAGCGGCATGGCCTTGCCGAACGCGACCGAGTTCATCGCGATCATCCGCCTCGCAGCCGAAATAATACGGCGTCGCGTAGAGGTCGAGCCAATCCTGCTTCTGGCTGATCTTGCAGTGGATGAAGTCGTCGGGCGGCTCGCCGCCGGTCAGAAAATCCTCTTCGAGCGGCCAGCCATCGCGCTTGTCGAGTTCGGCGGCGATGTCGGCGATAGCCGTATTTGTCGACCATCTCGCGCAGCATTTTACGGTCGAGCTTGTTCGGGTCCATCCGCTCAAGCCCTTTGGCGCCGCGCCGTTCCCAATGCTCGATCAGGTCGCAGAACAGCTGGCAGCCCCAGCCGACGCCGCCTTCGAGGAACGCAAAGCGCAGATCGGGGAAGCGCCGGGTCACGCCGCCGAGGAACAGGGCCTTCGCGACGTTGTGGCCGGCCGCCGCGAAATGGCCGATATGGTTGAACGTGAAGTTCGACGGGCTCATCCGCTCGCCATAGCCGCGACCGCCGGTGTGGAAGCTCGGCGCGACGCCGAGTTCGCGGCATTTCTGCCAAAGCGGGTCGTAATCGTAGTCGCTGTCGATCCCGAGCTGGTCAAAGCCCTGGGCATATTTGGCGGCCTCGGCGCCGGCCCCCTTCGCGTGCGAGATCGGCCGCCGCACGCCGCTGCCGAACATCGCGACTTTCGAGCCAAGCTGCTTGACGCAGAATTCCAGCTCCTCGATCGCCTCCTCCGGCGTGTAGACCGGGATGACAGCGGCCGGGGTCAGCTTGTCGCTGAGGTCCTTGAAGTAGTCGTGGGTGACGACGTTGAAACCGCGGATCACCGCGCGCCGGGTCGCGTCGTCGGCGATGCGCGGAATGCCGAGCCCGGCGGTCGGAAAAACGATGCCGAAATCGATGCCGAGTTCGTCGGCGCGATCGTACAGCATCTTCGGCATCATCGCGGTGGCGCGGTCGAGGGTGTTGGTCGATTGCCGGCCCCAGAACCCTTCCATCGCGACGCCGCGCTCTTTGCGCTGCGCCCGCGTCAGGGTCAGCGCCGAGGGGATGCGCTGCTGTGACTGAATGAACCCGTCGGCGCCGAGATCGCCGACCACCTTGCGCATCTTTTCGGCGAAAACCGGCGTGTATTCGACCCAGTGGCCATCGCCGTCGATGACCGGATGCTTCAGATTTTTGCGAATCTGTTCGGGGCTGGCATGCGCACTCATTCAAATCCCTCCGCAGGCTGGCGTATCGGTGAAATGTGCCGGAAAGCGTAGGCCCCGGCGCAGGCCAAGTCAAACAAGCGCCGCGACAAAGCCACGCATCGGCGACCCCGTAATGCCGGGTTTACGGCCTCGGTGCGGGAGTGGCGGCGGCGGTTTTCGGCAGGGAGGCGAGAGCGGCGTCGAGCGCGGTCAGCTGCATCCGAACGAGGTCGCCCGGCACGTTGATCGTCTTGGTGGCTCCAGATTTAGCGGTGAACGTTACCTGCAAGCCCTGCGTACTGGCGCGCAATAGCGGCTCGGGGATCGCGGCGGCGAATTCCTCGGCATAGGAGCAGCCGTTGGTACACGCGATCTCGTTCTTGCTGACCGGGATGAAGCGCAATTCCTGGCCGCTTGCGTCGCGTGCCGCGTTCCACTCGCGCTTGTCGCCGAAATAGCTGTACTCGAGATAGACCTGATTGGTGTCCTGGCCGTTTCGCGTGTCGATCCAACTGCGCAGGGTGAAATAGTTGGTCGAGGGGACGCCGAGGAATGCCTCTTCATGCTGTCGCCGCGGCCCGATCAGCACGATAAAGCGCCCATCCTCTTCCGTGCCGCGGGTGACCTCGTTCTCCAGTAGGACGCGCGGCGCCGGGGCAATGCCGCAGGCGCTTAGCGCCGCCAGCAGCAGCGAGGCGGTGAGGCAGGTATAAAGAGACCTCATGGCTCAGGCCAGCTTCGCATCGTTGTCTTCGCCCAGCGCCGGCGAACCCTTGGTGAAGGCCGGGCGAACGCCGTCGAACGACAACGGGATGCCGACCAGGCCGAGTTCGCTGCCGGGGCGCGTCTGGATGATGCCGAGCGCCTCGGTCTGCGGGTCGGCGACGACCTGGTCGAGCGTGTTGATCGGCCCGTTCGGAATGCCGGCGGCTTCCAGCAGCTCGGCCCATTCGGCACGCTTGCGGGTGGCAAACACATCGGCGAGGATCGGGATCAGTTCGGTGCGATGCACGACGCGGTCCTTGTTGGTGGCAAAGCGCGGGTCTTCGGCGAGGCCCGGCCGGTCGATCACACCGCACAGCCGGCGGAACAGATTGTCGTTGCCGGCCGCCACCATCATGTAGCGCGTCGGCGGCGGCAAAGGCCTGATACGGCACGATCATGTCGACGCCGGAACCGTGCCGCGCCGGCAATTCGCGGTTCGCCATAAAGCCGGCGAAATAAATGCTCATCCAGGCGATGCCGGTTTCGTACAGCGATGTATTGACGATGCCGCCCTTGCCGGTGCGCGCCGCGCTCCTGCAACGCCGAAAGGATGCCGATCACCGACCACATGCCCGACCCCATGTCGATGATCGAGGCCGGCACCCGCACCGGCGGCCGGCCATCTTCGCCGAGGAGGCTCATCAGCCCGCTATAGGCCTGCATCATCGGGTCATAGCCGGGGCGGTCGCGCAACGGGCCGACCGCGCCGAACGCTCCGAGATTGCAGCACACGAGGCTCGGTTTCGTCGGCGACCAGCTGCTCGGCGCCAAGCCCATAGCGGTCGAGCGCGCCGAATTTGAGGTTGTGCAGCATCACATCGGCGCGTTCGATGATCAGCGCCTTGAGCCGCGCCGCATCTTCGGGATCGGCGAGATCGATCGTGATGCCGGATTTGGCGCGGTTGACCGCATGAAAGCAGGTCGCCGCGCCTTCGAGAAACGGCGGCCCCCAGCCGCGGCAGGCGTCACCGCCCTTCGGGTTCTCCACCTTGATGACCTCGGCGCCGAGTTCGCCGAGGATCATCCCGGCATAGGGCGCGGCGATGCTGTGGCCGATCTCGACGACGACGAGGCCGGACAGGGGCGTGGGGCTGGACATTCTGGGTTCACCACGAAGGCACGGAGGGCACGAATTCGATATTGTCCTAATTTGAATGGCGTAGCTTGCCTAGCTGGTTCTGAGGGCTCCAGCCAGGCGGGGCCCGTTCAAGTCAGATGACTATCCTCCGATAAGGGGAACTTCGGCGACGGAGCGATTTTAGTCCGTCCGTGACCTCTGTGTCTCTGTGGTGAATACTCCGGCGAAATCTGAGCGACGCTGGCGGGACGAGATTGCCGCGTCGCCTCCGGCTCCTCGCAATGACACCCTCTGGCGTCATTGCGAGCGCAGCGAAGCAATCTCGATGCTGGGGAGGGCAACGATGAAGATACGCACCGACCAACTGACTATGATGGCAGAGCGATTGCCGCGGCGGGCATTGATGCGGGGCGTTACGGCCGGGTCGGCGGCGGCGATGCTGGGCGCGGCGGCGCGGACGTGCCGAGGCGGCGGATGCACCGGCCCTTCCCCGAGCATCCGCGCTGGAAATTCGTCTTCGTCAACCACGTCACGACCAACGCGTTTTTCGTGCCCTGCCAGTACGGTATCGCCGATGCCTGCGCGTGCTCGGCTGCGACTATCAGTGGACTGGGTCGGAAACCTCCGATGTGGCGCAGATGGTCAACGCGATGAACACCGCGATCGCCGGCAAAGTCGATGGCATCGCCATCCCGATCGTCGATCCCAAAGGGTTCGACCGGCCCGTCGCGCGGGCGCTCGAAGCCGGCATCCCGGTGTTCAGCTACAACGCCGATGCGCCGCATGGCGGCGACAACAGGCGGCTCGCCTATATCGGGCAGGATTTGTTTTTGTCGGGCCAGTTGATGGGCGAGCGCATCGTCAAACTGGTCGGCGAGGGCGAGGTCGCGATCTTTATCGCCACCCCGGGCCAGCTGAATTTGCAGCCGCGGGTCGACGGCGCGATGGACGCGATCAAGAAATCCGGCGCCAAGATCAACGCAGACGATGATCGCCACCGACCCGACGGTGAACAACTCGCTGTCGAAAATCCGCGCCTATTACCTCGGGCACCAGGACGTGAAGGGCATGTTCGCGGTCGGCGGCGGCGACACGATGAACACCGGCCAGATCATGCGGCAATACGATCTGCCGAAGAAAGGCGTGCATGGCGGCGGCTACGATCTGCTGCCGAAATCGCTGGAGGCGGTGCGCGACGGCTTCCTCGATTTCGCGATCGACCAGCAGCCCTATCTGCAAGGCTTCTACACGGTGATGGAGATGTTCGCGTTCAAGGTGTCGGGCGGGCTGGTCGGACCGGCCGATATCGACACTGGCCTCAAATTCGTCACCAAGGACAGCGTCGAGCCATACATGAGCACCCAGACCCGCTACGAGGGCAGCGCCGACAAGGCCCAGATCGTACCGCGCACCGGCGGCGATCGCGGGGTGAGCGGTTGCCGAAGCGTCAGCGTCGTCCTGCGAGACGTGCCCTTGGAATAAAGCTTCTCGTCGCCTGCGAAAGAGGGACCGCATGCCTGGTGCGCCGATGGTTGTTCAGTGGGTCCCCTGCTTTCGCCGGGACGACAACAATAGGAAGTCTTCTTTGCGTAGCGCGTTCAGGTCTCGAAGGACGTACAGAATAGATGCAGAGCAAATTTTCTTACGCCACGGGAAATGCGCGGCGGTTACGCGAGTTTCTGCTGCGGCCAGAGGCCAGTGTCATCGTCGTGTCGGCGGCGCTGATCCTGTATTTCGAGGCGATCAACCCGAATTTCATCACCGACGACAATCTGCAAACCGTGTCGCAGTTTGTCGCGGCGCCGGTCATCATCGCCTGCGGCGAGATCATGCTGCTGATCTGCCGCGAGATCGACCTGTCGGTCGGGCAGGTGTTTGCCCTGGCGCCGTTTGTGATGGGCTATGCGCATGCGGCCGGGCTGCCGGTGATGCTGGCGATCATCGTGGCGCTGGCGGCGTGCGCGCTGATCGGGCTGGCGATCGGGCTGATCACGATCGGGCTCAGCGTGCCGTCCTTCATCACGACGCTCGGCATGCTGTTTCTGGTCAACGGCATCACGCTGACCGTGTCGCGCGGCTTTCCCGCCAATATTCCGGGCGGGCCGGTGCTGACCGGGGTGATGGGCGCCTGGGGCTATGCCGAGATCGCCTGGGCGGTGGTCGTCGTCGCCGTCATGCACGTCGTGCTGCGCCATACCCGCTGGGGGCTGCACACGATCGCGCTCGGCGGCAATGTCGTCGCGGCGGCCGAGGCCGGCATCCGCATCAACCGCATCCGGGTCGGCAATTTCGTGCTGACCAGCACGCTCGGCGGGTTTGCCGGGCTGATGGAGGCGTTTCGCGTCGGCTCGGCCGATCCGCTGGCCGGCGGCAGCAACATCATGTTTCTCGGCGTCGCCTCCGGGGTGATCGGCGGCACCGCGATCGCCGGCGGCGCCGGCACGATTGTCGGCGGGCTGGTCGGCGGCATCCTGCTCGGAGTGTTGCAGGACGGGTTTACCCTGCAAGGCATCAACGCCTTTACCTTCAACATCATCATCGGCGCCGCGATCCTGATCGCGATGGTCGCCAACATCCATCTCGCCCGGCTGCGCGGCGGGATCGGCACGCCATGAGCGACACCGCGCCATCGGAGGCGATCCGCGCCGAACATATCGTCAAGCGGTTCGGCAGCGTCGAGGCGTTGTCGGGTGTGTCGATGCGGGTCAACCGCGGCGAGACGCTCGGCATCCTCGGCGATAACGGCGCCGGCAAATCGACGCTGATCAAAATTTTGACCGGCTATCACCAGCCGACCAGCGGTCAGGTCTTTGTCAATGACCAGCCGGTGCAGCTGAACTCGGTCAGCCATGCGCGCAGCCTCGGCATCGAGTGCGTCTATCAGGACCTGGCGCTGGTCAACGGGCTCAGCATCTACCACAACATGTTTCTGAACCGGGAATTGCTTGCGGCCGCCTGGCCCATTCCGCTTCCTCGACCATGCCGAGATGCGCCGCCGTTCGGAGCAGGCATTGGCCGATATCGGCGTCGCGGTGCCATCGGTCGAAATCGAGGTCGGTGCGTTGTCGGGCGGGCAGCGGCAGGCGATCGCGGTGGCGCGCGCGGTTACTCGAACGCCCGCATCCTGCTGCTCGACGAGCCGTTGGCGGCGATGGGCGCGCGCGAGGCTGGCCTCATCATCGCGCTGATCGACCGGTTGAAAGCGCGCGGCGACATTGCGATCGTGATGATCGCGCATAATTACGCGCAGACGCTCGAAATCTGCGACCGCATCATGCTGATGCAGCACGGCGAGGTGACCTACGAAAGCCCCGCCGCGCAAACCTCGGCCGCCGAACTCCTCGACATCGTCCGCCGCGAATACCGCGCCGCCCGTGCCGGGTGACCGGTCACTCGGCCCGTGCTCTGCCGCCGGCAACGCCGAGGAAGACGATAACGGCGCGGTTGAGGCGTGTCAGGTCGCGCTCGGCAAGGCAACCGATCCTGCGACCGAGCTTGCCGCGCGCGACGGTCGTAATTTTGTCCACCATCAGGCGGGATGGCGCGTCGAGTCCATTCGCCGGGGTTGGCGCGATCGGCAGTCGGATCAACGGCGCGTCGGTCGGGCTGGTGGTGAAGCCGCAGATCGTGACCGAAGCGGTGGCGTCGAACCGGTCATCCTGCAAGATCACCACGGGTCGCGGCTTGCCGGCGTAATCGGGGCCGCCCGAGGCGGTCCAGACCTCGCCGCGCTTCATGGGTCGGCGGGGTCGGAGATCGCGTCAATGAATGCCTGGTCGTCGGCCTCGAACGTGCTTCGGGCGACGGCGGCCGATTGCCGGTGCGCCTCGGCCGCAAAGGCCGCCGAGCGCGTGTCCGGCACCCAAACCTGCACTGGCCGCAACCCTTCCCGGCGCAGCCGCTGGCGGTGATTTTCGACACGGGCGCGGGTCGATCTGGGTGGAGAGGGTGCCGTCATTCCAGGCTCCTGCTTGCAGGTGTTACATGTAACATTGGGCGAGGCGCCACGAAATGCCAGACCGCGGGTGATTTCCCCGCGCGGCTGCACTATTTTCGCTCAGAGCAGAGTGAAGGAGCGGGCGATGCCCTATGGCGACGACAGCGGCGACGCGGTGACGGTAGCGCTGGGCGAGGATTATCCGGAACTGCGCGAGTCGGTCCGCAAAATCTGCGAGAAATATCCCGGCGCTTATTGGCGCAAGCTCGAAGACGAGCAGGACTATCCGACCGAGTTCATCAAGGAACTGACCGATAGCGGCTTTCTCGCCTCGCTGATCCCGGAGGAATACGGCGGCTCCGGCCTGCCGCTGCGCGCCGCCGCGGTGATCCTCGAGGAGGTCAACGCCTCCGGCTGCACCGCCAGCCAGGGCCACGCCCAGATGTACATCATGGGCACCCTGCTGCGGCACGGCAGCGCGGAGCAGAAGCAGCGCTACCTGCCAAAGATCGCCTCCGGCGAGTTGCGCCTGCAGGCGTTTGGCGTCACCGAGCCGACCACCGGCTCCGACACCACCAAGCTGAAGACCCGCGCCGTCAAGGAGGGCAACTCGCACTACGTCGTCAACGGCCAGAAGGTGTGGACCTCGCGCGCCCGCCACTCCGATCTGATGCTGCTCCTCGCGCGTACCACGCCGGTCGATGAAGTAAAGCGCCGCACCGACGGGCTTTCGGTGTTCCTGATCGACCTGAAGGAAAGCGTCGGCAAGGGCATCGAAATCCAGCCGATCGCCGCGATGATCAACCACAACACGACCGAGGTGTTCTTCGACAACCTGAAAATCCCGGCCGACAACCTGATCGGCGAGGAGGGCAAAGGGTTTCGCTATATCCTCGACGGCATGAACGCCGAGCGCATCCTGGTGGCGCAGGAATGCATCGGCGACGGTCGCTGGCTGCTCAACAAGGGGATCGAATACGCCAAGGAGCGCATCGTGTTCGACCGGCCGATCGGGCAGAACCAGGGCGTGCAGTTCCCGCTGGCCCGCGCCTATGCTGAACTTGAGGCGGCCGACATGATCTGTCGCCGCGCCGCCGCGTTGTTCGACGCCGGCAAGGAATGCGGCGCCGACGCCAACATGGCGAAGCTGCTGGCCTCGGAAGCCGGCTGGCACGCCGCCGAGGCAACGATGCAGACCTATGGCGGCTTCGCCTTTGCCCGCGAATACGACATCGAGCGCAAATGGCGCGAAATCCGCCTCTACCAGACCGCGCCGATCTCAACCAATTTGATCCTGGCCTATATCGGGCAACACGTGCTGGGTATGCCGCGTTCTTACTAGGCCTATCGCACCATCACCTGTCATTCCGGGGCGGCCCTTCGGGCCGAACCCGGAATCCAAGAACACGGACCTCGCCAGGTCCGGAAAAGCCCGTGTTCATGGATTTCGGGTTCTCCGCTGCGCGAAGCCCCGGAATGACAGGGGGGCGACGTCGGCTTACTGTGTCATGACATCGACTGCGGTGGGCGCTTATATGTGTGGCTGAGCCGGAAAATGGCGCAGCGAGGTAGTTGAAATGTCGAGTCATTCGCAAACCCGACGCGTCACCGCGCCGGAAATCCGGGCGCGCAAGGGCGGCGAGAAGATCGTCTGCCTGACCGCCTATACCGCGCCGGTCGCGGCACTGCTCGACCCGCATGTCGATCTGCTGCTGGTCGGCGATTTGGTCGGCATGGTGCTGCACGGGCTGACAACGACGACCGCGGTCACCCTCGACATGATGATCCTCCACGGCCAGGCGGTGATGCGCGGGGCGGCGCATGCGCTGGTCGTCGTCGACCTGCCGTTCGGCAGCTACGAGCGTTCGTGCGAGCAGGCCTTCGAGAACGCGGTCAGGGTCATGCAGCAAACCGGCTGCCAGGCAGTCAAGGTCGAGGGCGGCGAGGAAATCGCCGAGACCATCGCCTTTTTGGTGGCGCGCGGTGTGCCGGTGGTCGGCCATGTCGGGCTGCGACCGCAGGCGGTGCATGTCGAAGGCGGCTTCCGGGCCAAGGGGCGGGGCGAAAGCGAATGGCAGCGCGTGCTCGGCGAGGGCAGGGCGGTCGATCAGGCCGGCGCCTTTGCGATCGTTGTCGAGGGTGTTTCGGCCGATCTGGCCGACGAACTTACCAAGGCAGTCGCCGCGCCGACCATCGGCATCGGCGCCTCCGCCAATTGCGACGGGCAGATTCTCGTCACTGACGATTTGCTCGGCATGTTCGAGTGGAGCCCGAAATTCGTCCGCCGTTACGCCAACCTGCGTGGTGCGATCACCGAGGCGGCCACGGGCTATGCAACCGATGTCCGCGCCGGTGCCTTCCCGGGGACGGCCGAAACCTATCGCCTCAAGCGCGGGTAGTGCAGCTTACAGGTTGTCGCTTGAAGCGAGAGCCGCTGCCAGAGGCTTGAGATCGCTCGCCGTATCGAGGGCCATGACCGCGTCCCATACCGCACTGCCCGCCGCGGGAGCGGATCGCCAACAGGCAGCGAATTTCGCCCGCGCTCCTTCGGGCGACAGCGGATTGGCCGGGCTGCCCAACACGTCGCCGACCTCGGCGGCGACCGTGCGCCCATCGGCGAGATCAAGTTCGACGCGGACCGGCGCGAGTGCGTTCGGGTCCGGGTTGCCATCGACGATGACCGCGAGGCGGTGGGCGAGGGCGCCCGTTTCCGGGTCGGCGAGCGCCGTGAGCGTGAAATCGTCGAGCCCGACCGTGCCGTGACGCAGGCATACCGCGGCGACAAAGCTCAGGCATAGCCTCGCATAGGCGATCGTCATGCCGTCCTGCGGCGGTCGCCCGACCAGGCGATGGGTCAGCGGCGGAACGAGAAACCGCCCGGCGCGGACATGCGCCGCGGTGATGCCGTGCGCGGCGATCAGCCGCTGCAATCCGTCGATGCCGCCATGCGTCGCGCGCCCGGACGGGAACGGCTTGTGGCTCAGTTCGCAGATGCGCCATGCCTGCCCGAGTTCGTCGAACGGAGCCGGGTCGGCCATGCCGTCGAACAACGCGAAATATCCGAACGGGCCGCTGATCGGCGCGCGCGGGCCGGGCATGCCGCGCCGCGCCAGTTCGACCGCGGTCACCGCGCTGCGGGCGGCGAAACCCATCTGCATCGCCAGCTGCGGCGTCGCCTCGATATGCGCCTGCATCGTGCCGGCGCATTGTCCGTAATAGATGCCGAGCGCATCCCGGGTCTGTGTCTCGTCGAGTCCGGCCAGCAGCGCCAGCCCGGCGACCGCACCGAAGCCGCTGCAATTCGCCGGGCGGAAAAACCGCATCGGCGCCCGCGAACACAGGCCGAGCGTTGCCGCGACGTCAATACCGGCGATGACCGCCCGCAACAGCGCCTCGCCGGAAATATTGCCATCCCGCTCGGCCCAGCCAAACAGCGCCGGCAATACCGCCGACATCGCATGCACGACCGCACCTTCGTGCACGCAATCGAATTCCAGCGCATGCATCTGAAAGCCGTTGACCATTGCGGCCTGCGCCAGCGGCAATTTCTGCGCGCCGCCCCACACCGTCGCTTCCGCGGCGCCGCCGGCGGCCGCGCACCATGTCGAGCACCTCGCGCCGCCACGGCGCCTGCGCGCCGGCAATACCGACACCAAAGGAGTTGGCGATGAAGGTTTCCGCCGCCGCGCGCGCTGCTTCCGGCACCGCGCCGGCCGCGACCAGCGCCAGGTGCGAGACGATCTTGTCGACGATGGGGTCCTGCATCCCGCTACCCGCGCATTAGCACCCTCTCCGCCCTGAGGCAGAGAGGGAAAAGGGGGCCCGGCCGGCTAATCGATCGCGGCGTGGACCAGATTGGCGACGCGGTCGAGGCGGGCGGAGTGCCAGGGGTCGGGCGACACGAAATTGGTGATGTAGGTGAACGACACGCCGCTGGTCGGGTCGGCCCAGGAATAGGACGTGCCGGCGCCGCCGTGACCGAAGGTCTGCGGCGCGCCGATCGTGCCGAGGCCGCGGATTTTGTCGCTCTCGCCGCGGACATGCGGCCCGAGGCCGCGATGCATCGGGATGCCGCCCATCGCCGCGTCGCCGAGTTCGCCGGTATGGCTGCGCGTGACATAGGCAATGAGGCGCGGCGAGAACATGCCGGACATCGCCGAGCCGGCCCTTGCCGAGCAGCATCTGATAGAACGCCGCCATGCCGCGCGCCGTCGCATAGCCGCCGCCGCTCGGCAGGCCGGCCGCCTTGAATTCCGGCGAGTTGTCGCGGCCTTCCGGCGCGTAGGTGTCGGCGCAGCGATGCTGCTGTTCGCGCGGCACGCCGACGAAAATGTCGTTGGCGAGGCCCAAGCGGCGCCAGCACCTTGTCGCGGATCACGTCGCCGGTAATCCTGGCCGGTCACCGCCTCGATCACCATCGCCTGCGTCAGATGCGCGGCGCGCGGGTGGTATTGCAGCTTGGTGCCGGGCGTCCAGTCGAGCGAGAAATCGCAGACTTCGGCGCGCATTCGTGTGTGGTCGGTCCAGGTCGCCTGCGTCACGTCGCCCGACGGGAAGCCGCCCTGGTGGGTCATCACCGTGTGCAGCGTGATGTCGGCCTTGCCGCGCTGCGCAAATTCCGGCAGGTGGTCGCTGATCTTGTCCATGAAGGACAATTTGCCTTCCTCGACCAAGGCCCAGATCGCCGAACTGGTCAGCACCTTGGTCTGGCTGAACAGCAGGAACAGCGTCTCGCCGGTCGCCGGGCTGGCGGCCGCCTTCGGTCCTGGCGTCGCCATAGCTGCGGAACAGCGCCAGCTGGCCGTTGCGCGCCAACGCGATCTGCGCCCCGGGATAGCGGCCTTCCTCGATATGCTGGCGGATCAAGGCGTCGAGATGCTCCAGCGGCTTTGCGCAAAACCGAGGGCTCTGCGGATTGCTCGACGGCAACGGATAATCAGGCATGGCGGGTCTCCCGGGAGTGCATGCCTAGCGGCGTGTCGATTGCGAGCCAACGGGCCGAGCAATCGGCCGGGCCCAGGGCGGCTTCGGAAGCAATCCCGGGTCGCAACGTTCTGCAGGGATTGCTTCGTCGCTGCGCTCCTCGCAACTGACAATGGCTTAGTGGTGGGTTGCGAGCGTGGACAGGGCAGCGATGCCGCCGAGACCGTCGAGGCCTTCGATCGTTGCGCGCAATTCGCGGGTGCGCGCGGCGCCGAGCACCGGTTCGGCCAGCGCGTCGAACTTGGCGGCGAGGCGGGTGCCCTGGGCGGCGATGTCGGCGCTCGGGATGCCGGCGTCGTGCTCTGCGCGCACGACCCGGCCATCGCGCAACGTCACGGCCAGTTCGGCGCCGGCCTCCGGGCAGTCGTCGCGGAAATCGAAATCGACCTGCTCGCGCAACGCGCACCAGCGCCGGGTCGGTCGCGGTCGCGACGCTGTAGGCGCCGAGGCTGGCGGTATCGACGCCGGTCAACGCCATCGCCACGGTCTGGCGCAGGCTGAACTTGCCTTCCAGCCCGTCGGTCGGCGCCGGGATGTTGCAGATGCGGTCGGAGCCGCGATGCACCGCCAGTGTGATCGCGGCGATCTCTCCGGGCCACGCCCTGCTCGCGCGCCAGCCGGCCGCATTCGATCGGCCGTGCGTCATGTAGCAGGCGGCATGGTACTTGAAGAGATTGGCGTAGATGTAAAAGCCGTTCGGCGGGTCGGCGAGCGCCGCCTCGGGGCTGGAAATCCGGGCTGTGCGTCGTGGCGAAACCCTGGTCGCATTCGACGAGGTCGGGGCGGCTCGAAAACCCGCGCGCCGCCAGCCGCGCCGCCAGGAGACCGTTCTGTGACGCCTTGCCGGCATGGAACGGTTTGCACATCGTGCCGAATTGCGACTTGAGCCCGGCCGCCTGGGTCCCGGCGATGCCGAGCGCCCGCGCGGTGGCCTCGGCGTCGAGGCCGAGCAGATGCGCGCAGGCCGCCGCCGCGCCAAACGCGCCGACCGTGCCGGTCGCATGAAAGCCGCGGCCGTAATGTCCCGGCCGCATCGTCATGCCGATGCGGCACTGCGTCTCGTAACCGGCGACAAACGCGGCGATGACGTCGCGGCCGGCGCTGTTGCGCTGCTCGGCGAGCGCGAGCAGGCCGGGCAGGATCGCGACGGTGGGATGGCCCGGCATCGCCAGATTGACGTCGTCATAGTCGAGCGCGTGGCTCATCGCGCCGTTGACCAGGGCCGCGGCCAGCACCGGCAGTCGCGCCTTGTCGCCGATGACGCTCGCCTGCGTCGGCGCCGCCGGCGTCGAGCGCGTCGTCGAGCAGGATGCGCACCAGCGGGTCGTCGTGGCCGGCTAGCGCGACGCCGTAATAATCGAGTACGCATTGCCGCGCCAATGCACGCACCGGTTCGGGCAGCGCGTCGTAGGTGATTGCCGCCGCCTTTTCCGCCAGCGTCCGGGTCAACCCGGCCTGCGCCGATCGTCGCTCCGTCCATCGTTTTCCTCCTTAAACCAGAGCCGTCATTGCGAGCGGAGCGAAGCAATCTCGTGCCGATCGTGCACTCCTACTGCGCGAGATTGCTTCGTCGCGGCGCTCCTCGCAACGACAGCGTGTGAATGGGCGACCTACCGGCCCTTGAAGCGCGGTTTGCGCTTTTCGTTAAAGCTGGCGATGCCTTCGCGGCGGTCTTCGGTCGGGACCATGCGGTTATACGCCTCGATCTCCAGCATCATGCCGCTCGCGAGGTCCATCTGCAAGCCGTAATGGATCGAGTGCTTGGCCTGGCGCACTGAGATTGGCGCATTATCGGCGATCCGGCGGGCGGTCTCCAGGACCTCGTCGAGCAGCTTGTCGGGCGCGCACAGCCGGTTGACCATGCCCCAATCGTAGGCGTCCCTGGCGGAAAACGGTCGCCCGGTCAGGATGATTTCCTTGGCGCGGCGCTCGCCGACCGCACGCGGCAGGTTCTGCGTGCCGCCGGCCCCCGGCATGATGCCGAGCGTCACCTCGGTCAGGGCGAACCGCGCGTTTTCCGCGGCGTAGAGAAAATCGCAGCACAGCGCCAGTTCGAGGCCGCCGGCATAGGCGGCGCCGTTGATCGCCCCGATCACCGGCACCGGGCAGCCGGCAAAGGCGCGGATCATCCGCTCGAACAGCAGGTGCTGCGCCGCCCAGGTTTCGTCGCTCATGCCCTGGCGTTCCTTGAGGTCGCCGCCGGCGCAGAACACCTTGTCGCCGGCGCCGGTCAGCACGATGCAGCGATGCGACAGCGGCGCCGCGTTGACGGCATCGAAGAACGCCAGCAGGTCATGCCCCATCTGCGTATTCATCGCATTGGCGGCCTGCGGCCGGTTGAGCCGGAGCACCGTCAGGCCTTCACCCTGGTCTTCGATGCTGATGGTTTCGTAGCCAGCGCCCAAACCGCGCCTCCCTAACCAGTCTGCAAGCCGAGAAAGCGCTCCATCGGCTCGAAATCGCGATCCGAGTGTAGCAGCGCATGGCCGCGTTCGATGCAGAATGTGCCGATGATCATGTCGATGGTCTTGCGGACCGTCACGCCTTTGCTTCGCAGGAAGCGATAATTCGCTGCCGCCGCGATGGCGAGGTTCGGGTCGAGCAGGCTCGCGACGGGAAATTCGAGCAATGCATCCTCGAATTGTCGAGCGGCTGCCTCGTCGCGGGCTCCCTGCAGAACCTCACAGAGGATCAGGTCGCCGACCAGCGGGTTGCCGTGCTCGATAAGGGCGTGTAACCGGCCGACCTGTGGGGTGGCGTTGCCGCGCAGCAGGTCGATCCACACCGAGCTGTCAACGAGGGTCATCGAAAGAGCGACCTTCGCGCATCTCGTCCAGATCGCCGATCCATTCGACCTTGCCGGCGAGGTCGAGGATCTTCATCTGACGCTTGAGGCGGACAAGGGTCTGCAGCCCGGCCTCCACTACGGCCCGCTTGGTCTTGAGGCCGGAGAGGCGTAACGCTTCTTCCATAAGGTTGTCGTCAATGTTGATGTTTGTTCGCATGACCGATGCCAATGTGTATGAGCTGTAGCCATCCTACACATAACAACATTGCGATTGATCGGCAAGTCTCGGCTGATTCGCCGGCCAAGCCGTCGTCCGGCAACGCCCGCCCTATCAGGCTGCCTTTTGTTGCCGCCCCGTAGCCCCGGCACTTGACACCGGCGAGGCGTGGCGACGGACTCGGGGGGTGGAGGCGCGATGAACGACCTGTCCCCCAGCGAGCTGCTCGCCGCGGCCGATTTTGACGAAAGTGACATCCGGCGCTGCCTGCCGGGTGAGATCGAAAAGGGGCGCAGCTATCAGTTGCGCGGCGCGGTCGCCGATTTCCGCGTCACCGATGACGGCAGGCGCATCACCGCCGCCGTCGAAGGCACCGCGTCCCGCCCGTACCAGGTGATTGTCGATTTGCAGCGCAACCGGCGCCGCATGTTTGTCGCGCGGTGCAGTTGCCCGGTGGCGTGGAACTGCAAGCATGCCGCGGCCGTGCTGCTCTATGCACTCGATCAGGCCGGGGCTGAGCCCGCGGCTCCGCCGCCCAAGGTGCTGGCCGCTCCGCTCGCCGCCTGGGTCGCACAGCTGCGCGGCGCGGCTGCCGGCCCTGAAAAGGCGATGCTGGTCTACCGTCTCGACCGGCCGCGCAAGGCGGCAGATGGGTTTGTTATCGAGCTGCGCGTCGTGCGGCAGCTCAAATCGGGGCGGTATAGCGAAGGCCGCCATCTCCCGCTCAACGATCTCGATCTTCCGACCACCGAGGGCGTTTCGTCGGAAGACCGGCTGATCGGGCGGCTCCTGCGCAATGGCTACGGGAACGTCGCCGGCCTGCCGCAAGACGCGGAATCGGCGAACCTGCTGATCGAGCGGGTGGTCGCGACCGGGCGCTGCTGCTGGCAGGACGTCAGGGGCCCCTGCCTGGCGCTCGGGCCGGCCCGCCGCGGCACCCTCGCGTGGCGGCTCGACAAGGAGGGAAACCAGATCGTCGCGGCCTCGGTGGCGGAGCCGTCGACCGAGATGCTGCCTTGTGCCGCGCCGTGGTACATCGATACCCGGCAGAACCTGGTCGGGCAACTCGATTTCGGCATCGAAGCGGCGACGGCGGTGGCGTTTCTGCGGGCGCCGCCGGTCGCGCCGGATGCCGCTGCTCTGGTTGCCGCCGCCCTCGCCGAGAAGTTTCGCGGTAGCAGCATCCCGCTGCCGCAAACCGATGTTGTCGAGGAGGTTTGCGACGAGCCGCCGGTGCCTGTGCTGCGGCTGGTCACCCGCAGCCGCCGCGACACGTATTATTACAGCCGGCGCCCGGCCGACGACCGCACCGACCTGGCCTTGCTCGGCTTTGAGTATGACGGCGGCATCATCAACGCGGCGTCAGCCCCGCACGAAATTCGCCAGGTCAAGGACGGCCGCGTCATGGTTCGGCGCCGCGATATTGCCGCTGAGTTCGCGCGACGCGCCCGGCTGGCGGAATTCAGCCTCGATAAAGCCGACGATTTCGTTCCGCAAAAGGGTGACCGCAAGCTGTCGGCGTTTGGGTTCGACGCGCCCGAGCAGTGGGCCGGGTTTCTCCATGCGACGGTTCCGCTGCTTGAAGCCGAGGGTTGGCGCATCGAGCGCGACGAGAGTTTCCGCCCAGAGTCTGATCGACGCCAGCGGCGAGTGGACCGCCGCGGTTACCGAGCAGGGTGCCTGGTGGTTTTCGCTCGATCTCGGCATTGAGGTGAATGGCGAGCGCATTCCGCTATTGCCGGTGCTGACATCGCTGATGCAGCGGATGCGCAGCCTCGGCGCCGCCGATCTCGACGCGCTGGCGCAGAACGGCACGGTGTTCGGCGCGCTGCCCGACGGGCGGCTTGTCGCGCTGCCGCTCGATCGCACCCAGACGATCCTGACGACGCTGATCGAGCTGTACCATCCGGAAAGCCTGTCGGCCGACGGCAGGCTTGAGATTTCCGCCGGCGAGGGCGTCGCGCTCGCGGCGATCGAGGCGGCGACCCAGCTACGCTGGCTCGGCGGCGAGCGGCTGCGCGCGCTGGCCGAGCGCCTCAAGGCGTTCGCCGGCATCGAACCGGTGGCGCCGCCGGCTGGCCTCGCGACCCAGTTGCGGGCGTACCAGCAGACCGGCCTCGACTGGCTGCAATTCCTGCGCGCGTTCGACCTCGGCGGCATCCTGGCCGACGATATGGGTCTCGGCAAAACGGTGCAGGCGCTGGCGCATATCCTCGTCGAAAAGCGCGAAGGAAGGCTCGACCGGCCGTGTCTGGTGGTGTGCCCGACCAGCGTCGTGCCAAACTGGGTCGCGGAGGCAGAGCGCCTCGCGCCGGAATTGCGGGTATTGTCGCTGCACGGCGCCGACCGGGCGCAGCGTTTCGACGACATCGCCAACAGCGATATCGTGTTGACCACCTACGCGCTCCTGCCGCGCGATGCCGACCGGCTGCTGCCGATACCGTGGCACATCGTGGTGCTCGACGAGGCGCAGGCGATCAAGAATGCCGCCGCCAAGGCGACGCAACTGGTCTGCCGGCTCGACGCGCGGCATCGGCTGTGCCTGACCGGGACGCCGATCGAAAACCATCTTGGCGAGCTGTGGTCGCAATTCGCGTTTCTGATGCCGGGCCTGCTCGGCGACGCCAAGCGGTTTGGCCGCGTGTTCCGCAACCCGATCGAAAAGCGCCAGGACGGCGAGCGCCGTGCCGTTCTCGCGTCTCGGATCAAGCCGTTTCTGCTCCGGCGCACCAAGGCGCTGGTCGCCCCGGAGTTGCCGCCCAAAAGCGAGATCGTCAGCCCGTTGGAATTGTCGGGCGCGCAGCGCGACCTCTATGAGACCGTGCGGCTGTCGATGCACGAAAAGGTGCGCCACGAGATTGCCGCCAAGGGCTTCGGGCGCAGCCGGATCGTCATTCTCGACGCGCTGCTAAAGCTGCGGCAGGTGTGTTGCGATCCGCGCCTGGTCAAGCTGACCGCGGCGCGCGCCGTCGGCGCCAATGCCAGCGCCAAGCTGGCGCATCTGCTGGAAACGCTGCCGCCGCTGGTCGAGGATGGCAGGCGCATCCTGCTGTTCTCGCAATTCACCAGCATGCTCGACCTGATCAAGCCGGAGTTGACCCGGCTCGGCATCGATTTCGTGGAAATTCGCGGCGATACCGTCGACCGCGCCGCGCCGGTCCGCCGCTTTCAAAAGGGCGGGGTGCCGCTGTTCCTGATCAGCCTGAAGGCCGGCGGCACCGGCCTCAACCTGACCGCGGCCGACACGGTGATCCACTACGATCCCTGGTGGAACCCGGCGGTCGAGGACCAGGCAACCGACCGGGCGCACCGCATCGGGCAGGACAAGGCGGTGTTCGTCTACAAGCTGGTCGCCAAAGGTACTGTCGAGGAGCGCATGCTGGCGTTGCAGGCGCGCAAGCGCGCGCTGGCCGCCGGGGTTCTCGAAGAACACGACGCGACCGGGCCGCTGTTTGAAGCGGGCGATATCGAGCGCCTGTTCGAACCGATCGCCTGACGGCCGCGAGGTAATTCATCGTGAAGACCATCTTCGACCGCTGGAACAACTCTCCCGATGCGGTGACGCTGATCGATGCGCACCATCATCTGTGGGACCTCTCGATGCGCAAGCACGAGAACCTGCTCGGCGGCCCGCGCCACGATTTCTTCATGGGCGACAACAGCGCGATCCGGCGCAACTACCTGCCCGACGATTACCGCCGTGACGCGGCCGGCCACAACGTGCTGGCGACGGTGCATTGCGAGGCCGAGTGGGAGCGCTCCGATCAGCTTGGCGAAACAAGCTGGGTCACCTCGATGCACGAGCAGCACGGTCTGCCGACCGCGATCGTCGCGCATGCCTGGTTCGACACGCCGAACGCCGAGGAAATCATCGCGGGGCAGGCGGCCTCGCCGCTGGTGCGCGGCATCCGCTCAAAACCGGTGACCGCCGCCGCGCCCGACCATATGGAGCCCGGCGCCCCCGGCACGATGCAGGACGAGAAATGGCTGCGTGGTTTCGCGCTGCTCGAAAAATACGGCCTGTCGTGGGATTTGCGGGTGCCGTTCTGGCATCTCGAAGAGGCCGCGGCGGTGGCGCACGCCTTCCCGAACACCGCGATCATCCTCAACCACACCGGCTTCCCGTGGGACCGCAGCGAAGCGGGCCTTTCGGCGTGGCGGCGCGGCATGGAGGTCCTGGCGCGCGAACCCAACGTATGCGTGAAGGTCTCGGAATTCGGCCTCAAAGACCGCGCCTGGGACTACGACGACAACCGCCGCATCGTCCTCGATGCGATCTCGATCTTCGGCATTGAGCGCGCGGTCTTCGCCACCAACTTCCCGGTCGCCAGCCTGCGCATCAGCTACGGTGATTTGGTCACCGCAATAAGCCGCATGCTCGCCGACCGCTCCCCGGAAGACCGCGACCGCTTCTTCTGGAAGAACGCGCAGGCATTCTACCGGCTGTAGGGCGCGAAAATCTAGCGCCATTCCGCCACCGGCGGCCTGCAAAATGGCGGATTGCGTTCGCTTATCCGCCCTACGGTGCGTCACCGCCTCTGCCAACCACGTGCTGTCATTGCGAGGAGCGGAGCGACGCGGTAATCCCGGGCGGAGGAGGCTCCATCGTCGCGACATTGCTTCGCTTCGCTCGCACTGACACGTGTTGGGTAATTTAGGCAAAGTGTGGCGATCGCAGAGGCTTGTTGGGAAGCGGGAGAGAAATGGCGACCCTCACCGCAGTCACCCTGGGTGTAACGGATTTGCAGAGCGCAACGGCCCGGATGCTCGGCGCCTTCGAGGGCCGTGAACAGGCGCCTTCATCAGCTTTGCAACCGTCGAACTGCTGCTTTGGCAGGGATAACGCCAAAGCGCTGGCAGCTGCTGCGCCTGATGGCACGGAGCCGGGCCGCTCGCCATCCTGCGAACTCGCCCGCCGGGCGGGCCGGGATGTGAAATCGGTCATGGCGACGGATCCGCGCTGCTCAAGGCGGGTGTCCTCGACCGCACGGAAGACGGCCGGATCGTGTTTCCCTACGGAGAAATTCACGTCTATTTCGTGCTGCGCGCCGCCTGACCCGCCGCAGGTGGGTTCAGCGGCCGGCGGCGGCGTGTTCGAGGTTGAGGGCGAGGGAGGCGGGCCAGCGCGTCGTCTTCATGACATATCGGCCGGCCAGCCATAGGCCGTCGCCACCGCCGCGTCGAGATCGCGACATGGTCATGGTCGAGCCAGGCCGGCCGCTCGTTATAGAGGTTGGTCAGGGTCCGGGTCTTGAGGATCGCGGCGGCTTGCGGATTTACCGGGACCTTGATGCGGTCGGGATAGCCCGGCACCACCTCCGGCACCCGCTCGACCAGATCGGCCGGGTTCAGCCGGGCATCGCGGAATTCGTTAAGCCGACAGCAGCCCCCGCCTCGCGATAGCAACGCAAAGCCTTTACCAATTGCCGGTGTAATCAGTCGCCGGGAGATTTGGCAGTGAGGCCCTCGGGGAAGGGTAACGTTGCTCGAAGGTCGAGGACGGTGTGTAAACGAGCGTCGTTTCCAACACCGAGCCAAGTACAGAGCCCAAGTGTCCATAGTGAGCTGGAATTCACTATTAAGAAGGCCAAAGTAGAGGTCGTCGTCAGTTTCGGGTAATCACGATCAATTGATGCATCCGGGGGCAGATGTCCCTGTGGAGCCAGACGAACAGCCGATGCTTCGCCAAACTGTCGGGGTTGCGATGTAACGCCTTTGATCGTTGATCGCCCTCCACATGCCAGGTCGCGGCTCGACGTGACGCCACCAGAAACCGACGATAGGCTTCCCGGCGGTTCGTTTCGCGTTGGGGTTCGACCGTTGCTAAGCAGTACGCGAACGGCGCTTCGTAGAGGGCCGCCTCGCGATCGCCCATTCGCCACCCGAAATCGATGATCCAGCGGCCTGACGGGTTGCGGGTCAGGTCCATGCCGTTCATCCACGGCCGCAGTACATCGGAGTTTGGTCGACATTGGGTTCGATCGGCAATCGCAGCCAATGCGGGGCCAAATCTCCGGGAGCCCGTAAGCGCCGCTCCTTGGCCTCGCATGAACGCGATGCCCTTGTTTCGTCCAGCGGGTTCGCCAGGTTAGATCGCTTTCCACGCGGTCAGGTCCGACCAACGCTGGTCCGGACGCCAAAGCCCGTTGCGGTCCTTAGTTTCCGCGCAAGCCGAGCAGTGACACTCTGGAAGGCGACGCCCTTCTTGACGACCCGATTTCTGCGTCATCCCACGCGTCGGAAATTCTACCGCCTTCGCGTCCGTGCTCACAACACGCCGGTTGGCACCGCGCGCAAGTGGCTTCCGCGACCAGCCCGCGCGCCTGAGGCTTCCGCCGCGTAGCATTTCCCAGGATCTCGCGAACCAGTAGTTACCACGATCGATTCCGCCGGAGCGCGACCGGCATACGCCGCAAACTGGCGTTGACATAGGCGTCGCCGAGCGATTTGCGCAGCAATTTGCCACCGAGAAACGGTGGATTCCCCACCACCACGTCAGCTTGCGGCCAAGCGTATCCTTGCGTCTCGCGTGAGCAAAGCATCCGCGCGATTAATGCCGTCGAGCTTGTCGAGGATCGGGCGGCGGGTCAGCCCGAGGCCCTTGCGCAATTGCCATTGCAGTTCGCCGTGATCCACTCTGTCTGCCGCGCCAATTCGGCGGCGCAGCCGATGATCTCGATCCCCATCACCGCTTCGGGACCGACGCGGAAATTGTCGAGCGGCAGCCCCATGCGGCGGCACCGTCGGTCACCGCGAGATCGAAATCCTTTAGCGCGCGTAAGGACAGGGCGAGGAAATTGCCCGAGCCGCAGGCCGGGTCGAGAACGCGGTATCGGCCGAGACCGGCGCGGACATCGGCGTAGAGGGCGCGGGCCTGTTCCAGCAGCCGGGTCTTCTCGGCCGGGCTGCGCGCCCTCACCCGGCGCTCGTCGGCCTCCCGGATCGCCGCCTTGGTCTGCTCCCATTCGCGGCGCAACGGCGCCACCACGACCGGCTCGATGATCTTCATGATCGTCGCTTCGTCGTGCAGCGGATGCCGACGCCGCGATCGGCCGCCCGCGCCTTGAACATCGACGGCTGCGCCTGCGCGTCGGGGTCCGGCGTGTTGAACAGGCTCGCCATTTCGGCGCGCGTTTTATCGTCGAGACCGCTCTCCAACAAAGCCCCGAAAATCGTCGGGTCGATCGCCTTCCAGTCAGCGCTCCGCGGTCATCAGTCGCGGACCGCGATCAGGCCGAGCGGCAACACTCGTCATCGTCGAACAACCCGCCATTGAACCAGGGGATCGCCATCGTCCCGAACCGACCGTTGCGGTTCGCCATCGCGCGAAATAGGTCGCGCAGCATCGGCTCGCAATCGACGGCGCTTACGATTTGTCGAGGATGTCGGCGAAGACGCGGTTGGAAAAGCTCGAGTCTTCGGCGAACAGGTAGAACACCAGCTGTTCAGAAAATGCGCGACGCGGCGCTCGTCATATTGCTGGCGCAGCGCCACGGCGATGCTGGAACCGGGCCGCCGCCTCGGCGGTGACGCTTTCCTGCGTCTCCGTCGACAGCAACCGCTCGGGATGAGATCAGTTTCGCAGCAGGTCGCGCCTTCGACCGAGCGGATGTCGCGCAACTCGATGACATGTGCTGTGCGACCGATCCGGAAATTCGGAATGGACCGAATTTCCTGCATGTCGGAGCGGCTCAGCAGCGGCGATTTCTCGAACGCGTAGCCGTATCGTTCACTGCGCATAGGCTTCGACCAGATTGCGGCGGTTGCCGTTGGTGTATTCCCAGGCAAAGCAATGCCGCTTCCAGACATCGGCGAAGCCGGTCTTGCCGCCGATTTTGGTGGTGGATTTCTCGAAGGTGTACTCGGTGCCGTGGCGATCGATGTCGCCGGGTTTTGGGACGCCGAGCATCGCGAACTGATCGAGAAAATGTTCCTGCGCCGCCGTACCGTCTCGGTCCGCGTACTGCCGCGCCACTTGTCGATGAAGGCTTCGGGCGTCATGTCCGCTACAGATATTGCCTCGATGCCCTTGCGGCGGATGACGTTGAACAGCACGAGCGTCGGGCCGCTCGGCCGCTTCGCGCCGCGCTCCAATTGCGACACGTAGCCGGGCGTGAAATTGAGATAGCGGGCAAAGACGGCCTGGCTCAGATGCGCATCCTCGCGCAGCTTGCGGATGTCGTCGCCGGTGATTGGCTCGGCCACGGCCTCCGCCTTGTCGCCAAGATGGCGCAGCGTGATCTTGGCGTGCGTCGCGGCATCCATGACTTCAGCACGCCGTGCATCGTCGGCCATTTCCAGTATCGCCCTGACCATGCGGCTAGGTTTTGTCGTCTTCGCCATCGGTCACCTCCTGCAAACGTCCATCCTCAAGGGCCTGTGCGAGAAGCTGTGCGTCCGCGTCCAACCAGGCGGCGCCGATTTCCCGAAGCGCCAGCAGCTCGTCGGAGCCGATGTTGTCGCGCTCGCTCTTGGCGACGCGTAGAGGAACACGGCGCGGGTTCCAGCCCGGTAGGCGACCAACATGCGGTAGCCGCCGGAGCGGGCCTTGTCCGCTGCGCGCAACCCGCTGCTTGATGATGCCGCCGCCAAGATCGGCGTCGATCAAGCCGCGCCCGGCGCGCTCTATTGCCTCGCTCAAGTTACGGTCGGCGATCCGTTCCCGCCGCGCATAGCGCGCCAGAAATTTGGTTTTGAAGATGCGCACGTCGTAGCTAACTCATAGAACTATAGTCTATAGCGCTATGGTTTTGTCAAGTTTCGGCTTATCCGGACCCGTAATCGCCGCATCGAACGGGCCTGCTCACACCGAAAAATACTTCGCCTGCGGGTGGTGCACGACGATCGCGGAGGTCGATTGCTCGGGGTCGAGCTGGTCCTCCTCGCTGAGGCCGATGCCGATCTCGCCGGCGTTCAGCAGCTCCAGCAGCTGCTTCTGGTCGGCGAGGTTGGGGCAGGCGGGGTAGCCGAAGGAATAGCGGCTGCCGCGATAGCCCTGGCTCAGCATCTCGTCGTGGTCGCGCGCCTCCTCGGCGGCAAAGCCGAGTTCGCCGCGGATGCGCTTGTGGACGTATTCGGCCAACGCCTCGGCCATCTCGACCGACAGCCCGTGCAGGTAGAGATAATCCTGATAGCGGTTCTCGGCGAACCATTCGCGCGCCACCTCGGAGGCGCGGTCGCCCATCGTCACGACCTGCAGCCCGATCACGTCGCGCTCGCCGTCATCGACGTCGCGGAAGAAATCGGCGATGCAGAGCCCGCCCTCCTTGTTCTGGCGCGGGAAGGCGAAGCGCGCGATCTCGCGCCTGCCGTCCGTCGTCGAACAGGATCACGTCGTTGCCCTCGGCGGCGCAGCGCCAATAGCCGTAGGCGGCCTGCGGCACCAGGATGTCCTCGCGGATCGCACTGTCGACGATGCGCGCCAGGACCGGCCGCAATTCCTTCCGCGCCCAGTCCTTGTACTCGGCGAGCGAGCGGCCGTCCTTCCGGAAGCCCCACTGGAATTGATAGAGCATGCGCTCGTTGAGGTAGGGCACGACCGCCTTGACCGGCACCCGCGCGATCGTCCGCGGCGCCCCAGAACGGCGGCACCGGCACCGGCACGCCGCGGTTGAGTTCGGCGCGGCGCAGCCGGATTTCCTCGAGATCGACCGGCCGCAGCGGCCGCGCGTCGGCGGCGCGGCCGAGCTTGCGCTTCTCGTTGACCGGCCGCGCCGGCGTTCTTGCGCTGCACCTCGGCGAGGTAGCCGTCGAAATCGTTGCCGACGATGCGGTCCATCAGCGCGAGGCCGTCGAACGCATCGCGCGCATAGGCGACGCGGCCCGAGGCCATAGGCCTTGACGCAATCCTCCTCGACATAGCGGCGGGTCAGCGCGGCGCCGCCGAGCATCACCGGCACGTCGAGCCCCTGCCGCGTCATCTCCTCGAGGTTTTCGCGCATCACGACGGTCGATTTGACCAGCAGGCCCGACATGCCGATCGGCGTGCGCGCTGTGCTCGCTTCGCGGCGTCGAGGATCGACGCCGATCGGCTGCTTGATGCCGAGATTGACGACCCGGTAGCCGTTGTTGGTCAGGATGATGTCGACGAGGTTCTTGCCGATGTCGTGCACGTCGCCGCGCACCGTGGCGAGCACGATCGTGCCCTTTTCGCTGGCCCTCGACCCGCTCCATGAACGGTTCGAGGTATTTGACCGCCGCCTTCATCGTCTCGGCCGATTGCAGCACGAACGGCAGCTGCATCTTGCCGGCGCCGAACAGCTCGCCGACCGTCTTCATGCCGTCGAGCAGGAGGTCGTTGATGATGTCGAGCGGCGGGTAGCGTCTGCATCGCCAGGTCGAGATCGGCTTCGAGGCCGAGCCGGTCGCCGTCGACGATGCGCTGCGCCAGCCGCTCCTCGAGCTTTTCCGGCCGGCCCTTCTTCTCCGCCTTCTCGACCGTGCGGTCCTCGAACAGCGCGATGAAGGCCTGCAGCGGGTCGTAGCCCTCGCGCGCGGCGGTCGAAGATCAGATCCTCGGCCGACCTGCACCTCCTCCTCGGGGATGCGGTGCAGCGGCAGGATCTTCGAGAAATGCACGATCGCGCCGGTCATGCCGCGGCGCAAGCGCGTGGTCGAGGAACACCGAGTTCAGCACCTGCCGCGCCGGCGGGTTGAGGCCGAACGAGATGTTCGACAGGCCGAGGATGATCTGGCACTCGGGCAGCGTCTGCGCGGATGCGCTCGATCGCGTCGAGCGTGTTGAGGCCGAGCTTGCGGTCGTCCTCGTTGCCGGTGCAGATCGTAAAGGTCAGCGGGTCGAACAGCAGGTCGCTCGGCGGCAGGCCGTGCTTGACGCAGGCGAAATCGTAGAGCCGCTGGGCGATGCGCGACCTTGTGCGTCGACCTCCTTGGCCATGCCGGTCTCGTCGATGGTCAGCGCGATGACCGCGGCGCCGAACCGGCGTGGCCAGCTTGCAGGCGCTTTTCGGCCGCCTCCTCGCCGTCCTCGAAATTGATCGAGTTGATGATCGGCTTGCCGCCATAGAGCTTGAGCGCGGCTTCGAGCACCGGGTATTCGGTCGAGTCGATGACCAGCGGCGCGTTGACCGCGCCGCGCATGCGGCTGACCATCTCGGTCATCTCGGCGATCTCGTCGCGCCCGACAAAGGCGGTGCAGATATCGAGCGTGTGCGAGCCTTCCTTGACCTGCTCGCGCCCCATCTCGACGCAGCCGTCCCAGTCGCCGGCTCTCCTGCAAGCGGCGGAAGGCGCGCGAGCCGTTGGCGTTGCAGCGCTCGCCGATCGACAGATAGGCGTTCTCCTGGCGCAGCGCGACCTGGCTGTAGAGCGAGGCGACCGACGGCACCCAGGCCGGTGTTGCGCGCTTTCGGCAGCGGGCGCGGCGCGGTCCCGGCCGATGCGGCGCAGCATCTGGTCGAGCGCGGCGATATGCGCGCGCCTCGGTGCCGCAGCAGCCGCCGATGATGTTGACGCCGTCCTCGAGCACGAAGCGCTCGAGCCACTGCGCCAGTTCCTGCGGGCTCAGCGGATAATGCGTCTGGCCGTCGACCAGCTCGGGCAGGCCGGCATTGGGCTGCACCGAGATCAGCCGCGGCCAGTTCTCGCCGAGCCATTTGACGTGCTCGGCCATCTCGCGCGGCCCGGTGGCGCAGTTGAGGCCGATGCATCGGCACGTCGAGCGCATCGATGATGGTCGCCGCCGCGGCGATGTCGGCGCCGACCAGCAAGGTGCCGGTGGTCTCGACCGTCACCTGGACGAAGATCGGGATGTCCTTGCCGGCTGCGGTCGCGCGCGCGCTTGGCGCCGTTGACCGCGGCCTTGATCTGCAGCGGGTCCTGGCAGGTCTCGATCAGGATCGCATCGACCCCGCCGGCGACCAGCCCGTCGCACTGCATCGCCAGCGCGTCTTCGAGCGTCTGATAGGCGATATGGCCGAGCGTCGGCAGCCGCGTGCCCGGCCCGACCGAGCCGAACACGAAGCGGGTGCGGCCGTCATGCGGCGAACTCGGCGATCGCCTCGCGCGCCAGTTCGGCCGGCGCTGCGGTTGAGCTCGAACGCCTTGTCGGCGATGCCGAACTCGCCGAGCGTGATCGGCGAGCCGCCGAAGCTGTTGGTCTGGATCGCGTCGCAGCCGGCTGCGAGATAGCCGCGATGGATTTCGCGCACCAGATCCGGGCCGGCTCTCGCTCAGGATTTCGGTGCAGTTCTCGTGGCCGTGGAAATCGCGCGTCGATGTCGAGGTTGCGCGCCTGCGCCTGCGTGCCCATCGCGCCGTCGCACAGCAGCACGCGGTCGGCGAGGTAGTCGAGAAGATGGGTCATCAGCGAGGTTACGCTCTCGCTCCGCAAGGCGGAGAGGGACCGCTCGCGCTCGATCGGCGCTGCGGACTGGCGTCGGCATGAGCGACGCTCGTCGGCGCCGCGCCGGCTTCGGCGCGCGGACGCCGAGCAGGTGGCAGATCGCGACGATCAGGTCGGCGCGGTTCAGCGTGTAGAAATGGAACTCGTGGACGCCGTTCGGCGTGCAGCCGGCGGCACTGCTCGGCGGCGAGCGAGGCGGCGACGAGGCGGCGCGTGTCGGGGTCGTCGTCGAGCCCGTCGAAATGCGCCGCCATCCAGGCCGGGATCGCGGCGCCGCAGGCCGCCGGCCATGCGCTTCAGCTGCGCGAAATTGGTCACCGGCAGGATGCCCGGCACGATCGGCACGGTGATCCCGGCCGCGCGCGGCGCGGTCGCGGAAGCGCAGAAACACCTCGACGTCGAAAAAGAACTGGGTGATCGCCCGGTTGGCGCCGGCATCGAGCTTGCGCCTTCAGATTGTCGAGATCGTGGCCGGGGCTGCGCGCCTCGGGATGGGTCTCGGGATAGGCGGCGACGCTGATCTCGAAATCGGCGACGCGTCTTCAGCCCGGCGACCAGATCGGCGGCATAGGCATAGCCGCCGGCATGCGGCGCATAGCCGCCGCCGATCCCGCCCGGCGGGTCGCCGCGCAGCGCGACGATGTGGCGGATGCCGGCCTCCCAATAATCGCTGCGCGACGCGCGTCGATCTCGTCGCGGGTGGCGGCGACGCAGGTCAGGTGCGCCGCCGGTTCGAGCGCGGTTTCCTGGCGGATGCGCCGCACCGTCGCGTGGGTGCGCTCGCGGGTCGAGCCGCCGGCGCCGTAGGTCACCGAGACAAAGCGCGGGCCGCAGCGGTTCGAGCCGCTTGACCGCCTCCCACAGCCGCTCTCCATCTCCGGCGTCTTCGGCGGGAAGAACTCGAACGAGATGCGCGGCGGCCCGGCGTCGAAATCGCTGACCGGGTCGGCGGCGAGCAGGCCGCGGGCCGTCGACTCGGCTTGGTCATCCTGCAGCACCATCGGCTCGCGCCGGTACGGCGGCGGCACGAGCGCCGCGTCGGCGACCGGCGGCGCGACCGCCGGGCGATCGCGCGCGTCCAGATCGCGACGGTCAGCGGATCGCCCGGCAGATGCCGCGGCCGGCGCCGGCTCGAGCCCGGCGGCGCGGCACCACTCGTCGACCTCGGCATCGGCGAAGCCGAGCCGGCGATGCGCATGCTCGTCGCGCAGGAATTCGAGCGCGTGCGGCGCGAAATCGACCACGATCAGCA
The DNA here is from genome assembly GCA_963737875.1 of uncultured Alphaproteobacteria bacterium. GTDB lineage: Bacteria > Pseudomonadota > Alphaproteobacteria > ATCC43930 > CGMCC-115725 > DATARH01. Next base: position 365,887 of record CAVTUM010000014.1, on the reverse strand, counting down.
CGCCGCCCGGCCGCAGCACGCGCGCCGCCTCGGCGATCGCCGCATCCGGCCGGTCGGCGTAGTGCAGCACCTGATGGATCACGACCGCGTCGAACGACTGCGTCGGGCAGCGGCAGCTGGTACATGTCGCCGCGCCGCACGATGCCGTTGCCGAGCCCGGCGCGCTCGAGATTGACCCGCGCGACCGCCAGCATCTCGCGCGACTGGTCGATGCCGAGCGCATGCTCGACCAGCGGCCCGAGCACCTCGAGCATGCGGCCGGTGCCGGTGCCGATATCGAGCAGGTCGCGCGGCGCGCGCGGCGGCGACGATCTCGGCCAGCGCCGCCTCGACCTCGCGCTCGTCGACATAGAGCGAGCGGATGCGGTGCCATTGCGCGGCATTGTCGCGGAAATAGGCGGCGGCCAGCTCGGCGCGCTGCGCGCTTGATCGCGGCGAGCCGCTGCAGGTCGAGCGCGATCGTCGCGTCGCCCTCGCCGCACGCGGCGACGAGATGCCGCGGCCAGCGCGCTGCGCCGCGCTGGCCGGCGCTCAGGCGATAGAACACCCAGCTGCCTTCGCGGAAGCGGTCGAGCAGCCCGGCCTCGCACAACAGTTTCAGATGACGCGACACGCGCGGCTGGCTCTGCCCGAGGATCTGCGCCAGTTCGCTGACCGTCAGTTCGCCGCGGGCGCACAGCACCAGGAGGCGCAGCCGCGTCGTCTCGGCGACCGCGCGCAACGCGGCGAGCAGTTCGTCCATCGAGGCGTCGGTGGTCGGTCATCGCTGAGCATGGATCAAACATATAAACATATCTTTATATCGTCAATAGCCGCTCAAGCCGCATCGGCGGCGGCGGCAACGCGGCCGGAATGCGCGTTCGCTCCGCTTGCGTTGATCGCAATCCCAGCCCGCTTTACGGATTGCTTGCCGTGATTGCACGTTTTCGTCATTATCCGCGCCGCGCCGCCGCCGGGCGGCGCTAACGCACGGGGCTTGTGGATGCCTTTTCGCCGGTCGTCGCTCGTTTTTGCCGGCCTCGTTGCCGCGGGCGTTGCGCTGTCCGGCTGCGCCGCGCCCGGCACGCCGGGTGCCGCCCAGGCCGCCAACGATGACTTCAACGACCCGTTCGAGAACACAAACCGCGCGATCTTCGATTTCAATCAGACGGTCGACCAGATACGTGCTGGTGCCGGTGGCCAAGGCCTATCGCACGGTCCTGCCGGCACCGATGCGGATGACGGTGCACGACTTCCTGCAGAACCTCAACGCGCCCGTAATCTTCGCTAACGATGTGCTGCAGGCCGATCCGAACTCGCCGGCGGCGACGCTGGCGCGCGCTGCGTTGCAATACGACGGTCGGGCTCGGCGGCCTGTTCGATGTCGCGACGCAGATGGGGCTGCCCTATCACACCAACGATTTCGGCATCACGCTGGCGATCTGGGGCGTCGGCGAGGGCCCCTATATCATCGTGCCGCTGCTCGGCCCGTCGAACCCGCGCGATCTCGTCGGCAAGGTCGGGCGACGGCTTTGCCGATCCCGGCAACTATCGTCGCCGGCAACGCCCATATGCTGTGGGCGACGTCGCGCGCGGCAGGCCGGCGCAGGGCATCGACTGGCGCGTCGCGCAACATCGAGACCCTGGCCGATATCGAGAGCACCTCGCTCGATTATTACGCGACGATCCGCTCGCTTTACCGCCAGCGCCGGCAGGTCGAAATCCGCCACGAGCGACTCGTGCTGCCGAACGCGGCACCGCAGCGCAGCGACACAAAACCGGAACCGGCAATGTCCTATACCGTTTCACCTCCGTCGCAACCTGCCGGAGCGTCCTGCAAGATGATCGGTCGGTTTCGGTGCGGTCATCGGTCTCTGTGTGGCCCTTCTCCTGATCCGCGGCGCCGCGCGAGGCGGCGGCGCAGGACGCGCGTTCCTTTGTCGGCGCGCTCGGGCAGCAGGCGATCCAGGTGCTGGGGCCGAGCGTATCGCCGCAGGCAGCGGCTCAACCGTTTCCGCGAACTGTTCCATAACGATTTCGACGTTCCCGGGATCGGCCAGTTCGTGCTCGGCCGCTATTGGCGCACCGCGACGCCGCAGGAACAGCAGGAATTTCTGCAGCTGTTCCAGGAATACATCGTGCGCGCCTATAGCGCCCGGCTGGCCGAATACGGCGGCGAGCCGTTCCGCGTCACCGGCACCCGCCCGAGCGGCGACGAGACGATCGTCAGCAGCGAGATCGTCCGCGGCAACGGCGCCCCGGTCGGCGTCGACTGGTATCTGATCGAGCGCCGGCGGGCGTTACAAAATCACCGATGTCTATGTCGGCGGCATCAGCATGAAGGTGACGCAGCGCGACGAATTCGCCTCGGTGATCCAGCGCAATGGCGGTCGGGTCGATGCGCTGATCGGACAGTTGCGCCAGAAGCTCTCGAACGGCTGATCCGGCTTAGCTCGCGAGCGGGTGGGGCTGTGGGTTCGACCCGTCGGTAAAGCGCGACAGGCGGAACGGGGTCGGATCGACGATGGTCGGCGCGCCGGTCACCATGTCGGCGATCAGCCGGCCGGCGCCGGGGCCGATGCCGAAACCGTGGCCGGAAAAGCCGGTGGCGATGAAGAAGCCGGGCAGGCTGTCGACCGCCGAGATGACCGGGATCGCGTCCGGCATCACGTCGATCATGCCGCCCCAGGCTGTCCGCCACCTTGACGTTGCGAAAGGCCGGGAAGGCTTCGGCGATGCTGGCGCGGGCGCGTTCGATGCACGAACGGGTCGGCGGCCGGGTCGAGCACCCGCACGGCCTCGAACGGCGACGGCGCGTCGAGCGCCCAGCGCCGCGGCGTGCGCCATTCATCGACGAATCTCTGCCCGACGCGGAAGCGCAGCTTCTTGCCAGTGCAGCCGCACCGCCGGCAGGTATTCGCGGAACAGGCGGAAGCTGTCGGGCACGATGTCGATCGTGCGCACCCCGAGCGTCGCGACCGTGTAGCCGCCGTCGATCCGCTTGCGATAACCGAACAGCCCGCCCGAGGCGCGAGATTTCCGGGCCCGCCATCGAGCCGCTCGGTGCGCATCACCGACCCCAGCACCTTCAACTGCGGCAGGTCGATGCCGAGATTGCCGCAGAACAGCCGCGACCACGCGCCGCCCGCCAGCACCACCGACTCGCAGGCGATGCGGCCCTTTTCGGTGACGACCGCGGCGATCCGCCCGGCCGCGGTCTCGATGCCGCGCACGGCGCAGCCGGTGAGGATCGTCGCGCCGTGCCGGCGCGCCGCGGCGGCGATCGCCGGCGCCGCCTTCTGCGGCTCGCCCTTGCCGTCGCTGGCGGTGTAGAGCGCGCCGGCCCATGGCTTCGCCGAGCCCGGCAGCAGCCGCGCGACCTCGGCGCCGTCGATGAGACGGGTGTCGAGCTGGTATTCGCGGGCGTGCTCGAGCCAGCTTTCGAGCCGCGCGAGATCCGCCTCGGTCTCGGCCGAGATACATGATGCCGCAGGTGCGGAAGCCGGTCTCGGCCTCGACCATCTCGTTCATGCCGCTCCCACAGCCGCAGGCTCTCGATGACCAGCGGCATTTCGCGCGGGTCGCGGACCATCTTGCGGCACCAGCCCCAATTGCGGCTCGACTGCTCGCCGGCGATGTGCGCCCTTTTCGCACAGCACGACCGAGACGCCGCTGCTGCGCCAGGAACAGCGCCGTCGCTGGCGCCGATGATGCCGCCGCCGATGATCACGACATCGGCGCGGGCGGGCAGGGTTTCGTCGGTCGGCGACCGGATCGACGCGCGGCGCCATGTGCTCACCTCTCCTGCGAGTCGGCAATCTTGCCGGCAAGAGCCAGCCGCGATAATGGATGACCGGGCCGACCATCGGAAATACCACATCGATGTCGAAGACGAACCGCTCGCCATCGCCGCTTTCGAAGCAATTGACGGTCGGCATGCGTCCAGCGCGGCAACGGGATGCCGAAGAGGCGCCATTCGACGAGCTGCCAGGCCAGCCCTGCTGGGCTGGCGGTCAGCCGGTGATAACAGACTGAACGGCCAAAACCGCTCGAGCAGCAAGCCGGCATCGCGCCCGTGCCGGCCAGCAAACGCCGCTGGCATAGCGCCGCCTGCCGAAACGCCGGCGCCAATATTCGCCGCCGCTGCCGTCGATGTGGAACGCGACTGTCACCGGCACGTCCCGTCCCGGCCGCCGGCAATCCCGCGAGGCCGCAGATACAGCCAAGCGGCGGGTTCCGCGGCGCGGTGATTTCGGCGCGGCCGGCGGTATCGATATCCTGCGGCAGGCTGTGCAGCCGCCGCACCGGCTCGGGAATCTGCGCGAAATCGGCGCCGAGGAGCTGCTGAAACGGCGACGGCGGCGGGCGGGTCTGGCTCAGGTGCTTCGGTACGATATGGTAGGGCGCAAACTCGCGCTCGATCGTCGCCGAGGTCGAGCGATGCCGACGCAGGCCCGCGCGCCGGCGCGGACGTGTTTGCCGGCGGCGATGCGCGCGCACAACGGCCAGTGCCGGCAAGGTCGGGATCACCGGCCCGTCGCCCGGCGGCGGCGACCAGCGACCACGTTCGCGCGGACCGGCGGCCCTCGGCGTCGATCCCGGCGGCCTCGACCGACATCCCGCCGCGATCGGTGCCGAACCCGCGCCAGCATTCGGCGGCCCAGCGCAATAAGCGGTGCGCCAGGATACCAGCGAGCGCAGCATGCCGGCCCGCACCGGAGGCTCAGCGCCAACGAGCCGAGATGCAAGACCGAGCAATTCGAGACCGGCGCGGAACAATGCGGCCTCGCGCGGCGCGAACCGCGCCGGCACCAGATCGAGGTCGGGCGTCTCGCACAGTGACAGCCAGCGACGCCCGAGGCCGGGCATGTCGCGGCGGACCGTCATCCCCCAGCCCGGCCGGGTCGTCCAGTCGCCGCCGTCGAACACGCGCACCGGCCGGCCGGCATAGGACAGGATCGAGCGGATCACCGCGAGCCCGCGCGGCGAGGCGCGGTTGCCCGGCGAGATCGCGATCTCGATGCGGTCGATCCGCCGCCAGCCCGGCGGTCAGCCGGTCGAGCACGGCATGCGACAGCGCCGGCGTCGAACTGGCGCCGCTCAGCGCGACGACACCGGCGGCGCGCGCCGTCGGCATCGAGCGCGCCGAACCCGGCGACGAAATCGCGCGCATCGGCGAGATCGACGTAATGCATGCCGGCCGTCGATCGCCGCACGGGCCAACCGGTAATCGGCGCCCTGGAACGGGCCGGCGGCATCGACGACCGCGAAGGCGTCGATTTGCGTCAGGGCCTCGGCGTGACCGTGCCGGTGTCGAGTGCGACAGCCGTCACCCGCCCCGGAGCGAGCGAGGCCGCCAGTGCGTCGCCGCGGCCGCGGTTGCGAGCGGCGATCACGACATCGAAATCGCTGGTCGCGACCAGTCCTTCGACCAGCCGGCGGCCGAAACCGCCGGTGCCGCCGACGACGACGACTCGCTGCCTCACTTGCCGCCGTCACGAGCGTCGTGGATAAACCGGGCGGTCAATTCCGGCGTCGGCATCAGGCAGGCATCGGTGCGCCCGAACAGCCGGTAGCGGCTGCGCGCGACCCGGTCATAGGCCCAGTTGCGCACCGCGCCGCGGCACCGCGAGCAACACCCGCGCCCACCACCAGCCGCGGCAGGCGCGATATCACCGGATCGCGGCATCCGATTTGAAATAGGCCCGGCCCGCCCAGTATGACCGCATTGGTCTCGGGGTCCTCGACGGAAATGCCCAGCCGCGCCGCCAGCGCCGATCCCGTAGAGGCTTTGCACCGCGGCAAACCGGAAGCGCGCCTCGGTATCGCGCTCGATGACAAACCGCACCCAGTACGAGCACAACACACAAACGCCATCGAACAGGATCAGCCCGTCGGGCACGTCGTCGATCGGCTGCGGCTTCCAGGCCCCAGCCATGTCACAGCAGGTCGGCTACCGCGTTCCAGTAGCGCCTCATCGCAGCGATATGGTCGGCCAGCGTGCGGCCCTCGATGCGGTGCAGATGGCCGCTCTGGTAGTAGTTGGCGAGCGTCAGGTGGGTGACCCCGCAGCGACTTCCAGAAGCTGACATCGGCGCGCCATTTCGCTTCGTCACCGGCCGGCCGAGACGCGGGTGTCGATGCCGATCGTCGCGGGGTCGCGGCCGGCCGCCTCGGCCATACGGCGCAATTTGTCGAACGCGGCGCGCGCCTCGTCGCCCGGCGCGTAGGCGAGCGGCATCCAGCCGTCGCCCCATTTGACGACGCGCTGCAAGGTCACATCGGCGTGGCCACCATACCAGATCGGCACCTTGCCGGCGGCCGGGCGCGGGTTGATGCCGGCATCGTCGATCGTGTGCCACTTCCCTGGAATGTCGACATGCGGCTCGGCCCACAGCGCCCGCATGACCTCGACCTGCTCCTCGGAGCGCCGGCCGCGATTGTGGAAATTCTCGTTGAGACCGGTGAACTCGACCTCGTTCCAGCCGACCCCGATGCCGAGCCGGAACCGGCCGCCCGACAGCACGTCGAGGCAGGCCGCCTGCTTGGCGACGAGCACCGTCTGGCGCTGCGGCAGGATCAGCACCTGAGTCGAAAATCCGCGATCTTGGTGACGCCGGCGAGAAAGCCGAACAGCACGAACGGGTCGTGGTAGAGATCGGTCGAGCGGGCCGCGGCCCTGCGTCCAGCCCGGCCGACTCGCGACATTGGCGCCGAGCACGTGGTCCGGCGCAGCGATCCCCTGATAGCCGATCGCCTCGGCGGCCTGTACGAAATCGCGGATCGGCCCCGGCTCCCCGCCGATATCGACGATCGGCAACGCCACCCCGAGCTTCATCCGCCGCTCCTTGTTTAGTACGGGCAGTACCGCGCCCAGGTTTCGCCAGCGCCATTGCGGCCGCCGGTCTTTCTTATTAATTAGGCAATATCACTACAAGTGGAGCCGCTCGTGGAAAAGATGATTTCTGCGGCCGAGGCCAATCGCCGATTTTCCGAGGTACTGCGCGGGGTCAGGGAAGGGGACAGCTTTGTCGTAACCGCGCATGGCAAGCCAGTCGCCCGTATTCTGCCGGTATCGCGCGGCGAGCGGGTCGCCGCCGCTGCCCGTACTGCCCTGATCGAGCATCTTAAAGCACAGAGGCCGATGCGAGCGGGGCCTTGGACGCGCGACGAGCTTTATGAGGACGACCGGTGAGGGTGGCGCTCGATACGAATGTGATGGCTTACGCCGAAGGCATCGACGAGCCCGAAATGCAGGACATGGCGGTCGCGCTGGTGTTGCGATTGCCGGTGCCGGATGTGCTGGTTCCAGTCCAGACCCTTGGCGAATTGTTCAATGTCCTGGTGCGCAAAGGAAGGCGCTCACGCGCGGATGCCCGCGAAGCAGTGCTCAAGTGGCGAGATCATTTTTCTGTGATCGAGACAACGTTCCCTATCTTGCTGGCCGCAACAGACCTCGCGACCGACCATAAGCTCCCGATCTGGGACGCGGTGATCCTCTCTGCGGCTGCGCACGCGGATTGCCGCCTGCTGCTGTCCGAAGATTTCCAGGACGGGTTTACCTGGGGCGGGGTAACGGTGACGAATCCGTTCGCTTCCACGCGCCACCCGTTGCTTGATGCCTTTCTGGCCGGCCCGCTGCAATGACCGCTGCCCACCTCCGTGTTGCCTCGGATGTCGGTGGGACGTTTACCGATAACCTCGCCTATGACGAGGCGACCAAGACCGTCACTGTCGCCAAGGTACCGACAACGCCGGAGAACCGGGCGCTCGGTACGGTGCGGGGGCTGCTGCGGGCGTTGAGCCTGCAGGGGCGCAGCGGCGGCGATGTCGGCGATGTCGGGCATGGCATGAATGCCCCGTGTGGCAGCGCGAAGCCCTGCTCGCCGGCAACGAAATCGCCGGTCCGGCGCTGATCGAGGAAATCTCGGCGACCACCGTCCTTTACCCCGGCGACAAGGCAAGGGTCGATGCGGTGGGAAGCCTGATCGTCGACGTCGGAAGCACATAAGAACGAAAGAGCGCACGGCGTATTCCGCCGGCAGCGTTGTCGGAATAGGCTGACGGTTCATCCGCAAGCCGAAGACATGGAAGGACACGCCATATGAAGACGAACGCGAAGAACAAGCAGGTTGCCGTGGTGATCGGTGCCACCTCGAAATGGCAGTCAGATGGCCGGATGACCGCGATGCTGCATGGCAAGCCGGTCGACGAGAACATCGTGCCGGTCGGCGTGCGTTGGGGCGTCGGCGGCGCGATCGCGCAGAAATTTGCCCAGGAGGGTTTTTTCACCGTGATCACCACCCGGACCGCGTCAAACGCGGCGGGGCTGGCGGGCGCGATCAAGGAGCAGGGTGGCGAGTGCCTGGTCGTCGAACTCGACCTGTCCTCGCCCGACTCGATCACGCAGGCGTTTGAGACGATCCGCCGCGAGGCCGGCGACCCGGAGGTGCTGGTCTACAACGCCGGCTATCTGGAGGGCCGCGATCTGCCGCCGGAAAAGGAACTTCTTGAATACATTACGGTGGAAATGTTCGACGCGACACAGCACATCGCCTGCCGCGGCCCGTTTCTCGTCGCCAAGGAAGTCCTGCCGGCGATGCGCCAGAACGGGCACGGCTCGTTCTTCTTTTCGAATAATTCCAGCTCATTGCGCGGGCGCAAGCGCTATACCGGGCAGTCGCTTTATTACCCGCGCGTAATGATGCGCACCTTGGCGCAGGTGCTGACCGAGGAATACTCGGAATTCGGCGTGCATGTTGCCAACGTGGTAATCGACGGCACCATCGACTCGCCTGGCACCAGGGCTCTGCCGAGGAACGCCAACCGGACCGATCTGATCATCAACCCGATCAAGATCGCCGACGCGTTCTGGTATCTGCACATCCAGGACCGCTCGTGCTGGAGCCATGAAATCCAGCTGACGCCGTTTGCGTCGAAGCCGAGTTACTGATCGTACTGCCCGGGTAAGCCGGTTCAGGGCGTCGCGCCCGCTCGGCACCCTGAACCGGCTTAAAGCGCAACGATTTCCGCGTCACTCGGTGCCGCGAATGCCGATCGGAGGGGCAGGGGGAACTTGGCGCGGACGACGCTGTTAAGTACCTGCCTTAGCCACCCGTTGGGTCTGCCGCCCATAAAGCGGAGTCCGATCGAGTTCGTTCGCCTATCTGAATTCCCTTCCCGCGGGTCCACGTCTTTATCGGCAAGCGACGCGAACTGAAGACATAGATGCCCACAGATCAAGTCCGTGGGCTGAAGGCCCACGGGTCAAGCCCGGCCAAGGTGGAATTAGGAATGCCACTCCACTTGGTCGAATGCCGCTCTAGCCGATGCCCGAGACGACGACGCAGTCGGCCGAACCCTGAACCGGTCGTCAGGTGTTTGCAAACCAAGGAGGTATCCAACTGGACCAGCCCTTAACGCCGCCTGTGCCGCCGTCGGCCACCGCCTCCACAGCGGCGGCTTCGATGGATACGAGGCCGGCTGCCGTTTCCCGTCCGGTCCGGCGGCTGCCGGTCGGCGCGGAACCGCAGCCGGGTGGCGGCGTCGATTTCCGCCTCTGGGCGCCGGTCGGTCGCGCGGTTGCGGTGGAGATCGAGGGGTTGGAGCCGGCACCGATGACGCCCGAGGCCGATGGGTATTTCTCCTGCCGGGTACCATCGGCGCGGGCCGGCATGCGGTATCGTTTCCGTATCGATCGACGCCGACAAGGCGTTGCCCGATCCGGCGTCGCGATTTCAGCCGGACGGGCCGCACGGCGCCAGCGAGATCATCGACCCCGACGGATTTGCCTGGCGCGACGGCGCGTGGCGCGGGATCGCGCGCGAACAGCTCGTCATCTACGAGCTGCATGTCGGCACCTTCACGCCGGAGGGCAGCTGGGCCGCGGCGGCGCGCCAACTGCCCGCCCTCGCCGAACTCGGCATTACCTGCATCGAGATGATGCCGGTTGCGGAATTCTCCGGTGGTTTTGGCTGGGGTTATGACGGGGTCGACCTGTTCGCGCCGACCCGCCTCTATGGCCGGCCCGACGATTTCCGCAGTTTTGTCGATCGGGCGCACGCGCTCGGCATCGCGGTGATCCTCGACGTCGTCTACAACCATTTCGGCCCGGACGGGAATTACCTGCTATCGTTCTCGCCCGCCTATTGCACCGACCGCTATGACAATGAGTGGGGCGAGGCGGTCAATTTCGACGGCCCCGACGCGGGTCCGGTGCGCGAATTCGTGCTCGCCAATGCCGGCTACTGGATCGACGAGTACCACCTCGACGGTCTGCGTCTCGACGCGACGCAACAGATTTTCGACCGGTCGGAAGACCACATCCTCGCCGCCATCGTGCGGCGGGTGCGCGAGGCCGCCGGGCCGGATCGCCTGACCTTTGTCGTCGGCGAGAACGAGCGCCAGGAAGCCCGGCTGCTGCGGTCGCCCGAGCAAGGCGGCTACGGGCTGGACGCGTTGTGGAACGATGATTTTCACCACAGCGCGATGGTCGCGCTGACCGGTCACCACGAGGCCTATTACAACGATTATCGCGGCCGGCCGGGCGAGTTCGTCGCCGCAGCCAAATACGGCTTTCTGTATCAGGGGCAGCGCTATCAGTGGCAGAAGAAGCCGCGCGGCACCCCGAGCCTCGATCTCCCGGCGGAATGCTTTGTCGTTTTTCTCCAGAACCACGATCAGGTCGCCAATTCGGGCGGTGGGCAGCGCTGCCACGCGCTGGCGAGCCCCGGCCGTCTGCGTGCGATGACCGCCTATTCGCTGTTGATGCCGGGCGTGCCGATGCTGTTCCAGGGCCAGGAATTCGCTGCCTCGACGCCGTTCTTTTATTTCGCCGACCACGAGCCCGAGCTGGCGCGCGCCGTCCGCGCCGGCCGCGGCACGTTTCTCGCCCAGTTTCCCAGCCTCGCCAGCAGCGAGATGCAGGCGCGGCTGACCGATCCCGGCGACATCGACACGTTCCGCCGGTCGGTACTCGACCATGGCGAGCGGCAGCGCAACAGCGCGATCTATGCGCTGCATCGCGACCTGCTGACGCTGCGCCGCGAGGACCCGGTGCTGCGGCAGCGTCCGGCCCGCATCGATGGCGCCGTGCTGAGCGACGAGGCCTGGCTGTTGCGGTTCTTTGACCGGGACGGCCAGGACCGGCTGCTGATCGTCAATCTGGGCGGCGATGCCGTTCTCGACCCGGCGCCCGAGCCATTATTGGCGCCGGTCGACGGCTGCATGTGGCGGCTGTTGTGGTCGAGCGAGGCGCCGCGTTATGGCGGCGCCGGCATCGTGCCGCTCGACCCCGAGGGGATTTGGCGCATCCCCGGTCAGGCGGCGATCGTTCTTGTGCCGGAAGATCGTAATGTAACCGATGGTGGTGCATGACTGATGTCATCCGCGTCACGCGCGATGAGAACCCCGCTGACCGATGTGCCGCGCGAATGGCTGGTGACCAACGGGCTTGGCGGCTTTGCCTCAGCGACGATTTCCGGCGCGATCACGCGGCGGTACCACGGCTTTCTGATCGCGGCGCTGCCGCCGCCGCTCGGCCGTATGGTGGTGCTGAACGATCTTGATGTCGAGATCGAGCGGGCCGACGGCACCGTCGCCAATCTGCGCGAGCACGGCCGCTTTATCGATTTTACGCTAAAGCTCGGCCTGCCGAGCTGGCGGCATGAAATCGACGGCATGGTGATCGAGAAATCGGTCGTGCTGCCGTCCGGCCACAATATCGTGCATGTGACCTTCCGCCTGCTCGGCGATACGGGGCGGGCGCGGCTGCGGCTGCGGCCGTTCGTCAATTTCCGGGCACTCGAGGCGCCGGTCGGGCCAGGCGCTCGCCTCCGATTATGCGCTGACCGCGCGCGGACAGCATTATGAGATCACGGCCGGTCCCGGTCTGCCGACGCTCCATCTGGCGATCGAAGGTAGCGATGGGGCGACGTTTACCGCCGATGGCGGATCACGGCGCGAGTGCTATTTCGAGATCGAGGCGCAGCGCGGCTACGAGTCCAAGGGCTGGCTATGGAGTCCCGGCTATCTTGCCGGAGAGGTCTGCCACGACCGCCCGCTGACGTTTATCGCGGCCACCGAACCGTGGCACACCGTCTCGGCGCTGAGCCCTGATGACGCGCTGGCCTTTGAAAGCGAGCGTCGCCGTCGCCTGATCAGGCATGGCCGCTCCGCCGGGACGCGAGGGGCTCGGTGCCGAACTTGTCCTGGCGGCCGACACCTTTGTCATCACGCCGGTCGGCCGCATCGCGGATGTCGCGCGGGCGCGCGCCGAGGGCGATGAGGTCCGCACCGTCATCGCCGGCTACCATTGGTTTACCGATTGGGGCCGCGACACGATGATCTCGCTCGAGGGGCTGACCCTCGCGACCGGGCGGAAACAAGAGGCGCGGTGGATTCTGCGCACCTTTGCGCATTACGTCCGCGACGGCCTGATTCCCGAACATGTTTCCCGAAGGGCGCAGCCAGGGCCTTTACAACACCGCCGACGCGACGCTGTGGTTCTTTCATGCGCTGCATCGCTATGTCGAGCACACCAACTCCCGGATGACGCTGGAGCTGATTCTGCCGATCCTGAAGGACATCGTCCGGCATCATCTCGCCGGCACCGGCTTCGGTATCAAGGTCGACCCGGCGGACGGGCTCCTGATGCAAGGGCGAGGCCGGTTACCAGCTGACCTGGATGGATGCCAAAGTCGGCGACTGGGTCGTCACTCCGCGGCGCGGCAAGGCGGTCGAGATCAACGCGCTCTGGTACAACGCGCTGCGGCTGCTGGCCGGTTGGCTCAACGACGCGCAGGACCCGGAGGCCGCCGAAATCACCGGGCATGCCGACAGGGCGCGCGACTCGTTCAACCGCCGCTTCTGGAACAAGCCCGGCGGCTATCTTTACGATGTCGTCGATGGCGAGGACGGCGATGACGCCTCGTTCCGGCCAAACCAGATCTTCGCGATTTCGCTCGACCATCCGGTGCTCGACCCCGCGCGCTGGGAGCCGGTTGTCACCGCAGTCCGCGAACGTCTGCTGACGCCGGTTGGGCTACGGTCGCTGGCGCCCGGGCAGCCGGACTACAAGTCGCGCTATTTCGGCGATCTGCGGTCCCGCGACGCGGCCTACCACCAGGGCACCGTCTGGGCCTGGCTGATCGGGCCCTTTATCGACGCATGGCTCAAGGTCCATCCCGACGAACGCGAGACGGCGCGGCATTTTCTCGATGGGTTCGGTCCGCATCTCGCCGAGGCCGGCATCGGCTCGATCAGCGAAGTCTTCGACGCCGAGGCTCCCTTCACCCCGCGCGGCTGCATCGCGCAGGCCTGGAGTGTCGCCGAGGTGCTGCGCGCGCTGGTCAAGACCGCGTCGTAGACACACAGCAGCATCGTGTCTTCGCCCAAGGGAATTGCCGGCGCCGCGCGAAAGCGGCACCCTGATGTCGATCACTCGGGGAGGAGCGGCAGGATGAGCGACCAGTCAGGGGCTAATGCCGCTCCGGTGGAGCCCTATTTCGACCGCACGCCGCAGCCTTTCGGCAACGGCCTGCCGGACCCGCTGGTCTACGATGCCTCGCCCCGCGCACTGCGCCAGCGCACGATGAACTTCGCGGCCAAGCGCCTCGTCGATATGCGTTATGTCAGTGGCCTCGACCGCGCCACGGCCGAGCGGCATTTCCGCTGGCGACCGGCGGTCGCGCCGGGCGGGCTGGGGTTCCGCGCTGCGGCGGGCGGGCAGGCGAGAACTGGCTGCCGCACATCGCCGCCGGCGACATCGTCATCGACATGGACGATGCCGGCCGCCGGGTTACCGTCCGCTGGAACGACGCAGATTTCGGCGAGCCGGTCGTCGGCGCCGCGGTTGCGCGGCCCGGTTATGGCGGCATCGTCCTGGGGCCGCAGGCGGGGCTGCGCTTTGATCCGCAGCCGATTACGCGGCGGCAGCCAGCGGCCAGGGGCGCTTGGCCGCTCGGCGATGCGGTCGAGGCGCCGGCCGCGCCGCCCGCCGACATCAGTCGCGCGCTCGATGCCTTCTTCGCCGCTTCGACCGGCGCCTACGGCGTCCTGATCGCCACGCCCGAGCGCATCCTGTGCGAACGCTACAGCGCATTTGGCGCCGCCGACCGGGTAACGCCGAGCTGGTCGATGACCAAGGCGATCACCTGCACGGTGATCGGCCGGCTGATCCAGGAGGGCTGGCTCGCCTCGGTGCATGACCCGGCGCCGGCGCCGCTATGGCGCGATCCGCGCTCGATCCACCATCTGATCACGCTCGATCACCTGCTGCGGATGCGCTCGGGGCTCGGCTTTCCGGTGTCGCACGGCGACGGAAGCGTCACGCTCGGCTTTGAGAACAGCGCGGTCTACCAGGACGCCGGCGATGCGTTCGAGGCGGCGCAGCGCTCGATCGTCGCCACCGTTCCCGGCGCCGTCTACCGCTACATCAACAGCGGGCTCAACGTGCTTGGCGCGATCATCCGCGACCAGATCGAACGGCGCGGGCTGCCCTACCACGAGACGTTGTACGGTCTGCTGGTCGATCGGCTCGGCATGGCGAGCTACCAGCATTCCGCCGACATCGCCGGCAATCTGATCGGCTCGGGCGCCGGCTTCGCGACATTGCGCGATTACGCCAAGCTCGGCGTGCTGTACTTGCAGAACGGCGTGTGGGACGGCGAGCGGCTGCTGCCGCAAGGCTGGGCCGATTACGCGCTGACCGCGACGCATACCGGCACCAGCTATGCGGCGTGCTTCCGCACCAATATCGACCGCCTTTTCCCCGATCTTCCGACCGATACGGCCTGGGCATCCGGCGCCTCCGACCAGCGCATTTTCATCCTGCGCCGCCATCGCCTGACGGTCGCGGTCAGCAACGAGACCGACCATCCGATGGACCTCGCGGCGCTGAACCGCGTCATCGCGACCGCCATCGCGACCTGGGCGTGAAGGGTGGTCGGTTGAGACCGTGTTCTTGGGTTCCGGGTTCAGCCCTGCGGGCTGCCCCGGAATGACAGAAATGAGGCAACTCTCTTTAACGCTAGCGCCTATGCGTTTTCGCGGGGACGACGGGAAAAAGGGATCACGCCTAAAATGATCGTGCTCTAGCAAGAGCATTCTGACCAACAGGAGTACATCGATGCCGGCCGCCAATGACCTGCCCGAGGTGCTGGAAACAACCGAAGCCGAACGTCTCGCCACGGGGTTCATCTTTACCGAAGGGCCGACATGGCATCCGGACGGCTACTGGTATTTTGTCGATATTCGCCAGAACAAGCTGTTTCGCCTGACGCCGGGGAAGGAGCCGGAGGTTGTCCGGACCACGATCGGCGGCAACGGCACGACCTTCGACTTGCAGGGCCGCCTGATCGTCTGCGAAGGCGATGACCGGCGCCTGACGCGCATGGGCGCCGACGGCAAGGTCGAGTCGCTGGTCGACAACTACAAAGGCGGGCGTTTCAACCGGCCGAACGATGTGATCTGCCACTCGAACGGTTGTCTCTATTTCACCGATCCGGACAAGCGCCGCCCCTATCACGAGCGCGAGATACCGGGGCCGGAAGGCGACAACAATCTGTGGGACGGCGCCTGCGTCTATCGTTTGGCGCCGGATGGCGGCTTGAGCGTGCTGGCGCATTGCGAATACCCGAACGGGCTCGCGCTGTCGCCGGACGAGCGCACGATGTATGTCGCGAACACGCGCTCGTCGCAATACATCCATGCGATCAAGCTCGACGCGGCCGGCAACATGATCGGGCGCAGCATCTTCGCCGACATGAACGAAGGCACCGAGCCGGGCATACCCGATGGGCTGAAGGTCGACAGCATCGGCCGGGTGTATTGCACCGGGCCGGGCGGCATCTGGGTCATCGCGCCGGACGGCGAGCGCATCGGCATCATCCGGTGGCCCGAGCAGGCGGTGAATTTCGCGTTTGGCGGGCCGGATCTGCGGACCTTGCTGTGCTGCGCGCATACCTCGGTCTACACATTGCGCGTCAAGGTGCCGGGCAATCCGCATCCCTGGTACAAGCTGCGCCGCGCGTAAACAGACCCGCCAACAGGAGCGCCGCTGAATGACACCGCGCCGCTACGGCCCGCTGGCCTATGTTCCGATCACGCGCCGCCCGAAGCTGACCTGGCCGGGCGGTGCGCGGGTCGCGCTGTGGGTCAATCCCAACATCGAATTCTTCGGCCTCGACGATGTGATGCCGGGAAACCAGAACGAGCGCGTGCCGCGCGAGCACGCCAAAATTCCGAATGTGCGCAACTGGGCGTTGCGCGACTATGGCAACCGCGTCGGCATCTGGCGGCTGATGGAGGTGCTGACGCGGCATGGCATTCGCGCCAGCGCCGCGCTGAACAGCGAAGTCTGCGACCATCACCCTGAGATCATCGAGGAGGCCGGCCGGCTCGGCTGGGAACTGATCGGCCACAACCAGACCAACGCATTGCGGCTGGCTGAGATGGACCCGGCCGATGAACGTGCCGCGGTGCGGGCGACGATCGACCGGATCGAGGCGGCCTCCGGCAAGCGGCCGGTGGGCTGGCTCGGCGCCGGCCTGTCGGAGACCTGGAACACGCTCGACTATCTCGCCGAAGCCGGCATCCGCTATGTCTGCGACTGGGTCAACGACGATCAGCCCTACCTGTTCGACATCGGTGATCCGCCGCTGGTTTCGTTGCCCTACTCGGTGCAGACCAACGATGTGCCGGCCTATTTCGAGATGAAGGTGTCGGTGCCCGAGTTCGAGGCGATGCTGCGGCGCCAATTCGATACGCTGTACCGCGAAGGCGAGACGATCCCGCGCGTCATGGCGATCGCGGTCCACCCGTTCGTGACCGGCCAGCCGCATCGGATCGGCGCGCTCGATGCGGCGCTCGACTACATCTGCTCGCATGCCGGCGTCTGGCGCGCCACCGGCTGGGAGATCGTCGAGCATTTTCTGGCGCAGCAATCCGGGGACGCGCGATGAGGGTGACACGATGAGCAACGACAGCCGGCCGCTGCGGAGCTTCCTGTTCGCGCCAGGCAATCACGCGCGCCGGGTCGAAAAGGCGCTGACGCTCGACGCCGACGCGGTGATCCTCGACCTCGAAGACGCGGTCGCCACCGCCGAGAAGACCGCGACCCGCGACCTGATCGTGACGGCGTTGCAAAGACCGCGGCGGGGTCAGCTCTATGTCCGGGTCAATGCCGTCGATACCCAGTTTTGTTACGGCGATCTGGTGGCCGTCGTGCGGCCCGGTCTCGACGGGGTCATTCTGCCCAAGGTTGAAAGCGCCGCCGGGCTCGCCACCGTCGACTGGCTGCTGGCGCAACTCGAACGCGACCGCGACCTGCCGGCCGGTGACATCGACCTGATCCCGATTATCGAGACGGCGTGCGGCCTCGACCGGGTCGGGGCGATCCTCGCGGCCGGCACCCGCGTCAGACGGGTCGCCTTTGGCGCCGGCGATTTCACCCTCGATGTGAACATGATTTGGAGCCGTGCCGAGACAGAGCTTGCCCATGCCCGGGCCACGATCGTCACGGCCTCGCGCGCCGCCGGGATCGAGGCGCCGCTCGATACGGTCTGGGTTGACCTGCCCGACGGCGAGGGCCTCGAAGCGTCGGCCCGCACCGCGCTCGGTATGGGGTTCCAGGGCAAGATGTGCATCCATCCGGATCAGATCCCGATCGTGAACCGGGTCTTCACCCCGAGCGACGCGGAGATCGCCTTTGCTGAGCGCGTCGCCGCGGCCTTCACCAAGGCCGAAGCCGAAGGCAGCGCGGCGATCCAACTCGACGGCAAGTTTATCGACTATCCGATCGTCTACCGCGCCCAGCGCGTCTTGCAGCGCATCGCCGCAATCCGCGCGCGGGGGTAGCGCGCGGAGTGAGCTAACTTTATGGGGAAATTCCTCGTCTCTCTGTCATTCCGGGGCCGAGCGGAGCGAGACCCGGAACCCAAGAACACGGACGGTGCCAAAAGGGCGAAGGCGGTGTTCCTGGGTTCCGGGTTCATGCCCTGCGGGCTGCCCCGGAATGACAAAGTGGGGAGGTTCCGACAGTTCTCTCAGGCGGTCATTCGCTCGGGTTACCCGATCGGGAATTTGGCGAAGACCTCGGAAATCCGCTTGAGCGCCTTGTCGGCCGCGGCTTCCGGCGTCATGCCGCCCTGGATGACGTCGAGCCGGGTAGTGCCCCAGACGTGTTCGTTGCGGACCTGGGCGTAGGCCGGGTTATAGACCCATAAGGCGGGCGCCGTCGGCCCCAGCAAACCCTGTTTGATAAAGGCGTCGCGATGCGGGTCTGCCTGCCACCAGGGGTCTTTGAGCATCGACTGCATCGGTGGCAGATAGCGGCCCAGCCCGGTCTTCAGGTACTCGTTCAGAACCTTGGGCTGGATGAAGTATTTGAGAAAATCCTTCGCAACGTCGATATTCTTTGCGCCCTTGGGAATGAGCGCGCAGCTGTTGTTGGTAAAGCTCGTGAGCGGTTTTCCGTCATTGCCCAGCGGCATGCCCATCGTGATGATGTCGTCGTAATCCTGCTTGTTTTTGATGATGGCGACCTCGGTGGAAATCGAGCCATCGAGATCCATTACGACCTGCTTCGCGTGGAAGGCGTTGTTATTGTCTGAATCGTTCCACGTGATGGCGCTCGGCGGAATGAAGCCGTCCTTGTACGCGGTCGACACGTAAGTCAGCGCCTTGATCAGGCCGCCGCGTACCGCGGGGTCGTCGACGTGCAGCTTGCCATCCTTGGTGACCAGACCTTGGGCGGCGCCGTTGGCCATCAGGAAATACTCGAACTGGTTGTTCGTATCATTTCCCGTCGTGCTGAGCGTCAAGCCCATTCCATAAAGTTTACGATTGCCGGTCGCGCGGGACTTTGTTTGCACTTCCTTGAAGAAGTCGTAAAAGGCATCCCAGGTTTTTGGGATGTCTTCCATTTTGTACCCGGCCTTTTCGACCAATGGGCGCCAGACATGGTTGGGCAGCGCCGATTGGTTGTATGGGACACCATAGAAGGCGCGCTTTTTCTCGACGCCGTTATAGCAATTCACCGTAACGAGCGCGGTTTCCGTGAACTCTGCACGCTGCGTCTCGACGACATCGCTGACATCGGCCAGCTTATTCTCCCAGGCGTATAGCGCGATGGCCTCGTATGGGCTGCTTTGGAAGAGATCCGGCACAGCGCCGCTGGTGAGCGCCGCGACCAATTTTTGTCGCATCGGCGCATAGGGAAGGATCGTATAATCGAGTGTGTTGCCGCTGGCCTTTTCATAATCGCCGGCGATCTTCTTGAACGAGATATCTTCTTCTTCGGCAAACCCCTGTATCCAAAGCACAGTGGCGGTGCTGGCGGCCGCATTGGCGATATAGGGTCGCGCCAGTGCCCCGGCGGCGGCAAAACCAACGGAAGTGCGCAGTAACGATCTGCGGGTTAACGCTCCAAACACTCTGTTTTCCTTTCAAAATGGCGCCCGCAAGTCCCCGGGGACACTTTTGAGACGCAAGACCGGGCAGCTTGGACCTGGTCCACACGGCGATGCAACCGCGTCAGAGCAGCGCGAGGGAACTCCTGTACCAAAGAGGCGGGCGGTCAAAGCCCGCATCTATTAAAGCGATCAGGATCGGGATATGACGACGATACCGGTGGTCGATTGGGCGGGGCTGCAGCATATGGCTTGGCAGATCGGGGTCGATGTCGGCGGCACGTTTACCGATTTGCTGGCGCTCGATCCCAGCTCGCGTGTGTTCCGCGTCGCGAAAGTGCCCTCGACCCCGGACGACCAGTCGGTCGGCTTTATCGCCGGGCTGGCGGCGCTGGGGGTCGATCATGCCGCGATCGCAGTGCTGGTGCACGGCACGACGGTCGCCACCAATGCCGTGCTCGAACGCAAGGGTGCGCGTTGCGGCCTGATCACCACGGCAGGGTTTCGCGACGTACTCGAACTCGGGCGCCGCACCCGGCCCAACCCCTATGGCATGACCGGCAGCTTCGAGGCGCTGATCCCGCGCGATCTGCGGGTCGAGGTCGCCGAGCGGGTCGATGCCGCCGGCCGGGTGGTGACGCCGCTTGACGAGCCGGCAGTGCGGCAGGCCGTGCGGCTGCTGCGCGAGCGCGGCGCCGAGGCGCTGGTCATCCACTTCATCCATTCCTACGCCAACCCCGCGCATGAGCAGCGCTGTGCCGAGATCGCCCGCGAGGCCTGGCCCAACCGCTTTGTCACGCTCGGCAGCGAGATATTGCGCGAAGTGCGCGAATTCGAACGTGGCAGCACGGCGGCGCTGAACGGCTATGTCCAGCCGATCGTGTCGCGCTATCTCGGGCGGCTGTCGCAAAATCTGCGCGGCTCCGGGCTGCCTAACGAGTTGCTCGTCATGCAAGGCAATGGCGGCATGATGGCGGCCGGCACCGCCGTTGATCTCGCGGTGCAGACCGTGATGTCAGGTCCGGCGGCGGGGGCGATCGCAGCGGCGCGGATCGGGGTACAGGCGGGATTGCCGAACCTTGTCGCCTGCGACATGGGCGGCACCAGCTTTGACGTGTCGCTGATCGCCGGCGGCGAGCCGGCGTTGAGCGCCGAAAAGGATATCGCCTATGGCGTGCCGTTGCGCGTGCCGCTGGTCGATATCCACACGATCGGTGCCGGCGGCGGCAGTATCGCCCGCATTACCCGCGCCGGGCTGTTGCAGGTCGGCCCGGAAAGCGCCGGCGCGCGGCCCGGGCCGATCGCCTATGGCAAAGGCGGGACCTTTGTCACCGTCACCGACGCCAACCTTGTGCTCGGCCGGCTCAACCCGGAGCGGCTGACCGGCGTCGATGCGGTGACCGCGGTCGAGACGGTGGGCGCGGCAATAGACGAACAGATCGGGCATCCGCTCGGTCTCGATACCGTCGCCGCGGCTGCCGCGGTTCTCGCCGTGACGACCAACCAGCTGGCGCACGCGATCCGCCTTGTCTCGGTCGAAAAGGGCCACGACCCGCGCGACTTCGCGCTGTTCGCTTTCGGCGGCGCCGGGCCGTTGCACGCGGTCGAGATCGCCCGCGAACTGGGCATCCCGACCGTGCTGGTGCCGCGCTTTCCGGGCATCACCTCGGGGCTTGGCTGCGTGCTCGCCGATGTGCGGCACGATTTCGTGCAGAGTGTCGGCCAGGCGCTGGCTGATGTCGTGCCCGAAGATATCGACACTCGCTTTGCCGAGCAGGCTGCCGCGGGTCGGCGGCTGCTCGACAGCGACGGCGTGCCGCTGATCGAAACCGTGGTGCGTCACGAGGCCGATCTGCTGTTCCGCGGCCAAAGCCACGTCTTTCGGGTGCCGGTGGTCTCGCCCGGCTGTGACCCGGTGCGCGTGCTGCCGGATTTTCTGGCCCGCTACAAGCTCCGGTTCGACATCGAATTGCCGGAGATGAAGGCGATGCTGGCGAATATCCGCACCACGGTGATCGGCCGCCGCGAGCCGGTCGATCTCGGCATGTTCGCGGCCTCCGGCGGCGGGGCAGGGGAAACGGCACCGAATGGCCGACGGCGGGTGTATTTCAACGGAAGCTGGCATGACACCGCGCTTTATGACCGTGCCAGCCTGGCGCCGGGTATGCAGCTGACCGGTCCGGCCATCGTCGAGCAGCCGGACACGACAGTCGTCATCGACCCCGGCGCGACCGCCCGCGTCGATGACCTCGGCAATCTGGTGATTTTGGTAGGTAACGCATGAGCCTCGACCCGGTGACCCTGGCCGTCATTCAGAACGGCCTGCGGCAAGTCGCGAGCGAAATGGACCTGGTGCACGAAAAGACCTCATTTTCGCCCGTCATCTCGGAGGGGTTCGACCGCTCCAACGGCATTTATGACCGCACCACCGGTGAGGTCATCGCGCAGGGCGAATTGGGCCTGCCGATCTTTGTCGGGGTCATGCAGTTCACCACACAGGCGGTCATCGAACGCCGCCGCGACCTCGATCCCGGAGATGTGATCCTGGTCAACGACCCGTATCTCGGTGGCACCCATCTGATGGACGTGAAGATGGTGCGGCCGTTCTATTACCGCGGCAACCTGTGGTGCTACCTGTCGAATACCGGGCACTGGCCCGACACCGGCGGCATGGTGCCGGGCGGGTTTTCGGCGACCGCGACCGAGATCGTGCAGGAAGGGCTGCGCCTGCCGCCGGTCAAGCTGGTGCGGCGTGGCGAAATCTGCCAGGACATCGTCGATATCGTCCTCAACAACATCCGCGTCGCTGATGAGCGCATCGGCGATATCCGCGCCCAGCTTGGGGCGCTGAGCGTTGGCGAAAAGCGGCTGACCGCAATTGCTCGACCGCTACGGTGTCGAGACCGTCGATGCCGCGATCGCCGAATTGAAGGCCGGCTCCGAACGGCTGATGCGCGCCCACATCGCCAGCATCCCGGACGGCACCTATTCGGCGAGCGCCTTTGTCGACAGCGATGGGATCGTCGATAGGCCGCTCGAAGTCGCGCTCGATATGCGGGTAGCCGGCTCGGACATCTATTTCGACCTGTCGCGCTCCAGCCCGCCTTGCAGTGGCCCGATGAATTCGGTGTGGGCGACGACGCAATCCGCGGTCTACGTCGCGATGAAGCACATCTTTCCCGATGTGCCGATCAATGCCGGCTGCTTTGCGCCGATCCATATCGCGCGGCCCGATGGCACGTTTCTCTATGCGCAATACCCGCGCCCGGTCGCCGGCTGCGCCGCCGAGGTCGCGCAGCGGGTCATGGAGGCGGTGTTCGGCGCGATGGGCGAGGCGATCCCCGACCGGCTGTTCGCAGCACCCGCCGGCACCAGCGGCAATCTCGGCCTCGGCGGCTACGACCCCGAGGAAGACCGCCACTACATCATGTATTTCTTCAGCGGCGGCGGGTATGGCGGCTGGTGGCAGACCGACGGGCTGACCAATGGCTGCTCCAGCGTTGGCATCTCCAAGACCCAGCCGGTGGAGGTGCTCGAACAGCACTACCCGATCCTGTTCGACCGCTATGCGTTGCGCGAAGGCTCGGGTGGCGCCGGACGGCATCGCGGCGGGTTCGGCCTCGACTATCAGATACGGCTGTTGCGCGGCTCGGCCAAGGCGTCGTTCCTGATGGACCACGGCCGCGTCGGGCCACCCGGCCTGCTCGGCGGCAGCCCCGGCGCGGTCAATGAGATCGCCGTCAGCCAGGGCGGCGCGACCTCGATCCCGCCGCATCTGTCAAAAGGCGAAGGCTATGTGCTCGCACCCGGCGACTGGATATCGGTCAAGACCCCCGGCGGTGGCGGCTATGGCCTGCCGCAAGACCGCGACCCCGCAATGATCGCCGCCGACGTGGCGCGCGGCTATGTCACCAGCACGGACGCCGCCCGCCTCTACGGCGCCCGGACGCCCCGTGCCGACGCCGCCGACGGGGGCTAGATTGCGAACCTGGCGGCCACCTTGGCCGACGGCCTAGCTTTCCTGCCTCAAGGCAGCCTTCTCGACGATCCGCCTGATCCGCTCCGCCGGGAAGCCGAGCTGAACCAGCGCCACGCCCCTGTCGAAGGCTTCGCTATACCGGGAAATCAGGCTGCCGTTGAACTGGAACTGGCTGATTCCATCGATCGTCACCGGCCGCCCTTCGCATTCGGGGAGACGCGAGGTAAAGCTGAAGCGAAATCGGGCGTAGCCGGTTGTGCCATCGGTCACCGGGTGGGTGAAATCCCAGCGATAATCGCGGCCCGTATCGTGGAAGCGCTGCAGCATCGCGATGATTGCCTCAGTCCCCTGATGCGCGCCGAACAGCTCGTCGACATAAGTCCCGTCAGGCATAAACATGGCAGCAAGGCCAGGCCCGTCATTCGCTGCGACCGCCGCGGAAAACGCGGTCAGCAGGTCAGGGAATGCCTCCTGCAAAACCTTCATCCCGACACCCCTACGCTTTTGCCGCGCACCGCGTTCAGCGGCGTTCACGATGATAACGTCCGAAATGCGCGAGGGGCGCCGCAAATAGGGCAACCGGCGTGACCGAGAGGCGCTGATCCGGCACGCCCTTGTATCGGGTACGGGCGGTCCTGTCGCTGGCGCGATCGGTGGGACACCGGCGGCGGTGGAAATCGACGGGCGCGGCGAAGCAACGGTAAAGAGCTGGCGTCCCCGACAGGACTTCGAACCTGTGACCCCCGGTTTAGGAAACCGATGCTCTATCCGGCTGAGCTACGGGGACATCAATAACTTAGAGGTAGCCTTGGTGCTCTGTGGCTCGCTATTGGCTCGCTCGTGCGTTCTGGTATGGTGACAGTTAGAGCAAACAACATCGCACTTCGCAAGCTCCTCCCCGAGCAGCCGCCAACTCATCCGCGCGCAGGTTCTCTGGTCCGGAATGTAGACTATTGCGGTGGCATCCTCCTGTCTCACTGCGTCGGGTCGCCCCGGGACACCATTTGAGCCCGGCATGAGGGCCGATGGGTTCGTCGAGATACGCAGATGCCCACGGATCAAATGTCCGTGGGCTGAAGGTCCACGGGTCAAGCCCGGCCAAAGCGAAATGGGGGTTGCGCTCCACTTGGTCGAATGGCGCTCTAATACCCCTTCCAGCCATTGGCCCTGAAGGTCAGTCGCGGCTGTTGAAACCGGTCATCGGGCTGTCCCCGCTCGATGTCGTTCACCTATACTTGGGCTCCGCATTCGGCAGTCCCGTTCGCTTATGTCGCCCGTCGCCGCGTTCGAGTTCACATTGGTCCTGTTGGTAGCGGTCCTTGGCCTGGAACTGCTCGCCAAGGTTTTGCGCCTGCCACCGGCGGCAGCGCTGATAGCCGGCGGCATTGTGTTGGCATTTGTCCCGGGCGTCCCCACGGTCAGCCTCGATCCGGAACTGGTCTTCGTCTTGTTCCTGCCGCCTCTGCTGATGGATGGGGCCTATTTCACCGCCTGGCCCGATTTTCGTAGAAATCTCGGAGGCATTCTGCTGCTGGCCACCGGAGCCGTGGCGTTTACGACGCTTGTGGTTGGCCTGGTGGCGCACTGGATCGTGCCCGATCTGCCATGGGCGGCGTGTTTTGCGCTCGGTGCCGTCGTCTCGCCGCCGGATGCGATAGCCGCAAAGGCAGTCCTCGAACGCGTGGCATTGCCGCGCCGGCTGATGGTGCTTTTGGAGGGCGAGAGCCTGCTCAACGACGCCGCGGGCCTTGTCCTGTTCCGCTTTGCCGTCGCCGCGATGATGACCGGCGCGTTCAGCATCGGGGAGGCTGTCGTCACGTTCAGCTACCTCGCGGTCGGCGGGCTTGCGGTCGGTGGAACGCTCGGGTTTCTGTGGGTCAAGTCGCTGCATTTGCTGAAAGACCCTTCGCTCACCATCGTTGCCGCCGTTCTGTTGCCCTGGGCGGCCTATATCGGCGGGGAGGCATTGCACGTCTCCGGCGTGATCTCGACTGTCGCCAGCGGTCTGATGCTCGGCTGGTATCAGCACGAGGTCTTCTCCGCGGCGGTTCGCATCCGCGGAAACGCTTTTTGGCATCTGGTGGTTTTTCTGCTGGAAGCGCTTGTGTTCATCCTGATCGGCTTATCGCTGCGAGGCGTCATCGAGCGGCTCGGCGGTGTCGGCGATGCCCTGACCACGCTTGCCATCCCGGTTCTGGCGATTGTCGCTGCTGTCGTCCTGTCGCGTTTTTTCTGGGTGTTCATGTCGGACGGTCTGCGGGCGATGTTCGATCGCATCAGCGGGCGGCGCCGGTCGCGATGGCTTGGTTCCTCAACGGTGATCAGCTGGGCCGGGATGCGCGGCGTCGTGACCCTGGCAATTGCCCTGTCGGTGCCCGAAGCGATGCCTGGACGCGATTTGATCCTGGCCGCCGCCTTCGCGGTCATCCTTGCGACCGTGATGGTGCAGGGCACCACAATGGGTCCGTTGATTCGGCTGCTGCGCCTTCAAGTCGTGGAGACAGCGACCGTGCCTCAGCTAAAGCACGAGCACGCAATGGCGCAGATGGCGGCCGCCCAGTTTGCGGTTATCGAGCGCTTATCCCTGCAACCCGACGGCAGCCAGAAGCACCCTCGGCTGCTGGAACAATACGGCTACCGAGTGCGCGTGACAGAACGCTACAGCCGCGAGACCGAGGCGCGGGCCGGCGATCGCCGGGAGCATTACGAAGTGGTGCTCGCCGCCATCGCGGCGGGGCGCGCGGAGATCTTGAGGCTGCACCGATCGGGGATGATCCACGACGAAGTGCTGCGAACCCTGGAGTTGGACCTCGACCTGCAGGAGCTTGCGGCACGAGCCGCCCGGTCGTGAAGGCGATGGCGTCGTCGCAGGTCGATCGAGGGCTATCGAGTTCGGCTGCCTGTGGCGTCAATTCCTGAAGGGGATCGTCAGCCGGGTCTCGCCTGTGTCGGGCTGCGTGATGTCGCCGAGGCCGCGAAGATCGCGGGCTAACGCGCTGCCGCCGTCACTGTGAACGCAAGCGAGAACAGGATGCATCAAAGAGGGCCGGGTGGCTCCATAAAATCCGAAACGGTTTACCTAGTCTAAAGCGAAGGGATCGGTTAATGAGGTGTTGAATATGATCGTAAAGTGGGGGTAAATTGAAAACCCCAGCTCCTGCTTGTATGCACTACTTGGCGGGGATGCTGCTATGAGTATTCGCCGTTCGCCGATCCTTGATCGTCGTGCGCTGCTGGCGGCCTCGGCAGCCACGGTATTTACAGCGAAGTCGTCGCTGGGCTTGGCGCTCGCCGCCGACATGGGCAGCTGTATCGGCGGATGGGACAATGCCACCTTGCCGATCGACGGCATCGACTTTCCGGTTCAGCACGCTTGGGCAATCGCAACCTACGGGGCGGCGACCCACCTGTTTCCATGTTTCGGTGGATCGACTGGCGCCGAGTGTTATCCGGGGACGACTAATTGTGCCAACCCCGCTCCGCTCTTCCGACTAAGTGATTGGACCTCGCCTGCTCCTTCAAACACGGTGAGCATCGATATGGTCCTGGCTATTCTGGTATGCACCGGAATTAGGACGACCGATCCGTATAAATGGCGGCTCAACTACGACTGCACCACCAAGAACGACTGTCGTCCCCCGGCCGATGGATGGTGCCAGGGGGAATCGAGTGGGATCGTCTACGGCATAAACGGTGTCTGCCATCAGGCGGCCAACCGAATTCTCGCGGCGAGCAACGGCTGCGCCGACAATAAGTGTTCCCTCGATCTCGCCAAGACCTACGCCAGCCAGCCCTTTCCCACCGTGGTACTGAGCTGGCTCACCTACGGACCCCTGGGGTGGGACATCGACGAGTTTTGGCCGATAGTGCAGCATCGCTACTATGGCGGGTCGAGCAGCGTGCGTGACGACGAGGAGCGTCTGGTCCGGGCGCATTTCGCGCGGAGCACCGATATCGCCTTGCGCAGACCGATCATCTCGCGCTTCATCCTGAACGGTTCCCCTGGGAACACAGCCAAGACCCGGGCCGTCGAACAGGCGATCCAGGTCTATCTCCTTGAAAAACTCAGCCTCGACTCAGACCTGGTTACAGGCGCTGCCACGCCACACGCTTTCGCGCCTGAGGTGAACCGTCGTGCTGCTGCATTGCTGAAGCGGCTGGGCGAGATTGTTGGCGAGGACTGGTATCGCAAACACGACTTCCCGGGTGCCGTGCTTAATTTCGTCTGTCCGGCCTGGATGGCAGGTGCCGACGACTACCGACGCTTCGCCCACCTGGCTCCGGCCCGGCCCCCTCGACCCTGAGCGGCGCCGCAACAATACTGATGGAGTTGCGGGCTACACGACACGTGCCACACATCCAGCTAGCGTGACGCTCGCGCCAAAGACTGCACGGGGCTCCGGCATTCCCGCTGCCTCGCGTGAGGGTGGGTGTGGATGGTTCCGCCGGTCCGCGACCGGGACGCTAGTCCGGGCATTTCGCGGTGATTAAGGCTAATCGGTGGGCTGCGGCAGAATTCGCCGCCGCCTGCTTTCCACGTACACGCGCGCGGTTTCTCTCGCGAGGTTTCGCCATCGTTCCAGGTTGCTGATCTCGTCCGCGCTCTTCGCGGAGGACGCTTTAAGCTCGCGCAGGCGCCTGGCGATTGCGTCGTATTCCTCGACGATTGGCATCTGCTCCTCCTCTCTGCGCCTCTATTTTCGGCAAAATCTTGATGCTCTGCGGCGGATTTCTGCTGCTTCGCCGCGCCGTCAACGGGTCTTCGGGATTTCGAAGCTGGCAGCGCGTTCGACATATTTGACGATGGCGGTCAGGTCTTCTTTGGCGGCGCCCTGATGCATTGCGTGTTTGAAGACGAGGCGGGCGGCCTGGCACACCCACATCGGCACGCCGAGGTCTTCGCCCTGTGCGATCGCGAGGTCGATGTCCTTCATCAGGATGTGCATTTCGGCGCCGTAATCAAAGCTGCGGGGCAAGACGGCGGCGGGAAATTTGCTGTCGACGGCGCTGTTGCGGCCGCTGCCGGCGCTGATCGCCGATCACCATAACCTCCGGGTCGACCCCGCCTTTGGCGCCCATCACAAAGGCTTCGGCCGTCGCTGCCAGCGCGACCGCCGAGAGGATGTTGTTGGTCAGCTTCAGCACCTGCGCGGCGCCGGGCTTGTCGCCGGCGATGTTCAGTGTCCGGCCCCATAGCGAGATCATCGGGCGGATGCGGCTCGATCGCGGCCGGGATCGCCCGACACCATCACCGACAGCGTGCCCGCCCGCGCCCCCGGCGGCCCGCCGGAGATCGGGCAATCGACCACCGTGACCCCCTTGCGCCGCCATCGCCTGCTCGATCTCCTTCACGAACGGCACGCCGACCGTGCAGGTGTTGACCAGCAGCTTCATCGCCGTGCCCGTGGACCAGGCCCTCGGCGCCGAATGCGACCTCGCGAAACGCCGCCAGCGTCGGCAACGACACGAACACGATCTCGCACCGGTCCGCCAAATCCTTTGGCTGATGTCGCGCGCCGCGCCTGGCGGTCGAGCAGCGGCTGCATCGCCGCCTCGTTGATGTCGTAGACCGTCAGGCTGTGCCCGGCATCGAGCAGCTTGTCGCCATCGGCTGGCCCATGTCGCCGACGCCGAGATATCCCGCTTCCATGCCGCTCTTCCCCCTTACCCGTGCCGCGGGGGCGAGCTGCCACAGAGCGCCCAGTTGCACGGCGGCCCTTTGGCGGCTATGCATCTGCATGCTCGCGGCAACAACGCGCCCTACAGGAGGAAATGCGCCGATGGGACCAAAACTGGTCGATTACCTGCTGTACGAACCCGAAGAAAGCGGCATCCTCTGGATCAAGTTCAACCGGCCGGAGCGGATGAACGCCCTGGTCGGCACCTCGCGAGGAAAACGGCACCGTCGCCAAGGTCGGCGAATACATGCGGGCCGGTGATGACGACCCGAACATCCGGGTGATCGTGCTGACCGGCGTTGGGCGCGGGTTCTGCTCCGGCGCCAATCTCGGGTCGCGCGCGTCGGCCGACATCACCGGCGAGAACTTTCCCGGCAATCGCGGCGCCGCATGAGGGGCCCGATGCGGCGCGGCAGCATTTCTTCCACGGCTTCACCGACCTGCACCGCGACATCTCGCTGATCCGCAAGCCGACCATGGCGATGATCAACGGCGCCGGCGGTCGGCTCGGGCATGGACATGGCGCTGCACTGCGATATCCGTATCGGCTGCGAAAGACCCGGCTCATCGGCTATCACAATGCCGGTCAGATCATCGAAAACGGCGGCTCGTATTATCTGCCCAAGATGGTCGGCCTCGGGCGGGCGCTGGAGTTCGCCTATACCGGCGAACTGAATGCCGAGCGGGCCTATCAATGGGGTCTGCTGAACCACCTCGTGGCGTCGGAAAAACTCGAGGAAACCACCCGCGAATTATGCGCCCGGATGATGGGCATCCCGCCGCTGGTGCAATGGATCAGCAAGCGCATCATGCGCACGCGCGCTGGATACGACGCTCGAAAACACGATGGTGATGACCTCGAACGCCGGCGGCATCCTGCAAGGCTCCGACGACGCCAAGGAGGCGCGCCGCGCCTTCATGGAAAAGCGCAAGGGCGTGTTCAAGGGAGTGTGATGCTGCCCTCGCCCGCACCGCGGGAGAGGGTGGATCGCCGCGGTAAGCGGCGAGACGGGTGAGGGTCGTGATGCTGCACCACCCTCACCCGTCTCCCCCGGATCACGTCCGGGGGTCGCCACCCTCTCCCGCGGTGCGGGAGAGGGGAATCCGTGGATTACTCCGCAGCGGGCCGGTTGCGGATTTTGTCGAAGTCGATCGCGTTGCTGCCCGAGGCGACTTCGCCGAGGCGCGAGCCCTTGGTCTTGGCGAGCGCGGCGACGGCGGCTTCGTTCTCGTTGATCTTGGCCATGATCGCTTCCTTGGCGCGGTCGAAGACGCCGCGGTTGGTCGCGACGAACTCGCGCGACTCGCGCAGCTTGCGCAGATGGCCGTTGATCTCCGGGATGACGTAGCGGGCGACCATGTCCCAGCTGCGGAAGGTGTTTTCTGGGTTGGCCCAGTCATGCACAAACCCGACGACGGTGCCGAACCCGCCGCTCATCTCGATCACCGATTTGAGGCGGGCAACGAGATCGTCCGGGGTGCCGATCGTCGCCGCGGCGCCGCTGCCGAAGGCGGTCTTTTCGATCGCCTCGTCGGGGTCCTTGAAGGCGGTCGCGCCGGGCCGCTGCAACGTGCCGACGATGTATTCGTTGTGGTGCCGCATCAGGCCTTTGCGCGCCTCGTCGATCGCCTTGTCGCGGGTCTCGGCGATGTGCCAGGACAGCAGCACGCGCCAGTCCTTGCGGTTGACGGTCTGGCCGTGTTTGGCGGCGGCGCTCTCGGCAAAGCCCCATTGCGTCGGCAACGCGTTGAGACCTTCCTCCGCCAGCGAACCGATCGAGATGACGCCGCAGCCGTGCTTGCCGGCCAGCGTCATGCCCGACGGGCTGATCTGCGAGGCCACCGCAAAAGGCATGTCCTCCTGCAGCGGCAACAGTTGCAGGGCGGCGTCCTGCAGCGTGAACCAGTCGCTCTTGGCGGTGACGCGCTCGCCGTTGAACAGGCGGCGGATGATGCCGATCGCCTCGTCCTGGCGGTCGCGCTGGGTCATCGGGTCGATGCCGAGCGTGTGCGCGTCGGACGCCAGCGCGCCGGGGCCGGAGCCGAAGATCGCCCGGCCGCCGGTCATGTGGTCGAGCTGCACCATGCGCTGCGCGACGTTGAACGGGTGGTGATAGGGCAGCGAGACGACGCCGGTGGCGAGCTTGATGCGCTTCGAGCGCTCGCCGGCGGCGGCGAGGAACATCTCCGGCGAGGCGATCATCTCCCAGCCGCTCGAATGGTGCTCGCCGCACCAGAATTCGTCATAGCCGAGCTTGTCGAGATGCTCGACGAGGTCGAGATCGCGGCGGAACTGCAGCATCGGATGCTCGCCGACCGGATGATGCGGGGCGAGAAAGGCGCCAAAACCAAGACGCGGCATATCAGGTTCTCCTGAATGGCTGATGAGGCGGAAGAGTGAGCCAGGGTGCCCGTAGGGCGATTGTCGGAGGACATTCGCGGGACGGCAAGGTTTGTGTTGGCCGAAGGTAGCCGTTGGGGCGGGTATCGGCTGGTCAAGCAATCCGTCGAGGCAAAACTCTAACCAAAGGTATATTAATTACCTCCCTTCGTGACGATAGACAATAAGAAGAATATCGGACGTAACGAATTGCCTTCAATCCAGATTTGAGGGGCCGTGGTTTGTTCTCTTGACCGGCTATGTCGGTATATAAATAAGATGATAAGGGTTGGCCGAGGGCGGTGTCGTAAAGCACTGAGACTTTCCACTTGGCTTTACTCATGGACCGCCAACAGAAGAGCGGCGTGGTCCGCATAATCTTCTGGCACGAATAGCATGTTGGGAGCGAGTTGATGCCTGTCGGAAACAATCTGCCGACCCCGTTCGATGATATCGTGGCGGTTGATGCGGGGATAACGGTAGCCGGAGCGACGCGCGCAACCGGTGTCCTGGGCAACGATACCGACCCCGACCTGGGTGAAACCGCACTGCTGGTCGTCAGTGCCATCATAACCGGCACCAGCGGGTCGCCAATTGCGGTTGCCGACGGGTCGCCGACCCTGGTGCATGGCACCTACGGGGACCTGTCGATCTACGCCGACGGTACGTACAGCTACACCGCAGACACTGCTGCCGCCAGGGAACTGGCGCAGGGTCAGCCCGGCGTTGATCTTTTCACCTACACCGTGGTCGATCCGGAGAGCGCATTCGCGACGGCGACGCTGACCTTTGACGTGACCGGGCAGGACGATGCTCCGGTCATTACCGCCGGAAGCTCGGGGAGCGTCACCGAGAACGCATCATTTGGCGGATCGTACGCCGCGCCGGAACTGATACCGGCGGGCAACGCCGACGGTTTGCCGGACGCCTTGCCCGGCTCCGATCAGCGGGTGCCCTATAGCGGGGGACTATCCAATCCGGGGCGCAGCGCTTCCGACCCCGCCGTCACCACCTATGCGGAGCTTTTTCCCGGCGTCGCGGGTGGCCCGATCAGCCAATCGGTGATCACGCTCGCCGGCGGCCACTACATCATCGAAGTTCAGGACGGTGCCGGCGCCGATACCACGGGGTTTACCGTTGAGTGGAACGGCGCCGTCGTCACGCCGAGCCATAGCACGACCTCAGATGACGGGGCCGGCTATACCGATACGTTCTACGATGTCGTCGCAGCCTCGGGCAACTCGACCGTAACGTTGTTGGTGACGAACGCACCGACCGGCAACCTCGACTTCCTGTCGGTAACGCCGGCACCGGGCATCGAGATGATTTCGGGCACGATCTCCTTTACCGACGCCGATGCCCTGGAGCCGCACACGGCGAGCTATACGCCGCAGGCCGATTTCTATCTCGGCAGCTTCACCCTGACGTTCCCCCAGGATGCCAGCAGTGGTGCCACCGGCATCATGGCGTGGAATTTCCAGATCGCCGACGACGACCTGCATTTCCTGGCACCGGGGCAGGTCGTCAAGCAGTTCTACGATGTGATGATCAGTGACAGCGCATACCCCGCTTTCGGCGATACCTACACGGTCGAGATCGACCTGATGGCGTGTTATTGCACCGGCACCCGGATCCTGACGGATCGCGGCGAGGTGCCCGTCGAGGCGCTGTCGGTCGGCGATATCGTCGTTACCGCCGCGGGTGAAGAGCGGCCGGTCCACTGGATCGGCTATCGCGATCTCGACCTGTGTGCGTTTCGTGGGCGAGGCGAGGCGTTTCTTCCCGTGCGTGTGATGGCGGGCGCCTTCGGCGGCGGGCGGCCGTACCGCGATTTATGGCTCAGCCCGGAACACGCCGTCTTTGTCGACGATGTTCTGATTCCGATCCGGCATCTGGTCAACGGCACCACGATCGCGCCGGTCGAGGTCGATTGTGTCACGTATTGGCACGTCGAACTGGACAGCCATGATGTGCTGCTGGCCGAAGGCCTGCCAGCCGAAAGCTATCTCGACAACGGCAACCGCACCGCCTTTGTCAACGGCGGCGACTATCTCGACCTGTATCCCGATTTCGAACCGCGGTCCTGGAGCGAGACCTGCGCTCCACTGCTCCGCGAAGGGCCGATTGTGGCAGGGGTCAAGGCCCGGCTGATCGATCGGGCGCAGCGTCTCGGTCACCGCCTGACCGGTGACAGCGATCTGCATCTGGTGGCGGACGGATCGATAATCCGCCCCGCCGCCCTGATCGGGAACCGCTATCGATTTGATTTGGCGAAGAATGCCAAGACCCTTCGCCTGGCATCGCGACGTTGGGTGCCGGCAGAACTCGAACCCGAAAGCGAAGACCGCCGAGACCTCGGGGTTTGCGTGATGGCGTTGAGCGCGGATGGGGTGGAGGTGCCGCTCGACAGCCTGGAGGGCGGCGGGTGGCACGACGTCGAACGGGATCAGGGCGTCGATCGGCGCTGGACGACTGGCTCGGCGACCCTGCCAATCACCGGCGCCCGACACATCACGGTCGATGTGTGCGGCGCCGGCCTTTACTGGGATATCGTCCCGGCGGGGCTTGCAGTCGCCGAGACGGCCGAATTTGGCTAAACGCCCTCGACGACGCGCAGGTCGCGGTCGGCTAGCGCGACGCGAGGTGGCGGCTGGTGGTGGTGGCGAGGTGGGGCGGACGCGGCGGCGCGGCGGCGATCGGGCGGGGGCGCGGTAGGTGGGCCGCCCAGGCGCGGGCGCGCGCGGTGGCAAGCATCAGGCGACCCCGTTCGCGCGCCGACATGATCGCGGGGCGGGGTGCCGGCGGCACGGGACGCCGCTCCAGCATGCGGGCGAAATTGCGCATTGCGGTTGCGACTTTAGGCGCAGCGCTGGCGATGGCCGTTACGGCCGGCGCGCGCGGCGCCGGCAAGAGTTGCGGTGACCCCGCGAGCAGCGGTGCGTTGTCGAGCCGCTGCTCGGGCAACTGCACGAGTGACGGCACCACCGGGCGCCCTCCGAGGAAAACCGGACGCGGCACGACACTGGCAAAGCGCCGGTTTCGGTAGGTCGCGGTCATCACGGTGGAGGGCGGGGTGCCGTTCTCACCGGCGGCGAGGTCGGGGGTGTCGGGGTTAAGCCGGCGGATCGCCTCGATATCGCCGGTGTAGCCCGGCCAATAGATTTCGCCCGGCGCCAGGGGAAACCACGCAACCGCCGGGCCGAACGCGTCAGGGTAGCTGAGCCCGACGCCGGCCGTGCCGAGAAACGCGACGACAGCGGGCGCATAGGCCGGGTGGGCGGCCTGCTTGCCGGGGACCCAGCCCCAGCGTTCGTTGCCCGGTTCGGGCGTGCCGATACGAGCCCAGCGGCCGTAATGGGATGTCGCGAAACCCCACTCCATGTCATCGATCCAGGTCCAGCCCCAGGGCGCCACCCAGCGCCAGTGGCCGTCTCGGTAGGGTGCCCAGTCGGCCGGCACGCTTTTCGGAAACCATACCGCGCCGTAATCGGCGATCGTCTGCCAACTGCCGTTGGCGTCGAGCGCGGCATAGCCGGTTATCTCGGGCGAGACGTAGCGCAGCGCCTGCATGCCCTCCTCGTTCGACCCCGCAGGGTCCGCCCCCCGCCACCACGCGATCAGCGCGTCGGGCGTGGCGCTGTCGAGGTTGGCGCTATTTGGGTTGGCGGCAAGCGGGTCGCTGCCGCTCAGCAGCACCGCGGAACCGGTGGCGACGACCTTGTCGGTTCCTTTCCCGACGAATTGGGCGCGGCCGTCGAGCGTCGCGATACGCGCCGGCGTCTGCGCATCGCCGGCGGTGATGTCATATTCGCCGGGGGTCAGCAGCCACACGCCACCGCGGGGAATGTCGATTTCAATGCTGTGCGCCGGGTCGAGTTGCGACAGCCGGACGCCGATGCGACCCCGGCGCAGCACGATCTGCGTGCCGCTCGAAGTCGAGCTGTGCCAGATCGAGTTCGGTGGCCGACGCCAGCACGATCAATTCCGCCCCGCTGCGCAGCACGGCGCGGCTCTGCGGCCCGGTACGCACCGACATTCCGGCCGCCACCGGATCGTTGACGCCCACCAAATCGCACCATTCGCAGGGCTGCGTCGCGCCGGGCGCCGGCAGAGCGCGGATCGCGAGATTGCCCTCGACCCGGCTGACGCGCCCGACCCACGGCGCCGGCGTTTCGTCGGCCGACGCCGGCGAGCCGGTCAGCAAGGGCAGCACAAACAGGGCCACTGCCAGAAGTTTTGCTACGCGCATCAAGCAATCATAGCATTCGGCGCCTAATGCCGCAGCCTATCCTTCGTCGATGCTCAATTGCCGGCGGGAAAGTTGGTTTCAGGAAGATCGTCACTCAGTGTTCTACCGGGCCGCGTGTTGCGTTGAACAATCCTTCGTCACCCAGTTCTTCGCGGTGCCGCGCCTCCAGCTCGCGATAGTAGCGGCGCAGCGCGTAAGCCTCACTGAGATAGCCGAGCACCCGCCGGTCGCCGCGGTTGTCGACCACCGCGAGGATTTCGGCGGCCGAGGCGATGAACAGGTCGAGCGTCTCGCGCACCGGCTGGCCGGGGGTCAGGAAATGATCGGCGCCGTGCGCGATGTCGGCGGCGGTCAGCCGCCCGGCCCGATCGAGCAACTCGTCGCCATGCGCCTCGATCAGGTCGATATACCCCTGGTAACCGCCGTTTTCGCTGACCACGAAAACGCGGCGGCTCTCCCCGATCGGGAATTGCCGGCACAACTCGGTCACCGGCAGTTCGGGCGGCACAGCGGCAAAATCCTGCCGCATCAGCTTGGCGACCTGCAGATCGTGAACCCATCCGATGTCGTGCGGGCTGTGCACGGCGACGCCGCGCAGATGAAACCGCCAGGTCGCGAACGAATAGCCGAACCAGTGCCGCACCACGAGGGCCGAGATGAGCACCGATACGGTGACCCCGAGCGTCGCCGAAAAATCGGCGGTTGCTTCGAGAACCAGCAGGATCATCGTGATCGGGGCGCCGACGACACCGGCGGCGACCGCCCCCATGCCGGCGAGGATGAACACGGCCTCGTCGGGCGACGTCCAGGGCAGCAGGCGGTGCGCAAGAGCCGAACAGGCGGCGCCGAACAGCGCGCCGAGAAACAGCGACGAACTGAACATGCCGCCGCGAAAACCGCTGCCGATCGATACCGCCGAGCCCGCCATCTTGGCGAGGATCAGCCCGATCAGAAATGGCAGCTCGTAACCGCCCGAGCCGGTTTCGATCGTCGTGAGGATGCCGCCGTGGCCGCTGCCGAGGACTTGCGGAAAAAACAGCGCCATCGCGCCCAGCAGCAGGCCGCCAACGCCCGGCCGCGCCCAACTCGGCAGCGCGAGGCGGCGCGACCATTGCTCGATCAGGGTCACGCCGAGCATCGCGGCGATCGCGAGGCCCGCGGCGGCGATCCCGAGCAGCGCCATGATCACGTAATGGCCGCCGAGCAGTTCGACGTGGTGGTACACGATGAAGATCGGCTCCTCGCTGAACAATTCGCGGATCACCAGCGCGGCCGTCACGGCGGCGGTCGTGACCGGGATCAGCGTCGCCAGCGTGTAGCTGCCGATGATCAGTTCGAAAGCGTAGAACGCTCCGGCGAGCGGTGCGTTGAAGGCGGCGGCAATCGCCGCGGCAGCGCCGCAGCCGACAAAGGTGCGCAGGTCGCCGCGCCGCAGATGCAGCATCTGGCCGAGCCGCGAGGCGGTGCCGGACCCAAGCTGGGTAAAGGCCGCCTCAAGCCCGACCGAGGCGCCGACCCCGGCCGACAACACAGTCAGCAATGTCAGGCGCAGGCTGTCGGTCAGCGACATGCGGCCGCCATGCAGCGCGTTGGCCTCGACTGCATCGACGATGTCGCGCGGCCGCCAGCGCCACATCGCATAGGCGAAAAGGCCGTAGCCGAGCCCGCCGAGCGCCGGCACCGCGAGCCGCCGCCACGGCTCGATCGAGGCAGTGCCGCTCAGATAGGTCTCGATCGGCACGCCAAAGGTCAGGTGATGGATTTCGCCGACCATCTGGTGGACCAGCGCGACCCCGAGCGCCACAACCGCGCCCATCGCCGCCGCGACGGTAATCAGACCGAGTTCGCTGTTGCGGATCGCCTGTCGGGTAAAGAGACGGATTCGGGTCCGCCAGTGCGGCACCGCGTGCCTGGCGTGAAATTGTTTGTCGTGGGCAACGCTCACCGCGCGTTCCTCGATGCCGCTTTGAAAATAGCAATCCGCCGCGGCGTCCGATAACGCCACGAGCAGGTGCCAGGATAACCCTCGCAACGCGACGCGCCATCCTCGTATTCCGCGCGTGTTGGCGGATTTGCTGCCTACGGGGCATCGGGCGGCAGCGAGGTCGAATATGTCGCACGGCGAGCCATAACGGCTGACCTACAGCGCGATCAACCTCGCTGTGAAGACCGGCGATGGCCCGTCAGCCCCCGGAGCGGCGGCGCCAGAGCTGATCGTGGGCAAAGACGACGGCGACGACACCCCAGAACTGGTCCTTCCACATCGGCCGCATAAACCGGCGCGGCGGGTTGGTGCCGTCGACCAGGTACACCGGATCGACCGTGTTGATCTCTGCCAGCATATCGGCAACGCCCTTGTATTGCTGGTCGCCTTCCCAGACGCTGTCGTGCAGCATGATGATGCCGTCGTCGCGCACAAACCCCTCGTAATTGGCGTAATCGCACAGCACGGCATGTGCGGTGTGGTTGCCATCGATGAACAGCGTGTCGAGCTGACGATCGCCGAGGATTTGGCCAACCCGGGCGACGACCGCCGGGTCACGGCTGTCCCCAACTACCGGAACGTAGGTCTGCCCAGGCTTCAGCACGTCGCGCAATTTGCTGTCCCGCTGCGGCTCGTCCTGAACATCGAGGCCGATGATGATCGCGTCGTCGGCCAGCAAACCGGAGACATAGGCCAGATTTCCGCGGTCGAAGGTGCCGATTTCGAGATAGCCGTGACTGCCGGCGATCAGGCGAAAGGTGCGCAGAATATCGTCAAGATAAGGGTCGGGGTAATCACCGACGCGGAACCGGCCACGCATCGCCAGGACCTCCTGCAGCTCTTGCGTCGCGGCCAGTGGCTCGCAACAGCGCAGCGCCCGCGGCACGGTGGCGAACGAACGTGGGACCGGGCCGAACGGGGCGCCGAGATCGGCGCGATACTCGGTCGCGGGCGGCGTGGCGATGAATTGCGATGGGAAAAGATCGTGTTCGCTGTCGGCCATTGCTCTCGCCACTTCCGGTGCCAAAATCCGGACGGACTATAGCTGAGATCGTCGGGCCGGGGAGAGGTGGCGGCTTAGGCCCTCGTAGGATGGGCTGAGCGCAGCGAAGCCCATCGCTTCCCCGGGATCGGCAGGATGATGGGCTTCGCTGCGCTCAGCCCATCCTGCGGCAATCAATGCCCATTAGCGCTTTCGCGCGATGGTCAGGCCGTCTTCAATCGGCAGCAGGCTTATTGTGACGCGGTCGTCGTGGCGGATCTTGCGGTTCAGGGCACGCAACGCTGCGGTGTCAGGGTCGTTGCGCGACGCATCGGCGACACGGCCCGACCAAAGCACATTATCGAGGAGGACAAGCCCACCCGGACGCACCAGCCGCAAGGCGCTTTCGTAATAGGCATCATAGGCCGCCTTGTCGGCGTCGATAAACGCGAAATCAAAGCTGTTGGGCGGATATTCCCGCTCGAGTTCGGCCAGTGTGTCGAGTGCGGCCCCGAGACGCAGCTGAATCCGGTTGCCAAGGCCCGCTTCCTGCCAGAAGCGCAATGCCATGGCGGTCGTCGCGGCATCGCTGTCGCAACAGATGAGCCTTCCGTCTGGCGGCAGGGCGCGCGCCACCGCGAGCGCGCTGTAGCCGGTGAAGGTGCCGATCTCCAGGCACAGGCGGGCGCCGATCAACTCGACCAGAAGGCTCATCAACTGGCCCTGCTCCGGCGCGATCTGCATCCCGGAACGCGGCATGGCGGCCGTCTCCAGACGCAGCCGCGCCATCGCCGGGAGTTCGCGCAAGGACACCGACAGCAGGTAATCGTATAGCCGATCGTCGAGGTTTGTGGTCTGGCGGGTCATGCGGAGCCTCCAATCCGTGGCGGGCCGGCGGCGGCTATCTGGCGCCGGGCAAGGCAAATACGGCAGCGCGGCGAGAGTGCAAATGTCTCCATCGCCAGCCGCAAGAACAGGCTCGGTCGCTGGACTGGACGCAACGCTTGTACCGTTGGAACAAGGTCTTGCGTCATGGCGTCATTACCTGGACTAAACCTGCGATGCTTGGACGATCGCGCATGAGTCGATGGCGGAACGGGCTGGCCCGCGGTATCGTTCTGCAAGGGAAGAGGAGCGATACCACATGGCAGCCGCCGCACGCCCGTATTGGACCGGCTTTCTTAAACTGTCTCTGGTGACCGTCTCGGTGCGCCTTTACACCGCGGTTACCGAGCGCGACCGGATCAGGTTTCATCAAATCCACGAGCCGTCGGGCGAACGGGTGCGGCAGCAGCTTGTCGTGCCGGGGATCGGCCCGGTCGAGCGCGACGACATCGTCAAGGGTTTCGAATACCAGAAGGGCCATTACATCACCGTCGATCCCGATGATATCAAGCGGCTGCGGCTGGAGACGACGGATACGATCGACATCGTGCAATTCGCCGACACGATCGACCCCATCTATTTCGACACGCCCTATTACCTGGTGCCCGACGGCAGCGTTGCCGAGGAGGGCTATGGCGTCATCCGCGAGGCGCTGGAAGCGACCGGCAAGACGGCGGTCGGGCGCGTCGTCATCAACGGGCAGGAGCGCGTGGTCGCGATCCGCCCGCTCGGAACCGGATTGCTCGGCAATTCGCTGCGCTACAAGGATGAAATCCGCAAGCCGGAGGATTTTTTCGGCACCATTCCCGCCGGTGAGGCCGACGAGGACCAGCTGGCGATCATGGAGCAGATCATCACCCGCAAGACAAAGGCCTTTGATGCCGGCGAATTTGTCGATCGCTATCAGACGGCGCTGCGCGAGCTGATCGACGAGAAGCTCGCCGGCAAGGTCCCGGCCGCGGAGCCGGAGCGCCGCCCTGCTCAAATCATCAATCTGATGGATGCGCTGAAGCGCAGCCTCGCCGAGGAAGATGCCGCGCCGGCAGTGTCGTCACGCCGAAGCGGGCGTCAGGCGGCCGAAGCGACTGCCGCCGAGCCGGCCAGGGAAAAAGCCGCCGCTGCCTCCCCGCGCAGCCGCAAGGCGGAACCCCAGAGCGGGCAGCGCAATCTGCTGCTGCCGGTCGAAGGCGGCCGCGGCAAGGCACCCCGTGCGACAGCTCCCAAGCCGACGCCGGAAGCCGCCCCGGCCGAGGCCACGAAACGCCGCCGCAAGGCCTCGTGAGGGGGCCGCGCTAACTGCCCAGGTCGCGCACAGAATCAGAGAAAGCCGCGCAACAGCCCGAGAAACACATCGAGCCGGTCGTGGTGCACCCAGTGTCCGGCACCTTCGACCAGCGCGACCTTGGCGTTCTGGAAATGCTCCAGCCGCCCGTCGCTCTCCGGGTTGGGAGCCCAGCTCTCCTTGCCGTAGACCATCAGCGTTGGGCAGCTGATGCGCTCCCACAGCTCGCGGATTTCCGCCTGGGTCATGCCATAAGGCGAGTCGAGGCGAACGTAATTGTCGAATTTCCAGCTATAGGTGCCGTCTTCGTTCTGGTTGACGCCGTGCTGGGTCAGGTGGCGCGCCTGCTCGGGTGACAGATGCCCGTTCGCCTCCTGCATGCGTTTCAGCGCATCCTCGATCGAGGCGTAGCGGCGCGGCAGGCGGCCGGACAGGGCGCGCTGCTCATCGGCCCATTTGCGCATGCGTTCGGCGATCGAGATGGCGGAGCGGGCGGCCATCCTGTTGGGCGATGGCCCCAGCCCCTCGATCGCGACCAGCCGGCGCACCTTCTCCGGGTAGACACCGGTGTAGCGGATCGCAATGTTGCCGCCGAGCGAATGGGCGACGATCGTCACCGGCGCCAGCTCCTGCTGGTGGATCAGCTGCGCCAGATCGTACACATAGGCGGCGGTCGAATAATTGCCATCGGGTGACCACTGGCTGTCGCCGTGGCCGCGCAGGTCGGGCGCCAGCACGTGCCAGTCCTGGCGCAGCGCCGTCGCCACCCAGTCCCAGTTGCGGCAATGGTCGCGTCCGCCATGAACCAGCAAAAGGGGCGGCGCGGTCGGGTTGCCCCAATCGACGTAATGCAGACGCAGGCGTTGCGAGAAATAGATTTGCGAGGTCGGGCCGGAGCCATCGAGGGTTTGGGCGGCGGGATTAGCGGCAAGGGGATTAGCAGCCGGGGGATTGTTGGCGGGGGGCGTGCTGGCGGGCATGGCAAGCCTGATCTGGAAGCCTGACACAACAAGACCCCCGCACGCGTCAAGCGTCAAGCGGGGGTCCGTTTCGCGAAGTAAACTTCGCCGCTCGTACCCTAGGGCCGAGCCAATCCTTGGTCTTTGCCCTCGGTTGCCGATGCCAAGGGAGTCGGCAACTGCGGCTTGCCAGGTGGGATCATGCTGTGACGCACCCTCCTATCACGTTGACGACACACTGAATCTGGTAAGGTCCGCCACCCGGTGCAAGACGAAATGAGTTTGTATGCAATTCAACCCGGAAGCGGGGACGGAACTGCGGGAGGCGGGAAGCGGCGGCGCCGCGGTGCTGGTCGCAGAAGCCGCACCGGCAGCGCCGCCGCATGCCGTAGCCGCTTCTCCCGACTATCTGCCGGCGCTCGACGGGCTGCGCTTCATCGCGTTTCTGCTGGTGTTCTGTCACCACTGTTTTCCGAACCAGGCGATGCCGATCGTCAGCACCATCTCCGCGTACGGATGGTTCGGTGTCGAGCTGTTTTTCGCGATCTCGGCCTTTCTGATCCTGCGGCTGCTGATCACCGAAGACGAGCGGCGCGGCAGCATCAATATCGGCTGGTTCTACAGCCGCCGGCTGCTGCGCATCTATCCGCTGATGCTGTTTTATCCGGTACTTGCGCTCGTCTATTACGGCGTCTATCGCCCGGATGCGTTCGCCCAATTGCTGTCGCTGGCGCTGGGCATCAACAATTTCGTGGCCTGGTTCAAAGGCTACGGCACGCCGATCCCGCATACCGCGCATTTATGGACGCTGTCATACGAGTTGCAGGCCTATGCGTTCATTCCGCTGGCTTTTTACATCCTGCGCAAATTCGGGCGCAATCGGCTGCTCGCTGTTTTGGTGGCGGTTGAGGGGTTCTGCCTCCTGGCACGCGGCGTGTTCGTCGTGCTGGGGGCGCCGCACCCGATCATTTGGGTGACGCCGTTTCTCCGCCCGGAATCGACGCTGCTCGGACTGGCGCTGGGGGCCGGGCTGATCGTGGTGCCGCGCGCGGTGGCCTTGGGGATCGGGGTCGCCGCGGCGGTGATCCTGGTAAACGGCCCGAGCGTCGAGCAGATCGGCGCCTGGACCATCGTGCTGTATCCGCTTTGCGCGGTGATCGGCGGGGCGCTGGTCTATCTGGTGGCTCGACCCGGTATCCTCGCCGGGCTGCTGGCGAGGCCGGTGGTCGCCTATCTCGGCAAGATTTCCTTTGGCCTCTACGTCTACCACCTGCCGATCGTCAGCTACGCGCGTACCCTGTTCACGACGAAACTCGACCTCGGCAGCCCGACCGTCGCCTACGCCGCCCAGTTCTCGGCGGCCCTGCTGGCGACCATCGCGGTTGCCAGCGTCAGCTATTTCGTCGTCGAGCGCCCTTTTCTGCGCCTCAAGCAGCGCGTCACGATCATCCCCAACCGCCCGGTGTAGCTATTGTTCCTTCCGCCGGCTCACGGTTCAACGATGCACTGCACTGGCCGGCAGCGAGGGGCGGGCGCTCGGCGAGCCACGCTAGGCTCTGTGATGCCTATCGGCTATAGTAGCCGCATA
Organism: uncultured Alphaproteobacteria bacterium; assembly: GCA_963737875.1. Taxonomy (GTDB): domain Bacteria; phylum Pseudomonadota; class Alphaproteobacteria; order ATCC43930; family CGMCC-115725; genus DATARH01. Next base: position 322,533 of record CAVTUM010000014.1, on the reverse strand, counting down.
GAAGATCGGTAAACGGCAAGTCCCCGTAGTTCAGCCGGATAGAGCATCGGTTTCCTAAACCGGAATTCTCAGTGCCGCAGGGTGGATCAGGGCGCCGCATCATGGCTCCATAACACACTGAGCCACCTTAGATTTTCGTCAATCATCGCTCCAAACGCACCATCCTACATCGCTGTCATTCAGCGGCGTGGCGCGACTATGGAGCGACTAATATAATGCGACTGAACCTACCCGACCTCGCAGTTCACCGGCGTGATCGACTGGAAAAGTGTGCCAATCTACGAAGGCGACAAAGTAATGGCAACTTACAGAGAGTGGTATCTGGAGAATCAGAGGCCGCTCGACAAAATTTCATCACCCGGCATCGTCCAGTGGTACGACCACGAAGCAATGTTCGACATTTGGCTTGGCGAGCCAAATAGCGAAGGCGAACTATGAGGTTTTATCAAATTCAAGACGCTCGAAGTCTACGAGTAGAGTCACGCAGTGTATATTGTTGGTCAGTCGTCTTTCGACGATATGTAACTGCAATAAGAGCATAAGCTCGTATTGTCAGGATTTACGTCCCAGGGCACCAGCCCGCTACTGCACCGCGCGCATTCGTCGTCGAGTATAAAGCCACAGCTCAGACATCCTTGACCATGCTCGCAGACCACGTAGGCCTCAACTCCGCATTCAGGGCAGTCGTGTAAGGGACCATCCCCGCCATCCTTTGCCGCCATATACATGTCGGTGTGGAACAGTTCGGAGAGAGAGTGCTTTATCACATTTTCTGCGTCATCTTCTTCACCGCATGTTCGGCATTGAAAATGCGCGCTCATCGGATCGGTGTTTTCGCGATTTAGCTGAACTACCAAATCTGATTGGCAACTTGGGCAATTTAGCGGACCGTCTCCGAACACCGGAACCGCCCAATCAAGTTTACTGAACGATGCTATGCATTCGGCAACTTCGCGATCATACAAATCTCGCACTTCCAACATAACCGGCCAAGCGTCACCCAATGCTTCGTGAGGACCTACGCCGATCGTTCCAAGTAAATCGACGATGACCGGAAACGCCTTAGCGATAGCCTCCTGTACGGCCTCGCGTGGCTCATCTGTGCAGTAGTGCTCGATCGCATTCCTGATTCTGTTCAGGTCTTTTAGAGCAGTTTCGTTTATCTTAAGGCCGAAATCCTTAAATCTCCGTCCTATAGTCGCGAAATCGACCGTTTGGTGACCGGCAGGAACCCAGTCAACGCCGCCGGCCCCGTCCGGAATCGGCTTGTAATGGGCAGCTAAAATCTCTTTGGCGTCCACATTAGGCGCCTGTTGGGCCAAGACCTCCTTCGCGAGCAAGAGCGTGCCGGCATAAAAATTTCGCACGGCGGACAGTGCGCGGCGCGGATCGTTTGCCTGATAGTCTTCCACCCCAAGCTGAATAGACTGGATGGCGTTATTGAAAAGCGTGTTCATTTGGTTTAGCGCAGGGCTGCAATAATCCACCAAATGGGGTGTCCTCGGCTCCCATCCAACGGGATTCGTCGACGGGCTAATCGCCCGCTACATTTTTACTCATGAGCGAGAACGACCTTACCCCCCAGGAAACCGCTACCCTCATCGACTACGCCCGCCGCAAATACGCCGAGGAGCGCTGGCCGCTCTCACCGGAGTTGCGCGAGGTGCGATTGGCCATAGCAAAGCTAAGTCCTCGTAGGATGGGCTGAGCGCAGCGAAGCCCATCATCTGCCGCCCCCAGGGAAGCGATGGGCTTCGCTGCGCTCAGCCCATCCTACGAGGACTGGACCCGGAATGACAGGAATGGGGAACTGCCGGATTTGGTCAGGCCCGGTAGTAGGCGAAAACGACCGGCGAGACGAAGGCCCAGCTTTCGATAAACGTCGCTTTGTCGGGCTTGCGGCCGAGGGCCTCCATCGCACCCAGCAGGCAGAACCAGTTCAGCACCTCGTGCTGGCCGCTCTCCTCGATCTGGTCGGTCTTATAGTTGTGCCAGGTGGCGTAATCGCCGCTTTCGAGCGCGTCGTAGAGATGGCGGTCGGCCGCGACATCGGGCCAAAGCTGCCAGTTCTTTTCGGTCAGGAACGAGTGCGACCAGCTTGACGATGCCATCAGCGCGACCCGCCACGGGCTGTCGGCCATGATCCGCGCAGTCGCGGCGCCGACCTGCATGCAGCGATGCGGGTTCGGTGAGGGCGGGTCGAGGTCGCGGATATCGTCCTTCATCGCCAGCGGCAGGCGCAGGCCGCGCGCCGCATTGACCCGGCGGCCGTAGCAGTTCACCGAAAACTGCACCAGCGGATAGTCGAAGCCGCGCCGGTCGTCGTCGAGCAGAAGCACGGTGTTTTCGAAGGCGTGCCCCATTTTGTGGTGCAGCGGCTTGTAGGCATAGGCGGCGTCGATGCCCTCTTCGATCAGCCGCGACGCGAGGTATTTGCCGGCCTCCTTGTGCCCGCGCACCCGGAAGGTTTTGTCTTTCGGCTCGTTCCACGGGTTGTCGGGTGAACGGCGATGCGCCCAGGGCTGAATGTCCTGGTCCTCATAGGCCAGCACCGCGAAAGGCGGGACGATGTCTTCCTTGAAGTTCTCGTACTGATCGTCGCCCCACATCACGATCAGATCGGGCTGGAACTCGTCGAGCGCGCGGCGCGCCTCGGCGAAATGCGCCCGACAAACCTCGCGGGCGCGCGCCGCCGATGACGCGCCCCAATCGTTGCCGAGTTCGGCGCGCACCGGCTCGGGCCAGTTGGCAGGGTTTTTCATCTCGTCGGGCATCGCCGGGTCGTCGAGCGAGGCCTTCATCATGCCGGTCCAGTCCTCGTTCCGCCGCAGCATCAGCGGCCGATGCGTACAGCCCACCCCGAGAATTTCAGCCATCTGAACCTCCCCTTTGTTTGCGCCCCGGAAACACGGCGGAAAGTTAATTGTACGCAGAGGACGCTATGGATACGCAAAGGGCGCGAAGCGCCATTACACCCTTGGAAGCGCTCCGCGTTTTCCTGCTGCAAAAAAACTCCGTGTTCTCCGTGCCTCCGTGGTGAATTCGATGGCGCTTCGCGCCCTTTGCGGAACCTTCGCGTACGACTTCGCTTACGCCCGCTGCGCTGCCGGGAGCAGGCCTTCGCTGTATTTCGGGCGCAGGATATCGAGGCGCATTGGAACCGGCGTGCCGAGCCACAGCGCGTTTTTGCTGTGATCGTCGTAGGAGCTTTCGGTCAGCGGATGGACCAGCACGTCGAGTCCCTCGCGGTTCAGCATCAGCCAGGGCACGATGTTCTGGAATTCGGGCGTCTCGAAAATCGCGACGAATTGCGAGATCGGGTGCGGCCCGCGCGGCTCGTCGCTGAGGCCGCCGGCCTCGACGGCGAATTTCGCGGCGATTGTTTCCCGCAGCTTTTCGGCAACCGGCTTGGTGGCGGCGTCGTAATAGATGTGGGCGTGATAGCCCTTTGTCTCGATCATCGTAAAATCCTCCCCGTTATGCGTTGAGCTTGGCGGCGATCTTCTTGCTGATCTCCGCTCGCCACTCTTCCATCGGCTGGAAGCCTTCGCGGTCGCGGCAATAGGCTTCTGTCTCGCCGAACAACTCGGCTTCGGGTTTGTCGAGGTCGATCTTGAAGCCGAGCGGCTGCGGCACATACCACGGGGTGTCGCAGAACATCTCGATGCGGTTGCCTTCGGGGTCCTGAAAATAGACCGACCAGGCATTGCCGTGGCAGATCGGGCTGATACCCTCGCAGCCGGCGTCGCGCACCTTGCGGAAGGACTTCTGCACCTGTGACAGCGTGCCGACATTGAACGACACCTGCTGCACCATCGGCACCTCGGCCTCGGTGGCACGCCCGCGCACCAGTACGACCTGATGGTGGTCGCTGGGGTTGCGCGACAGGAAGGTAATGCGGCCGTCCTCCGCCCCGTCGCTGACGACGAAACCCAGTACGTCCGTGTAGAACTCGATCATCTTCGGCACGTCGTGCACATACAGCCCGACATGGCTGAGGCGCGGTGCGGTGTCCGTCATAGCTTTCACTCCCGATAGAACTGCTTCGACCATGAATATAGCGGCTGCTCACGCATCTACGAAATCGATTATGAATATGCTATCCATGCACCTCATGGATATACGCGCCGTCGACCTCAACCTGCTGAAAGCCTTTGACGCCCTGATGAGCGAGCGCGCCGTGACCCGCGCCGCCGCGCGCATCGGCCTGTCGCAACCGGCGATGAGCCACGCCCTGTCGCGGCTGCGCGGCATGTTTGGCGACGATCTGTTTGTCCGCACCCCGGCCGGCATGGAGCCGACCGCGCATGCCCGCGAGGTGGCCGTGCTGGTTTCCGCGGCGATCGAACACATCGAGACGGCGCTAAACCTCGGCGCCGGGTTCGATCCTGCGAAAAGCACCGGCGTTTTTACCGCCGGCATGGCCGAATATGCCGAGATCGCGCTGGTCGGCCGGCTCGCCGCCGCCTTCGCCGAGCGGGCGCCACTCGCGACGCTGCGGCTGTTGCCGTTGAACGGCGCCGATGCCGCCGAGCAGCTGGAGCGCGGCGCGATCGATGTCGCGATCGCGCATCTGCGCACGATGCCGGCGCCGATCGAGGTGCAGACGCTGCTGCGCGACCCGTTTGTCATCGTGCTGCGCAAGGGCCATCCACTCGCGGCCGAACAGCCCACGATCGAGGCCTACGCCGCGCAGCGCCATATCCTCGTGTCGCCGCGCGGCCAGACCACCGGAGCGATCGACCGTGTGCTGATCGATCTCGGGCTGCGCCGCCGTGTCGCGTTGCTGGTCGCGACCTATCTGGCGCTGCCATCTGCTCTCGCGGCTTCCGACCTGATTGCGACAGTGCCGCAACGCGCGGCGCAACAGATCGCGGCGACCGGCGACATTACCATTCTGCCGCTGCCGCTCGACCTCGCGGTGACTGTGTCGATCGCCTGGCATCGCCGCGCCGCGAGCGACCCTGCGCAAGCCTGGTTTCGCGCATTGCTGATCCAGGCGGCTGGCTCATAGCCTGGATAATAACGTCACGTCGCGCCGATGCGGCGAGGCCCGACGGCCACGCGCTGACCCTGGCCGCCTCGCCGACCCCGGCCGCCGGCGCGTCGGCCGGCAGACAACGCTACCGCGCCGGCGGTATCTCGATATTCAGCAGCCGGGCGGCGTTGCGGCCGAGGATGGCGCGGCGCTCGATGTCATCGAGGCCGGGCGCGCCCTCGACAAAGCCGATCGGGTCGATTTCGCCCATGTCGGCCGGGTAGTCGGTGCCCATCAGGATGTGGTCGGCACCATATTGCTCGACGAGGTATTCGAGCTGGTGGTGGGTGTAGACGATCGTGTCGAAATAGAGCCGCCTCAGGTACGTCGTCGGCATGTGGTGCAGGTGCTCGCAGGTATCCGGCCGGGCCGAGGCCGCGTGGTCGATGCGGCCGGAATAGGCCGGCAGGAACCCGCCGCCATGCGATATCACCAGCTTCAAATTCGGGTGGTCGTGTAAGACGCCGCCAAAGATCAGGTGATGCACGGCGACAGTCGTGTCGAGCGGGTTGCCGATGATGTTGGTGAAGTAGTGGTCGCGGAACCGGCTGGCCTCCGGGAACCCGGTCGGGTGCATGAACAGGGTCAGCCCCAGTTCCTCGGCGCGCGCGAAGATCGGCCGGAAACGCGGTTCCGACAGATCGGCGCCCGCGACATTGGTGGCGATCTCGATGCCGCGCAGCCCCAGTGACTTGTGCAGCCGGTTGAGTTCGGCCACCGCCAATTCGGGCGCCTGGAACGGCACCGTGCCAAGCCCGACAAAGCGGTCCGGGTGCTTGCCGACGATGTCGGCGATATTGTCGTTGATGACCCGCGCGGTCTCGATGCCGAGATCGGCCGGGACGCTGTAAAAGGTCTGCGCCGGCGACGGGGTGATCGCCTGGATGTCGATCCCCATGCGGTCCATGTCGGCGAGCCGGGTCGCGATGTCGGTGAACTGCACGCGGGTGCGCCGCCCCTGCTCGCGATTGACCTCGCGGGTGCGCTCGTTGGCGAATTGATGGCGCGGCTGCCAGTCCATGCTGAGCCCGGCGGCGGCCACCAGTTCCTCGGCCTTCGGGGTCAGCAGATGGCAGTGGATGTCGATCGTGAACCACTTGCCGCGCGCTCGCATCGGGCCGGGAAACCGCCCCGGGATCTGCGCGCCTTCGGGCCTGCATGTGAACAGCATCGGCGTCCTCCTTGGTTTTTCGTTGCAGGGTGAGATAGCGTTGCCACGGGCGGCTTGGCAATGCCGCGTGCGGTGATGTCGCCGATAATTGAAGACCGGCCCGGCCAGGCGACAGAGCCGGCCGAACCGACAGAGAGAAGGAGCACTGGAACATGGCAACGCGGCGCACCGCCTTTATTTCCGGCGCGGGACGCAATATCGGGCGGGCAGCGGCGGTGGAGCTGGCGCGGCGCGGGTGCAACGTCATCATCAACGGCTCGACCAGCCGGGCGAATTGCGACGCGACAGCCGAGGCGGTGGCGGCATTCGGCGTCGATGCGCTGGTGCTGATGGGCGATGTTGGCAAGGCCGACGAGGCAAAACGGCTCGCCGCGGCCGCGCTGGCGCCGTTCGGCACGATCGACATCCTGGTCAACAACGCTGCGATCCGGCCGCATCAGGGCTTTCTCGAGATCAGCGATACCGATTGGCACCGCGTGCTCGATGTCGATCTGAACGCGGCGATGCAGCTGTCACGCGCCTTTCTGCCGGGGATGATCGCGCAGGGCTGGGGCCGCATCGTCAACGTCACTGGCATGAACGCGATCGTGGGCAACCCGGCGGGGGCGCACATCTCGGCCGCAAAGCATGGTGTCTGGGGCCTGACCAAGGCGCTGGCCCGCGAGTTCGGACCCAGCGGCATCACGGTCAACGCGATCTCGCCGGGCCCGATCGCGGCCGACGGCGAAAGCCTGGTCAGCCCGCGGCGGGCCGGCGCGATCGCCCGCATTCCGCTCGGCCGCATGGGCCGCAACGAGGAAATCGCGGCGGTATGCGGCATGCTGTGTTCGGAGGAAGGCGGATATGTCTCGGGGCAGATGATTGCGGTTAACGGCGGCGGCGCCACATAAGGGCGATGCAGCTTTTATCGCGGATCACGCAGACGGCGCGGCGGCCGTGGCGCGCCGCGACGGCAGGCGGGAGCGCCGGACGTGAGGCACTGGTCGCCGCTTTACAGCGGGGTTTCGACTGGGCCTATGCCAAGGCGGTCAATGGCCTTCCCGGCCTCGAAGGGGCAGAGCAACTCACGGCGGGCTATGCCGCGCGGCATGCCGGCGCGGACGGTGCGGTTGCGGCGCTGATCGCGCGACAGTGCGGCATTGCCGGCGCTGCCGGGTTTATGACCGGGTGCGGCGGGTTTGTCTCGCTGCCGGTCGCGATCCCGGCCAATCTCGCGAGCGCATTGTACATTCAGGTGCGGCTCGTCGCGGCGATCGCGCATCTGCGCGGCCACGATTTGCGCAGCAACGAGGTGCGCGCGCTTGTGCTGGCCTGCCTGACCGGGTCGAAAGCGGCTGATACGCTGAAGGATGCCGGAGTGCGGCTCGGCACACGAATGACCCGCGATGCGGTCGGCTGGGTCTCACCGGCGATCTTCAAGAAATTCGAGCATGGCGCGCGCGCCAAGCTGATCGCCGCGACCGGTGCGGCCAGGGTGGCGCATTTCGGCAAGCTGGTGCCGGTTGTCGGTGGCGTGGTCGCCGGCGGGTTCGACGTCGCGATGACCCGCCTGATCGGCCGCACCGCCGACCGCGTGTTCACCCACGCTTCCCTCTCCCGCACGGCGGGAGAGGGAAAAGTCTCCCTCGCCCCCATCGGGGGAGAGGGTGGCGACCCCGGACTTGATCCGGGGGAGACGGGTGAGGGGGCGGCCACAGGCTCGAACCTTCCCAACCGCCCTCACCCGTCTCACCGCTGACGCGGTGATCCACCCTCTCCCACGGTGCGGGAGAGGGGATTCGGCTTACCGGCAGTTCGGGAGCGCGAGCAGGCTGTCGGGGTTCAGGCCGCGGTCGTCGGTGCTCTTGAGGTATTTGTTGCCGTAGCGGCTGGTCGCCGCGACGATCTCGAGGATGCGGCCGTTCTGCGACACGTAAAGGCTCCAGCGCCCGGCTTCGATGCCCTGCACCGCCGTCTCGGCGGTGATCTTCCAGCGCGAGCCGTCGCGGTTGACGCCGCCGATCAGCCGGATGCGGCGGTCGTGGTTGAGATGGTCGCTGCGGGTGATGCAGCAGATTTGATAGCGCCCCGGCACTGCTGGCGCCGGCCTTATTCGCGCCGGAACGTCACGACCAGCACGTCGCGATGCCCGGGCCGCGCCGGGTCGAGCGGGGTCACCGGCGTTACCGCGTGGTAGACCCGGTTGTCGTCTGTCACCGCGGAGTCGAGCGGGCGGGTCAGCGTAAAGCTGCCGAGCGGCACCTTGGCGTCGTCGGCGATGCCGGTTTCGCCGCTGGAAATGTTGACCCGGTCGACCAGCAGCACCAGCACCCAGTCGACGCCGTCACGGTGCATGCCCTCCGGGGTCGGCTGGCCGGCCTGGCCGGTGCGCGCCTCGATGCGGAACTGGTGGATTTCGACATGCCATGACGGCGGCCGCAGCAGCGCCGGGGTCAGCCGGTTGAACAGGGCGTGGCAGGTGCCAAGGATCGCCTGCAGGGCGGGGTGCCGGCCGATCTCGTCGATGACCGGATCGAACCAGCGCTGGATGCCGCCGTTCAGCGGGTTGTAGTCGCGGCTCTGGTAATGCGGCTGGTGCGGCTTGCGTTCGATGCCGTGGGCGCTGGCGCGGAAGCAGGCAAAGCGGCGGCGGCGGTAGCGCCCGCCATCGGCCATGAAGGCATCGACGCCGAGATCGCTCCAGCTCTCGGCAAACCGGCTCCAGTCGCGCAGCCCGGCCGGTTCCAGCACGCCCTGCATCTCAGGCGCGCGGACAAAGGCAAAACCGTCGCGGGCGACGGTTGCGGCGATAGCGTCGAGCCGGTCTGTCATGTCCTGCATGTCGATGCGAGTGGGCGCGCAATCAAGCGCAGTCGGCCGCAATCAGCCGGCTCAGCAGAGCTTTGACGCCGGTTTCTCGTTGATGCAGCGCAGCAGGCGCCAGTAGCCGAACAGGTTGCTCGGGCGGATTTCGCGGACCGTCAGTTCGCTTTCCTGCAGGAAATTGTCGAGCGGGAAATCGGCGTGAAACCCGATATGGCGGGCGAGGTGGGCCAGCCGCCGCTCCATGAAGCGCAATGCCCATTTATCGCTGGTGAAATGGTTGACCAGCACGATCGTGCCGCCGGGAATGCACACCCGGCGCATCTCCGCGGCAAAGCGCGCCGGGTCGGGCACCACCGAGGCGACATAGAGAGCCAGCACCGCGTCGAACGAATTGTCCTCGAAATCGAGGTGCTCGGCGTCCATCACATGCAGGCTGTCGACATGGTCGAGCTGCTGCTCGGTGACGCGGCGGCGCGCCTTTTCCAGCATCTCGGCCGAGATGTCGATGCCGGTAATGCGCGAATCCTTGCGGAAATAGGGCAGTGACAGGCCGGTGCCGACACCCACCTCCAGAAGCCGCTGGGCAGGCCGATCGTTGGCGATGCGCACCGCTTCCTTGCGCCCGGGATGAAACACCGGTCCGAACACAATATCATAAGACCCAGAAAACAAACGATAAGTCCGGATCGTGTCACGCAAATCCATCGGCTGGTTACTCGTCGGTATCCCGGAGAAAATGCAACGCCCGGCCGCAGCCGAACCGGCAAGTTGCCGCCTGCCACCCTATTTGTAAACCCGTGAGGGGTCGCGGACACATCCCTTATAGCTGCGCCGCAGCCATGCTGCGCGGGAAGTCGAACATTCCGCGAGGGCGCACGCCGCGCGGCCGAATCAACCGGCCGCGCGCCGCGTTCAGACTGCCGCGTTCAGACCAGGGTGATACGGTCGGCCTCAAGGCCTTTTTTGCCGTCCACCACATCGACCCGCACCCGCTGGCCGGGTTCGAGCGCGTTAATGCCGCTGCGGCGCAGCGCTGTGATGTGGATGAACACATCCTTGCCGCCCGCATCCGGCGAGATGAAGCCGTAACCCTTGTCCGGCTCGAACCATTTGACGGCGCCCTCCATCGCGGTCGAGGGCCGCACCGGCCGGCGGTCGAACCCGTTGCCGTCGGGTGCGGCCGCCGTGCTGCTGTCGATCGTCAACACGGTGGTGACCAGCGGCCCCTTGGCGCCGGTGCTGATCTCGCAACTGATCAGCGACCCTTCGCGAACGTCCTCGTACCCGGCACGGCGCAGGATCGCCATCGGCAAAAAAGCGTCCTGCGTACCATCCGAGAGAGTGACGAAACCAAAGCCTTTGCTGGCGTTGAACCATTTGACCGTCGCATCGACGCGGCGGCCAGGGGGGAGGTCTTCGGGGAACCCAGGGCGGCGGTCGTACATCGTGCCTCTAACCGTCAAATTGCGTGCGGCAAGCACTCGGAACACCCGACCATAGCGTAAAAAAGTCGCACTACGCTAGCGGTCACATTGTTCGTGCGGTTAGAGGTGGGTCTCCTACCCTCCCGTAGGGCTAATACGTCCTCAAGCGTGTTGATTCGGAGCCAAGGCGGCCTCCCGCCGCTGCCGACAGGAGGTGCCCGGCCGAGATCAGTACGGGCAGGCGACGAGTTTCTGGGTCTGCTCGCCGAGCCCTTCGACGCCGAGTCGCATCGTGTCGCCGGCCTTGAGAAATTTCGGCGGCTTGAAGCCCATCGCGACACCCGATGGGGTGCCGGTCGGGATCACGTCGCCGGGGTAGAGCGTCATGAACTGGCTGACATAGCTGACGATGTGCTCGATCCCGAAGATCAGGTCGGCGGTGTTGCTGTTCTGACGCCGCTCGCCATTGACGTCGGTCCATACCTGGAGCTTGCCGCCGTCGCCGACCTCGTCGGCGGTGACGACCCACGGCCCCATCGGGCAGAACGTGTCGCAGCTCTTGCCCTTGGTCCATTGCCCGCCGCGCTCGATCTGGTACTCGCGCTCGGACACGTCGTTGACGACGCAGTAGCCGGCGATGTGCTTTTTGGCGTCCTTGATGTCGACGTAGCGCGCGGTCGAGCCGATCACGATCGCCAGTTCGACCTCGTAATCGGTTTTCACCGAGCCTTTCGGGATAATCACGTCGTCGTTCGGGCCGCAGATGCTGCTGACCGCCTTCAGGAAGAAAATCGGCTCGGTCGGGATCGGCATGCCGGCCTCCTGCGCGTGCAGCCGGTAGTTGAGCCCGATCGCCAGTATCTTCGAGACGCCGCCGACGCACGGCCCGATCCGCGGGGAGCCGGAGACCAGCGGCAGGCTTGCCGGATCGAGCGCGCGCAGCCGGTCGAGCGAGGCCGGCGCCAGCGCCGCGCCGTTGATGTCGCCGACGACGCCCGACAGATCGCGGATCTTGCCGTCGCGGTCGAGCATGCCGGGCTTTTCCTGGCCCACCGGGCCGTAGCGTAGAAGCTTCATGACGTTCCTCCTGTTATCGGATTGAAGAGTATCGGCGCGTCAAAGCGTAAAGCCGCCGTCGATGATGTGGATGGCGCCGGTCGTGAAGGCGGCTTCGTCGGAGGCGAGATACACGGCGAGCGCCGCGATTTCCTCGGCCGTGCCGAGCCGCCCGAGCGGCTGGCGCCCGACAAAGGCGGCGCGCGCCGCCTCGGTGCCGCCGGGCAGCAGCACGCCCTGCATCGCGATGCGGTCTTCCAGCGAGGGGGTCGCGACGGTGCCGGGGCAGATCGCGTTGCAGCGGATGCCCTGGCCGATGAAATCCGCCGCGACGGATTTGGTCAGCCCGATCACCGCAGCCTTGGTCGCGCCGTAGACGAAGCGGTTCGGCACGCCTTTGACCGACGAGGCGGTCGAGGACATGTTGATGATCGAGGCCGCCGCTCTCTCGCGTGCTCCAGCATCTTCGGCAGGAAGGCGCGGATCATCAGGTACATCGAGCGCACATTGAGCCCGAACGAGAAATCCCAATCCTCGGGCAGCACGTCGAGCACCGTGCCGTGATGCACAAACCCGGCGCAGTTGAACAGGATGTCAAAGGGCGGCAGTTCGTCGGCCAGCGCGGCGATCGCCGCCTCGTCGGTCACGTCGAGCCGGCGGGTCGCGACAAACGCGTCGGCGAGGTCGGTCGAGCTTGTCTTCGGCGACATCGGTGGCGAGCACGCTGGCGCCCTCGGCGGCAAAGGCCAGCGCCGCCGCCCGGCCGATCCCCTGTCCCGCCGCCGTCACCAGGGCCCGCTTGCCGTCGAGCCGTCCCGCCATACCACCGCCTCCGATCGGTCGTCGAGCGCCGCCAAATTGCCACGCCGGGGAAGCGCTCTGTAAATTGCCGGCCACCGCTTGACCGCCTCGGAAGATCGGACCGCCCATGCCGCCTCTGACCATCCGCCTCAACCCGAACGACAATGTCGTCGTCGCCCGCCTCGACCTGCTGCCGGGCACCGAGATCGAGGGCATCGCTGTGCGCGGCCCGGTGCCGGCCGGGCACAAGCTCGCCACCGCGCCGATCGCCGCCGGCGAGGCGGTGCGCAAATACGGCCAGATCCTCGGCTTTGCGACCGAGGCGATCGCGCCCGGCGAGCATGTCCATACGCACAACATGGCGATGGGCGATTTCGCGCGCGATTACGCGTTCGGCATCGATGCCAGGCCGACGCAGTATCGTGCCGGAAGCGCAGCGCGCGACCTTCGAGGGCATCGTGCGGGCCGATGGCCGCGTGGCCACGCGCAACTATCCTCGGCATCCTGACGACGGTGAACTGCTCGGCCAGCGCGGCGCGCTTCATCGCCGAGCAGTTTCGCGGTGGGCGTGCTCGCCGAATTCCCGAATGTCGATGGCGTCGTCGCGCTCGGCCACGGCACCGGCTGCGGCATGGGCAGCGAAGGCGAGCCGATGAACGTGCTGCGCCGCACGATCGCGGGGTATGCGCGGCACCCGAATTTCGCCGGCATCGCTGATCCTCGGCCTCGGCTGCGAGTTCGAACCAGATCGCCGGCCTGTTGCGCGCCGAGGGGCTTGAGGAAGGTCCGTTCCTGCACACGATGACGATCCAGGACACCGGCGGCACCACCAAGACCGTGCGCGAAGGCGTCGCGCGGCTCAAATCGATGCTGCCGGCTGCGAATGCGGTAAAGCGCGAGACCGTACCGGCGAGCCACCTGACGCTGGCATTGCAATGCGGCGGCTCCGACGGATATTCCGGCATCACCGCCAACCCGGCGCTCGGCGCCTGCGTCGATCTGCTGGTGCAGCATGGCGGCAGCGCGGTGCTGTCGGAGACGCCGGAAATCTACGGCGCCGAGCATCTGCTGACCCGCCGCGCGGCCAGCCGCGAGGTCGGCGAGAAGCTGGTCGAGCGCATCCATTGGTGGGAGGACTACACCGCCAAGACCGGCGGCGAGATGAACAACAACCCCTCGCCCGGCAACAAGGCCGGCGGCCTGACGACGATCCTCGAAAAATCGCTGGGCGCGGTGGCGAAAGGCGGCACGACCAACCTCGTCGAGGTCTACCGCTACGCCGAGCCGATCACCACCAAGGGCTTCTGCTTCATGGACACGCCGGGCTACGACCCGGTGTCGGCGACGGGGCAGGTGGCGGGCGGCGCCAATGTGATCTGCTTCACGACCGGGCGCGGCTCGGTGTTCGGCTGCAAGCCGTCGCCGTCGCTCAAGCTGGCGACCAACACGCCGCTCTATCGCCGCATGGAAGACGACATGGACATCGATTGCGGTCCGATCGCCGAGGGCGAGGCGACGGTCGCCGAGATGGGCCGCCGCATCTTCGACCTCGTGCTCGCCACCGCCTCGGGCCGCCAAACCAAGAGCGAGGAACTCGGCTTCGGCGAAGACGAGTTCACGCCGTGGGTGCTCGGCGCGGTCATGTAACGGCTGCGCCCCGGACCCTTCCGATGCGATTTCTCTGCCTGCTGCTGGTGCTCCTGGTGGGCGCCGCCGCTCCCGGCCGCGCCGAAGAGCCTGCGGTGCCGCAAAAGCATTTCTGCTGGAAGATCACCGGCAGCGACAAAGGCGTCGTCTACCTGTTCGGCACGATCCATGTCGGCACTGCCGATTTCTATCCGCTGCCGGCGGCGATCGAAGATGCGTTCAAGAAATCCACCGTCCTGGTCGAGGAAGTCAACGTCAGCGACCAGGACGACAGCCAGGCGTCTGTGCAATTCATCAAGCAATACGGTGTCTACCCTCTGGGTGATTTCATCTCCAATCACCTGAGCGAGGAAACCCGCAAATACCTCGCGTGGTACACCGACACCAACAACATGAACCCCAAGGTTCTGATGCGGCTCCGCCCGTGGCTGGTCGGGTTGATGGTCGGCGGGGTCGAGATCGGTCGCGCTGGCTTCGCAAAGAAAAACGGGCTCGACCTGCACTTCGCGAACCAGGCAATCCAGATGAAAAAGCCCATCATCGGTCTGGAATCAAACGAAGGGCATCTGAAACTGCTGGCGTCGTTCAACCAGACGCAGCAGGACCAGATGCTGCTGATAAGCGTGTTCAATGCCAAGAAACAGGTCGATGAGCTTCAGCAGATCGTGAAGATGTGGAAGACTGGAGACGCCGACGCCCTCGCCGCGAACCTGTCGGATTCCGTCCGCAAATACCCGTTCCTGAAGCCGGTTATGGTCAGGATTGTCGACGAACGTAACGACACGATGACGCAAGGCATCGAGGGTTTTCTGAAGACCCCGAAAACCTATTTCGTCGCGGTCGGCGCCGGCCATCTCGGCGGCGACCGCGGCATCCTCAACCAGTTGCGCCAGAAGAACTACAAACTCGAGCAGATGTAGCCCTCGCCGGCGCCATCAGAGCTGAGGATACCTATCAAATTCGGTCATCGATCGAAATTCTCCCCGCGGGTCCACGTCTTTATCGGAAAGGCACCCCCAATTTGTCGTTCCGGGGCAGCCCGCAGGGCTGAACCCGGAACGACAGAATAGGACGATTTCCCTCAGAGGCCACCCGGAAATGAGTTGAGTGATATCAGTGACTTGTGATTCGGTTTTGGTGCGAAACAGAACCGGGGTCGCAAGATGTGGACTGACATCACTCGCAAGCAGTATCGGCGACCCGGGGGGCGGTATTCAAGCAGTATGACGGATGCGGAATGGGCGCTGATCGAGGGCTTCATGCCGTCCCGCCGCCGGTTGGGACGGCCTCGCAAGGTCGAATTGCGCCACGTCGTCGATGCCATTCTCTATATTTTGTCGGCGGGATGCGCCTGGACCTTGCTGCCGAAGGAGTTTGCGCCGGTCTCGACGGTACAGGGCTATTTCTATCGCTGGCGCGACGACGGCACCTGGGAGCGGATCAACCATGCGCTGGTGATGGCGGCGCGCGAGGCGATGGGGCGCGAGGCCAGCCCCAGCGCCGGGGTGCTCGACAGCCAGTCGGTCAAGACCACCGAGGCCGGCGGACCGCGCGGCTTCGATGCAGGCAAGAAGGTGAAGGGCCGCAAGCGCCACATCCTCACCGACACCAATGGCTTTCTCGTCAAAGCCGTGGTGCATCCGGCCGATGTTCAAGACCGCGACGGTGCCCCGCTCGTGCTGAAGGCCGCGCGCCGGCTCTATCCCTGGCTGCGCCACGTCTTCGCCGACGGCGGATATGCCGGCGAAAAACTCGCCAGTGCCCTGCTTGCACACGGCACCTGGACCCTCGAAATCGTCAAGCGGTCCGATGCCGCCCGGGGCTTCGTGCTGCTCCCCAGGCGCTGGGTGGTCGAACGTACCCTGGCCTGGCTCGGTCGCAACCGCCGCCTCGCCAAGGACTTCGAAGCCACCGTCAAAACCGCCACAGCCTGGCTCTATATCGCCAGCGTCAAACTACTCTCGCGACGTCTCGCCCGTGGCTAACTCAACTATCCCGATTCTCGGGCGGACTTTCAGAGTTATATTACACCGAACACAGGCGGCTGGGGCCGAGGTCGAGGTGCAGGTGGTTGTAATGATCGGCGTTGGTGTCGGGGGTCAGCACGACCGAGAAATAGCGGCAGGCCTGGTTCGCGACATGGCGCAGGAAGTCGCGTCTGGGGCCGGGCTCGTTCCAGTCCTTTTCGACGTTGATCGTGCTGCCATCGGCGAGGCGAAAGCCGGCGATGTCGATCGCCAGGCCCAGCGCGTGCTGACTCAGATGGTTGCTGCCATTGATGCCGCGGCAGGAGAACGCGCCCAACTGGTTGACCCGCACGACCCGCTGACCGAATTCATCCTTGGCGAGCGGCTGCACCGCCTCGCGCAAAAACTCGTCGAACCGCACAGCGAGCGCGCAACTCAACACGACCGGCGTATTCAGCCCCGCTCCGGCGCGGCTGAGCCGCACCGGAGTGTTGACCTCACAGCGCGAATCCGACGCGCTGACCGAATCGAGTGAACGGTACGAGACGTTGTGGTCGTCGAGCCGGGCGAGGCATTTCGCTCCGCTCAGCAGCGACGAACCCGGTGTGGTGCCGCAGCCGCCGAGCAGCGATGCCGCGGCAAGCAACGTGGCTGCTGTCCAGAGCCGCAGCCGCATCGCCGGTGCCGGGCGCGTTCAGCGGTGAGGGGGGCGCTATTCCGGAAACGGCAGCGGCGTCCCTTCGGGTAGGGCGACCTGGAACACGTTGAGCGTGTTGCCGATCAGCGTGTAGTAGCCGATCAGGCTGACGATCTCGACGACTCCCTGCTCACCGAATGCGTCGATGGCTTCCTTGAAGCTGGCATCCGACAGGCGCTGGGTGCGGATGATCTCGCTGCACAGCTTGTAGACCAGCGTCTCGTCGGCGGCGGTGAAAACCGGCGTGCCGCCGGTGCGGATCGCCTCGATCGCCGCCGCCGGCACCCCGGCCTTCACGGCGAGCGGCGCATGCGCGTACCACTCGTATTGCGCGCGCCAGAATTTCGCGGTGGTGCAGATCGCCAGCTCCGACAGCCGGTCGTGCAGGGAGGTGCCCCAGCGCAGATGCTCGCCGAGCTTGGCGGCGTGCTCGCAAATCTCCGGCGCGCGGATCAGCAGCTGGAACGGGCCGCCGAAGCGGCCGCGCGCGCCGCCGACGATCTGGTCATGGACGCCTTTTTGCGCCGGGTTCATCTCGGCGACGGTCAATTCGCGATAACGGGGCATGGCATGTCTCCACCAATTATGGTGGCGCATCCTAGCCGAGCGGCAGCGGCGCTGCCACGTTCGCCGGCGCAATCGAGAGCGGCGTCCACCGGCGTGGATTACGGCGAATTAATCCGCATGAAAGCGGCCTGTCACATGGCCACCCCCATGTTTGGCGGGCAATTCATCGAGCAGGAGAGCAACCCATGACAGATTTGCCGCCGGACACCCGCCCGGCCTGGTTCAAGACCCCCCGTGCTGCCGCCGTCGGCATTGGTCTCGGCGCCACCCTGGCGCTGTCGCCTTTCGTGTGGGCGCAGAGCACGCCGGCCACCCCACCGTCCGGCGGCGGCGCCGAAGCGGTGCCCGCCGCGCCGCGCCAGAGCTTCGCTCCTCTGGTGAAGCGCGTTCTGCCCGCGGTCGTCAACATCTCGGTCACCGAGAAGGCGACGACCACCAGTGCAATGTCCGAGGGGTCCGAAGGGTTCCGCAACGGGCCGTTTGAGGATTTCCTGAAGCGCTTTTTTGAGCAGCAGGGGCAGGGCCGCCAGGGTCGGCTGATGCCCGACAACCCGGGTGATGACAGCGACGGCGACGGCGATGGTGCCGGCGTCGGCAAGCGGATCGCGCTCGGCTCCGGCTTTATCGTCGATCCCCGCGGCTACATTGTCACCAATAACCACGTTGTCGGCGAGGCCGCCAAGGTCGAGGTCATCCTACAGGACAACAGCAAGTACACCGCCCAAATCGTCGGCCGCGACCCGCGCACCGATGTCGCGGTGCTGAAGATAAAGGCCGACAAGCCACTGCCCTATGTGCCATTCGGCGATAGCAGCGCGGCGCAGGTCGGTGACTGGGTCGTCGCGGTCGGCAACCCGTTCGGTCTCGGCGGCAGCGTGACGACCGGCATCATCTCGGCGCGCGGCCGCGATATTCATACTGGCCAGTTCGACGACTTCCTGCAGATCGACGCTCCGATCAACCGCGGCAATTCCGGCGGCCCGACCTTTAACCTGAACGGCGAGGTCGTTGGGATCAATACCGCGATCTATTCGCCGAACGGCGGCAGCGTCGGGATCGGCTTTGCGGTGCCGTCGAATGTCGCCAAATCGATCGTCGCCCAGCTCGAAGAGCACGGCAAGGTCGATCGCGGCTGGCTCGGCGTGCAAATTCAGGAGGTCACCCCGGCGATTGCCGGCAGCCTCAACCTGCATGGCGAAGCGGGTGCGCTGGTCGCCGCCGTGACGCCGAACAGCCCGGGCGCCAAGGCCGGTCTGAAGCAGGGCGACGTGATCCAGTCGTTTAATGGCGGCGAGGTCAAACAGCTGCGCGACCTGCCGCGACTGGTCTCGGCGGCGCAGCCGGATTCGTCGGCGACGATGACCGTGTGGCGCGACGGCAAGTCAACCGAGTTGCATGCGACGCTCGGCGAGGCGCCGGAGAGCCAAAAGGTGGCATCGGCGACCGACGACAACGACCAGCCGGCGGAAGAACAGCGCGCGGATGCGCTGGGTCTGCATTTCTCGGCGCTGACCAGCGATTTGCGCCGGCAGCTGCGAGTGTCGCGTGACGTGCACCAGGGCGTCGTGATCACCGGTGTCGATAACAACAGCCCGGCCGCGGCGCTCGGCCTGTCGCGCGGCGATCTGCTGCTGTCGATCAACCAGCAGCCGGTCAGCAGCCCTGCCGACGCGGCACAAAAGCTGCGCGAGGTTGCCAAGTCACCGCAGAAAAATGCACTGCTTCTGCTCAACCGGCATGGCGTGACGCAATATGTCGGCATCAGCCTGAGCCGGGATAAGGACGAGGGCTAGCCCCCGCTCTGATCCGGTTGTTCGCTGGAAAGCGAGAAGGGCGCCCGCGAGGCGCCCTTCTTTTTTACCTCTCTCGCGCTTAACCCCTTCTGGCGCCTAACGATGACGCCAGGCGGGCTCGTTTCGTGCCGGGTTGTCGCGCGGCGGCAATGGCACGCGCGCCTCAAGGCGTTCGAGTTCGATCCGGGTGCGGGCACCGGCGCGCAACAGGCGGTCGGTGGCTTCGCGCAGGCCCAGGCGGCTTTCCTGAGTGTCCGCGGCAAGCACCGTATCGAACGCGGCAAGGAACGCAGCGATGTCGTCATCCACCCGGGCGCGCAACTCTTTGTCGATAAAATTGCCGCTGGCATTGCCGTTGCCGTTGCGGCGACCGGGCTCGATATCCCGCATGCTGTTCGGCTGACCGTAAGACGCGGGCCGCGTCTCGGCGAACCCGGGTGCCCGATAGCTGTCACCCTGACGATAGGGCAGGTTGCCGCGGGATGGCGCCGGTTCCCTCGCTTCCGCAGCGGGAGGCGTTTCAACCGGGGCGTGGCCGTTGCTGTGGGTGGCATTGCCGTTGCCGTGAGCGGCCGAAGCCGGGTGTGCCTGACCGCCTAATGACAGGTGCAGCGTCCGGCGGTCTCCACTCGCGGCCGGAGCCGGTTGGGCAGGCGCCGCGGGCACCGAAGCCGGCGGGCGTTGTGTTGCGGCCGGCTGCGGCTGTGACGCCGTTTCAGCCCGAGGGTCCGTGCCATTGTGCACCGATCCGTTGGGCACCGGTCCATTGGTTGGGGGCGGTGGCGTTGCGTCGGCGGCCAATTCAACGTTCACCAATTCGAGGCTCACCGGTTCAGTGCCGGCCGTCGGCGGTGGCTCGTCGGCCAGCGGTAACGGTGCCTGACGCGGGTCGTTGCCCGGCGCTTCCATGGCGGGCGGTTGCGCGGGGGTTGGCGGGTTTTTGAGCAAAAGCGCCTCTGTGCCGTTTGGTGCCGGTCCGCTGGCTTGACCGTCGCCATTATCGCGTGCGCGGCTCCGGCTCACGACATAACTGATCGCCGGAGGAGAACAATCGTAAGTCCGCGCAATACTTGCCAGCGTTTCCCCCGATTCATATCGGACCATAATTGATGGCCAGTCAGACTGGGGAATTTTCCCTCGTTTACTAGACTTTTCCATTTACCCAGTTACCTTGATGCTAGAATGTTCTTCGCGTGCAAAGCGCCTCTCATCGGCGTGGGATTGATTCAGCGCGGGCACGTCCGAAGGCGCTGAATTGCAGATAGGTCGTTCAGGATTTCAATACAGGCGGGCGTCCGCCGCTACCTTGACGGGAACATGGAGACCGGTCCCCGCCTTCTTCACTGTCACAATAACGACAAATAAGATCACAGTGAAGTGATTTGTGACCGATGAAGTTCGTTGCAAAGACCACTATTCCGCTGGGGTTATACCAGGGTGGTCACAGCCGAACAATTTTCCCCGGGTTCATGATGTTGAGTGGGTCGAGGGCTCATTTGATGCTGCGCATCACAGAAACCGCCTCGCCATGCTCGGCAATCAGAAAATCCATCTTGCCATAGCCAATACCATGCTCACCGGTACAGGTGCCTTCCATTTCCAATGCTCGTGCCACCATTCGGTCATTAAGGCGGCTTGCCTCGGCTATTTCTTCGGGTGACTGCGGATCGATCATAAAGATCAAGATGGAAATTGCCGTCGCCGACATGGCCCGCCAGCGCCGAGGGGATCGGACGATTGCGCCAGATCGCGCTTGGTTTCGGCGATGCATTCGGCGAGACGCGAGATCGGCACGCACACATCCGTCGGCCAACCCTTTGATCCCGGCCGCAACGCCAGCGCAGCGTAGTAGGCGTCGTGGCGCGCCTGCCACAGCTTTGCTGCGCTCCTCGGCCGTGGTGGCCCAGCGAAAATCGTCGCCGCCATGCTCGCCGGCGATGGCTTTCACCATCTCGACCTGCTCGGCGACGCCGGCCTCGGTGCCGTGGAATTCGAAGAACAGCGTCGGCGCGACCCGATGATCGAGCTTCGAATACTTGTTGATGGCGTCCATCTGCGCTTCGTCGAGCAATTCGATTCGCGCCACCGGCACGCCGGTCTGGATCGTCATGATCACGGTGTCGACCGCCGCGCGCGATCGTCGGAAAGGCGCATACCGCCGCCGAAATCGCCTCGGGAATCCCGTAAAGCCGCACGCGTCACTTCGGTGATGATGCCGAGCGTCCCCTCGGAGCCGACAAACAGCCGGGTCAGATCATACCCGGCGGCCGATTTGCGCGCGCGGCTCGCGCCGTGCGGATCACCCGCCCGTCCGCCAGCACGACGGTCAGCGACAGGACGTTCTCGCGCATCGTGCCGTAGCGCACCGCATTGGTGCCGGAGGCGCGCGTCGCCGCCATGCCGCCGAGCGAGGCATCGGCGCCGGGATCGATCGGAAAGAACAGGCCGGTGTCGCGCAGATATTCGTTCAGCTGCTTGCGCGTCACCCCGGCCTCGACCGTCGCGTCGAGATCCTCGGCGTTGACCCGCAGCACCTCGATTCATCTGCGACAGGTCGATGCAAACGCCGCCCTGCAACGCCGCGACATGGCCTTCGAGCGAGGTGCCGGTGCCGAACGGCGACCATCGGCGTCTTGTGCTCGGCGCACAAGGCTGACGATCTCGGCGACCTCCTCGGTGCTGTGGGCAAAGGCGACCGCGTCCGGGCGAATGCGGTGCATGGTAGGATTCGTCCTTGCCATGCTGGGCGCACACCGCCGCCGAGGTCGACAGCCGGTCGCCCAGACGCTGACGCAGCGAGGCGAGCAGCGCCGGATCGAGAGGCCTGCGTTCGAAGCATGGTGGTCATCGGAGGCCATTTAACATAAAGACGGCGGTCCGCGAGCATTACTCCGGCGCGATCCTGCCGGCGCAATGAGCATCCGGCGCCGCAGATAGGCAGGGCGGGTTTGTTTGTTCCGGCTGCGCCGTGCGCGGATTCGGGCCGATAAGGCGGCCCTGAGGCGGTCGTCATTGAGCGGCGGGCGCACAGCCGCTAGTTTGTTGCCGGAGCGCCCAAGGCTGAGCGCTTAACGCTGGCGGGAGTCCCCGATGGCCCCAGGGCCCAACGCATTGCCCAACGCATTGCCCAGATGGCATTGGCGGCGGTTATCGCTCGACGACAAGTATACCCTTGAAGAAGGGCGGGTCTATCTGACCGGCACGCAGGCGCTGGTGCGCCTGCCGATGATGCAGCGGCAGCGCGACGTCGCGGCCGGGCTTAATACCGGCGTGCTTTATCTCGGGCTATCGCGGCTCGCCGCTGGGCGGGTTCGACCAGGCGCTTGTGGAGCGCGCGGCGCTTTCTCGAGCGCAACCACATCGATTTTCAGCCGGCGATCAACGAGGAACTGGCGCGCGACCGCGGTCTGGGGCAGCCAGCAGCTCGGCCTCTTCCCCGGCGCCAAATACGACGGCGTCTTTGCCATGTGGTACGGCAAGGGCCCGGGCGTCGACCGCAGCGGCGACGCGCTGAAGCACGGCAATTCGGCCGGGACGGCGCGCGCATGGCGGCGTGCTGGTGCTCGCCGGCGACGACCACACCTGCAAATCCTCGACCCTGGCGCACCAGTCGGAGCTCGCCTTTATCGACGCCGCGATCCCGGTGCTGAACCCGGCCGGGCGTCGAGGAAATCCTCGATCTCGGCCTCTACGGCTGGGCGATGTCGCGCTATTCCGGCTGCTGGGTCGGGTTCAAGACGGTCGCCGAGACGATGGACAGCTCGGCCTCGATCTCGGTCGCGCCGGACCGGGTCGACATCGTGCTGCCGGAAGATTTCGACATGCCGCTGGGCGGGCTCAACATCCGCTGGCCCGACCAGCCGCTCGACCAGGAATATGCGGCTGCACCGCTACAAGCTCTACGCCGCGCGTGGCCTTCGCGCGCGCCAACAGGCTCGACCGCATCGTCATCGACAGCGCCGCAGCCGCGGTTCGGCATCGTCGACGACCGGCAAATCCTATCTCGATGTGCGCCAGGCGCTCGACGATCTCGGCATCGACGACGCGCAAGGCCGCCGCGCTCGGCCTGCGCGTCTACAAGGTCGGCGATGCCGTGGCCGCTCGAGCCCGAGGGCGTGCGGCACTTCGCCGAAGGGCTCGAAGAGGTGCTGGTCGTCGAGGAAAAGCGCGCGGTTATCGAAACCCAGTTCAAGGAACAGCTCTACAACTGGCCGGCCGACCGTGCGCCCGCGCATCGTCGGCAAGTTCGACGAGAGCCGGCAACTGGATCCTGCCGTCGAACGGCGAATTGACGCCGGCGCAGATCGCCCGAGTCATCGCGCAGCGGCTCGCGCGCTTTGACGCCGGCCCGATCATCGCCGAACGCCTCGCGTTTCTCGAGGCGCAGCGAGCGCCAGCCGCACGGCGGCAATGTCGTGCCGTTTGCAGCGCACGCCGTATTTCTGCTCCGGCTGCCCGCACAACACCTCGACCAAGGTGCCGGAAGGCAGCCGCGCGCTGGCCGGCATCGGCTGCCACTACCTGGCGCAGTTCATGGACCGCTCGACCGCCACCTTCACCCAGATGGGCGGCGAGGGCGCGCCGTGGATCGGCCAGGCGCCGTTCACCGAGACGCCACATGTCTTCGCCAATATCGGCGACGGCACCTACACCCATTCCGGCCTGCTGGCGATCCGCGCCGCGGTCGCCGCCAAGGTCAACATCACCTACAAGCTGCTGTTCAACGACGCCGTCGCGATGACCGGCGGCCAGCCGCTCGACGGCGGCCTGACCGTGCCGGAGTCGTGCGCGCCAGCTCGCCGCCGAAGGCGTCGGCCGGATCGTCGTCGTCAGCGACGAGCCCGACAAATACCCGCTCGGCACTCGATTTCGCCGCCGGTGCGACGGTCCGCCACCGCGACGATCTCGACGCGGTGCAGCGCGAGCTGCGCGAGATCGCCGGCGTCACCGCGATCGTCTACGACCAGACCTGCGCCGCCGAAAAGCGCCGCCGCCGCAAGCGCGGCCGCTTCCCCGACCCGCCGCAGCGCGTCTTCATCAACGACCTCGTCTGCGAAGGCTGCGGCGATTGCTCGAAGACGTCGAACTGCCTGTCGGTCGTGCCGGTCGAGACCGAGTTCGGCCGCAAGCGGGCGATCGACCAGTCGAGCTGCAACAAGGATTATCTCCTGCCTCAAGGGCTTCTGCCCGAGTTTTGTCACGGTGCAGGGCGGCACGCTGCGCAAGCGCAAGGCGGCGCGAAGTCGCGCGAGGACGGGCTGCCGCCGCTGCCCGAGCCCGGTCCTGCCGGCGCTCGCCGAGCCCTACGGCATCCTCGTCACCGGCGTCGGCGGCACCGGCGTCGTGACGATCGGCGCGCTGCTCGGCATGGCGGCGCATCTCGAAGGCAAGGGCGTCACCGTGCTCGACATGACCGGCATGGCGCAGAAGGGCGGCGCGGTGCTGCAGCCATGTCCGCATCGCCGGCCAGCCCGACGAACGATCCATGCCGTGCGCATCGCCGCCGGCGGCGCGCGGCTGCTGCTCGGCTGCGACCTCGTCGTCGTCGGCCAGCGCCGAGGCCTTGTCGAAGCTGCAGCCGGGGCACAGCCGCGCCATCGTCAACAGCCACGAGACGATCACCGGCGATTTCACCCGCAACCCCGACCTCGCCGTTCCCAGGCCGCGACGCTGCGCCGCAGCATCGCCGCCGCGACCGGCCGGACGGCGCCGAGTTCATCGATGCGACGCGGCTCGCGACCGGCCTGCTCGGCGATTCGATCGCGACCAATCTGTTCATGCTCGGCTATGCCTATCAGCAGGGGCTGGTGCCGGTCTCGGCCGAGGCGATCGAGCGCGCGATCGAGCTGAACGGCGGTCGCGGTCGAGTTCAACCGCAGCGCCTTTCGCTGGGGCCGGCGCGCCGCGATCGACCTGCCGCTTGTCGAGGCGCGGGCCGTCGCCGCCGACGCCGCCACCGGCAAGCCACCGCCTGTCCGAAACGCTCGACGAGGTGATCGCAGCGCCGGGTCGCGTATCTGACCGAATACCAGGACGCCGCCTATGCCGCGCGCTATGCCGACCGCATCCGCCGGCTGCGCGACGACCGAGGCCGCGCAGGTGCCCGGCAGCACGGCGCTGACCGAGGCGGCGGCGCGCGGCGCTGTTCAAGCTCATGGCCTACAAGGACGAATACGAGGTCGCGCGGCTCTACACCGACAGCGATTTCCTGCAGCGCGTCGCCGACCAGTTCGAGGGCGACTATCGAGCTGCATTTCCACCTCGCGCCGCCGCTTCTTGCCGACCGCGACCCCGCGACCGGGCATCTGCAGAAGCGCGGCTATGGCCCGTGGATGCTGACCGCCTTCCGCCTGCTGGCGAAATTGCGCCGGCTGCGCGGCACCGCCTTCGACATTTTCGGCCGCACCGCCGAACGCCGCACCGAGCGGCGGCTGATCGGCGAGTACGAAGCGGTGCTCGACGAGATCGCGGGCCTGTCGACCGCCGGAAAACCACGCCGCCGCGGTCGAACTGGCCGCGCTGCCGCAGGAATTCGCGGCTTCGGCCATGTCAAGGAAGCCAATTTGCAGCGCGCCAAGGCAAGGGAAATACAGCTGTTGGCGCGGTTCCGCTCACCCCCCTCGCCGCAGTCGCTGGCCGCCGCCGAATAGACCCGAGCGAAGTGCTATAAAGCTGCCGAATAACCGGAGGAAGCCTTGCTCGCGAGAATTTTCGCCGCCGGAATCGTTGTGCTGTTTTGGGGAACCGGCAATGGCTGGGCATGTCAGGTCAAGAGCACCGCGCCGATCCTCGACGACACCTTCAAGACTCCCGATCCCGGGTGGGGACCGCCTGACGACGCGGCAACCTTCAGTGCCGCCGGCTTGGCACTAAAACCACCGATCAACGGCAGCGCCTGGCGGTGGAATTCGAACTATTCGCTCGATGGCAACGATTTTTGCGTTTCGGTGACCAACCCCAACCCCTTGCCGGCGCGTGCTGATATCGGCGATGTCGGCATTCGTTTCTGGGCAAAGGACGCACAGAACTTCTACACCGCGACGCTGTCGTTGAACGGCACCGTCGCGATCGACCGGCTGGTCAACGGCGTCTGGCAAGTCGTGATGGCGCCAACCCTGGCCGGTGCGGTGCACACCAACCCGGCCGGCGAAAACCAGATCGAAATCGCGATCAGCGGCAACGCCGGCAGCTTCTACGTCAACGGCACCAAGATTACCGATTTCCGCGGCGAACCCCCGCCCAACGGCGGCCCCCCGGGCGTCTACGGCGAAAGCGGCAGTGCTGCGGTCACCTGGCTCTTCTCGCGCGTTCTGCTGTACTGACGCCGGCCGGCGCCGTTCTTCGGCCGCGAGGCGCGGCTGGCACATGTTCAGTTCGGCGACGCGCTCCTGGGTGTAGAGGTCGGTCCAGTTCGACAGCGAGAAATCGGTGACCTGGCGCGGATCGTAGGGCCGGTCCTCGATCTTCATCTCGCGTGCCGGCGAGATAGACGCCGCGCAGCCGGCGGCGGTCCTGCAGCATGCGGATATCCGCGAGCGGCGAGCCGTCCCACGCGGTGAAATCGGCGGTGCGGCCCGGTTCGCCAGCACGCCGATCTGGTCGCCGCCGCTCATGAACCTGGCATTGATTTCCGTCGCGGCAGCAACGCGGCGGCCGGGGAAAAGCCGAGATCGTTGACGAACAATTCGAGTTCCCGGGCGTGCCACTCGCCATAGGGCGTCACGGCAAACCCGGTATCGGTGCCGGTCAGGAACGGCACGCCGGCCGCCTTCGCCTTTTTCAGGTTGGCGCAGCCGACCTTGTAGCGCCGCCGGGTCGCCTCGGGCCGGCCCTTTTGCGCCGGCCGGCTCGTGCGGCTGGGTGAACTCGATGACGTTTTTCGGCTGGGTCAGCGTCGGGCACAGCATGCTGCCGTTCTTCAGCATCGCGGCGATGCATTCGTCGTCGAGATCAAAGCCGTGGAAGATCAGGTCGACCCCGGCGCGCGCCGAATAAAGCGTCGCCTCGCGCCCGACCGCGTGCGCCACCGCCTTTCTGCCCTGGCGGTGGATTTCGCGCACCATGATGTCGGTCTCTTCCTGGGTGAACGCGGCGATCAACTCGCCGTCGGGGCGGCGCTGGATGCCGTCCATCGCGATCTTGACGCAATCGACGCCGTTCTTGACCTGCCAGCGGATTTCCTCGACCGCCTCGTTGATGTTGGTGACCAGCCGGCCGATCGAGGTCGTCGGCGCGCCGATCCAGGTCGGATACCAGTCGGTCAGGCCCTGGTGCGACGTGATGTACGGGCCCGCCGCCATGACGCGCGGCCCGTCGAACAGCCCGGCGTTGATCGCGTTGCGGATCGACAGGCTGATCTGCCCGGCATCGCCCGGCGAGCATAGCGCGGTGTACCCCGCCGCCAGGCACCTTCTGCGCGAAGAACATGCCGCGCAATGCGCGGAACTCGAGCGGGCTGTAGAGGTCGATGTCCTCCTCGGTCTTGGCGTTGCCGTAGGCGAGGTGGGTGTGGACGTCGATCAGCCCGGGCATCACGAAATGGCCGGAATGGTCGATCAGCCGGTCGTCTGCTGCCCGGCTTCGGCGCCCCCGCCTCCGGGCCGGCATAGAGGATGCGGCCGTCGCCGTCATAGACGAGGACGCCGTCCTTCACCGCCTCGTCTTCGTCCCCGGTGAACAGCTGGCCGCAGCGGACAAAGGTTTTCATCGTCGAGCCTCTCCTTCGAGCAAATCGGCGCGGTCCAACCCTGCGCCTCGCTCGCGAGGCACCCTCTCCCGCAAGCGGGAGAGCGCGAGATTGCTCGTCGCCTTCGGCTCCGAGTGACGGCGGATGCGCGGCCTACCGGACCGCGTGGTGCATGAACTTTCCGGCGGATCGGGCCGCCCCACGGGCCGTCGAGCTCGCCGCGGCCGAACAGGTTGGCCGGGATGCTGGCGTTCAGCACGTCGGTGTCGGCCCAGTGCTCGTGCACGCGGCCCCACGGGTCGCCCCAATAGTCGAACACCTGGCTGCCGAGCGAATGGCGGCCGATGCCCCAGAAATGCTCGTAGCCCTTGCCCTGCATGTGCTCGTGGCCGATCATGATGTCGTCGATGTCGGCGGCTTCGTAGCGACAGATGGTTGAGCCCGGCCTTGTCGCTGCGGATGCAGAAGAAGACGTGGTGGTCGACATAATCGTCGCCGCGGTCGAGCCGGTTGAACGAGCCGACGATGTTGTTCTTGCTGTCGGCATAGACCTCGTCGGAGCAGCGGAAGCCGAGCATCTCGCGGTACCAGCCGAGCGTCTTGTCGAATTGCGGCGTATGCACGACAAAATGGCCGATGCGCTTGACGTGCGACGGGCCGCGCTCGACCCTGTATATAGAGCGCGTTGCGGCGCTGCGTCTTGTCCTCGCCGATATTGACCGCCGGGCGCACCACCGGGATTTTCGGCAGCATCTCCATGCCGTGGACGATCTCGACCTGGAACCCGTCCGGGTCGGTCAGCCGCACGCGCTTGCCGCCGCCCGGCTCGTCGATGTCCTCGACCGGCGAGGCGCCCGGCGCCCGCGACAGCTTTTCGAGATCTTCCAGGCTCGCGGCGTGAAAGGCGATGCCGACGTATTTGGGCTCGCCCAGCTCGGTGACGTGGATGTGGTGCGGCGCGTCGGTGCCGCGCATGTAGAGCGCGTTCTTGGTGCGGTCGGCGCGCACCATGCCGAACGCGGTCAGAAACTCTTCCTGCTTGTCGAGATCGGGGGAGCGCAGCCGCCCATAGGCGAGATCGGCGGCTTTGATGACCGGCATGAAACCCTCCCGGAAAGTGTGCCGCCGCGTTCCGTGCGGCTGCTCGCGCCGCAATGTGCCGCGCGCCGCGATTCCGACAAGTCCGCGCGGATTCGCCCGCGGCAGTGCTGCCTCTGCTCGCTGCTTGGGGTTCTCGACAAGCAAGCGCGGCTGAAAGACATTCAACCGATGGGGAATTGTCGCGCGATTCGGCGTTTGGATCAACGTTCTAGGCGGAATCGATGCCGGGTCCGGTTCGTTATTGCGCCCGATGGTCGGCCCTGGTGAGGCCGCCCCACCTAACCGAGGAGATAGCCCTGAATCATTTCGGCTGCGGCTGATGGGTCGCGTTTTGCCGTTCCTGCTCGGCGCGCCCGGCCTTGTCTATGCCCAGCCGGTCATGGCCCAGGCCCCGACCCGGCGCCGAGGCCGAGGCGGCGGCGCGCAGCGTCGCTCCGAGCAGACTACACCGTGGCCGCAGCTCGACCAGATGCTGGCGCCGATCGCGCTTTATCCCGATCAGCTGCTGACGAAGTGCTGATGGCCGCGACTTTCCCGGATCAGCTGCTGGACGCCCAGCAATGGCTACAGGATCCGGCCAATGCCGGGCTGAAAGGCGATGATCTCGGCAGGGCGGTCGAACCGCTGCCGTGGGATGCCAGCGTCAAGTCGCTGGTCGCCTTCCCACAGACTTGTCACGATGCTGGCCCAGCATCTCGACTGGACCGCATCACTCGGCACTGCCTTTGCCAATCAGCAGGTGCAGATGATGGCGCGGGTGCAGGCGCTGCGCGAACGCGCCGTCACCGCCGGGCATTTGCAGACGTCAAAGCAGATTGTCGTCAGACACGAGGCAAGCCAGATCATCATCGAGCCGCCGGCGCCGGACATAGTCTACGTGCCGGTCTACAACCCGGCAACCGCGTATGGGACCTGGCCGGACCGCGCCGCGCCGCCGGTCTACATTCCGCCGCCACCGAATTTCTATGAAGGCCCGCCGGTTGTCGGCGCCGGAGTCGTGGGGGCGGCGATCGGGTTCAGCGTCGGGTTTGGCGTGGCGCACTCGCTGTGGGGCTGGGGCCATCCGGATTGGGGCCGCCACGAAGTCGTCGTCGATCCCGACCGCTACCGCCGCATCGGTGGGCAGACCAACGTCACGGTCAACCAGGTCACGATCAACAACAACAACACCTGGCGGCGCACCCAGCCGGTGGTGCTGGTGCCGGAGGCGCAGCGGCCACGGCCGGTTGCGGCGGCGGTGCAGGCGCCGGCCGGCACGGTGCTGTCCAACTCCCTGCCGCGCCCGCGCGGTGTGCCGGCGGCGGCAGGTCCGGGCGTGGCAGGTCCGGCCGCAGGCCGCGCGCCCGGCGATTTCCGGCCGGGCGAAGGCCCGCGCCCTGGCGAAGCCCGCGGACCGGGCGACGCCCCGCGCCCCGGCGAAGTCCGTGCACCGGGCGAAGGCCCACGTCGCGACGAAGCCAACGCGCCCGGCACTCCGCCGCGTCCCGGTGAGGCTCGGGCGCCCGGCGACGCCCCGCGCCCGGCCGACGCGCGCGGACCCGGTGACGCGCGGGGGCCCGGTGAGGGACCCCGCCATGACGAAGCGAACGCGCCCGGCGTCGGACCGCGCCCCGGTGAGGCGCGCGCTCCCGGTGAAGACCGGCGCCCCGGCGAAGTGCTGCGCCCTGGCGAGACGCATGCCCCGAACCAAGGGCCCCGTCCTGGCGAAGCGCGCGCGCCCGGCGTCGGACCGCATCCGGGTGAGGCGCATGAACCGCCCGCCGCGGCGGCGCATCCGCCGGCCCCGGCGCCAGCCGAGCCGCCGCGCCCACCGGCCGCCGCTTTCCACCCGCCGGCCGAGGCGCCGCACCCGCCGTCTACGCCCCCCGCTGCTGCTGTTCACCCACCAGCCCCGCCGCACCCGGAACCCGCGGCACCGGCCGCCGCCGCTGTGCACCCACCGGCCCCGCCGCACCCGGAGCCTGCGCCCCCGGCCGCCGCTGCTGTGCACCCACCGGCCCCGCCGCACCCGCAACCCCCGGCTCCTGCCGCTGCCGCTGTTCACCCACCGGCCCCGCCGCATGCGCCGGAAGCGCTGCGTCCCGCTGGTGCACCAGGCGCCCGTCCGCCGGAGGGCCAGCACCCGCCGGGTGCCGGCGCGGAGAAGCCGGGCGGCAAGCCAGGCGAAGGCGAGAAAAAAGACGAGCAGCACTGATCGCCCGGCGCTGCAACGCCGCTCAATAAAGTCCCCCGCCCCGTAGCGCTCGCGCTACAAGGGGCGGGGGATTGGGGCGATGAAATCAGCCGAAGCCGGTGCGGTCAGCGAAGCGCGCGCCCGTTCAGCCGAGGGAGGCTGGCGGGCGTCACTCGCCATGTACGGCCGGCCGCGGCTGATCGCGGTGCTGCTGATGGGGTTTTCGAGCGGCCTCCCGTTGGCGCTGACTTTTGGCACGCTGTCGTACTGGCTCGCCGAGATCGGCGTCTCGCTGACCGCGATCGGGCTGTTCGGTCTGGTACGGTCGTCGTACAGCCTCAAATTTCTGTGGTCGCCGCTGATCGATCGCCTGCCGATCCCGCTGTTGACGGCGCGGCTCGGGCGGCGGCGCAGCTGGGCCCTGGCGATCCAGTTTCTGCTGGCACTGGCGATCCTCGCACTCGGCGCGACCGATCCGCAGCAGGACCCGGTAATGACCGCGCTCGCGGCGGTTGTCGTCGCCTTCCTGTCGGCCAGCCAGGACATCGTCATCGACGCCTACCGCATCGAATTGCTGCTGCCGGAGGAGCAGGGCGCCGGCGCGGCGGCGACCCAATGGGGCTACCGGTTCGGCCTGCTCGCCGCGGGTGCCGGGGCACTCTATGCCGCGAGTTATGGCGGCTGGCATTTCGCCTACGCGCTGATGGCGGCGCTGATGCTGGTCGGGATGGTGACCGTCTGGTTCACGCCGGAACCCGGCGGCGTCCAGCCACTCGAACCACTGCCCGGCCCGACCGCCTCGGCCCGTGTGGCGGCATGGCTGTCGCGCGCCGTGGTAGCGCCGTTTTTCGACCTGTTCGCGCGCACCGGCGGAATGCGGATGCTCGTCATCATCCTGTTTATCGTGCTCTACAAATTCGGCGATGCGCTGGCCGCGTCGATGTCGAACCCGCTTTACGTGTCGCTCGGCTTTACCAAGGTCGAGGTCGCGACGATCGCCAAGGTCTACGGCGTTCTCGCGACGCTGGCCGGCGTCGCGCTCGGCGGCATCATGGTGGCGCGGATCGGGGTTTTTCGCGCATTACTGGTCGGTGGCGGGTTACAGGCCCTGTCGAACCTGCTTTACGCGACGCAGGTCTGGGCGGGGCATGACACGATCATGCTGGCGCTGACGATCGGCGGCGAAAACCTGACCGGCGGCATGGCCTCGTCGGCCTTTGTTGCCTACCTCTCCGGCCTGTGCAGCCGCGACTTCACCGCGACGCAATACGCGCTGCTGTCGGCGCTCGCGACCGTCGGCCTCAACGTGCTGGCGGCCTCCGGCGGCGCGCTGGCTCAGGCCCTCGGCTGGGTGCCATTTTTTATCCTGAGCACCCTCGCCTGCACCCCGAGCCTCGTGATCCTGCTGTGGATCATGCGCCAGGAGACGACGGCGCCTCAGCCGTAGGAGAACAGCCGGGTGCGATGCCGCTTCAGCCAGGCGCGCGGTGTCGCGGTGTCAGGGGTCATGGTCTGCACCAGCCGCCAGAAGTGCGCGCTGTGGTTCATCTCGACGAGATGCGCGACCTCGTGCGCGACGACGTAATCGAGCACCATTTCCGGCGCCATGACGAGGCGCCAACTGAACGACAGGGCGCCGCTTGAGGAGCAACTGCCCCAGCGGCTCTTGGTGTCGCGCACGGCGATCCGCGCGATCGGCCGCTCGACATGGGCGGAATAGACCCGCGCGCGCTTGACGATCTCGTCCCCGGCGAGCCGCGCCAAGTGATCACGCACCCGCCGTCCGACATGCTCCGGCGCGCCGCGCACGCGGATTTCCCGGCCGACAATCGCGACCGGCGGCGCCTTGGCGTTGGTTTCGGTGCAGATGCGGTGCGGCACGTCGAACAACGGCACGACCGCGCCGTCGACAAACGGCACCGCCTGCGGCAAGGCATCGAGTCGCGCCGTGATCCAGCCGCGATGATCTTCGAGAAAGCGCAGCGCCTTGTCGGCGGGGACGCCCTGCGGCAATACCAGCTCGACCCGGCGTTCGCTGGCGTCGATGCGCAGCATGACCCGCCGTGCCCTGGGGTTCACGCGAAATCGACACCGGCGCATCAAGGTCGAGCGCCTCCACCCGCCGCTCGATCTCCGCAACCGAAACGGCAGGCCCCTTGCCGATGCGCGGTAGTCCCAACACTGCAACCCCCGCTCGCTGGAAGTCAGGTCTCAGTCTACCCTTCGTCGCGGTCGAACATCGCGGGAAAGTCCCGCCGCCCGTGCAGCACGCGCGCGATCTGCACATCGCCGCTCTGAACAAGGAAAAAGATGACGTGCGGTCGCGCCGTTGCCGACCGCAAGCCGGATAGAGCTCGCTCCGATCACGCGACAGCAGCGGGTTCTCGCGAATCACGGCGACAACACGATCAATGTCGCGAAGAATGTTGTCGGCGATGTCGGCCGACGCGACGCGCGCGTAGTAGCTCCAGATGTCGAGGAGATCGCGGGCGGCGGCTGGCGACCAGACGACCCGGTCAGCTGCCGGCATGCTCCCGGCGGGCCCGCTGGATCACGTTCTCGATGTCGAGTTCCTGACCTTCGTCGGCATCGAGCTGGCGGACGCCGATTTCGATCGCCGCCCGCAACTCGCTGAGCGCGGCGATCCGCTCGATCATCTCGCGCCCCAGCTGTTCCTGCGCCGCTTCGGGCAGTTCGGCCGCCTTCAACACGGCGATTTCGAGCGTTCGGACCATACGCGGCACTGTACGCTCAGCGCGCATCGCGAGGAAGCCGCCGCTCCCCACTGACACCTACGTCACAAAAGCTTCCCGCTCCGGTTGGTATTTGGCAAGGTGCGGACAACGCGCGGAGGATGGCCGCGGGACGGTCGTGCCGGACGGGGCCCAGGGGAGATGCTGATGAAGCCGACGATTCTGGCCGCCGCCTTCGCAGCCTGCCTTGGCGCGACGCTGAGCGCGGCCGCGGCAGACCCGATCGAGCTGCAATGGTGGCACGCGATGACCGCGGTCAACGGCGAGCGCATCAACAAGATCGCGGCCGATTTCAATGCGATGCAGAGCGACTACAAAATCGTGCCGGTGTTCAAGGGCTCGTATGCCGAGACGATGACCGGCGCCATCGCCGCCTACCGCGCCGGCAACCCGCCGCCTATCGTGCAGGTGTTCGAGGTCGGCACAGCGACGATGATGGCTGCCAAGGGCGCGATCAAGCCGGTCTACCAGCTGATGGCCGACGCCGGCGAAAAATTCGACGCCGCCGCCTATCTGCCGGCGATCACCAGCTATTACAGCACCCCGGACGGCAAGCTGCTGTCCTTCCCGTTCAACAGCTCGACCCCGGTTGTCTACTGGAACAAGGATGCGTTTACGAAGGCCGGGCTCGACCCGGAAAAGCCCCCCAAGACCTGGCCGGAAACCTTCGAGGTTGCGAAAAAGCTGCGCGCCGCCGGGCTGCCGTGCGGATTTACCGCGTCGTGGATCAGCTGGACCCAGATCGAGAATTTCAGCGCCTGGCACAATCTGCCGCTATCGACCAAGGGAAACGGGCTGGGCGGGCCGGACGCGGTGATGAACTTCAACAACCCGACCGTGATCCGCCATATCGGCAATCTCGTCGAGGCGCAGAAGGACAAGAGCTTCGACTATAGCGGCCGTACCACCGAGCCGGATCAGCGGTTTATCTCCGGCGATTGCGGCATGACGCAGAATTCGTCGGGCTATTACGGCGCGGTCAAGAGCGCTGCCAAATTCCAGTTCGGCGTAACCCAGCTGCCGTACTATCCCGACGTGGCGGGCGCGCCGCAAAACTCGATCATCGGCGGCGCCAGCCTGTGGGTGATGGGCGGCAAAAAACCCGAGGAATACAAAGGCGTTGCCCAATTCTTCACCTACCTGTCGGGCACGCCGGTGCAGGAGGCGTGGCACGAGGCGACCGGCTATCTGCCGATCACCCTGGCGGCCTATCAGGCGACCAAGGCGGCGGGGTATTACGAGAAGAACCCGGGCACCGAAGTCGCGATCCTGCAGATGACCGGCAAGCCGCCGACCGAGAACTCGCGCGGGCTGCGCTTTGGCAATCTGGTGCAGATCCGCGACGTGATCGCCGAGGACCTCGAAGCCGCCTTCGCCGGCAAGAGCGAGCCGAAAGCCGCCATCGACGACGCCGTTACCCGCAGCAACGCCATCCTGCGGCAGTTCGAGAAGAACACACAGTAGGCCTGGCGAGCACTCGCGGTTGATGGGTGCAAAAAAATTGTCACCCCGGCAAAGGCCTGCAGGTGCTGACTTTGGTCGAAATCGCTCATATTTCTGTCATTCCGAGGCAGCCCGCAGGGCTGAACCCGGAACCCATGAACACCGTCTTCGCACTCTTTGGCTCGGTCCGTGTTCATGGGTTCCGGGTTCCTCCGCTTCGCTCCGGCCCCGGAATGACGGCCTTGTTAGCGCTTATGCGCGTTAGCCGGCACGATTTTTCCCGTTGCGGCGGTCGTCCCACGCGGTCTTCATGCCGGCCGCGGCATCGCCGGCCGTAACGGATGGATCGCCGCGTCGTTTTCCCCGGCTGGGTATGCCCGGTCATCCTGCTGGCGCCGCAACTGGCGATCACGGGTGTGTTCTTTTTCTGGCCGGCGGGACAGGCGGTGTTGCAGTCGCTGCGCGGTGGCGACGCGTTCGGTCTGTCGACGCGTTTTGTCGGCGCCGATAATTTTCTCACCCTGTTCGCCGACCCGGACTACCTCGCCTCATTCGGCATCACCGCCTTCTTCAGCTTCTCCACAGCGGTCCTGGCTCTGGCGCCGGGGCTGCTGCTGGCGGTAATGGCCGACCGGGTCGTGCGCGGCGCCGCCTTCTACAAGACCGTGCTGCTGATGCCCTACGCGATCGCCCCGGCAATTGCCGGCGTGTTGTGGATGTTTTTGTTCAACCCCAGTATCGGTGTGCTCGCCAGCGCGTTGCGCGCTTGCGGGCTTGACTGGAACTATCTGCTCAACGGGCACCAGGCGATGCTGCTGGTCATCCTCGCCGCCGCCTGGAAGCAGATCGGCTACAATTTCCTGTTCTTCCTCGCCGGCTTGCAGGCCATCCCGCCGTCGCTGATCGAGGCCTCGGCGATTGACGGCGCGACGCCGCGCTACCGCTTTTGGACAATCGTGTTTCCGCTGCTGGCGCCGACCAGCTTTTTCCTGCTGGTGGTCAATATCGTCTACGCGTTTTTTGACACGTTCGGTGTCATCCACAACGTGACCCAGGGCGGCCCGGCCAAGGCGACCGAGATCCTGGTCTACAAGGTGTGGTATGACGGAATTGTCGGGCTCGACCTCGGCGGGTCGGCGGCGCAATCGGTTGTGCTGATGGCGATCGTCATCGCGCTGACCGCGATCCAGTTTCGCTTTATCGAACGTCGGGTGCACTACACATGACCCCGCCTCCTCTGTCATTTCAGCGCCGGCAGGAGTCCGGTGTGACGGTGGCCCGCCGTTATCCATGAGCAAGGTTTTACCGAATCCTGCCGTCGTCTTGCGGTCAGGGCGGCGCCATAAACCACCTCGGGCGGTGCGCGCGTCCTGGTTTTCGCTGACCTGGCCAGATTTGCCCCTCCGATGCCAAAATCTGGGTGGACCAATCCTCACTGCTGAGCGTTTAGGTTGATGCTGCCGGGTTGGGTCAGAGAGGGCGCTGTGGTCGAAGCGGGAATGGAACGGTTGAACCTCGCCCGGCGCCCTAAGCGGCGCCTTTGCCGGGTGGGCCGCTGATGGGGCGGTTTCTGCGCGTGCTGCGGGGCGTTGCCTTTCTGGTCTTTGTCTGTTTCGTGCTGGGCACGCTGGCGGTGGGGGCCGTGATCGGGGTTTCGCTGGCACGGTTCGGCCACGATCTGCCCGATTACCAGCAGCTTACCAATTACGTGCCGGCGACCGGCACCAGGCTTTACGCCAGCGACGGCACGCAGATCGCGGAATACGCCAGCGAGCGCCGCATGCCGGTGGCGATCGCGAAGGTGCCGAAACTGGTCATCCAGGCGTTTCTGGCGGCAGAGGACCGCGATTTCTACAACCATCGCGGCGTCAACCCGGTGGCGATCTTTCGCGCCGGGCTGGCCGATGTGATGCGGATTGCTCGCGGCCAGCGCCCGATGGGCGCCTCGACGATCACCCAGCAGGTGGTGCGGCATTTCCTCCTGACCAACGAAGTGTCGGTGTCGCGCAAGGTGAAGGAGGCGATCCTCGCCTACCGCATCGAGCGCTCGCTATCGAAGGACCGCCTCCTCGAAATCTACCTCAACGAGATTTACCTCGGCGCCGGCGCGTACGGGGTGGCCGCCGCCGCCGACACCTATTTCCAAAAGCCGCTCGACAAGCTGACGCTGGCCGAGACCGCGTTTCTCGCAGCCTTGCCGAAGGCGCCGAACAACTACAACCCGGTGCGTCATGCGCCGGCGGCGCGGGCGCGGCGCGACTGGGTGCTCGCCGGCATGGCGGAAGTCGGGTGGATCACGCTCGAGCAGGCGAAGGCGGCTGCCGCCGAACCACTGGGGGTGCATCTGCGGCCGGAAACGCCCGACCAGCCAAGCGGGCAGAGCGGTTATTTCGCCGAGGAGGTGCGGCGCGAACTGATCGGCCGGTTTGGCGAGAAGGTGGTTTACGAGGGCGGGCTTAAGGTGCGGACGAGCTATGTGCCGGGCTATCAGCAGATGGCGGAAGCCGCGTTCCGCAATGGCCTGATCGAATACGACCGGCGGCATGGCTGGCGCGGGCCGCTGGCGCATCAGCCGACCGGAGCGCTCGCGGAAAACGCTTTGATTACGACGCCCGCCCCGCCGGGGCTCGGCGGGTGGAAACTCGCCGCGGTCACCGGCATCGATGGCGGCGGCGCGACGATCGCGGTGAAAGGCGGCGGCATCGGCCGCATCCCGTTCGAAGAGCTGCGCTGGGCCCGCCGCACGACCGACGACCAGAGGCTCGGCGCGGCGGTGCGGCAGGTACAGGATGTCCTGATGCCGGGCGACATCGTGCTGGTCGAGGCGGTCGCCGCTCCGGCCACGCCCGCGGCGAGGAGCAAGAAGGTGGTCCTGGCGGCGGCCACCTCGACGCCGGCAGCGGCGACCTACGGCCTGCGGCAGATACCGAACATCAGCGGCGGTACGCTGGTCATGGACCCGCAGACCGGGCGGGTCTATGCGGTGGTTGGCGGCTGGTCGTTCCAGCAGAGCCAGTTCGACCGCGCCACCCAGGCCAAACGGCAGCCGGGCTCGGCGTTCAAGCCGTTTGTCTACATGACGGCGTTGGAAAACAACTTCACGCCGCAAAGCATCGTCGACGACTCGCCGATCGAAATCCCGCAAGGCCCCGGCATGCCGCCGTGGAAGCCAGCCAATTACGAAGGCACCTCAGTCGGTCCGACGACGCTGGAAGACGCGCTGATTCATTCGCGCAATCTCGTCACGGCGCGGCTCGCGACAATGGTCGGTCTGCCGGCGATCGCCAAGACCGTGCAGGATTTCGACGTGATGGACCGGATGCCGCTCTATTATTCGATGTCGCTCGGCGCCGGCGAAACGACGCTGCTGCGCATGACCAACGCCTATTCGATGATCGACAATGGCGGGCACTGGCTGCTGCCGTCGCTGATCGACCTGGTGCAGGACCGCGACGGGCGCGTTGTGTACCAGAAGGGTGTCGGGGGCTGTGCGGCCTGCTTTGTCGCGGTCAGCAGCGGCGGTGATTCCGGCGGCAACGGGTTGTTCAAGGTCACCGGCCGGGCGGAGGGCTCGACGATCTATCTGCCAAACACCAGCTACGCCGACAACGCGATGGTCTTCAAGCCGACCAAGCGCGACCCGCTGATCGACAACACGACCGACACGCAGATCATTTCGATGATGCAGGGCGTCGTACAGAAGGGCACCGGCACCGAAGTCGCCAAGGTCGGCAAGCCGATCGCCGGCAAGACCGGCACGACCAGCGATTTCTATGACGCGTGGTTTGTCGGGTTCTCGCCCGATCTCGCGGCCGGGGTATATGTCGGGTTCGACGATCCGCGCACGCTCGGCGACGGCGAGACCGGCGGGCACGTCGCGGCACCGATCTTCCGCGATTTCATGATGGCGGCGCTGAAGGATGTGCCGGCCAAGCAGTTCCCCGCGCCGCCGGCTGTCGTAGCGCAGCAGCAGATGGCGAATTTGCCGGATGACGGCACCGGTGCGGCAACGGACACGTCAAACGGCACCCTCTACCCCGACCCGAACAACCCATACGACCCGGCGACGAACGATGCGACCGCGGCGGTGCCGGGCGGTCCGAACGGCCGAGGTGGTTATGGCGCGCCCCAGTCTTCGGACGACGCGGCGACGGGTTGGCCGCGCTATCCGGCGCCGCGGGGCTATGCCGCGGTGCAGCCGGACGCCGCAACGAATTGGTCGTCCGGTTATGCCCAGCCGGGCTATGGTCAACCCGGTTATGGGCAGCAGCCGGCTTACGGCTATGCCCAGCCGGCGCCGGGGTATACGCCGCCGGCGGGCTATTACGGCTCTGCCCCGGCTTATGGTGCCCCGGCTTATGGTGGCCCAGCACCAGCGCGCGGCGTGCGACCGGCCGGTGGTACTGGCGGGCTTTACTGAGCGGCGAGCGTCCCGAGGCGCTTCAGCCAGCGTTCGACACGGTTGCGGTTGACACCGAAATCGGCTCGGCCGTAGCGAGCATGGCTATAGACCGCGACGCTTGATCGGTCGGGGCCGAGCGGCACGAACTCGGCGATGACAATGTCCGGGAACCGGAAGAGAGCCGAGCGCTGGAGCACAACGATGCGTCGAGGCTCGTCCTTCAGCGTGATAACGCGCGGTTCGCCGGCCGTCACCCGCACGAAATCCCAACGGAGCCGGTCGGCGGCAACGGCAAAGACCGGGCTGGTCATCGCGCCGGCGACGTCGCAATAGCCCGGCGGGCAGGCGAGGGCGCCGTTTTCCGGCAACGGCGCGCGCAGATCGCGGATCGCGATATCCTTCGGCCGGTAGCAGCCGGTTTTCGGCGGAGCGGTCCATGAAGAGGCGCAGGCCGAAACCGGCCAGCGCAACGATCAGCACCGCGATCAGAAGGCCGGCCATGCCGCGTCTGCCCCGGCGGCCCAAGGGCAAGCGTCAGACGCCGGCGGGCGGCTCAGGCCGAACGCCTCGGCGAGCAGCGCGTAGGAATGTTTGCGGGCGGCGAAATCGTGGGTGATGGTCAGCACGACAAGTTCATCGACGCCGTAGCTGGCGGCGAGCGCTTCGAGTTGCGGCTTGACCGTTTCGGGAGTGCCGACGATCTGGCGGCGGCGGTGGTATTCGACCAGCCGGCGTTCGGCCTCGTTATAGGGGTAGGCGAGGGCGTCTTCGGGCGGCGGAAACGGCATCGGCATCCCGGTGCGCTGACGCAGCCGCGACAGGTCGCGACTGGCGGCAAGGTAATGCGCGCGTTTCTCGGTTTCGGCGCAAATGACAAAAACCCCGATGCTGGCCTGCGGCGCCGCCAGTGCCGCTGACGGGCGGAATTGCGCCTTGTAGGAGGCGACGATCTCGGGCCCGCCCTCGTCGGTGATGAAATGGGCGAAGGAAAAGGCGCGTCCGAAATAGGCGGCAAAAAGCGGGCTCTGCTCGCTTGATCCCAACACCCAGATTTCCGGCTGCGTGTCGCCGTCGGGCATCAGCCGGATGCGCGAGAACGGGTGGTCGGCGGGGATCGTGTGTTCAAGAAACCCGATCAGGTCGGCGATCTGGTTCGGGAAATGCTCGATGCCGAGGGCGCCCGGCCCGTGCTGCAACGCGGCGGCGGTCAGCTGGTCGCTGCCGGGCGCGCGGCCGATGCCGAGATCGATGCGGCCGGGGTAGAGGGTTTCCAGCATGCGGAACTGCTCGGCGACCTTGAGCGAACTGTAATGGCTCAGCATCACGCCGCCGGAACCGACCCGGATATGACTGGTTTCGGCGGCGACGCGGGCGATCATGATTTCCGGTGCGCTGCCCGCCAATGCCGGGGTGGCGTGGTGCTCGGCCAGCCAATAGCGGCGATAGCCGAGCGCCTCGACATGGCGGGCGAGTTCGATGGTTTCCATCAGGGCATCGCGCGGGGTGACGCCCTGCCTTACCGGCGACTGGTCGAGCACGCTGAGGGTCAACATCGGCGCAGCTTACACGCTGTGGTTCGTGATTGGCTGGCAGAATAAGTATCGCCTTGCTCCCTCTCTGCCCCTGGGCGCGGAGAGGGGAGGTGCCGCTACAACGCGAAGCCGTAGAGGCGGGCGGCGTTGGCTCGGGTGATCTTGAAACGGTCTTCCGGGGTGGCGTCAGCGAAGTCGCGGGTGACGATGTCGCGTGAACGCGGCCAGGACGAAGCCTGATGCGGATAGTCGGACGACCACATCAGACGGTCGACGCCGATAAAATGGCGGTTCGCGACACCGACACGGTCGTCGATGTAGGTGCACCAGATCTGGCGTGCGAAATATTCGCTAGGCCTGAGGTTGAGGCGCTGGCTGCCAGCGAAACGGTAGCGCTCGAAGGAGCGGTCGAGCCGTTGCAAAAAAAACGGCACCCACCCGCAATTATTCTCGGCCGAGACGATCTGCAGGCGTGGAAAGCGCTCGAGCACTCCGGAGAAGATCAGCGTGCTGAGGGTGCGCTCGACCTCGTGCGCCATGATGGTCGAACGCATATAGCGCTCGTTGAACTCCCACTGGCTTTCCATGCCCATGCCGGTAATCGCATGCAGGCTGAGGGGCATGCCCAATTCCTGAGCAGCGCCCCAGAACACGTCGTAAATGTCGGAACTGTAGGGCTGCTCGGCCGGCGGCGAGCACCAGATCATCGCGCCCTTGAGGCCGAGCCTGGCGCAGCGTTCAAGTTCGATCGCGCCGGCCCGCGGATCGTAGAGCGAGATCATCGCCAGCCCGGCCATGCGCTTTGGCGCATAGCTGCAATATTCCGCCAGCCAGTCGTTGTAGACGCGGAAGCAATCGGCCTGGAGCCGTGCGTCGCGCAGCCAGAAGATGCGAAAACCGAGCGTCGTGTAGAGGACATCGGCCTCCACCCCGTCGAGTTCATTGTCCTTCAGCCGCTCCGCCGGGTCCCAGCCGCCCGGCCGGGCATCGGCATAGGTGCCCTTTGTAACGAACTCCCGCAATTCCTCGACAGACTTGCCGGCGCCGATGCCGACCCCGATCGGGTGCGGCGCATAGCCTTCATAGAGGAAATAGGCGCCCTCGCGGCCCGCCTGATCCGTCAACAGCCGCGGCGCCCGGTCGCGATGCTTTTTGGCGACGCGCTCGACCCATAAATCCAGCGGTTCGCTGACATGCAAATCGGCAGAGATCAGGCGGTCGTCGGGCATGCGTAGCCTCCCTGGGCGGTCACTCCGGCGCTGCGCCGGGTGGCCTAAGCGGGCGTTCATGGCGGTGCCCGCGATTTGCTGTATGATTGTGCATATTCGGATGCGGACCGCTATCGGTTTGCCGGAATGACACCACGACTGTCACCTTGGCCCGCGGCGTGCATCCAAACCTGGCGACGGCTCCACGGAACCGCAGGCTGCTGGTGACCGGCTTCGTACTCGACGGCTACGACCCGCAAGGGTTCTATTGCGAGATTGCTGCGCTGCACGGACGCCGAGGCGCTGCATGCGGCGGCTTTGCGAGGCGCCGGCCGCCGATTTCGCGCGTCGCGTCGCTGGCGCCGAACAGGCGCTCTACGATCTACGGCATCACCTTTACGGTCTATTCCGAAAGCCGCCGCGATCGACCGCATCCTGCCGTTCGACGCGGTCCCGCGCATCCTGTCGGCGGCGGAGTGGACGCAGATCGAGAGCGGCGTGATCGCAGCGCGTCACAGCGCTGAACCTGCTGCTCGACGACATCTACCACGACCAGAAGATCCTGAAGGACGGGGTGATCCCGACCGACCTGATCCTCGGCAACTCCAATTACCGCGCGCAGCATGCACGGGCTGAACCTGCCGCACACGGCCTATGTGAATATCTGCGGCACCGACATCATCCGCGGCGACGACGGTCAGTTCCGCGTGCTCGAGGACAATGCGCGCACGCCCTCCGGGGTCAGCTATGTCATCGAAAACCGGCACACGATGCTGCGCGCCTTCCCCGACCTGGTGGACGGGATCGGCGTTGCGGCCGGTCGACGATTACGGCTCGCGGCTGGTCGCGGCGATGGCCGAGATCGCGCCGTCGCCGCATCGCGGCCCGCAAATCGTGCTGCTGTCGCCGGGCATCTACAATTCGGCCTATTTCGAGCACGTCTTCCTGGCCCGCGAAATGGGCGTGCCGCTGGTCGAGGGGCGCGACCTGATCGGTCGAGAATGACCGCGTCTACATGCGGACGATCGGCGGATTGCATCGGGTCGATGTGATCTATCGCCGGATCAATGACGATTTTCTCGACCCGGAAGCGTTCCGTCCCGACAGCATGCTCGGCGTCCCCGGGCTTATGCGTGCCTATTATGCAGGCAATGTCGCGCTGGCGAATGCTATCGGCACCGGCGTTGCCGACGACAAGGCGGTCTACGCCTACATGCCGCGGGTCATCCGCTACTATCTCGGCGAGGATGCCATCCTGCCGAATGTCGAGACCTATCTGTGCCGCGAGCCGGACAGCCTCGAATATACGCTCGACCATCTGGCGGAACTGGTGGTGAAGCCGGTTGGCGAGGCCGGCGGCTATGGCATCACGATCGGCCCGCGAGCCAGCCGGAGCGAGCTGGAGGACTGCCGGGCGAAGCTGCTCGCCGATCCGGCCAACTACATCAGCCAGCCCGACCATCGACCTGTCGGTCGCGCCGACCGCTGGTCGATGGCAGGCTGGGCCGCGCCATGTCGATCTGCGCCCGTTCGCGATGACCGGCGCCGGCACCTGGGTATTGCCGGGCGGGCTGACGCGGGTGGCGCTGCAAGGCCGGCTCGCTGATCGTCAACTCCTCGCAGGGAGGCGGGTCGAAAGACACGTGGGTGCTTGAATAACCCGCTGCTGGCGCGCTACGCCGAAGTGCATCTTCTGGCTCGCGCGCTATGGTCGAGCGCGCCGAAAACCTGGCGCGCATCCTCGAGGTCAACGAGACCTATTCGCGCGACCGCCGCGGCAGCCGCAACTGGCTGTCGATCGTGCAGCTCAACGCCGACGAGGAGTCGTTCTTTGAAAAGCACCAGACCGCGACCGCCGAGACGGTGATCCGCTTCTATCTGGCCGATCGGCGAGCAACCCGACCTCGATCGTCAGCGCGATCCGCAGCGCGCGCGAGAACGCCCGCACCTTGCGGCCGCTGGTCTCGACCGAGATGTGGGTGCAGCTCAACGTGTTCCACAACCGGCTGCAGGCGATCGCAGCCGGAGGACATGCGGCCCGGCAATCTGTCGCGCCTGCTGACCGAGATCAAGGAAGCCTGCCAGACCTTTACCGGCATTACCGAGGGCACGTTCTACCGCGACCAGGCGTGGTATTTTTACCGCATCGGCGCGCTATATCGAGCGGGCCGACCAGACCACCCGGCTGCTCGACACGAAATACCACCTGTTGACCGAAGGCACCGATGCCAGCGGCGCCGGCGAGATCGGCCAATGGCACGCCGTGCTGCGCTCGGCCTCGGGCTATCACGCGTTTCGCCGCATCCACCAGAAGCGAACTGACCCCGACGCGGGTCGCCGGGTTTCTGCTGTTCAACCCGAGCTTTCCGCGCTCGGTCTATCTGTGCCTGCGCGAGGTCGAGGCGTCGCTGACCGAGCTGAAATCGCGCTACCTGATCCGCGGCGGCAACGATGTGTCGGAAGGCATTGACCAGCTTCGCTCGATTCTGATTTCGCGCTCTATCGAGGACATTCTGAACCGTGGGCTGCACGATTTTCTCGACTTCCTGCAATCGTACCTGGTCGTCATCACCGACCGGCTTTCCGCGGCCTTTTTCGGGCACGAACAGTCAACTCAGGTCGAGCAGTTCGGTACGCAGCGGTGGAACCTTGCGCCGTCGCCGGAAATGCCCTCTTAAAGGGTAGACGCGATTTCCGGAGCGACCGGGCCCGGGCC
Source organism: uncultured Alphaproteobacteria bacterium (assembly GCA_963737875.1). Taxonomy (GTDB): domain Bacteria; phylum Pseudomonadota; class Alphaproteobacteria; order ATCC43930; family CGMCC-115725; genus DATARH01. The sequence goes on along the minus strand of CAVTUM010000014.1, from coordinate 277,553 downwards.
GAGATGCAGCTGCTTACCGTCCGTCACGTCACGACCTATCGCTACCGGCGCCTGTCCGCTTTGGCGAGCACCGCATGATGCTGCGGCCGCGTGACAGCCATGATCAGCGGCTGATCGAGGCGACGCTCGAGATCACGCCGGAGCCGAGCGAACTGCATCTGGGTGCACGATGTGTTCGGCAACTGTGTCGCGATCGCCCGGTTCGGCCCACCGCCGCCGACGAATTGCGCTTTGACAGCATGATCCGGCTCGACCACTGGCCGACCAACGAGCTTGATTTTCAGTTCGAGGATTACGCGCGCATTTATCCGTTTGCCTATGCCGCGGACGAAGCCCCCGACCTGATGCGCTCGATCGAGCGGCAATATCTCGATCCGCGACGGGTGATTGATCGCTGGGCGCGGCAGTTTCTGCACCGCGAGGGGCCGACCGATACCCGCGAGTTGCTGGCGTCGATGACCCATGCGATCAAGCACGCGCTTCATCTACCTCGCCGCGAGGAGGCCGGGACCCAGGACCCGGTGGTGACATTGCAGCTGGCAGCGGCAGTTGCCGTGATTTCGCGTTGTTGATGATCGAGGCGGTGCGCTCGCTCGGCCTCGCGGCGCGGTTTGTCTCCGGCTATCTCTACGTGCCCGCGAAGGACGGCGGCCGTGTCGGCGGCGGCGCCACCCATGCCTGGGTCGAAGTCTACCTGCCCGGCGCCGGCTGGGTCGAATTCGACCCGACCAACGGCATCGTCGGCAACCGCGACCTGATCCGTGTCGCTGTCGTGCGCGACCCGCGCCAGGCCGTGCCGATCTCCGGCACCTGGACCGGCCACCCCTCCGACCTTCTCGGCATGGACGTGCAGGTCGACGTAACGGCGAATGCGAACCGCTAAAGTTCCCCTCGGGCGAGCGGCAGGTCGAGTTCCACCCTGTCGTGCGTCACCTTCGGGGCGATCCGCCCGCGCTCGCCGCGTTCAAGACTGACCAGCCCGTAACCGGCCATCGTCCTCAACGTGCGTGACAAATTCGACTTCGCCCGGCCGGTCATCCGCGCCAGTTCATCAAGCGAACCCGGCGACTGCTCGGCGATGATCCGCAGCAGATCGCGGTTGCCCGCCGACAGGACCTTGGCGAAGGATTCGGTGGAGGTGAACCACACCTTCGGCTCATTCGGCGCGACGCGGCGCTCGCCGCGCGCCACCGCCAGGGTGCGCGCCTTCATGTCTTCGTAGCTGGCGACGCCCACCTTCAAGGTCGTCATCGTATCACTCCTCGCTCACGCAGCGCCGCATCGTAAAGCCCTCTCCGCACCGCGGGAGAGGGTGGATCGCCGCGATAGCGGCGAGACGGGTGAGGGTATTGCAGCTTCACCACCCTCACCCGACCACGGGCTTGCGCCCGCGGCCACCCTCTCCCGCGGTGCGGGAGAGGGGATTTCGCCGACCCTACGTGGTGCGGATTTTTTCGCTGATCGGGCGGTAGAGGCGAGACCCGGGGGTCGCGCTCGGGCGAGGTCGAGGAAGCGGCGCGGGGTCGGTCGATGACCGCGAGGCCGCATTCGCCGATCGTGCGGTCGAGCCCGACGCCGGGCAGCCATTCACCTCGGTGCCGGCGGGGAGGGCGGCATCGCGCGCGTCGCGCAGCAGCAACACGTAAGCGCGTCGGCCGGCACTTCCGGGGTTTCGCCGAGCCGTCGAGCAGGTTGCGGTGCCAGTTGGTCTGCAGCGGCGCCACTCGCCGGTCGAGGCCGGGCCGCCGCGGCCGCGATAGGCGTCGCTGTCGAACAGCGTCGGCCGACTCGACCTCGTGCAGGGCGAGATAGGGCGACGGCGTCGGCGACGATCGCCTTGAAGCGCTGCGAGGCGCGGAACCCCGGCACCGTCAGCAGCACGTGGATATGCGCCAGATACCAGGCGTGCCATTCGGCCTCGCGCTCCGGGTGTGGGAAATCCATCTCGACCATGTAGATCATTGCGTCCCTCCCGCTCGCATGCTAGCTGCCAAACGGCGCAAGTCTATGATGCGCGCGCGCGGCGCAGACAAATGCCGACACGGCGAGTAAAGTGTCCGTCCGCGTCGGTGTTTGATCGCACGGCGCCGGCGAGGAAAGAGGTGCCGTGATGGCCGAAGCCAAAACGCAGAGACGGGGCAGCGCTGGCGGTCCGCCGGATTTCGCCGAATTGCTGGCGCGCGCCGAGGCGCTCGTGCCGGTATTGCGCGAGCGCGCCGGCGCGCGCCGAGGAATTGCGCCGCATGCCCGACGAAACGCATCGCCGATCTGCACCGCAGCGGGCTGTTTCGCGTGTTGCAGCCAAAGCGGGTCGGCGGCAGCGAATTGCCGTTCCGCTCGATCGTCGAACTGGTCGCGATCATCGCCCGCGGCGACGGCTCGACCGGCCTGGGTCCTGGCCAATCTCGCGGCGCATCACTGGCTGCTCGGCATGTGGCCGACAGCAGGCGCAGGACGAAATCTGGGGCGCGTCGCCCGACAACCTGGTCGGCTCGGCGCTGATTTTCCCGCGCGGCCGCGCCAAGAAGGTCGAGGGCGGATACCGGGTGACCGGGCGCTGGCCGTTTTCGAGCGGCGTCGATCCCGTCGGCCTGGAACCTCGATCGGCGCGATCGCGCAGGACGAGGAGAGCGGCGGCGCCGAGCCGCGCATCTTCCTGCTGCCGGCAAAGCGACTACACGATTATCGATACCTGGCATGTCATCGGGCTCTCCGGCACCGGCAGCAAGGATGTCGTCGGCCGAGGACGTGTTCGTGCCGGATTACCGCACCCTGGCGGTCGACCAGATCACCGGCGGCCCCAATCCGGGCAGCAAGGTCAACCCGGCGGTGCTGTACCAGCTGCCGGCGATCAGCCTGTTCGCGTTCTGCATCGCCGGCGTGTCGCTCGGGATCGCCGCAGGGGGCGATCGAGCATTTCGCCGAGACGACCCGCACGCGGCTCAGCAATTATACCGGCCGCAACCTCGCCGATTTCAACACCTTGCAGGTGCATCTCGCCGAGGCCGCGGCGATCACCCATGCGGCGCGCGCGGTGATGCTGGCCGATTGCGACGAGGCGACCCGCATCGTCGGCGAGGGCAAGGTGCCGGGCCTCGAACACCGCGCCCGCTATCGCCGCGACGGCGCCTATGCCGCGACGATGTGTACCAAAGCGGTCGATGTGCTGTTCACCGCGACCGGCGGCGGCGCGATCTATGCACGTAACCCGCTTGCAGCGCGCCTTTCGTGACGTCCACGCCGCCAATGCACATTACGTCCTCAACTGGGACATCAACGGCGCGATGTATGGGCGCGTCGCGCTCGGCCTGTCGCCGGACGCGACGATCTAGCCGCCAATCGGCAAACGCGAAGTCGAGGAATTACCGTGTCGAGAGATATCCCGGGCAGCCACCACGCCGATGTGCACAGCACCTCGGCCGAGGGTTTCAACTCCCGCGAGCTGCGCAACGCGCTCGGCTCGTTCGCCACCGGCGTGACGATCATCACCACCCGCGACCGCAGCGGCAAACTGCACGGGATGACCGCCAACTCGTTCAGCTCGGTGTCGCTGACCCCGCCCTTGGTGCTGTGGAGCAGTTCGCTCTACGCGCAGAGCCTGCCGGCCTTTCAGGAAGGCGGCCATTTTGTCGTCAACATCCTGGCCTACGACCAGATCGAGCTGTCGAACAAATTCGCCAAGCAGAGCGACGACAAATTTGTCGATGCCGATCACATCATTGCCGAAAGCGGCGCGCCGGTGATGATCGGCTCGGCGGCGCATTTCGAGTGCCGCAACGAATTCCGCCATTACGGCGGCGACCACATCATCTTCATCGGCCATGTCGAGCGCTTTGCCTATACCGACAAGCCAACCCTGATGTTCTGCCGCGGCAAATACATGCGCGGCGAACCGATCATGCAGACCTGAACCCACCCGGCCACAAGAGTTACATCAGGAGGAAACGCCATGCTGACCGATGCACAACGCGCCGCTTATGACCGTGACGGCGTCATCATCATTCCCGATGTCTTCACGCCGGCGGAAATCGCCGAGATGCGGCGGGTTACCGACCAGTTCGTTGCCAACTCGGTGAAGGTCAGCGCCAACGACGCGGTCTATGACCTGGAGGACACGCACAGCGCCACCGAGCCGCGGGTGCGCCGGCTGAAGGCGCCGCATGCGATCCACCCGGCCTATCTCGCGTCCAGCCGCAACGAGAAGGTGGTGGCCATCCTGAAGGATTTGTGGGGCAGCGTCCGGTTTGACAGCGGCAAGCTCAACATGAAATCGCCCGGGTATGGCGCGCCGATCGAGTGGCACCAGGATTGGGCCTTCTACCCGCACACCAATGATGATCTCGCTGCGGTCGGGATCATGCTCGACGATGTCGACATGGAAAACGGCCCGATGATGGTGGTTCCGGGCACCCATAAAGGGCCGACCTTTGACCATCACGGCTCGGACGGGCGTTTCTGCGGCGCGATGGACCCGGCCAATTGCGATATCGACCTGGCGACGGCCATCCCCTGCATCGGCAAGGCCGGCACGATTTCGGTGCACCATGTCCGCGCGGTGCACGGCTCGGCGACCAATTTCTCCGGCAAGCCGCGGCGTTTTCTGCTGTGGCAGTACCGCGCCGCCGATGCCTGGCCGCTGCTGGGCCTGAAAGAGGGCATCGATAAGTTCAATGAGCAATTGCTGGTCGGCGAGGTCAGTCTCGCGCCGCGGCTGGTGCATGCGCCGGTGCGGATGCCGCTGCCGCCGGCGGAATACCAGGGCTCGATCTACGAAAACCAGCGTGCCAGCGGTCGCCGCTATTTCGACACGGCCGAGGTGCCGCGCATCGCGGCGGAGTAGCATCGCGCGCCGCGATCAAATCAGGCGGAACGTTTTGCTCTGGTAACACCGTCCGGAAAACCGTCACCGCCGCTTCCCTCAAGGAGCGGCGGTTCGCGTCCTGGCGGTCTTCGCGCTTTTGCCGTATTTGCGTGCGAATGGCTGGGCTGAAAGCGGTTTTAGTGCGGTATCGATGATGACAGGTGCACGACGGATTTTGGTGGTTGCGATGACGGCGGGGCTGGTTGCCGGCACCGCCCTGACCGGCGTCGCATGGGCGGACGATGGCCCCAAGCTCGTGCCGGGCGGCTGGCTCAGGCCGCCACCGCCGCCGCCGTCTCCGCCGCCCGATGCCGCGCCTGAACCCGAAGCACCACCGCCGATCGTGCGCTCGCAGGCGCCGATGCCCGCGCCGCGCCCCCATCCGCCTCGGCCGCCGCGCCCCGCCGGCCCCGCAGCGCCACCTTCCGACGGATCCGTGCGCTTCTAGCGGGACCGGAGGGGGCGGCAGGTCAGTTGAAGGCCCAGACCTGGGTGTTGAAGGCGCCGCTGAGGATCAGTTCGGAATGGCCGTTGCCGGCCACGTCACCGAGAGTGCGGACGGTTTGCGGGTCGGTGCCGCTCCAGGCTTCGTTGAAGCCGAAATCGTTGATCGTGCGGGTCATGTCGAGGGCGAATTGCAGGTGCCCCGTGGCGTCGCGTGAGCCGATTGCCGCGAAGGTCGAATTGGCACCGAAGCCGACGATGTCGGGAATGCCGTCGCCATTGACATCGCCGACGATGCGCGGTGTCTGCTGCACCGACCATCCCTGGTCGGACCCGAAATCCGGCATCGCGAGGTAAAGCTGGCCGAACGCCTCGCCGCCGTGGGTCGCAGGGTCCTGTCCCATCGAGACGAACACGCCCGGCGCACCGAACGCCAGAATGTCGTCGAACCCGGTCTGCGGGTCGGACACGATGTAGCGTAGCGTCACGGCATTGCTCCAGCCCTGCGCCTCGCCGAGATCGGCGCTGTTGCCGGCGCCGATATGCGCGGTCTGCAGCGGACCGAGCCCGTAGGCGCCGCCGGGGCCGCCGCTGTTGCCAAAGGCGTAAACCAGCCCCTGCGGTCCCATCCCGACAAAATCGGCGCTACCGTCGTGGTTCAGGTCGATCGTGTTGCCGTTGACGTCGGTAAAAGTCCGGATATCGACCTGCTGGTCCCACCCGGAACTGTTCCCCATCGCCCCGGTGATCGTATAGCTGCTTGCGGCCATCGCACCCGGCGCGAAGGCCTGCGGGCCGACAACAATGCCGGCGGTGCCAAACCCGAGGATCGAGGCATAAGCATCGCTGCCGCCGTTCTTCAGGATTTGAAAGCCGTTATGCGGCGTCCAGCCTTGCTGGCTGCCGAAATCGCCGTAGAGGCTGGCAGAGGTCTGGTATTGCAGCACGGAATAGGGCTTGCCGCTCTGGTCCGTCTGCGGCGTGGCGCCGGTCGGGGCATACCAGTAGACACCGACAAACCCCTGGCCATAAATCGTGTCGCCGAGCGGGTTGCCGGTGAAGGCGACGCCGCGCTGCACGTCGGCGGTGTAGCCTTCGGCGGTGCCGAAATCGTTGACCGCGACATTTGCGTTGGTGAAGCCGGGCCCGTTATGGCCCTGCCCATCGGAAAACGTGCCGCCGTAATTGACGAAGACCGCCTGGAAGCCGAAACCGGCGTAATCGGTCGCGCCGTTGCGATCGACATCGGCCGTCATCCGCGGGTTGTTCGGGCTGCCCCACCCCTGCGCCCAGCCGAAGTCATCAAGCACAACCGGGGATTGCTGTGGCATCGGCGAGACGATGGTCAAATTCAGCGAGGCCGAGGCCGGGCTGACATTGCCGGTGAGATCGGTCTGTTGCGCGGTCAGAGAATGCGCCCCGATCGCCAACGCCTGGGCCGGGGTGATCGACCATGCGCCATTGCCGGCGACCGTGGCGCTGCCGATCGCGGTCGCGCCGTCATCGAGGATGACCGTGTCGCCGGCCTCTCCGGTGCCGGTGATGAGCGGCGTCGCGACGTTGGTGATGTTGTCGCCCGGGACGCCGCTATCCGAAGCGGGCGACAACGCCAGACCGGACGGCACGGGCACCGGTCCGGCGGCATGCTCGGTAATCGCCAGGCCGTCCTGGCTCGCCGACAATGTGAAGTTGCGGCTGCTGTAGGATCCGGTGAGGTTCATTTGCGCGATCAGCGCGTTGCTGTTGGCGCTATCGACGACGAACAATGACAAGGCGCCGCCGCTGCCGCCGATCAGCACCCGATAATTGCTGCTGAAGGCCACTCCCGGCACATCGACGATGTCGCTACCGCTCCAGCCGGCGATGTGTCCGATATGGCCGCCCTGAGCCGCGGCCGCTTCCGGCAGCACCAGCGTGCCGGCTCCGCTGAAGGTCACATTCTGTTGGAAGAGGCTGTTGATCCGGACCGAGCCGTCGCCGGTGATCAGCACATGACCCGCGCCGGCCACCGGGTCATCGACGACCAGCATGCCGCCATCGGCGGCGAGGGCGCCGTCATTCGTGATCGTCGCGCCGGTATCGATCGTCAGCGGATTGCCGGCGCTGTCGGCGTTGACCGTGCCGCCGATCTGGTTGTCGAAAACCAGCTTGTCGTGTGGCTCGACATTGGGGTGCAGCGCACCCTGACCGATGGCGCCAACGCCCGAAATGGTGCCCGCGTTATGCAGCGTCGTCGCGAAGGCTGAACTGACCCCGGTGATCTGATTGGCGTTGTTGCCGATGGTCTGCAGCACGACGCTGCCCGTACCGTCAAGCACGACGCCAGCGGTGCCGATCTGGAGCAGCGAGAAATTGAAGTAATTGCCACCGTTTGTCTGCACCGTGATGGTGCCGTTATTGTGGATCGTACCCTGGAGCAGCAACGGCGCCCCGCCACCGACGAACAGGCCGCCGGCATTGGTCACCGCGCCATAGGCGGTGCTGCCGTCGAGGACGTTCGTGGTGCCGGCAAGTGCATTGATGACACCGCCGCCATCACTCGATAACAGACCGCCGAGGAGCGTAACGCCATTCAGATCGACATGCGAATTCGCCCCGGTCGCCCGTATGCCGCCGCCCCCCGTCTGCTCGATAGTCGCGCCGCCTTGCAGAATGAGGCCGCTTGCCGCGCTCGCCTCCAGCGTCCCGGCATTGGCGGCGGTCAATGACCCGAGAATGAGATTGCCGCCTGCCGCGCTGACCGTTCCGGTTGCCCGGTTATCGAAAAACAGCAGATCGTGAGGCTCGACATTGGGGTGCAGCGCACCCTGACCGATGGCGCCAACGCCGGAGATAATACCTGCGTTGTGCAGCGTGGTCGCGAAGGCGGAACTGACCCCGGTGATCTGATTGGCGTTGTTGCCGGTCGCTTGCAGCACGACGCTGCCGGTGCCGTCGAGCGTGATGCCGGCGGTGCCGATCTGCAGCAGTGAGAAATTGTTGTAATTGCCGCCGTTCGTCTGCACCGTGATGGTGCCCGCGTTGTGGATCGTGCCCTGAAGCAGCAATGGGGATCCACCACCGACGAACAGGGCGCCAGCATTGGTCACCGCGCCGTAGGCGGTGCTGCCGTCGAGGACATTTGTGGTGTTGGCGACCGCGTTGATGGTGCCACCGCCTACGGTCGAGAGCAGCCCACCGATGACCGTTGCCCCGCTTAAATCGACGTGCGAACCCGCCCCGGACGCGAGGATGACGCCAACGCCGGTCTGCGTGGCCGACCCCCGCAGGGTCAGAGCGCCGCCGGCCGTCGCCCTGATTGTGCCGGCGTTGGTGATGGTCGGCGTCGATACCAGCAGAGAGTTCCCGGTGCCGGCCTCGATCGTACCGGCAACCTGATTGTCGAGATTCAGCGCGTGGTGCGGCTCAACATTCGGATGCACCGCTCCCGGACCGATCGACCCGGCGCCGCTGATCGTATTATCGACATTGTGCAGGGTGGTGGGAGATGCGCTGGCGCCGGTGATCTCATCGGCGTTGTTGCCGCCGGACTGCAGCACAATGCTGCCCCCGCCATCCAATGTGATGCCTGTGCCCCCCAAAAATAGAAAAGAGAAGTTAAAGTAATTCGGGCCGTTCGATTGCAGGGCGATCGTCCCGGTATTGTGGATCGCGCCCTGAAGCGTCAGAGGTATGCCGTTGCTGATCAGCACGTAACCGGCGTTCGTCACCGCACCGAAGGGGCCGCTGCCGTCGAGGACGCTCGTGGTGCCGGCGCCCACATTGATGACGCCGCCGCCTATGGTCGAGAGCAGCCCGCCACCGACTGTTGCACCGCTTAAATCGACGTGAGAGCCCACCCCGGACGCGAGGATGACGCCAACGCCGGTCTGCGTGATGTTGTTACCGCGCAGGGTCAGAGCGCCGCCGGCCGTCGCCTCGAGCGTGCCGGCGTTGGTAATGGTCGGCGTCGATACCAGCAGAGAGTTGCCGGCGCCGGCATCGATCGTACCGGCAACCTGATTGTCGAGATTGAGCGCAAAGTGCGGCTCGACGTTCGGATGCACCGCTCCCGGACCGATCGACCCGATGCCGCTGATCGTGTTATCGACATTGTGCAGGGTGGTGGCGGATGCGCTTGTTCCGGTGATCTCATTGGCGTTGTTGCTGCCGGACCGCAGCACGATGCTGCCGCCGCCGTCCAATGTGACGTCCGTGCCCCCTAACATCAGAAAAGAGAAATTGAAGTAATTCGGGCCGTTCGATTGCAGCGCGATCAACCCGCCATTGTGGATATTGCCATCGACGACGAGTTTGTAGGTGTCGGCAATCGTGCCCTGGTTGGTCAGCGCGATGCCGCTATTGCCGGCGCTGTTGTCGAGGGTGAGGGCAGTTCCGCCGATGGCAAGGGATGAGCCGGCTTCGATCCCCAGGGAGTCGTAAGTATGTGCGTGGCCGAGTTCATCGAGCGGCTGGTCGAGGATGACGCTTTGGAAATGCGCGATGACGAGGTCGTCATTGGGAGACGGCACGAGGTCGCCGGTCCAGTTGGTATGGATCAGCGCGCCGCTGTCTTTGTCGGTCAGGTGACCGTCCCAGTTGTTGTCGACCACGCCGGTAAATTCGAGAAGCTCGCCTGTCGTCGAAACGCTGCTGCCGGCGGGCAGCGTGGCGTCGAGAATGACGTTGATCTGCTCGGTCGTCGTGACACCAAACAGTTCGGCGACGGTCGTCCATGACGAGATCGGGCCACCGGTATAGATCTGCACCGCGGCGAACAGACCGCCCGGGTCTTCCACCGACCGGACCAGCGAGGTGACCGCCGCGCCGGCGCCCTTGTTGTAGGCGGTGGAAAGCAGCGCCGAGAGGTCGATCTGGTCGCCTTCGCTCGTCGCGAATGAGCCGCTATTGCCTTGGTCGTAATCCTTGATGTCGTCAAAGCCACTGGGCAGCAGGCTGGCGTCGATGACGAATTTGTCGGCGCCGGAGCCGCCGGTGATCGTGTTGGCCCCGCCGCCGGCATTGATCGTGTCGCTGCCGGCGCCGGATTTGATGAAATTGTCGGCGCCATTGCCGATGATCGTGTCGTTGCCGCTGCCGGTGAACAAATTGTCGATCAACGAGCGCCGGTCGCCATTGAATTCGAGCGCGTTGTAGATGTCGCCCTGGGCGACATGCGTGCCGGGCGCGGTGACATCCAGGTCGGCGCGTTGCGCGGGGGAGAACAGCATCCACCCGCCCGGGTTCATGTCATCGACCTGATCGGCCGTGAAACCGCTGAGGTCGTAGGTGGAATTGGCGCCTGCGGTCCAGACGGTCGCGAAGATGTGGTTATCGACTGGCGTGCCCTGCGATACGCCGTTGATGAATTCCTCGCCGGTCAGGGTTGACCAGGTATAGGTATTGTTCTGCCCGACCTGGCCAAAATTCGCCCCGTACATGTATTGGAACGCGGCGATATCATACATCATGTAGGTTTGCGGCAGCGTGCCGGCGGTCACCAGATTTGGGCCGCCGACATAGCTCGGGTAGTTCATCAGCGAATATTCGATATCGAGCTGATTGGGGTTCATCACCCCATAGGGGTTCAGCAGATTGTTGTTTTTGTCGAAATCGCCCTGGCCGTGCACCAGCCCGAGGGCGTGGCCGATCTCGTGGATCAGAGCGGCGCCCGAGGCGTAATTCCCCATGATCGGATGGGCCGCGGACGGCCCGAGGAAGACATCGCCGCCGACCGCGCTGTTCGACGGATTATAGGCGTAGGATGTCGCGGGCGAGGTTGAGTTGGCGAGCCGCACCGTCGCGTGCGTCGTCGTTGACTCGGTGATCTGCGAAAACGTCAGGTTGGTGTAGCTGGCGATCAGGCCGAACGCGCGCAGCGTCTCGCCGATTTCCTGGAGCGTAAATTGTGAGAAACCATTGAACGGGGCGGGGTCGGAGTATTGGCCGGCGCCATTGCCCTGCGCGGTGCCATATTCGGCGGCTGCGTCGGGGAAGCTGAACGAGATGTTGCTGCCGCTCCACGCCGTTCCGCACAGCAGCGCTGAGATGTTCTGGTCGTCGGTGGCACTCAGAAATGTGCTCGTGTCCCGGGCAACGGCAGCCGTGCCCTGCCCACTCGATCCAGACATAGGGCCCCCCAAAGGTTCTTGATTTCACTGGGATCGTACCCCGCCGGCACCTCGATCGACGATAGTTATTCGTCTAAAAGGCGCAGCGCAAGACGACCCGCAACCTCAGGAGGCATCCAGAAGGTGGCGAGCCGTTGGCGATCCCGCGCTTCCGTCTCGCGGCTTTCGATGCGGCAGCGGCGTGTGTCAGCTGAACTGCCATACCTGGGTGTTGAAAGCGCCGCTGAGGATCAGGTCGGAGTGACCGTTGCCCGCAACGTCGCCGAGCGTCCGGACAGTCTGCGGATCGGTGCCACTCCAGGCTTCGTTGTACCCGAAATCGTTGATCGTGCGCGCCGAGTCGAGCGTAAAATGCAGCTGGCCCTGGGCGTCGAGGGAGCCGATTGCGGCGAAGGTGGAATTGGCGCCAAACCCGACGATGTCGGGAATGCCGTCGCCATTGACATCGCCGACAATGCGCGGCGTCTGCGACACCGACCAGCCCTGGTCCGACCCGAAATCCGGCATCGCCAGATAAAGCTGACCGAAAGGCTGGCCCTGATGCGTAGACGGGTCCTGCCCCATCGACACGAAGACGCCCGGCGCGCCAAAGGCGAGGATGTCGTAGAAGCCGCTATTCGGGTCGGCAACGATATAGCGCAGCGTGGTTGCATCGGTCCAACCCTGCGCCTCGCCAAGATCGGGGTTGTTTCCGTTGATGTCGGCGGACTGCATGGAGCTGAGGCCATACTGGCCGTTCGGCCCGCTGCTGTTGCCGAAAGCGAAGGTCAGCCCCTGCGGTCCCATACCGACGAAATCGGCGGTGCCGTCATGGTTCAGGTCGATGGTCTTGCCGTTGGCGTCGGTAAAGGTTCGGATGTCGGTCTGCTGGTTCCAGCCAAAGCTGTTGCCGGCCTCGAACGGAATCACATAGGAACTTGCCGCGGTCGCACCCGGTGCAAAGGCTTGCGGTCCGACCACGATCCCGTCAGCGCCAAAGCCGAGGATCGATGCGAAGGAATTGCTCGGCTGCGCCGTGACGATCTGGAACCCGTTGCTCGGCGTCCATCCCTGCTGGCTGCCGAAATTGCCGTAGAGGTTCGGGCTGCTGCCATATTGCAGCGTCGTGTATGCCTTTCCGGCCGCGTCGGTTTGCTGTGGCCGCCGGTGGCGCCATACCAGAATACGCCGGCGAAGCCCTGGCCGTAGATCGTGGCTCCGGACCCCGCCTGCGTCGTCGCGACACCGCGCTGGACGCTGGTTGTGTAGCCTTCGGCCGTGCCGAAATCGTGCACCGCGAACGTGGCATCCGTGAAGCCCGGTCCGGTGCCCTGACCGTTGGCGAAGGTTCCGCCATAGTTGATAAACACGGAATCCGCACCGAACCCGACATAATCGGTCGTCCCGTTACCGTCGACGTCAGCCGTGACACGCGGATTGTCCGGGCTGCCCCAACCCTGTGCCCACCCGAAATTATCGAGGACGATCGGCGATTCCGACGGCGGTTTCGAGACCTCCGGTGTCGGCGCGAGGCCGAGATACAGGGCGAAAGCGTTCGTGCCGGTTTCGGTTGTGCCGCTGGTGACCTGATGCGTGCCGGCAATCGTGCCGTCGGTTTCCCAAAGCTCGTCGTTGCTGTCGAAGAACAGATTGTCGCCGTCGGTCGCGACACTGCCGGCGTCGGTCGGGCCGGTCAGCGGGACGCCGAGGCTATAGGTTCCGGCCGTGGTTCCGTCGGAGGTCCACAAATTACTGAGACTGGTGCCGCTGCCGTCATCCTCGACGGTAAAGTAGATGCGGCCGTGGACCTGATAAAAGGCGTCTGACGACGATCCGAGGCCGCTGAGATTTTTGGTCGTGCCATCAAAAAACACAGGCGTGAAGTTGGGATTGATGATTTTGACGAGGGTGGTGCCGGCCGCCGTGCCGTCGGATTTCCACAGCGCGTCGCCGTCTACTCCGTCGTCGGCGGCGAAGTACAGCGTTCCGTCATCGGCTACTGTCAGACCATGCGGGTTTGAAATCGCCACTGCCGGGGTTGATGTCCGCGACCAGATGGAACCCGACAGGGTTCCATTCGTGACGTACAATTCATTGCCGGTGTTGCCGAAATCGGACGCCGTGGCGAAAACAACCCCGAGAGGCTCGTCCACCGTCACGTCATAATATGTTCCCCAGAAACGAACTCGAAACAAAGGTCGTCCCATCGGGGCTCAGAATGCCGTGCGCACCCTGGCCCGAACCATTTGAGGTCCAGAGATTGTCGAGGAACGGCAGGAACGGTGTCCCGTCCAGATAGACCGGCGTCCCGGTCGGGGTATCACTGAACTGGTTAAAGAACAGCAAGCCGGGACCGACACCGAGCGGCTGCCCCGGTTCGACCGGATAGAAATTGTCCTGTTGCGAGCCGCCCGTACCGATCGCGACAACGAGGCCCGCAGGCGTTTTGACAGGCGCCGTGATGTCGGTTCCGGCGGTTCCGACCGACCAGTCGGCGAGATTGATCAGGATGCTCGTCCCGTCCGCAGTGCCGTCGGTCTCGAACAGCCGCGGATGGATAAAGACTGGCGAGGACCCAAACTCTTCCTGTCCGACAAAATAGAGCTTGCCGTCGATCTGGGTGAAATTCTCGAAACCGGCGCCGCCGCTCGGGATGTTGGTGAGCTTGACGGTGCCGCCGGCCGTTCCGTCGGTGATCCACAGCTGGTTGCCGTCGCCGGCGCCGTCATCGGCCTGGAACAGCAGCTTGCCGTTGTATTCCATAAAGCTGTTGAACTCGTTGAAGTCCGTCAGCGAGTCCCCGTTCGGATTGATGTCGGCGACCATGTGGGTGCTGGCCTTGCTGCCGTTCGATACCCACAATTCCTTGCCGTGCGTGCCGTCATCGGCGATGAAAAACACCTGGTCGCCGAGGTTGAAGAAATTGGATATGGAGGCCGACCCGGTCGGGTTGATCGTGTCGAACAGGTGCTCGGGACCGCGCTTGTCACCGATCGACCACAGCTCGTTGTTGGCTGCGCCGCCAAAGAACGGGGTGGTCGAAAGCAGAAAGCTCTCCGACAAGACCGGCACCGACACGCCTTCCGGGTGGGTAGGGTCGACGATCGCGGTAATCGGGGCGCCGCCCTGGACGCCGTTCAGATGCGCGATCGTCGTCCACGCCGCCTGCTTTGACGTGCCGCCGACATTGACCTGCAGCTTGGCGAAGGTGCCGCCGGCATCTTCGATGACGCGCACCAGTTGGGTCGAGGTCGCGCCGTTCGTAACGCTCGGCGCGACGAGTTCGGACACATCGATCTTGTCGCTGGCGCCAAGGCCGGTGATCGTTTCGTAGGCCGGTGCTGCGGCCTGCGCGCTGTTCAGCGCCGCGAGGTCGAAGACAAATGTGTTCGCACCGCCGCCGCCGCTGATCTGGTCGCTACCGCCACCGCCTTCCAGAATGTCGTTGCCGGGACCGCCGGTGACGACATCGTTGCCAGTGCCGCCGTGAAAGATCGAACCGCCCGGTGCCGCGGTGAAGGTATCGCCAAAGTTTGAGCCGTCGAACTCGGTGATATTGCTGAAGGCCAGCCCCTGGGCGTTACCGCCGGAGGCGAAGCCGATCGGGCCCGAGGCGTCGATTGTCACCCCGGCGGGGGATCGCTTGAGGCTCAGAATATTATTGGCGCCGGCGGCACCGACGATCTGGTCGTTGGGGCCGCCCTCGAAGAAATTGGTCCCGGCGCCGCCGATCAGGGCGTCCTGCCCGGCCGTACCATCGAGGTAGTTGATGCCGCTGCCGCCATTGATCGTGTCGCCAACCCCGGCGGTGAAATTTTCGGTGCCGTTGCCGATGTAGTTGATCGTCGCCGGCACGGGTACGTCAGGCTTGATCGTAACCGAGTTGTCGCCGTCGCCGGCGGTGACGACGATTGTCGAGACCCCGTCGAAATGCTGCGATCGGCCGAAAGCCTGCACCGCGACGCCGCCCTGGTCGGCGACGATCGTGTATATCTGGTCGCCATCCGGCATCGGCACATCGAGTTCCGAACCGTTGAGGATGGCGAGGTTCGGAACATCGGGGTTGCTTTCGGTCGAAATCGGGTTCTGGCCGGTTTCGCTCGCCGTCACGATGACCTGCAACTCGCTGCCGATATCGGTCCGGGTGACGGTGTAGGTCGCGCCGGTAGCGCCGGCGATGTCAGTGAAAGCACTACCGTCGGTCGAGCGCTGCCAATCGTAGGTCAGAGTTGCACCCTGGTCGGTCGGCACCCCGCCGGTGATCGTCAGGGTCTGGCCGATATCGGCCGTCGCGGCGACCGTCGCGTCGCTGATGCCGAGCGGCGGCGGGCCCTTCGGCGCCGAGCCGTTGCCCGATCCCCGCGACGCCGACGAGAACTCGCCCAGCGTTATGCGCGGCGAGTTGTATTGCCACACCGTAAAGAGGTTGAGCGCCTTGATATAGGCGTTGAACCCGGCGGTGAACTTGCCCGAGGTGTCGAACAGCTCGAACGGGTTGGTGGCGAGGGCGTCCTTGATCTGGTCGAAATAGAGCTTGTGGTCGCCGTTCCCCAGCGCTTCGTTGAGGCCGAAATCGATATTGCCCTCGACATTGCCGCCACCGGTGATCGAGGCGATCGCGAAATTGGCCTCGGCCGCCAGCTGGATCAACCCGGTCAGGCTGACAAACGGCTGCACGCTGCCGTTGATCATGTCGGTGACGTAAAGACCGTTGATGATGTCCGACGAATTCTTGGAGGTCAGGAACTGATGCAGCCCGGTCGTATCGAACCCGAAAGCGAGGTTCATTGCGGCCGAGAAATCGCCCTGCAGCTTGACCGAGACATTCGGGATACCGAGCACCGGGATGCTTAGGAGATCGATCGGCGGACCGGACGGATTGCCATCGGCGTCAAAGCCGGGGCCGAAATTCAGCGCGAATTGCGGCAGCGTGGCGCTGAACAGGTTGACGTCTTTGCCGAGCAGGAAGTTGAAGGCGCTGTTCGGGTCGGTCAGCAGCGAAAACGAGAGCGACGGGTTGGAAAGCGCGTCGTTCAGGGCCTTCCCGGTGGCCGCGCTGCTTCCCGCCGACAACAGGCTGAGCGCGCTGCTCAAATTGGCCGCGCCGGAAACGATTTGCGGTGCCGACTGAAAGGTATCGTTGAGGAACGGCACCGAGAACGAACCCATATCGTAGCTCTGGACGCCGAAATTCTGGCCCA
Source organism: uncultured Alphaproteobacteria bacterium (assembly GCA_963737875.1). Classification (GTDB taxonomy): domain Bacteria; phylum Pseudomonadota; class Alphaproteobacteria; order ATCC43930; family CGMCC-115725; genus DATARH01. The sequence continues at coordinate 260,958 of CAVTUM010000014.1, read as the reverse complement.
GCAGGATTTGCGCCCAGCTGTCGATCTGGCTGACGGTCTTGATGAAGTTCTCGGCCGGCAGCAGGTTCAGGCTGGGATCGGCGACCTTGACGAAATCGAGCAGTGTGATCTTGCCGTCTGGGGCGTCGTTGCCGTACCCGTCATCCTTGCCGACCTTGTCGAGCAGCTTTTCGGCGCCGGGGATCAGCTGAAGCGGTGTGATGTCGGTGTTGAGCAGCGTGATGATGTCTTCGAGCGGGCCGAGGATCGGCTTGATAAAGCTGAGGACCGGCTCGACGAAATTGTCGATAAAGCTGCCCAAATCGTACTGCACGTTTTGAAAGGTCAGCGTCGGGTCGCTCCCGCCAAAAGCCCAGTTGCCAACGAGGTCGGCGCTGATGCTCGGCAGGTTGGCGTTTTGCAGATTGGTCGCGAAATGGACGTTGACGTTAGCGTCGCCGGTCAGCTGCGTCGTCAGCGGATTGGCGCTTTCAGCCTGCAATTCAGCGAGCGTGACCTTCCCGTCGAAATTGGGGTCGATCAGGCTGAGCGCGATGTTGGCGTTGAGCGCCGAGCCCTGGTCGGTCGCGGTAATCGGCAAAAAGCCGAGCGTGGCGTTGGCCTGCAGCCCCGGTACGCTGGCCATGCCGTCGAGCGTGACCACCGGGGTGCCGTTGGTCAGGACATAGGGGTTGGTGATGTCGGAAAAATCGTCGCCGAGCGTGAAATTGAAATTGTAGCCGAGGCTGGCGTCGGCCGACCCCGTTGTCTTCAGCGACAGACCCTTGAAGCCGAGGTCGTCGTCGAGCGACATCGACTTGTCGATGGTCTTGCTCGCCGTGAACCCCAGTGTCAGCCCGGTATCGGTCAGTGAAACGGTAAACGGCTGCAGCGCGTGACCCGCGGCGATGCCGGCGGCTGCAAGCGAGTTGCCCAGGGTCTGGGTGAGGTTGGCAACCGCATCTCCGGTCGGATCGCCTTGCAGGAATGTCTGCGTCGCACCGATTGCTGTATCGATCGCCTGCTGCAACGCCTCGACGGCATGCAGCTCCCTGGTGGCGTCGAAGCTGTCCTTGAGGCTCTGCCCGATCAGCGGCATCTGCTCCAGGTCGATCGCGACCTTGAGCCCGGCTTCGATGTCGCCGAGCGTCGAGTCGGCATCGCTTTGCAGGTTGCCCAGTGCGGTAATGATGTCCGAGGAACTGGCAGCCGCCATAGGCGCCGCCGCCTCAAAGCTCAGCAGGCCGCCGGTGCCATCTGAGGGGGTATCGGAACTGTCGGTTTTGGTTTTTGTCGAGGCGGTGTTTGAGGTGTCGCTGGTGCTGCTGGCCGCGGGGGCGGCGTCCGACGGCGTGATCACGGTGGCAGGCGCGGCGAGGGTGGCAGCGAGATGCGGCCCGCTGTCTGGCGTGTCGTCAGCCTGGCTTGCGCCCAATTGACCGATGTTACTTGCTTGACTTCCGTCACCGGATACGCTTGGCAGTAATATTTCGGTGGGTTGAGTAACCGAGGGACCGTCCAAGGCGGAACCGTTAACATTACCAGGGTCAACAACATTGATCGGCATACTCACCCCATCGCGAACGCTTGACAGCTGACAGGGCTGACGCCATGAAACCCGATGGCGCAAAGCGGAAGACAGCCCACCAAAGGAATATTGCTGAATTGCACGGCGCGGCAACACAAATCCGCCGTGATTTCGTTGCAATTTGTTACACTCGGCCGCGACCGAGGTGAAGCAAAGCCGCGCCCGTCCGGATTGGGGGGTGAATTGGGGTGCATGCCCGCTTGCGCCCCACCCGCAGCCTGCCCTATATGACCATTGCTGAGCGGCGACCGCCGCTTAGCCGATCTGATCCCCGGTAGCTCAGTGGTAGAGCAAGCGGCTGTTAACCGCTGGGTCGCTGGTTCGAATCCGGCTCGGGGAGCCAATCCATCGGCGGGTTAGGTGAGTGATTGCCTGACCCGCTGATGCACCTGACAGCACCTGCCGACCGAGAACGCCTGAAAACGCAAAAGCCCCGGCAGGGGGATGCCGGGGCTCTGCGATGACCGAAGCGGTTGGGGAGGGGGGATCGCCGCTCGGTGATCAGGATCGTATAGGCTTCCGGTCATGCCGGGTGTGATGCAGCTCACAGTCTGATCGAAAAATGTGGCCTGATCGAAAAATGTAGCGCGCCTCCCGGCTCGGCCTCATTGTGGCTCCCCGCCCTTGTTCGTGTCCGGGCTTGGCCCTTGCAACGCCTGCGGCGTCGGCCCCGTAAGCTGCTGCAGCTGCCAGCGGTCTATCTGGCCGGTCCTATAGGCATCCTCCGGGGTTAAGGCATTGTAAAACGGCTGCCCGCCCGGGCTCGGTTGCGCCATGTAAGGAGGCGATTGGGCCGGCGCGCATGCCGTGAACACGATCGACAAAACGCCGGCGATCGGTGTGGCGACCAAGAGAAACTTCATCGGTTCCAACCTTCTGCGGGGCGGGCGGAGCCCCAGTCGTGCCGCCCACTTTTTGCCCGATCTGGCGAAAACCCAACTCACAATCCTGTGGGGCGGCGCTCGGTTTACCGAAGTGCGTTCGCGGGTCAGGAGACGGCCTCCTGACCCGCTGATGGCCTCGCCGCCGCGGGCCGCGCCGATGGCATCCAAAATCCGCCTCCTTCAAGGGTCTGAAAAATAATGCGCGCGGCTTTATCATCCCAGTAATTCCGCCCCTTTCGGCTCCCTTTCGGCGCGACCGCCTTGAAACAGGTTAAAAAATGGAATATATGTGCGCAGTCGATTCCCGTGGTTCGTCTGCGTTCCCCAGCTCGATAGAGCGTCGGACCTGCTTTCGGTTCCGTGTTGAGATTTGACCCGCCACTCAGTGTTGAATGACGGTCGCGCTATATTGAAGGAACGTACTAATGGCTAACGGAACAGTAAAGTGGTTCAACGGTCAGAAGGGTTATGGCTTTATTCAGCCCGATGATGGCTCGAAGGACGTATTCGTCCACATTTCCGCCGTTGAGCGCGCAGGGCTGACCTCGCTCGCCGAAAACCAGAAGATCAGCTATGAACTCGAACGCGGGCAGCAGGGAAAGACCTCAGCGGTCAACCTCCAAGTCGGCTAGGGTTCAATAACGACAGGGTGCCGCCGGAGACGGCGGCATCTTTGTTTGTGGGAGTGTAGCATGGCTACGCATAAATTCGCGGTCGGGCAGGCCCTGCAATTTTCGCCAAGCCTCGGCGAAGACCCCAAAAGAAGGGGACGCTATAAGGTCGTTCGGCAGCTTCCGCAAACCGGAACCATGCTTCAGTACCGGATACGCAGCGAAATGGACGGACACGAACGCGTCGTTCGGGAAGACCAGATCGAACGTTAGTAATAGCCGCCTATTTAGGCGTTCGTGGGGACGACCGCGCTACGTTGAATAGTGGAGAGCCGTCCAGAGCATGGTTGCTGGCGGCATGGTCATCGACGCCAAGCTCGATCCCCCGCGCGCAAAGTACGCAATTCGCGTACGCAGCATCCCGTTGGGATCATCCCGAATTTCGGGCCACCCGAGGGCCGGTCATTGTCCCGTCATCCGCGGAGGATGGAGGGGACGCATACCCACGCAATTCGCAATGCGATATCCGGGTGCTGAAACGGTCCAGCGAACTGGGGCGTTACCGCAGGCCGGCGTCCCTGCCACGGTAATTGCCGACATCATGCATCTCGATCTTTGGATGGGCTCATCAGCCGGGATATCAGCGATTTCATTGATCGGCATAGTGTAGGGCGTCCAATATCCTCCGATCAAAGGGAGACGCCGGATGCTGATCGTCGATGGCCAGATTCATCTCTGGGAAAAGGGCGCGCCGTCGCCGCCGCATCGTCAGGAGCCATACTCCGCGGAACTGGCGGTCGCCGCAATGGATGAAGCCGGGGTGGACCGGGCGCTGATCCACCCGGTGTTGTGGGACCCCGATTTCGAACGAACTGGCCATCGCGGCGGTGCGCAAATATCCCGACCGCTTCGCGATCATGGGATGGTTTTATCTCGACGACCCAAAGGGTCGCGACCTCGTCGCGCACTGGAAGGAGCGGCCGGGCATGCTCGGTCTGCGCTTTTATTTCAACGACCGGCACAAGCGCGAGTGGATGACCGACGGCAGCCTCGACTGGCTATGGCAGGCGGCCGAGCAGGCCGGCGTGCCGGTGGCGCTCGCCGCCGCGTTGTTCCTGCCAACCGTCGGCCAGATCGCCGAGCGTCACCCGGGGCTCAAACTGATCGTCGATCACATGGCGGTGCCGCCAATGAGCCAGGGCGGATCGGCTTATCGCTTCCAGCCCGAATTGCTGGCGCTCGCCAGATACCCCAACGTCGCGGTCAAGGCGACGGGCCAGCCCGGCTATGCCGAAGACGCCTATCCGTTCCGCAGCTTCCACGAACACCTGCACCGCTGTTTCGACGCGTTCGGTCCCGACCGCATATTCTGGGGCACCGACATCACGCGGATGCCCTGCTCCTGGCGGCAATGCGTGACGGTGTTCACCGAAGAACTGCCCTGGCTGAAAGGCCGCGATCTCGATCTCGTTATGGGCGAAGCCCTATGCAACTGGATCGGCTGGCGCCTCCCCGGCTGAGCCGTGGCTGTCGGCGGGGGCGCAACGATGGCAATTTTTGCGCGGGCCCGTGACGCGCAGGGTAGATGGTCCTCTTGTCACCACCGGCCGGCAGTCGGTTCAGCGCCGAAAGCGGGCTTCTGTTCATCGGCCGGCTCTCAGGTCGTTGGCACTTAAACCTATGTGTTCTTGCCAGCTTGCGCCGGCGAGCCCCGTGGCAATTACGGGAAAAATAAGCCCGAAAATCGGGAACGGAGTTTAGTCAAGCCAACTTCAGACGGTGTCGGCAAAGCTCTGCATACGACCTGTGGACGCATTGGTGGGTGATAGCGCAGATCAAGTTGCCATAACCTGAGGCGACTTGCATATTGCCGTCGCCGATGCTGTACCGGAGCACGCCACGGCGGGCACTCGGATGCACGAAATCGCGCGTAGGCCGCTCGATCTCCCCTCTGGAGAGCGCGCAACCTGATCGACGCGATCGCTTTCGGCGCAAACAAACCAGCATTGCTGGGAACCGGGAGTAGGGAAAAATGGCGTTGATCACCAGACGGTCGGTACTTCGTAGCTCCGCGGCATTGGCTGCAACCGGAGCGCTGGCACATCCTCACATTGCCAATGCCGCGGCGACGACCGCGACCGCGTGGTGGACGCAAGGCTTCATACAAAGCGAAGATGTCGCGTTTCGCAAGCTGGCCGCCGATTACGAGAAGGCCAGCGGCAACAAAATCGATTACAGCATCATTCCCTATGCTCCGCTGCGCCAGAAAGAGGTGTCTGCGATCACCAGCGGCTCCGTTCCCGATATCATGGAGGCCGCCGATTACTTCTTTGTAGCGCTAAACGCTTGGAATGACGCGCTGCTGGACGTGTCCGATATCGTGGAGACGCAGAAACCCAGGCTCATGGATATCGCGAAGCAGAGTATGCATAATTATAATAGCAAAACAAAGCAGCGGAGTTATTACGGCGTGCCGATGAAGGCATCGGCCGCGACATTTCACATCTGGAAATCCTTGGTCGAAAAGGCCGGCTACAAGGTGTCGGACATCCCGAACAAGTGGGATGCGTTCATCGACTTTTTCAAACCAATGCAGAAAGCGCTGCGCGACCAGGGAATGCGCCACGCCTACAGCTGGGGTTTGGAGGTAAGCACTCAAGGTGTGGATCCGGTCCGCACCTTCTCCGTCTACAATGTGGCCTATGGCGGCGGAAATATGGTTACCTCGGATGGCGTGCTCCACGCCGACGACCCAAAGGTCAAGGCGGCAGTGGTCCGCACCATGAGCCGGATGTTCGAACTTTTTGACGGCGGCTATGTGCCGAAGAGCGCGCTTAATTGGAACGACGCAGACAATAACAACGCCTTCCATGCAAAGCAGATCATTGGTGTTTTCAATGGTTCGTTGTCAATTGAACTCGCCCTCATCGACAAAAAGGAAGAGTACGAAGATATTTTGACTTACGCGATTCCGAACGACAATGACGGGAAACCGCTGCCCTCGGAGATCGGGATTCTTCGGGGCGGTCATCCCGAAGGGTGCCAAAAACGTCGAGGTCGCCAAGGAGTTCCTGAAATATGCAATCCAGCCGGAGGTGCTCAATGAGTATCTCAAGGCCGGGCTCGGCCGTTGGGCCGTCCCGATGCCAGACATCGCCAAGAGTGACCCGTTTTGGCTGAAGTCGGGAGATCAGCACCGGACAGCGTATATCAATCAAATCCTCACCCGGGAGACGATTCCACTCTTCACAGCCTATAATCCGGCCGCCGCCGAGGTTGATTCCAACCACGTCTTCCAGACCGCATGGTCCGAAATGCTCACCCAGGGCATGAAGGCCGAAGATGCCGCCGCCAAGGCGCTCAGTCGGTGCAAAGAGATTTTCGCCAAGTATCCGATCCAGAATAGTTGAACGGCAGAGGCGTGTTGCGGGCCCCTCAAACCGCCAGAGCTGCGCACCGATCTCGACGCCGCTCAACACGTTGCAAAGGTCCGGAATGGGGTAAAATGCGACATATAGCGTAGTGCGGAATGAAGCCTTATGTGATCTGTCACATGAACGCGAGCGTTGACGGCCGCATTCTCGGCAGTCGGTGGCGGCCCACCGAGAATTGCATGGCGGGGCTGTTCGAGCGCTTGCACGAGCAGTTGGGTGGCGGCTCCTGGCTGATCGGCCGGGTGACCGGCAGCGAATACGCCAAGGCCGATTCCTATCCCAATCGCGCCGGCCAGACCTATCCGCGCGAACCCTGGTTCGCGCGGCGTGATGCGGCCGCCTATGGCATCGCGCTCGACGCGCGGGGCAGGATCGCCTGGGGGCGGTCCGACATCGGTGGTGACCCGGTCGTCGCGGTGTTGACGGAGCGGGTCTCCGACGCGCATCTGGCGGGGCTGCGCCGGGATGGCGTCTCCTACATTTTCGCTGGAGAGCAGGAGCTTGATCTGGGATTGGCGCTGGAGATTTTGAACCGCGAACTGGGGATCGAACGCCTGCTGCTCGAAGGTGGCGGCGGCTCGAATGGGGCCTTTCTCCGGGCCGGCCTGATCGACGAGATCAGTCTTACGATCTGCCCCGCAATCGATGGCGCGAGGGGCGCGCCGAGCGTCTTCGACTCCAGCGACCAGGATGCCGGCGTCGCGGCGCCGATCCGCTCGATGATTCTGGCGAGCACCGAGGTGCTGGAGGGCGGCGCGGTTTGGCTCCGCTATCGGCTCCAAAACGGCTGACGCGCGGCAAGGGAGGCCGGTCGTTGCTCAGCCTCGGTCGCGGTGAGGACCGCCCGAAAGGGGCGGCCCTCCTCAGTCTTGATCCGCGATAAAATCAGGCCGCCGGCCGACAAACCGCGCACAGTTTATTGCCATCGGGGTCGCGAAGATAAGCGAGATACGGCCCCCCCGGGCGCACGCCAGGCGGGTCCTCGGCCGTCGTGCCGCCATTTGCGAGTCCGGCGGCGTGCCACGCATCGCCCTGCTTGGTATCGCTCATCGAGAAGCCGATCGTGCCGCCGTTGGCATGGGAGGCCGGCTGGCCATTGATGGGTTTGGACACCATCAGACGGCCGCCATTATGCGCGTAAATCAGCCGGCCTTTGGGGTCTTGGGTACCGGCAGTACCGCCAATCGCGACAAACAGGGCGTCGTAGAATTTCTTCGACCGGGCGACGTCGTTGCTCCCGACCATGATATGGCTGAACATTCCGTTCTCTCCGTTTCAGAGCCACCTGCGCCTGCCGCCTCCGCCCTATCGGCAGAGCGCGGTTTGCAGGCCGGGTTCAGTATGACCGGACGATGCCCGAAAATCTCCCTCCTCCTGATCACCTATCCTGAAGACGGAGGTCTCGGCCATTGCGTGCGTCCTTCCGAGAACTCTTGTGACGGCCGCGCCCTCGCGATAGGGTTGGGCAAACCCAACAGGAGCGCCATCATGCCACAGTCGCCGGGAACCAGATTTACTGCCGAGCCCGTGACCTTCGTCGTCAAGCATCAGCTCTGGGATGCCAATGTCGAGGATCACTCCGACCAGGGTGTTTCCATCGAAGTGACCGCCGATGTTCACGGCAAGCACACCACCCTGCTGCGCTTCAACTGCTTCGATCTTGAAAAGAGCTACGTCTACGGCCCGGAAAATCCCGAATTGGCGACTGCCGGGCGTGTCGGAGGCGGCATGGGCGTGCATTGCCGCATGGACCCGATCACCGATGGCAATCCGATCGGCTGGACGATCCGGACTCTTGGCCAGAAGCTCCCGAAGATGCTGGAACGGGCGGGATACAAGGAGATTGCGGTGGCCGCCGATCTCGCCGCGGTGCGGGACATTCTGCCCGACGTCGAGGCCTGCGCGCGCACGACATTCCTTTCCAAGCGGAACACGGTCAAGCACAACCGCGGCACCGAAATGTTCGAAGCCGGCAACATCCGGTTCGGCCTTGAGATGCGGCGGCTGATGAACGGTGACGGGGGTCTTGCACTCCACGTCCTGAGCGATGTCGGCCAGCCGCACCCTGAAGAAACCGAGCTTCTGGCGTTCGATCATTTCTGGCAGAACCCGCATTACCATTATGGCCCGCGCAACAAGAATCATCGGACCAACTGGGACCTGACGGTCATCGACGATCCGCTGGAGTGGACCTTCGAGCAGATCGAGAACAGAAGGCTTGGCGCAATGATTGAGCGCGCCGGTTACCCGGGAGTCGCGGCCGATCTGGACCTGGAAACGATCGCCTCGGTCCTCCCGGCGCTGAAGAAACGCGCCTTCGAGATGTACGACGAGGGCGAGCGGCTGACCGGCCATAAGGGAATGCCGGCGGCATTCACACCGAACCTCGCCGCCGCCGAGTAGAAGCTGTAAAACCGGCGGTGGAGGGCTGACACAGCCCATCCGCCGCCGCCGTCTCACAGAGTGCCGGCTCCGTGATCCGGTGATTACGGACGCCGCGGCTCGACGACACGCTTATCGAGCGCTTCCACCTTGCCGGCCCGCAGCGGAAGCTCTTTGAGAAACAGTGCCAGGATGAACGCCAGCGCCGTGATCGCCGCCGCGGCGATAAAGACCGGGTGCAGCGCAGTGGTGAACGCATCCTGATAGATCGACCTTACCGCCGGCGGTAGTGCCTGGATGGCGCCAGGGACCGCGGTTGACAAATCCGTCCCGCCCGGCAACCGGACGGCGAGGTTGGCCGACAGCATCGCCGTAAAGACCGCACCGAACAGCGACACGCCGACCGCGCCGCCGATCGAACGGAACAGCGTCGTGCCTGAAGTGGCGACGCCCAGATCGCGATAATCGACGGCGTTCTGCACGGCCAGCACCAGCACCTGCATGACCAGCCCGAGGCCCAGCCCCAGCACGGTCAGGTACGCGCAGGTGTGCCAGATGCTGGTCCCGACCCCGAGGGTCGCGAGCAGCCCGAGCCCGAGTGTCGTCACCGCCGTCCCGGCGATCGGGAACGGACGGTAGCGGCCGATCCTGCTGATGATGCGGCCGCTGGTGATCGAGGTCACGAGAACGCCGGCCATCATCGGTGCCAGCGCCAGGCCGGCCTGTGTTGGAGTCACGCCTTTCACAACCTGAAGATAGATCGGCATGAACGTGATCGAGCCGAACATCGCGAAGCCGACGATAAAACCCACCGAACAGGCGATGACGAAGATACGGTTGGCGAACAGATGCAGCGGCACGATCGGCTCGGTTTCGCGGCGCTCGACCGCGACGAACCCGGCGAGACCGGCGACACTGATCGCGGCGAGGCCGAAAGCCTCGACCGACAGCCAGGGAAAGGAATGGCCGCCGAGGCTCGTCAGCAGGATCACCGCGGTCAGCGTCAGCCCCAACAAGGCGGCACCGGCAACATCGACGCGCGGCTGCCGTTGCGAGACCGGTGCGGTAAAGACGAGGCCGATTACTGCCAGCGCGGCGAACCCGAGCGGCAGGTTGACGTAAAAGATCCAGCGCCAGTTCAATTGCTCGACAAAAAAACCGCCCATCAACGGCCCGAGCACGGTCGCGAAGCCGAACACGCCACCGAAAAATCCTTGATAGCGGCCCCGTTCGCGCGGGGTGAACATATCGCCGATCACCGCCATGCTGACGACCATCAGCCCGCCGCCGCCCAGGCCCTGCAGAGCGCGGAAGCAGATCAGCTGCATCATCGAGCGGCTAAGCCCGCACAGCGCCGAGCCGACGAGAAACAGGACGATCGCGGACTGCAAGACGATCTTGCGGCCGAACAGGTCGCCGAGCTTGCCGTAAAGCGGCGTCACGATTGTCGTCGCGAGCAGATACGCAATTACGATCCACGAGAGATGCGCCAGGCCGCCGAACTCGCCGACGATCGTCGGCAGTGCGGTCGAAACAATCGTCTGGTCGAGCGAGGCGAGCAGCATGACCAGCATCAGCGCGCCAAAGATCGTCCGAACCGGCTGCTTTTTCCGGATTGTCGTCCCGGCTCCGGCCTCACCCGCATTGTCCATTAACGCTCCCAAGGCGCCGCTACCTCTGGAGCGCCAACACCGCAGATTACGAACCTCTCCTTACCCGGCCATCACGGTGTCGTCAGCGGCCGGCGAGGTGCTCCAGTTCCTTCCTTGCGGCTTCGATGACTTCCTTTGAGAGGGCGGGGTCGGTCTTCTCGATGGCCCGCGCCATCGCAACGGTTCCCACCATCGCCGAAACCATCGTGAGCGCACGCCGGCGCGCCGTTTTGGCGGGTGTCCCCTTGGGCAATGCAAGTTCGACCATCTCGACCATCGCGCGAAAGCCGTCGGCAAAAACCGCACCGACCGCCTCACCCTGCCGTCCGACCTCCGAGGAACATGCCGCCAGGACGCAGCCTGATCCCGCATGCGTCACATGTTCGCCGGACAGGTATGTGTCGAGATAGGCTGCGAGCGTGTCAGGGGCGCTGTCGCGAAGTACGCTCCAGGCGGCTGCGCCGTCGGCGAAAGCCTTGCGGCAAGCCTCCGTCACGAGGTCATCCTTGGATTTGAACTGACCATAAAGCGCGCCCTGGGTGAGCCCGGCCTCGCGGCTTATGTCGACGACGCACGCACCATCGAAGCCACGCTCCTGAAGCAGCTTTTTCGCCGCCGCCATCAGCGCGGCGCGGTGCTCCGCAACCTTTGTCTTCGAGACCTTCACCGGTCCCCTCCCCGACAGACCTTGATCTATTTATAGCGAACTCTATCTAAAACAATGATAGAGACTGCTATCTTATAGGGGCCCAGATGGTGCACGCAGTCCGAATCTCAAGCTATGATCCTGTTGACCTCGCCGGACGGGTCTGCGGCCGCCATCGTGAAGGGCCGCGGGGAGGGTAAGACATGGCGGATACCAAAATCGCTGAGCCGGACCTCACGGAACATAGACGCAAGACCGAAGACGAACCGCCGCCACGGCCGCGGCGCGGAAGGTGGGTGGTCTTGGGCGTCGTCCTGCTGTTCGCGCTGCTGGCGGTTGCCGGCCAGCGCATCTGGCACCGCACCGCTACCCCGGCCGCGACGGCTGCCGTTTCTGCCGCACCTCGGGTAACGGTCAGCACGCCGTTGCAGGAAACGGTCTCGAACACAACCGGGTTCCTCGGTCAGTTCTCGGCGGTGGATACGGTCGAATTGCGGGCGCAGGTGGGGGGTACGCTGCTGGCGATCGATTTCGAGGACGGGCAGGTCGTTCAAAAGGGCGATCCCCTTTTCGTCATCGACCCACGCCCCTTCAAGATCAGGCTCGATCAGGCGACCGCGCAGCTGCAAACCGCCCAGGCAAACGAGTCACTTGGCGAAGCCCAGCTGTGGCGGGCGCAGCAACTGCGGCAGACCACCTTTGGCACGGTCGAAAATGTCGATCAGCGCGCCGCCAGCCTGCGCGGGGCGCAGGCCGCCATCGATGCCGCGCAGGCGGCCGTCAGAGACGCGCAGCTCGACCTCGAATTCTCGCAAGTCAAGGCCCCCTTTACCGGCCGCATCGGCGCGCACCTCGTGTCGGTCGGCGGGCTGGTGAGCGGCAGCCGCGGCGGCACCGGCACCACGACGTTACTCGCCACGATCGTCTCGCTCGACCCGATCCACCTGGATTTCGACATGAGCGAGGCCGATTACCTGGCCTATCAGCAGGCCCACCAGGGGAGTGCGCCACACGACGATGTCGTGATCAGCCTCGCCGGTGACGGAAATTTCGACCACCACGGCACGCTCGACTTCATCGACAACGCGGTGAACCGCAGCAGCGGTACGATCCATGCGCGTGCGACGGTCCCCAATCCCGACCTCGCCCTCACCCCCGGGCAGTTCGCACGGTTGCGCGTCGCGACCGGCGGGACAGCCCCGGCCCTGCTGGTTCCTCCTGCCGCCGTCGTGCCGGACCAGTCGCAGGAAGTCGTGATGACTGTCGCGGCGGATGGCACTGTCACCCCGAAAGCGGTCGAAATCGGCGGCCTGCACCGCGGGTTGCGGGTGATCCGCAGCGGGTTGGCGCCGACCGATACGATCGTCATCGAAGGCCTGGTGCGCGTCCGGCCGGGTGCCAAGGTCACGCCGGTGGCCGGGACCATCACGCCGACCTCTGATCGTTAGGGGCAGGTCGTCATGCGCTTTACCCACGCGTTTATCGACCGCCCGATCCTGGCGACGGTCGTCAGCGTCTTTATTACGCTGATCGGCCTCGGAGCGCTGTTTGTACTGCCGGTCGCGCAATACCCGGAAATCGTGCCGCCGACGGTGCAGGTGAGCACGGCCTATCCCGGCGCCTCCGCCGAAGTGGTCAGCCAGACAGTGGCGACACCGCTCGAACAGGAGATCAACGGCGTCGAGGACATGCTCTATCTGAGCAGCCAGTCCACCGGCGACGGCAAGCTGACCATCACCGTCACCTTCCGCATCGGCACCGATCTCAACGTCGCGCAGATGCTGACGCAGAACCGGGTGCAGGACGCGCTGCCGCGGCTGCCCGAGGATGTCCAGCGCCTCGGCGTCCAGGTCAAGAAGGCGACGCCGAACATCCTGCTGGCGGTGCATCTCTATTCGCCGGATGGGTCGCGCGACCTGCTGTATCTGTCGAACTATGCGACGCTGCACATCAAGGACGCGCTGGCGCGCCTGCCCGGCGTCGGCGACGTGCAATTGTTCGGGGCTCGCGATTACGCGATGCGGGTATGGCTCGATCCCGACAAGGTTGCTGCTTATAAGCTGAGCGCCAGCGAGGTCCTCGCGGCGTTGCGCGCGCAGAATGTGCAGGTTTCGGCGGGCATTCTGAACCAGCCGCCGGTCCCCAGCGGCGCGGCGTTCCAGATCAACGTGCAGACGCTCGGGCGTCTCTCCAAGCCCGAGCAATTCGCCGACATCGTCGTCAAGACCGACGATCGCGGGCGGGTCACGCGCATCCGCGACATCGGATGGGTCGAAATCGGCGCGTCCGACTACGGCGCCACCGCCTATACCGACCGCTTTGACGGCCTGCCGCTGCTGATTTTCGCCCAACCCGGCGCGAACTCGCTGGCGGTGGAGAACGCGGTTCTGTCGACGGTCGCCACGCTGAAGAAGGATTTTCCGGCCGGCGTCGACTCGATGATCATCTACGACCCGACGATCTTCGTGGCGAAATCGGTACACGAGGTCGTGACCACGATTTTCATCGCGATTCTGCTCGTCGTCGGTGTCGTGTTCCTGTTTCTGCAGACGTGGCGCGCCTCGCTCATCCCGGTGGTCGCCATCCCGGTGTCGCTCATCGGCACCTTTACGGTGCTGTTCGCACTCGGGATATCGCTCAACAACCTGTCCCTGTTCGGTCTGGTGCTGGCGGTCGGCATCGTGGTCGATGACGCGATCGTCGTCGTCGAAAACGTCGAGCGAAATATCAGGGCGGGCATGACGCCGGTCGCGGCGGCGCACCGGACGATGGACGAGGTCGGCGGCGCTCTCGTTTCGATCGCGCTGACGCTGTGCGCGGTGTTCGTTCCCTCGGCCTTTCTGTCGGGTATTTCAGGGCAGTTCTTCCGCCAGTTCGCGGTGACGATCGCGGCATCGACGGTCATTTCGTGCTTTGTGTCGCTGACCCTCAGCCCGGCATTGTGCGCCCTGCTGTTGCATGCCCACGGAGAAGAGCCGGCGACGCGGCGAAGTCTGCCGGCCCGGCTTCTTGCGGCGGGATTTGACCGCTTCAATCGTGGCTTTGAGAGGATGTCGCGCGGCTACGGCCGGCTGACGCAACGGCTCGTGCGTGCCCTGGCGGTGGTCGTGGTGGTCTATCTTGCGCTGATCGCCACCGCCGCCTTCGAGTTCAGCCGGACACCGACCGGTTTTATCCCCGAGCAGGATCAGGGCTACCTGATCACCGTCGTGCAACTGCCGCCCGGCGCCACGCTGGCGCGTACCGAGAAGGTGGTGAAGCAGGCGATCGATATCATTCTGAAGACGCCTGGCATCGAGCATGTCGCGCCCTTTGCCGGCCTCGACGCGACGACGTTCACGATCGGGTCCAACTCGGGAACGATCTTTTCCGGTCTGCCGTCGCTCTACAACCACGAGGTGTCGGGCGTCACGGCCAACTCCGTGCTGGCGGATTTGCGCAAGCGCCTCTCGGTGATCGACGAAGCCTACGTGCTGACGATTCCGCCGCCGCCGGTGCAGGGCATCGGCAGCGCCGGCGGCTTCAAGATGATGCTGGAAGATCGCACCGGGCTCGGCTCGCAGGCGCTGGTCGATGCCGCGCGCGCTCTGGTCGCCGCGGCCAACAAGGATCCCGCCTTTGCCGGTGTCTTCACACTGCTCAATACCGGGTCGCCGTCGGTCTTTGCCGATATCGACCGCGTCAAGGCCGAGAAGGTCGGCCTGACGCCGACCGATGTCTTCAACACGCTGCAGGTGTATCTCGGCTCGCAATACGTCAACGACTTCAACCTGCTGGGGCGGACCTATCAGGTCATCGTGCAGGCGGATGGCCGGTTCCGGCGCGACCGGGAGAACCTCAACGGCCTCAAGGCGCGCAACTCGGCGGGCGAGATGGTGCCGATCGGCACCGTGGCGCGGCTGAAGGACGCGACGATTCCGTATCGCGTGCCGCGCTACAACCTCTATCCCGCAGCTGAGGTGCAGGGCGTGGCGGCGCCCGGCGTCGCCACGGGTACGGCATTGCACCGGATGGCGGAACTCGCCAACGAGGTGCTGCCGCCGGGGATCGGCTTTGAATGGACCGAGATCGCCTATCAGCAGGAGCAGAAGGGCACGCCGACGATCCTGGTGTTTGGCGCGGCGGCCCTGTTTGTGTTCCTCGTGCTCGCCGCGAAGTATGAGAGCTGGAAGCTGCCGCTCGCGGTCGTGTTGATCGTGCCGATGTGTCTGCTCGCCTCGGTCAGCGGCCTGTTGTTCCGCGGTCTGCCGATCGACATCCTGGCGCAGATCGGCTTTGTGGTGCTGGTGGGGCTGGCGGCGAAGAACGCGATCCTGATCGTCGAGTTTGCCCAGCAGGCGCAGGACGCGGGAAGTACCGCGGCAGAGGCAGCGGTCCATGCCGCGCAGACGCGGCTGCGGCCGATCCTGATGACCTCGCTCGCCTTCATCCTCGGTGTCGCGCCGTTGGTGTTCGCGACCGGCGCCGGCGCGGAAATGCGCCAGTCACTCGGCACCGCCGTGTTCAGCGGCATGCTGGGCGTCACCGCCTTCGGCCTGATCTTTACCCCGGCGTTCTACACCCTGGTGCGGCGCATCGGCGTCACCCGCCGCCGCCGGCCGGCGGGTGATGCCGCCGCCACATCGCAAGGGATCAGCGCGGGATAGTCGGGACGGCTCCGCGGCGGAACCT
The DNA here is from genome assembly GCA_963737875.1 of uncultured Alphaproteobacteria bacterium. Lineage (GTDB taxonomy): Bacteria > Pseudomonadota > Alphaproteobacteria > ATCC43930 > CGMCC-115725 > DATARH01. Next base: position 245,111 of record CAVTUM010000014.1, on the reverse strand, counting down.
TACGGTGACGTGGACACGATTTCCGCACGCGGTAGAGTGGCCGGATGCAAGTCGATGTGGTGGTCCTCGGGGCCGGAATGATTGGCGTTTCGATTGCCGCGCATCTGCAAAAGCGCGGCAGGCAGGTCGTGTTGCTCGACCGGCGTCCGCCGGGTGAGGAGGCGTCCTACGGCAATGCCGGGCTGGTCCAGCGCGAGGCGGTGTTCCCATACCCTTTTCCGCGCGCGTTCTCTGACCTGCGGCGCATCGCGCGCAACCGCTCGGTCGATGTCTCCTATCACCTCACGGCGCTGCCGAGTTTTGTCCGGCCGCTATTCGGCTATTGGCGCAATTCCGCGCCGGGTCGGTACGCCGAAATTGCGCGGCATTACGGCTCGCTGATCGCGACCTGCACGGACGAGCACCGCAAGCTCGCCGGGGAAGCGGGGTCAACCGAACTGCTGCGGCCGGTTGGCTACATCCGGGCGTATGACGACGCCGCGGCGCTTGACACCGACCTAGCCAAGGCCGAAGCGGCGAAACGCGCTTTCGACGTGAACTCGGTGCCGCTCGACCCCGCAGCCCTCGCCGAGGCGGAACCCCATTTGCGCACCGGTTTCGTCGGCGCGCTGCACTGGACCGATCCCTACGCGGTCAACGATCCGCACGCCCTGACGCTGAGCTATGCCGCGCTGTTCGAGCGCCTCGGCGGGCAATTCGCGATCGGCGACGCGACGACGCTGGCGCGTCACGGCGCCGGCTGGCGGGTTTCCACCGCGGACGGCGGCTCTGTCGAAGCGGCCGAGGCGGTGGTGGCGCTCGGTATCTCGTCCGACCGGGTGACAAGGATGTTTGGCTATGCGCCGCCGCTGTTTGGCAAGCGTGGCTATCACCTGCACTTCAAGCCAAAGGGCAATGCCGGGCTGACGCGCCCGGTCGGTGTCAACGGTTTCCTGCTGGCGCCGATGCGGGCCGGCATCCGGCTGACGACGGGGGCGGAGTTCGCGCGTCCGTTTGATCCGCCGACCCCGGTGCAGATGAGCCGCGCCGAGCCGATCGCCCGAACCCTGGTGCCGCTTGACGAGGCGGTCGAGCCGACCCCATGGATGGGCATCCGGCCCTGCACGTCCGACATGCTGCCGATCATCGGCCCGGCGCCGTCGCAGCCGCATCTGTGGTTCGCCTTTGGCCATGCCCATCAGGGTTTCACGCTCGGCCCGACCACCGGCCGGTTGCTGGCGGAGATGATGACCGGCGACACGCCGTTCGTGGACCCGACGCCGTTCCGCGCCGAGCGGTTCTGAGCGCCACCGCCAGCTTTGAGGACGCAGCGATGCTTGAAACGCGACACCTCCACCCAACCCTGGCCCGCGAAGTCGCGGGGCTCCGGTTATGGGAGCCGTTGGATGATGCGACCGCCGCGGAATTGCGCGCGCTGTATGCGGAATACGGCGTCCTGGTGTTCCGCCGGCAGGCGTTGAGCGAAGCGGAACTCGCAACGTTCTGCGCCCTGTTCGGCCCGCTGGAGCGCACGGTGCGCAGCGATTGGGCCTCGCCGGCAACACCGGAGGTGACGGTGCTGTCCAACCTGAAGGACGGGCAGGGGAGGCCGATCGGCGGGCTCGGCGACGGCGAACTGCAATGGCACTCCGACCAGTCCTACATGCTCAGCCCCGCGACCGGGGCGGCGCTTTACGCGCTTGAACTGCCGCCCGCGGGCGGCGAGACCTTCTGGGTCGATTTGCGGGCGGCCTATGCCGGACTGCCGCGCCAGTTGCGGGCGAAGATCAGCGGCAAGCGCGGCATTTTCGATTACACAAAGCGGCTCGCCGGGTATGGGCGTGATACCGACCAGCAGATTTCGGAAGAAGCGAAGCGCCTGACGCCGCCGGTGACGCATGCTCTGATCCGCGCCCACCCTGAAACCGGTGACCGCTCGCTCTACCTCGATTCCACAACGAGTGTTGGTATCGACTATATGGACACGGCCTCCGGCCTCGCCCTGCTCGACGAGTTGTATGAAAGCGCCACCCGCGACGAGTTCGTCTACGCCCACCAATGGCAGGTCGGCGATCTCGTGCTGTGGGACAACGGCTTCACGATGCACCGCCGCACCCCGTTCGACCCGGATGCGCGCCGCCTGATGAAGCGGATGACGATGAACCTCGACCGGCATCGCCACGTAATGCCCGACGGCCGATTGGCGCAATCCGAAGTCGGGATGCCGATTTGAACGGGCCGGCGTGTCCCCTCCCGGCCGAGAGGTACGGGCGGGTGGGGGTTACTGGGCGATGGTCGGGTGGTTGCCCGCGAGGCGTGTCTGCCGGATATCGCGGGGCTCGGCGGGGTCGAACGGGCGCCCGCGGTGCATCGTCGAACGGTTGTCCCACATCACGAAGTCATTGATGCGCCAGACATGGGGGTAAACAAACCGTTCCCGCGTCGCGAATTCGGTCAGGTCGAGCAGCAGCATCCGTGCCGCCGGAAGTGACATGCCCTCGATTTCGCCGGCATGCGCCGACAGAAACAGCGATTTGCGGCCGCTGACCGGGTGGCGCCGCACGAGGCGCTGGCGCACCGGTTTGAAGACGACACGTTCGTCGTCGGTGAATTCGGTGAGCCCGAGCTTGCCGCGCGAGTACATATTCGAATGCAGGCAGACCAGATCTTCGATCTGCTGCTTGAGCCGGTCGTCGAGCGCGTCGTAGGCGGCGCGCATGTCGGCGAATTCGGTGTTGCCGCCCCACGTGGCTACCGATCGGCCCGACAGCAGCGAATACGACGCCGGAACCGCGTTGAACGAACTGTCGGAATGCCACAACTGGTCGGCGAGCTTGAACAGGTAGGCCCGGCTATCGGTCGATAACGGCGTGCCGGAACCATCGATATTCGAGAAATCCCGGATGCTTGCGCCGAGTTTCCGCACCTCCCGATCGGTCCGAAAATGGATATTGCCCGGCGTGCCGCCGCTGGTTTTTTCGGGAGCGCCGAACTGGAGGGTAAACCGCAGCTGCTCCTCGTCCGACAGACGCTGATCGCGAAATACCAGGACGGCACATTCGGCCATGCCGGCGTGAATGGCCGCCACCTTCTCCGGCGAAAGGGGCTGGCGGCAATCGATGCCCGTCACCTCACCGGCAAAGGTCGGCGTGAGCTGTGTGATCGGAATCGCCAACTGCTCCTCCCAGACTTCGCCTTCAAGCACCCCCCGCTTTGTCATTCCGGGTTCAGCCCGCCGGGCTGAACCCGGAACCCAGGAACACCGCCTTCGCCCTCTCGGGTGCCGTCCGTGTTCTTGGGTTCCGGGTTCCTCGCGGAGTTTATCCTCGGGCCGGCCAAAGGCCGGACCCGGGGGCGCGGCCCCGGAATGACAGAGAGGAGGGAGCGTATTCCCAATGTTAGCGCTATCCGCTTTCGCGCGGATGATGAAAAGAGGGGCGTGTTTGTGCAGGTAGCGCCCTAACCGCCGATTTTGGCTTCCGGCGGCAGGTGCACGAACAGCACGCGGGCGGGGCCGCCGATCGTCCGGCTGCAATGGCCGGTGCTGCCGACATCATCGGCGAGGAAGACATCGCCGCTGCTGGCCCGACGCTTCTGTCCGTCGCTGGTTTCGACTTCGAGTGTGCCGGACAGCACGAACAGAAGCTGACGCCGCGAGGCGGGATGCCAGTCCTGAAAGAGGCCCTCGGGCATATCGGTCACCATCGCGCTCTGCGCCGGCACGATCGCCGAGCGGTGCACGACATTCCCGAAAACATCACCGGCGGCATTATCGATCGGGATATCGAGTTCGATGAAATGCGAGCCTCCATCAGGCGCGGTAGCAAAGCGGACAATTTTCATTTCGGATCTCCATTGTTCCGGGATGCGAGCCATCCCTTAACGGACAAGCGGTGGAAGGCGCGGGTTGTTGAGGGTGAGGGGCAGGATGCCGGTCGCGCGCGGGTCTTCGAAGCGCAGCTGCTGACGGGCGTAGACGACAAAGCCGGCGCGCTGGTATAGGCCGAGCGCCTTGGGGTGATCGTACATCCGCGTGTGCACCCAAAAGCGGCTGATCGGGCGCGACCATGCCTGGTCGATTGCCGCTTGCAGCAGGAAAGGGCCGAGGCGCCGGCCAATGAAATCGGGCATCAGGCCGAAATAGCGCAATTCGGTCTCACGCGGTGGGGCGGCGTCAAGTTCGAAATAGCCGGCCGGCACGCCCCCGGCGTAGAGCACGAAAATCTCGGTGGTCGGGCTTTGGATATCGGCGGCGAGTGTCACATCGCTGAGCAGGCGGCGCTCGTACCACAGCCAGTTTTCGCCGACCGTGTTGTAGAGAAACCGGTAGAAGGCGACGGTACAGCTATCCGCCCGCATCAGCGCGACCCTGCCGGCGGGCGTCGGCAGATGCGGTGTCGGCGGACGCTCGAACATTTCGAGCGACGTGATGGCGTCGTCGAGCAGCGGCATCAAGGCGTCGCGGGGCCGGTGGCGATCGGCGGGCCGTCGGGGAGGCCCCATTCCGACCACGAGCCGTCATAGATCGCGGCGCCGGGATGGCCGATCAGGTGCGCGGCGAAAGCCACGGCGCAGGCGGTGACGCCTGAGCCGCAGCTGGCGACGATCGGGCGGTCGAGGTCGACGCCGGCTTCGCCGAACAGCCGCCGCAACTCCTCGGCATTGCGCAGCTGGCGGGTCTGCGGGTCGGTCACAAGGTCGAACGGCAGGTTGCGGCTGCCGGGAATATGGCCGCGGCGGCGGCCGGGCCAGGTTTCCTCGGCGGTGCCCTCGAACCGGCCGGCGGCGCGGGCGTCAACGACCTGCTCGCGGTGCGGCCCGAGATCGGCCAGCACGTCGGCCTTGCCGCGCACCAGTTCGGGGCGGAACCGCGCGGTAAACCGGCGCGCCGGGATCGCGGGGGCGGCGGTGTCGAGCGGCCGGCCTTCCGCCTTCCATTTCGGCAGCCCGCCATCGAGCAGCGCGACATTGTCGTGGCCGAACAGGCGCAGCAGCCACCAGGCGCGGCCGGCCGAGGACAGTCCGTTGGCGTCGTAGACGATCACCCGGTCGTCATTGCCGACGCCGCGCTCCGCCATCTTCGCTGCGAAGCGCTCGGCTGACGGCATCATGTGGGGCAGGCTGGTGCCGGGTTCGGCGACATCGTCGATGTCGAAATACACCGCGCCCGGAATGTGGCCGGCATCATAATCCTGCCGCGAGGTCGGGGTCACGCCGGGCTGCTTGAACGAGCTGTCGAGCACCCGAACATGCGGATCGGCGAGATGCGCCGCCAGCCATTCGGTGCTGACCAGCGCCTCGGGTCGGGCATATGGCATCGCGCGTCTCCATCGGTCGCATCCAGGACGCGGAATAGATCGCGGATGCCCCCGCGCTGCCAAGAGGTGATTTGCGCCCTGTCATTCCGGGTTCAGCCTCGCGGCTGCCCGGAATGACGACTGCGGGGCTACTCTTTCACCAGCAGCCTGACGATCTGCTCGAAATACTCGTCGGCAAGCGCCCGCAGTTCCTCGTCCGTCCGGTCCTGGACCGGGTGTGGAATGAACACCAGGGCCGGGTCGGTGCCGAGGGCCTTGGCTTGCGCCTCAGCGCCTTGGATGAATTCCGTCGTTGCCACCCCTACGCAGGGAATGCCACGCGCCTCAAGGTTCGCCATGTCATGCGTACAGCACGATATGCACGAGCCTCAATCGCTCAGGCCTTCGACGACGAGGTTGACCTCGGTGGCGATCTGCTGCTGCAACGGCAGCGGCGCCGGGCGGGTGTTGGTCGGCTTCGCGTAATGCTTATAGGCGATGCCGCGTTCGCCGAGCCGCTCGCCGAGGCGCTTCAGGAACACGTCGCCGCGCGCCTTGGCGATATCGAGGATGCCGATCGTCAGCCCGTCGAGCCGTTCGGGCCGGGGCAGGCGAGGTCGTTGGGTCGGACTGTGTTCCGACGTGGGGTCAAGCAGGACGGTCAATTTCTTACCTCCTTGGTTATCGGGGTGCTGCCGCGTGGGCCGCTGGACGACCAGCCGCCGATAATGCCGGAAAACATGCCGGCGCCACCGCCGGCCCGCACGATCATCAGACCGTCGGGGCGGAATTTCGGCACCATCGTCCCGGCACGCGAGGCCGGGCCGCCTTCGGCGATGCCCTTGGCGCCGGCCACGAGGTCTTCACCGGGGATCTGGCAGAGCTTGTGCAGCTCTTCGTAGAGCCGCGCCTTGCTCCAGCCGGCGTTGCGGAAGGTGCGTTCGTGCTCGGGGCAGATCACCAGCAGCGCATCGGCCGAGGGCGCGCTTTTGACGTTGAACATGACCTTCAGCGATTCGGCGAAGCTGCGGGCGAGGCTTTCGGGTTCGCGCGATTTCTGGTCGACGACGCCTTGCAGCCCGAACCCGGCGAACACGGTGACCGCCGACTGGTTCTGCTTGAGGGCGGCGCGTTCGGCCGCCAGGGATTCCCAGCACGAGCCTTCCTCGTCCTCGGCAAAGCAATAGGTGTATTTGCCGGGGTTGCCGAGCGTCGCCCGGTCCACCTCCTGCGGCCGGCCGCCGCCGATATTGCGGATGACAAGTTGAAGCGCGCGGCCGATCGCGGCGTTGGCGCGGTTGCCCTGGCCGAGCGCGTTGCCCTTGGCGTTCATGCCGATGCGGCGGCGGATCGGTCCGTTGACGATGACGACCGGGCCGACAAACATCGTGGTCGCGAGCACGCCATGCATCGCGAATTTCTCGTCGAGCACCGCCTCGACCGCAGCCAGCACGACCGGCATGTATTCCGGCTTGCAGCCGGCCATCACGGCGTTGATCGCGATCTTTTCGACCGTCGCAGGCGCCAGGATCGGCGGCACCAGCCCGACGACCTCCTGCGGATCGCGGGCGGTGCCGTCGAGCATGCGCAAGACGCGCTCCTCGGTCGGCGCGACCAGCGGCAGCCCGTCCGACCAGCCACGTTCGTGCATCGCCTCGTGCTCGTCCTCGTCGCCGCCGATTTCGATGCGGCGCGCTTTGAGGCCGGTTTCGTTAAAGCGGATTTTCAGCCGCTCGATGATTCCGGGTTCGACATTTTTGGCGCCGCACCCGGGGCGGCTCTCCGGCAGGTTCGGGCCGAGCCCGGCGATGCCGGCAACGCGCTCCCACTCGCCGCGGTCCCAGCCATAGGTGCGGCCGGCCTCGCGGCCGTTCTCGAAGCGGATCAGGGTCGGCACGACCTCAATCTTCAACCGATGGGAGATGTCGAGACTGGTGTCGTCGATCCGCTCCGGGATGCTGTCGGGGAAGGTCGGATCGTCCTGGGTGTAGACCTGCAGCCCGGCGCGCTTCGCCAGATCGCCGAGCACCGGCTCGGTCAACTCGCAGGTCGCGCAGTCGCGTTTGACGACCGCCACCAGTCCATCCGCCGGCAAAGCACTCATCACGATCCCCAGGCTGCGTATATGCCGCAGCATGAACCCGTCGCGGGCTGTCGGCAACGTTCCGCGATGACATCCGGCCAGGGGCGCACTACATTCGGGGCAGCCGGGGAAGGCCCTAACCTTCCCCGGCGCCCTGGTCCTCAGCTAAAGCCGGATTCGGATTGTGATCCTGATCCGGCCCCAGCGTAGGGCCAGGAGGAGACGCATACGCATCTGTCATCTCCTCCTTGCCGGCGGGGCCTATTCCCCGCCGGCAGACGAGGCGATAAACGCTTTGGTTGAAATTCAAAGCAGCTGCCCGCGTTTTTCGGTTTGCCCGGAAACCGCCCGTTGAGGCCTGCCCTTTATCGTTCGTGGCCGGGCTTGGTCGGGCCCTAGCGGGCGAGGTCGGCGGCGAGGGAGAAGGCGGTGGCGGTGTCGCCGTTCTGGCCGCGATAGACCTGCAGGTTTTCCAGCACGCGCTGCACGTAGAGGCGGGTTTCGTTGAACGGGATCATCTCGATCCAGTCGACCATGCTGATCGCCGTGCCGCGCGGGTCGCCGAAATCGTGGAGCCACTGGCGCACCCGGCCCGGCCCGGCGTTGTAGGCGGCGATCGCCAGCGCGTAGGAGCCGCCGAAATCGTCGATCAGACGTTCGACGTAAGAGCGCCCAAGCGTCACATTGTAGATGCCGTCGCTGGTCAGGCGGTCGAGGGAATACGGCATCTGCAATCTGCTGGCGACGCCGGCGGCGGTGCCGGGCATCAGCTGCATCAGGCCGCGCGCCCCGACCCGGCTTTGCGCGTCCGTTGCGAAGGCGCTTTCCTGCCGCACGATTGCCAGCACCAGCGGACGCTCGGCGGTGCCGCCACCGGGGATCGAGGTGACCGGATAGCCGTGCACCATCAGCGGCATGCCCGCCTCGATCGCGCGCCGCGCCACCGCGATCGCGATATCGACCCGGCTATAGGACTCGGCGAGCGATGCCAGCATGCCGAAATCGGTTGGCGTCTTGGCCTTGTCGGCCAAGGCCAGCAGCAGCGTCTTGGCGTGCTCGCGGTCCCCGACGGCAAAGAACAGGCGGGCCGCGCGCACCAGTTCCAGGGCGTTGAAGCGGGCCTTTTCGGCGTCATCGGGGCGCGGCTCGGGGACCGGACGGGGCGGCGCATCCTTGCCGAGTTCGTGTGCCGAGAGCTGGCCGTAGAACGTCGCCATGTGCTCGGCGCCGGCGGTGTACCACTTGGCGGCGAGGTCGATCTTGTTCGACGCGGCTGCGGCGCGCCCGCTCCAATACGCGGCCCGCGCCGAGCCGTAGGGGCTGGTGACCTGCGCCAGGATATGCGCGAAGTGGTCGAAGGCCTGGGCCGGGTCTTTGCGATAGCGCAGCGTGATATAGCCGGCGAGGAACTCGGCCTCGGCCGACGAGCTTTCGTCAACCGCACCGGTCTGCTGCACCAGCTTGTAGGCGGTGTCGGTATTGTTGCCGGCGAGGAGGCGGCGGGCGACGTAGAGGCGCTCGCTCCACCAGGCCGTCGGGCGTACCGGGTTGTCACCGTGCGCCAAAAGGATTTGCGCCGCGGCGTCGTAATTGTCGTGCTTGCGCTGCCAGCGGGCTTCCTCGAGAGCAAGACCCGGATCGTTGCGCAAGGGGCCTGGCACCTTGGCAAGCACAATATCGGGCTTTGCCACGTCACCAGTGAACGCGAAGCGTGCTTCGGCGAGCGCCCGGTATTCGGCGGGGACCAGCGGCAGCATGCGGCGCGCCGCATCGCCCTGGTTGTCCCACATCAGGCGGTCGAGCCGCTTCTGATGGTCTTCCGGACGCAGCAGGGCGGCATAACGCGCCAGCGTGTCGCGCTCGCTGGTCTGCGAAAAGTCACCGTCGATCCAGGCGGCGCGCAGAGCGGCGGTGCCGGCGGTGGTCTCACCGCGGTGCAGCTGGATTTCGGCGGCCCGCACCTTGCCGACGCCGCTGATCGGCGGATTTTTCCTGAACCACTCGGCGGCGGTGTCGTCGTTTTCGTTCGTCATCGCCTCTTCGGCGCGCCGGCGCAGCGTCTTTTGCAAGGGCCAGTCGGGGTTCTGCTCGATAAAGCTGGCGATCTCGGGGAACCGGCCGCCGGGGTTCGAGCGCGTGTAGTCGAGCCACAGCACGATCTTCTGAACCAGCGGGTCGCCGCTTTGACCGGCCTGACCATAGGCCTGATTCCAGTCGCCAACTCGTGCCGCGGTGATCGCGCCAAGTGCTGCCGGGTTGGGCGCATCGTCGGCCCGGGCGCTCGCGGCCAGCGCGGTGACAATCGCAAGAGCCGAAAATAAAAGGCGAAATACCGGGAACAACGCCGGCGGCTCCAGGGATTGTTTGTGCGAGATCCCTGGTCTTTACGGTGTCCGGAGGGGCGCGGCAAGTTGATACTGTAACGCTTCGTAACACCCAAAGGACAGGTTTGACCCTCCCGGCCTCGGTGCTTGTTGAAGCGCGCCGCGCCGGGGGCTATCGTTCGCGCTGCGCTATCGTTTGCGCTGGGCGATCGCCGCAGCCGGGGAGGAAATGATGTTCAAGGGGTCGTATGTCGCGCTGATTACCCCGTTCCGCGACGGCAAGGTCGATGAAACCGCCTTTCAGGAGCACGTCGCCTGGCAGATCGGCCAGGGCACGCACGGGCTGGTGCCGATCGGCACCACCGGCGAGTGCCCGGCGCTCGAGGACGATGAGCAGCAGCGGCTGATTGCCATGACCGTCGAGGTCGCGAAGGGCCGCGCCCCGGTCATTCCGGGCACCGGCTTCAACTCGACGACGCACACGATTCACGCGACCAAGGCCGCCAAAAAGGCCGGCGCCGACGCGGCGCTGGTGGTTTGCCCCTACTACAACAAGCCGACCCAGGAAGGCCTTTACCAGCACTTCAAGGCGGTGCATGACGCGGTCGATTTTCCGATCGTGATCTACAACATTCCGGGCCGCAGCGCGGTCGATATGAGCAACGCGACGATGGCGCGGCTGGCGAAACTGCCGAACATCGTCGGCGTCAAGGACGCGACCAACGATCTGGCGCGGCCCTTGCGCATGCGGCGCGAGATCGAGGGCGAGTTCTCGCTGCTGTCGGGTGAGGATGCCACCACCGTGGCGTATCTTGCCCAGGGTGGCGACGGCACCATCTCGGTGACCGCCAATGTCGCGCCGCGCCTGTGCTCGGAAATGCACGAGGCCTGGCAGAAGGGCGATGTCGCGACGGTGCGGCGGATTAACGAGCGGCTGATCCCGCTGCACGACGCGCTGTTTGTCGAGACCAGCCCGGCGCCGGTCAAGTACGCGGCCTCGCTGATCCGCGGCTACACCCCGGAAGTGCGGCTGCCGCTGGTCCAGACGATGCCCGAGACGCAGGAGCGGGTGCGCAACGCCATGCGCGGCGCGGGGCTGATCAACTGATGCGGCAGGCGGGTTAGGCGGTAACGTGAGAGCAACCGATCGCTACGCGGCACTGAACCGCCGCGCGCGGCACGATTATATGATCGAGGACACCGTCGAGGCCGGGCTGGTGCTGCACGGCACCGAGGTCAAGGTGCTGCGCCAGGGCGGCGCCAGCATCGCCGAGGCCTATGCCGGCGTAACCGGCGGCGAGTTGTTTCTCGTCAACGCCAATATCCCGGAATACAAGGCCTCAGCGCATTTCAACCACGAGCCGAAGCGGCCGCGCAAGCTGCTGCTGCACCGCAAGGAGGTCGACCGCCTGCTCGGCTCGATCAAGCGCGAAGGCGTGACGATCGTGCCCTTGGCGATCTATTTCAACGATCGCGGCCGAGCCAAGGTCGAACTCGGCCTCGCGCACGGCAAGCGCAAGGCCGACAAGCGCCAGGCCGAGCGCGACCGCGACTGGCAGCGCAGCCGCGCCCGCATCATGCGCGCCCGTGACATCTGAGCAGGCCAAAGACGCGGCGATGGAAGATGAAGGGTATGTCGATGACAGCTTCATCGAAGAAACTGCCTGGGACTACATCGCTCGTCACGGCAACGCGGCGACCGCGGTGCTGATCGAGCGGGCCGAAATCGCCGAGCGCGCCGGCGACGCCATCGCCGCGCAGACGTGCCGCGCCATCGCTGAAGCCGCCGCACGCATCCTCACCGGGCCTACCTAACATAGGTGCTCGCTTTGGCCGGCAGCACACCCCCGCTCTGTCATTCCGGGGCAGCCCGCTGGGCTGAACCCGGAATGACAAGGCAACGAAACTGAGAGAATGCTCGCGTCTGCGCGGATGCTATAGGGGCGGAGAGAGGGAATATCAGAGGGCGAGCCGCTCTCTGAGCGCCGCGATGACTGCGTCAAACATGGCTTCGGTCAGTCTGCCCGTGTTCGTATTGAGGCGGGAGCAGTGGTAGCTGTCAAACAGGGTGACGGGGCCCGGCAGGTCGTGTTCGGCGGCGTGGACGAAGCGGTAGGGGGATCGGCGCAGCCCCAGGGCGGCCAGCGCCGCATTGTGGGCGATGGCGCCGAGCGCCAGGATCGCGCGAAGGCCCGGCAAGGCGGCGAATTCGGCGGCGAGGAAATGACCGCAGGCCCTGATCTCGGCGGGTTCCGGACGGTTCTGCGGCGGCACGCAGCGCACCGCGTTGACGATCCGGGTACAATTCAGCCGCAGTCCGTCATCGATACGCGCGGCGTAGTCGCCGGTAGCGAAGCCATGCCTAAGCAACGTGCGATAGAGCAGGTCGCCGGCGTAGTCGCCGGTGAACGGGCGGCCGGTCCGGTTGGCGCCGCGCAGCCCGGGCGCGAGGCCGACGATCAGCAGTTGCGGCGACGCTTCGCCAAAGGCCGGCACCGGCGCGTTGAACCAGTCGGGGTGCGCGGCGCGCTGTGCATCACGGAAACCCGCCAGACGCGGACAGAGTGGGCAGTCTGGCGCAGGTGTGTCGGTGACCGGCAGGTGCGGGAGCCTTGCGTCAGACAGTCTCGGCCGGCTCGGGGCGCGGGCGGGCGGGTTCGTCGCGAGTATGGTTGCGCATGATGTTCGGCGCCAGTTCCTGCAACTCGATAAAGCTGTCGGCCTGGCGGCGCAAATCGTCGGCGATCATCGGCGGCGACGAGCGAAGCGTCGACACGACGGAGACGCGCACCCCGCGCCGCTGCACCGCCTCGACGAGGCGGCGGAAGTCGCCGTCGCCGGAAAACAGCACGGCGTGGTCGATATGCTGCGCCATTTCGAGCATGTCGATCGCCAGCTCGATATCCATGTTGCCCTTGATGCGGCGGCGGCCCATCGAATCAGTGAATTCCTTGGTCGGCTTGGTCACCATCGTATAGCCGTTGTAATCGAGCCAGTCGACCAGCGGCCGGATCGGCGAGTAATCCTGGTCCTCGATCAATGCGGTATAATAGAACGCCCGTATTAAACGTCCCTTGGACCGAAACATCTCAAGCAGTCTCTTGTAATCGATGTCAAAAGAAAGGCCGCGCGCGGCCGAGTAGAGGTTTGCGCCATCAATAAATATCGCGATACGTTCTTCCGGATAGCAAATCATATAAAACCCCAAAATTTGGAATATCGTGATATTGGAATGCGGCTTATTCTAGGTCAAGTGCAGTGAGAAAGGGCCGCTCGTGATACTCGTCGGCGTCGGGAGCAACCTTGCTTCGCCCGCCTTCCGGTCACCGCGCGATACAGCCGCGGCGGCTCTGTCCGACTTGCCGCCGCTCGGTATTTTTATCGTCCGATGTTCGCGCTGGTATCTTTCGGAACCGGTGCCGCCTTCGGATCAGCCTTGGTACGCCAACGCGGTGCTCTGCGTCGAGACTTCGTTCGATCCGCCGGGCCTGCTGGCGCAGCTGCTGGCGCTGGAGGGCCGGTTCGGGCGTCGCCGCAGCATTCCCAATGCGGCCCGCACGCTCGACCTCGACCTGCTCGATTATGACGGCCGGGTGTGCCGGACATTGCACCTGATTCTACCGCACCCGCGGCTGCATCAGCGGCGTTTTGTCCTGGCGCCGCTGGCCGAGATCGCGCCGGCGTGGCGGCATCCGCTGCTGGGGCAAAGCGCGGCCGAATTGCTGGCGGCGTTGCCCGCGGGGCAGGAGATTTGCACATTCGACGAGGCCGGCCCGCCGCGCGGGTGATTGTCGCCGCTACCGGACATGGATATAAGCCGCGCGTCAGTCGCCCGGTTCGAAAGGTCGCCGCAGGCAAAAATGGCCGATTACGAAACCGCCCGCATCAAGATGGTCGACAGCCAGCTGCGTCCGAACCGGATCACGGATGAGCGGGTGATCGACGCGTTCCTGCGTGTCCGGCGCGAACTTTTCGTGCCGCAGACGCTGCGCGGCGTGGCTTATGTCGATGATGACCTGCCGCTCGGCGGCGGCAGGTACCTGATGAGCCCGATGGTCGCGGCGCGCCTGCTGCAGGCGCTGGCCGTCGGGCCGAAGGACAACGCCCTGGTTGTCGGGGCGGCGACCGGATACGAGGCAGCCCTGCTGTCGCTCCTGGCGCGCAGCGTCATCGCCCTCGAAGCGGATGCTGACATGGCGCGGATCGGCCGTTCGGCACTGGTCGATCACCAAATCGCCTCGGTCAGCTATGTCGAATCGCCCCTTCCCGCTGGATATCGGACGCGCTCACCTTACGATGTGATCCTGTTCGCTGGTGCTGTACCCGAGATTCCTGCGGAAGTTGGCGCGCAGATGGCGGACGGAGGGCGCATAGCCGTGGTTTTCCGGCAACAGGGGGGCGTCGGGCGCGCTGCTGTGGTAACGCGGACTGGCGGAATGCTGGCGCAGCGCGTTATGTTTGATGCTGCAACGCTGCCGCTTCCCGGTTTCGCCGCGAAGCCAGCTTTTGTGTTTTGAGGGGGTGAATGGCGCAGCCGAGGGGGTGCCCGGAACGCAGTCGGACGCTGCGGGGGTCGCTGGGTCGCGTTATTGGTGCTGCGGGGGTGGCACTATTGGTTGGCGGTTCGCCGGTATCGGCGCAAACGCTGACCGAGGCTTTTGCCTATGCGTACAACAACAACCCGCAACTGCTCGGGCAACGCTCCGCCTTGCGGGCCACCGATGAAAGCGTGCCGCAGGCCTTGTCCGGGTGGCGGCCAACGGTGAATTTCACCGGCCAGGGCGGTTATACCCGCGGCGGATTCGTCCAGGGCGCAGGCGGGCCGACGGCGTTTTCGAGCTTTACGGCAAAGTCCCTCGATCTGCAGGTCACCCAGCAGGTCTACAACGGCGGTCGCACCGAGGCGCAGACCAAGCAGGCGGTCAATACAGTCGAGGCCACCCGGGCACAGACGCTTGGGGTCGAGACCACCGTGTTTCAGGCGGTGGCGCAGGCCTTTCTTGACGTCGTGCGCGACCAGACGCTGGTTGAGGTCAACCGCAACAACGAGCAGGTTCTGAAAAAGCAGCTCGAGGCGACGCGTGACCGCTTCCGGGTCGGCGAGGTCACGCGCACCGACGTGGCGCAGGCCGAATCGTCACTGGCGCAGGCCACCGCGACGCGGATTTCGTCGGAGGGACAGCTCGCGATCAGCCGCGCGTCGTATGTGCGGGTCGTGGGGCACCCGCCGGGGCGCCTGACCCAGCCGCGCGAGAGGCCGACGCTGCCGGCAACGCGCGAGGAGGCGCTGGCACTCGCCGCCCAGGACAATCCCAACGTGATCTCGGCGATGTTCACCGAGCGGGCCGCTCGCGACAATATCGACTTTGTCCGCGGCCAGCTGCTGCCGCAGATTTCGATCGTCGGCGATTTGAACCGGAGCTTTTCACCATCCCTTACGCTGTCGAATGCGCGTCAGGACATCGCATCGGTGGTCGCGCGTATGACGATGCCGCTATACGAGGGCGGTAACGTCTATTCGCAGACCCGGCAGGCGCAGCAGACCGTCGGACAGCGCCGCAGCCAGCTTGATGACGCGCGCCGCCAATCGGTGCAGAGCGCCACGACGGGTTGGGAAACGCTACAGGCGGCCCGCGCCGCCATCGTCTCATTCGCCGCCGCGGTGCGGGCGGCGCAGATCGCGCTCGAAGGGACTCAGCAGGAAGCACTGGTCGGGTCGCGCACCGTGCTCGACGTGCTGATCGCGCAGCAGCAGCTGTTTACGACGCAGTCTCAGCTGGTGACGGCGCAGCACGACGCGGCATTGGCTGAATTCAGCCTCGCCGCGGCGACCGGCCGGCTGATCGCACCGGAAATGAAGCTGCCGGTTGAGCTGTATGACATGGATAAGCACTACAAGTCCGTAAAGGACAAGTGGTTCGGCTTTGGCGGTGGTCTGAAGGAATAGGCGGCGCGGCGACGCTGGCAAATCGCGGCGCGTTTGCCTAGGTTAGGGCCAGCGCATTTCTTTAAAAATCGCCTGACATGTCGGATGCGAAATCCCTGCCGGACCTCTCAATGGACGAGATTCTGGCAAAAATCCGCAGCATCATCGCCGAAGATGAAAAGATCGGCTCGCAGATGACCGGTTCCCGGGTGAGCAGCGTCGCGCCCGACGAGGCCGATGAGGTGCTCGAACTGACCGCGGCGATCAGCGAACAGGGGGACGTGCGGCACCTTGCGCCGATCGGCGCCACGACGCCCCGCCGCGCCGAACCCGTGCGCGCCGAACCCGTGGTCGAGCCGCCGGCCGCGCCCGCCGCCGCACCCAGTGCGCCGGAGGCGCCGCCGCTCGCTGAGCTACCTCCGATCGTCGAGCCACCACCGATCGTGGAGCCGGCACCGATCGTGGAGCCGGCACCGATCGTGGAGCCGGCACCGATCGTGGAACCGGCACCGATGGCCGATCGGTTTGTTTCCGATGTCGCGACCTTTGCTGCGGCGGCCGCTTTCGCGCGGCTGGCCGCGGTGCCGCGTGAGCCGCGGCTCGACCATGACCTGCAGCTCGGTGCCGCGGGCCGCACGTTGGAAGATGTCGTGCGCGAACTGTTGCGGCCGCTATTGCAGACCTGGCTCGACGAAAACCTGCCGCCGATCGTCGAGCGGCTGGTGCGGGCGGAAATCGCCCGCGTCGTCCGCAACACCGACCCCGGCTGACGCCAATTCGCGGCAAACACCGGGGTGGCGCATCGCCGCCCCGGTGTTTTGCGCTATAACCGCGCTCTCTTTAACGAATGGAACGTTCGGCGATGCTGGACAAGACCTATCGCCCCGAAACCGTGGAGACCCGCCTGTATGAGGCGTGGGAGCGGGCCGGCTGTTTTGCCGCCGACCCAAAGAGCGGCAAGCCGCCCTACACGATCATGATGCCGCCGCCGAACGTGACCGGCAGCCTGCACATGGGGCACGCGCTGACCTTTACGTTGCAGGACATCCTGGTTCGCTTCGAGCGGATGCGGGGGCGTGACGCGCTGTGGCAGCCCGGCACCGACCATGCCGGGATCGCGACCGAAATCGTCGTCAGCAACCAGCTCGCCGAACGACAAATCAGCAAGCACGACCTCGGCCGCGACAAATTCATCGAGCGCGTCTGGGAGTGGAAGGCGGAATTGGGTGGCACCATCACCCGGCAATTGCGCCGCCTCGGCGCCTCGGCCGATTGGGGCCGCGAACGCTTTACGATGGATGCCGGGCTGTCGGCCGCGGTGCGCCGGGTGTTTGTCCAGTTGTACCGCGAGGGCCTGATCTACCGCGACAAGCGGCTGGTAAACTGGGATCCCGTGATGCACACGGTAATCTCGGACCTCGAAGTCGAGAACCGCGAGACCAAAGGGTCGCTGTGGCACATCCGCTACCCGGTCGAAGGCGAGCCCGGCCGGTACATCACCGTCGCGACAACCCGGCCGGAAACGATGCTCGGCGATACCGGCGTCGCGGTGCACCCGGAGGACGACCGGTTCATCGATCTCGTCGGCAAGAACGTGCGGTTGCCGCTGGTCGGTCGGCTGATCCCGATCGTTGCCGACGAATACGCTGACCCGGAGAAGGGAAGCGGCGCGGTCAAGATCACCCCGGCGCACGACTTCAACGATTTCGAGGTCGGCCGCCGGCATAATCTCGAAGCGCTCAACATCTTCGATCGCGACGCGCATCTGAACGATGCGGTGCCCGCGAAATACCGCGGTTTGGAGCGGTTTGCGGCACGCAAGCAGGTGCTGGCCGATCTCGACGCCGAAGGGCTGATCGAAAAGATCGACGACCACGTTCTGATGGTGCCGCACCACGACCGTTCGGGCGAAATCATCGAGCCCTGGCTGACCGACCAATGGTTCTGCAATGCCGCCGAACTGGCGAAGCCGGCGATCGCCGCGGTCGAAAGCGGCCGCACCAAATTCGTGCCGAAGCAGTGGGAAAACACCTATTTCGAATGGATGCGCAACATCCAGCCGTGGTGCATTTCGCGGCAATTGTGGTGGGGCCACCAGATCCCGGCGTGGTACGGGCCGGACGGCAGGGTATTCGTCGCTGAGGACGAGGCCGGTGCCGCCCGTGAGGCGGCGGCGCATTACGGGCATGAGGTCGCGCTGACCCGCGATGCGGATGTGCTCGATACCTGGTTTTCGTCCGGGCTGTGGCCGTTTTCGACGCTCGGCTGGCCGCAGGAGACGCCGGAACTGGCGCGCTATTACCCCGGCGACGTGCTGGTCACTGGGTTCGACATCATCTTTTTCTGGGTCGCCCGGATGATGATGCAGGGCCTCCACTTCATGGGCGATGTGCCGTTCAAGACGGTCTACATCCATGCGCTGGTGCGCGACGAGCGCGGCCAGAAGATGTCGAAGTCGCGCGGCAACATCATCGACCCGCTCGATCTGATCGACCGCTTCGGCTGCGACGCATTGCGCTTTACCTTGGCGGCCCTGGCCTCGCCGGGGCGCGACATCAAGCTCGCCGAAAGCCGCGTCGAAAGCTCGCGCAACTTTGCGACCAAGCTGTGGAACGCCGCACGCTATACCGAGATGAGCGGCTGCGCCCTGGTGCCGGGCTTCGATCCGCGCCAGTGCCGGCTGACGGTCAACCGCTGGATTGCCAGCGCGACGCGCGATTGTGTGATCGCGGTGACCGGCGCCTTGGAGGCCTTCCGCTTCGACGAGGCGGCGCACCTGCTGTACCATTTTCTGTGGGGCACGTTCTGCGACTGGTATCTCGAATTCACCAAGCCGATCCTGCAAGGCGACGACGCGGCGGCGCGCGCCGAAACCCAGGCGGCGACCTCGTGGGCATTGGCCCAGACGCTGCACCTGCTGCACCCGCTAATGCCGTTCATCACCGAGGAACTGTGGCAGCAGCTTGGCGGCACTGAGGCCGGGATGTTGATTTCGGCGCGGTGGCCCGAGCCAGCCGCCGATCTGCATGATGCCGAGGCCGCTGCCGAGATGGATTGGGTGGTTGCCGCGATTTCGTCGGTCCGAGCGATCCGCACCGAGGTCAACGTGCCGGCCGGCGCCCGCCTGCCCTTGCTGGTCAAGGATGCCGACGTGACCGCGACAGCGAGGCTCGAACGCCACCGCGAGCATGTCGCGCGGCTGGCGCGGGTCGAGGCGATCGAGATGGTGGATGCGGTGCCGGCCGGCGGCGTCGCCGCGGTGGTCGACGGCGCGACGCTGATCTTGCGGGTCGGCGACGTGATTGATCTGGCCCAGGAGCGCACCCGGCTTACCAAGGAAATCAAGCGCCTCGACGGCGATCTTGCCAAATTCGCCGGCAAGCTCACCAACCCCGCCTTCCTCGCCAAGGCCAAGGCCGAAGTGATCGAGGAACAGCGCGAACGCGAAGCCGACACCCGCCGCGACCGCGACCGCCTCCAGGCCGTCTACGACCGCATCGCCGCGGGATAGAACGGCATTCGACCAGTGGCATCGCATCCCTGATTCGCGCTTTGGCCGGGCTTGACCCGTGGGCCTTCAGCCCACGGACATTTGATCCGTGGGCATCTACGTCTTCGGTTTGTATAGCTTGCCGATAAGACGTGTCCCCACAGGGTCAAGTCCGCGGGAAGGGAGTTTTGATAGGCGATCGAACTTGATCGGACTCTGCTCCGGCTCGGACGAAGGCCCCAGGCCGGCTTAAGAGTCTCAGCGATCTCGGCATCTGCCGAAGCGGAAAGAACGGATACATCCACGGCTTCGGAACGAAATAAGGGCTTGTTCGGGGACGCTCGCGGCATGCCGCATTGGAGCGCAGCATCGGTGGCCGCGGTTTCGTGCTATCTTGACAACGTAGCTGCGCCGAGGGAGGCAACGCGATGGACCAGCATTTGATGACCTGGCCGCACGAAGGCAATGCGCGCGTGCCGTATCGGGTATTTGCCGACCCTGGTATCTATCGCGCCGAGGTCGAGCGCGTTTTCCTCGGCAAGAGTTGGCAGTACCTCGCGCTGGCCGATGAGTTGCCGAACCCTGGCGACTACAAGACGACGTTCCTCGGCGAGACGCCTGTCATTGTCACGCGCGGCGAGGACGGCAACATCCATGCGATGCTGAACCGCTGTGCGCATCGCGGCAATCTCGTCTGCCTGAAACAGCGCGGACACAGCGATGACGGGCTGACCTGCGTCTACCACGCCTGGCGCTACGACCTCAGCGGCAATTTGACGAGCGTCGCGTTTCGCCGCGGCGTCGGCGGCAAGGGCGGGATGCCGGAGGGGTTCCGGCTCGAAGAGCACGGGCTGAAGAAATTGCGGGTCGACCAGTTTGCCGGGCTGGTGTTTGGCACGATGTCGCCGGACACCGCCCCCCTCGCTGATTATATCGGCAACCTGATCGGGTCGCGCATCGGCCGGGTTTTTCGCGGCAAGCCGAAAATCCTCGGGACGACATCGCAGATTTTGCACAACAACTGGAAGCTCTATATCGAGAACGTCAAGGACACGTATCACGCGAGCCTGCTGCACACGTTTTTCACGACGTTCCAGATCACCCGGCTGACCACCGCCGGCGGTGTTTCGATTGGCGAGTCCGGCGGCAACCATGCCAGCTACACAAAAGGCGGCCAGCCCGGCAGCAAGACCAGTTCCGACCAGCTCTATTCCGAGATTCCGTCGCTGCGCGAGGATTACCGGCTGCAGGACCCGCGCTTTCTCGACACGGTCAACGAGATCGGCGACGACATCACGCTGCAAATCCTCAGCGTCTTCCCGAATTTCGTTTTGCAGCAGATTCACAATGCGATCGCGGTGCGCCTCGTGCTGCCGAAAGGCCCGGACAAGACCGAACTGCAATGGACCTATATCGGGTTCGAAGACGATGACGCCGCGATGACCGAACGCCGCCTGCAACAGGCCAATCTGGTTGGGCCGGCTGGGTATGTCTCGATGGAGGATGGCGCGGTCGGCGGCTTTGTCCAGCGCGCGATCAAGGGCAGCAGCGACGACGAGTGCTCGGTCATCGAGATGGGCGGCTACGAGCACGCCTCGCAGGAAACCCGCGCCACCGAGGCATCGGTGCGCGGGTTCTGGCACGCCTATCGCCAGACGATGGGGCTGTGATCCGGTGGACTTCGCGGCGATAACCCGTCGCTTCGAACTCGAGGACCTCTACACCGGCTACGCCGCCTGCCTCGATTCCGACGACCTCGAAGGGTGGCCCGATTTCTTTACCGATGACGCCACTTACCGAATCACCTCGGCGGAAAACCACGAGGCCGGCTTGCCCCTGGGGCTGATCTACGCCACGTCGCAAGCCATGCTGCGCGACCGGGTCAGCGCGTTGCGCGAAGCCAACATCTATGAGCCGCAACGCTATCGACACCTGATCTCGGGCATACGGGTAACCGGCGAGGCGACGGACGGGCTCGACGTCACTGCCGGTTTCGTCGTCATCCGCACGATGCAGGATGGCGATATGATGATTTTTGGCGCCGGCTGTTATCTCGACCGGGTCGTTCACGGCGCGGATGGCTGGAAATTTGCCGCAAAGCTCGTCGTGCTCGACAGCCGGCAGATCGACACGCTGCTCGCGATCCCGCTGTAATGATTAACGCAGGTTAACCGGTTGGTAAGGATAGGCCTCGTAGGCTGACCATACAGCAGATGGTTTTGCGTTGTAACGGTTGGCCCCGGTCCATGAAAATCCTGGTGATCGACGACGACTACCTGATCCGCTACACGCTGGCGCGCCTGCTGCGCGGCAATGGCCACGAGGTGGCGACCGCAGCAGATGGCCGCCGCGGCATGACCGTGTTCCGCACCTACAGCCCGGACATCGTGATCACCGACATCATCATGCCGGAGCAGGGCGGTTACGAAACGATCCGGCAGATCCGCAGCGAACGCGCGACCACCAGGATCATCGCGATATCCGGTCATTCCGGCGATGACGCGCTGGCCCTCGCGCGCGAACTCGGCGCCGACGCCGTCTTCCGCAAGCCGCTCAACCTGCTGAAGCTGTCGCAGCGGGTCACACAACTTGAAGCCGCCGTCGAACACGAAACCGCGAACTGACCCGGCTGCCGATCGTGATCCACCACCCCTGCCTTTGTGATCTCGGGGGCAGCCCAGGGGGCGCAGCCAGGAGTGACAATCAGGTTGGTTTTCACCAGCCTTCGTGGAAAGTGTAACAACAACGCGAGCGGTACATCGCTGACACGGTGTGCGATGCTTGCGCCAAGACAAAGTCGGGGAGAAGCATCTTGATGTCGGAGGCCGCGCGCTTTCACTATCGTCTTGGCGCCAACCAGCCGGCGCACAGCCCGACCGCACGGCGCATGGCCGAGATGGCCGAGGCAATCGGGCGTGACACCAATGGGGTCTTCCGGCTCGACGTGTACCCGGAGAGCCGGCTCGGCCCCGACCCGCAGATGTTTGCCGATCTGCGCAGCGGTGCGCTTGAATTCTATGTGTCGGGCGCTCTGCTCGGCGGCGTGGCCCCGACCAGCGCCCTGCCGATGCTGCCCTTTGCGTTTCCCGACAGCGCCGCCGTGTTCCGCGCCCTCGATGGCGGGCTCGGCGAGATCATCCGCGGCGAGTTGGCCGGCAACGGCATCTACGCCTTCCCGCGCTCGATGCAGAACGGGTTTCACCACATCACCACCAGCAACCGGCCGATCCATACCGCCGCCGATTTCGCCGGCCTCAGGATTCGCAGCCCGGGGGGTGAGATTGCCGCGGATTTCTTCCGTGCTCTCGGGGCCGAAGCCGGCATGGTGCCGTTCAGCGGCATGTACGACGCCCTGAAAAACCGGACATTCGACGGGCAGAGCGACCCGCTCGGGGTCGTTCAGTCGTTGCGGCTGCATGAGGTGCAGACCTATCTGAGCCTGACCTCGCATTGGTGGAGCGGCTTTACACTATTGGCCAACGCCGCCGCCTGGCAGGCCCTGCCCGGGGAGGTTCGCGAGGTCGTTGAGCGCAACGCCGACCAATATGCGCTGCTGCAACGCGCCGATATCGAGACGGTCAATGCCGCCGGCGCCGAGGCCCTGGCGCGCGAAGGCATGGCCGTCAACACCGCCGATGCGGCCAGCATCCAGGCCCGGCTCGGCGATTTCTACGCCCGGTGGCGACAGCGCTTTAGCCCCTCGGTTTGGGCGCTGCTCGGCACTGACATTGGCTGAGAGGACCGGATTAGGGTCATGTCCGATCTGATCCAAGGCACCCAACCTACCGGATTGAACCTGCCTGGATATTGTTCTGGACTAACTCTGAATGACTGGGCGACCTCGACGTGATCGTTGCCGGCCTGCCTGCTGTCGCAAAAACCGGTGAAGTGACGTCGCTGGTAGCAACCATTAAACGTGCCGGCGTTATTTGAGGATGACGCCGTGCTCGCCGCCGTCAAGGACGCGGTGCGCCGCTGCGCGGTGGCCTTGCGGCCATCCTGGACGGCGACTGTGCGCGGCGTCCTTGGGGAAGCCGGGTCGGGACGAAGAAACGGGCTGTTTGGGTCGAACCAAGAAACGGCGTGTTGGCGTTAGACGGCGGTGAGCTAGACGGCGGTGAGCTAGACGGCGGTGAGCTAGACGGCGGTGAGGTTGGGGGTGCCAGGGGGTGCCGCGGGCGACGACGGCGTTGGCATAGGTCAGCAGTTTACGGGCGCAGGCGATGAGCGCGACCTTGTGCGCCTTGCCGGCGGCGCGCAGGTGGTTGTAGCGGGCCTTGAGCGGTTCGTTCCAGTGGAAGGCGGCGGCCCAGTGGAAGGCGGCGGCCCAGTGGAAGGCGGCGGCCCAGTGGAAGGCGGCGGCGAAGGCGGCGGTATAGAGGGCGTGGCGCAGGCGTTCGCGGCCGCCCTCGATATGGCGCCGGCCGGTGCGGTCGCCGCTGTCATCGTCATAGGGCGCGAGCCCGGCCAGCGCGGCGGCCTCCTCGCGGCTGACCCGGCCGATCTCCGGCAGGCGCACCAGGATGGCGATGGCGCTCGCCAGCCCGATGCCGTCAATGCTGGCGATCAGGTCGAGCCGCTGTGCGAGGTCGGCGTGATGGCGGATCGCCGTGTCGAGCCGCTTGAGGACCTGGCGCCGGGCCGCCTTGAGCCGGGCGATCTCCGCTTTCCAGTATTGCTTGATTTCGGGATCGTGGCAGGTCTCGCGGCGGGTTTTGGCACAGGCGACATCCTCGCCGAGCTGGTCGAGCAGCGTCAGCTGCGCCGCCAGCGGCGCCAGCCGCGGGTCGGGCGGGGCATGGATGGTGCGGGCCGCGGCGGTGCACCGGGCGATCAGCGCGGCGTCGAGGCGGTCGTTCTTCGCCCGCTGCAGCACAAAGCGGGCATAGGCGCGCACCTGCCCCGGCTGGAAGACGATGACGATAAACCCGTCGCGGCGCAGCTGTGCCACCACCGCGCCCTCATAGCCGCCGCTCGCCTCGATCCCGACCCGTTTGACGCGGTGCCGCCGCAGCCACGTCGACAGCTCGCCGTGACCGCCGGCATGGTTGGCGACCTGTAACCGCTCGCCATCCTCACCCCCGAGTGCGACATCGAGTGCGACATCGAGCGCGACATCCAGCCGGGCCTTGCCGGTATCGATACCGGCGCAGCGGGCCCGCGATGCGGTGCCGGACTTGCTGATCGCGGACTTGCTGATCGCCGGCTTGCTGGTGTTAGACTTGGCCATCTTCTTCGACCCTTCCTTGAATGCGAACCCAGGGTTCCGTCAACCATTCGGGTCCGATGAAGAGCCGACCGCGATCCTGCTACGCGACAGCCGAAAAGGCTTGGATGGGCAACGATCCGACGATCGGCGGCCCGGTCCGGGAGGCCTCCCGGACCGGGCCATTCCTCACGGAACGCACGCAGTCTAACCACACCAGCTGATACAAGGATGGGCTGAGCGCAGCGAAGCCCATCGTCGTTCCGCATCGACGGCTGTTGATGGGCTTCGCTGCGCTCAGCCCATCCTACGGCGCTAGACTAACCAAAATTTAGGGTTTCACACTCCTTAATGCGCCCGTGTCTGTCGCACACAGTAGTACTTAGCAAAGGGGGTAGCAGAAATTGATACAGGAAAGCCCAGTCGCATCTTCGCGCGTGGCAATGATCGCCTCGGCGACCGATATCGCTCTAAAGCCCGCGCCAATCACACCGGAATGGGTTCGCGAAGGCAGCCCGCAGGCCAGGAATGCTGTTCTATCGCGCAGCGACGACGGTCTGGCGACAACGCTGGTCTGGGAATGCACCGCCGGCAAGTTCAACTGGACTTACCACATCGACGAGACGATCTATTTTCTTGAAGGGTCGGCGGTGATCAGCGACGGCCACTCGCCGCCGCGTCGTTTCGGTCCTGGCGACGTACTTTTTCTGCCGCACGGCACGGTCGCCCACTGGCACGTCGAAGACTATGTGCGCAAGGTCGCCTTCTGCCGCCAGACGCACCCGAAGCTCGTGACCTTCGGTTTGAAAGCGGCGCGCAAGATGAAAAAGCTGGCGCAGCCGCTCGCTCCGTCGCGCCGCTCGCGGGAAGGCGATGCGTTGAGCGCCGCGCTGGGTTAGGCCGCCGCGGCGGGGCGCGCCAGTTCGAGGCCGCTCTGCGCCACGGCCGCGTCGGCGACGCTGTCGGCGCCGTCGCCGGCGACTTTGACGGTCGGGAAAGCGAACTTGATGCCGTTCTCGTCGAACGCCTGCTTGATCATCGCAAAGGCCTTGCGCCGGATGACGAACTGCTCGCCCGGCACGGTCATCATCTTCATCCGGATCTGCACCGCGAAATCGCCGAAGCTTTCGACCCCCTGCATTTTCAAGGGCTCGAGGATCAGCGGCGCGAACTCCGGTATCTCTTTCAGCTCCAAGCCGATTTTCTTGATCAGCTTGCGCGCCTTCTCGATGTCACTGTCATAGGTGATGCCAATCATCGTCTTGTCGATCACCCAGTCGCGGCTCTGGTTTTGGACCGCGCCGAGGAGACTGAACGGCACGGTATAAACCGGGCCGCGATGATGCCGCAGCTTGACCGAGCGGATGCTGAAGCCTTCGATGGTGCCCTTGTAATTGCCGGCCTGGATGTATTCGCCAACCCGGAAGGCATCGTCCATCAGGTAGAACATGCCGGCGATGACATCGCGGACAAAGCTCTGCGCGCCAAAACCGATCGCCACGCCGACGACCCCGGCGCCCGCGATCAGCGGCCCGATCTCCACCCCCAACGCCCCCAGCGTCATCATCGCCGTGATGACGATGACGACCACCAGAAGGATGTTGCGCAGAATCGGCAACAAGGTGCGCAACCTCGCCCGCCGCCGCGCGTCGTCGCTGTTCGGTATGCCGGGTTCGGCAGCCTCGGCGAGAGTTCGATCGATTGCAGTCTTTGCCACGTACCACAGGAAGTCGGCGACCAGCAGGATGACGACAACGCTCAGGATGCAGTTGGCGGCACGGCCGATCCAACTGTCCTCGCCGCGCAGATGCCCGACGTCGAGGCCCCAGCCCCAGGCCAGCAGGCCCGCCGCGCCGATGATCAGCCCGGCCCGGATGCCGCGCTCGATGCACACCGTGCGGATGCTCAAATCGCCTTCGGTCCGGTGAACTGATCCGGGCGCAGTCAGCATATTCTCCACCGCTCGCCGCGATACCATGATCGCGAGCGGCAATATCAGGACCACGAAAATGAGCCACGCTGTGCCCGTCGCATGGATGACCCATGACGCCCACAGCATGACGATGCCAACCGACAGCGCCGTGTTGGCGGCGCCGTGCCCGAGCCTGTGAAAACCCTGTGCGCCAGGTTGGGGTGCGCCAGGTTGGGGTGCGCCAAGTTGGTGTGCGCCAGGTTCGGGCGGGGCGGCGGGCCGGCGCCACACCGCCTCAATCGCGATCCCCAGCAGGCCCAGCCCTAGCACATAAGCGGTCAACTGCCGCACCTCGAGCGGATAGCCCAGCGTGACCCCAAGCCCAACCGTCACCCAGCCAAAGGCGAACCAGCCGACAAACGCAACCACCCGGCGATGCCAGAACCGCGCGGCGGCATCGTCCATCGGGATGATCCGGAGCCGCTCGTCACGTGGCGCGAGCAGGAAATGGCTGACGACGCCTGCAACCCGCGCCACGAGAAACGCCATCAGATAACCGAACAGCATCTCACGCAGCAGCGGCGGCCAATCGCGGGCAAGAAACGGTCCGATGCTGCCAACAGCAAAGGCCGTCACCACACCAAATGCCAGCGCAAAGCGGAACGCAATCAGCCTCAGCCGGTCCTTTACGGTGTCGTGCGGCAGCGCTTCGAGGCGTGCCTCGACACCGCGCAACGCTCTGCGAAACAGCCACTCGACGGTGGCGCCCAGCCCGGTAAAAAGCGCCAGCAACAGGAGCGCCTTGGTTCTTCCATTTTCGCCAAGGCCCTCGTTGACCCGGAGATGCGCCTGCCAGAACTGGGCCGGCAACTCAGGGACCGCTTCGGCCAGCGCCGCAAGATGCGTCCGGATCCCGACAAGCCGCGTGTCAAATATCTGGGACACCGACTGGTCGGCGAGCCCGGCCGCCGCGGCGGCCGGCTTCGCGTCGTGCTGCTTCAGCCAGTCCCGCACCTTGGGATCGCCGAGCAGGTTCAACAACAGCTGGATTTCCGGCGGATTGGCCTCGGCGGCAGTCGTCGCCGCGGCCGCCCTGGCGACCGTCGGCGTCCAGGCAGGCCCAGCCAGAACGACCCCGGTCAGCACGACCGGCAACAGTAGCCGCCACAGAAAGATTCCCACGGTCCCAGCCTTCCCGGTCGCCGCGGCAGCCCGCGGCATCCACCTGCCTTCGCTGCAGTTGCGGCAGGGATTATCCCGCAACAGACTGCGCCTGAACAGCAGGCTCGCGATTAGGAAAAAAGCATTTTCCCCGATAAGCGCCCCGCCCGGCCGTTGCAATCTCGGCCCTCAAAGGGTAGACATGCGGCCCCGTGCCCGGAATACCCGCCCCGGCGGTCCCTGGCCCGGCAACCGATGACGCAAGCCATCGCTGCGCCCGTAGCTCAACTGGATAGAGCACCAGACTACGAATTTGGGGGTTGGGAGTTCGACTCTCTCCGGGCGCGCCAATTTTTCAGGGACTTACGGACAAGCCCGCTACCCAGACCCCCGTTGGGTAGCGCCAGGGTAGCAAGCCAAGCTTGGCGGACCTGGGTTGGCAAACCAACCGGTGCCGCAATCTTATTAGCCAAGCATCGTTACAATGCGGGTCACCGAAGCACCGTCTCGAACTTGATTGAGTCTCCGGCGCAATTTGCATCGCGGTAGGCGCAATAGCCCGACTATCCCCCGGGAGATAGCTGTCCATGGCCCCCCGGTACCCCGCCGCCGCCTCCTGGGTCGCTCATACGGGGAGGGTCCGGGCCGGGTTACCCGAGCTCCTTACGGAGGATCGAGCCTTATCGCTCGTTGCTGGCACGAGGGCCTGAGGCGGGCCAGCGATGACCGGCTCATATTCCGGCGCATCCACCGCGGCCGGGCCCCTGGTGCGATCGCCGACGTTGCCGTCGACCGAGACATCCAAAATCCGACTGGTGGACTTTGGTGGCGGCCTCGGTGTGCGGTCCGAACGATCTGTCGAGCCGTGATCGACCGCGGAGCTTTTGCGGTGGCATAGGCCTTGAGCCCGGTTTGCAGCGCAGCTACCGATGCGTCGCTGCTCCCGTGGGGCACCGCTGGTGCCGACGGGTCTGCGGGCGGTACGGCCGCGAGGCTTTTCGTAGCTACCGGCGTACGCATCAACCGCGCCCTCCCCCGGGAGAGGGCTGTCCAAGACCCCCCGGTCACCCCGCCCCGCCACGTGAGGCGCGTAGACGAGGAGCACCCTGGGCATTCGAGCAGCGGAACACACGGCCGACGAACCGGGTTGCTTGGCGCCCCTTCCGCCGCCGGGAGGTAACCCTGCATACCGGCGTATCGTCAGCGCCGTAGTATGAGGCAGCCAACTCGTCATGTGGCGGCCACGGCGACGTGTTCGAGCAGCAGCTCGACAGCGGCGGTGATCATGGTTGCGTGGGCGCCTGTCGTGCTGGCCGACGCAGAGTAGAGCCGCGACGACAGCGAACGCCACCCGGGCGAAGCACGATCGGGAATATGGCCGCATCGAACGGAAAGCGTTCAAGCATGCCTCGAAACTGGTGAGGGTGAAGTGAGATGCGCACGCCTCGACGACGAGCTGACGAGCTTGATCCTGTCGAGCAATTTCCATCCATTTGGCTCGCCGCGTCGTAGCTACTGGGCGATGTCGCCCGCGGGCTTGGGGCATGAAATGCCGCCGACATCCGAACTTCGCGTCCATCCCGCTACCAGGGCTATCGCATATGAGCGAAGAGGTCATAGAAGAACTCCTTGTCCCAGGAAGCGCGCTTCATCTTGCGTGCGAGGGATCGTTTGTCTGGGTGGGCACGAAGGATATCGAGGGCGATGCGCCGTATCACGGCGAGGTTTTGCGGCGCGTTGTCTTTTCGTGTTCTGG
The DNA here is from genome assembly GCA_963737875.1 of uncultured Alphaproteobacteria bacterium. Taxonomy (GTDB): domain Bacteria; phylum Pseudomonadota; class Alphaproteobacteria; order ATCC43930; family CGMCC-115725; genus DATARH01. Next base: position 215,977 of record CAVTUM010000014.1, on the reverse strand, counting down.
AGTTGTCTTCATGGAAGGTGACATCGAGCTGCCAATGCTGTTGGTTCTCGATGCTCCAATGGGCGCGCACGACCTCGATCAGTCGCGCCGGCGAAAGCAGGGCCGACAAAGCCACATAGCGTGTCGAGGTGGCGAGCTTGTCGCCGCAGCCGCGTTCGGCCTCGATGCGACCGATCGCGGCCAGGCCGGGAAAGCCAGGCGCCCGCGGCGGGCATTTCAGCACGCTGGCGCAGCGCCACTCGACGCGATCATGGCCGCGTTCGCTGGTTTCGTGGCACGGCAGAAAACCTTTGGCGTCGGCTTCGGCGAAAGCGGCGTCGGCTGCCTGGTAAAGCGGGCCGTGGTTGCCCTTCAGACCCAGCGCATAATCGGCGCCTGTCGCCAGCACGGCCTCGGCCATGGCCGGATGGCAGTGCAAAGCATTGCCGGTCACGACACATCCCTTCAGCATCAAGGGCTTCAGCAGGGCCAGCGTTCCGGCGACCTCACTGCCGCCCGGCGCCCGGCACGCCGCAATCGAGACCCGCGTCTGGGCATCCCACACGCTCACCATCAGCGGCGGCATGAAGGCGCGCCCGCGCTGATATCCCCGCCGCAAGCTCTTGCCGTCGACCGCGACCACGCCGTGGGGCGTTCCAGCCCCAAGCCTTCGCGCAAGGCAACCGCAAAGCGCGAAAAGACGGTCGCCATCTCGGCCGGATCGAGAAGGCGAAATACCCGACTAAAGCTGTCGTGGCTCGGCGCGCCGTGCGGCAGATCGACGATCTGCGACAAATCAGCTTCGTTGACCGCGGCAAAATCGGCGTAATCAACGCAACTCTTCGCCCCGCACAGCGACGCCGCCAAGGCGATGAACAGCATCGCCGAAAGCTCATGCCGAGCATTGAAATCACGAGGATCGCGAACCTCGCGCAGGATCGACAGCATGGTCTCCACCCACGGCCTCCACAAACCGGAAAGCCCTGCTCAGAATCCACATTCGACCACCGCACAACACCTTATTACTCATCTGCGATTCCCCTGATCCCGCTACGGGGGGTCACCAGCTCCCACGAAGAGCGCGCAAAACAGTCCGGCACCCTGTGACCCCGCACGCCCCGGGTCGAGCGACGCTACTCTGGTGCCGTCGCACCCGTTGTCCGGACGCAATCTTCGCGCCACCACCTTCGATGCGGGGGCCGACCGGCAGTGCGGCCATCGGACGAACAGCAGCGTGGCTGCTCGACAGGGCCACACAATTATGCCGTCGTCATCTGCGTCGGGCGCACTGCTGAAACCGGCTCGCACTGCGTTATAGTGTCGCATTGAACCTTTCGATGCGCGGTGGCGTAGGTCAACCGCGGCTCGATGTTAGTGACCGTGGAGCCGCCCATGAAACGCGTCTTGTTGTTCAAAGATGAGCAAGGTTTTTCAGATCAGATTGGCCATATTTTTGTGGATCGCGGGTATCACGTGACGATCGCAACGAAATTACAGGTTGCGCGGCGGCTAGTTGAGCGCGGAGGCATGGACCTCGTCGTGGCCGATATCCTCGACCTAAACAGCATAGGTCTTAAGGAGATCAAGCAGGCCAAGCGAAGAGGTGTTCAGATATTCTTAATGAGCAACAATTCATCGTCTTTCGGCCGACAGAGAGTTCACCGCAAACCTGATGGCGAGCTGGTGCTCGGGGACACTGACGTCGCTCCCCGTCATGAGATGGTTGAATTTTTCTTTTAAGTCTTAGAGTCCGCCCGAAAATCGGGATAGTTGAGTTAGCCACGGGCGAGACGTCGCGAGAGTAGTTTGACGCTGGCGATATAGAGCCAGGCTGTGGCGGTTTTGACGGTGGCTTCGAAGTCCTTGGCGAGGCGGCGGTTGCGACCGAGCCAGGCCAGGGTACGTTCGACCACCCAGCGCCTGGGGAGCAGCACGAAGCCCCGGGCGGCATCGGACCGCTTGACGATTTCGAGGGTCCAGGTGCCGTGTGCAAGCAGGGCACTGGCGAGTTTTTCGCCGGCATATCCGCCGTCGGCGAAGACGTGGCGCAGCCAGGGATAGAGCCGGCGCGCGGCCTTCAGCACGAGCGGGGCACCGTCGCGGTCTTGAACATCGGCCGGATGCACCACGGCTTTGACGAGAAAGCCATTGGTGTCGGTGAGGATGTGGCGCTTGCGGCCCTTCACCTTCTTGCCTGCATCGAAGCCGCGCGGTCCGCCGGCCTCGGTGGTCTTGACCGACTGGCTGTCGAGCACCCCGGCGCTGGGGCTGGCCTGGCGCCCCATCGCCTCGCGCGCTGCCATCACCAGCGCATGGTTGATCCGCTCCCAGGTGCCGTCGTCGCGCCAGCGATAGAAATAGCCCTGTACCGTCGAGACCGGCGCAAACTCCTTCGGCAGCAAGGTCCAGGCGCATCCCGCCGACAAAATATAGAGAATGGCATCGACGACGTGGCGCAATTCGACCTTGCGAGGCCGTCCCAGCCGGCGGCGGGATGGCATGAAGCCCTCGATCAGCGCCCATTCCGCATCCGTCATACTGCTTGAATACCGCCCCCCGGGTCGCCGATACTGCTTGCGAGTGATGTCAGTCCACATCTTGCGACCCCGGTTCTGTTTCGCACCAAAACCGAATCACAAGTCACTGATATCACTCAACTCATTTCCGGGTGGCCTCTGAGATCGGGAGATAGCGGCGTCGTCCCAAATTTCATCAACAGCCCTCGGCCGGAGCGGACCCCATACGAACGGGTTAGCCCGCATCTTGATCTCCCGGGCAATGAGAAGCGCGTTCTCGTGTCCGGATATCTCAAGATAAGCAGCGACGCGTGTGGCACAAATTTGATTGCCGACAACACTCCGCTTTCTGCCAGAGTCAACTGCGTCGTATCGTTCGGCAATGCAGATTAGATCATCCGAGTCAAAAACCAAGCGGCAAGTCGCCCAGTCCCGATTGTTCGACCGACGAACGTCAAGTCGCGCGACACCGGACCGGCGAGCGGCGCCCACGGTAGCGCTGACGCAGGACAGTGCGTATTACCGTGACCGCGCTATGAATTATCGAACTTTGGCCAGCGGGACAAAGTCCGAATATCAGGCGGCCAAGTATCTGGACCTAGCTGATGCTTTTGAGAGCCTGGCCGACATGGTTTGCTGGACGTGAACTCTTCTTGCCGGGTTGCCGATCGCTCCCTAGCTGTGAGCTTTCAGGAGGCTGTCCAACGGTCCCGACCGAGGAAACTAAGGTTGCGGCGCTTCGGCATCCAAGGAGGGACCGGATGGACATCCACAAGAATGCGCGGTTGAGGCGGTATAGTCGAGGCGAGTTGGTTCGTCGCGTGCTGGTTGAGGGGCAGACAAGACCGCGAGGAAGTGGGTCGCGCGGTTTCAGGCGGAAGGCACCGCCCAGGCGCTCAGCTCGCCCGAATGTTAATTGCGGCTTTCCGGTGAGGCGTGAGCTTCGTCACACCTTGGTCACGGGAAGGCCGCTACGTTCCCGATCACCGAGCGGGTACCCTCTTCTTTGCGGCCGCTCGGCCCCGCAGCCGGGGGCTACTGCGTTCTTCCCCTGGTTTGGTGGATAGCGACGCTGGGCTTTCGAGCCAGGACGACGGTGTCAGATGAGTACGACGCGGCGGATATTCCCGCAAACGTTCAAACGAGAGGCGGTCGGTCGGATTCGCAGCCGCTTCGCATCTCAAGCCGAAGCCAGAATGGCCTGCTTCATTCTATATCTAGGTTGGCACACAACCATAACCGACCAACCCAGCCGGGCGGCAGACCGGCGCACAAAACTTGAACAACCTTCTTTGCTTCGACAACTAGGATGTCGCGTCACTCAGCAAGGTCACAGAGGTATGGGATCGTATGATAGAACTCATCTATCGTGCGCCCAAGCAACTCCGAAACAAGCGAATTAGGCGCCCGGGGCACAGTGAGCCTGAGCTCTTGCCGCGTCAACCAATCATGAGCACCGGCGCATTCGCCAGTTGCCAGCTGCTGTCGGGGGTACCGATCGCCGACGTGCTCGCTACCTGGCCGTTGCTCATCGTCCAAATGTTGAATACTCCGCTGGCATTTTGAATGAGAATGTCCGAAGTCCCGTTGCTGCCCACATCGCCCGTCCGCACGACGTTCCAGCCGGGATCGAGGTTACCGATCGTGCTCGTGCTCGCGAGTTGACCGTTACTCATCCTCCACACATCGACGGCGCCACTATTGCTCTCCCACAGAATGTCGGAAGTGCCGTCGCCATTGAAATCGCCGATCCCGGCTATCTTCCAGCTGTCATCCGCGTTGCCGATCACAGAGGTCCTGGCGACCAGGCCGTTGCTCATCGTCCAGAGAGCGATCGAGCCGGCTGCATTGCGCCACAGAATGTCAGAAGTGCCGTCACCATTGAAATCGCCGGTCCCGGCTATCTTCCAGCTGTTATTTACGCTGCCGACCTCAGAGCTGCTGGCGACCAAGCCGTTGCTCATCGTCCAGAGCGCGATCGAGCCGGTCGTATTGCGCCATAAGAGGTCGGAGGTACCGTCGCCATTGAAATCGCCGAGTCCCCCGATATTCCAGCTGCTGTCGGCGGTGCCAATGGTTGAGGTACTGGCAACTTGGCCATTGCTCATGCTCCAGAAGCACACCGAGCCATCGGCATTTCGCACCAGAATGTCAGAGGTGCCGTTGCCGTTAAAATCCCCAGCGCCGCTGATCAGGCTCCCGCTCGTGACCGTGCCGATGATCGAGGAACCGACGACATGGGCGTCACTCATGGCCCAGGCTTCGACGGCGCCACTGGTGTTCTGCCACAGGATGTCGGAGAGACGCTGACTGTCGCCGGCGCCGACATCAGTCGACCTGTCCAGGCTATCAGTGCTGCCGCTGCCGACGAGCTGCCAACTCGGATTGGGGCTCCCGATGGCCGTCGATCCGGCGACAGTACCAGTCTCCATGTTCCACAGCTGTAGCTGCCCGTTTGAATTTCGGAACAGAATATCCGTCGTGCCGTTGCCTTCGTAGTTGCCCGTGCCGCCGATCTGCCAGCTGTTGTCAATGGTGCCGATGACGGCAGTGCTGGCAACCTTGCCATCGCGCATCGTCCAGGTCGCGAGCTCCCCAGCAGTATTGCGCCACAGGATATCCGAGGTGCCGTCACCGTTGAAGTCACCAGTCCCGGCGATCTGCCAGCTATTATCGGTGTTTCCGATAACCGAAGTCTTTGTGACCTCCCCATTATTCAATGTCCAGATAGCGACATCGCCGTCAGTGTTGTGCCACAGGATGTCGGATGTTCCCGTGCTATAGAAGTCACCCGTCCCCGCGACCTGCCAAGAATTGTCGGCGCTTCCAACTACGGTCGAGCCGACCATCTGGCCGTCGGCCATCTTCCAGATATCAACTGAACCGCTCGTGCTGCGCCACAAGATACCGGACGGTCCGCTGCCATAGAAGTCGCCAAGACCGGCAATTTGCCAGCTATTGTCAACAGTTCCGATAGCTGCCGACCCGCCGACTTGGCCATTGCTGACAGTCCACAGCCGGATAGTTCCGTTGGTCTGGCGCATCAGTACGTCTGCGTTGCCGGTGCCGTGGAAGTCAGCGGCACCAATAATGCTCCAACTGTTATCCATGCTGCCGAGCAGTGACGAGCCGATGATCTGGCCACCAGCAATGCCGATAGACGCGACAGTTCCCAGGCTATCCCGCCAGAGAGTGGTGACGGCCGTTACCAGGCTTCCGGTCGCATCCGTCGGCGCCGTCGAGAGCACTGGTGAAACCGTTGTCTGAACCGTTATCGCTGCCTGTACCGGCGCGAAGGCGTTGTCGCCATCGCCGGTTGGGTCTGTCGCGGTCGCGCTTAGGGAGTGAGCGCCCGGCGATAAATTGGTCACATAAGTCCAGTCGCCACTGCCGTCTAGCGTCGCGGCCCCCAACATTGATGTACCATCGTAAATCTGGACGATTGTGCGGGCTGCTCCCAATTCCGTGCCGGAGAGCGTCACCAAGTTACCGCCTAACGGCAGCAATTGCGTAACAATCGCTACAGTCGGTGCCACCGCGCCGGTCACAATGATAGCGGGGTCACTGACACTCGCACTGGAGTTGCCGGCGAGGTCGACGGCCGAGACGTGGAGAACATGCGTTCCGGCTGAGAGGACTGTCGCGTAGCTCCAACTGCCCGTACCGTTCAAGGCCGCGGTGCCGAGCGTCGTTGTTCCATCGACGATTTGAACTGTCGTGCCGGATGCGCCCGATACCGTACCGGAGAGTGTCACCGAACCAGTGGCTTGTACGAAATTCTGTCCGGCGATGGCGACCGTGGGACGTGTGATCTCGACCGCGATTATGGGCTGTACTCCCGAAGAAGCGGTCTCGAACAGTGGATCGATGGCCAGCGCCGATAGCGAATGGACGCCGGCGACGAGGGTCGTCGCATAGTTCCAGACGCCGCCCCCATTGAGCGTTGCGTTCCCAAGCACCGTCGTCCCGTCGAGTACCTCAACGACCGTACCGGCATAACCGGAGACGGCGCCGGCCAATGTGACCGCGCCATTGCTGGTGATAAGATCGGTTGCACTGACGCCGGTGTCCTGAGCCAGGGTCTGGGCAGCAATGGCGACGGAGGGCGTCAGCGGCCCCGCCGGCGCGCGTGCGCCGAAATCCGCGGCCCAGGCGGCTGCTTCGTTCGGCTCGCCATCGCTCGCCTGCGAGAACTCGTATGAGCCGCCAGCATTGGAATCCCAAATATTCACGAACTCAATCGGCACGCCCGAGGACCGCAGCTCAGCAGCCAGCCAGTTCACAAAAGCCGGATCATCGGCATTGTCGGCGCCTGCCGTACTATTCCCGGCTCCTGCTTCCGCGATCGCTATCGGCTTGCCCTCCTGTTGGGCAAAGGCGATGAGCTGCGACAAACTGATTGAGTGACCATTGCTACCATCCAATGTCCACTGCGTCGCAGCCGGATCGTTGAAATAATGTTCTACATTGACTGAATTCGACGCCCATTGTTGGAAACTGGTGTCGGTCCTTCCAGTGCTCCAATCGTATAGGCTGTACGGGTACATGTCGGCATAGACATCGACCGCAATGCAATCGACGTAGCTATTTCCGGGGTACAGGTTCAGCGTGGAGCCAAGATCGCTCCAATTCGTCTCGCTCGGGTTCCAGAGCACCTGGAGGTTCACGCCATATTGCTGTGCCGACTGGTGGAGGACGGTGTAGATGTGCTGGAAGGCGGAAACCCAGTCAGAGTGTGTCTGCGGATCACTCGTTGCGTATGAGGCCGAGGAACTAAGGTTGAATTCCCAGCCCGGCCGCCAGTATTGGGTCTTAAACCCGCATTCCGCCCAGGCCTGAACGCACGCAGTTATGATGGAATCGTACTTTCTGGATGCGAAATCATTGAAAAACCGGTCCGGTGTCTCGGAGCCTGCAGCAGTGGATGCCATCGGCAAGCCGATTACCGGCGTCATGCTCGCTGCGCCGGGGGTCACTGCGGTCGACCAAGCCTGGAAACTTGCGTTACTGACCCAATCGCCGATCGGCTGGCGGTAGTCGATATAAGAATCGATGTAGGTCGGCGAGATGCCCATCAGATTGACAAAACTATTGTAGTTCGCCTCATAGGCCGCCTCTGCTGATGGGTCTGAACCATCGGGGCTATTAAGATAAGCGCCAAGCTGAAACGGAGTGCTGTTAGACATCGAGCTACCTCCGAAAAATCGAGCGTCTAGATAAAAAGTCTTAAATTATCGTTAATAGGACCCGAAGATCAAATAGACGGAAATTATATGTTATCAGGTGTAATTGCACATATTTACTGCTTCGGGCGGGAAACACTGGAACAACGGTCATGTGCCTGACGGTTTGGCCGGTGCGGGTAAATTTACCAAAGATGCGTTGGGCTTATGCAGGGTTCGGCGGGTTTTCCCAGAGCTGTCGCGGGATCGAGGCAGATTCCGGGCGTCGTCAGGCCGAGGCTTGAGCGAGGAGCGTCTTCTTGACGATCACCAGATTGGCCAGGGCAAACAGGGTGTGCGGCTGCGCGGTGTTCTTGGCCAGGCCGCGGTAGCGGACTTTTGCGATAGGGGAACAGCTTCTTGATGACGTGGAACGGATGCTCGACCCAGGCGCGCACCTGTGACAGCGCCCGCTCGACCGGCTCCGCCAAATCCCGCGGCCCTTTGGGCAAGGCTTTGATGATGCTGCGCTTGATCTCGATGTTCCAAGACACACGCGGTCCTCAAGTTCCGGCCGTTTCTCCGCCCCGGTGTAGCCGGCATCGGCAAAGACCGCCTCTTCCTCGACGTAGCACCGTCGCCATCTGGTTGATGTCGGCTTCGTTGGCGGCGGTGCCAACCACCGCGTGCACCACGCCCGAGGCGGCATCCACCCCGACATGCCCTTCATCCCGAAACGGGCTCGGCAGAGGCGCGGTTAGGCAGGATGTGAATTAACGGGTGCGGTTACGGCTTCCGACTCGACGGTTTGCCCTTTCGCGGCCGTGAGCTATGCGACCGGCCACAGAACTGTAACTGGCAGAGCATGCTGGCCCGCGAAGCACCGCGGGATTCGATCTGGCCCTGACAACGCGACGAGAGGTTCTTAACGGCGGCCGACATCCGACGCGCCATAAAAATATAAACGCCCGGTTGGCGCGGCGGCTTTGGTCAGCAGCAGCAGCGCATACCATGCCTGCATTCCGATGGTCCGGCTGCGAAACAAGAGGCGGTCCAGGCCGGCCAGCATGGCGAGACTCGTTCGAGCGAGCGGGGTCCGCTGAAACGGGATGGCAAGCACAGTTGTTAGGCCCGCAAACTCGACATTAACGCCCGAAAAAAACCTGCTCGCTAGGGTCAGGTCGCTGGCAATCAGTGGGTGCTCATCCGCCGTGCGTAGGCTTGGCGTTCGATCGCGGTACCAGTTCAAAACCGGATTGTGTCCAAGGGGTTCCATAAAGATGGCGGAGCCGCCGGGCCTGAGCACTCTGCTGATCTCCGCGAAACTCTTCTCCAGGTCGAGATGATGCAGAATCCCGTGCCCGTAGATCAGGTCGAATGCGCCCTCCGGAAATTGCATGTCCTCACCGTTCATTACACGAAAGTCGCAGTTTGTATACCCGGCAGCCACGGCCTTATCACGCGCGAGGCCGATCGATTTGTCGGAGATATCGATCCCACAAAATTCCGCCGCAATCTCGGGCGTTTTCATTTCGGAGACCGCTGAGGTGCCGTCTGCGCACCCGTATTCGAGAACCTTCTTGTCGCGCGCCTGGTCAAAAACCAAGCGGCGAAAACGGCGATCGCCCTCACTGATCGCCACGTAGTACTTGTTCAAGTACGCTCTTGAATCCTTACCAGAGCCATAGCGAGTATTGTGGAACTCCCGCTCTGAGTCGATGCGGTCCGGCGCCAAGTTCATCATCCTTTTTGAAGTCATCCACGATAAAAACACCAAGCCAAGTGCCGAGTGGCGCTGCTGAAGCCGCTGCATCGCTCGGCACCGAGGTCTCGGGATTGAGTAATCAATCGAATGGCGAATTAGCTTGCTCAAATACGATAAAACAGCGTAACTCGTTTGAAAAGGCACAAATCGCGGCACATTCTGACAAAAACTTATACCGATATGTGTCAAGATTTAGGCGTAAATCTATCTGCTAGGGTGGCGAGCAGTTGTTATTGTCTGCGACACAAATCTGAGCTAAAAAGCGCGGCATCTCTGATAGCAAATGGTGCAAGGCATGCCGGGTGACACCAGGGAGAGCGGCACACCATGTTAAACCGGACGACAGCCCCCTTCGCCGGATCCAATCCGGCGACGGCGGCGTGCCGATCCAGCATTAAACATAAGCGCGCCGTCAAACCCGTCTCATTGCCGCCAGTAACCGCAGACACGCTGCCTGCCGTTACGATGGTCGTTCCGACCCGCAATCGGGCCCATACGTTGCGACTCGTGGCAGAATCATTCTACGCGCAGGACCTGGTCAACGAGATCATTTATGTTGATGACGCTGGAGAGGATGCTACGCCGCAGCTAATTGCCGAATTGAAGGGGCGTTTTCCAGAGCTACGCACTGTTTTCTTGCGGAATCCCGCCCGCCTTGGCGCTGCAGAATGCCGCAACCGGGGTGCCGCAATTGCTCAGAACGCATACATTCTATTTTGCGATGACGACGAGATGCTGGAGATTGGCTACGCCCGAACCTGCCTCGGGAAACTGATGTCGTCGGGAGCGGGAGCTGTTTCGGGCCGTCGCGTCTATATGCGCAACGGGGAAACGCCGGACGCAGCGCTTCGCCGATTTGGCGCTGGCATACGCTCCGGACCCGCCTATCGCGCATTGCTTTGCGAGCATGTTACGGGAGCGCGCTTCATCGGTGACATCGAGGTTCCCTTCGCGAATGCCGTGATTATCACACCAACCGCGCTCGTTCGTCAGTACGGGTTCGACCCAGCCTATTCGCGCGGCAACGGCTATCGTGAGGAGACGGATTACCAGATGAACCTGTTTGTGAGCGGACATCGGATACTGATGACTGCGGAGGTTCACAGCATCCACCTTAGTCCGGCGCAGGTGCGCACCGGAGGGCAGCGCGTAAATCGGTGGCGGCGCCTCTACTGGACGATATTCTACACCGCGTATTTTTATCGGAAGTACTGGGATCGATATAGGGCACGGCTTGGTATCATGATGCCGCGGCGTTTGGCTGTTGCGTGGTTTGCGGTGTTCGCGACCTATCGCGAAATGCTGCGTCCGACGCTTTATCGCATGGTCTTTGCCCTGATGCGCCTTCGCGGCTGGACGGCACCCGGCTGAGGGCCTTCCGAGCTTGATTCGTCTTATTGAGACAAGAGGTCGGTCCAAGGTGACGCGAGCAGACCATCTGCCAGCACGACCCACGTTGTTCGGCAACGCGCGAGCATCGTCGAGTGTGATCGGGCTTGGATGTAGCCGCCTCGGCTCGACACTCAGCGTGGGCGACCCTCGCGAGGCACCGAAGCTTGTTTTCCGCGCCCTCGATATCGGTGTCACTTTGTTTGACACTGCGAATATATACGGCCAGGGCGATAGCGAGCGCATCCTTGGCGACTGCCTTTACGGACGGCGGTCCGATGCGATAGTCGTCACCAAAGCAGGCCAACGCTACTCGGCCGTTCAGCGCGCCGCGGCTATGGTGAAGGCCCCGTTGCGCGTGGCCGCGAGAGTGTCGCCTTGGCTCCGGACCGCGATCGCTGTCGGGCGGGCGGGGATGCTCGCCCGTGATCTCGGCTCTGCCCATCTCCGCCGCTCGCTGCAGGCCAGCCTCAAGCGCCTGAGGTCCGATTATGTCGATGCCTTCCTGCTGCATAGCCCTGATGCCGCGGAACTCGCTGCGCGGTCGGATGAGCTCGCCGATCTTCTGGACCGCTTCGTCCGGGTTGGCCAAGCTCGCCATTGGGGGGTGTCTTGCGACGATATTGCCTGCCTGGAGGCGGCGCTGCGTCTGCCCGGAGACCTGAAAATCTTGCAGGTGCCACTTCAGCTCATCTGCCTTCCCGAGGCTGCTGGATACCTGTGGGAGATCGAGCAGCGCGGGATCGCTCTGATCATTCGCGAACTCGGACAGTTTGCCGGACGCCTCGACGATCCCGAGCGTCGGCGGGCCAGTGTCGCCAGGGCGCTCGGTTTTGCGAATCCGATCGCTCTGATCGGGACCACGCGAATTGCGCATCTCGAGGCGGCCGTCGCAACAGCGCTATCTTTGGCTCCTGTGCAACGGACAAATGATCAACTCCCCGGGGCACAACGTGATACTGCGCTCGGCTGAGATTGAAGACGGTGCCACGCTTGCCGCGGATCTGTGCATCGTCGGGGCAGGCCCTGCCGGAATCTCCATAGCATGCGAGATGCTCGGCTCCGGCCTGTCAGTGATCCTTCTTGAAGCGGGACGGCGCTCCTTTGCCAAGCTCGTTCAAGAGGGACTGGCAGGCGAGGTCGAGGCGGGCTCCCCCCACAGCCCTCCCGACATGTTTCGCCGGCGTGTTCTGGGCGGCGCGTCCTCAATCTGGGGCGGCCGCTGCGTGCCGCTGGATCCCATCGATCTCGAGCGACGCGACTACGTCCCATATAGCGGATGGCCAATCCACTGGCCGGAGCTGGAGCAATACTACTGGCGCGCGCAAGGCTATTTCGAGGCCGGTGATTTCGATTACAGTGTGGCAAGTTCGCTCGGCTCTGGCGCTCCCGAGACAATTCAGGGGTTCCGGCATCCGGACATCCTGACCGACCGTTTGGAGAGGTTCAGCCCGCCGACCGATTTCGGGAGAAGGTTTGGGCGCATACTGGCCGAGTTGCCGGATATTGTCTTGCTGCTCGAAACCGAGGCCTTGCGCCTGGTCGCACCCGATGCGGCCCCGCGAATCAGAGTGACGACTCTCGAGGCGGTCTGCGCTGGCAAACGCCTCGATATTAGGGCTGAAAGATACGTTGTCGCCGCGGGCGGCCTTGAAACCCCGCGCCTACTGATGCTCTCCGACCCTAGCCGCCGCGGCGGCCTTGGCAATGACGGGGGAGCGCTCGGCCGTTATTATATGTGCCATCTCGAGAATACGCTTGGCCGGCTGCAACTGCTGCCGAAAGAGCGGCCGGTCTCACTGCATTTCGAGCAGCTATCGGATGGCGTGTACACGCGTCGCAAACTGGCGCTTTCCGCTGAGGCGCAGCGTCGCGAAAGCCTGTTGAATATGGCGTTCCGGCTACATTATCCACCGATTTCCGACCCATCGCACCGCAGCGGGATCCTCTCCTCGGTCTATCTACTCAAGGACTCGGTCCTGCCAGAATACCGGCGAAAGCTCGCAACGATCGAGATCGCCAAGCGGGACACGCTGCATCGCGACGCCCGTTTTTGGCTGGCGCACGGTGTCAATGTCTTGCGCGACCTACCTGCGGTCAGCTGGTTCTGCGTCGACTGGTCGCGCCGCCGCGTCCTGGCGCGCCGCAAGCTTCCGTTCGTCGTCGTCGATAGCCGGGCGGGTGTCTATCCGTTCGATGTTAACGCCGAGCAAATACCGACCTCTGATAGCCGAGTCATGTTAGCGGATCACAGCGACCGGCACGGTCGGCGCATGTTGAAGGTGGATTGGCGGGTGACCAGCCAGGATACAGACAGTCTGATGCGTTCAATGCGTTTACTGCAACGCGACTTCGCGGCCTCGGGAGTAGCGCGGTTGGATTTTGAGGACGGGCTGGAGGATGCCGTAGTGGCCTCAACCCCCGTCGGAGGGCACCATATCGGAACGGCGCGAATGTCCGAGAGCCCACGCGAGGGCGTGGTGGACCCGAATGGTGCCGTGCACGGAGTGGCTAATCTTTTCTGCGCCGGGTCGGCCGTCTTTCCCACTTGCGGTCACGCTAACCCAACGCTGACCCTCGTCGCGCTCGCCGTGCGGCTTGCCGACCACCTGAAAGCCGATATTGGGAACGGTGCCAAGGGCGCGCCTGTGGAGCAGGCAGAAGCGGCCACGTGATGCGGGTTCTGTGGTTAGCCCGTGGCCTTCCGTTTCCGCAGGTGGCAGGCGACAGAATCTACACCGCAAAAATGGCCGAGGCGCTCGCGGCGGCCGGGGCTCAGATCACCTTTGTCGGCTACTCATCGGAGGCACCCGTCGAGCCGGTGAGCGGCATCACATGGCAACCCGTGCCGGGCGGCCCGAAGAGCAATTGGCGCGCCGTGATGGACCCGCGGCCGCTGGTCGCGGCGCGCCACGTCACCGCACGGTACCGTGAGCGGATTGCCGCGCTCGCCGAGTTGGCCTGGGATGCAGTCGTCATCGATCAATACGGTATGGGCTGGGTGTTGAATCAGCGCCGGCGTTTCCAGATGAACCCACCGTTCGTGTTCATGACCCATGATCATGAGGAAAGCGTCACGGCGTTGCAGGCCAGGGATCCCGGTGCCGGTTCCATCAACCGCACCTACCTTTGGCAGAACTACCTGAAGACGCGATGGTTCGAGCGCTGGATCGCGCGACGCTGCGACCTGCTAACGACGATCACAGAAGCCGATGCCGCTCTGTTCCGCCAGAGGGTGCCAGGCAAACCCAGCATCGTGCTGACGCCGGGGTATTCCGGGCGCAAGCTGGCCAACCGGGCGATCACGGCCGAGACGGCGAGGGCGGTCGTCCTGTTCGGCTCGTACCGCTGGTCCGCCAAATTGGCCAATTTGACCGCGTTCTGCAGCAGGCCGCCCGACCTCTGGCGCATGCTGGCATCGAGTTGCGAATTGTCGGCGACGTCGCCGACGAGGTACGGCAAGTGCTGGCCGCGCGATATCCCTTGGTCCATTTCACCGGCTTTGTCGCCGATCCCACGCCCTATCTGGACGCGCGGCTGGCGATTCTCGCCGAGCCGATAGGCGGTGGCTTCAAGCTTAAGCTACTCGATTTTGTCTTTAACCGCTTACCGGTGGCCGCACTCGATGTCTGCGCCGCCGGATTGCCGCCCGCGGTCAGCCAGCACGTGATGTTATTTACCGATACGGCGACGCTATTGCGGAGCGTCATCGAGCTAATCGATGACCTGCCGTGCCTAGATCGCAGGCAGCGGCTCGCCTTTGCGGCTGCGGAGAGCACGTTCGAATGGGCCGATCGTGGGCGATCGTTCCTGGATGCAATCAAGGAAGTCGCGCGAACGCACGTGGATCGGTAACGATCCGCGCTGCTGCTGGCCGTCGCGGCATGCGTTAGATGCGCTGCCAAACGCGTAAGTAGTCCACCGTGTAATCCCAACCTTCGCCCTCGTCCTTCATGCCTGTCAGGTCGGCATTCGGCAGGCTCATCCCAATCTGGTTGGTTACCAGTACATGGGCAGGTGGTGCATGCCACTCGTAAACCGTCTGCTTGATGGGGCGGCCGTCCACCACCCAGATCGGCTTGTTCTCAACCCAATCAAGGGCGAAAACGTGAAAGTCTTCCGAGAAATCGATGCCGGGATCGTATCCCTGTGGCCCGAGAAGAGAGAACAAGTCTCGGGGATTGCCGTAATCCTCTGGATGCCCATTCGTCTGGATATGCGCCTCCATGTAACGCGGCAGATCGCGGCCTTGCCAGACAAAAAATTCGAAGATGTCGATCTCGGGCGGCCATGGCAGCTGCGAAAAATGGCCGTCGGGGAACTCGACGCCCGGGTTCAGCCAAAAAGCCGGCCACACACCGAGACCGCGCGGTAATTTCGCCCGCATCTCGACATACATGCCTGGTGTCACCGGCAGGAGAGCTCTGAGGATGCCGGATTCGATACCGCCGGGCCGCATTCCCCCGCCGGGCGGAAGCCGGGCCTTGAGAGTTAGAGCGTCGTCAGAGAAAACATGCAGCGATCGCGGGTCGCCCTGTGGGTAGTCACGATGCACCGTCCAATATGTAGGCAGCGTATCGAGGCGGCCATGGTCGTAGATGTATCTGAAGCGGAATTGCGCCCGAAGCTCGGCCATGTCGTGGACCGTGCTACTTTTACGGCGAGCCCCGAAAGTCCAGTCCTTGATGAGCCGGAACGATCCCTCGCCGGCGACGGGACGCAGTTCTGTATCGGCAATTGCCATGCTGGGAGCGGCAGCGCCGATGAAGGATGCGCCGGTCGTGCGGAGGATGTCCCGTCGGGAAACCACCGAGGTTATTCTTCGCTGCCGAAGTGGACCCGGTTGTTTAATCTGGAATAAATCGCACTTTACCTCGTAACGGCGTTAATGGCATGACGGCAGCTGAGCGACAGATCCGACTTGAAATCCTTCAAGCATATGGCCTGGAGGCGGGAGGATCCGATGATGTCCCCAGAGCGCTGGCAAAACCGAGTGTACTCGGTATGACAGGCCGCCGCGACCCGGTTGTAATCCGCCATCGTTGGAGACTGGTTGCCTTGTGCGGACACGGGTGAGAACAACAGCGGAAACAGCACCCCGGCCCAGAACACACGATATACGAGGCGTCGCCGCCTTGCTAGCGTGAGTCCGTCGCCACAGCCGATTTGGGGCGCATCAGGGAGTTGGGCGGGATAAAACCGCATGGCATTGCTCTCGCAGAATACGATCACTTAGCGCAGGCGGTTGTGACACGCAAGAAGCTGGCGGTCCCCTGGCGACTTTGCTATCGTCTGAGCTGTGTATCATTGGCACCACGAATAAGAGATCGCTCTTGTTGCAGCTTCCGGGGCCTTTACGTCGTCCCGGCTACGTCAAGGGGTTGCTTGTCATCAACCGTGCGGGGTGGATGCTAGTTGCCGCGCTGATGGCGGCCAGTTGCGTCCCGTCCAGATCAGCCCACGCACAGCTGTTTGAGCGGTACTACACCACGCCCCTCTTGGATCAGTATCTCAGCCCTGATGTCGGTGGTACCGGCAATCAGCCAGGGGTAACCGTAACCTCTCGCTCCCGCCCCGCTTACGATTACCTGGGCATGCGTCTCGGCAGCTTGATGCTGCATGCCGAGGGCTCGGAGAAGACGGGCTTCGACGACAACGTCACCGGAACGCCGAATGGCCGCGGCAGCTTACTGATGCAGTCGACAGGCACGGTCTCGGTCGCATCGGACTGGTCACGCGGCAGCCTCGGCGGCAACCTCGTTGTCGATGACTACCGCTATCCCAATCAGAACCAGGAATCCGTATACGAACTGGTCTGCGACCCTCGGCGGCTCCTACCAGTTCGGACGCGATACGCTGCTCGTCAACTACTCGCATTCAAACTCGAATCAGAACTCGCGCGATCTCGGCCTGCCGCAGCTCGATAGCCCGATCGGCTTTCGTGTAGAGGATGGTATGGTAACCTATCGTGCGAATTTCGCGCGAAGCTTCATCCAGTCCACGCTCGACGTCGGCGGTTACAGCTACGACGACGGAACGGTAATGGGCACCCCGTTCATCCAGGGTTATCGCAACCGTATCCTCTATTCGCCTGGCGTTGCTATCGGGTACGAACTCGCGCCACAGCGCAACATCGTGATCGTGATCAGAGATTCGCTGGCCGAATATACACAGCAGGTCACCGGGGTCCCGCTACGGAACTTCAACGACGCTTCGGCGCTCGTCGGTACCGATTTCCTCGCGAACGGCCTGATCCGTTACCGCCTGTTCGGCGGCTATGAGATCAGAAAATTCGATAATTCCGCCTATCAGACCATCCAGGCGCCGATTGTCGAGGCTGCCTTGATCTACACTCCGACCGGGCTCACGACGCTCAGTGGCATCGCGTCCCGCCGTATCCAGGACTCTGCCAGTGACTCGACCGCCGGCTTGACCGAGACAGCCTTACAGTTACGGGTTGATCACGAATATCTGCGGAACGTGATCCTGCAGGCCCGCGCCGGCTTCTTCCTGGACGACTATTCGCAAAACCAAGGCAGCCAGACCCTGTTCCAGGCCGGTGGGGGCGTCACCTGGCTATTGAATTGGAACGTGCGGCTCGCAGTGACCTACGATTTCGCCAAGCGTGGGACCGGCAGCAGCGCGAACCAGAATCTGGGACTGGATACACGGAAAACCGCTATCTGATCCAGCTTCGGGTTGGTCTGTAAACTGGGCTGCTGCGCAGGTCGTCGGCCGTCCGATCGCCAGACGATCAACCGTCCAGATGGGGGAGACACGCTATGCCGACCGGGAGCGAGGGATTGAGAGAGCATCTGATCGGAACGTTGCTGGGCTGTGTTCTGGTTCTGGCGGGTTGCGCGCCAGGCGCAGACCTGCCGGCTCTGCCGGATTACATAACGCAGAGTTATCGACTCGGCGGCGGCGATCAGATTCGCATCATCGTGTTTGGAGAAGACCAACTGACAGGCGAGTTCCGCGTTGACGAACAGGGCGGGATCGCGATCCCACTTCTCGGTGAGGTCCGTGCCGTCTCGCTGACCACCGAAGACCTCAGCCGTAAGATTGCTGTTGAGCTGAAACGGCGCAACCTATTGAGCGATCCAAGCGTGTCAGTTCAGGTACTTGCCTATCGGCCGATTTTTGTATTGGGCGAGGTCGCCCATCCCGGCCAGTACCCTTATGCGCCGGGCATGACCATGCTGACCGCCGTCGCTATTGCGGGCGGGTTTACCTATCGTGCCGTGGAGGACGATGCCTCTGTAGTGCGGAGCATAAACGGCATCGCGACGGAGGGTCTAATCACGCCCAAATCGTTCATTGCTCCGGGCGATGTGATCAAGGTGTTCGAGCGGCGCTTTTGAGCGACATGTCGGGGCAACGGATCAGGCCGCCACGCGGTGATCAGCGGAGCCCAACTGTGCCCCGAAGGGTTGGCGCTCGCGGCTGGCCAGGAGGAGGTTCTTCATCGAATGGGGAACCTTGCTTTGCCCTGCCGCCGCCACATCACCGTTTGCCAGCTGAGGCTGGTCATGCGTTTCCGCCAGACCGATACCCTAGTCATGACGGCCGCTAAGGCCGGGTTGAGCACCGTCCCCCTATCGTATCGAACAGGACCGCGACCGCCGTCGCATAAACAACGCAAGCATGGTCGGTCACCAACCAGCGCGACGATCAAAATCAATTTTCTGATTGACGCGGGTTCTCAGCTTCTCATCCAGATTGCCGCGCTACGGCAGGTCCCGCTCGTAGCTGCTCATCCGCAACTAGCTCGGCCACCATGATCAGCAGCATCACCGGAAACAAAATCGGCGCGAACTGCTGGTATCCGCCCGTCAGCATTTGCAGCACCAGAACCGGGACCACCAGAGCCATCTGAACACGGGTTCGCCGGGCCAATAACAGGAAGTACACGTAGAGAACGAACGCCGGGAAACCGTATTCGAGGGAGATCTTGATCGGTGGGTTCAAGTTGTAATCCCAGATCGGCCGCATTCCGAGATGCTCGGAAACGCCGGCACCGAGCCCATATAGCGCGGCCCACGGGGTTCGATTCAGCACATAGGCACCGATCTGCCAGGGCGTGATGAAACGCAGATTGCCGCTCGTGCCGATCTCGGAAAATTCCCCGCTCCTGGATATGAAGAGATCGAAGCCGGCCGGGAGGAACAGCGCCAATGCACCTAACCCGATAGCGCAGACAATGAGTGTGGCCACGCAGATCAGCACCCCACGGCCACCAAGGCTGAGAGTCGCAACAACGAGAAAGCTGAAGATCATTAGCCAGCCGGTACCGGATTGAGAGCACATCAGCCCGGCGCCAAACAGCGCAAGCGGCAGCGGCCGCCGGAGCGTCAGAACCTCGATGATGATGGCGAGCGCCATGTATTGGGAGAAGACGGACGGCTCGACCGCGAAAAACCCATTCGACTTGAAATATCCCGTCGTCCCGATCGGGATAACGGTGTTGTAGAACGGCGTCTCAAGCAGCCAGCTCTCCGGCACGAATCCGTGGAACGAGAAAAGTCCGAGGCCGACGAACTGCAGCAGGAATTGCAGAATGCCGGCCACGGCAATGATCAGCAGACAGGAGTTGACGACACTGAAGAAGCGACGCTCCTCGATCGGCTGTGCGGAGACCAGCACTCCGAACGCCGTGAGCCCAACGAACTGGCCGTATGAGTTCCAGCTCGGTGCCGCCGCATAGAGATCGGGGACGGTGGCACGCATCGAGGCACCGATGAGGATCCAGCCAACGAACGCCAGAAACGCCATCAGCCGCGGAAGGTGGAAGGTCAGCGTGCCATTGAGTACCGCGTAGGCCGCCAAAGCGATCCCGATCGGGCCAACGACGCAGAGATAAGAGCCTCCGAGAATGGGGCCGAACCGCTGCAATAGAATTCCGCTGAGCACAATCATGGCGGTGAAGCGCACGAACCGGCGTCCCGGATCGGTGAAATTCCGATCGACAGCGCGCATACCGTCGGTGCCAGACGTCGCCGGCATATTTATCGGGGCGCTCGCCACGACGGCGATACAGAGCCGCGGGGCGCGGCACCGCGGGCGGAATTCGGCGGATTCCAAATCTGGAACCGGTCCCCTTGCAGCGATCGCCAGACCCCGATCCCAGTGGCGACAAAGGCCGTCAGGATGTCTCGAGCCTTGGCGACTGGACCGGATCGGTTGACCATCAGGACCGCGGCAGAAACGCCGCCTGCTCCAAGCACAAGCAGCAGAGTATACCAGGCACCCGCCATCACGAGCCCGCCGAGGAGGCAGAAAGCGCTGCCCGCGAGCAGATAGATCGTCAGCCAGCGCACCAGTTTGTGCGAGACATACTTGTATGTATCGAGCAGCGAGAGGTGGCGCAGTTCGCCGCGCAGCGCTCTGTGGACGTTGAAGGCCTGACAGGCAATGCGGATTTTGCGCCTAAACTCCTCAGTCGGACGGGACACGCTCTTCTCATACGCGACCGCATCTGTTGCTCGGACGATCCGCGCTCCTGCGATCAAAACCGACAGAGAGACGAACATGTCGTCGATCAGGTCCGGCGGCGGCGGGCGGTGGAGAGAACGGCGGATTGCGAAGATAGAACCGTCGGCGCCCATCACTGATCCGCAGGCGCTCTCCAGCTCCTTTATGCGCTCTTCGAGACGCCAGTAGAAAGAGCCTATCGCCGCGGTCGCGGCGGCACGATCGTCAGTATAAACGAGATGGCCGCAGACGCAGCCGACTTCCGGATCGGCGAACGGCGCAAGCAGGTGCGGCAGCGCGTCTTGCACAAAAATCACATTGGCGTCGGTAAAGACCACGTAGTCGGCGTCAGTCATCGCGACGAGCAAATTCATGCCGTGCGATTTACCCAATCGGGCCGGCGAGAACACGACCCTGATATCTTCAGCCAGGTCGGCTACGATCTCCGCGGTGCGGTCGGTGGCGGCATCCACGTAAAGCAGAATGTCGAGGTCAGGAACCGCGCGGCGCATGTGGAGCAGATTGTGGATTTTGTCCGCGATCACCCGCTCCTCGTTATATGCGCAGACGCAGACCGCGATTTTGCCGGGTACGGCCCCGCGGCGCACCGGGCGGCTCCGGAGCCGTGCCAACAGGCGCAAACTGAGCGGGTAGGTGACATAAGGGTGGATCGCCAGCAGGCAAAACAGGACACCGGCCGCCAGCAAAACCAAGCTTGTGAGCGGTCCGGGGGTCATGAGCGCGCCGTCTGGTGAACCACCGGCGCTTGCCTCCGATACCGCACTGATGCGGGCATGGACACGTTAGGTGCGAACGATCATGGCAACGACAGGCGGCATGCGGACTGCGGTCGCCAGACGCAATGCCGCCTCGCGAACCGCGGCCTGCTTTGCCTTGGCGATATCGACAACGAGCACGGTGGCGTCGGTCCGATATGCGAGGGTCAGCGCGTCGGCGCTTTCCGCCGATGGCGCATTCAGCACAACCAGATTATATGACGCGTCGAGATCCATCATCAAATTCTGAAAGCGGGGGCCGCTCAGGAGGGCGTGCGACGCGGGAAATCCGTTCGCGAGTGAGCAACAGATCCAAATTGGCCGAGCGGTCACTGAAAAGATTTTCCCGCCAATCTCCTTCACCTTCGAGTACCGGCAGCATTTCGGCCTTGGAGACGCCCAGCAGCGGAGCGATCTGAGGGTTTTGCAAGTCTCCCTCGACGATAATCACCCGCGCCCCGTCTGCGCTGGCGACATAGGCGAAAGCAGCGGCGAAATCGGCAGCTCCCCAATCATCATCAACCGAGGCGAATAACACGCTTCGCGGCGCGCCTGCTTGGTTGCCCATGCTCAACCGGGCACGCAGCAAGCGTAGTGCCTCTGCCTCGTCGCCATCCGGGTTCAGCCGCACCTGTAACACGAGCGGCATCTTGCCGCGCTGGCGCGGCACCACCGCCGCTACCGACAGGCCAGTTGCAACTGTCACATCATCGGCCGTTGAGAACTCGTCGGCATTCCGGACACGCATAAAAGCGATGAGCAGACCGGCGAACATACCGCCACCGCCGCCCATGCCCGCCGCCAATTTGGCGTTCGGACCGGCTGGGAATACGGGTGGCACGGCGTTGTTGAGGACACGCACTTCAAGCGACATCCCATCGTTCGTCGCTTGTGCGGTGGTCTGTTGCGCGCCTTTCAGAAGGCTGTCGTATAACGCTCGGCGCGCGGTCACCTCCTGTTGGAAATCCGCCAGCTCAGCCTCCGCGTTCTCGCCTTGGACCCCCTTCTGCTGCGCCGCCGCGAGCTGCCGTTGGGTGTCGGCTTCGTGTGCCCGGGAGACTTTGAGCTGAGCGTCCAACGACGAAACGATCCGCTGCATTTCGCGTCCCAATTGGCTGTGCACCGCTTCCAGATCAGACTGCGCACTGCGCACGGCCGGGTAACCCCGCCCATAGCGCGAGGACAGATCGGCCAGTTTTTGTGAGGCTTGGCTTTCCAGCTGACGAAGTGACGCGATGGTTGGCGAATTCAGCACCGTCGCGACCTCGGCCGAGGCGCCTTGCCGCGCCAGTGCGTTCGCTTGCTGCCATTGCGCCTCGATTTGAGTGCGCTCGAGGCTTGCGCGGGAAGCCGCCGTCGCCAGTTCCTCGAGCTGCTGTTGGCCGACGCTCCCGGCCCGCAGATTGACGATGTTTCCTTTGGTCCGCAGGTCGCGTATCTGCTGTTCCAGCTTGTTGACATCCGAGTGGACGTCATCGATCCGCTGCATCATCGCGGCATTCGCGCCTTGGTTGGCGGCAAGCCGGCGTTTCGCGCGTCCAGCGACATAATCCGCGATCAATGTATTGACAAAGTGCGCAGCAATCTCCGGGTCGCGCGATGTGAACCCGACGCCAATCACCAGGCTTCGGTTATCTTGCGTGATCACCAGCGCCCGCATGACCTCTCCCTCAACCATCTGCTTGGCGCCATCCGGCGCGTCGGGGCCGGGTTGCACACCGAGGACGGACTGCGTAACAGTACGAAACGCGTCCTTGATCCTGTCTAAGCTGGTTGGTGGTCGGAGAGCCGGGTTGAACTCGGACACCCGATCAATGTCCAGCTTATCGATGACAGAGCGGACCAGCTGGCGCGAGAGCAACGCCTGCTGCTCCGTACGGACAAGCGGCATCGGATCGGGCATGTTCTCGTTGCGAACCGCGCCCTGCAGCTCGGGAATGGCGAAGCTCTGCCCCTCAAGCGCGATCGAGCCGAAGGCGGTGTAATAGGGCGGCTGAACCTTGGCTAGGGTGTAGCCTGCGAGTGCCAGCAAAAAGGCCCAGAGCACCATCGTTCCCGCATGCCCGCGGACAAGCGCAAGGATTTGTGACGGGTTGATCGTGGAGGCCGATCGATCCCATGGCACGATCTTCGGGGCAGCGACCATATTCATATAGAGCTCTCGCGGATGCAGTTACGCGGACGAGACGGCACATGGCACGGCGTCGGGATCAGGCCAGGCATTGACCACTTCGCATCATTAAAGGCCGATCCGCTGAATTGGCAGAGTCACCTCTTCCATCAGTCGCGGTACCGGCGTGATGCGCTCACCCCACGTACCGTCTACGACAGAGTGCAGCAGCATGTATTGCCGCAAGCCCCGGTCTGCGAAGCTCACGAAGCCCGGCCTGCCTGAACAAGGCACAAGTACGCGCCACTGGTGCAGCGCCAGCCAGGATTGCCGACAGATGCGCACGCCGCCGACGCTGACACTGTCCACGCCTGTTTCCTTGGTGAAAATGTGACCCCACACGTCCTGAGTCGCCGTCGCGACCCGCTGGAGCGCAGCGAGCAGGTCGGCGTCTTCACCGCCTGCCGTGATCTCGTCGTACCGCTCCACGGTTGAGGGCGGCGTTTCCCGAATCATTCGCATTGCCGCGTTCATCAGCGTTTGCATACCGGCTTTGGTCGTATCGCGACGGGCAGCGACCTGCGCTACGCGCAACCCGAGGAGCTGCGCGACATAAGGCATTCCTCCCGCGATCAGGGCGATCGCCTCGACCAGTTCGGACGAGTAGCTAAGCCCAGCATCTCGCGCTCCTTTGTTGACCACTCCCATGATATTCTCGGCGGAGAGCAACGGCAGATGCACGGGCACAAGGTTGCGCTGAATTCGAAGGGTGCTGACCCAGGATCTGCTCAAGGCTATCGGAGACGCCAATGATCATGAAGAGCAGCGGCAGCCCACGATCCGAGACCTGCTTGATAGTATCGGCCAGTAATGTGCGCGTCGCGGCATCCTGAACCCTGTCGAACTCGTCGATGACGCAAATCAGCAACCCCACGCTCAAACGAGGCTGCAAGTCAACAACATCGGCCGGCCGCAGCGGAGCTCGGGGCAAGGCGGCCTCGCACCCCTGACATTCCTCTGCGCGAAGCGGGGTCGCCAGCAACGTCGCGGGGAGGCTGCGAGCGAGACCGCGCATGATCGAGTCAAAGGTGCTGCTCGCCTCGCACGACCGCTGCGCCACGATCAGCCCGCTGCGCCGGAGGCCTTCGATAATGATGTTGGCCAGGGACGTCTTCCCGCGTCCGCGTTCGGAATATAGGACGACGTGGGCCTTATCCTCAATCAGGGCTTGCACGATGATTTCGATCTCTTCTTGTCTGCCGATCAGCGCCTCCCGGCCGACGCGGGGCTGGGTCGGCGTAAATACCTCGCTTGGCCGCAACTGCTTGCGGTCGTCTCGAGACGGGACGATTATGGGACTTTGCGTCGCGGATGTTACAGGACGTGGTTTGTTGCGGCCGGACAGCCAGCGCCAGAGCTGTTTAACCATCCTCTTCAACAGCCGCCAAAGCACTTATAGCGGGTATGACTGAAGTCCGAGCTCAATTCACGCAGCTCATGAAACCGTGATGCAATCGCTATAAATTTTCCGGAGCTGGTCACCATAGGACACCGCCGCTGTTCGAATGGTCGGGATGTAGTTTTCTCAATCAGTAGTGTCGATTTTAAACAGCAATGTTACATCCGGTGAAATGAGGCACCATCGCCTGCCTGCAATAGGCACGCTCGATGAAATTATGGGAGTACCTCTTTTGGCTTCCGGCTTGCTCGTACACTGCCTCTTTACATCCTGTTTGGGAGAGCGCCGATGAGATTTTTCACCAACGGTGCCAGTGCAATAACTGCCGCGGGACTTGGTCTCATCATTCTGGCGGGCTCGGCTGCTTCCGAACCTTCCCTCGGGGGTGGCGGGAAGCTCTGCACGCAGGCGATCAACTCGATTGAACAACAGATGAATTTGCCACGACACCTGCTTCTGGCGATCGGCCGCGTCGAGAGTGGCCGCCGCGATCCGGCTACGGGCCGCGTAGAACCGTGGCCTTGGGCGATGGATGCGGCCGGGGCCGGCCGATTGTTCGATGCCAAACAGGACGTTGTCAGCGCTGTCGCGGCGCTGAGCGCTGATGGTGTCCGATCTATTGATGTCGGTTGCATGCAAGTTAATCTCGCCTGGCACCCCAAGGCATTTGCGTCGCTCGACGAGGCATTCGATCCGTACGCCAATGCCCGCTATGCTGGCCTCTTTCTGCGAGCGCTGTATCACCAAACCGGCACCTGGACGGCTGCGGTCGCTGCGTACCATTCCCGTACCCCAGCCTTCGGGGCAAGTTACAGTGATCGCGTAATGGCGACTTGGGACCCGGCGCATGCAGCTCTGCGTATCGTTCGGCTGAATTGGGGAATGGAATACAGCGTCGCTAACCCAACCCTCGCCGACCGGATTGCCGAGGCGGCGCGCTCCAAGCTGCATGTGCCGGGGCGCACCCATGCCTTCGCCCTGAAGGTCGCCCGGGATGATGCCGAGCGGCGCGACCGCGACGCAGCCATGCAGGAAACGGCCTTGCGACCCAAGACGTATTAGACCGTCGTGCTCGCGGGCAGCCGCCAGACTGTTGCCGGAGACACGCAGGAGACCGGGGAGTTGCGCCGATATCCGTCGTGTTAAGAGCATAATTTTATAGTCCGCCTCGCCGTGCCAGGCGCAGGCAGGTGCGGGGAAACGCTGATATGACCTGCGGGGCAAGCAGCATGAATTCGAGTGGGCTCGCAAAGGCAGCGGCGGCGGCGGAGCGATAGTCTCGCCGTCGCAGCGCGAGAACGAACCGCAT
This sequence comes from uncultured Alphaproteobacteria bacterium, assembly GCA_963737875.1. Classification (GTDB taxonomy): domain Bacteria; phylum Pseudomonadota; class Alphaproteobacteria; order ATCC43930; family CGMCC-115725; genus DATARH01. The sequence goes on along the minus strand of CAVTUM010000014.1, from coordinate 190,038 downwards.
CCAGGGAACCGCGCGTCGTGCGGCGGCTTGATGGCGGCGGATCGCCCGGTACAGCGGCCGATCGGCCTGGAGTGTCGACGAGTTCAGCACCTCAGCCTCCAGGGCCGCGAACGCGGCCAGCTGGTCGGGCGTGAAGCTGCCGGTCAGCGAGGCGCCGCTGACCCGATAGCGGTACAGCGGCTCAGGCACCACCAGCCATTGCGCACCCGCCAGCAGGCAGCGCAGGTAGAAAATGTAGTCTTCGGCAAAATATACTGGCGGGAAGCGCAGGCGCTCGCGCAGCAGAAAGTCACGCCTGAACATTGGCTTCATGAATCCATAGAGGGTTCTGCCCTGCTGTCGGGAGCCACGATTGCCGCTGACAAACTCGATCGGAGTCATCGAGCGCGGCACCGGCCAACGATCCGGCCGCAACAGCGTTGTTGGAGTATGACCCGGCTCACACAGCAAGATGTTGTCGGAAACAACATCCGCGCTGTGATATAAGCCCGCTGCGCAAAGGTGTACCAGCCGGTTCGGCTCGAACTCGTCGTCAGCGTCAAGCACCGCAATCCATTCGCCCTCCGCCACATCGATTGCGGCATTGCGCGCCACTCCCGGACCATGGTTGCTCGGCATCCGGATAAGTTTCACGCGGCGGTCACTCTGCGCTTGGCGCATGATCTCCAGCACGGTCGCGTCGCCAGAACAATCGTCGACGACAATGACCTCGATCGCCTGTTCCGTTTGGCGCAGCGCGGAGCCGATCGCCGTCGCGATCACGTGCTGAGCGTTATACGCGGCAATTACCACCGAAACACGCGGGGCGGGATTGGCGGCGCTCAAGCGCTGCTCCGGGTGCCCGCGACACGCAAGCCTAGACGGCGAAGCCCGGTCCGCACTCCGATCTTTAATCTGGGAAGATAGTCTGCCCGAGGCCGTGCGGCATACAGCAGCCCGGCACGCTCGTGGGGCGCCGCGTTGGCTGCGCTCGAAAGAAGCGCAGGAAGCCGCTCTCTAAACGGCGCCCGAATGCTCTCCGGCCAATAGTGGTAAACGATGTGGTGGCTTTCCGATATCGAAGTTCTTTCAAGGAAGTAGCCGGTCGCAAACTGTTCGACATGATGCACGTCGATCGGGCCGCATTTGACCAGTGGCCACATCTGGTCGATCAAGTTCAGCACTTCGATCATGAGGCCAGCGTCGCTTGAGTGCAAACCGAGAACCCCAGAGTTCCACATCATAGCGTCCGGGGAAATTTCGAGAGGGCGGCCGCTGAGGTCATGAAAGCTGTGTTGCGCAACGATCTCGCTGAGCGCGCGATCGGTGGCGGTGCCGGATTCCAAGAGACGCGCTTCAAGGATATGTAACCGGGATTGCCCCGGGCCGATATCCAGCAGTTCTCGCGGCGGTCGCAGGAAATAGGTGTCGCTATCGACGAACGCGACCGACCCCGGAAATCGCTTAAGCGCATCGATCATCGTCATTGTCTTGCGCCGATGCGTATAACCGGCGGGGCCGAGCCAGGCATTCAGGATCGCCGCATCGAGGGAGACTATCTCAACGCCGAGCCCGGCGAAGTCATCCGGATGTTCAGCGTAGACGACGAAGCGCGGTGCGCCCTCCCGATCCACCCCGAATCGTTGCGCGGAGGCGATCGAAAAGACTGTCTCCTGAACGTGAGCGCCGCACCCGTACGATAGATAGACAATCGTCCTCATCGTCGGCCATTCCTGCCGAATGCCGCCGCGCAGTGCTGCGAATTGACGCAACTACGTAACCTACGAAGCGGTCGCGGTTCAGTGTTCCCAGAAATGGATCGACTGCACGCAGCAACTTGAGCCGTTCGCGGAGCCAAACTGATTGGTTGCATCACACCCGACCTTAAGCTACTTATCGGCCATTAATTTAAAGTGGACATTCACGTTTCTTAACCATTTCTTAAAGAATTGCGTGCTCTTTTAAACACGGTAAAGACAGTTGGCGTGGGTCGACATTTGATAGGATCACGCCGTCACATATTGTGAATGGAAAAGGGTGGTACTTGACCTTGCCCACGCCGCCTTCCATATCGAACCGATCCGCAGAGGCGAGCAAATCTAGAGGTGCTTCCCGCTTTTGGCTGGCGGAGGTGCGAGTCAATTGGAAATTGCTCATGGCTGTCAGTGTCAGCGCAGTCCTGTGGCTGCTGATCATCAATCTATTTCTCTAGTCTAGGCTCAATGAACGCCCTCCGCGCGGATAACAACGATGACCGTACGCAAAAGTATCATCAAATCCATCTTCAGCGAGCTGTGCTGCGCATAAGTATTGTCCAGCTGGACACGTTTTGCGTACGAAACGTTGTTCCGTCCCATGACTTGCCAAAGCCCGGTAAGGCCGGGGCGGCAGCTGCAATAAGCGCCAAATGACGACCCGTAACGCGGCACCTCCGCCTCGACGATTGGTCGAGGCCCAACGAGACTCATGGTGCCGGTCAGCACGTTCAGCAGCTGCGGCAACTCATCTAAGCTGCTGAGCCGCAGAAAACGACCGATCCTTGAGATTCTGGGATCATTCCGCAGCTTATGATCGCGCGACCACTCCGCGCGCGCCTGAGGATCAGAAGCGAGCACCTCGCGGAGCATTTCGTCCGCGTTGACGCACATCGAACGGAATTTCCAACAGCGGAACGGACGGCCGCGCGCACCCACGCGTATGTGACCGAACAGGACCGGGCCGCCATCAAGGCTCACTAAAAATGCGACTAAAACAGCCAGCGGACTAAATAAAGAAATTAGAATTAGTGCAAATGCTACATCAAACGCCCGTTTGTTTCTACGTAGAATTGGGGCTGAGATCGATGCTCTTTCGGTCTTTGGGTTAAGCCCTTCTCGAGAGTACAGTTGCTCGAGTTCGTGCAAGCATGAACGCCTCCTGACTTGTCTCACCTCTGAGCCTCCCGCCTCAATTTATTCTCTTTAATTATGGGCATCGACAGCATGCTGCACTGCAGCACGCGACGGCAGGGTACCCGCATTGGTAGGAAAAGTTAAGTCGCTTGTCTCGATGCGTCAAAATGACGCACATCCCAGAATGGCGTAGCGGCGGATTCGCGCGACCAAAATGGCCCAGCGCTGTTGGATATCATAGAGGCACACACCGGGGGCCGCTACTTCAGCCCGGGGAACATAACGTCTAGCGCCGCTCAAAGCATCGGGAGGCGACCGCCGGCGGGATGAGAGCAGGCGTTGAAGTTCGGACGACCGGAAACGGCTGAAAGCCGCGTTGGTTGGGGTCAGCCCGCGGGAGCAATGCGCGGCGGCCTCAGACCTGCTGTTAAGCCGAGGGGGGCGGCACAATATAGCGATCGGGCGGCAGACCAGCAGAGGCAACCTGATGATTTGGCGCCGGCAGGCGCGCTTCATGGCCGAACGGCGTCGAGGCTTCTGGTTCAATGACCTCCCCAGCCGACACGCTGCAGAAGCCCGTGCAGCAAGCCGGTAACCGTTGCCTCTGCCCCGGCAGGGCGCCCCGCCGCCAGCCAGAGCAATGCCTGGCAAATCCAGAAAATGAGGATTGTCGATGCAGCGACCGCGCCACCTGCGGCAAGCGCTGGAATTCGGTCCAGTGTTACGGGACTCCAGCTTCCCGGAAGCAAGTAGAAGACGAATGCAGTCGTGACCAGCGCGGCTATAATCGCACGCATCAACGTTGTCACGAGCTGATGAAACTCGCGGATTGACCAAGGCCCCAATTGCCGGAGAAACAGTATCGCTTCACCGGCGACCACGGCGACTGCGGCGCCGGCGATCAACGGCAGGTCGTGCGTTTGGCCAACCGACAGCACAACACCAACCTTGACGGCCGCAGCGATCGCATTCGTGAAGAAAACGGACCTGACATGGCCTTGTGCCGACAGCACGCTGCTGCAAGACATAACTGAAGGGGGAGAACAAGCATGCCCAGGCTAGGATTGCTATCACGACGCGTGCTTCTTGCCATTGCGGGCCAAGCAGTGCCGTCACAAGATAGCCAGAGCAGGCCGAGACACCGATTGAGAACGGGATCGTCGCTAGGACGAGCACGCCAGTGACGCGAAGCGCCATGGCGGTGGGTTTCGCGCCGCCGCGCTGCGCCATGGCAAAGCCTGGAAACAGCGCAGCACACGCCGGCTCCAGCAGCTCCGACACCGGCATCAGCGCGAGCTGGACGCCCATCATGTAGATGCCGAGCACGCTCGGGCCCAGGATCGGGCCAAGCAGAAACCCGTCCGATCGTCCCCAGATGATCCCAGCGAGGCTCCCGGCCCAAGCCCAAAACGAGAAGCTTCCCAGATATCGCCAGCCCGCGAACCCAAAATGTGGACGGTGCGGTGCGGCCACGTAGGTGATCGCGACACCCGTCGTCCGGAGCACAACGATGCCGCCAACGATCGCCCAGTAATTACGCAACGCCAGCGCCAACCCGACCGTAGTCATGAACCCGAGCACACGCGGGAACGCCTGCATCATCACCTGCATGCGGAAATTGAGCTCGCGAGTAAATGTGACGACGCCGATGTTCTCGACCCCCGCAACTAGCGCTAGGACCGCCATGACCAGCAGAATATCTTGCAGCCTAGCGTCGCCAAGCCAGGCGTCCGAAAATTCGCTGAACGCCACCAGCAGCACGGCTGTCAGCACTCCCCGCATCACTTGGAAGGTGAATGCCGTGTCATAGTAGTCGCGCCGCTCCGTGTGCAGACGCACGAGCGCGTCCTTGACCCCCAGCTGCGAGAGTGCGTCGATCGAGGCCGATATCGAAGACGCCAGGGCAACGATGCCGAAATCAGCGGGGATCAGCAGGCGGGCGAGTACCAAAAGGCTGATGAAATCCAGCGATCGCGTTGCCACGCGCAAGCCCATGTTCCATCCTGTACCCGTCAGAATGCGGCGGCCGATCGAGGCACGGTGTTCGCTGATCGCGGTTTCTTCCATATGGCACGGTCCGTGCGGCATCGTGCCAACTGCTTCAGGGGTGCGCATTGCCGCTAAGGCGTTCCTGAACGCGCCGCGGCTGCCCGTGGCGGGGCGAAGCGACGGAACGCGGTGACAATGAGGTTGGGCGACAGTGGTATCGACCAAGCGTCGGCACCTATCTCCAATTCGTAGCACCGGCGAAGGAAGTGGCGGAGTGCTCGGCGCATGACCCAACGCGCGATGTCGCGCGGGCTTCGCAGCCAAGGTCGTTGGATCGGCTCTGCTTCGCTCACCTGAATGTCTTCGAACCCCGCTCGATAGAGCTCGAAGTCGATCGACGCTTCCGTGAAGCTCGTGTGGTGAGTAGCGTCTATGTAGCGGTAACGGCTCGCAACGATCGAGTTCGCATTGGGCACTTGGCCGATAAGCCGGCCCCCGGGCTTCAACATGGTCCACACTTGGCCGAGAAAGATGGGCCTGAACTCATCCGGAACATGCTCTAGAACATCGAACATCAGGACGGCGTCGAACCGGCTCCGATGCGCCTCGGCGTAGGATCGGAAGTGCGCCACCGGGACATGGGCAGCCGGCAGCGATCGCGATCGCGCCACCTGAACCTGCCCCGCATCGGCGTCGATCCCCTCTAACGCCTCGACGCCCAGCCGCCGCAGGCCACCGAGACAGAACCCCGAGCCACAGCCAATTTCGAGAACGCTGATCGCGCTCTCCGGGCCCAGCAGACCTGCCAGCTTAAGCTCGTAGCCGCGCGCCATCTCATCGAAATGCGCGTCACTGTTGTCATGCCATCTGCTGTAATGGCGGCGATATGCGTCGCGCAGAGGCGGCGGGCTGCTCTCCTCGACGGTCACAAACGTCTCCCGCAACTAAGCGCTGCCCCTTTGATCGGCTACACCCCGCAGCGACGCTCGAAGCCGCCGGAAGCGAAGAGTCGCCTCAAGCGCGAGGCGTTCGCCGGGTTTCAGCCCGGCCAAGAAACCGGCTTGCCAGAACGACCTTTCGTAGGCCTCCGCGAGGCTACGGCGGCCTCTCATACCCGAACTTTCGGCGATGATCGGCCGATATCGCTCTGCCCCAAACCCCTCCGCATGCAACACCGAGCGGAATTTTTCCGCATCCGCTGCGCTTGGACTGCCCAGCAGAGCTTCTAGGTTCTGTAACGCCGTCTCCTTAAGGATCGCGCGTGGAACACTCTCGATATGGGGCCGCAATGCGCGGCAGGCGATCTCGATGGCATCATGCACCACCGCCGCAATCTCGATCCTGCTGGACTCTTCAGGCTGGACGATGCGCACCGGCTCGACCGACCCGTTCTGCATCTGCACGCGCCGAATGCCGTTCTCGGGTGCCGACATCAGCAGTTCGACGACCTCAACGGACTTGCGGATCAGCGCCGCCGCGGCACGTGGCTCATCGGCGTCGAATAGCCAGCCATAGGCCCGCATTTGCTGCCCCGCCACGACCCGAACCCGTCTGTCGAAGGTTCCCAGATAGGCACCCACGAGATCAGGAAGCACGCCCCCGTGGCGCTGCCCCAGAAGCATCAGAGAGCGTTGCAAGCTTCCGTGCCAGCCGAGATCGACGACCACGCCGGGCCCGGCGAACAGCCCGGCATCATCGAGATGCGTCAGGAGCGGCACCCGCTCCGCGGTGGCGCGGCCGAGGATCACGGGTCCAAGCTCAACCAGCATGGCGCGAAGCGCGTCCCGGTCGCTTTGTGTCTCGACTTGATATTGGGCGTCCGGGAAGTGGCGCAGCACCGCCGCCTTTACCTCCAAATCGGCGAGGTCCAGTTCGACCCGGTGCAAGAAATCGGCGACCGGCCGCACGGAGTATCCTGAGACGAGGAAATCAAGCGCCTCGCTATCCATCGCCTCGATCATTGCGAAATTCAAACAGCGCCGCGATGCCCAGAGATATTGAGAGGGCGCATCCTCTGGTCGCCGCCATGCGGCCTCGTATGCCTTCTGAAAGATCCGTCCGTCACGTGCAAGAAAGAACACGCGGCGACCGCCATCCTCTGCGGCGAGATCGCGAACGAAACCAGAGACTCCCAACACGATCGGCAAGACGATTAAGTGAGCTAGGGTCAGCCAATAAGGATCGACTCTTGGATCGTCCCGATGCCGCACCATGCTCTGCTGCAACAACGCCACGCAGGACGCATGAAACCAGTGGCCGGTCGCGGGATAAGGGGGCGCCGGTGCGCGCCGGTGAGGCTGGTTGAGCAGAAACGGCTTAACCCCGAATTTCGCCGCGACCACGCCGTCTGCGTCGGCATTGTCGCCAAGATGCGCCACGACCTCGCATGGCGCCAAACCCATTTCCGTCCTCATATGTGCCCAAACGGACCCATCGGCTTTGGAGCGTCCACAGGCATTGGACAGGTAAAGACGCTGGTGACCAACAATCGCCGCTCGAGCCAGCATTTCCTCGACGCAGGCCAGCGGAAGGTACATGTCGGAAACGATTGCGACGCGGGCACCCCGCGCGATCAACTCATTAAAGGTCGCCTTAACCTGCTCGTCCGGACGAACAGAGGCGATCTCCAACTCGCATTCGAGCGCCATGGCGGTTTTCTGATCGGGGACGCGCGACATCGCCGCCAGTTCTGCGTAAATCTGTTGAAGTGTAACCTCACACTGGCCCTTCTCAGCTGCCGTCTGTCGCGCACGTCGCTCGGCCTCGATGCGCATCTGAACAAAATTGCTTCGTTCGAAGTCTGGCTGCAGGAAGGCTATGCGATCGGCCATCGCCGCGAAAAGATCGGTTGGGCAGCCGAAGACACGCACGAGCAGCGTGTCGAAAAGATCAAACGAGGCAACGGAGGCAATCGCCGCGCAGGTTACGAACTCCCGCAGGACCGTCGCATGGGCATCAATCCAGGACAGACCGACGCCGGCCTGTGTGCCTTTGGTCGATAGCCATCCGCGCACGAACGGGGTCGGCGAGCCGGACGGCGTGCCACGTCGCGTGAGGAGCGGTGCTCCTGCCAACGAGTTACGCATTCTCAACTGAGAGTCCAACGCATTCGTACAGCGATGGAAGTAATGCGGCGCTGGCGCTCGGTCTGATTTTACTCTCACATCGTTGTGAAAATTTTAGGCTCACGGGCGGTATCGGTGTCCGCGTCACGGCCGCTCGGGTGCGAATGCACTTATCGTCGCGAACCGGATTGCACCGCGTACCATGTCCCACCACCGAAGGGGAAACCGTTCTCGACCGCGCCGGACGAGTGATCGGGAATAGCGGATAAGGCTGGACTCTGCTTAAAGTCAGCAACGATGGCATTAAATAGAATATGAGGACGACGGGAAAAAATACCAGCGTAAAAGGCCCCGCGGCCGAGGTCGTACGCCCGCAGCAAGGGAGGCACATCGCCCACCTTGCGTCCGTGGTGGTGCCAAACAACCGGGGTTGGAGTGTACAATCCGATGAACCCAAGTTCACTAGCACGTTGCACATAGTCGCAGTCCTCGCCGCTTTTGAACGGTGCCCCCGCGCCCAGAAGTGGGTTGAACTGCCCAACCTGGTCGATGACCTGGCGTCGGAAAGCCAGTAAAGCGCCATGCAAAAATCCCGGTTTGACAAAGCTCAGCGCCGGAATGAGACAGGGCCGCAGGTCCGTCTTGATGGTGACCTCGGCATCCGAAGGGTCAAACAACTCAATGCGGCCTCCGGCATAATCGATGGTCGGCTCACGAAAGACCTGGAGCCAGGCATCGACGATCTCGGGGTCCGGGTAGCAATCATCATCGGTAAAACAGACGATGTCGGCCTGCGCACAACGTAGGCCAGTGTTTCGTGCCCTCGACAATCCCGGTCGGGGTTCTCTAACGATAGCGAGCGGCAACTTTGCTCGAACGACCTGTGCCTGTAGCACCTCGACGGTATGATCGGCCGAGCCATTGTCAATGACCACCAGTTCCCAAGGCTCGCTGGTCCGCACGTTCTCCCATGATGCCAAGCACCGGGCGAGGCTGCTCGCGCGATTGCGAGTGCACAAGACAATGCTAATCGCGGGATCTGCCGTCCGCTCCGGCGCGTTAGGGAGACGCTGACGACCGGGAGCGTTTTCGCCAGAGCTGTTCGACAAAGGAGACGCCTTCATGCTGAAACACTCTGTGCTGCCACCAACCAGACTTTGGCAGCCGAACTCTAGGGTGGCACGACCATCGCGCATATGCGAGGTCCTATCCGAGATCGCAAGTCGCCGCGCGCTTATCAGCCGAGCTCCTTTCGCAGGCAGGCCGCGCCAACGGCAACGCCTCGTTCGCGCATCCCGCGGCCGGGGCGCGGTAGCAATGCTTCGCGCTCCTCTGCGGGAGCTTGCATGAAGCGCGTTTTGTTCGTCAGCAGGGCAGTCCCCTATGCCAATGGCCGTGGAGTAGAACGTCGCGCCGCGCTCCATCTTTCCTATCTGCAACGTATTGGCCCGGTCACGCTCGTTGTACCGCTCGAAAGCATGCTCGATGCAAGTGCGGCCGGCTTCATGCCCGACGCGCTGGTAATCGAACGTCTGTTTATTCGTCAGGAAGCAACGCGCGCCGAGGCGAGTGCCGCCCATTACCTCAATGCGCAGACCCACCTTACGAAGCTGTGGTACGGCTTGCATCTGCGATATTGGATCGACCAGACGGCATTTCCAGGCGATGCGGAGCGCTACCGGAGCGAGCTGGGGAGTGACTACGGCTTGATCTTCGCGTTCCGCTTGTCGAGCGCAGTGTGGGTCAATTCCGTGTTCGGTTCGGGCGGTGAACCGACGGTCAGGGTCGTCGATTTTGACGATTTCGAATCCGCGACATTTCGCCGATCACGAGACGGAACGCAACGCCGATTGGCACGCCGGCTGACCGACTGGCGTTCCCTTCGGTGGCTGGAAAGCGCCGAACGCGATGTCGCCCGGTTTTGGACGGTTATGGTGTGCTCGCCGCGCGACGCTGCGGAAGTGCAGAAACGCCTCTCCGCAACACCGCTGGTTGTGCCGAATGCGATGTCTTTCGGCCCGATCTACCCACAGGCTGCCGGCGAGACCCGCGAAATTCTGTTTATCGGCACGTTGAACTACCCGCCGAATGCCGATGGACTTAAATGGTTTCTGGCGAAGGCTTGGCCGAGCATCACACATGAGTGCGGCGCGGCGGCGCGCCTGCTTGTCGTAGGAATTGATGCGCCGGCCGAGCTCGTCGAAGCGATATCGGTGCCCGGTGTCCAATATCTCGGCCGGGTCGATGATATCGCAGCCGTCTACACAAGGTGCGCGGTGGCCATCGTGCCGATACTGACGGGAGGAGGCACCCGCATAAAAATTCTCGAGGCCTTCTCCTTCACGCGCGCCGTGATAACAACGACCGTCGGGTGCGAAGGCATCGCTCTCACCCCCGGTAAGGAGGCGATGGTGGCCGATACGCCGGAGGATTTTGCCGCCAAGCTGGCGGTGTTGATCCGGGATACGGACCTTCGCAAGAGTGTAGCGGAGGCAGGATGGCAGTTCGGGCGGGCGAACTTCTCGCTGGAGGCAGTCCATGCGCGGGCCCTCAACGCGGTCAGGGCGCTTAGGGCACCTCCGAGATAGATTCATCGTCAAGCTACCCACCGTGGCCGCCTGACAATATCGGCCATCCCTGCCGGTGAGCGCGATCATCTCGCCGCTCCTACACCATCACAGGGGACACGATCCCAATGCAATTCCCTGGGGAGTTGTGCTGATGCTGATCGTTTGGTGGTTTGTGGTTTTATGAGTGCCCGCATATGATCGGACTACCTCTGATCCCCGGAAATCCTCATTGGGCGTGCCGGAGGTTCGCACAGCTGGTTAAAGGGCGGCAGCCATCTTGCGCCGATCTGGGACACCGGGCGAGCCTGACTTCGGCTAGTGCCGATATCACGCGGTTCAGCAGCGAGGCGTACGCCTCGGCCGTTTCGCGCTTCAATGTGGAATCCGAAAGGCCTGGCTTGGCAAATATGACTGCGGTGCTGGTCCTCGTATCAACGACCTTGAAACACCGTCCCTCGGGCATCACGACATAGCGAAGGTCTTGGTGCATGGTTGAAGGAACGCGCCCAGAATGAAAACGGTCCCGCATCAGGATAATACAATCGGCACAACCTTGCGCCATCGGAATGCAGGCATGGTATGCGCTGCTGCTGACGAAAGCCGCCGCAACAAACGGGCATTTATGTTTTGATCAGCCGAGGCTGCGGCGGATCAGCTTCTTAGCGGCAGCCGGCGCGCCGCTAAGCTGGCCACGCACCTGAGCGAGCGTTTCGTAACGGCTGTCGAGGGTGATGCGCGGAAGCTCATGAGGGCGTCGGACGTCGGCCGCCGTTAAAACCTCTCGTCGCGTTGTCAGGGCCAGATCGAACCCGGCTTCGCGGGCCAGCGCGACACCGTCCCGGCCGATTGCGCGATCATCGCCGAACGGAAACGCGAAGTGGGGTACCGCGCGGTCGATCTCCTGCTCGATCACTGCTTTCGATCCGGCTATCTCCCGTAGCGCTTCGTCGCGATCGAGTTGTCCGAGCAGCGGGTGGCTGAGAGAATGGGCGCCGATATCAACCAGCGGGTCGGCTGACATCTCTCGCACGGTATCCCAATCCAGCGCATTAAGACGCGCTGCCTCCCATATGGCTTCGCCACAACGGAAGCGAAGGTTGGCGCTGAGCCGCTGAACCACGCTGCGGCCGGAGCGCCGGAACAGTTCGTCGGCCGTGGCGAAGCACGCACGCTTTTCCTCGATCGTTCGGGTGGACCAGTGCCAGTGGCGCTCTCCGTCCGAGAGCTCGAAGCTGTCCTGGCTTGCGATGCACTGATCAAGCATGCTCCAGCACATCGGCAGCGTTCCGTCGACAAAATCCGTCGTCAAAAATACGGTGAATGGCGCATCCCAGCGGCTGAAGATCGGCCAGGCAATCTCCCGATTATCGCGATACCCGTCATCGAAGGTGAAACAGACGAATGGGTTTCCGGCCGGTTGCGACAGCGTTGCTGGGACATCGCGCAATGCGATGATCGGGGTAGCGGCCTCGCGAAGCGACCGCAGCAATATCTGTCCAGGAAAGCGGGGCGCAACCGAAATCCGCTCATCGGCGCGAACCCGTTCCACTGCCGGGGCTCGCCGATCGAATGGAGGCAGATTATCGCTCCGCGGCCGCGCACCGCAGGAGGGATCAGCTTCTGGATCGGTTTGAGCCCTAATAGGGTGAGCGCCAGACCACGAGCGGACAGGTCGAGTTCCATTCACATCCGCGGCATCGCTTCCGGCTCATGATGAGCCTCCGCCCTATCCTGCGGATGGCGTTGTATGGGCAACGCTGTCGGCTCTTTCCATGGCAACAGGTGCCGCAACGGGCGCAGCAACGTTGCGTACGTGGTCCAGAGCGAAAAGACCAGTAACGCAATGCTGCGTGGACAGCGCAACCCAACCCGTTTGGCGTACCTGTTCCAGTATTTGCGATAGAAATAGCTGGTATAGTAGATCGCCCAGTAAATGCGTGCGGCGCGGTTCACACGGTTGCCGCCGGTTCGGACCTCGGAACGATGAAGGTGCACCGCATGCGTCTCGTTTGTGACGCGGATCGAGTGCCCATTGACAAAAAGGTTCATCTGGAAATCCAACTCCTCGCGATAGCCGTTGCCAGATTTGTAGAACGGATCGAAGCCGTATCTCAGAAGCAGAGATTTTGTGGTCAGAATACAGGCATTCGTAAGCGGGACCTCGATATCGCCCTCATAATACGCCTCGGGCGCGACCTCGCATAACAGCCGATTGAACGGCGCCCCGCGACGCCGTCCATTGCCGAAGCGGGCGACCGCGCTATCCGGCGTTTCACCACGCAGGCGGAATAGATGACGCCCGCTGACAGCGCCAGCTTCCGTCTCTCTCAGCTTGCGGAAGCAGACCTCGTCATATCCCGGCTCAAGGAATAGGTCGTCGTCGCAAAACAGCATGCATTCATTTGCCGCGGCTGAGACGCCGCGCATGCGACAGGCGGCAGCCCCAACCCGATGCTCGTTTTGCAAGATCACCGTCTTCTTGTCCAAGTGATCTGCCGCGAGCCGAGTCAGATATTCCGAGGAGCCATCGGTCACGGCATCCAGGACAAAGATGATCTCGCTGACCAGTTGGAGTTGGTAAAAGCTACCGGCTACGACAGCGAGAGTATGGCGTCAATTCCGGGTCGGTATGATTAACGTAATCATGTGGTTTGCAGCGTTGTTCTTCTAGCCCGGACACGCGCGCCTTTGATCAGCCCGGGGGTGCTTCGCCAGTGACAGCTCCGTGGCAGATCACATAGTGCACGCCCGCGAAAGGGCCAATCATCCATCGAAAGTCCCCCATTCGGAAGCCGTGAACCGCACCCGATCATTTCACAGCCGGCTTAAACCGCATCCGTCTGCAAGTTCACTCTTTGGGTGCGGCAAAGGTCACCAGATCAGGATGTCAGGTTTGCAAGGTCCGATTTAGAAGGGAGAAGATCCCGTCACCCGAAAATACTCCACTCGGCCGTGACGTCCTCAAGCTAAACGATCTCGTGGGATTATGCCCGTAATTGCGACAATTGCCATCTGTTGGTCGTGTCCCACCGGGTGGTGTAGGAGCTGTGGGTAAGTAGCCCGCCGCAGCGACCGCCGAGAGTCAGGCGGCGGCGGGCTACTTATCCACGGCGGTGGTCATCGCAGGTCTCCGGTAGGGTTTGGTTGCAAGCCATTCAACCGAACCGAGGAGCCGACGATGACCGACGAGATGATGAGCCTTCGCGCGCTTTTGGAGAAGAGCTCGGATGCCGAGTTGCTGCGCGAGATGGTCGGGTTTGCCGCGCAGCGCTTGATGGAGCTGGAGGTCGAGGGCCTGACCGGCGCCGCGCATAGCCTGCCCCGGACCTGATCCGGGGGCGAGCGCAGCCCGGAGCGGATCAACCACCGCAATGGCTACCGCGATCGGGTCTGGGAGACGCGCGCCGGCGCGGTCGAGCTGCGCATCCCCAAGCTGCGCCGGAGCAGTTATTTTCCAGGCTTCCTCGAGCCGCGCCGGATGGCCGAGAAGGCGCTCGCCGCGGTGATCCAGGAAGCCTACATCCAGGGCGTATCGACCCGCTCGGTCGACGAGCTGGTCCGTGCGATGGGCATGACCGGCATTTCCAAGAGCCAGGTCAGCCGTTTGTGCGGCGAGATCGACGACAAGGTCGCGGCCTTCCTCAACCGACCCCTGGAGGGCGAGTGGCCCTACCTCTGGCTCGACGCGACCCCCGCTTTCGCGAGGGCAGGCTCTACTGTGTTTAGGCGTGGAAAATTGACCCCAGTAGCGGGGTGATCGGCGTCCAACTTTGACCCCCTAATTTCCGGTGATAGGCAGGCTGTCCCGCTTGGTGTGCCGAGCGGGTGGCGGGGGATGCTGGTTGTGGAGACGGTCGGCCGGATCAGGCGGGAGCATCTTGTTAAGGGCAAGCCGATCAAGGAGATCGCTCGCGATCTGAAGCTGTCGCGGAACACGGTTCGGAAGGTTCTTGCGATCGGGCGCAACCGAGTTCGAGTACGCCCGTTCGGTGCAGCCGCGGCCGAAGCTGGGGGCTTGGCATGGCGATCTCGACCGGATGCTGTCGGATAATGAGAGGCGGTCGTCGCGCGAACGGCTGACGCTGATCCGGATCTTCGAGGAGCTGCGCGAACTAGGCTACGAAGGCAGCTACGATGCGGTTCGGCGGTACGCCAGGAGGTGGCGGGTTGAGCGCGGCGCGGCGACAGCCGAAGCCTATGTGCCGCTGAGCTTCGCCCCAGGCGAGGCGTATCAGTTCGACTGGTCGCCACGAGGTGGTGCTGATCGCCGGCACGACGGTCACCGTAAAGGTGGCGCATGTCCGGCTGTGCCACAGCCGCATGCTGTTTGCGCGAGCCTACCCGCGCGAGACCCAGGAGATGGTGTTCGACGCGCATAACAGGGCCTTTGCGTTCTTTAAGGGCGCCTGCACCCGCGGGATTTACGACAACATGAAGACGGCGGTCGACGCCGTGTTCCTCGGCAAGGATCGTCAGTACAACCGCCGCTTTCAGCGGATGTGCGGTCACTTCCTGGTCGATCCGGTCGCCTGTACGCCGGCGTCGGGCTGGGAGAAGGGGCAGGTCGAGAACCAGGTCGGGCTGGTGCGCGAGCGTTTCTTTACCCCGCGGCTGCGGGTGGCAGAGCTACGACGAGTTGAACGGGTTGCTGCTCGACCGCTGCATTGCCTACGCCCGGGCCCATAAGCACCCCGAGCTGGCCGATCGCACGATCTGGGAGGCCTTCGAGGCGGAACGCCCGCACCTCGTGCCGATCAGCGGGCCCTTCGATGGCTTCAGCGCGCTCCAGGCGTCGGTCTCGAAGACCTGCCTGGTGCGCTTCGACAACAATAAATACTCGGTCACCTCGCGCGCCGTCGGCCGCCCGGTCGAGCTCCAGGCGTATGCCGATCGCGTGGTGATCCGCCAGGACGGCGCAATCGTCGGCGAGCATCGCCGCTGCTTTGGCCGTGGCCAGACGATTTACGACCCTTGGCACTACGTGCCGGTGCTCGCCCGTAAGCCCGGGGCGCTGCGCAACGGTGCACCGTTCAAAGACTGGCTGCTCCCGGCCAATCTGGAGCGCGTACGGCGCAAGCTGAAGGGCAGCGACGACGGCGACCGGCAGATGGTCAGTGTGCTCTCGGCGGTGCTGAGCGACGGCCTGATGGCTGTCGAGGCCGCTTGCGCGGAGGCGCTCGCCGGCGGTGTCCATTCCGCCGACGTGATCCTCAACATTCTGGCGCGGCAGCGCGATCCGGGACCGGTAGCGACAATCATGACACCCGAAGCGCTGCGGCTGCGGCACGCGCCGATCGCCGATTGCGCCCGCTACGACAGCCTGCGGAGAGCTCCCTGATGGAACGCACCGAAGTCCTCGAACTGATGTCGGCGCTCAAGCTCTTTGGCATGCGCGCCGCTTACGACGAGGTAATGGCGACCGGCATTAAACGCCGTCACGAGCCGCCGCGGATCGTCGGCGACCTATTAGGCGCAGAGATCGCCGAGAAGCAGGCACGATCCATCAAATACCAGCTGACCATCGCTAAGCTGCCGCTGGCCAAGGACATCGGCGACTTCGACTTCACCGGCACGCCGGTCAACGAGACCCTTGTGCGCGATCTGGCAACCGGCAGGTTCATCGCCGAGCAGCGCAACGCCGTCCTGGTCGGCGGCACCGGCACGGGCAAATCGCATCTCGCCATTGCCATTGCACGCGCCTGCATCCGTGGCGGCACGCGCGGTCGCTTTTATACCGTCGTCGATCTCGTCAACCGGCTGGAGAGCGAGGCGCGTGCCGGCCGGCAAGGCCGCCTGGCCGATTATCTGACCCGCCTCGACTTCGTCGTCCTTGATGAGCTCGGCTATCTGCCCTTCGCCCAGGCCGGCGGCCAGCTGCTCTTCCATCTGATCAGCCGTCTTTACGAACGCACCTCGATCATCGTCACCACCAATCTGGCCTTTGGCGGTACCCGTCCGGTGAAAGCCGTCTTGCGCGATCGGGACGGGTAGGCTGGTTGTAGCACTGGTGCAAAGGACGGTGCTTGCACCGGTGCTAGCGATGGGGCGATGGCAAGAGTTGAGGTGATTACCGGGCCCGAACGTCGACGGCGCTGGAGTGACGAGCAGAAGCGGGCGATCGTGGCCGCGAGTTTTGCGCCGGGTGCCGTCGTCTCTGAGGTGGCTCGCCGGGCTGACGTTTCTTCGGGCCAGATCTATCGCTGGCGGCAGGAGTTCCAGGCCGCGGCTGCAGGGTTCGCCCAGGTGCTGATCGCGCCGGCCGAGGACTCCGCCCCGACAACCGCGAGCGGCGTGCCACCTTGCGCCGAGGCGACGATCGAGGTTGAGTTTGCCGGGAAGGCCCGGGTCCGGATACCCGGCTCGATTCCCGCGGCCTTGGCGGTGGCCGTCGTCAAGGCTCTGTCGCGCCGATGATCCCCGTTCCCTCGGGTGTGCGGGTATGGCTGGCGGTCGGGCACACCGATATGCGGCGCGGCATGAACAGCCTGGCGGTCCAGGTTCAGCAGGTACTGCATCGCGACCCGCATGCCGGGGATATGTACGTCTTTCGCGGCAAGCGCGGTCACCTGATCAAGATTCTCTGGCATGACGGGATTGGCATGTCGCTCTACGCCAAAAGGCTGGAGCGCGGTCGCTTCATATGGCCGTCGGCGGCGGACGGCACCGTCGCGATCAGCGCGGCGCAACTGGCCTATATGCTTGATGGGATTGATTGGAGAAACCCGGTTCGCACGTGGCGGCCGGAGATGGCCGGTTGACCCTGCGACCGTTTGACTCGCCCCCTGGCAAGAGACAAGTCACGGCATCGACGTGGTGAGACAATCGGGCGTCATGACCTCGCCCGAGCCGCTTCCCGAGGATATCGCCGCGCTGAAGGCCGCGCTCACCGCCGAGCGCGCGGCACGGCAGCAAGCCGAGGTGCGCGCTTCCAGCGCCGAGGCGATGGTGGCCCATTACAAGCTGCTGATCGCCAAACTGAAGCGCGAGCAGTACGGGCAATCCTCGGAGCGTGGTCGCAAGCTGATCGACCAGCTGGAGTTGCAACTCGAGGAACTGGAGGCGAGCGCCGCCGAGGACGAAGCCGCCGCTAAGCCGACAGTCGTCGACACGACCTCGGTGGGCAGCTTCACCCGCAGGAAACCGGTGCGGGCTCCCTTTCCGGCGCATCTGCCGCGCGAGCGCGTGGTGATCCTCGCACCGAGCGCCTGCCCGTGCTGCGGCGGCAAGCTCGCCAAACTCGGCGAGACCATCACCGAGACCCTGGAGGTGGTGCCGCGCCAATGGAAGGTGATCCAGACCGTTCGCGAGAAGTTCACCTGCCGGTCCTGCGAGAAGATCACCCAGCCGCCCGCCCCGTTCCACGTCATCGCCCGGGGCCGGGCGGGGGCGAGCCTCTTGGCAATGATCCTTTACGCCAAGTTCGGCGAGCACCAGCCGCTGAACCGGCAGAGCGACAGCTATGCGCGCCAGGGCATCGATCTCGACGTGTCGACCCTGGCCGATTGGGTCGGGGCCTGCACCGCCACTCTCGCCCCGCTCAATGAGCTGATCCGTCGGCACGTCTTCGCCGCCGAGCGTATCCACGGCGACGACACGACCGTACCGGTGCTGGCCCGAGGCAAGACGATCACCGCCCGATTGTGGACCTACGTGCGCGACGACCGGCCGTTTGCCGGACCGGACCCACCGGCGGCGATCTTCTATTACTCGCGCAACCGGAACGGCGAGCATCCTGCTCGCCACCTTGCCGGCTACGCGGGGATCCTCCAGGCGGATGCCTATGCCGGGTTCGGCGATCTCTACGACGGCAAGCGCAAACCGAAGCCAATCACCGAGGCGGCGTGCTGGAGCCACGGCAGGCGCAAGTTCTTCGTCATCGCCGACACCAGCAAAGCGCCCGTCGCGCTGGAGGCGGTGCGCCGCATCGACGCGATATTCGCCATCGAGCGCGACATCAACGGCCGCTCGGCGGGCGACCGTCTGGCAGCGCGCCAGGAGCGCGTCGTGCCGCTCGTCTGCGACCTTGAACGATGGATGCGGGCCGAGCGTGCCCGGCTGTCGCGCCATGCCGAGACCGCCAAAGCCATGGATTACATGCTCAAGCGCTGGCCGGCCTTCACCCGCTTTCTCGACGACGGCCGCATCTGCCTGACCAACAACGCCGCCGAGCGAGCCCTGCGCGGAATTGCGCTCGGCCGGCGCGCATGGTTATTCGCCGGTTCCGATCGTGGTGGCGAGCGGGCCGCCGCGGTGTACACCCTGATCGGCACGGCGAAACTCAACGATGTCGATCCGCAAGCCTGGCTCGCCGACATCCTCGGCCGGATCGCCGATCATCCGGCCTCCCGTCTTGCCGAGCTCTTACCCTGGAACTGGAGGGACCGGCCTGCCAAACTGGCGGCATGAGCCCGGCCACAACCAGCGCTGCGTTCGACAGCTTCAACCAGATCGCCAGCGTTCGCATCGAGTTGCGCGACAGCGACCCGGTGATTTGGCGCCAGGTCGAGGTGCCGACATCGATCACCCTCAAGGTCCTGCACAACGTCATCCAGGTCGCGATGGGGTGGTTCGACTACCACCTCTGGGAGTTCACCATCGCCAAGCGCCGATACGGCCTGCCGATCGACGAGGACTGGGGAACCGAACCGCGCACCGACGCCGGCAAGGTCCGCCTGCGCGACGTGCTGCGGCCGCGCAAGACCACGATCGATTATCTCTACGACTTCGGCGATTGCTGGGAGCACCGGCTCACGCTCACCAATATCCGCGCCGGCGACCCCGATCTCTCCTACCCTCGCTACATCGCCGGCCAGCGCAACGCCCCGCCCGAGGATTGCGGCGGCATCCCCGGCTTCTACGAGACGCTCGACGCCGTCGCCGACCCCAACCACCCGAACCACGTCGAAGCCAAGGAATGGCTCGACGATTACGATCCCGATGTGATCGACGAACTGCCGATCAATTACGCCCTCAGTCGCATCGCCAACCAGCGCAACGCCGTCAGGGCTCGCCTCGCCAAGAAAAACCCACCGGCGACGATGGGCTGACCAGCCCGATCCACCGAGCGCCTGCGGCCTTCGCCGGATGCTTACATCCGTCCAGCATAGCGCCCACCTGAGCCTACACCATACATAACCCGGGCTCCCCTTAGAGGGCTTCATAAGCAGGCAGATGGTGTTCCCTCCAGCACTGCGTTCGGTGGACTTAGGTGTACGCTGCGCTGAGCACTGCGTTCAGGTGTCTGCCCATGTCGAACCTCAAAAGCGACACGCGTGTCGGATTTGGTGACGCAATGTGGGAGGCCAACTGTCTCGCTGCGAGACACTTCAGGACACCACCGAGGAAGATCAAAAAGGTCGAACTCGACACATTTGGGTCCACCAAACTTCCCTTGGCAGGAAACTTCAAAAGCGCAGAGGTCTGCACCTTTGGTCCACCAAACTTTCCTTGCCAAGGAAACTTCAAATCGGCGGAGGTCCGCCACTTTGGTCCACCAAATGTGTCGGCGCCGACACTTTTGACATTGAAGCCTCTACATGAAGGTCGCTCTGACGTGGGGACCAAACCGCTAGCGCGCTGCTGTTTTCACTTAAGGTCCGCCCCGGCGGACTTTACAGGTTCGCTCCTGGCTGAAAGTCCGGAGGTCCGGAGTTTTGAAAACGTCGGCGCCGACGCTTTTCAGTTGAAGCCTTTACAGGTTCAGGCTGTTCAACCGGTCTGGCGCCAGTCCGCTCCCCTGGGATCATTCACCGGCAGTGCTCCGATGACTGACGTAAAAAGGGATAGCTGTCCCCTTTTGAGCTTCGTCAACAGCACGTACTCCTTGAACCGTTCGCCCTGCGTTGGTTCCCCGAGGAAGGCTGAAATGGACTGATCGATGTCAAAAGGCTCGTCGACGGTCCTTTTGGCGACCTTCATGTATCTCGCCGCCCGATCGAGAAACTCTCGGAGCGTGGAAAAACGAAACGTGTTTCGGTTTTGATCCGGGTCTTGAACTCCCCGTGAGGGGTGTGCTCCTTGAGCTGCAATAAGTCCTCGCCCTGCGCCTTTGCGAGTAGCAGCATGAACTTGCCTGCCTCCCGAAAAGTGACCCGCGGGTCACATTTGGACTCAGCGATCTTCGTCACCCGAGAGAGCTTGTCGAATTGATGTGATTGAAAAGGAGGGCGCGCCCACTTTTTCCCAATGTCGCGCCACCTTCATAAAAGTGGACTGCGGTCCATTTTTGGAGAACCGCTTGGCGAAGTGTACAAATACACCTGTGCACCTAGGATCACTTCTGGTGAGGTTGTAGGAGCGTCTTTAGTGTCAGCTACAGTGGCAGCCTAGAATGCCCTAACCCCACTCAGTGACGCACCTAGACGCTCTGCGCTGGGCGTCGTGTGCCACCTACCTTAACTTGCATCATCATCATCATCAACAACAAGGAGAGAACTGCCACTGTGTCAAATGCACTCGTAGTCCGCATCAACCGGCGCGAGACTGAGATAAGGTCAGCCGGGATCAAGCTCCTCCCCCTGATCAGAGAACAAGGAATAGACCTAATCCAACTCGCATCCCTCACATCCGACGCCAGGAGCTTCAAGGATATGGTGGAGCGGATCACTCCCGTAAACTATCGACGAGCGTTGACCTACATGCGCTTCGTTGACGTAACCGATGGCGTCGATCTCAATGATACTGCTGCCATGTACCATCAAAAGGAAGTGATGCAAGTGTCCTACGAATTGATGTCAGACCTTCCTCAACCTTCAGCAATCCCTACCGGTAATCCAGGAGGAGCATCACATGAGTACCGCGATCGTCGCTCACGAAAAACCCTACGCCTATGAAACCAACCCCCTGTCTAACAGGAAAGAGGTGTCCCCTGCTTAATCATCCCCCAGCGCCCAGCGTAAGCGTCCATAATCATCATGTCATCCCACAACGAAGCCGACATTGAGAGCCTCCGCCGTCGAGACCTGGAGCGCAAGCAAGACTGCATCCCTTGCCCTATCCCAGGTTGTCGGCGGTATGTGCATGGCGTCCACCGATACTGTAGCAAGCACGCTCAACGCCTACTCCGCTTTGGCTCCCCAACACAGAAGGCTATCAGGGTCACTCAGTTGAAGCCCTATCGGGTGATGCTGTCGCGGTTCCTGAAGGCCAATGAAGACCACCCATCGCTCAACATGATCTACACCTCGTTTGCCGCATGGGTCACTGAGGGCGAAGAGAAAGCACCTACGTGGCCCACAGACACGATGGGTAAACTACGCGCTGAACTAAGGCGGCTCCATCGTGGTGGTGTGGTGGGTGTAGAGGGTGCTCAGGAAATATTCAATGTGGTTGCCAGCCTCTACCTCCTCAGCCACTACGAACCGAACACCCTCCCGATTGGACCTGAGTTGACCTATGCAATGGCTCGGGCTGTGCTTAGCCTCCGAACACGGGACGGCTATGTGTCAATGAGCAAGGCTCCTGGTAGAGGTCTACGCAAGATCACTACAGGGACATCTAAAGGCGTGCTGGATGCGATGGGCAGATACCTTATACACACCACCCTCCCCGTGTTGATGCCGATGGTGGAGGCCATAGAGCAACAGCAGAAAGCCCGTAAGCAACGTCAGGAGGAACTACAGGCAGCCGTAGAGGCTCAGCCCTTCAAGTAGATCACCACCCTGCATCAATCCCCACCATCCCGCGGCCAACGCCCGTGGCACTCGCCACATAAGTGCTCAGCGTAAGCGTCCATCGCCGCATAAATCATCTATCCACACCCGCGGCCATCGCCGCATAAAGGAACGAACAACCCATGTCCGATAACGTATCACGCATTGGCGACGGTGTATTCCGCGCCACCATCGGCACTCACGAAGAGCAAGAGGAAGCCAAAGCCCTTGCTCGACAATACAAATACTCAAGCCCCGGACAGGTACAGCCGGAGCCCCGCAGCTTCGTAGCCAGTGGGAAAGTCGTCGGCAACTCTCAGTCCGTAGTCGTCGGCACCGGACAGCACACCATCCCCGCCCCTGCGGTATTTCATACCGGTGACCTTGCTCCCCGTGATGAAAGCCAGGGCATTATGTCTACGGCTCGCAGCATGAACGGCAATCCTCAGTCAGGCCGTTCGGTCACCCCCAAGACGCTTGTCCTGGTTCAGGGCATGGAAACCTCGGTAGCCGCTGCGGTCGCTATGGGCTTGGTACGGACCAATCCCGCCACCGGGTACTATGAGGATGCAAACACGCCTAGTGCCCCTCAGACGCACCAGGAGCGGCTACAGGCCGAATACCAGCAGGCATTGGACAAACAGAATGCCGAGGCTGCTGAGAAGGCCAAGGCTGCTGAGGCTGTCGCCAATGAGCAGATCACACCCTTTGACGAACAATTGGAAAGCCACATTGCTGACTTCCAGAAGATCGGCAACATGGACCTCAAGGTCGGTATGGACAGCATCATCAATGATGGTGAACTCACCGATGATATCGCGAACCGTGCCGCCACTCTGATAGGCGTTACCCCCGATGAAGTCCGCGAACGGGCTGCTGGCCTACACGCCGCGTTCACCAAGCAGGCAATGGACATGACCGGGGCCGGCGAAGGTCTATCCGTCATCCTGGAAACGATGCGCAAGATTAACCCAACTCTGGTCAACAAGGCGATCCGCGCTCATGTTGAGGAGGGCAAGCGTAACGCCTATGACGAAGTGATCAACCAATACATCTACGACCTACCCAAGCATGACCCTCAGGGCTTCCTCGCCCACCCTGCCGCACAAGCCCTCGGGGCACGTATGGAGAAGCGAGGAGGCGGCGATCCCGTTATCACCATTGAAATCCCTGGCGTTGGCCGTGTCGAATGGCGGGCTGCCATTAGGGCGAACCTGATCAGCCCTCAGTTTCCCAAAGGAAGATAAATACCAATGTCCGATCTAGCATGGCAGCTTGCCGGGAGAGCACTGATGATCCCGGTGCCGCGGCCTATTCTACCACAGCCCAGGTCCATTCCCGGTATCGGTGTGCTTCCACCTTTGCCGGTTCCCCTTCGTGCTCCAACTCCGAAGGGCACTCAAAGGGTTGAGCAGTGGAACAATGAAACGGGTTGGGAATAGAGCATCGCGTAGAGCGCTCTTAGCGTAGAGACCCTTCGCGTACAAACTCGTATAAGGCGCGCACAAGCGTCATCTTGAAAAGAGCTATCCCTGTAGCCTTGGGACCTAACACACCACTGTAGGCTCACCGGAGAGCGCCGCAGCGGCTATACACTTTCTGTGCGCCATCACACCGTGACCTACTTGGGGACCGGCTAGCGACTACCAATACTGAACACTGAGCCTTCCTGCGATAATCCGCGGTGGGGGTTAGGTGTCGGTGAGGTGGTTGCCGGCCGGTCCCTTTTTTTCGGATTTAGGAATTGCCCCACCGGACAAACGTTCGTCCGCTCGGCCCCTCACCCAATTGATTGCAAACCGGGAAGTAGCGGAGGCTTATGCAACATTACTCAATCGGCTTATAAAGGAGTGGGAGCAAGAGCGGCCAAGCGGCGTGGCTGCGGACGGGGGCGCCAGTTACGTCCGGGGTAACGCGGGTAGCTGTCACCGATACCTGGCCCGCCAATCACACTGGTACAGGTAAGCTCGGAGGGCAAGTGAGATGACTTTCGCGATATTCATTTTGACTAGCTGCATTGCGCTTGGACATTTCTGTGATTTTCTCATTGGGGAAAAGGGGCAACGAAGGGTCAAAGACCGCTTGATAGATGCCTACGTGCACCTCTCTGAGCCAAATTGGACTAGAATAATTCAATCTTCTGCCAGCTCGTATTTGAGATATTTGCACAAATTGTTCGGGAAAATAATGTTTACGAAGAAATTTATCGTCTCTGTGTTTGTTTACAGCCTCGGATTTTATTTACTTGTATGGATATTCCGCGCATCTGCGGACGGAGGATGGGGTCTGTTTCGCTTCTATGATCAATATCACGATGTCCATGTCATCGATGCTACCATATACGCCATCATATTATTATCAAACATGACAATCGATATGTTATCAATTCGGGTAACGATGCTTGGTCTTAAATCGGTGTGTCTATTCAGATACTACGTTGCCACATTTTGCTTTATCGTCTCGTCCTCGTTAGCGTGGCTTGGATTATGTTTAGGGAACCTTAGCGTAGAGATCGCATTAGAGTTAAACACTCGACCTCAAGATTTTGATGGTATTTTCGGCGGAATTTATTGGCTCTACTTAATATTTGGACAAGATTTGAAATACCGCGGGATCATCTATTTTTTCTTCGGAGGATTGCTACAGCCGTCAAGTTACCGCGTATTCAGTCTTCAGATAATCATACCGATAACGACATTCTTTATTGTTGTCTTCGGAGCGTTTGTCATATATTTTCTCCGGCCGGTGCTACAGAGACCCCTCCTGCTCGTTGTAGAACGTCTGGAGAAGTCAAAGTCGGGTATCTGCACATCACTGGCGAGCGTGCTTGGCGCCTTGGTTGCGAGCCTGACTGCATGGTCGAAATGGTAGCCGCCAAGCATCTGTGCCCGGTAGTTGCGGATCAATCTGGACCCGCTGGGCAGGGTGTCAGGTCAGCACTTCCCGGCTGTCCGTGGGTGTGGTACACAAAGCGCGGAAACGAGGCCGAAAATCCTAGGATTTCTGCGGGTTTCAGGTAAAAAGTCCTCCTCTCTCCGGGCGCGCCAATTTCTCAATGGGTTACGCAGATTTATGAGCGCCGCAAGCCTCGGTGGGGAACATAGCAGGTAACAAACAGTCACTCGCTTCCAGCCCGAATTCAGTCGATGCCGAAGCGCGAGCAGCGCTAGGCTGCGGCAAGTCGAGATTGGAGCAAGTCGCTCCGGGCCTGCAATGTTTCCGCACGCCGATTAGCCGCCGTTGCGTCGATCATCCACTGTTGCGGCGTTAGGTCGCCGCTGCAAATTGTGCGCCCGACCGGAAATGCGGACGATAATCAGACGCTTTGGTTGTGTCGTCGACACGATCATTTACGAGTTTGATATTGCCGTTTTCACTTCCGGTCTACCCCCAAGAACGGACATAGTCAGACCGACCCGTTATGTCTCCAAGGTGCCAGCAGCAGACAACCCCCGCGCACGATGCGAATTGGATTGTTCGGTCTAATCCTGTGACGGGATCGCTCCGTGCGTTTGCAATTTCTCTTCCTTCAACTGCGCGGGCTCGCTCAGGTATTGCACGCGCGCACCTTCGATCTTGCCATTGAATTTGAAGGGAGCCTGATCGTAGTACTCAAGCCCGACCGGAGAACCGAGGTCGATGCCGAAGTCGAGGCAATCGTTGGCCGTAAAGATCAGAGGCGCACTTACTGGTACCACGCCCGACGCGACTTCCTTGCCGTTGACTTTCAGGACCACCTTGAGGGGGCCGGCCGGCCTGCGCTCCACATAGGTCGTCTGGACTTCGATCTTCGCCTTGCCGGTGGGCAGTTTGTCCTGGGCCTTGATCTGGGTGCGCATAATCTCGAACAGATTGTATTCGTACGACAGCACGCCGTCTTTGACGTACAAGGTGAGGCCCCCGGAAAACCCGCCCAGTGCGTAGAGAACGCCGTTGGCATTTGCCGGGAAGTCGGCGTCAATGCTAACGAGGTTTTCTTTGTTGCCCAGCGCGGGCGCGGCGACTTCAGGCATTCTCGTGATGGCACCAGGAAAGGTCCACGATGTGTATGGCGGTACTGTGCGCAGTTCAGGATGGAGTATGGGAATCCATAGGCCGCCGCCGATTGGCAAGCCTTTGTTCTTGGTGAACTCGATCAGAAACGTGTCCTTCATGTCGGCAAGCTTCGCGGGCATCTTCTCGGCGAGGTCGTTAGCTTGCGACCAGTCTTTGCTCAGATCATAGAGTTCCCACCTGTCCTTGTCGGGTGTCCACTCCTTGATGCCCTTGGGTAGGCCGGGAACCCATGGCACGCGCGGCCCGAACGCAGACGCCATCCACTCGTCGCGATAAATGCCCCGGCTTCCCATGACTTCAAAATACTGAGTCTGTTTCCCCTCCTTGGCCTTCGGATCGTTGAACGTGCCCGCAAAACTGACGCCATCAAATTGATCTTGCGTGACGCCGTTGACCACGCGCGGCGGTGCAATGCCTACGATGTCATAAATGGTCGGAACCACGTCATTCACGTGCAGGAATTGCGGGCGGGGCGTGCCGTCGTGCTTGATCTTTGCAGGCCAGCGGACAGCCAATGGATTGCGCGTGCCACCAAAATGCGAGGCGATGAGCTTGGTCGCCTGATAAGGCGCGCTGCCGGCCCAAGCCCAGCCAGCATGATACATATTGTCGGTTTTAGGCGAGCCGAGCACGTCGAGACCGCCAAGTGCGTTGAGTGCTGCGATCTGTTGTTTGGTGGTAGTCGGAATACCATTCTGTGCCAGAAGCTCGCTGATGGTGCCGTCTTGCCCTTCAGCCGAGGCGCCGTTGTCACCCCAGATATAAAGAATCAGCGTGTTCTCGCCGTAGCCAAGCCGATCAATTTCATCAACGATGTGCCCGATCTGTACGTCTACGTGCTCGGTAAACCCGGCAAACACCTCCATGAGGCGGCGCTGGAAGGGCTTTTCGTCCTCCGGGATGGAGTCCCAGGAATGCCAGGGTGGCTGGTCTCGGGGTCAGCTGCGCATCAGACGGTATCCAGCCCATTTGTCCGGCACGCTGGAAAGCACGCTCACGGTATTTGTCCCAGCCATCGTCGAACTTGCCCTTATATTTATCGGCCCATTCTTTCGGCACCTGATGCGGACCATGAGAAGCCCCGGGCGCCCAATACATCAAAAATGGTCTGTCCGGATTAAACGCTTTCTGCTGACGCAACCAATGGATCGCGTCGTCGGCAAGGTCTTCGCTCAGATGATAGTAATTGTGGCCCCCTGAGGTGCGGGGATGTTCGACGTATGCTGTATTTCGGACGAGTTGCGGTTCGTACTGAGAAGCTTCGCCGCCGAGAAAGCCATAAAAGTATTCGAAGCCGTAGCCAGTGGGCCAGTAATTGAACGGGCCGGCGGCGGTAGTTTGATCGACCGGCGTATTGTGCCACTTCCCCCAAGCAGCGGTGCTGTACCCGTAGTCCTTGAGCACCTCG
Organism: uncultured Alphaproteobacteria bacterium; assembly: GCA_963737875.1. Lineage (GTDB taxonomy): Bacteria > Pseudomonadota > Alphaproteobacteria > ATCC43930 > CGMCC-115725 > DATARH01. The sequence continues at coordinate 162,429 of CAVTUM010000014.1, read as the reverse complement.
GCGACCGTAGCACTGCTCTTGGGGATGATGCCCGTGTACCCGTCCCAATCATTCGCCAATTCGCCGATCTGACCGTTGCCGACACGATGATGATTGCGGCCCGTCAGCAAGGCCGCCCGTGTGGGTGAACACATCGCGGTCGTGTGAAATCGGTTATAGGAGACCCCTTCGTTGGCGATCCTGCTCAGCGTCGGTGTATGGATTTCGCCGCCGTAAGTGTCCGTTTGGGCTGGGCCGACATCGTCGATGAGCACGATGAGAATGTTAGGCGCATCCTTCGGTAGATGGTTCACAGGCGGCAGCGGACGGTAAATTGACTCCTGCATGGTCCGCTCAGCTGTGCTGCCCGAAGGTTTGACCGGAAAGGGCAAAACCTCCTGGGCTGCGGCCGGACTCGTAAAACCGGCGCTTAGCGCCATGATCAGTAACCCGGCTAACAGCTTCAAGCTCATCGGAGACTCCTTCGAGCGTGAATGTGAACTTTCAGATTTAGTGAAAGCCGTACAAGGGTAGTAGGCACCCTCCCAGATATCGGTACTGCACATCGATATTATGTCGCCGTTGGGTCAATCGCGTCATCTTGGCGCCCCGCCGTCAACTTCCGGTTCACCCCCAAGAACGGACATTGCGCCGATTCCCAAGATGGTTCGGCGTCTTGTCCGTGGAGGCGCATAGTGACAACTTGACGATCGCGACATCGGAAAAACGGCCCCCGATGGGCGCAGCACCAAATCGCAGGCGATCACATGTTCTCGGGTTCTGGCGTGCGCCAGCCTACGGCATCATAGTGCCGCCGCGAAACAATATTGCCCATCTTCGTCGGCCGTGGCGCGCCAATTTCTCAATGGGTACGATAAAGCCCCGGCGGGGCCGGCGGCCTCGCGGCTAACAGCGAGGCCCGGTAGACGATGTCTCGCCAATGGCACGCGACCATCGCTCCAGTCGGGGTAGTCTCGGAATACCGGCGCGAGGGCCGGTGTCCGCACACTCGGAAGGGGGCAAAGACATGCCGACGCTGACCACCAGGGATGGCACGCAAATCTTCTACAAGGACTGGGGCAAGGGACAGCCGCTGGTTTTTCATCACGGCTGGCCACTATCGGCAGATGACTGGGATTCCCAGATGCTGTTCTTTCTCGGCGAGGGCTATCGCGTGATTGCGCGCGACCGGCGCGGACATGGCCGCTCGACGCAGACCGATACCGGCAATGACATGGACACCTATGCCGACGACGTGGCGGCGCTGGTGACCGCGCTGGACCTGAAGGATGCCATCCATATCGGCCATTCGACCGGCGGCGGCGAGGTCGTGCGGTTTCTTGCCCGGCATGGCACCGGCCGCGCCGCCAAGGCGGTCATCATCAGTGCGATCCCCCCGGTGATGATCAAATCCGCGAAAAACCCCGGCGGAACGCCCATCGAGGTATTCGACGGCTTTCGTGCCGCCCAGATCGCCAATCGGGCGCAGTTTTTTCTCGATGTCGCGGCCGGGCCCTTCTACGGCTTCAACCGGCCGGGCGCCAAGGTTTCAGAAGGCACCATCCGCAACTGGTGGCGTCAGGGGATGATGGGGGGCACCAAAGCCCATTACGATTGCATCAAGGTGTTTTCGGAAACCGACCACACCGACGATCTGCCGAAAATCGACATCCCGCTACTGGTCATGCACAGCGAAGATGACCAGATCGTGCCGTTTGCGGATGCCGGCCCGCTTTCCGCCAAGCTGGCGCCGAAGGCCACGCTGAAAGTCTACAAGGACTTCCCGCACGGCATGCAGACGACGCATTCCGACATCATCAATGCTGACATTCTGGCCTTCATCCGCGGCTAATCGCAGCCTGATCCGACGTGCCGAAAATTCGAACCCGGCGGTTGCCGGAACCCGTTGGCGCGCTTGCAGCCGCTATCGCGAATACCCCGTGCTGTGCTGGAAGACGTTGGGCTTGCGATAAACCGCGAGGATGATCGCGCCTTCGTCGGAATGCGTTTCGTGGAACGAGCCGATCCGGCGCCAGACGAATTCGCCCGCGCGGCAAATGCCGTCATGGTCGTAGAACGACCCTTCGACGACATAGCTCTGCTCGATTTCGGCGTGCTTGTGCATCGGCAGGGTGGCGCCCGGCTCCCATTTCAGAAAGCAGGTCATCTCGCCCTTGGCCTTGTCTTCGTACAGCACCTTGATCGAGATGCCGGCGAACTGGGTCGGCGCCCATTCCATGTCCTGCGGCTTGACATAGATCGAGCCGCCGGTTGTCGGGCGCGCCTGCCGGGTCTGTTCGGTCGTGGTGATCGTGGTGGCGTCGGCACTCATCGGCGGTCTCCCGGGTGGCGGTCAGGGCATCAGGTTCAGCGGCAGGCGGTCGGCGGCGATCATTTCGCGGAAGCGGTCGCCGATCGCGAACCAATCGACGACATCGACGCGGTAGGGCAGGTCGCTCTCCTCGAAGGCCTCGGCCAGCACGGCGGTTTCGTCGAGGGTGAGGGGGTGGCCGGCATCGATAACCAGATCGAGGTCGGAATAACGTCGCGCCCGGCCGGTCGCGCGCGAGCCGAATACCCAGACCTTGGCTCCGGCCGGCAAATTCTCGCGAAGAATGCCGACGACCAACCGCCGATGCCCGGCCGGCAAATCCAGTATCATACCAGCCGCCGTCGCAGTTCCCCCAGCAAGTGCTCGGCCTCGCGCAGGAATTGGGGGATGACGGCAACCAATTCGGATGCGGCCTTGGAATCATAGGTATGGCTGGTTCTCGTGCGCATTTCGCGAAATCGGCGCCACACCGGCCATTCTTCGCGGAGCAGGCCTTGGGCCGTTCCCGCGCGGATCAGATCCGCGAACGGCATTTGTGCGGTTTCGTCGGGGGTCGCGGCGATCTCCAGCAGATAGCGCCGGAGCATCTTATGGCTCAGTTCGTAGGTGTATTCGAACCGCTGGATCAGCCCGTCGCGAATTTGCTCATCGGCGCTTTCGCGCTGGTATCGCGCAAGACCTTCGCGAAGCCGCTGCACGGCATTGCTGAGCGAGGTCGTATCAAGCATCACCGGGTGATCCTGACGATGGGCGGACGCCCGGCGTGGCGCGCACCCATCGCCCGGAGTGATTAGCCGCCGTAGAAGACGTTGTCGCCGAGATCCTTCATTTCGAGGATCGCGACGTCGGGGCGGCCGGAGATCGGGTTCGGCACGTGCGCCTCGGTGACCTCGGCCACGACGATGTGGTGGTCGCCCTGCTCGACGATGCTGGTCACCTTGCACTCCACCGAGGCGAGCGCCGCGTCGAGGATCGGCGCGCCATTGGTTCCCTTGTGGATCGCCTGGCCGGACAATTTGCCGTCGGCCAGCTGGGCCGGCTTGAAGAACGTAAAGGCGAGGCCCTTGTGCTCCTTGCCGAGCATGTTGAGCGTGAAATTCTTGGTGTTCTTGACGATGCCGTAGGCGCCCAAATCGGTCTTGACGCCGACCACGACGAGCGGCGGCGCGAAGGCGGTCTGCGTCACCCAGTTGACGGTGGCGGCGGCAACGTTGCCCTTGCCGTCATCGGCGGTCAGTACGTAGATGCCGTAGGGGATCATCCTCAGCGCGGTCTTCTTCGCGTCGGCGTCCATGTCATTCCTCCAGTGGCGTTTCGACTTCGCGCGCACTACATCGCGTCCGCGCGAGGCTGGCAAGAGGCGGCGAGGGGTTACTTCCGTCCGCTCGCCGCCAGGCCCTTCTGCAACGCCGCAAACGACTGCGTCGGTGCCGGCATCAGCCAGCGGAAACCCTTTTCGACCAGCTTCTCAACATTGTTCGCATCGACATGCGGATGCCCACAGGGGACGCCGGCATCCTTGCAGATCGCCAGGATTTCATCGATCGCGGCGGCGACTTCGGGGTGATCGTATTGCCGCGGGAAGCCCATATCCTGCGACAGGTCGCCTTCGCCGAGCAGCACGACGCCGATCCCCGGCACTTCCTTCAGCATCTTCGGCAGGTTTTTGATCGCGCGGACCTCCTCGCACATGATCACGCACAGCACCTCGCCCTCGGGGTTGAGCGGCCAGGTGTCGGCGCGTTTGTAATAGGTCTGCTGGTCGATGCCCCAATAGCGCGCGGCGGTGCGCGGCGCGTCACCGCGCTGGCCCGGCGGTTCGTAATGGCTGGCCGAGCGGGGGCGGGGATAGCGGCACGCCTGCACCGCGTTGCGCGCCTCGTCGACCGTCGAGACATGCGGCCAGACGATGCCATAGACGCCGATATCGAGCACCTGTTTGGCGATGAACTGGTTCATTTCGCCGCCATTCGGCGGAATGCGCACCATCGGCGCGACGGCCGGCGCAAGGCTGCCCGATTTCACGATCTGGGCGCGGTCGAGCATGTATTGCATGCAGTCGCGCAACTGCCTTATGTCATAGGGGTTGTGCTCCATCTCGAACACGACGCCATCGTAGGGCTGCGCCCCGATCGACTGCGCCGCGCCGATCTCGGCCGGCGAAAATGTGACAAAGGCAGGCTTGCCGCTTTCGAGGGCGCGGATCGCCGGGTTGAGGCGGGGAAGTTCGGGCATCGGTTTTCTCCTTGGTTCAGCCCCAGCCGAGGTCGCGGACGGCCCAGCCGGCATTCCAGATTTTGGTCATGTGGCGGATTTTATCGCCGGTGAATTCCATCACGTAGATGTAATCGGTATTCGTGCTTTTGCCGGTGGGCGGGCAGGGGCCGCCTTCGCCGGTATGGGTGGCGGAAAACACGCCATAGGCGCAGACATTGTGGCGCCCCTCATCGGTCGCGAAGGACTTAACCTCATAGCGGCCATCGGGCATGAAGGTCAGCAGGCCCTTCATCCACTCGGTGTAGCCCTCGAGCGAGTTGATCTTGGCGAGCGGCTCGGCCTGCGCCGCAAAGCTCGCATCCGGCGTGCAATAGGCCCGGCAGACCTGCCAGCCCTTGCCGGCCTCACAGGCCTCGAAGAACTGCTTTGCCACCTCGGTGATGCCCACCATGTTCGCTCTCCCTTGGTTTAATGCTCCCGCAACAACCTGCCGTAGCCGGGGATCGGTTTCGTGACGCCGGCGATCCGCAGGACATGCCACAGCGTCGCCTGCGTCGAGGTGACGACCGGCTTGCCGATGCGCGCCTCCAGTTCGTCGATGATGGGGTGCGAGCGGAAATTGAGGCAGGCGATGATCATGCCGTCGCTGTCCGGATTCCAGGCGCCCAGCGCCAGGTCGAGGATTTCTTCGGGCGTCGGCTCGGCGAGGCGAAAGCCGTCGGTGATACCGAGATGGGCGCTGGCGATCGTCGTGATGCCGCCTTCGGCGAAAAACGCGTGCTCGGCGGTATCGACAGTCTCGGCATAGGGCGAGATCGCGGTCACCCGCTTCATGCCGAGCCGCGCGCAGGCCTCAAAGATGCTGTTGGTGGCGCTGGTGCCGGGGACGCCGGCGATCTCGCGGATTTCCGCGCGCAGACGCGCGTCGAAGGCGTGTCCCTGCACGATGCTCGACGCGGTGCAGCCATAGGCGATCGCATGCGGCTTGCAGCTCGCCAGCTGGTGGATCGAGCGGACGCCGTCGGTGCGGTCCATCTCGATGATGCGTTCGGGCGTTGTGTCCGCCGGCATCAGCATGCGCGCGAAATGGACGCTGACCCCGTCCGGCACGACCCGCGGATACCATGCCTCGACGACGCTGTTGACGCTCGGCACGATGACGCCCAAGCGCACATCCGCTGTCATGGCCCCTCCCGCATTTCTCGACAAAGCCGGCTTGTTGCCTCTAGCTTGGTCGCATGATCTCGCTCCGCGAAGAAATCACGATAGCATCGCCGCCCGCACAGGTGTGGCCGCTTTTGTCCGATCCGGAGGTCGTCGCCTCCTGCATTCCGGGGGCGACGCTGACCAAATCCGGCGACAACGGCGCCTATCAGGGCACGATCCGCGTCAAGTTCGGGCCGACCGTCGCGGTGTTCCGCGGCGAGGCCAAGCTCGCCTATGACCACGAGGCGCGCCGCGTCACGATCGAAGGGCGCGGGATCGACGCGCGCGGCCAGTCGCGCGCCAACTCATCGGGCGTCGTGACGGCCACCGGCGATACGACGACGGTGCTGGCCGTCGAGGGCAATTTCAACATCACCGGACCGCTTGAAACCTTCGCCAATGCCGGTGGGGTGCATCTGGCGCGGGCCTTGCTCGCCGAGTTTTCGCAGAACATCGCAAAGCTCATCGCCGATGCCGAGGGCGCTCCAGCGCCGGATGCCGGTACGATCACGATGGTCGAGCCGGAGGCGGCGCTGCAAATCGCGACCGAACCCGCGCCCGCCGCGGCTCAGGCTGCTCCAACGCCCGCCAAACCGCCGCTCAAGCCGGCTGCGGAACTGCGCGCGGGTTCGCTGGTGTGGCGCGCGTTTCTCGACTGGGTCCGTCATCTGTTTTCGGCCAAGGGGCCGCGGGAGTCGCAATGAGCGAAAATCAAGTCTCCGACATTCTGGCGCAGGCCTTCGCCGCCGAGGGCGTTGATACGCTGTTCACGCTGATGGGCGACGCCAACATGTACTGGTCGGCCTCGATGGCCGACAACCAGAAGACCCGGCTGATCCACGCCCGCCACGAGCATTGCTGCGTCGCGATGGCCGATGCCTATGCCCGCGCCACCGGCAAGGTCGGTGTCGCCTCGGTGACCTGCGGCCCCGGCTACACGCAGATCATGACTGCGCTGACGATGGCGGCGCGCGGCAACGCGCCGGTCGTCGTGTTCGCCGGCGACGCGCCGATCGGCGCCTCGTGGTACTTGCAGTCGATCGACCAGGCGCCGCTGGCGCTCGGCACCGGCGCGCATTTCGTGCCGATCCGCACGATCGACCGGGCGCTCGACTGCGTGCGCGAGGCGTTCTATGTCGCGCGCGCCGAACGCAAGCCGGTCGTGCTGAGCGTGCCGCTCGACCTGCAGAAGGAGGAGTTTCCCTATCTGCCGGACTACACCCCGTCGACTGACCTTATGCCGCGCCAGCAATCGTTGCGACCCGACCCGGCTCTGGTCGATGAGATCGCGGCGATGATCGCCGAAGCGGAGCGGCCGATCGTGATCGGCGGTCGCGGCGCGACATGGTCGGGCGCCAAGGGGGCGCTTGAGGCATTGGCCGACGAAAGCGGAGCGTTGCTGGCGACGACGCTGCTCGGCAAGGGGCTGTTTGACGGCAACCCCTTCGCGCTCGATATCGCCGGCACCTTCGCGACCGATCTCGGCCGCGAGTATTTCGCCGAGAGCGATCTCGTGATCGCGGCCGGCGCCGGGCTCGGCCATTACACGACCGAAGGCGGCTATCTGTTCCCGAACGCCAAGGTCGTGCGCATCGACACCCAGCCAAAGGGGTTGTGGCAGGGGCTGCGCACCGCCGACCTGCATGTCCAGGCCGACGCCAAGGCGGCGGCCGAGGCGATCGTGGCGCGGCTGCGGGAAAAGGGCATTCGCCGCCACGGCTGGCGCAGCAACGAGGTCGCCTCGAAGATCGCCGCCACCGCCGCGAACCCCGACACCAAGCCCTATGAGGTGACGCCGGGGACGCTCGACCCGCGTCCGGTGGTCAAGGAACTCGACGCGGCGGTGCCGAAGGATTGGGACGTCATCGTCGCCGGCGGCCATTGCTTCAGCTTTACGATGACGCATTTCCGCGGCCGCCCGGCCGGCAAGTACCACATCCCGATCGATTTCGGCGCGATCGGCTCGGGCCTGTCGGCGGCGATCGGCGTCGCCGTCGCGCGCAACAACGGCAAGGTCATGCTGGTCGATGGCGACGGCAGCCTCTACCAGCACATCCAGGAACTGGAGACGATCCAGCGTCAGGGCATCAAGCTATTGATCTGCATCCTCAACGATGGCGGCTATGGCGCCGAAACGCACAAATTCCGCGCCTATGGGGTCGACCCGATGCACGCGACCCACGGCCGCGGCGACATCGCCCAGATCGCCCGCGGCTTCGGCCTCAACGCGACGAAGGTGACAAGCCACGGGCAGTTCGACGCCCTGTTCCGCGAGCACGCCGCCGGGACCAACTCGTCTCTGTGGGACGTGCACATCGACGACCTGATCCCGTCGCGCAACTACCGCCGCGTGCATTACGGCGAAGCGTGATTAGCCTTCGTAGGATGGGCTGAGCGCAGCGAAGCCCATCGCTTCCCTTGGATCGGCCGTAGGATGGGCTTCGCTGCGCTCAGCCCATCCTACGGCGCTCACGGGGAAGGCAGCCTACTGGCGACGGGTTTCGCCCGGGGCGGTGCTGCTGCCATAGCCGCCGCCCTGGTCGAGCCGCAGGTCTTCGAAGCGTGAGCTGTTGTAGATGCTGTTGACCATCGTCGTCAGACCCTTCACCTGCGGGCTGCGGCAGTTGGCGGCGCGGGTGTAGAACAGGATCGGACGGGCATCGTCGTCGATCAGCTTGCGCTCGATCTCCCACACCAGCTTCTTGCGCTTGGCAGCATCGGGTTCCGCCGATTGCCGATCGACGAGTTTGTCGAGCTCGGGGTTGCAATAACCGGTGTAGTTGCGCTGCGCGCCGCAGACATAGTTTTCGTAGAAGGTCGGATCCGGATCGTCGACCGCCGTCTCGGTGACGTTGAGCCCGATCTTGAAGTCCTTGCGCATCAGCGTCGGATACCACTGCGTCGTGTCGATCGGGTTGAGGTCGGCGTCGATGTAGATTTCCTTCAGCTGGCTGATCAGGATCACCGCCGGGTCGCGGTAGGGCGGGATGTTGCGTGTCGATACCGTGGTCTTCAGCCGCTTGTCGGGGCCATAGCCCAGCTTCTGCATGATCTTGCGGGCCTCCGCGCGGCTGGTCGCGACATCGGGGTCGTACCCGGGCAGTGATTTCAGCGCATAGGCCGGCATGCCCCAGATGCCTTCCGGCGGCGGCTGCATGACGCCGCCGATCGTCCCCTGGCCGTCGGCGATGATATCGACAAAGGCCTGGCGGTCGAGCGCCAGCGTCATCGCGCGGCGCAACTCGGGTTGTCGAAGGGCGGCACGTCGCGATTGACGATCATGTTGCGGCTGACATTCGTGATCGTCATGTCGCAGATCGCTTGCGGCAGCTGGTTTTTGACGTCCTTCAACTGCGGCATCGTCACGCCGAAATAGACGTCGTCCTTGCCGGCGATGAACGACAGCAGCCGGGTCGATACATCCTTGATGATCCGGTATTCGATGCCATCGAGATAGGGCCGCCCCGGCTTCCAGTAATCCGGGTTGCGGGCCACGGTGATCGACTGGTTCGGCTTGAAATCGACGAACTTGAACGGCCCGGTGCCGATCGGGTGCTGCCGCATCTGGGCCGGCGACACGTGACACGGATAGATCGGCGACCACCCCGTCGCCAGCATCGCCAGCAGCGAGGGCTGCGGCCGTTTCAGGCGAAACGTGACTTCGTAATCGCCGTTGGTCGTCACCTCGGCGACGTTGTCGTACCAGGGCTTGCGGGGGTTGACCCGCAGCTTCTCGCTCGCCTTGCCTTGCAGCAGGTCGAAGGTGCATTTGACATCGGCGGCGGTGAACGGCTTGCCGTCATGCCATTTGACCCCTTGGTGCAAGGGCAGGGTGAGTTCGGTCCCGTCCTCGCTCCAGTTCCATCCGGTCGCCAGCTCGGGAACGATGGTGTCCAGGGTGTTCTGCACCTCATCCTGTTTGAAGATCACCAGATTGTTGAAGACGCCCATCATCGGCCGGTTCACCGCCGCGGTGAATTCCTCGAGCATCGACATGCTCGCCGGGCTGTCGAAATGACCGACCCGCAATATGCCGCCCGATTGCTGGGCGAATGCGTTCGGGGACGAGGAGATTGCGAGCAGCAATGACCCTGCTGTCGCGACTGCATTGAGCCTTCGCGTCATTATTCGCCTCCGTGACGCGCCGGCGCGTCAACCACCGGCGCAACCTTCCTGTTCAGGGCTGTTGCGGAGTTAATCCGTCTCACCCATACATGAACGTTAGCGCATAACAGGTATGAATTAAAGCGGAGACCGCGACCGGACGAGTGCCGCCTCACGTATCTTTCGTAGGGTGGGCTGAGCGCAGCGAAGCCCACCGCCTGCCGGTCCAGGGGAAGCGATGGGCTTCGCTTCGCTCAGCCCATCCTACGGTGCCTGGTGGTGGCTTACTTGCAATCCTTCAGATCGGCGATGGCGTCGGCGAAGTCGTCGTGGGCGCTGTCGACCGCCTGCATCTCCGCCGAGCAATCGTTGTGCTTGTCGCCGGAAGAAACGCATTTCTCGTAAGCGCGGATCGTTTCGATCAGCTTGTTGACGGTGGTGGTGTACTCCTCGCCCGCAGCGGGGCAGTCGAGTTTATCGACGTCGGGCGTCGCAAGCAGCGCAACCGCGACCAGGCTCATCGTGATGCTGTGCAAGGTGATTGCCGCTCCGATATAGAGGTAAACAGAGATTGCCGCGGGTTGACGCTCGGCTTCAGCACCGATATAAACCCGGCCCTCCCGTTCCCGTCGAGAAATTATGCCGCATCACATATCGGCCGAAAAACGGCTTCGTCAGACCGAGAAGCGCACGGCCAACAATCGGGCCCGCATGAGCCGGGTCCGCACCTTCGTCAAGAAGGTCGAAACCGCGATCGAGACCGGCGACAAGACCGTCGCTCAGTCGGCGTTCCAGGACGCGCAGCCCGAGTTGCATCGGGCGACGACCAAAGGCGTCATGCACAAGAACACGGTTGCGCGCAAACTGTCGCGACTGGCCGCGCGGATCAACGCGCTCTAAGCTTTCGACGGCACCCCCGCGAACGACTGCCGGTCGAAGGGGCACCCTCGGCCGGCCCTAGGGATTCTGCGCCCTTCCCGAAGCACTCCGCAAAAAAAGCGGATTCGGCATTCGTTCTGATTGTCACATCGCCGACATCTGGCTACTCTTTGCAGCACCGAAGCGGGAATATCCCATTGGCTTCGTGTAGTTTTCTGCAGTTGTCAAAGTACACAATGAGCATATTGTTCTGGCTGGGCCACATGGGGTCTTTCCAGGTGGGGGAGTATGCTCAATGACAACTTAGGTTGTCATAAAACTGTGTTAGTAGAATCAGAAAATAGGCGCCTAATACAGGCGATATCCAAACAGAAGCCGTAAATTATTTGGGGGTTCAGCGTGGCGGGGGAACCAGCACGAAGCGGGCGCGATGACGCGTCTCTGGAATCCGGCATGACGCCCGGATTTGGGGCCTGGGAGCGGATTCTGGGCCGGTTGCGGGAGCAGGTTGGCGACAACGCCTACCGCTCCTTTTTCCAGTCGCTGCGGGTCGAGGAGATCGGCGACGACAAAGTCGTGCTGGCCTCGCCGACCCGGTTTCTGCGCGACTGGCTGGCGACCCATTACCTCGACCGGCTGGTCGGGGCATGGCGTCTTGAAAATCCGGATATCCTGCAGGTGTCGCTGATTGTCGACCCGAGCGTCACGGCCCAGCCGCGGGTCGAGGCGAAACCGGCGGACGCCCCGCCCCCGGCAGCGGAGGCTAACGTCATCGAAATGAACGACGTATCGGCACCGCTCGACCCCCGCTTCACCTTCGATAATTTCGTCGTCGGCAAGCCCAACGAACTGGCGCACGCGGCCGCCCGCCGGGTTGCCGACGCCTGTGCCGGACAGCCGCACAGCGTGCCGTTCAATCCGCTGTTCCTGTATGGCGGGGTCGGCCTCGGCAAGACCCATCTGATGCACGCGATCGCCTGGCATGTCCGCATGAACGCGCCGAGCCGCAAGGTCATCTACCTGTCGGCCGAAAAATTCATGTACCAGTTCATCAAGGCATTGCGATTCCGCTCGACGATCGACTTCAAGGAACAGTTCCGTTCGGTCGATCTATTGATGATCGACGATGTGCAATTCATCAGCGGCAAGGAATCGACGCAGGAAGAGTTCTTTCACACCTTCAATGCGCTGGTCGACCAGAACCGCCAGATCGTCATTTCCGCCGACAAGTCGCCGTCCGACCTCGAAGGCATGGAAGAGCGCATGCGCTCGCGCCTCGGCTGGGGTCTCGTCGCCGACATCCACCCGACAACCTATGAGCTGCGCCTCGGCATCCTGCAATCGAAGGCGGAGGAAACCGGGCTGGAGCTACCGCAGAAGGTCATGGAGTTCCTGGCGCACAAGATCGTGTCGAACGTCCGCGAACTGGAAGGCGCGCTGAACCGCATCACCGCGCAAATGCAGCTGTCGCGCACGGTAATCACGCTCGAAGGGGCACAGGAGCTATTGCACGATTTACTGCGGGCCAATGAGCGGCGCGTGACGATCGACGAAATCCAGAAGCGCGTTGCCGAACATTTCAACATCAAGATGGCGGAAATGACCTCGGCGCGCCGCGCCCGCGTTGTGGCGCGTCCCCGTCAGGTGGCGATGTACCTCGCCAAGCAGCTTACCTCGCGCTCGCTGCCCGAGATCGGCCGCAAGTTTGGCGGACGCGACCACACCACCGTCATTCATGGCGTCCGCAAGATCGAGGAATTGCTGCTGAGCGACCGGGCGCTCGCCGAGGACGTCGAACTGCTGCGGCGCATGCTGCAGAACTGACCCATCCGGCGATCCCGCCGGATGTGTGGCATCCCGGCTTCCGTGCTATACTGCGTTCCCGTCTGCCGGCCCGCGCATAGCCCCACCGAAGGCTCCAGGGCGGCGACCGGGATTTTATCGTCGGTCCGCTAAGAGTCGTGCAGCAAGATGAAGTTAACCATCGAACGGGCCGCCCTCCTTAAGGCGCTGAGTCACGTGCAGAGCGTCGTCGAGCGGCGCACCACGATTCCAATTCTCTCGAATGTGTTGCTGCGCGCCGAAGCCGGCCGGCTGGCGCTGAGCGCGACCGACATGGACCTCGAAATCGTCGAGGCGGTTGCGGCGCGCATCGAGCGCGATGGCCGCACCACCGCGCCGGCGCACACGCTGTACGACATCGTGCGCAAACTCCACGAAGGCGCCCAGGTCGAATTGGAGACATTGGGCGGGCGCAACGAAATGGTGCTGCGCTCCGGCCGCTCGACCTTCACCCTCGCCTGCCTGCCGCCGGAGGATTATCCGGTCATGTCGGCCGGCGAGTTGCCGCACCATTTCGTGTTGTCCACCGGCGAGTTGCGCACCCTGATCGACCGCACCCGCTTTGCCATCTCGACCGAGGAAACCCGCTACTACCTGAACGGCATCTACCTGCACGCGACCAAGAACAACGAGGTGCCCGTGGTGCGCGCGGTCGCGACTGACGGCCATCGTCTGGCGCGGGTCGAAATCACCGCCCCGGAAGGGGCGGCCGGCATCACTGGGGTCATTGTGCCGCGCAAAACCGTGCTCGAACTGCGCAAGCTGATCGACGAAGGCGACGACGGCGAAGTGCAGGTCGCGCTGAGCGACACCAAGATCCGCTGCTCGATCGGCGAGGCGGCGCTGACGTCAAAGCTGATCGACGGCACCTTTCCGGATTACGACCGGGTCATCCCGAGCGGCAACGACAAGATCCTCGACGTCGAATGCAAATCCTTCGCCGAGGCGGTCGACCGGGTCTCGACGATCTCGACCGAGCGCAGCCGCGCCGTCAAACTGGCGATCGACCGCGGCGGCCTCGTCGTGTCGGCGACCAGCCCGGAAAACGGCACCGCCGTCGAGGAACTCGAGGTACGCTACCAGAGCACCCCGCTCGAAATCGGGTTCAACTCGCGCTATCTGCTCGACATCACCGAGCAGATCGGCGGCGAATACGTGCAGTTCCAGATGTCGGACGCGGGCTCGCCGACGATCCTGCGTGACAGCGCCGACGGCAGTGCGCTGTACGTGCTGATGCCGATGCGTGTCTGATCTTGCCGCCCTTGCCGGGGCGGCTGGAATCGCTGGAAATTCAGGCGTTTCGCCCCATATAGAAGCCATGTTTGCTGCGGTGCAGGAAGACGGTTTCAGCACCAGCGCCGCGGGGCTCGCGACGCCCGGTTTGCGTGTCGGCGTGACCCGGCTGGTACTGACCGATTTCCGCAACTACCGCTCGACCCGGCTCGATTTCGACCCGCATCCAACCATCGTACCGGTGGTCCTTACCGGGCCAAACGGCGCCGGCAAGACCAATCTGCTTGAGGCGATCTCGTTTCTGTCGCCGGGGCGCGGGCTGCGCAACGCGCGGCTCAGCGATGTCGACCGGCGCAGCGCCGTCGAGGGCGAGACACCCGGCTGGGCGGTCGCTGCGACGATTGCGACGCATCGCGGCCCGGTGCGGATCGGCACCGGGCGCGACAGCAGCAACGAACGAGCGCCGCGTCGTTCGCATCGACGGCGAGCCGGCGCGCGGTCAGGCGGCGCTCGGCGAACGGCTCGGGGTGCTGTGGCTGACGCCGCAGATGGACCGGCTGTTTGTCGAAGGCCCTGGCGGCCGCCGCCGGCTGCTCGATCGACTGGTGCTCGGGCTCGACCCGGCGCATGCGACACGCGTCGCACGCTACGAGCAGGCGATGCGCGAGCGCTCGCGGCTGTTGCGCGAAGGGCCGGGAGACCGGTCCTGGCTGGCGGCGCTCGAAGAGATCATGGCGGCCGAAGGCGTCGCCGTCGCAGCAGCACGCCGCGACGCCATCGAGCGGCTCGACCAGGTCTGCGCCGCGGCCGAAGGCGCCTTTCCGCGTGCCCGGCTGAGCCTCGTCGGCAGCGTCGAAGCCTGGCTCGACGAGATGCCGGCGCTGGCCGTCGAGGACCGGTTCCGGGCCGCGCTGGCGCAGAACCGGCCGGCCGATGCCGCCGCGGGCGGCGCCGGACTTGGTCCGCACCGCTCCGATCTCGGCGTCATGCACGCCGAGAAAGGCATCGCTGCCGAGGCTGCCTCGACCGGCGAGCAGAAGGCGCTGCTGATCGCAATCCTGCTGGCACAGGCGCAGTTGCAGCGTTCGGTGCGCGGCGAGGCGCCGCTCTTGCTGCTCGACGAGGTCGCGGCACATCTCGACAGCGTGCGCCGCGCCGCCCTGTTCGAGGCGATCGCCGCGGCTCGAAAGCCAGGCCTGGATTACCGGCACCGATACCGCTCCCTTTGCCCCTCTGCGTGGCGCTGCCCGCTTTCTCGCTGTGTGCGACGGCACCCTTTCCGAAACTGAAGTTTGAACCGCATGACAAATGAGACGCTTCCCGAGCCGAACGAAACCCAGCCGGTCGAGGAGACCGCTCGCTTTTACGACGAAAACTCGATCAAGGTGCTGCACGGGCTCGACCCGGTGCGCAAGCGGCCCGGCATGTATATCGGCGACACCGATGACGGCTCCGGCCTGCACCACATGATCTACGAGGTCGTCGATAACGCGATCGACGAGGCGCTCGAAGGGTATTGCGACACCGTCACGGTCACCCTCAACGCCGACGGCTCCGTCACCGTCACCGATAACGGCCGCGGCATCCCCGTCGGCATCCATGAGGAAGAGGGTGTTTCCGCCGCCGAGGTCATCATGACCCAGCTGCATGCCGGCGGTAAGTTCGACCAGAACTCGTACAAGGTGTCCGGCGGACTGCACGGGGTCGGCGTGTCAGTGGTCAATGCGCTGTCGTCCCGGCTCGACCTGCGGGTTTTCCGCGGCGGCTCGGAATGGTTCATGCGCTTCCATGACGGGGTGCCCGAGGCGCCGCTCGCCGAGGTCGGTCCGGCGCCGCTGTTGCCGCCGGGCGGCACGCGCGAGGGTCAGAAGACCGGCACCGAGGTCACCTTTCTGCCGAGCACGGCCACCTTCACCAAGACCGAGTTCGACTTCACGACGCTCGAACACCGGCTGCGCGAACTGGCGTTCCTGAACAGCGGCGTGACCCTGGTGCTGACCGATGCGCGCGGCGTCGAGCCGCACGAGCGTCACCTTCTATTACGAAGGCGGCCTGAAGCCGTTTGTCGAATATCTCGACCGCTCGAAACAGGCTTTGCACGCGCCGCCGATCGCGATCCGCGGCGAGCGCGACGGCATCATCGTCGAAATCGCGATGGAGTGGACCGACTCCTATCACGAGACGATGCTGTGCTTTACCAACAACATCCCGCAGCGCGACGGCGGCACCCATCTCGCCGGCTTCCGCGCCGCCCTGACCCGCACCGTCAACGCCTACGCCACCGACAGCGGCATCGCCAAAAAGGAAAAGGTGGCGCTGGCCGGCGAGGACATGCGCGAAGGCCTGACCTGCATCCTGTCGGCGAAGACTGCCCGACCCGAAATTCTCGTCGCAGACCAAGGACAAGCTGGTCTCCTCCGAGGTGCGGCCGGTCATCGAGGGCATCGTCGCCGACCGGTTGCAGCAATGGTTCGAGGAGCATCCGGCGCGACGCCAGCAAGATCGTCGGCAAGGTGGTCGAGGCCGCTGCGGCGCGCGAGGCAGCCCGCAAGGCGCGCGACCTGACGCGCCGCAAAAGCGCGCTCGATATCGCCAACCTTCCCGGCAAGCTCGCCGACTGCCAGGAGCGCGACCCGGCGCAGAGCGAATTGTTCATCGTCGAGGGCGACAGCGCCGGCGGCTCGGCCAAGCAGGGCCGCGACCGGCAATTCCAGGCGATCCTGCCGCTGAAGGGCAAGATCCTCAATGTCGAGCGCGCGCGCTTCGACAAGATGCTGGGCTCGGCCGAGATCGGCACGCTGATCCAGGCGCTCGGCACCGGCATCGGCAGCGAGGATTTCGACGCCGACAAGGCGCGCTATCACCGCATCATCATCATGACCGACGCCGATGTCGACGGCAGCCACATCCGCACGCTGCTGCTGACGTTCTTCTTCCGGCAGATGCGGCAATTGATCGAAAAGGGCTTTCTCTACATCGCGCAGCCGCCGCTTTACCGGCTGCAGCGCGGCAACGCCAAGCCGGTCTATCTGAAGGACGACCCGGCGCTCGAAGCCTATTGCGTCGACGCGGCGATCCGCGACGCGGTCTTCACCCAGCACGATGGCGGGCAGCGCGCCGGCAACGATCTGCGCGATCTGCTGGAGCAGGCGCGGGTGCAGCGCCGCTGGCTGCAGCCGCTCGTCGCCAAGGTCGGCAATAACGATGTCGTCGAGCAGGCGGCGATCGCCGGGGCGCTGGCGGCGGGATTGCTGAGCGATCCGAACCGCGCGATCGAGGCGGCGCACGCACCGCCGATCGGCTGACCCGGCTCGGCGCGGCGACCGACGGAACGTGGCGCGGCGATTTGATCGCTGGCGAGGGGCTGGTGTTGAGCCGCACGCGCCAGGGAGTCGACGAGCGCCGGCTGATCGATGCGGCCTTGCTGCGCTCGAGCGAGGCGCGCCGCCTTGATGGCGACAACGCAGCCCTGCGCGACGCCTACGACCGGCCCGGCAAGCTGGTCGCGCGCGACAAGGAATACCGCATCGCCGGCCCGGCAGGCCTCGTCGACGCGGTGATGGAAATCGGCCGCCGCGGCATCGAGGTCAACCGCTACAAGGGCCTGGGCGAAATGAACCCCGAACAGCTCTGGGAAACGACGCTCGACCCGGAGTTCCGCTCGTTGCTGCAGGTCCGCGTCAACCACGAAGATTTTGCCGAGGAAACCTTCTCGACCCTGATGGGCGACCTCGTCGAGCCCCGCCGCGACTTCATCCAGGCCAACGCCCTGTCCGTCGCCAACCTCGACGTTTGACGCGCACCGTAGCGCTGTAGGATGGGCTGAGCGCCAGCGAAGCCCATCTTCTTTTTGGTAAATGCCGGGCTTCGCGTTGCTCAGCCCAGCCTAGATAACCGGCTACGATAATCGTGCGGGAAAGCCCTACAGCTCGGCTACGGTCTCCTCGGCCACGGTCTCCAACGGCTCAGCGGCTTCCAGCTCTTTCTTCTTTTTCGAGGCGTTGGCGGTCAGTTCATCGAGCTTTGCGATGTTTTCCGGTGTGTGCATCCAGCCGCGGGCGACGCCCATGACATCGGCCAGGCCCCACACCAGTTCCGCCTCCCGCATCCATTTGTCGATGTCCGCCGAGTTGGCCGGGGCGACGTTGTGCGCTCCCAGTTCTCCGGAAAACCGCACGTTCTTGCCCTTTTTATGGACCAGGATGTGCGCGACATTTCCTTTCGGATCGATCCCGTGAAGGTACGCTACCATTTCTTCACGAGCATGCTTGCGGTCGGCATTTCGCATCGCCATCGATCAGCACCTAACTGTCTGGGGAAGTGGTCTATATGGGAAGACTGACGTTGCAAAACAACCTCATAGGGTTGCGCAGGGAGCGCCGTGATGCCGCAGGCGGATGAGCGCCGGGCCCTGGTCGCCGGCGCGCCGTGACCGCGAGGACGGTGACGGGGCGAGGTCCGAGCGACGTCGCAAAAGCTCGCCGCAATATCTGTTCGGCGCGAGCCATCATGCCCCCGCCGCCGGGCGACAGGGGCATGGGGTCCAAGGCAAAGTTGCGTTATTCGGCCGCTTGCTTGGTCGGAACCGCGAGCGGCTCGGTGCCGGTCCACGGGTGTTCGGCAACGTCGAACAGGATGCCTTCAGGACCATACAGCTTGACCTCGAAGCCACCGGTGCGCTCGGCGTCTTCCTGGTCCATATAATGCCTGCCGCCGGCGGCAAGAGCCCGCTTCGCCGACTCATCCATGTCTTCGACAAGGATGCCGAAATGGTGCAGGCCGGTATAGTCCATACCCTTGCCGATCTGGTCGGTCTTGAAGCGCAGCAGCGCCAGATCGATCGTGCCGTCAGTCAGGTGCACGCCATAGGCGAGCGGCCCGTCACCGCGCCGGGCGACAGTGAAGTCGAATGCCTTCATGTAGAATTCGGCCATCGCATCCGGGTCTTTGCAGGCGATGGCGAGGTGACGCAGCTTTGCCATGTGAGGTGCTCCCTTATTCGGCGGCGGCTTTGATCGGCGCGGGCAGCGGCTCGGCGCCGGCCCAGCCATGCTCGGCAATATCGAACAGGATGTGCTCCGGCCCGAAGAACTTCTTTTCGAAATAGCCGGCCTGGTGGCCTTGCTGACCCTGGTCGATGTAATGCTCGGCGCCGAGGCTGTCGAGCTTCCTGGTGAATTCCTCGACGTCTTCGACCAGCACTCCGAAATGGTGGATGCCGCGATAATCGATACCCTTGCCGAGCTGGTCGGTCTTGAACTTGAGGATCGCCATGTTCAGCGTGCCGTCCGACAGGAACACGCCATCGGCGAGATAACCGTTGGGCCGCCCGACCTCGACGAAATCAAACGCCTTTTTATAGAACTCGGCCATCGCCTCCGGGTCTTCGGCGGCAATCGCGATGTGGCGGAGCTTGGGCATGACGGTCTCCCTGGCGTTGTAGATGTTCCTCTTTAGCACGACAGCAAGTTCATTTCGAAGCACCGCATAGCGCCGGGAGTGAAATCCCGGCTAGAATCTGCGCCATCGCCTTGCCGACCTGCGCCACCGCCTCGTCGCGCGAAAACAGCCCGAACCGGTCAAATTCGGGTAGTGGCGTGCCCTTCCACGAGAATGTCGAGGTGCAGACCAGCGACGCCGGGTCGGGGAGTTGCGGCAATGCCCAGGCAAACAGCGCCAAATCCTTGCCCGACCGGTAGGTGGTAACCCCGAGCGGACGAAGCCGGTCCTCGGATATTTTCAGGCCCGTTTCTTCGAGCAGTTCGCGGCAGGCGGCGGCGATAAAGCTTTCGCCGGGGTCGGCGACGCCTTTTGGGATATCCCACCGCGGCGACCGCGTTGCGTGGCCGAGCAGCATTCGCGCGCCATCGGTTACGATGACGCCGCAACTGGTTTCTTTCGGCCGCACGGTCACGGCCGGGTCAATCCGCCGCTGACGCCGCCGTAAAAACCGCCACGCCGGTCGTCATCGCTGCCGGTATCGTGTTGCGCGCACCCGGCGAGAATCAGGAACAGAACGGCCAGAACCGCGAGCAGGGATGCGGCGGGTCGCATCATCGATAGGCTGGGGGCTGGGGTGTCATCGGCGGAGATAGTGGTAGCGACATGCCAGGATTTCGATCCGTTGATCCTGATCGACACCCACGATCCGATAAATCAGCCGGTGATCGCTGTTGATGCGCCGCGACCACCAGCCTTGCAGATTTCCGCGCAACGGCTCGGGTTTGCCGAGGCCGCGAAAGGGGCTGCGTTGGATATCATGGATCAACTCGTTGATGCGACCAAGTAGCTCGCGATTGCTTTCCTGCCAGAAGAGGTAATCCGCCCAGCCGACCCGAGCGAACAAAATGTTCATTCGTCAAGTTTGGCTTCAATGAAATCGCCGGCCGCGACTTGTGCGAGGCCTTCGAGAAGATGCGCGGCATTGGCCGGGCTGCGCATCAGGTGCAGGGTCTCCTGAATGCTTTCGTATTCCGACAATGCCAGCATCACGACCGGTTCACCACGGCCGCGGGTAATGAGGAGTGGCGCGCGGCTGGCCGTGACGTCATCCAGGTACTTTTTCAGGTTCTGACGCAGTTCTGAATACGAAACATGCGAGCGGAACGACGCTTCCGGATCGTCATGCTGTGGGTCATACGGGGCCGCAGCCGCCTCGCTAAATCCTGCCATCAGAAGAACCTCTTAAATCACAGTACGGAATATTGTACGATATGGCCATCGCGTCAAGCTGTTTCGCGTCCTTCGCTCGTCCGTAGCGTGCCCTTTGCGCTCTTTGCGTTAAAGTGATGCTCCGGCAGGGGAGGAGATCGACATATGGAAGAGATGCGCTGTTATCGGCCGCTGATCATCGGGCGTCGCGGGGCGACCGCGGCGAACCATCCGCTGGCGGCGCAGGCCGGCCTCCTGGCGCTCCGGGCCGGCGGCAATGCGGTCGATGCGGCGGTCGCGACAGCGCTGACCCTTGCGGTGGTCGAGCCGATGATGTCGGGGCTCGGCGGTGACGCGTTCTACCATGTGTTCGACGCCAAGACCGGGCGCGCCGTCGTGTTCAACGGGTGCGGCCCGGCGCCGCGAGCCGCGACGCCGGAACGCTACGCCGCCGGTATCCCACGCACCGGCCCGATGTCGGCGTCGGTTCCCGGTATGATCGGCGGGCTGGGGATGATGCACGCGCAGTTCGGCCGGTTGAAATGGGCCGATTTGTTCGCCGAGGCGATCCGCCATGCCCGTGAAGGCTATGGCGCGACGCCGCATTACCGGCACTTCGCAGACGAGCATCGTGCCGCGCTGCGCGCCGACAAGCGGAGTGCCGCGGCGTTTCTCGCGAATGGCGACGCGCCGGCGGTCGGCGGTGCCATCGTTCAGCCCGATCTCGCCAACACGCTGGAGGAAATCGCGGGCGACGGCGCCGAATGCTTCTACCGCGGCGCGCTGGCGCGGCGGCTGGCGGCGGGATGCGCCGACATCGGCGCCCCGATCGCCGCGGCCGATCTCACCGAGTTCGAGGCTGAGCGGCAGGAACCGATCGCGATCGATTACCGCGGATTTACCGTGCTGGAGGCACCGCTCAACTCGACCGGCTTCGTGCTGCTCGAAGAACTGAAGATAATCGAGAATTTCGACCTCAAGGCGATGGGGCTCGGCTCGGCCGATCTGGTGCATGTCATGGTCGAGGCCAAGAAGCTGGCCTTCGCCGATCGCGAGCGCTGGGGCGCCGACCCGCGCTCGATCGATGCCCCGTTTGACCGCCTGTTGTCGGCTGATTACGCGGCGCAACTCGCGGCCCGCATCGACCGGCACAATGCCGCGCCGACCCGCAGCATTCCCGACGCGGCCGGCAACACGACCTATTTCTGCACTGCCGATGGTGATGGCAACGCGGTCTCCGGCATCCAAAGCATCAACAGTGCGTGGGGCTCGTGCGTGACGGCCGGCGACACCGGGATTCTGCTGAACAACCGGATGGCGTACTGGCACCTCGATCCGGGACATCCGAATTACCTGCGGCCGGGACGGCGGGTGCGGCACACGATGAACCCACCGCTGGTGCTGAAAGACGGGGCCCTATGGGCGGTCGCCGGCACGCCCGGCGCCGATAATCAGGTGCAGATCAATTTCCAGGTGCTGACCGCGATGCTCGATTTCGGGCTCGACCCGCAGCAGGCCGCTGAAATGCCGCGCTGGACATCTAACGTCCCCGGCCAGTACGCCAACTACCCGCATGACGGCCCCGATGTGCTGACGATGGAACAGCGCTTCCCGGATGAGGTGCGTCGCGACCTCGCGCGGCGCGGCCATCCGGTCGACCCCGTCGGCGATCTCGACGGGCCGTGCAGCATCGAAATCATCCGCCGCGACACCGCAAGCGGCATGTTGCTTGCCGGCTCCGACCCTCGCCGCGATGGTTGGGCGCTTGCGTGGTGAACGACCGCGAGGTGGTCAAAAGCTGACGCTCGGTATGGTACGGGGTCCGAAGGTCCGCTGATACCGTACGACGGCGGTTTGAGTTCGTGGCGTCGGCGTTCGCCTGTGCGTCGATAACCGCCGCTCACCCCACCGTAACCCGCGCGACCAGTACTCTTGGCAGACGACGAGATTTACTTTACCAGACGATCGGTGACTTCCGAAATATTTGTAAGAACTTTCCATAATGACGTTTTATGCGTCTTATTGCTGTAGGCCCCCGATTAAAATGTCACCTCTCTGCCAAATAGGAATGACACTCGCGGTAGGTTTTGCGGGGAGTGTCTGGGGTGACGGTACGGCTGATGAGCGACCGGGAGCTGACACGGTTTGAAGTGCTGCGGGATTTGGATCAGCGGCGGCTGACGATCGCGGCGGCGACGGAGTTGCTGGGCCTGGAGCGGCGTCAGATCTGTCGGCTGTTGAAGGTTTACCGGGCTGAGGGTGCCGCCGGTCTGATCTCGAAGCGCCGCGGCCGGGCGAGCAACCGGAGGACGCCCGCAGCGCTTCGCGCCGAGGCGCTTGGGATCATTCGCGAGCGGTACTGGGATTTCGGCCCGACCTTGGCGGCCGAGAAGCTGGGCGAACTGCACGGCATCGCTCTGGGTCGCGAGACGGTGCGCCAGTGGATGATCGCGGACGGGCTGTGGCTCGACCGCAAGCAACGCCAGAAGCGGGTGCATCAGCCGCGCGGGCGACGCGAGTGCGTTGGTTCAGATCGACGGCTGCGAGCATTGGTGGTTCGAGGATCGCGGACCGCAATGCACGCTGCTGGTCTTTGTCGATGATGCGACGAGCCGGCTGATGCACCTCCACTTTGTCGAAAGCGAGTCGACCTTCGCTTATTTCAACGCGACCCGCGCCTATCTGGAGGCGTCGGGCAAGCCGGTCGCGTTCTACAGCGACAAGCACGGCGTCTTCCGCGTCAACCATGACGGTGCGCTTGGCGGCGATGGCATGACCCAGTTCGGCCGGGCGCTCGACGCGCTCAACATCGACATCATCTGCGCCAATTCGAGCCAGGCGAAGGGCCGGGTCGAACGGGCACACAAGACGTTGCAGGACCGGTTGGTAAAGGAGCTTCGGCTTGCCGGGGTTCGGACACTGGCCGAGGGCAACGCCCTCCTCCCCGCCTTTATGGCGGACTACAACAGGCGCTTCGCCAAGCCGCCGGCGAACGCAAAGGACCTGCACCGGCTGCTGCATGCCGGTGACGATCTCGAAGATGCGTTTGCCTGGAAGGAGGAACGCACCCTGTCGCAGGCGCTGACCCTGCAATATGACAAGGTGGTCTTTGTGCTGATGCCGAGCGAGCCGGCCAAGGCGGCGATCGGCAAGCGGGTTACGGTGCTCGATTACCCGGATGGCCGGCTCTCGATCCGCTACAAAGGCGTAGAGCTGGCCTATCGGACGATCGACAAACTGCGGCAGGTTTCGCAGGCCGATATTGTCGAGAACAAGCGGCTGGGCGCAGCTCTCTCCTTCATCCGCGAGCAGCAAATCGAACGGGCCGAAACCCGCAGCAGGAAAGCGCCTCGCCGTCGCGATCAGAGCGACGCGCGCCTGTTCAAAGTCGGCTGAGATTTCTACGAGCCGAGCGAGCTGGCGCTCGCTCGGTCAGAAACCGGTGCCGCGTCGAAGGCGGTGCGGCGGTCGCCGGTCGGGCGCTGCGCTACGCCGGGGGCTCCGCGCCCGCCCGCCGCCCGAACCCGGCAGCGGTGACATTTCTAAATGGCACACCCAGCGACATCTCTAACTGGTGGACACACGAGGCCCTTAAGCCGCCATCGCCAGCATGACTGCGCCCCAGGCGACCAGAATTGCGCCCGTCACCCGGTTCATCCGCCCGCCCCAGGGCAGTGTCTTCTCAATCAGCACGAGCAGCGCGATCCCGGCGATCCAGGCGAGGTTCATAATCCCGCCGACAAACAAAAGCGCCATCAGCATCCAGCAGCAGCCGAGACAGAAAACGCCGTGGCCGATCCCGCTGACCAGTGCGCCGAGGGCGCCCTCGCGCCAATGGAACAGGAGGAAGTCGAGCGGCGAGCGGCAATGGCGCAGGCAGGCCTCCTTCAACGGAGTCCATTGATAAATCCCCGCGGCGACCAGCACGGCGCCGGCGAGGAGCGCGTTGCCGAAGGCTATCATACCGGACAGGAGGCCGGCTTCGTCGAGACCCCATTGCAGCAGCGTCGCCGCCGCAGCGAAGCCGAGCCAGACCGCGATATAGCCGAGCACGAACAGCACCGCAGTTCGGGCGCCGCCTGCGGCGGCGCGCTTCCTGGCAATACTGGCGACGAGCAATGTCACCGGAGCGGCGCTCGGCAGCATCATCGCGACCATCATTATCGCCCACATGGCGAAGACGACGACGCCGTAGCTGGGCGACCATTCGGGCAGCATCACCATCATCTGGCCGCCGCCCATATCCATCATCTCCATATCAATGCCGGCGCCGAGGAGCAGATAGCCCCAGGCGAGGAAGATGACGAATGTCAGGCTGCCGAGCACGACGGCACGATCATGGCGCAGCGCGGCAAGCAGCCACTCAGCGGTCATCGCGGACGTTGGCGACATGACCAATCGGGTCACGCCCGACGCGTTAGGCCGCCACTCCTTCGGGCGTCTGCACGACCGTGGCGAGCGAACCATGCCCTTGCGCCACCTCGAACTTGATGCCGCCTGTACTGCTGATCCGCGAGCTGCACACCTCGGCGCTATGATGCTCGAAGCCTTCGGGCATCACGACCTGGATGCGGTGCGGCGCCCCGGTCACCGGATTGCGGATCGGCTCGTTCTCAGTTTCGAGCACGCCGGGGATCGACACCTTGGCGCGGCGCCCCGGCAGATCGAACTCGAAGTGGATTGGCGCAAAGATCGGGTCGAGCATCTTCGTAACGATCAGGCTGAAAATATGGAAAATCGTGCCCTCGTCCGCATTCTGTCCGGAGAGGATGCCGAACAACGCCTCGCGCTGCGCCGGCGTCGCTCGCTCGTCGATAATCGCCTGATTAGTACCGTTGCCCTCGTGTAGCGGTCCGGGGAAATCCACGGTTACGATGAAGCTGAGGCCATCGAGCGACACATCGCCGAAATGGCCCGCGGTGATATGCATGCCCACCAAACCCTGGCAATTGCCATAGGTCGGCCGCGCATTGAAATCGCACGGGCAGCCGAAAGCACAGTTGCAGTTCTTGACCCACTCGCCTTTGAGACTCCACTCAATCCGTGCCATCTTGGCCTCCTTCGATCGTCCAGTGCGTCTTAGTTCTGACTGCGGTGAAACCGCCAAACAAAAACTGGGCTTAGTAGCCGGCCGTGCATCAGGGGCCAGCTCCGGAGGAACTTACTGTAGCACCCAGGCTCTCGACGACGAATATCCTTAAGGACGGGAGGCCGTGCAGAAATCATGCAGACCGTGTGAAAACGAGCCGCGTTGAGCAGTTCGACAGGGTGGCAGTTGCGGAAGCGCTGCGGATGAGGCGCCAGATGGCGCTGGTAGGCGAATAGTTGGCCAATTGAGAGCGGTCGTGACCATGGATATGCGTCATGCCGGATTCTTACCGCGCCACAGGCAACACCGGAATACGCTCAGTTCGAGTTTCCACACGGTCTGCATGATTTTTGCTCGGCCGTATTGGGCATTTGAAATCAGTCCGTTAGAGGGTGCGGAAAGCAGGTGCAAAAAGCGTTGCTGCGCCGAGACCGCTAGATGGAGTGGTCGTCCTGCTCCGGCGTCTCGTCGTCGGCGGGTTCGTTGGTTTCGACGCGGTAGCTGCCCTTGAGCCAGCGGCCGAGGTCGATGTTGGTGCAGCGGGGGGAGCAGAACGGCGTGTGACGGGGCGCGGTCGGCTTGCCGCAAATCGGGCAGCGGCGCGTGCTGGGCGGCAGCGGGGTGACGGGTCCGGGTAGGGATGTCTTGCTCATTGGGTCGGATATTTGCCTATAGCGGCGCAATGTCAAACGTTGGGGTGTCGCCCGGTGTTACCGTGACCCCCCGGCCGAGGCGGGTTTCGAGGGCTTGCAGCGCCGTCGCTGCCGGACCTTGCAAAGCAGCGATCACCGCCGGGCTCGCGGTCAGCCGCCAGGTCGCCGCCGGCTGGGCGCGGGCAGCCCGATAGAGCAGACGCAATGCCTCGAAGGCCAGAGCGGGCGGCGGTTTTGCCGCGCGGCTTGCGGTTCCAGCATCGCGTCGCTCAGCGGCCGGCCGCGCCGCGGGCGCACCAGTTCGAGATGGCCGAGCCGTGTCCACCCGAGCACTTCCGGACGTGCCGGATCATTGGCGACAAGGTCGGTCATCGCCTGCCGCAGCCGTTCGCGCGGGCCGCGCCCCTCCAGCCCGACAAAATCGATAACGATGCCGCCGGCCAACTGGCGCAGCCGCATTTGCCGCGCGATCGACCTGCGCCGCAGCGAGGTTGGCGGCAAGCATTGTCTGTTCGGCCGATCCGCCGCCTCGGGCGTGCCGGTATCGACATCGATCAGCACTGCGGCGCGGCTCTCCTCGATATGGACGCTGCCACCGCCCTGCCAGCGGCAGCGATGGCGCCAACGCCGGCGTCGAAGGCAGCGTCAAGGTCGATCGGCCAAGAGTCTCGGCGGCTGGAATACGACCTCGGCCTTCGGAAAGGCCTGGCGCAGTTCGGCCTGCAGAGCCCGATCGTCGATCAGGACCTTCTCCGGTTCTGCCGACGAGCCGCAGGCGCAGCGCAGGCGCAAACCCGGAAGCTGGAAACAACTGCGCTGGCGGGTCGAGCCGCGAAGCCGCTTCCGCGCAGACCAGCCGGGTCATGCCCGGAAATCTGCGTCGTGAGCCGCGCGCCCTTGTCCCGCTGGGCCTCGCGCCGCACCTGCACGACAATCCGCGCACCCTCGTCGCGGCGCATCGGATCGCTTCGGCGCAGTGGCAGAAACCCCGGTCGCTCGGTCGCCGATATCGACCAGTACCGCGTCGAGCCCCGTGACGCGGCGCACCACCCGCCCGAGATGGATGCTGCCGGCCGGTGGCATGGTCGCCGCGCTCGACGTGGAGCTCGACGGCGACGCCGTCCTCGAGCCACGCGGCGCGCCATTCGCCGGGGCCGGCGGCGATCAGCAGTTCGCGGCGCACCGGGCGCGATAACCGTGGCCGGCCAGTAGCTGTGCGGTCTCGATAGAGCGGCAGGCCGACGACGTTGGAGTACGAACCGGAAATCCACGGGATGAACGCCGCCGCGCTGCCCTGGATCGCGTAGCCGCCGGCCTTGCCCTGCCATTCGCCGCCGGCGAGATAGGCGTCGATCTCGGCGGCGCTCAGCCGCTTGAACCCGACCTGGCTCAACGACCCGGCGCAACGCGAGATCTCGCCGCTCGGTGTCGATCAGCGGCGACGCCGCCATAGACCCGGTGCCGCCGTCCCGACAGCAAGGCCAGGCAGTTGCGCGCGGCCGCCGCGTCCTCCGCCTTCGGCAGGATGCGGCGGCCGCAGGCGACCACGGTGTCGGCGGCGAGGATGAAGGCGCCGGGATGACGCGGCTGCGACGGCGCGCGACCTTGGCCTCAGCGAGGCGCATGACATGCGCCGGCGGCAGCTCGTCGCGTGCCGGGGTCTCATCGATATCGGCGGGGTCGACCGCATCGGGCACGATGCCGATCTGGCGCAACAGATCGAGCCGGCGCGGCGATGCCGAGGCCAGCACCAGCGGGGCGGTCACGACCGGCGATGCGCGCCGAGCCCGTGCGAGGCGGGCTTCAGGTGCAGCACGCAGATCAGCGTAAACAGGCGGCGCGCCGTGTCGTGGTCGATCGCGACCTTGCCGGCGAGGCGCTCGATCAGCAATTCGGCGCCCTCGTTGTGCAATCCGCGCCGTCCCATGTCGATCGCCTCGACCTGGCCGAGATTGCCTGCCGCAGATCGCCTTCGCGTAGCTCTCGCAGACCAGGAAATAATCCTTGACGATGCGGCGGAACGGCGCAGCGGCAGCGATGATCGTCTCGCTTGCGTCGTCGGCGCGCGAGCGGATTTCCATCGCCAGCCGGCTCTCCTCGACCGCGAGATGCACGCGGAACGGCCCGGTCAGCCCGGAGGCGGGGGCGAAATGGTTGTCATGCAGCAGGTCGGCGATCGCGGTGGCGCGCTCATGCTCGATCTCCGGGTTGCGGCGCGATGACGGTGCGCTCGTCGAGCGTGATCTCGGCGATGCGCTGGCTCGCGTCGTCGTTCATCGGGAGCCGAGCCGCATCGACAGCGACAGGGCATGCGCGTCGAGCCCCTCGGCCTCGGCCAGCCGGATCGCCGCCGGCGCCAGTGCTGGCGAGGCTCGCCGCGTCGCAGCCGACCAGCGTCGTGCGCTTCATGAAATCGAGCACCCCGAGGCCCGAGGCGAAGCGCGCGCTGCGCGCCGTCGGCAGGACGTGGTTGGGGCCGGCGATATAATCGCCGATCGCCTCCGGCGTGTGCCGGCCGAGAAAGATCGCGCCGGCATGGCGCACCCGCGCGCGCCAGCGCGTCGGGTCCGTCGATCGCCAGTTCGAGATGCTCGGGCGCGATGCGGTCGATCAGCGGCAGCGCCTCGTCCCAATCGGCGACCAGGATCATCGCGCCATTTCGCCTGCCAGCTTGCGCGCGGCGATCTCGGCGCGCGGCAGGCGTTGCAGGTGGCGCGCGACGGCGCGCTCGACCGCGGCGGCGAACTCGGCGTCGTCGGTGATCAGGATCGCCTGCGCGGCCGTCGTCGTGCTCGGCCTGCGACAGCAGATCGGCGGCGATCCAGGCGGGGTCGTTGCTGGCGTCGGCGACGACCAGGATTTCCGACGGGCCGGCGATCATGTCGATGCCGACCCGGCCGAACACCCGCCGCTTCGCCGCCGCGACATAGGCGTTGCCCGGACCGACGATCTTGTCGACCGGCGCGATCGTCTGCGGTGCCGTAAGCCAGCGCCGCCACCGCCTGCGCGCCGCCGACGCGGTACACCTCGTCGATGCCGGCAACGCGCCGCCGCCAGCACCAGCGGGTTCAGCACGCCATCCGGCGTCGGCACCGTCATCACCAGCCGCTCGACCCCGGCGACCTTGGCCGGGATCGCGTTCATCAGCACCGAGGACGGATACGCCGCGGTGCCGCCGGGGACGTAAAGCCCGGCCGCCGCGATCGGCCGCCAGCGCTGGCCGAGCCGCACGCCGACCTCGTCGACATAATCGATACCGGCGG
Source organism: uncultured Alphaproteobacteria bacterium (assembly GCA_963737875.1). GTDB lineage: Bacteria > Pseudomonadota > Alphaproteobacteria > ATCC43930 > CGMCC-115725 > DATARH01. Next base: position 132,981 of record CAVTUM010000014.1, on the reverse strand, counting down.
GCAATTGCCGGCGGTGGAAGCTCTCGATCCGCTCGGCGGCAACGCCGCAACGCCGCGACGGTGTCGCGCGGCGCGCGCTCGGCGCCGGCGGCGATCTCGTCGCGCGACAGCCGCAGATCGGTCGGCGTCAGCGACACCCGGTCGAAGCGATTGGTGTATTCGACCAGCGCCGCATCGCCGCGGGCCGCCACATCGTCGATGATCGCCGCGACGACGGCATCGACATCGGCGGCGGTTTCGCGCTTGGCGGCGAGCAGGGCGCGAAACGCCGGCTCAAAGCCGGGGTCGCGGGTCGACAGGGTGATCGGCATGGCGGTGCGCTAGGAGCCGTCGGCGGCGGCGCGCGCCGCCGTGAGGCCGCCGGTCACCGCGCGGAAGCGCTCGATCCAGGCGCCGACCTCCTCCGGCCGGGTCTTCAGCGCGGGGCGGTTGACGATCAGCCGCGAGCTGACATCGGCGATGTGCTCGATCTCGACCAGCCCGTTGGCCTTCAGCGTCGCACCGGTCTGCACCAGATCGACGATGTGGCGGCACAGCCCCAGCGTCGGCGCCAGTTCGATCGCGCCATTGAGCTTGATGCACTCGGCCTGCACGCCGCGCGCCGCGAAATGGCGGCGGGTGATCTCCGGGTATTTGGTGGCGACGCGCAGATGGCTCCAGCTGCGCGGGTCTTCGTGGCCGGCCCAATCCTCCGGCGCCGCGACCGCCATGTGGCAATGGCCGATATCGAGGTCGAGCGGCGCGTAGATCTCCGAATAGTCGAATTCCATCAGCACGTCGTTGCCGGCGACGCCGAGCTGAGCCGCGCCGAACGCGACAAACGTGGCGACGTCAAAGCTGCGCACCCGGATCAGGTCGAGCCCGGGGTCGGAGGTCGCGAAGCGCAATTGCCGGGTGCTTCGGGTCGTCGAATTCCGGCTCCGGCTCGATGCCGACGCGGCGCAACAGCGGCATGAACTCGCCGAGGATGCGGCCGTTCGGCAACGCCATGACCAGCGCGTCGTCGCGGCCGCCGACGGGTTGCATTCCGCTCATTCCTCGTGCCTTGGTCATTCGCCGTGCCCGGGCCGCCAGGGGGTCGGCCAGGCTCGCCGAGGTCGCGGGCATGGCAGCGGATCGCGTGCGCGTTCAACCGGATCGTGGCGCCGCCGGAGAATTCGAGGTCGATCGCGACACCGGCCGGCGCCGCGACCGGGTCGGGCGTCGTGCGGATCGCCAGCAGAGACAGAATGCGGTCCTCCTCGCTGCGGTAAAAACCGCGATACAGCACGCTTTCGATATCGTCGAACGCGACGCCGCACAGAATGCGCTCGAACGCCGCGGTTTCGCCAGGCGTGCCGGATCCGTTTCCCAGCGAAACCGGTTGGCGACCAGCACAAACTGGCGTTCGTCGCGATCGAAGGCAAGATCGCACACCGGGACGAGCGCATCCTGCAGGCAGGCCGAAATGACGGCGAGGTCTTCGGCATCCGCGGCGCGCAGCCGCAAGCCGCCCTCAGGCGCCACCCCGCACCCTTTCGATGCGCGCCCCGCAGGCCGACAGTTTCTCCTCGATCCGCTCATAGCCGCGGTCGAGATGATAGACGCGGTTGACGATGGTTTCGCCGCCGGCGACGAGGCCGGCCACCACCAGCGACACCGAGGCGCGCAGATCGGTCGCCATGACCGGCGCGCCCATCAGCCGCGGCACCCCGCGCACCAGGGCCGAGGCCTGATGCACCGTGATGTTGGCGCCCATCCGCGTCAGTTCCGGCACATGCATGAAGCGGTTTTCGAAAATCGTCTCGGTGATCATCGAGGCGCCCTCGGCGGTCGACATCAGCGTCATCACCTGCGCCTGCAGATCGGTCGGGAAGCCGGGATAGGGCTCGGTCATCACATCGACCCCGGCGAGGCGGCCATTGCGCCGCCGCACTGTGATCGCGTCGTCGCTCTCGCTGACACAGACCCCGGCGGCATCGAGAATGCGGCGCACCGCATCGACATGGTCGAGCCGGGCATTGCGCAGCCGCACCTCGCCGCCGGTCGCGGCCGCCGCCATCATATAGGTGCCGGTTTCGATGCGGTCGGGGATGACGGTGTGATGCGCGCCGTGCAGGCTCGACACCCCGCGGATCGTCAGCCGGTCGCTGCCGATTCCGTCGATCCGCGCACCCATCGCGGTCAGGCAGTGCGCCAGATCGGTGATCTCCGGCTCGCGGGCGGCGTTGATCAGCACCGTTTCGCCCTCGGCGAGGCTCGCCGCCATCAGCAGGTTTTCGGTGGCGCCGACCGAGACGCTCGGAAACACGATCTCGGCGCCGCGCAGTCCCTTTCGGCGCGTGCGCGTCGATATAGCCTTCGCTGAGTTCGACGTCGGCGCCGAGCCGCTGCAACCCTTTCAGATGCAGATCGACCGGCCGGGTGCCGATCGAGCAGCCGCCCGGCAACGACACGCGGCCATGCCCGCATCGCGCCACCAGCGGCCCGAGCACCAGCACCGATGCGCGCATCTTGCGGACGAGATCATAGGGGGCCGTGGTCGAGCCGATATGCGCCGCCGACAATTCGAACACCCGGCCGGTTGCGCCGGGTGCGTCGTCAGGTTTGCAATTCACCGAGACGCCGTGCTGCGCCAGCAGCTTCGACATCGTCGTCACGTCGGCGAGGTCTGGCACATTCGCCAGGACCAGCGGCTGCGCGCTCAGCAGGCTCGCCGCCATCAAGCGGCAGCGCGGCGTTTTTCGCGCCGCCGATCGGGATGGTGCCGGAAAGCGGCACGCCACCACGGATCAGGATCTTGTCCATCGTCTCGGCTCCGGGCGAGCGACCGCGTCAGGCATTGGCCGCGAGCTGTCTGCGTTAATCTTCGGTTGCTTTTACGGGAGACCCCGGCGCCGCTCAAGCCGGCGACTTGCCACCGGCTCCGTTGTCCGATGGTGGGTCGGCGGCCGGGGCCTCGCGGGCACGCGACTGCTCCTTGCGGCGGTGCAGATTGTCGCGCAAAGCGCGCGCCAGCCGCTCCGCGCGGGCATCTCGTTCATTGCGCCGAGGCGGCGTCAGGTGCGGCGTGTCGGGCATGGTGGCCCGATTGGACAGGAGCAGCCCGGCCCGGTCAACCGAATCGGCCGGTTCCTCATTCCTCGATACGCAGGCTGACCCGCGCCGCGAGCGTGATGGCGACCGCCTGCTTCGAGGCGTATTCGGCGGTATGGTCGGGATGTGCCTGTCGCCATGCCGCGACGGCGGCGCGATAGCAATCGACCGAGGGCAGCCCGGCCCGCTGCGCCTCTTCAAAGGCCTCGAGCACCGCGGGCGCCGCCGAATCGGTGCCGGGATCAATCGTCATGCCGCGCCACACCATTGCTCGATCCCTTCAGTTGCTCGATCCCTTCAGTGCTCGACGCGGCAAACACGCACGCGCCGCGCGAGTTCCGAAGCGGGCAATCCCCGCCCGCGGCTAAGTCGCGAAGCCGGCGGGCAGCGTAAAGCCGCGCCTCAGCCGCCGATCTTGGCGGAGATGGTCTGCGCCTGCTTCAGATGGCTTTGCAGCATCGGCAGGGAGTCGTGGGCGAATTTCTTTAGTTGTGGAACCTGACCGTCCTTGGCTTCGGCCTCGAAGGCGGCGACGGCATCCTGGTGCGCCTGTACCTGGTTGGCGATGTAGGCCTTGTCGAAATCCGCACCGGACAAGGACGCCAGTTGCGAGGTGTCCGCCGGCGCCACGTTCGGCGTCATGTTGAGCTTTTTGGTCACGGCCACCAGGCGATTGTTGGCCTTGGTGTGGTCGCTGACCATGCGCGCGGCGAACGCCCGGACGGATTTTGCCTTGGCCTTGTCGTGCGCCAGCTTGCCGAGGTCCACCTCGGCGGCGCCGGCCGACGCGGCCTGGTCGATGAATTGCTGGTCGCCGCTGACCGGGGCCAGCGGTGACGGCGCTTCGGCGGCGGTCGGTGGAGCGGGAGCGGCCACGACCGGCGGCGGCGCGCGGTCGGAGCACGCCGCGAGAGCCAACAATGCCGCGAAAGTTACGCCGATCCGAATCGTTGGTCGCACCACCATATCTTCGTTCCCCTGATGAAGTTCTGGACGAAACGTATCGATCACCGCGAGACGCCCGTCTCGCGGTGCCGGGCCCACCCCGACCGATATTGGCGATACGAAAGCGGGCTTTTATGTGTCCCCGCGCGGGCCGCGGGGCAGGGCGCGACCGATTGCCTCGCGGATTTCCGCCGGCTGGCATTCGATCGCGTCGCTGAGCCGCCGCATCTGTCGGCGCAGCCCGTAAATCTGGTCGAGCAGGCCCAGCACCAGGGCCATCGTGTCGTCCTCGACCGCGTATTCCCGGCGGACATGCAGGATCAGTTCGACCCGCGCGATGTCGACCTCGTGGAACAGCCAGGCGCCGCCCTTTTGGTCCGGCACGATCCAGCGGTTGTCGATCCAGCGCACCAGTTCGGCACGCTCCAGCCCGGCAAAGCGCCGGGTCAGTTCGTCGAGGCCGATCATGCCGCGGTTCCCTGCTCGAAGCCGCCGCCGCCCCGCACATCGACCGGGTGCTGCTTGGCCCAGTCGACGAGAAATTCGGCCAGGGCCGGGTCGTCGCTGGCGCCGATGACGACCTTCAGCGTCACATACTGGTCGCCGGTGGCTTCGTGGCTGCCGCGCTTGCGGTGGATGCCCTTGCCGCGCAGCCGCAGCCGCGCGCCGGTGTCGGAGCCACGCGGGATCGACATCGTCACCGGCCCGGTCACGGTCGGCACCGCGATGCGCGCGCCGAGCACCGCCTCGCTCAGGCTGACGGGCAGTTCGATGTGGATGTCGTGGCCGTCGCGGCGAAACAGCGGGTGCGGTGCGATGTGGATTTCGATCAGCGCGTCGCCGGCCGCGCCGCCGCCAAACCCCGCGCCGCCCTTGCCTTTGAGGCGCAGCACCTGGCCGTCATCGATGCCTGGCGGGATGGTCACGTCCAGCCACTCGTCGGGTGCCAGCGCGAGGCGGCGCTTGCCGCCGTTCGCCGCCTCGACAAAGTCGACCGTGAGGCTGTACTGCCGATCTGGTCCGGGCATCGACATTCCTGCGCCGCCTCGCCGCGCCCCGGCACCGCCGCGCCCGAACATCGCGAACAAATCCTCTATGTCGCCGATATCCATCTCGCCCTGCGGCTGGTACTTCCGGCCTTGCGCGCCCTCGGCATGCGGCCGATAGGAATAGCGCGGACGCTCGGCACCGCTTTCGTCGATCTCGCCGCGGTCATAGCGGGCCCGCTTGTCAGCATCCGACAGGATGTCATAGGCGCCTGACACCGCCTTGAAGCGCAGTTCGGCTTCCGGCTTGCCGGGGTTGAGGTCGGGATGAAATTCCTTGGCGAGCTTGCGGTACGCCTTGCGGATTTCGTCCGGCTTGGCCTCGGGTTTGACGCCCAGGACCTCGTAGGGAGTTTGCGTCGCCATGCCTTGCTTCTAATTAACGTTGCTGAGGGCGCGACCGTTGCCGTACCGCCGTCGGCCCGGCCGCCTCGACCTTGACAGTGATAGCGTATTCCGTGCCGCGGCGGTCGATCGTCAGTGCGACGTCCTCACCGATCCGGGTCAGCCCGATCGTGTTGCGCAACTGCGTGCCGCCGCGCACCGCGGCGCCGTTGACCGAGATCACCAGATCGCCGCTGCGCAGTCCGCCGCGCTCGGCTGGTGAGCCGGGATCGACCCGTGCGATCACCGCGCCGGTCGTGTGCGTGGTGTTCATCGCCTGCGCCAGATCGGGCGTCAGGTCCTGGATCGCGACACCGATCCGCCCGCGCTTGACTTCGCCATAGCGGATCAACTGGTCCATCACCCGCCGCGCCATGCTGATCGGCACCGCAAACCCGATGCCGATATTGCCGCCGCCCGGTGCCAGGATCGCGGTGTTGATGCCGACGCATTCGCCGTTCAGGTTGACCAGCGGCCCGCCGGAATTGCCGGGGTTGATCGAGGCGTCGGTCTGGATGAAATCCTCGTAGCCTTCGATGCCGAGCCCGCTGCGCCCCAGCGCGCTGACAATGCCGGAGGTAACTGTCTGCCCAAGGCCGAACGGGTTACCGATCGCCAGTACAAAGTCGCCGACCTGCAACCGGTCGGAATCGCCGAGCGGCACGGCGGTCAGATGATCCGATGGGATCTGCAACACCGCGACATCGGTGTCGGTGTCGATGCCGATCAGCTTGGCGGTAAAGCGGCGGTTGTCCTTGGTCGTTACCTCGATGCGGCTGGCATTCTCGGCGACATGGCCGTTGGTCAGGACATAGCCCTGCGCGGCATCGACGATGACGCCGGACCCGGTCGCCTGGCTCTCTCGCTCCTGCGGCTGCTGGTTTTGCGGCAGGTTGAAAAAGCGCCGGAAGAACGGGTCCTGCAACAGCGGGTTCTGTTCGCGCACCCGCCCGCGCACCGCGATGTTGACGACGCCCGGCGTGATCCGCGACAGCATCGGTGCGAGGCTCAGGACCGTACCGCCGACCTCGGGGATCGGCCCGGCCGCCCAGGCCGCCGGCTGTGGCATCATAATAGCAGCCGCGCCCACGGCCACGAGCGCTGACAACATCCAAATCATCGTGCGAGGGACCTGTGGATTGTGCGGTGCGCCGTCAGCACAACGACGCGAAATATAAACTGGTTTCGTTGCCCATTATTTAAACCGCTGCGCGAGGCCTTCAAGACGTGCCTGTCGCAGCCCGGCAGCAGTCTCGGCGATCGGCTGCTAAGTCGCTGTTTTATCGTGCTCTTTCCTATTGCACCGGAGGTGGGATGGGGTGATGCTGCGGGGGTCGGGGATTGCGGCAAGGGAGCCTCGAATTGTCCGAACAGCAGCATGTCGGCTATCGGCTGACGACAGCGGAAATCACCTATCGGTTGCCGGACCAGCCAGATGCGCTGCAAACCTTCATCTGGCAGAAATTCGACCTCGCGCCGGATTTTCCCGAACTCGGCAGGTTCCTGCAATTCTGGCGCGACAATATCGACGGCGAACTCCATTCGGTGCGCGTCGGCCAGAGCGACGGCCGGCCCCGCCGCTACCCGTTCCTCGTCCCGGGGACTGACACGCGGCATTGACGCCGCGGCCGACGCGTCGGCTTGCGCGGGATCGCCGGCCGCGCCACTTTCGCCGGCATGACGGTTTCCCTCGGCGCAAGCTCGACCAACCTGACCGCGGCGAGCCGTCGCGGCCAGCGCCCGATCGCGATCTGGCTGCTGGCCTGTTGCGCGATGATCTTTGCGATGGTGGTGATCGGCGGCATCACGCGGCTGACCTGGTCGGGCCTGTCGATCACCGAATGGCAGCCAGTGATCGGCATCGTGCCGCCCTTGTCGGCCGCCGACTGGGCCGCCGAGTTCGAGAAATACAAGCACATCCCGCAATACCGGCTGGTCAATTTCGGGATGAGCCTCGACCAGTTCAAAACCATCTTTCTGTGGGAATACGTGCACCGGCTTTGGGGTCGGCTGATCGGCTTCGCCTATGCCCTGCCGTTCCTCTATTTCCTGGTGCGCGGCCAGATTCCGCGACGGCTGACCTGGCCGCTCGCCGGCATCTTCGCGCTCGGCGCCGCGCAGGGCGCGCTCGGCTGGTACATGGTGCAAAGCGGCCTCGCCGACCGCATCGAAGTCAGCCAGTACCGCCTGACCGCCCATCTCGTCCTCGCCCTCGCCATCTACGCCGCCACCTTGTGGATCGCCCTCGGCCTCATTCCCTCTCCCGCATTGCGGGAGAGGGTGGATCGCCGCGAGAGCGGCGAGACGGGTGAGGGTGGTTGGGCCGGGGACAGTGCGGATGGCCGCCCCCTCACCCCAGCCCTCTCCCCCGACGGGGGAGAGGGAGTGCGGACTGGTTGGCGCCGCGCATCGGAAGCCCTGATCGCGCTGATCGCGCTGACGATCACCGCCGGCGGCTTCGTCGCCGGGCTCAATGCCGGCCTGACCTACAACACCTTCCCGCTGATGGACGGCAGCTTCGTTCCCTCTGGCTATGCGCAACTCACCCCGTTCTTTCGCAACTGGTTCGAGAACATCCCGGCGGTGCAGTTCGACCACCGCCTGCTGGCGATGACCACCGCCTCCGCTGTACTGCTGCTATGGCTGATCGGCAGGCGCGCGGCCCTGCCGCGCCCGGTGCAACTCGCGCTGCATGCGCTGCTGCTCGCTGTCGCGTTGCAGTTTTTCCTCGGTGTCTCGACGCTGCTGTTGGTCGTGCCAATCCCGTTGGCCGCGGCACATCAGGCGGGGGCCGTTCTGCTGCTGACCGCCGCAATCGTCCTGCGCCACGCTCTACGCTGAGAAGACGAAGTGCTCGGCCGCCTCAAGGCGTTTGTGGAGGAATAGGCCGAATTGGACGCGCCGCGGCGAGCCGCCCTATAATCGTGGTCCTCTCGCGGAGAGTGTGATGGCGGATAGCGGCAAATCCTCGAAAATGCTGGCGGACTGGCGGAAGCTGGCGGAGGCGGACCTGCGCGGCAAGCCGGTGGCGGGCCTCGACTGGCATACGCCAGAAGGCATCACGGTCAAGCCGCTCTATACCGAGGCCGACCTCGAGGAGATCGCCGCCGCCGGGTTCCCGTTCCGCGCAGGCGGTGCCCGGGCTGGCGCCGTATCTGCGCGGGCCGCGCGCGACGATGTACGCCAACCGGCCGTGGACGATCCGGCAGTATTCCGGCTTTTCGACCGCCGAGGAGAGCAACCGCTTCTACCGCGACAACCTCAAGGCCGGGCAGATGGGCCTGTCGATCGCCTTCGATCTCGCGACGCATCGCGGCTATGACAGCGACCATCCGCGCGTCGTCGGCGATGTCGGCAAGGCCGGCGTCGCGATCGAACTCGGTCGAGGACATGAAAATCCTGTTCGACGGCATCCCGCTCGACAAGATGAGCGTGTCGATGACGATGAACGGCGCGGTCTTGCCGGTGCTGGCCGGGTTCATCGTCGCGGCCGAGGAACAGGGCGTCGCGCAGGAAAAGCTCCAGGGGACGATCCAGAACGACATCCTCAAGGAGTTCATGGTCCGCAATACCTACATCTACCCGCCCGCCCCCTCGATGCGGATCGTCGCCGACATCATCGAGTACACCGCGCGGCACATGCCGAAATTCAACTCGATCTCGATTTCCGGCTATCACATGGAGGAGGCCGGCGCGACGTCGGTGCAGGAACTCGCGTTCACGCTCGCCGACGGGCTCGAATACGTGCGCTCGGCGATGTCGCGCGGCCTGAAGATCGACGAGTTCGCGCCGCGCCTGTCGTTCTTCTTCGGCATCGGCATGAATTTCTTCATGGAGATCGCCAAGCTGCGCGCCGCGCGCCTCCTGTGGGCGCGGCTGATCGAGCCGTTCGCGCCGCAAAACCCGGTGAGCCTCGCGCTTGCGCACGCATTGCCAGACCTCGGGGGTCAGCCTGACCGAGCAGGGCCCGCACAACAACATCATCCGCACCACGATCGAGGCGATGGCGGCGGTGCTCGGCGGCACGCAGTCGCTGCACACCAACTCGTTCGACGAGGCGCTGGCCCTGCCGACGCCGTTCTCGATGGGCATCGCGCGCAACACGCAGCTGATCCTCGCCGAGGAAACCGGCATCCCGCATGTCGTCGACCCGCTCGGCGGCAGCTATTACGTCGAGAGCCTGACGCATTCGATCGCCACCGCCGCGATGGCGCTGATCGACGAGGTCGAAGCGCTCGGCGGCATGACCAAGGCGGTCGAAAGCGGCATGCCGAAACTGCGCATCGAGGAATCAGCCGGCGCGGCGGCAGGCGGCGATCGACCGCGGCGAGGAGGTCATCGTCGGCGTCAACAAATACCGGTCGGACGACACGACGCCGGTCGACATCCTCGATGTCGACAACGCGGCGGTGCGCGCGGCGCAGGTCGCCCGGCTCGACCGGGTGCGCAAGACGCGTGACGCGGCCCGCTGTGCCGCCGCGCTGACCGCGCTGACCGAAGCGGCGCGCAGCGGCCAGGGCAATCTGCTGGCGCTGTCGATCGAGGCGACCCGCGCCCGCGCCACGGTCGGCGAGATTTCCGACGCGATGGAGGTGGCGTTTACCCGCCATCACGCCGCGATCCGCTCGGTCAGCGGCGTCTATGGCGGGCAGTACCAGGGCGACGAGGATTTCCGCCGCATCCAGCGCGAGATCGAGGCCTTTGCCCGCGAGGAAGGCCGGCGGCCGCGCATGCTGGTCGTCAAGCTCGGCCAGGACGGGCACGACCGCGGCGCCAAGGTCATCGCCACCGCTTTTGCCGATATCGGCTTCGATGTCGATATCGGCCCCCTGTTCCAGACCCCGGAGGAAGCCGCGCGGCAGGCGATCGAAAACGATGTGCATCTGGTCGGCGTGTCGAGCCAGGCCGCCGGCCACAAGACCCTGGTGCCGGCGCTGATCGAGGCGCTGAAGAAAGAAGGCGCCGGCGACATCCTGGTGATCTGCGGCGGCGTCATCCCGCCGCGGGACTACGATTTCCTGAAAAAAGCCGGCGTCAGCGCAATCTACGGCCCCGGCACCAACATCCCCACCGCCGCCGCGGAAATTCTGTCCCTGATCCGCCAGCACCGGATGGCCGCGTAACCGTAGGATGGGCTGAGCGCAGCGAAGCCCATCGACGGGTGGCGGCAAATGATGGGCTTCGCTTTGCTCAGCCCATCCTACGGTTACTTAATGCCCAACCAGTTCGCCCACTGGTGTCCAGCGGGTGCCGTCGAAGCGTTTTAGCTGCATCTGTTTGATCGAATTGTATTCGGTTGGGGTTGTGTTGCGGGTGATGCCGGCGAGAAACATCGGGACACTCATGGCGTCGAGGTGGCTGACGCGCTCCAATCTGGAAGCGGGGATCGGTTGGTTCCTTCATGAACTCGGCGGAAAAGGTTCCAACCGAGTTTTCCAGGTCGGCCGGCTTCAAGGTCAGCGACGTCGAGGAGGCCGGGTAGGGTCGTGGCCACGGTTGCGAGGCGTGGCGGGAAGGCGCAGGCTGGGGGCAACCTATTCCGATGGGAGGATGCGGGCGATGAGCGACAATATTGCGGAGTTCAAGTTTCTCGACGGCGTCAAGGTGGTGGATTTTACGCAGTTCGAGGCCGGCACCACCTGCACCGAGGTGCTGGCGTGGTTTGGGGCAGAAGTGGTCAAGATCGAAAACCCGGGGCGCGGCGATCCCGGGCGGCGGCTGCGGGCCGGCAAGCCGGATGATGATCCCTGGTATTTCTATCAGTTCAACGTCAACAAGAAGTCGCTGGCGATCAACCTGAAGTCCCCGAAAGGGCTCGAGATCGTCAAGGAGATGATCAAGCAGGCCGACATCGTGGCCGAGAACATGGCGCCGGGAACCATCGAGCGGCTTGGCCTCGGCTATGACGAGGTCAAGAAGATCAACCCGCGCATCATCTTCTGCCAGATCAAGGGGTTTGCCGCGAACAGCCCGCACGCCAAGGGGCTGGCCTTTGACATGATCGCGCAGGCGGCCGGCGGCCCGATCAGCGTCACCGGCGAACCGGACCGGGCGCCGGTCAAGCCGGGTCTCAGCTTTGGCGATACCGGCACCGGCATGCTGATGGCGGCGACGGTGCTCGGCGCGCTGCACGAGCGCAACCGCACCGGCGTCGGCCGCCGGCTGGAGATCGCGATGCAGGACGCGATGGTCCACTACATGCGCACCTGCTTTGCGACGATGGCGCGCACCGGCAAGGCGGCACGGCGCAACGGCGCCAAATCCGGCGGCGGCAACAACGCACCGTCGGGGCTTTATCCGGCGAAAGGCGGCGGCGCCAACGACTATGTCTACCTGACCACCAGCCGCGCCAATCCGGAGCACTGGTCGCGGCTGTGCAAGCTGATCGGCCGCGAAGACCTGCTCGAGGACCCGCGTTTCGCCACCGGCAATGACCGGGTGACGCATAGTGCCGAACTCGATCGCATCATCGGCGAGTGGACCATCCAGCATGAAAAACGCGGGGCGATGGAACGGCTGATCGCGGTCGGCGTGCCGTCGGGCGCCGTGTTCGACACGATGGAACTGCAGAACGAGCCGACCTTTGAGGAGCGCGGCTTTATGCAGACCGTCAAGCACCATAACGGCGAGTACAAGATGGCGAGTTGGCCGGTGCGGATCGACGGCAAGACCGTCAAGGTCAAGGGGTCGCCGGCACTCGGCGCCGACAGCGCCGAGGTGCTGGAGCACTGGCTCGGCATCGATGCCGGGGGGGTCGCCGCTCTGAAGAGCGAAGGCGTGCTCTAGCAGTTGAGGCAGCGACGGCGGGATTGCATTGCCATCAGGTGACGCAATCCCGCTGGCGTAATCCCGGTGGCGCGGGTGACAGAACAGGTCGCCAAATGCACCAGCATGGTGCCTGTCACTGTACTAAAGAGCCCGATAAAATTGGACCGCAGGTCTTTTCTGCGCTGATCGCATCGGCCATGTATCTGACTGGTACATGGCACGATACCGCTTGTCCCAAAACGGCGGACCGATCACGGGGAAGAACGGATGTCCACTCTCGATGACATTGGCAGGGAACGGCAGCGCCTTTCTGAGCGACTGGAGAAAATCGACAGCGAACGCACCAGGGTGGTGGAGCAGCTGGCGGAACTGGAAGCTGCCGAACGGGTTTTGTCGCGCCTGACGCAAGGCCGCCCGGCGACGGGGCGGCGGGGCCGTCCGCCGTCCACCGCGGCTGCGAACGGTGCCGCCGCGGTCAAGTCGGCCGCCGGACGCCGCGGTCGTCGCACGGCGGCGCAGGCGCAAGCGGCCACTCCGCCGCTGGGCGAGGCGACCTTGCGGGCGGTCACCGCGCATGGCGACGGCGCCTCCGCCGACCGTGTGCGGCAGTACCTCGCCGGCGAATTCGGCATGGAGGTCCGGCCGAACCATCTCGGCATGGCATTGCAACGTCACCGCCGCGCCGGTCGCCTCGTGCAGCGCGACTCGCTGTGGTACGCCGGGGAGGCCACTGCCGCCGAACAGCGCGCTGGTCAGCCGGACTGATCAGACGGGCCAGCGTTAGACGGGCCAGCGTCAGACGGGCAGCACCGCGCGAAACCGCAACCGGACGTAATCTGCGATCCAGCGACCGTCTTCGGTCACCAGCACCGGTCGCAGGAGCGCCACCGCCTCGCCGCGCGCCGCGGCGCGATCGCCCTCCGGCAGTGCCTTCAGGAACGGCTCGCAGAATGCGTCGAGCCACGGCTCGATGCCGGTCGCGAGATAGGTTGGGCGTGGGATGATCTCGATCCGCTCGGCCCGGAAACCGGCGGCTTCGAGCCTGGCGCGATAGCCTTCCGCCGACGGGAAGTACCACGGGTTGAAGCGCTGCATGTTGATGCCGTGCCGCGCCCCGACCGCGCTCAGCGCGACGACCACCGCGGCGACATTGTTGTGACCGCCCATCTCGGCGACAAACCGGCCGCCCGGCTTCAGCGCCCGGCGCACGCCGGCAATGACGGCATCCGCATCCTTCATCCAGTGCAGTGCCGCATTGGAGAAGACGGCATCGAATTCATCGTCGAAAGTGAGGTTCTGCCCGTCCATCAGCCGCGCGTCGAGACCGCGGGCGCACGATGCCGCGATCAGGTCGGGCGCGGCATCGACGGCGACCACCGTGGCGCCGGCCGCCGCGATTTTCTCGGCGAGGTCGCCATTGCCGCAGCCGAGGTCGAGGATGCGCTCGCCGGGCAGCGGCGCCAGCAGATCGACTACCGGCAATCCCAGCACCGGCACAAACGCCCCGGCCGACGCATACCGCCCGGCATCCCAGGTCTGGTTGGCAATTTCCGGCATATGTCTATGACCTCGTTGTGGGTGCCGCCGCGCTTGGCATTGCTGCTGCGACGCGAGGGTCGGTCTGAAAATCCTGGGGGCGGAATTCTACGGCAGCGCGTGGGTTCTCGCACCAGGCCCGGACCGAATGGTGGCCGGGAAAGATGTGCCAGGTCTGCTGGCGCCTCAGCGAGCGGTCGGCAAAGGCGGCAACCGCGAGGACAGCACAGTTGCCGCCCATGAGCGGATCGGGGACCGATCGGTAGCGGATGACCTGGATATCAGCGAGCCGTGCCGCATCGGCCAAATCCTGGCACGCGGCATAGTCGGTCGGATGCGTCCATCGTTGTTCGTCGGGGTCGAAGGGCGGTCCGCGCAAATCGATGCAGCGTTCCGTCGCGCAGCCGACGGCGAACAGCGTGTGCTCGACGGGCCGGCTTGGCAGCACCGCGCCCGGTGACTCCGCGAAGAAAAGCAGCCGGTAAAAACTGATCTCGGCAATTGCGGTTGCGACGCGTTCGGCCGCGTAAAACACTCCCTCTCGCTGACCGGCGCGGCGAAATCGCGACCCATGAGGATAGGGAGCGTACCGGAACGGTGTGGCGAGCAGATAATGCAAGCCCGCGCAGTCAGCGGGGGAATTCGGCTTGCTCTGCTCCAGAATGTTTTCGAGCAACGCCTGCTCATCCAGCGAGTCGGTGAGGCGCATCGTCGAGGCTTTTGATTGGGCCTCGACTGTACGCCAGATGTCGCCCCGCCAGGCGCGCGCCTCAGAGAGGAGCGCGGCGGGAGTCCACATAGCTCAAGGCAGTGGTCAGACCCGTCACGGTCTGTACGAGGTCGATCGGTTGCCCGTTCAACACGAGGTTGCGGGTGCGCAGCCATGATCGCGATGCGTTGTCGTCACTGCCGGTAATCGCGTCGAGGCTGCGAAACAGCCGCACGAACAATTGCGCGAGTTCGAACGGCTTTGTGCCGGGCGACAGTGTGAAGGTGCCGCTCTTGAGCCGCGAGATTGACGCCGGCGACAAACCCAGGATGCGAGCGAGCGCGGTGTTGGGCAGATCGAGGAAATCGGCGGCGCGTGCCACCGCCTTGCTCAGCACGGCTCCCTCGCGTGCGCGGATCGCCGCCGCCGGTTGTGCCTGCTGCTGCCCCGAGGCCATGTGTTACTCAGAAAGAATCTTCCTGTTCCTGATCTATCGAAAGGTATGGAGGAAAGCCGCCTCGTTCAAGCCTTCGCCGTTTCGGCATGGCGGCGCAGGGCCGAGAGGGTGGTGCGGGTGGTGATCATTTCCGGGTCCATCCGCAGTTCGATGATCGCGGCGCGGCGGGAGGCGATCGCGGCCTTCGAAGGCCGGGGCGAATTCCTCGGTGCGGGAGACGGTGGCGCTAAACGCGCCGTAGGCGGCGGCGAGGGCGGCGAAATCGGGGTTTTTCAGCGTCGTGCCGACGACGCGGCCGGGGAAGCGGCGCTCCTGGTGCATGCGGATCGTGCCGTACATGCCGTTGTTGAACAGCAGGATGATCGGCCCCGGTCCTTCGGCCAGCGAGGTCGCCAGCTCCTGCCCGGTCATCAGAAAACCGCCATCGCCGCAAAACCCGACAACGATCCGATCGGGATGCACCAGCTTGGCGGCGACCGCGGCGGGCACGCCGTAGCCCATCGCGCCGCTGGTCGGCCCGAGCTGTCGGCCCGGGCGGCGGTATTGCAGAAAGCGGTTGGGCCAGCCGCTGAAATTGCCGGCGTCGCTGGTGATGATCGCGTCGTCGGGGAGGCGCTCGCGCAGCCAGGTCATGACCGCGCCCGAGATCGAGCGCCGGGGCGTCGGCGAGCCTGCTCGGCTGCAACCCGGCCTCGTACTCGGCGCGCGCCTCCTTGCGCCAGCTCGGCCCAGCGCGGCGTTAGGACCGGCTCGCAGCGCAGCGGCGGCGGCGGCGAATTCCGGCATGCCGGACTGGATCGCCAGCGTCGGGTGGAAGACGCGGCCGAGTTCCTCGGCGGCGGCATGGACGTGGATCAGGGTCTTGCCGGGGTCGGGGATGCCCGAGCAGCGAATAGGATTGCGAAGTGATCTCGCCGATCCGCGCGCCGACCGCCAGCACCAGGTCGGACGCCTTGATCCGCGCCACCAGGCTCGGCGCGGCGCCGGTGCCGAGATCGCCGACAATAGACCGGCAGCCGGTTGTCGACGATGTCCTGGCGGCGGAACGAGCAGCACACCGGCAGGTCGTTGGCCTGCGGCGAAGCGGGCGATGTCGGCGCAGGCCGCGTCGGTCCAGCCGCTGCCGCCGACCATCATCATCGGCCGCTCGGCGGCGGCGAGCAGGCGGCGCATTTCGGCGAGGTCGGCGGCGCCGGGATGCGCGCGCACCGCGCGGTAGCGGGCCGACCGACGGCGGCCGCCGGCGCGGTCTCGCGCAGCATGTCTTCCGGGCAGCGCCACCACCACCGGGCCCGGCCGCCCCGAGGTCGCGACCTGGAACGCCTGGTTCAGCAGTTCGGGCACGCGCTCGGCCATGTCGATCTGCGTCACCCATTTGGCGAGCGGCGCGAACATCTTGCGGAAATCGACCTCCTGAAACGCCTCGCGGTCGATCTGGTGGCGGGCGACCTGGCCGACCAGCACGATCATCGGCGTCGAATCCTGGAGCGCCGTATGCACGCCGATCGAGGCGTTGCAGGCGCCGGGGCCGCGCGTCACCAGCAGCACGCCGGGCTTGCCGGTCAGCTTGCCGTAGGCCTCGGCCATGAATGCCGCGCCGCCTTCCTGGCGGCAGGTCACGAGGCGGATCTCCGGCGCGTCGAACAGCGCGTCGAGCACTTCGAGATAGCTCTCGCCGGCGACGCTGAACGCCATCTCGACGCCGTGCGCGCGCAGCGCCGCGACGACCAGTTGGCCGCCGCTCATCTCGGGTAGATTCGCATTCATCGCCTGCACCGTGTTCTGCCAGGGCGGCCATTTGAGACGATGCGCCGGGCACCGGCAAGCGCGGCGACTCCCCGCTGGCGCGGCAATCTGGTAGTCTGCAGCTCACGCGAGGACGCCGACATTGCCGGCCATCCCGGCGGCGGTGCGGTGGGGAGGGATTGCCCGCTTGCCCCGTAAACTCATGGCATGGCAACAAAGATGAGCCCCTTTCAACCGCCGCGGGCACGCCGCGGCTTTGCCGGCGGAATTTGCTCCGCGGGCCTGCCGCGGCTGCTGAACAAGATGGACGATCAACCGGCCACCCGCTCACGCTGCCGCCGCCGCGCCACCGATCCGACGAGGAAGCGGCACCGACCAAGCCGCCGCCGCACCAGCTGCCGCCGCTCCAGCTGCCGCCACCGGCGCGGCATTCGCGACTCGGCAGCGTGCTGGCGCTGCTCGTCGTGCTGCTTGTGGTTGGCGGGCTGGTCGCGTGGGTGCTGTTGCGGGGCAGCAGCTCGTCCGCGCCGGGTGGGCGGTTTCAGTCCTCCGGGCCGATGCCGGTCGGCACCGCGACGGTCGCGAAGGGCGACATGCCGATCATGCTGACCGCGCTCGGCACGGTGACGCCGCTCGCGATGGTCACGGTCAAGACGCAGATCAACGGCCAGCTGACCGAGGTTGCCTTCAAGGAAGGCCAGATGGTCAACAAGGGCGATTTCCTGGCCCAGATCGATCCGCGGCCGTATCAGGTCGCGCTGGAACAGGCCGAAGGTCAGCTCGCCAAGGACCAGGCGTTGCTGACGAATGCCGAGATCGATCTGGCGCGCTACCGCACGCTGGTGGCGCAGAACTCGATCGCGCGCCAGACGCTCGACACGCAGGTCGCGCTGGTGCAGCAGGACCGCGCCACGGTCCAGGCCGACCAGGCGCAGGTCGACACGCAAAAGCTCAACCTGACCTATTGCCGCATCATCGCGCCGGTCAGCGGCCGGGTCGGGCTGCGCCAGGTCGATCCCGGCAATTACGTGCAGACCAGCGACGCCAACGGCATCGTCGTCATCACCCAGCTGCAGCCGATCTCGGTGATCTTCACCCTGCCCGAGGACAATCTGCCGGCGGTGATGAAGCGGCTGCACGCCGGGGCGCCGCTGCAGGCCACCGCCTTCGACCGCACCGGCGCGCACCAAGCTCGATACCGGCACGCTGACGACGGTCGACAACCAGATCGACACCGACGACCGGCACGGTCAAGCTGCGCGCGACGCTTCGACAACGCCGAGCAGAGCCTGTTCCCGAACCAGTTCGTCAACATCCAGCTGCTGGTCGACACGATGCACGATGCGGCGCTGGTGCCCGACCGCGGCGATCCAGCGCGGCGCGCCCGGCACCTTCGTCTACCTCGTCAAGCCGGACGAGCACGGTATCGGCGCAGCCGGTGACGCTCGGCCCGAGCGACAGCAGAAGGTCGCGGTCACCAAGGGGCTGCAGGCCGGGCGAGATGGTCGTCACCGACGGCGCCGACCGGCTGAAGGACGGCGCCAAGGTGCGGATCAGCCGGCAGCGGCACGGCGGCGCCGGCGGCAGGCAGCAGCCCGCGCCGCGGCGCCAGCCGGCGGCCAGCCCGCGCGGCCGATGCCGCGCGGCCAGTTCCGGCCAGGGCGACGGAGCGCGCAAGTCGGAGCAGGCCAGTGAAGCCGCCGGCCGCAGCGACAGAGGCGCCGCATGCGTCCGACGGCGACGGCGTAGCACCGACCCTCACCCAGCGCGCCGCCGGAGCAGCGGAGTGGGGAGCGGGGTTTCCCCGGCAGGGGAGCGTGTCGATGAGCCCGTCGCGGCTCTTCATCCTGCGGCCGGTCGCGACCTCGCTGCTGATGGCGGCGATCATGCTGGTCGGCATCGTCGCCTACCGCTTCCTGCCGCTGTCGGCGCTGCCCGAGGTCGATTATCCGACGATCCAGGTCGTCACGCTCTACCCCGGCGCCAGCCCGGACGTGATGACCTCGTCGGTCACCTCGCCGCTCGAGGTGCAGCTCGGCCAGATGCCGGGCCTCAACCAGATGTCGTCGGTCAGCTCGGCCGGCTCGTCGGTCATCACGCTGCAGTTCAGCCTCGACCTGAGCCTCGATGTCGCCGAGCAGGAGGTGCAGGCCGCGATCAACGCCGCCGGCAATCTGCTGCCGTCGGACCTGCCGGCGCCGCCGATCTACGCCAAGGTCAACCCGGCCGACGCGCCGATCCTGACCCTGGCGCTGACCTCGAAGACCCTGCCGCTGACCCAGGTCGAGGACCTCGCCGACACCCGCCTCGCGCAGAAGATCTCGCAGCTGACCGGCGTCGGCCTCGTCAGCATCAGCGGCGGCAACCGGCCGGCGGTGCGCATCCAGGCCAATCTGCGCCAGCTCGCCGCCTACGGCCTCAACATCGACGATCTGCGCACGACGATCGCCAACGCCAACGTCAACACCCCAAAGGGCAATTTCGACGGGCCGAGCCGCGCCTACACGATCAACGCCAACGACCAGCTGAAAAAGCGCGGCGGAGTACAGCGACCTGGTCGTCGCCTACCGCAACGGCGCGCCGGTGCATCTGTCGGATGTCGCCGCCACGCCGGGATGCCGCCGAAAACACCAAGCTCGCCGGCTGGATGAACACGACCGCGGCGGTCATCCTCAACATCCAGCGCCAGCCCGGCGCCAACGTCATCGAGGTGGTCGACCGCATCCAGGCGCTGCTGCCGCAATTGCAGGCGGCGCTGCCGGCCGCGGTCGATGTGACGGTGCTGACCGACCGCACGACGACGATCCGCGCCTCGGTCGCCGATGTCGAATTCGAGCTTGGCCTCGCCGTCGTGCTGGTCGTGCTGGTGATCTTCCTGTTCCTGCGCAGCCGCGGCGGCGACGCTGATCCCCAGCCTGTCGGTGCCGCTGTCCTTGGTCGGCACGCTGGCGGTCATGTACCTCGCCGGGTTCAGCCTCAACAATCTGTCGCTGATGGCGATGACGATCGCGACCGGCTTCGTCGTCGACGACGCGATCGTGATGATCGAGAACATCTCGCGCTACATCGAGGCGGGCGACCCGCCGCTGCGGGCGGCGCTGCAAGGGGTCGGAGCAGATCGGCTTTACGATCATCTCGCTGACCGTGTCGCTGATCGCGGTGCTGATCCCGCTATTGTTCATGGCCGATGTGGTCGGCCGGCTGTTCCGCGAATTCGCGATCACGCTGGCGGTGACGATCCTGATCTCGGCGGTCGTGTCGCTGACCCTGGTGCCGATGATGTGCGCCAAGCTGCTTGCGCCATCGCCCGCCGGAGCAGCTGTCGCTGGCTGGCGCGACAACAGCCAGGACTGGTTCGACCGCGCTGGTCGCGCAATACGGACGGCTGCTGAACTGGGTGCTCGACCACCAGGCGCTGACGCTGCTGGTCGCGCTCGCGACGCTGGCGCTGACGGTCGCTGTTCTACATCGTGATCCCGAAGGGCTTTTTCCCGGTGCAGGACACCGGGCTGATCCAGGGCATCTCGGAGGCGCTCGCCGACTCGGTGTCGTTCGCGGCGATGAGCGAGCGGCAGCAGGCGCTCGCCGCCGCGATCCTGAAGGACCCCGATGTCGACAGCCTGTCGTCGTTCATCGGCGTCGACGGCACCAACACGACGCTGAACAGCGGCCGCATGCTGATCAACCTGAAGCCGCGCGATGAGCGCCAGCACTCGGCCAGCGACATCATCCGCCGGCTGCAGCACGAAATCGCCGGCGTCACCGGCATCACCCTCTACATGCAGCCGGTGCAGGATCTGACGATCGACGCGACCGTCAGCCGCGGCCAGTACCAGTTCTCGCTGCAGGACGCCAATCCCGACGAGTTCGCCGTCTGGGTGCCGAAGCTGATCGAGCGGCTGCAGCAGGTGCCCGCAGATCGAGCGATGTCGCGACCAGCTACGGCGATAACGGGCTGTCGGCCTATGTGCTGATCGACCGCGCCACCGCCGGCCGGTTCGGCATCACCCCGGCGACGGTCGACAACGCGCTCTACGATTCGTTCGGCCAGCGCATCGTCTCGACGATCTTCACCCAGTCCAACCAGTACCGCGTGATCCTCGAAGCCGATCCCGAGGCGCAGCAATCGCTGGCCTCGCTCGGCTCGATCTACCTGCCGTCCTCGACCGCCGACCAACGGGCAGGTGCCGCTGTCGGCGATCGCCGAGGTGGTCGAGCAGACCGCGCCGCTGTCGATCAGCCATCTCGGCCAGTTCCCGGCGGCGACGATCTCGTTCAACCTGGCGCCCGGCGCCTCGCTCGGCGCCGCGGTCGATGCGATCCGTAGCGCCGAGGCCGAAATCGGCCTGCCGGCCAGCATGATCACCGCGCTTCCAGGGCGCCGCGCTGGCGTTCCAGGCGGCGCTCGGCAACGAGTTGCTGCTGATCGTCGCGGCGATCGTGACGGTCTACATCGTGCTGGGCGTGCTCTACGAGAGCTACATCCACCCGATCACGATCCTCTCGACCCTGCCCTCCGCCGGGCTCGGCGCGCTGCTGGCGCTGATGCATCGACGGCAGCGACCTCAGCATCATCGCGATCATCGGCATCATCCTGCTTGATCGGCATCGTCAAGAAGAACGGCATCATGATCGTCGACTTCGCGCTCGACGCGCAGCGCGACGAAGGCAAGTCGCCGCGCGAGGCGATCTTCCAGGCGTCGCTGCTGCGTTTCCGCCCGATCATGATGACGACGATGGCGGCCCTGTTCGGCGCGCTGCCGCTGATGCTCGGCACCGGCACCGGCTCGGAACTGCGCCATCCGCTCGGGGTCACGATCGTCGGCGGGCTGATCCTCAGCCAGGCGCTGACCCTGTTCACGACGCCGGTCATCTATCTCGGCTTCGACCGCCTCGGCCGCGCCGCCCGCCGCCGCTTCGGCGGCGCCTGTCAACCCGCGAAAGCCCGGCGCAGTGACGGTGGGCGCGCGAAGACCGTCCGCCGGCGGGGAGGGAGAGGAGCGCGTGCTGGCTGACGCCACCCTCACCCGCCCTCCCCCGGCATTCAAGCCGGGGACGCCAGCCCTCTCCCGCATTGCGGGAGAGGGGTATGGACGTAGCTTGCCGTGAGCGTCTCGACGCCGTTTATCGGGCGGCCGGTCGCGACGACGCTGCTGACGATCGGCATTGCGCTGGCCGGGCTGTTCGCGTTTGCCAAATTGCCGGTGGCGCCGCTGCCGCAGGTCGATTTCCCGACGATCTCGGTCACCGCGCAGATGCCCGGCGCCAGCCCCGAGACGATGGCGACGACGGTCGCGACGCCGCTCGAACGCCATCTCGGCGTCATCGCCGATGTCAGCGAGATGACCTCGATCAGCACTGTCGGCTCGACCCGCATCACCCTGCAGTTCGGCCTCGGCCGCAACATCGACGGCGCCGCGCGCGACGTGCAGGCGGCGATCAACGCCGCCCGCGCCGACCTGCCGACCAGCCTGCGGACCAACCCGACCTACCGCAAGGTCAACCCGGCCGACGCGCCGATCATGATCCTGTCGCTGACCTCCGACACGCAGACGCGCGGCCAGATGTACGATGCCGCCTCGACCGATCCTGCAGCCGGCGCTGTCGCAGATCGAAGGCATCGGCCAGGTCACGCTCAGCGGCAGCGCCGCTGCCGGCGGTGCGGGTCGAGCTCAACCCGCTCGCGCTGTTCAAATACGGCATCGGGCTCGAAGACGTGCGCGCCGCGCTGTCCTCGGCCAACGCGCACAGCCCGAAAGGCGCGATCGAGGACGGCGACCGGCGTTTCCAGCTCTACACCAACGACCAGGCCAACTGGCCGGACGACTACAAGCCGCTGATCATCGCCTACCGCAACGGCGCGCCGGTGCGCCTGACCGATGTCGCCGACGGTCAACGACGATGTCGAAAACATGCGCAATGCCGGTCTCGCCAACGGCAAGCCGGCGGTGCTGGTGATCCTCTACCGCCAGCCCGGCGGCAACATCATCGACACGGTCGACCGGGTCAGCGGCGATGCTGCCGCAGCTGCAGGCCTCGCTGCCGAGCGATATCGACCTCAACGTCGCGATGGACCGCAGCACGACGATCCGCGCCTCGCTGCACGACGTCGAGCGCACGCTGGTGATCGCGATCGCGCTGGTGATCCTCGTCGTCTTCCTGTTCCTGCGCAATGCGCGGGCGACGCTGATCCCGAGCGTCGCGGTGCCGGTGTCGCTGATCGGCACGTTCGGCGCGATGTACCTGCTGGGCTACAGCCTCGACAATCTGTCGCTGATGGCGCTGACGGTCTCGACCGGGTTCGTCGTCGACGACGCGATCGTCGTGCTGGAAAACGTCACCCGGCATCATCGAAGCCGGCATGCCGCGGCTCGAGGCGGCGCTGCTCGGCGCGCGCGAGGTCGGGTTCACCGTGCTGTCGATGAGCGCTGTCGCTGATCGCGGTGTTCGTGCCGATCCTGTTGATGGGCGGGCATCGTCGGGCGGCTGTTCCGCGAGTTCGCGATGACGCTGTCGGTCGCGATCCTGATCTCGCTGGTGGTCTCGCTGACCACGACGCCGATGATGTGCGCCTATCTCGCGATGCACCGGCCCGAGCGCACGGCACGTCGCGCTGGCATCGCGCCAGCGAATGGGTATTCGACGCGATGCTGCGGTTCTACGACCGCACGCTGGCGCAGGCGTTGCGGCTGCCCGGCTGATCGTGCTGGTGATCCTGGTCGCTGACCATCGGCGCTCAACGTCTATCTGTTCATGCATGGTGCCGAAAGGCTTTTTTCCGCAGCAGGATACCGGCCGGATGATCGGCGGCATCCAGGCCGACCAGAGCATCTCGTTCCAGCTGATGCGGCGACAAGCTGACCGAGTTCGTCACGCATCATCGGCGAGGACCCGGCGGTCGCCAGCGTCGTCGGTTTCACCGGCGGCGGGCAGACCAATTCCGGCTTTGTCTTCGTCGTCGCTGAAGCCGCTGGCCGAGCGCAAGCTGTCGGTCGATCAGGTGATCGCGCCGGTTGCGCGGGCCAAGCTGGCGCATGTCGCCGGCGCCCGGCTGTTCCTGCAGGCGGTGCAGGACATCCGCGCCGGCGGGCGGCAGAGCAACGCGCACTACCAATACACGCTGCAGGGCGACGACTGTCACCGAGCTCTACGAGTGGGCGCCGAAGATCGACCGCGGCGCTGGAGAAGCTGCCGGAACTGACCGACGTCAATTCCGACCAGCAGCAGAAGGGGCTCGAAACCGATCTGGTGATCGACCGACGACGGCGGCGCGGCTCGGGCTGACCGTGTCGCAGATCGACAACACGCTCTACGACGCGTTCGGCCAGCGGCAGGTTTCGGTGATCTATACGCCGCGCAACCAGTACCACGTCGTCATGGAGGTCGCGCCGCAATACTGGCAGAGCCCGGAGACGCTGAACCAGATCTATATCAGCACCGCCGGCGGCGCGGTCAGCGGCACCCAGGCGACCAATGCGCTGGCCGGCACCGTTACCAAGGACAACGATCGACGCAGTCGGCCGCGACCGACCGCCGCGCAGATCGCCGCCGACACCGCGCGCAACCAGGCCACCAACTCGCTCGCCAATACCGGCGCAGGCGCGACCTCGACCGGCGCCGCGGTCAGCACCGTCGAGCGAGAAGATGGTGCCGCTATCGGCGATCGCGCATTACGAGACCGGCAGCACGCCGCTGGCGGTCAACCACCAGGGGCTGTTCGTCGCCAACACGATCTCGTTCAACCTGAAGCCGGGCGTCGCGCTCGGCGAGGCGACCGCAGGCGATCGACGAGGCGATGGCACAGCTGCATGTGCCGGCGACGATCCACGGCAGCTTCCAGGGCACCGCGCAGGTGTTCCAGCAATCGCTGGCCAACGAGCCGATCCTGATCGCGGCGGCGCTGCTCGCGGTCTACATCGTGCTCGGCGTGCTCTACGAGAGCTATATCCACCCGATCACGATCCTCTCGACCCTGCCGTCGGCCGGGGTCGGCGCGGTGCTGGCGCTGATGGTGTTCAACACCGAGTTCAGCATCATCGCGCTGATCGGGGTGATCCTGCTGATCGGCATCGTCAAGAAGAACGCGATCATGATGATCGACTTCGCGCTCGCCGCCGAACGCGAACGACGGGCTGACCTCGCGCGAGGCGATCTACAAGGCCTCGCTGCTGCGCTTCCGCCCGATCATGATGACGACGATGGCGGCGATGCTCGGCGCGGTGCCGCTGGCGCTCGGGCACCGGCGAAGGCTCCGAGCTGCGCCGCCCGCTCGGCATCTCGATCGTCGGCGGGCTGCTCGTCAGCCAGGCGCTGACCCTCTACACGACCCCGGTCATCTATCTCTACCTCGACCGCATGCGCCTGTGGGCCCAGCGCCACTGGGGCAGCGGGCGCCCCGCGCCATTACCCGGCCACGTCCCGGAGCCGGGCGAATAGGGCAGGGACCGCCGCCGCGACGACCGGGCGGTCAGGTGTGGAATTTACTGAACCATTTGTTCGCAAGTTGGCCGCGGAGCCCGATGTTGCCCTGCACGTCGCCCGGCCGTTCGTAGAATTGCGAGACGGCGCCGCCGGCATCCTGCGCGGTTTGGGCCGCCTTGACGTGCTTTGCGGCATTACCTTCGCCGCCGCTCGGATCGAGCAGCTCGAAGTTGATGAACTGCAGCTGCTCGTCAAAGGTGGAGTCCGAGAAGCTGCGGCCGGGGAAGGCGATCGGGAATTTGGCGCGGCGGTCGGAATGCCACTGGCACAGGCCCATAGCCACGCCGCCATCACCGGCGGGCCCATGCGCCTTGAAGCTGCTTTCGGCTTCGATGTTGCCGAGGAAACCGGCCGACTGAGCCTCGGACCAGCCGGTCTGGAGAAAAAAGTCGAAGGCGCGCTTTGCCAGATCGTCGGTGCCGGCATTTGCGGGCAGCGCGGTCGCCGCCATAACGGGCGGGACCGGATCAGCGGGAGCGGCGATGTCAAAACGCCCGGCGGCGCGCCAGGCGTTGATGGTTTCGTCGGCGACCTCGAAATGCGTGTCGTCTTCCGAACTGAACCCGACACCGGAAAACCAGCCGCGCGCATTGAAGAACGGGATCAGCGCGGCGATGCCTTTCTGGACCATGCCGTCCGGCTTTATGTCGGTGTTGTTGTCGATCGAGATATCGATCGCGGTGCCCCAGGAATGGTTGGACGGCAGGGTCGATTTCGCGCCAGACGTCGGATGGCGCAGACGCACAACCAGCATGCCGGCCGATCCGATCGATCTGAACAACGCCGGGTTCGCGGCTTTCGCGTCGGCGAAGACCGCGAACAGGCTGTCGATCGCCGGCGCGATGCCGGTTACCGAAACATGCTCGAAGGAGCGTGTTTGCACCAGCGCCTGGACGGTGGCGCTGGCGAGTTTGGCCCCGCCATCGTTTTGGCCCAGCCCGGGTGCCGGGCTGCCCAACGACGCCACCATCGTTTCGACGGTGGCCGACGAGAGGTCTTCGTTAAGCACCGGCAGCCCCGCCTTGGGGATGAGATCGCTGAATTCGCTCATTCACCGCCTCCCATTTTCAACGTGAGTCGCAGTTAAACAACCTCGCCATCTCGCGCAGTCAGCCCGGAAGTGGTTGATCCAGGCTCATAAAAATCTTTTTGATTGTCGTACTAGCGTATCGCGGGATCATTAATTCTACAACGCGCTTAAGGCGTTGGCGAATCTTTAAATCTCGAACCTATCCCTATGGGTATAGGTGCCTAACCGAGGTTGTGGGAACGGTTGCCGCAGCTCGCCATCGCCAGGCGAACGCCTGGGCCGACGAAAGCAGGGACATTTGCGATGCCGCTAAAACAACAAGTTGTTTTTCCATTGCTCCTGTCGCTGATCCTGTGCGGCTGCACGGCGAGCCCGGGAATGATGGGCGCGCGCTTTACCTCTACCGGCGCGCTGTTGATGGATGGCCCTTCGGCACGGATGACCGAGGCGGATATCGCGCAGGAAAGAGCTGACGTCGTCCCGCTCCTCTATCAATTCGCCATCGATTCCGGACAGATTTCGCCGCTCACACCGCTGCCGCCGGGAGTTGACACGATTTCCGCCAAGGAGGATGTGCTTTTCCGAACGCCGCTCAACTGGAGGAAGGTGACCGCTGCCGGCGAGAACTATGTCGACCGGCAATGTCTCAAGTTCAAGACGGCGCTCGATGATTTAGAGCGTGCCAGGATCACCTCGCTCAAGAATCTCAACACAATACAAAGCGCCACCATCGGGATGATGGGGTTGTTGAAAGCGGCGCAACAGACGATTGGTCTGACCGGCATAGCCTTTGGGTTGGCGGCCAGCCTGTTCGATCAGACGACCTCTACCGTGCTCTACGAGCTGCCGGCGTTTTCGGTCAAAGCGGTGATCGACGCGCAGAGGCAGTCGCTGCGCAACGAAGAACTTGACGACGGGGTCAATCTGCGCCCATCGCTTGAATGGCAGCAGATCAACGACCGATCGTCGGCGTCCGCGCGCATCTACAATTATGTCCAGTATTGTGCCCCGGTGACGATCGAAGCCAACATCGCCAAGATACTCAACAAGACAGCGATCGATACCGCCGGCAATCTTGTCGTCACCGCGACGCAACCGGCGACGATGGGTGCGGGCCCCGCGCCGGTGCAACTGGCGCCGGCCCTCCCGCCGGCGCCGCCGCCGGCACCTTCCTTGCGGCCGGGCCCGGTCGTGGCGCCCCCGGTAATGCTCGATCCATCGATGGTGCCGCGGCCGGTGACGCCAAAGCCGCGGCCACTGGTCAATAATTCGGCAGGCCAACTGCGGTCGGGAACGTCGAGATGCCAGGGGGTCGTGCCGCAGGAGGTTGCGCAAGGCAAAGTACGGCTGAACAGTGCCATCGTCGCGCTTGGCGAAAAACTCGACAAGCCGAACCTCGACAGCATCTACGGCCCGGACAGGCTCGACCTGACGACGCAGCTCGGCAAACCCGCGCCGAAGAATGCGGTGCCGGAAGCCAATGTGATCGTCGCGTATATCCAGGACCATGTCTGCACCAGCGCCGACATGGACAACATCCAGAAGCGGCTGAACGGCATCGTCTCGTTCTGAGGCGGGAGCGCGGTCGAGGCGGCAAGCGGACCCGCAGCCGGGCTCCGCGCGCTCGGGGCGACGTTAGAGCGATCAAGCGCGAGCGCCGATCATAATTCCCATCCCCCGAACTTGATCCGCGGGTTCACGTCTTTATCCGCATGCTGCGAACCGAAGGCTGAGATGCCTTCGGATCAAACTCGGTGAGTGGAAGGCCGACGGGCCAAGCCGGGTCAAGCCCGGCCAAGTGCATCTCTCATTCGCACCCGACTAATAAAGACTACCCCGCCAGGATGAGGGGGTTGCTGATCGCCTTTGGATTCCGTGACGTTGTGGGTCGCGGCGGTGGCTCGTCACAAGGCAAACCATCGGCTGACGTTTGATAACCTCTTTAAGTGATCGCCCCAGGCATTTGGCGGATTACTCCGAAAGATCGCGGAGTTATCTCGTCTTGTACTGAGACATTTGATTGGCTGTGTGAAACCATACGGTGGAGTTTCGATCTGGGAGTAACCGTCTGGACGAGCCTGGTCACGAACCAAAAGTTGAAGATACGGCCAATTCCACTGCATCCCAATTCCGCTGCATCATCTAAGAGAAGGAATAGCTTATTATGAATTCTGCAGTGAACCATAGTGAGATTTCGTTAAACGGGATTGCGCCTGGTAGCTGGGGCGAGGCGTCCGGGGAGGTGGCGATTGCCTCCGATGTCGTGCACCCGGCGCTCGGGCGAAGCACCTGGGGAATGAACATTGTTGTGATCGACGACAGACTCCTTCTCCGTGAGTGTTTTGCCAAGGGCATCGAAGCGGCGCAGGAGGGGATATCCGTTTTGTGCTTTTCCTCGGTCGTCGAGTGGCAGAGCGTAGCGCAGCAGCATAAGGCCGTTTCCGTTGTTCTGCTTTGCCGCAGCGGGCGAAAGATGGCGGTAAGCCACCCTGAGATCGAAGCGCTGAGCGCAGGTGATGTACCGCTTATTCTGGTGTCCGACGAAGACGATGCCGACGAAATCCGCACCGCGATCGGTCTTGGGGCGCGTGGCTTTATACCGGAAAATGTAGAGCTGCGGCTTGCCGTTACCGCCATGTATCTGGTGCGGGCGGGAGGTGTCTACCTGCCAGAGAGCGTCCTCCACTCGGCTCGACGTCCCGGCCACGTGGGAAACAGCAACGGCCTATCACCTATACAGACGCTATTCACAGAACGCCAGGCTGCTGTCGTCGAAGCGCTTCGTCAGGGAAAGCCAAACAAGATCATCGCGTACGAACTGAACATGCGCGAGAGCACGGTAAAGGTGCACATTCGCAATGTGATGGCGAAACTCAAGGCAAAAAACCGGACGGAAGTCGCATTCATAACCAACCGGCTTTACCGCGACGATGTCGAGTAATTTACAATAGAAAGCCAACTCTTAGTGTTCAGGAGACGCGTCATTGATTGTCGCTGACGATTTAAAGGAGCGCCGTGACTTTGGTGTACTTCGCCATTTGCGTGAGCTGGCCTGGCGCCAGAAGGTGCTTGTTATCGCGCCGATCGTCATCGGCGCGGTCGCGGGCGCATTGCTGTTCGAGACCGCAACCAAACAATATGTGGCTACGGCCGTTGTGGTGCTGGATGTAAGAAAGGTAACGGTGGCGCCGCTTGAGATGGTCGTCTCCCGGTTACCGCAGGACAATCCGGCGATCAAGACGGAGATCGACGTCCTTAGCTCGCGCTCGATGGCGGAAAATGTCATTCAGCGGATCGGCGTCGAGAACCTTGCTCCTCTCCTTCCACCCCCGGCGGGTTCAGGCTCCGACGATCACTATCGCCAGGCTCTGGTCGATGGGCTCACGGGCGGCTTGCAGATCAATAACGACGGGCGGTCGTTTACGATCAATATCTCTTATACGGCAAGCGATCCCGTTTTTGCCGCGCTGATTGCCAATGCCTATGCCGAACAGTATTTCGTCCACCAGACGACGGTAAAGCTGAATGCGGTCCGGACTGCCAGTGAATGGCTTGGCAAGAAAGTCGAGGAACTAAGGCGCAAACTCGAGACATCCGAGAGAGCCGTCGATAAGTTGAGCGCGAAGAACCTGAACGAATTGCAACGTGAGGTTGCCGCCAATCGGTCTTTATACGAGAGCTTCCTGACGCGCTATAAATCAACAATTGAACAGGAAGATCTGGCGGGCCCGGAAGCACAGCTCGTTTCTGAAGCCCGGCCGCCAGGCAGGACCAGTACCCCGAAGCTTATGCCGCTCATGGCACTCGGCATCTTTCTCGGTGCGGCGACCGGCCTTTGTGCGGCCTTCTTGCGCGAACATTTAGACGATCGTGTCTGGTCGCCGGGCACGCTGGAGGAGCGTTGCGGCATTCCGGTGCTTGGCGCTCTCCCTCTGCCGCATTCGAAACGCGTGCGATGGCCGTCGTGGACACCATTTTGGATCAGAAGGTGGCAACGGCACCCCAACTCACCAGCAAGCAGGGGCTACAACCCGGCACTGCAAAAGCTGCAGGCTGCGCTGAGGTTTTCTCCGGGAACCCGCGACGCAAGAGTCGTGGCGATAACGTCTCCCTCGCAAGGTGACGGTAAGACATTCGTCTCAATTGCGCTCGCCAGGGCCATCAGCGCGGCAGGTTCGTCCGTTCTTATCGTCGCGGCCGACCTCCATCGACCCGCATTGGGAGAGCGCATGCAGGTCGATACAGCCTGCTCCTGGGAAGATATCATCGCGCGAAAAATATCGATCGAGGATATCGTGCAAAAAGATCCAGAGTTGAATGTGAGTTTGATCAATGCCACTTGCCTGCATATGGCACCGCTGACGATTTTCACGTCCGTCGCCTTTGAAAATCTGATTGCAGATTCTTCGAATGCGCTACGACCGAATTCTCATTGACACACCTCCGATTTCTGTTTCCGCTGACACGGCCGTACTCGGCGCGATCGCGGACGTTTCGATCCTAGTGGTTCGTTGGCGGGCGACGACTTACGGAGCGATCATTGAGGCTCTGCGCCAGATGGCGCTTTGCTCATTGCGCGTCGGCGGGTTCGTACTCAATCAAGTCGATCCGCATTCGGCGATCCGCTATGCATCGGCAACTCCGCTCCGCGCCGATACCGGCGACGTGTCCCCGATTGGAGGCGGGACGCTGTGGAGCGTGCCGACGCGGCCGCCACTCACGTTAGCCCACGTCTCTGAGCAAGGTACGTCCGCGAAAACAGAAAGCTCAGCTCGTACATAAGGTCGATCGAGGTCGTGACGAACCCAGGATATGGTTGATGGTTTCATGGAGAATTTCCTATGCCCTGCGCAATGACGTCGCCGTTGCACGGTCGTACCGCCAGGTTATTCACTCGTTGCGTGATCGGGTCCCTGCTCGTGGCCATGGTTATCGTCACCAACCCTCGATCGCTTTTGGCCGCACAATCCTACCGGGTCGGCCCGAGCGACGTATTGGCCATCAGCGTATACGGTCAGGAAAAGCTTTCGGGTCAGTATAAGATTAGCACTGACGGCAAGATAAGTTACCCGGTGCTCGGTGAAATTGACGTTGTCAATCTCACTCGGGCGGAGATTGAAATGAAAATCAGCCAGCGCCTCGCCGAGCAATTGCCCGGTGCCGGCCGCATCAGTGTCGATGTCGCCGAATATGCTCCGGTCTTCATTATGGGTGATGTCGAAAAGCCGGGGCGTTATGAGTTCAGACCTGGCATGATAGCGCTCGAACTCCTGGCGCTTAGCGGCGGCACCCGACGGCTGATGCTGGACCCGCAACGCGATCCCGCTATTCAGCTGATTTCCCTCGAACAGGAGATTTCGGACCTACGCCTCACTCGTTTCAGCCAGGCCGTGACGCGTGCGCGTTTGATGGCCGAGATCAATTCGCAAAATTTTGACGGTGTGATTGCAGCGGCTGACGACCAGCCGATCATGATGAGTCAAAAGGAGCGCCTTTTAAGCGATGAGAAGCAGCTGTTCCGCGTCCGCGCCGAAGTTCTCAAAAATCGTCAGAACTCACTAACGCAGCAACGTGACAGCTTCGATGCTGAAATCGAATCCTTAACGAAAAACATCGCGCTTCACAACGACGAACTCAAGATGATCGGCCAAGAGGTTAATACCTCTCAAGCCCTCGTCGACCGCGGCCTTGCTACTGAGCCGAAGTTGCTCGCGCTGAAGCGTGAGCAGTCGGCGGCCAAGCGCAGCGTTCTGGAAACTCAATCTTTCCTGGCGCGAGCACATCAGCACCAACTCGCGGTGGAGTTGCAGATTGAGGAATTGCACAATACGCTTAGCAACGACCTGGCGAAATCGCTCCGCGATCTCAACTTGGAGATCGCGCGTACCGATGAAAAACTTGCGGCAACGAACAGCACGTTGTCAGCAATTCGGTCCAACGGTGATGCCAAACAGTCTATAAGCGAGCGGGCGCCGATCGGGTTTGACGTGATCCGATTGGTCGAGGGTAAATATCTTACCGTGCAGCTCGCGGAGCGTGACTATCTTGAGCCACGTGACATTGTGCAGGTGAGCCGCCGGATAGCAGATCAGGCGACGCCCCGGCAATTGCCACCGCCGGCTCCCGTCGCCGCTGTGCAGACCCAATAGCGGACGCGGCTCCCGCGGGTTGCGGCCAGAAGGAGAGGCCGCTTTCCGCAGCGGATGCACGCTACCGGTTATAGCACCGGGTGTCATCCTCCGGTATTTTGAGACCATACAATACCGGGTATGTTTTCCGCGCCTGGGTAGCGGACGCATCCGGACGGGCCGGCGGAAGCATGACAGTCGTTTCCGATGCCGATGAAGGTCGAGTTGGTAACGCTTAAATTGTTTACGCGCGAAAAATAGACAGAGTCCCCAGCGTGAAGAGTTCGTGCTCTTCACATCCACATAGAGTGAATCGCGGTCGCCGGTTATGGACGTGATGGTCGCACCCGGAAACAGCCGACCATTGCGGATCAAGGTGGAGCCATCGCCCCAATTGCTCGTCACCTCTTGCGCGATGGTGCGTCCAATTTGCATGTCGGTGCAATCAACCGGCCTGCTGACGCATTTGGAGACGACAAGGCGGGTATCTTTACCGTTGGGCCCGCTCTGTAACGAAATGCCTGATGAGCCGATTGTCTGCGGAATGCCCTGCCATGCATTAATGGCGGCGTTTCCTAAGGAGCCCCGGCCTTTGAAGGTGACGTTGTCAAAAGATAGGTTGTTCGTGAAGCCGACGCGATCCAGCTCCATATCCGGATGTACATTTGCGACCCGCTGTGCCGCCGTGAGCACCGCGCCGCCATCGATTACACAGTTGAGCGCGGCGCAGGAAACCTCTCCGGACCCATCTCCACCGTAGGCGCCTCCCGTGGCATGCCACAGTAATTGGCCACTATGCAGAAGCGAGCTGACGAAAGTGTCGTTTACATAGGTCGCGGTCGCGATGATCTTGTCCGCCTCCTCGTAAAAGGCCCTGCTGTTGGTCAGCGTAAAGCTGCGCATCTCAGCCGTGTCAACAGCGCCGTCAAAAAGCAAATCGTCGGAACGGGCGTCGATGGTGCCGGTGAATTCCCAGCCATCACTGTATTCGGTCACCAAACGCGAGCGAGGATTTCGCAGAAAGTGAATGCCATCGAGTTGAAAGGTTACGGTCACCGGCTTGAAGGGAGTATCTATGTTGACGATGCGAGCCGGTCCGACGATTCCCGCTCCGATCCCGTTGCCGGCGATCGAAGGTTCCACATGAAGCACTGTGCCGTCATACGGCCGTGACGACAGGTGATCAAAAGCCAGCGGCGTATCAAGATATACGACGCCGGAAGCAGGCTCGATCGCCTTGACTTTCGCGAAATCGTAGTAACGCATATTGGGAGGATAACTGCCCATGCTATCCTGAACGTACGACATAACCAAAACCCAACGACCGACATAAAAGCTCTTGACATCGCCGGCAAATTTGAGCTTGACTTCGGTAGCGTTGCCTTTCGCTGAGTTTATCAGATAGCCATACGCGTCGGCAGGGTAGGTATTGTTGACAACTCCATAGAAACCATCGCCAAAAAAATCGTAATTTGTACGCCCGGCCACATCATCATGGAAATAGTGAGAATTAACATTTTGCAGAACTGTTTCCGCCGAACCGGCGCCAGCGACCTTGATGTTCCGAACAAGCATCGTAAACGCATTCCATGTGTATTGGAGTTTGTTGCACGCAGAAATCTTTAGAACGATAACGTTATCAATATTTGCGTCGGGGTAGGCGTCGCCGGCGGCTCTCCAGGGGTAACCCGGGCCGGGGATATAGTTGCCTCCCGCGTAACCGGGCTCCGCAGGGCGGGTATGGCGCTGTGCCTCGGCGTTGAAGGCACGCAACGCGGCGTTGTTCCGCGCGATTTCTTCGAAGCCCAGATCCGGACCGCAGACAGCGTGTGTCGGCAGATTCCTGCAATTGCCAAGCGACGCCGTGCAACTGCCGGTCATAATGTCATATGTGAAGGTGATAGGGACTGCAGTATGCGGCTCGCAGCGCGCTGAAGACCCGGAAGTCAGCAATGCGCAGGTGAAGGCAAGGAATATTCCACAGCGTCGCATCGCGGTCCTCATCCTGATGTCAGACAAATCAATAAACGGATAAGCCGTACCGCAGGGCAGATCAAATCACCTTCAGATATTCCTTCACAGCCTCGATATCCGTGCCGCTTCCCATAAAGGGCGGTGCCGCTGGATGGCGCCGAAGCCGGCCGGACTGACGGATCAAATAATATAAAGCAAGCGATCGCCCGACGGGCGTGAAAGCAGCTGGTGACCAGGATTGCGCTGCGCGCGTCCATTCTCTCCAGCAGTGGGCGTGAGAACTTGGCATTTTCCCAGGTATTTCGGGAAAGGCATTCAAGCGTCACCCTTTCGGGTGGAACCGCGTTGCCGATCATGTGATTGGCATATCGATGCAATCTCCGTCCCCGCTAATCAGAATACGCGGGTTCACAGTTGCGATCGAGCGATATACCGACGCTGCCTTCCTGGCTCGCAGCGGTCTGCTTCCCAAGTACAATGATGACTGTCAACCGGAATTGCGGATATCATTCGTTCCAAGGAAAACCCGACTGCCGTGAGAGTCTCCCCAAGGGACGATAAGGAAAGAGACAACGGCCATGCCGAGCTATTTGAATAGACGCATGAAGATAGCCCATCTTGCTGCCTGTCGGCCCGATACGATCTTGATTAACGTCATCTTATAACTTTATCAAAACCGTATTACAGGTAATTTCCTTGAAGGCTATTGAATGTTTTAAACACACCTAAATATCGCCTTTCGTGATGCCAAGGACGTAGATCAGGTTGTGCTGGCTTTCAGCTACTAAATTGGTGTAGTCCACGTAGCTTCGGTGATCACGCATGTCACGCAACGGTACATGCGTCATTCGGGACGTCACGTTGAGTTTCGATGTCCCGCCTTCGCACGGGGCACCTGCGCCGCTATTACTTCGCGCAGGCTGGCGCCGTCCGCAAACAAGGAGTTTCGCACAATGGATACTATTTTGGTCGCAGCAGGCCTCACCAGTACCGGCGTCACGCTAATCGGCGATAGCACGGGTTCTGCTTCGATGCAGGTAGATTTGGGTGGTATTGCGCAGCAGACAACGGCGGGCGCGGACGGTTTCATCTACATAACCTCGGGCGGGATGACCAGCGGCACCGTGGTGAGCCAAGGCGGCTACGAGAGTACGCGGGAGGGCGCCCGGGCGAGCGGCACGGTCGTGAGCAATGGCGGCTACGAGTGGGTGGACGGGGTAACCGTCGGCGTCGTGGTGAAGAATGGCGGCTTCGAGGTCTTGCGGCGTTTAGACGGCGCTCAGTCGGGCGGGGTGTCCATCGGCACCGTGCTGAGCGACGGCGGTACGGAGATCGTCTCGAGCGGTGGGGTGGCGAGCAACACCGTCATCGAGGGCGGCGGCACATTGCAGCTGCAAGCGGGCGGCATGGCGTCCGGGGCGATTACCTTCGGGGCGGGGCCGGGTACGCTGGAAATCGATGATACGACGATGCCTGCCGCGACGATCAGCGGTTTCGCGAGCGGCGACACGATCGATCTGTATGGGATCGGCATGAATGGCGTCGTGACCAATCGCGACACCCTAACCAATCAGGTTACCGTCAGCGGATCGAAAGGCAGCATTACCCTGCAGTTCGCGGCGGGCCAGGCCCTTAACTTCGCGACGACACCCGACGGCTTCGGCGGCACGGACCTTGTTCCCTGCTACTGCCGCGGCACCCTGATCCTGACCCCGACCGGCGAGGTGCCGGTTGAGGAGCTGGCGATGGGCGACAGGGTGGTGACCCTGGCGGGCGGGGAAGGGAGGGTCCACTGGGTCGGACGGCGCGCCTTTGACGGCCGATTTATTGCCGGCAAGCGCGAGGTACTCCCAATTCGCGTCGCGGCCGGGGCGCTCGCTGAGGGCGTGCCGGTGCGTGACCTGTGGGTGTCCCCGGGACATTCCCTCTATGTCGACGGAGTGCTGGTGCCGGCGGAGCATCTCATCAACGGCGCGACGATCGTGCAGGAAGTGAGTGTTGAGCTGCTGGAATATTTCCATGTCGAGCTGGACGAGCATGCGATCCTCTTTGCCGACGGAGCGCCGGCCGAGAGTTACGTCGATTGCGACAATCGGCGGATGTTTTCCAACGGCGCCGAATACGAGCGCTTCTATCCGGACGACGAGCGGCCCCGCTGGACGTTTTGCGCGCCACGGCTCGAATGGAACTCGCCGGAACTCACCGTCATTCGCGCCGCGCTCCTTGAGCGCGCGGCAGCGCAAGGGCATGCGCTTGACATCGACCCCGATCTGCACCTGATCGTCGATGGCGCGGTCGTACGGCCCGAAACCATCGCCGGCAGCTGCTACCAGTTCCAGATCCCGACCGCGAGCGCCGCGGTGTCGCTCGCCTCACGCAGCGCGGTGCCGGCCGAAGTCGGCGCCGTCTCGCGCGACATTCGCCGGCTCGGTGTGCCGGTCGAGCGCGTGGTGCTGGGGGACGCCAACCTCTCGCTCGAGGTCTGGCACGGGCACACCGCATTATGCGACGGCTTTCACGAGGACGAGGCGACGCATCGCTGGACCGATGGTCTGGCGCAACTGCCCGATTCGTGGCTGCGGCCGTTCACCGGCCAGGTTGTGATCGAGGTGCATCTCGCGTCATGCGGGTTGCCATACCGCCTCGACCCGCCCGCCACTTCCGCCGGCTCGTACCGCCCGGTAGATGCGGCCTCGGCGGGGTAGGGCGGTGGGGCACGCGATTTGGCGGCCAATAGGTTAAAAGAACGAGAAGCCCAAGCGGCCCTTTGGCGTTTCTGTGGCACAGCATTTTCGGCCTTTGGCT
The DNA here is from genome assembly GCA_963737875.1 of uncultured Alphaproteobacteria bacterium. Classification (GTDB taxonomy): domain Bacteria; phylum Pseudomonadota; class Alphaproteobacteria; order ATCC43930; family CGMCC-115725; genus DATARH01. The sequence continues at coordinate 95,897 of CAVTUM010000014.1, read as the reverse complement.
GGCGAGGCGATGTCCGTTGAAGGGTTCCGCAAAACGCGCGCGCCAAAGGAATGCTGTCCCGGAGACACAAGCAGCCGCCTATTGGCCAAACACCCGACAAAATGGATGCCGCTCGACCGCAATCCTTCGATAACCACCGACTAAACCGGCGCCTGCCGAATTAAAGCTTGCCCCTTGGCGGGGCAAGCACTTGGGTTTCCTGGTGTTCTGGGATGTCGGAGCCGTCCCCGTATTCTCTTGAAATCGCTTTGGCCGCTGTATCCCTTCGTATATGATTTGCCTAAGTCATGCGCTTCATTGATAAAGATGTTTCTAACCCTTAGCGATGCTTGTCTGTTACGAATTGTGCCAAATCAAGCAATTGATCGGCGCACCAGTTCAGACGCTTGAGCAGGAATATCGGACGCCTGTTCCATAAAATAAAGCCTGAATAACCACGACCCCAGAGTATAGATGGGCATGGCAGCACAGCTGCGGTGTCGCACAACTACAGATTTTTTAAGAGGGTGTCCGTGAGAGCTACGGTTAACGATCAGAAGCCGACGTTAAGTTCGGCCAGTCTTTGGCTGGATTTGGTGATGATCTCCGGAACCTGGGGTAGCAGCTTCCTTTTTACCAAACTTATCAGCCATACCGTGCCTCCCTTTGCCTTTGCAGCTGCTCGCGGCTTTATCGCTGCTCTTGCGCTGCTCGCCTGGATGGTTGTTCGCAAGCCGCCGTCGGACACGGGGAGTTGGCAAGTCCGACTCCCCAGTCTGATTGAGCTTCGTCACATCATGGTCTTTGGGACGACGAACGGTTGGCTTGCCAACGTGATGACGTTCATCGCGGTCTCGCACCTCGATACAGCAACAGCCGCGATGCTTCAGGCGACCGTACCGCTGATCGTTGCATCCTTTTCACATTTCATCTTCCCCGAGGAGCGTTCGAGCGGCACCCAGCTGATCGGGATCGTCGCCGGTCTGCTCGGAGTTGCCCTTATTATCGGCCCGATAGCGATTATTGCGCGACCGGGGTCAATGATTGGTATCGGCGCGATGCTGGTGACGGCATTTTCATACGCTGCCGGCATTTTGTACGGGCGATACGTCGCGCCGCATGACCCCGCGGCCCTCGCCTGCGGTCAGCAGGCGTTCGGCGCGTCAGTCGCCGCGCTGATCGCGATAGGAGCCGGAGGCTCAACAATCATATGGGCCCAGCCGCCGGATGTTTGGGCATTGCTGGTGAGCGTCGGCGTGCTGTGTTCAGCAGTTCCCACGGTATTATTTCTGCGGCTCCTGACACGCACGACCGCAGTCCGCTCGGCCTTGGTTGCCTATCTTCAACCCGTTTGGGCGGGCTTGCTGGGTTGGGCGGTTCTAGAGGAGTCCATCAGCGGGTTTGCCCTACTCGGAACCGGGCTGATCTTTATCGGTATTTTCGCCGTCACGCGCGATCGACCGCGGTGAAGCGGCGCGCAGCCGTCTGCGCGTCGCAACTGCGTAATGTCCCAAAGACCTGTGCTGGTTGGCATTGGGTGCCATCGTGGCCGCGAAACGCTGCCAATCCTCCGAGGAAAGATCGTCTGCGTCGAAGACTTCGAAGGACGGCTCCCGGTAGCATTCGCGAAGCAAAGGCTGCACCTGAAACAGCGGGTAGCGGACATGGAATTCAACGGGTGCATTGGTTCGCGTTAGCCGGATATTCGTGAACAGCGGCCCGAACCAGGTGTCTGCTTCCAAGATTCCTTCAAAATGCTCGTAACCCTGCGTCCTTGGGATGTTGGCTGGCGCCCTGGAAAGTAACGCCCACCCGGGGGCGGTACGCGCGAGAAGTCCGCTCCAGATCTGCACGACACCTGGTTCGCGCGCCTGCACCAGAAAGGGTGGAGCGTATGACTTGGCATCAGCCGGCGCCATCGCCTCGAACAGCGAACGGAATCCAGGAAATTGTGCGCCGCGTAAGGGAAACCAGCCTTCCGCACCTTCGTAGGTCCAGGCTATCTCCGTGCCGTCCCAGACGAGGTTAAAGTTGATCGGAGGATAGACGTACCATCCGAACGCCGAGGCAGCCGCGAGAGCTTCGCAAAAGCGATAGCCGCGCACGGGCAACATACCGTCGGCCGACCGATCCGCTCGAGTCGGCAAGGGACTGTCCGGAATGAGCCGGTAGAAGCGACAGATAACCGGCTCGCTCATCCCGGAGTTGCTCCGCGTGGGCGGTGATCGACGACAGCCAGCGCCGACAGGACGGGGAGTGCCGACGCAAACCGGTCACACGATGCGTCGGTTGGTGCGCACCTCCGACAGGAAGCTAGCGCGGCTGAAACTCCCCGGTGATGCAGCCGCTGCCGAGGCGTACGGTTCCTGGATCGGCAATTTCGGCTTTTGGCGATCGAAGCGACGGAAACCAGTCGGCGATCGCACTGCTGTCGACCTGCGGGTCGCGATGCTGTGCAACTCGCCGCTGCGAAGGTTCAAAGGCCGGGTATGTGCTTGTAATACACCCGCTTCCGAGCCGGACATTACCGCTATCAAAAACAGCCATGGCTACAGGACGGAGCTGCACTCGATCGGTACGTGATGTCATCAATCATCCCCCAGTGTGGTAGACGCATTACCCATTTTCCGAGGGATAGTATGGAGGCGCGCGGAGAAGGCACCGTGAACCGTTCAGTCGAAAAAACCGTGAAAATCGTTAATGGCTCGACATTATCGCAGCCAGCGAGCGATCAAACAATGGGGAATAAAGGCTTAATCCAACTGGCTTTCCGATGGAGGCCGGCTCAGGCGCTCCTTGGCACCCCCGCGCTGGCAAGGGCATCACAGAACACTGCAACATGCGCGCTGGCGCTTCCTGGATAACGCTTGCGGAAACCATCCACCGTCAAGCCCGGCTCCAATTTGATCAGTTCGCGAGCAGCCAACTGTGCTTCCGCCGCCCGTCCGCCCAGACTTAACGCAATCACGAGTATTCTGTGTGCGCTGGTATACGTCGCATTTTCGGTAATGCTGCGCAGGGCGCATTCTATGGCACGCTCGGATTGGCCGTTAACGAGGTAGGCCAGCGCGGCGATCATGCTGTACGCGTACATCAGCGGATCATAAGGCGACAGTGCGATCGCCCGGTTCACCTGCTCGATTGCCTTCTCGCCGTCGCCTATCCACGCATTCGCCGCGGCACTCCACAGCCAGGCCGGGGCGGCATTCAGGTTGATCCGTAACGCCGTCTCAAAACGACGGAAGGCCAGATCGAAGTTCTTGTGCAAATAGGATTCGATGTGGCCCTGCACCGCGAGCCCCATCGGGTCCAGGGGATCGCTCTCGACGGCGCGGCGGGCGAAGGAATTGGCGTTGGCGCTATCCTCCTCGGGAGCAGAAGACCAGCCCTGCCCAACCCGCAAGACATGCCAATAGGCGCGCCATGCCAGCGCCGCTGCATAGGTAGGCTCAAGCCTGAGTGCCTCATCGAGTAATTTTTCAGAACTCTCAAAGACCTCCCTGGACGAATTATGCATATTCTCTTGTGCACGAAAAAACAAATCATAGGCTTTCAAATGATCTGGACGTTTTAAACGCACCCGCTTAAGTTCTGCGGCATGCAAATATGGGGCGACGCGCCGAACAATCGAATCCGACAGGCGATCCTGAACTTCCAATAAATCGAAGCATTTCTCATCAAGCCTGGACGACCAAAGCGCTGTACCGGTTTTTGTTTCCGTCAGCTCGACAATCAGCCGAAGACGCTCCCCCATAATTCGCATGCTGCCCGACAGCACGTACTGCACCCCCAGTACGGCGCCGATTTCCTGTGGAAGGCGGTGTTGATTCTTGAAGGAGAGCGTTGATAACCGGGAAATCACGAAAAGATTGGGGACACGAGACAATATCTCAATCAGATCCTCGATCAGGCCATCCCCTGCGTACTCGTGCGTGATATCACCCGAAATATTGCGCAGCGGCAACACGGCGATGGACGGAAGGGATATCTGCTCTGGGGCCTTGTGCTTTGGATCAAAATCGCCGGCCAGCTTCGCAGTCGTGCCGATGGCGCTCGTGACAGCCGATGTTCCGATCGAAGCCGGCAGCAGGGAGGTATCGGCGTCCACCGCGACGCCGGAAACCGGCTTGGGCGCTCTGGCGCAGCGCGACGACAACAGTCGTACCGCCTCGTAAAGGGCCATTGTCTCCTTCGAAGGAGACAGATCCAGCTTCATTCCGAGCGCTTGCCGGCATCGCTCATATTCCCTGATTGCCTGTGCGCTATCGCCCATCTGGACGAAAGCCGACATCAAGCTCCGTACCGCACCTTCATGTGTCGGCTCAAAACTGACGAGCTTTCGCGCAGCGGCGGCGCGCAATTGCGGCAGTGCGTTCGCCTTGATGAGGCGATCAAGCTCCGCCTCGAGTTTCGAGCGTATCCGGTCCTCAAGGCGCGCCCGCTCCGACATGAGCCATTGATCAAATGACGGGGCCACCCCATCCAGGTCTTCCAGCAGCGTCTCGGACAATTCATCGCCGGTCAAAACATCGATCCAGCACGCCGTAGTTTTTAACCGAACCGATTCACGATCCACCTCGATCAAATCGGCAATCCGGCCGTTTGCGACGTGCTTTAACTCCGACAATGCGTGGCGCAGGCTCATCCGGGCTTGAGCGTCGGCGGATCTGGCCCATAACAATCCAATGAGCCGCGTCCGCAGCACTGACGATCCTTCAGCCAGGCAAAGACACGCCAGTAATGCTCGCGTCTTCCGGGAGCGAGGGAGGATATCCTCACCACCGGCGACAAGCATCTTCATTTTACCCAGAAGGTAAATCTTTACGACAGTACGCGCTTCAAATGCTGCACTGTTTGCAGACTTTCTGAAGCCTACGATCGAAGATACGTTAGTCACTCGGCTTATCCCCTAAAAATTACATAGGTGACATTCGCCGCGATGCAGCCTGGGAACCATACACGTTCCTCATAGCGCTTGTCGCGCATATCAGCGAAGAGCCCGAGCGATTTTAGCGTGAAAATTCACACTCCATTCACGCTAGGCCCGGTCTGATGGCGTATGGTCCCGTTCGTCGACGGTGACGGGTGCACATTTCTAAGCGCAATAGCTGGGATAACTGACACCAGAAATCACTCGGACCGGCGCAGCGGAGATGCCAATGAAGTCCGTGTTGTTGCTTGATGAACCAAAGAACTCCTGCTTAACAATGGCCTCGTCTCTGAGGAAATACGGATGCTCCATCATCGCGACTTCTGCTATTGATGACGCCCGGGAAATCGTTGCCCGCGAAGACATTGACCTGATTATAACAAATGTCGCGATAGGCGAGAGTATATTGTCCGAGATCGTTGATTTGGCAAAAGCGAGAGGAATCCGAACGTTCGGAATGAGTGGCAGTTCCGCTGCGCCGAAGGTACGTTCCCCCGCAACGAGAGCCAACTTCACCCTGCTGACATCGGGGCACTCGCCGAGCGCTTCCTAAGAAAAGGGCAGGGGGCGGGGTTCGGCGGCGATCTGCGAGCAGAGTCAGTCGCGCAAAGCTTGGTAACCTCTCCATGCGCCCACACCGGGCTATCGGCGACAATACCGGCCGGGGCGAAATTTGCATCCCTCGGCGCAACCGCATTACTCGACGGTTACGCTCTTAGCCAAATTCCGCGGCTGATCCAGGTCGGTCCCCTTGATGACTGCCGTATGATAGGCCATCAGCTGGATCGGCAGCGCATACAGTATCGGCGCCACGAACGGGTCGACAGAGGGCAACTCGATGACACGAGCGGGGCCTTCTCCGATCGCCGCGCGGCCGGCGGCGTCAGTCACCAGGATCACGCGGCCGCCGCGCGCAATCGTCTCCTGGATATTGCCTGCGGTCTTCTCCAGCAGCGGACCGGAGGGGGCGCAGACGACGATCGGAACACCCTCGGAGATCAGCGCGATCGGCCCGTGTTTCATCTCGCCGGCGGCATAGCCGTGAGCGTGAATGTAACTAATCTCTTTGAGTTTTAACGCCCCTTCCAGCGCAAGGGGATACATGCTGCCACGCCCCAGGTAGAGGACATCGCGCGCCTCGGCCAGCTCTCGGGCAACGGCGATAATGGCCTTCTCGTGCTGCAACACCTCGGCCACCAACCCGGGCAATTCGGTAAGCGCCGTCGACAGCGCGACTTTCCTGGCGGCATCGATCAAGCCGCGCCTGGCTGCGATAGCGATTGCCAGGCACGCCAATACGACAAGCTGGGTTGTGAAGGCTTTTGTTGAAGCGACGCCGATCTCCGGCCCCGCCAATGTCGGAAACACGACATCGGCCTCGCGGGCAATCGCGCTTTCGGCCTGGTTGACGATCGCCAGGATCCGCTGGTGCTTCGATTTTGCGTACCGCAGGGCCGCCAGGGTGTCGATCGTCTCGCCTGACTGCGAAATGAACAATGCCGCCCCGCCGTCCGGAAGCGGTGGTTCGCGGTAGCGAAATTCGCTCGCCACATCGATTTCGACCGGCAGGCGTGCCAGCGATTCCAGCCAGTACTTTCCGACCAGGCCCGCATAGAAAGCAGTACCGCAGGCCGAGATGGTCAGCCGTGGCAGAGTGACCAGATCGATCCCGGTGTCAGGCAGCGTAACTTCGCGCGTCAACGGGTTGAGGTAACGGTGCAGGGTGTCGCCGATGACCGTCGGCTGTTCGAAAATCTCCTTTTGCATATAGTGTCGATAAGCACCCTTGCCGATCAAGGCGCCCGACAGGTGGGTTTCCGAGATGGGGCGCTCGACGCGGTGGTTATCGGCATCGAAAATCTTTGCGCTGCCGCCGCTGAGAATGACCCAATCGCCCTCTTCCAGATACGCGATGCGGTTGGTCAGTGGTGCCAATGCCAAGGCGTCCGAGCCGAGGAACATTTCGCCCTCGCCGTAGCCGACCGCCAACGGACTGCCGCGGCGGGCGCCGACGACGAGGTCGTGCCGCCCGGCGAAGATGATCGCCAGGGCGAATGCACCGTCCAGCCGCGACAGCATTGCCGTCACCGCTTCTCCCGGTGACATCTGCCGGTTGAGGCAATCTGCGAGAAGATGCGCTACGGCCTCGGTGTCGGTTTCCGTTTCAAAGTGGCGGCCGGCATCCTCCAGTTCCGCGCGCAGCGACCGAAAGTTTTCGATGATGCCGTTATGGACGACCGCCACACGCTCATTCGCGTGAGGATGGGCATTGATCTCGTTCGGACGGCCGTGGGTTGCCCAGCGGGTATGCCCGATCCCGACCGTACCGCACAGAGGCTCCTGTTCGAGGCGGGCCTCGAGATTTGCCAGTTTGCCCTCGGCCCGGCGGCGACCGATACCGCCATTTACCAGTGTCGCGATCCCTGCCGAGTCATAGCCGCGATATTCCAGTCGCTTCAACCCGTCGATCAGCAGCGGAACGACGGGCCTGTCACTGAGAATCCCGATAATGCCGCACATGAGTTTCTGCCTTCCTTACTCAGTCACCGGCTTACTCAGTCAGCGGCAGCGACGCGGAGTGCCATGCCGGCTTCGGCGGCTGGGCCCAACTCCCGCAAATAACAGGCGTAAGCGTCTTCCAGACCATCGCGCAGTGCTATCCTGGGTTGCCACCCAAGCTCGGTCATGCGCGACACGTCGAGCAGTTTGCGGGGTGTTCCATCAGGCATGGAGGTGTTGTAGACGAGGCTGCCACGATACCCGACCACATCGGCGATCAGGCTCGCCAACTCGGCAATCGAGATATCATCGCCGCAACCGATATTGACGGGTCCGTCGTCGCTGTAGTGAGTGAGCAGATGGACGAGGCCGTCAGCTAGATCATCGACATGCAGGAACTCGCGCCGCGGGCGCCCGGTACCCCAGATTTCGACGCTTCCCTCTCCGCGCTGCTTCGCTTCGTGCAGTTTGCGCATCAGTGACGGGATAACGTGACCCTGTTGCAGATCGAAATTATCGCCGGGGCCATAGAGACTGGTCGGCATCGCCGTAATGCAATCGAGTCCCCGTTGAACCCGATATGCCTTTGCCGCAAGCATGCCTGCGAGCTTGGCGATGGCGTAGCATTCGTTGGTCGGTTCCAGCGAGCCGCTCAGCAAATGCTCTTCGATCATCGGCTGCGGGCAGAATTTCGGATAGATGCAAGAGGATCCCAGAAACAGCAGCTTTTGAACTCCAACCTCGTCGGCGGCATGTATGATGTTCATGGCGATTGCGAGATTGTCGTAAATAAAGTCGACTGGCCGGATGCGGTTGGCGTGAATTCCTCCAACCGTCGCCGCCGCGATGATCACGACTTCCGGATGCACCGCGTGCATCCAATCCTCTGTTTCGGCCTGGCGCCGAAGATCGACTTCCTGCCGGGTGACGGTCTGCAGCTCACAGCCCTCTCGCTGAAGGCGGCGCATGACGGCACTTCCGACCATGCCGCGATGACCCGCGACCCAAACGCGCCTGCCGTTCAATGAAAAAACTTCCTCGCCGCCCGGCGCTCGCGGAGCGCTCTCGTGCATCGTCGCATTCATATGCCCATCCCTCAGTTGCCGGCGTGGTAGGCCCAGCTCCCACCCAACGATGTCTCAGCCCGCCGGCCTTCGGCAGTTGGCAAAGAGAAGAGGAGATCAGCCGCGAGGGGTAGAAGGTGTGCCAAAAGGAAGCCGATCTGGGGCCAAATGGCACGAATTGAGTGGCTCGGACCGACGCGCAAGCCTGCCTGAGCAAAGTCCGGCGTGCCCGATCCCGATAAAGAGCCGGAGCCCCGGTGCCGCCCGTTTGGCCGGATGCGGCCCGTTGGTGTAGAGGACGCGCATTCGGCTTACGGCTTCTAAGCCTCCGCCGGCCCGCCCTACGACCATCCCCTAACTTGCCGGGCAGCGCGAGCCGGCCGATCCTGCCGTGGTATGCGGTAACCCGAACGGCCACCCGATGAAGCTTATCGTCGTCAATCGCTATTACTTCCCCGACGAGTTGGCAACGAGCCGGATGGTGACCAGCCTCGCCCAATCGCTCGTCGACAAGGGCTGGTCCGTACACGCAGTGGCGAGCCAGAACCTGCATGACGATCCCAGCGTGCGTCTTGCGGCGCGAGAAACGGTGGCTGGCGTCGAAATACATCGGCTCGGCACGACCTCGTTCGGGCGCGGCCGAATTCTCGGGCGGGCGATCGACTATGCCACCTTCCATCTCGCGACGATGTGGCACCTCCTGCGCCTCACGTCCCGCCATGACGTCTGTATAATCTGCACCGATCCGCCCCTCCTGTCGGTCACCGCCATGCTGCCGATCTGGCTGAAGGGCGCAGTGTTGGTGAACTGGCTGCTCGACCTCTTTCCCGAGGTCGCGATGGAATTCGGCATCGGCCGACGGCGTAGTGCCTCGACGCTGATCGCGCTCGGGCTGCGTGACCTGTCGCTCCGCCGGGCGGCGGCCAATGTGGCTCCGATGCGGCGCATGACAGATTATCTGGAAAGCCGCGCTATCCCGGCGGACACGCTGATGACCATCCACCACTGGTCTGACGGCAATGCCATCCGGCCGATCGAGGCGGCTGCCAATACGTTGCGACAGGAATGGGGCGTCGGGGATCGCCTTGTCGTAGGCTATTCCGGCAATTTTGGCCGAGCCCACGAATTTACGACGTTCCTCGACGCCGCCGAACAGCTGCGCGACCGGCAGGACATCGTTTTCGTATTTGCCGGCGGCGGGTATCACACCGACGCGATCAAACAGGGTGTCGCCGCCCGCGGCCTCGGCAATTTCCTGATGAAGCCGCTGCAGCCGCGTGAGCGCCTGGCCGAGGCTCTGGGCGCCGCTGACCTGCACCTGATTTCCCTGCTGCCGCCGATGGAACCATTTGTCGTTCCCAGCAAGTTATATGGAATCCTGGCTGCGGGGCGGCCAACGGTTTTTGTCGGCGATACTTCGGGGGAAATTGCGACAGTGATCGAGGACGCGGCTTGCGGTCGCAGCGTTCTACCGGGCAATGCGACAGGTTTGGCGAATACCATCCTGGAACTCGCGGACGACCCCGAATTGCGGATGCGCATGGGCCGCAACGCGCGCGCTGCCTTCGACAGGAACTACAGCGAATCCCGAGGCACCACCTCATGGGGCCGCGCCCTGACCCACATCGCAATGTCGAATACGGCACCGGTGCCGGGCGCCGCCCCCGATGCGCCAACCCGATAAGGCAGGTGCGTGCCCGGCCCGGCATCCGCACGGCGCGGATTTGCCGCGTGTGATCTGCTGAGTTCAGCATCTGGCTGTGAGTAGAACGAAGCGTGCTGTGGTTGGCCAAATCCTTGTCGTGCCGGCACGTGGCAGCGCCATCTTTGAGATGAATCATCAATCCGCAACGACAGACGAGGTGTGCCGGTGACAGATCGCGTCATCATAAGCCAGTTGGGGGCGCGAATGCATTACGCCGTGCCCCGCATCCTCGACGCTGCTGGTGAACTGGAGCATTTCTATACGGATATTTGCAGCAGCCAGGGCTGGCCGGCGTTGCTGCGGCGGCTCCCCTCGTCGTCGCTTCCTGGGTCGGTGCGACGTCTCTGCGGGCGTACCGTGGAGGGTGTCACGCCGCAGCGCGTAACCAGCTTCCCTCTATTCGGGTTGCGGCTGGCAAGGCGACGGCTCGCGATGCATACGCAAACGGCGGAGACGGCGGCAGTGCTTTGGGGCGCGCCGCGTTTCGCGCGGCTGTGCATCCGTCAGGGCTTTAAGGACGCGACCGGCTTTTACGGCTTCAGCGGCGACAGCCTGGAGCAGTTGGAAGCAGCGCGTCGGGCGGGGCTTTGGACCGTGGTCGAGCAGATCATCGCGCCGCGCGGTGTGCTCGACGGGCTGATCGAGGAAGAGGATGCGTCATTTCCCGACTGGTGTCGCGAGCGGCAGGCCGACCCGTATGCCTACGAGTTTGCCGAGCGCGAGCGTGCCGAGTGGAATACGGCGGATCTCGTCGTCTGTGGCTCCGAATTCGTCGCCAGCGCGGTGACCGAGGCAACCGGCGGCCGTGTCCCCTGTCTGGTGGTTCCGTATGGGGTCGACCGCCGGTTCGCGGCGCCCCCCAGGCGGCCACGCCAGGGACCGCTGCGTGTCCTTACGATCGGCCAAAGCGGGTTGCGGAAGGGGACGCCGTATGTGCTCGAAGCCGCACGCCAACTTGCGGGGAAGGCGACCTTCCGTCTGGTCGGACCCTGTGCGGTGCCAAACCCGGTAAAAGCCACGCTCAGCGAGGCGCTGGAGCTGTTTGACGCTGTGCCGCGTGCCGAGATCCCAACCCATTACGAGTGGGCGGACGTTTTCCTGCTGCCGTCCTTGTGCGAAGGCTCGGCCACGGTTGTTTACGAAGCGCTGACAGCAGGGCTGCCCGTCGTGACGACCAGGAACACCGGGACGGTTGTTCGCGACGGGGTCGAAGGGTTCATCGTGCCGATCAGGGATAGCGAGGCGATCGTCTCGGCCATTGAGCGATTGGATCACGACCGGACATTGCTTTCCGAATTGTCGGCAAATGCGGCGCGGCGAGCTGCTGATTTCGACATTCCCAACTATGGGCGTCGTCTCAGGAGCGCCCTCAAATACGCTGGTGACCTGAAGCGCGGTGCGGAGCCCGCGCTTCTGCGTGCAGGAGGCATGACGTGACCGTGCTGGAACGCAACGCCGGGCTTATGGGACCGGCGTCGGCTTTCGGCGCGACCCGCCCGCTGCGGCTCGGCATGATGATCGGCTCGACTGCGAATTCCGCAGGCGGCGTACCGCAGGCACTGCAATCCCTGACCCGTGCGTTGCTGCAACGGCCTCACAGCGCTGTCGAGGTTTTTTCGATAACCTCCAGTGAAGCGGTCGATCAGGAAGCCTGGGCGGGCGCCAGACTGCATCACCATGACGTCCGTGGACCATCGAGCTTTGCTTACGCGCCGGCGTTGCGCCGGTCTCTCGACGAGCGGCCAATCGACCTGCTGCACCTGCACGGGCTCTGGATGTATTGCTCGGTCGCGACGCACCGCTGGTCTGCCCAGAATGGCCGGCCTTGCCTGATAAGCCCGCACGGCATGCTGGACCCCTGGGCGCTTGCCAATAGCGGCTGGAAAAAACGGCTGGCACGCTGGCTTTACGAAGACGCCAATCTACGCGACGCGGCCTGCATTCACGCCCTTTGTGAGCCCGAGCGCCAGGCCATCAGGGATTGTGGCCTGACAGGCCCCATTTGCGTGATCCCCAACGGTGTCGATCCGGCGCCGGTCGCGCTCCTCCCGATGCCGGATTGGCGGCAGAGCCTGCCGGCGGATGCTTTGGTGCTGCTGTACCTGGGACGCCTGCATCCAAAAAAGCGCGTGCTTGAACTGATCCAGGCCTGGCATGCGGCAGGCCCATCCACGCATGCCGACAAGTCGCCGTGGCAGCTGGTGATCGCCGGGCCGGGACCGGCTGACTACGTCCAGCAGCTGCAGGATTGCATCGCCCAGCTTGGCCTCTCCGAGCGGGTCCGCCTCATCGGTGCCCAATACGGTACGGCCAAGCAGGCAACCCTGGCGGCGGCGCACGGTTTCGTCCTCCCATCGGTCAGCGAGGGCTTGCCGATGGCCGCCCTGGAGGCCTGGGCGTGGGGTCTCCCGACGTTACTCACACCTCATTGCAACTTGCCCGAGGGCTTTGCTGTCGGGGGCGCTCTGCGGATCGAGCCTGATGTCGCCGGGATTTCGGCTGGGTTAAAAACCCTTTTTGATTTGCCCACCGAGACGAGACGTACCATCGGCCAGCGTGGTCGCGATCTCGTCAACGCCCGGTTCACCTGGACGCGGGTCGCCGCAGAGTTCGATGCCGTCTATCGTTGGCTGCTCGGGAGCGGCGACCGCCCGGATTGCGTCGAGATCAACTAACCCCGCCGCCAGCACCGCAGCGCCGGCACAGGCCCGGCAGCTACAGCGTCTGGCCGAGCGCCCGAACAGGGAGGTGCTGTCAGATCGGCAGTCCCTGTTGCCGACGGCGGATTTCCGCAATCTTGACCACAATCATAAACTCATAGCTCGCCAGCAGCCGGCAATAGACATAGCCGGGCCAGCCGTCGAGAAACCCGCGGCGCAGCACGTACATGTAAACAAAGCGCAGGAATGGCCGGCACGGGAAGCGAAAGGACAACGACTTTAACACCCGGCGCCGCCGCACCGGATCGGCAAGCTTTAGAACATCACGCCATTCCATCCGCTCATCCGCCAGGCTTCTCAGCGATTTACGAGCTTCATGCCAGGAATAGCGGTTGTGCTTTTCAAACCACCAGTTGATTCCCTTATTGAAGCTGTAGTGAATAAAATGGTTCTGCAGCTGACCTTCGGGTCCGTCGACAAGCCAATAGCAGTTAACCTCGCGCTGCTCCAAATCGATCCGGTCCGGCCGCACCAGTCGAATCACCCAGGTCGGGTAAAGGCTGCTGTAGCGCAGCCACCGGCCCATAAAGAAAACCTTGAAGCGAGCGCGAAAAGCGCCTTCGCGACGGTCGGGATCAGCCGCAATCGACAGGATCTCGTCGCGTAGCTCCGGCGGCGTGATTTCGTCGGCGTCCGGCATGTAGACCCACGGGTACTTAAAGGGAATTTCCTTCAGCCCATAGTGACGCTGGCTCCGGTCGGTGACAAATTCGTGTTTGACGACACGGGCACCGGCCGCCTGCGCGATCTCGACTGTTTTATCGCTGCTGAACGAGTCGAGCACGACGATGTCGTCGCTCCAAGCGACGGAGTCGAGACAGGCCTGCAGGTTGACCTCCTCGTCCAAGGTCATGATCAGCACCGAGACACTCATGGGGCGTTCTCCATCCTACCTGGCATCTGAGGGCTGTTCGCGATGGCGCGACCGCGGATGCGCAACGCCTTGGCTGGGTTGCCGGCGACGACCGTCCACTCCGGAACGTCTCTGAACACCGATGCTCTGGCACCAACGACCGCACCTTCACCGACCCGCACGCCGGGCGCAACGAACGCATCCGCAGCAATCCAGACATGATCGCCGAGGGTAATGGGCGCGGTCGTCAGTTGCATGTCCGCCGACTCAATATCGTGGCTCGCGGTGCAGAGAAAACTGTACTGACTGACGCTCACGCAGCGCCCCAATCGCACCTGCTCAACACAGTAGCAATCCACAAACGGCGCCAGCGAGCTAAACTCGCCCATCTCGAGGTTCCACGGGGCCCAGACTCGCGCGGAGGCATGAATCACTACACCGCGGCCTAATCGGGCGCCGAACAGCCGCAGCAAGGCCCGGCGCCAGGCGTGCAACGGCTTGGGGCTCGGCCGGAAAAGGCAAAGCCAGACCATCGACCACAGGAGCCGCGCAACGCGGTTAGCCCGTGAATGGGGGCTCGGTCGAAAGGCGACATCGCCTCCAATACGATCGGCTGTATCGGCAACCATCAGGCGATACTCTCCTTGAGCCGGCGTAGCAGGTTCTTCACAGGTCGCGGCAGCCGTGTCCGCAATCCGGCGCGCAATCCGCGCGGTATTTCCCATTTTGCCAGGTCGAGCGGTTCGGCGATCGCCGGGGGATCCGCACGGACACGTTCCAGCAGCTGCTGGTAGGAAGCCGCCATCGCCGCGCGGGTGTAGCCTGCTTGCGCGCTGAGCCGGGCCGTCTCCGACATCGACTGCAAAAGACCTCTGTCGCGATCGAGGTCTGCAATGCACGTCGCGGCTTCGGCCGTGTTCCCGATCGGGAAGAGCATGCCGTCATGTCCATCTGTGGTGATCCAATCGGTGACGCCACGAATTTGCGAGACAACCGGGACACAACCGGCGGCCATCGCCTCGACCAGGGTCAACCCAAACCCTTCGAACCGTGACGGCATGATCATGACGTGATGGCGCGCCAGCAACTCTGCGGTATCACCATACCGCACGGCTCCGACAAAGCGCACCCGCTCACCAAATTCGCGGCAGCGCCGCTTCAGCTTGGCGAGGTCCGGGCCGTCTCCGGCGACGGTCAGCGTTATGTTATCCGCGAGGCGGCGAAGAATGCCCGGCAGCAACAAGACGCCCTTGGCCTGATCCTCGATCCGGCCCAGAAACAGCAGGCGAAGCGGCTCATCTGGGCTGCGCTCGACGAACCCGGACGGGGAACACGGCTCGACGGCGTGTGGAATCGTCACGACCCGCTCGGCCTGAAAGCCATAGCGGCGCAGAAGGTCTTCCTGGATGCGGGGAGATATCGCGATCGTCGCATGAACATGATCGCGAACCGCGCGCGCCGCACCGTAGGTGCCCGGCGTGATGTTGTGGACAATCATGATGCGCAATATGTGCGGCGGCAGGTACCGCGCGAGGTTCGTCTGAACGGTGTCAGCCAGGACGTTGATAAAGACGGCGTCGAACGTCGCTGCTTCCAGCGCGCGGGCCAGTTGCCGCGCCCACACATCCGGAGCACTTTCCCGTCCTCCGACGACAAAGCCGCACCCCATTTCGGCTGACCAGGACGGATCGGCGAGCGCCTGGTGAGCCCCTTCGCCGATGCCAACCCACTGCACCGTAATACCGAGAGGTCGCAGTCCGGCACGCAGGTGTCGAAATACCTGGAACGTGCCACCCAGATGGGGAAAACCGAAATACGCTACCCTCACAGTGGCGACTCCCGATCACTGATTACGTTTATCGGAATGCGGCCATATCCGATCTCGTCCCGACGGTTCGGGGCTTGGCCGCTGAGGCCGGTTGGCGACAAACAAAGGCGGTATGTGCGGCAACCGGCAGCAACAGCCCGAGCGCCATGATGGTGTCCGGGATTTGCAGCGCGACACCGGCAAAGCCGATCCCGCCAAGCAGCACAGCGATGCTCGCGAGCAGGGCCGTCACCTGTCCGGAACTCAGTCCCGCTGCCAGGAGGAGGTGGTGGATGTGCCGGCGATCGGCGGCGAAGGGGCTTTTCCCAGCAAGCAGGCGGCGTACGATCAGGCTCAGCGTATCGATGACTGGGACTGCCAGAAGCCAGCAGAGGGCCGGCAGAGACGCGCTTTTGACCATACCGGACAAGGGGCCTGGGCTCGTCGAGAGCATGATCGTGAAATAAGCGAGGCACGCGCCGAGCATCATGCTCCCGGCATCGCCCATGAATACGCTGGCCCGCTCACGCCACGGTGTCTGGATATTAAAGACGAGAAATCCGATCGTTGCAAAAAACAGCAGCAGGATCATCGCCAGCTCGGTCTGGCGCCCCAAATCATAGGCGACCATCGCGAGCCAAAGCAGGATCGCGGCGACGACACTGCCCGCGAGCCCGTCCACCCCATCGATCATGTTAACGGCATTGATCATGCCGACCACAAAGACCAAAGATACCGGGAAGGCTAGGAACCCGAACCCAAAACTCGACGGCTCGGCGCCAAACAGATGGCCGATATCCAGTACCCGGCCGTCCGGAAACAGCATCAACGCCGCCGCGCCGCACTGCAGTATCAGTTTGACCGTCGGCCGCAGCTCCAAAAAATCGTCGACGACGCCGACGGCAACAAGCAGGGACAAGCCGAAGAGCAGGAAAAGCTGTCCCTGAAGTGGCGGGTTCAGCAATACCAACGCCATAAAGAAGGCTATGAACATCGCAAGCCCACCGATCAACGGCACGAGCCCGACATGATCGCGTCTCTCGGTAGGCCTTGCCACCGGCAGGCGAACCGGCGACCGCCGCAGGCAATCGATCACCACTACCGAGAGCAGAAATGCGTTCAGGAAGTGCGCTGCGTAAGGCAAAACCTGTCTCCCAGAGTGACACCGGCGCCCGCCTGATGGACCGCGTCCTTGCGTGAGCGTCCAATGACGAGGCGGGCAAGGAGCGACCCTAGATGAGCCGCCCCGGTGCTCACCACCCCGGCATTTGAAGTGCTTTCTCCGTCATTCGGTACGGTGTTCGCGCCCGGTGTTCGATTTACACCCCATGCGCTACAGCTGTTAGGCGCCGAAAGGTGTAGCCCCCGGTCCGCCGGCACCATTGAGCGACGGTCTATCGCTTACTGGCGTTCTTCGGCTGAGGCTCCATTCTACGACCAATGGCCGAGTCGCGGTCTGCTTTGTCGTCAAGCACTGTGAGCCGCTAGAGGCTGTCCGTCGCAGCCCCGTTACAGGTACCCGTCCGGTGAAAGCCGTCTTGCGCGATCGGGACGGGTAGGCTGGTTGTAGCACTGGTGCAAAGGACGGTGCTTGCACCGGTGCTAGCGATGGGGCGATGGCAAGAGTTGAGGTGATTACCGGGCCCGAACGTCGACGGCGCTGGAGTGACGAGCAGAAGCGGGCGATCGTGGCCGCGAGTTTTGCGCCGGGTGCCGTCGTCTCTGAGGTGGCTCGCCGGGCTGACGTTTCTTCGGGCCAGATCTATCGCTGGCGGCAGGAGTTCCAGGCCGCGGCTGCAGGGTTCGCCCAGGTGCTGATCGCGCCGGCCGAGGACTCCGCCCCGACAACCGCGAGCGGCGTGCCACCTTGCGCCGAGGCGACGATCGAGGTTGAGTTTGCCGGGAAGGCCCGGGTCCGGATACCCGGCTCGATTCCCGCGGCCTTGGCGGTGGCCGTCGTCAAGGCTCTGTCGCGCCGATGATCCCCGTTCCCTCGGGTGTGCGGGTATGGCTGGCGGTCGGGCACACCGATATGCGGCGCGGCATGAACAGCCTGGCGGTCCAGGTTCAGCAGGTACTGCATCGCGACCCGCATGCCGGGGATATGTACGTCTTTCGCGGCAAGCGCGGTCACCTGATCAAGATTCTCTGGCATGACGGGATTGGCATGTCGCTCTACGCCAAAAGGCTGGAGCGCGGTCGCTTCATATGGCCGTCGGCGGCGGACGGCACCGTCGCGATCAGCGCGGCGCAACTGGCCTATATGCTTGATGGGATTGATTGGAGAAACCCGGTTCGCACGTGGCGGCCGGAGATGGCCGGTTGACCCTGCGACCGTTTGACTCGCCCCCTGGCAAGAGACAAGTCACGGCATCGACGTGGTGAGACAATCGGGCGTCATGACCTCGCCCGAGCCGCTTCCCGAGGATATCGCCGCGCTGAAGGCCGCGCTCACCGCCGAGCGCGCGGCACGGCAGCAAGCCGAGGTGCGCGCTTCCAGCGCCGAGGCGATGGTGGCCCATTACAAGCTGCTGATCGCCAAACTGAAGCGCGAGCAGTACGGGCAATCCTCGGAGCGTGGTCGCAAGCTGATCGACCAGCTGGAGTTGCAACTCGAGGAACTGGAGGCGAGCGCCGCCGAGGACGAAGCCGCCGCTAAGCCGACAGTCGTCGACACGACCTCGGTGGGCAGCTTCACCCGCAGGAAACCGGTGCGGGCTCCCTTTCCGGCGCATCTGCCGCGCGAGCGCGTGGTGATCCTCGCACCGAGCGCCTGCCCGTGCTGCGGCGGCAAGCTCGCCAAACTCGGCGAGACCATCACCGAGACCCTGGAGGTGGTGCCGCGCCAATGGAAGGTGATCCAGACCGTTCGCGAGAAGTTCACCTGCCGGTCCTGCGAGAAGATCACCCAGCCGCCCGCCCCGTTCCACGTCATCGCCCGGGGCCGGGCGGGGGCGAGCCTCTTGGCAATGATCCTTTACGCCAAGTTCGGCGAGCACCAGCCGCTGAACCGGCAGAGCGACAGCTATGCGCGCCAGGGCATCGATCTCGACGTGTCGACCCTGGCCGATTGGGTCGGGGCCTGCACCGCCACTCTCGCCCCGCTCAATGAGCTGATCCGTCGGCACGTCTTCGCCGCCGAGCGTATCCACGGCGACGACACGACCGTACCGGTGCTGGCCCGAGGCAAGACGATCACCGCCCGATTGTGGACCTACGTGCGCGACGACCGGCCGTTTGCCGGACCGGACCCACCGGCGGCGATCTTCTATTACTCGCGCAACCGGAACGGCGAGCATCCTGCTCGCCACCTTGCCGGCTACGCGGGGATCCTCCAGGCGGATGCCTATGCCGGGTTCGGCGATCTCTACGACGGCAAGCGCAAACCGAAGCCAATCACCGAGGCGGCGTGCTGGAGCCACGGCAGGCGCAAGTTCTTCGTCATCGCCGACACCAGCAAAGCGCCCGTCGCGCTGGAGGCGGTGCGCCGCATCGACGCGATATTCGCCATCGAGCGCGACATCAACGGCCGCTCGGCGGGCGACCGTCTGGCAGCGCGCCAGGAGCGCGTCGTGCCGCTCGTCTGCGACCTTGAACGATGGATGCGGGCCGAGCGTGCCCGGCTGTCGCGCCATGCCGAGACCGCCAAAGCCATGGATTACATGCTCAAGCGCTGGCCGGCCTTCACCCGCTTTCTCGACGACGGCCGCATCTGCCTGACCAACAACGCCGCCGAGCGAGCCCTGCGCGGAATTGCGCTCGGCCGGCGCGCATGGTTATTCGCCGGTTCCGATCGTGGTGGCGAGCGGGCCGCCGCGGTGTACACCCTGATCGGCACGGCGAAACTCAACGATGTCGATCCGCAAGCCTGGCTCGCCGACATCCTCGGCCGGATCGCCGATCATCCGGCCTCCCGTCTTGCCGAGCTCTTACCCTGGAACTGGAGGGACCGGCCTGCCAAACTGGCGGCATGAGCCCGGCCACAACCAGCGCTGCGTTCGACAGCTTCAACCAGATCGCCAGCGTTCGCATCGAGTTGCGCGACAGCGACCCGGTGATTTGGCGCCAGGTCGAGGTGCCGACATCGATCACCCTCAAGGTCCTGCACAACGTCATCCAGGTCGCGATGGGGTGGTTCGACTACCACCTCTGGGAGTTCACCATCGCCAAGCGCCGATACGGCCTGCCGATCGACGAGGACTGGGGAACCGAACCGCGCACCGACGCCGGCAAGGTCCGCCTGCGCGACGTGCTGCGGCCGCGCAAGACCACGATCGATTATCTCTACGACTTCGGCGATTGCTGGGAGCACCGGCTCACGCTCACCAATATCCGCGCCGGCGACCCCGATCTCTCCTACCCTCGCTACATCGCCGGCCAGCGCAACGCCCCGCCCGAGGATTGCGGCGGCATCCCCGGCTTCTACGAGACGCTCGACGCCGTCGCCGACCCCAACCACCCGAACCACGTCGAAGCCAAGGAATGGCTCGACGATTACGATCCCGATGTGATCGACGAACTGCCGATCAATTACGCCCTCAGTCGCATCGCCAACCAGCGCAACGCCGTCAGGGCTCGCCTCGCCAAGAAAAACCCACCGGCGACGATGGGCTGACCAGCCCGATCCACCGAGCGCCTGCGGCCTTCGCCGGATGCTTACCGTTACAGAGCACGAGGAGAGCAGATGCCTCGGTATCTGGTCACGGGAGGTTGTGGCTTTATCGGGCGCAATCTGGCCGCGGGTGCAGACGCGGTGGTGCTCGATGACCTTTTTCGGCGACGGGGAATAGAGACGCGCTTTCATCTATGTTGGCGGCGTCGCGCGGGCACTGATGTTGGCCCTGCCGGTGGTGGCGCCGACCGCGCCGATCTTTAATGTGTTTTACCGGCCCGAGTGTTTCCGTTCTGGAATTGGCCACTGAACTGGAGGCCAGTTTACAATTGATCGAGCGCCAACATCTCGCCGCAGCGTAAATGGCGTCGCTTCCATCTGGTTATTGAGGCGATTTGGCGTCGGAACGGTTATGTCCGAGAGCCCACGTCGCCGCCTGAGTGCGGTTGCGAACTCCGATCTTCCGCAGCAAGCTCTTGATGTGAACCTTGACGGTCGCTTCCGCCATATTAAGCTCGCGCGCGATAAGTTTGTTCGGCGCGCCCTGCGTTAACTGCTGCAGTATCATTTGCTCACGACCCGATAATTGGGCGAAGCCATTTACGGCGCGATCACCAGTCTGGGTTGGTCCGGCCTGGACAAGCGGCTCTGCCTCATGGCTCGCAATGGGACCTTCTGCCGTGGGCGGCAATCCGATCTGTGCCATCTTGACGATCCCTCGAGGAATGATGACAGCGCCCAGCAAAACGAGTTCCAGCGACTGAAAAAGCGCCTCCGGCATGATTTCATTCTTCAATAGATAACCACCCGCACCTGCACCTATGGCGCCAAACAAGTCGTGAGGGCAAAAGCGATCGACCAATACGATGACGCGAAGTCCCTCATAACTTTGCGTTAACTGCGCCACCAGCTTTAACGTCGTCTCAGGGTTTTGGTCGAGACTGATCAAAGCTATACAATTCTTCCTGCCAAATATGCCACCCGGCAAATCGGCTATGCTGGCGCCGTGCGCCCTGACGTGGAAACGCGTCTCTCCCAGAATATGAGCCAGGCCGGCTCGAAACAGCGGGCTCGGATCAACGATGATGGTGGGGACCGGCGTGGTCGCTTTCAGCGAGCGAGTGACTTTACGGCGCGACTGGTCATTCGCCGCCAAGTCCTCCTTAGCTGCTTTGCGACCCGTCACGGTTGCGACCGGCACCTGTAAGGTAGCATTGGAGTTAAGCATAGAAGCGACGCTGTGGTTCGTTTGCATATCCACGGGATCAACAACATCGCTCGACACCGACGGTCGCCGAATACTAGATCCGTTGCGATCTAACATATGTGCTCCCTCTTTTCGCAATAACGTGCCTCTGTCCTCGTGTGCGCTGGCTCCTGTAGGTCTTTTATTTCTGGAAATGTTTTAATCGGAAGTGAAATTACTTTTTGATTTGGCGACATGCTTTTTTTAATTAAACCTTTCTTCGACCCCAAAACCTCAGGTTTGAATAGTATCACACCTATAGCGCGGCGAAAGCCAAATCGATGCATGGTGTCTCCGGTGTCGGGCTGCAGGGTCCAGGTCGCTGCCCTCCTTTGGAAAATACGGGCATGGGGCTGGTCGGAGGCTGAGATTATCGCGGTCGTTTTCTCCTGAAATTTGGGGGTTCTGCGGTGGGCTGGGCAGGGTGGACGTGGGGCTTGCTGCCGTCCTTATCACGCTCGGCACTGTTCCTTTTTTAACCTCGGTTCAAAATCCTCCGAAAGGGTGTGTCCTTTTTCATGCACTCATAAAAGGCTTATCTGGTCAATTACGCCTAAAGAATAAGCGGCGTATTGCATTAGTATTGTGTTGCGCCCGGACTAATCAGTTTGAGCCGATTTGGCTAAGGCGCCCTCGCCGAATTCAACCTACGCGTGTAGGCGGAGGATAATTCAAGAAGTCTGTTGCTAACGTACCGCCCCTGAATGTCGCTTAGAAGGTTAGACTTTATCAGAATTAAGGTGTTTCTCCGCCAAAAAGGACGCGCCTTATTAAGCCAAAAGAACGTTCGTTCGATATTCCGCCCAAGTATCGCAGGGCACTCTTCCGTCATAAGCTCTCTGCCAGCAGTCGCCCGAAGCGCGGCACAAAGCACGTGAGTGACATGTGGAATACGATGACAAGAGCCTTGCGACATAAACGCCGCTCCAGGGGGCAGCTGGTTTGAACACCGACCTGGCAATGACATCCTCAGTGGGCGCGGCCGATGTGTCGGTGGGCAGGCCACCCGGAATGGTCGACAATGACGGCCATCACCGGGTGTCGCCGGGTGCCCGTACTGTCGCAACTCGTCATGTCTGGAGACCGAGCGCTGGAAGACGCACTCAGTCACTACCGCATGAGCGGAGCTTTCTTCCGGTCCCTGAAAAAGGACGTGCGTTTGGGTGTTAGGACGCCAGAATGTCTCCAATTATCGACCTCCTGCGTAGCGAGATTGTTCGCCTGAAGGCGGAGTTATCGAGGACGTCGCAGCGGAGGTCGAAATTCATTGAGCGGATCGACACCCGGATCGCGGATCTCGCGCAGCGACTGCAGGCAGCGGAACGCATGCTCGCTACCTATGCCGGTGAGGCCTTGGAGTTTGAAGGGGATGTCGGCCCGGGCATGGTCGATCAGGATTTTGACGCGATCCGGTTGCGGGGCGCTCCCAGCGACGCGGAAATCGCAATGGTTGATCTTCCCGCCACACTGAGGGGACGCTCGCTTCGCCCGGGAGCCAAGAGGACGAAAATAATTCGCGCGGTGAAGGCGTTTCTCGACGAGAAGGAGACCGCCACCAGAGGCGAGATTTTCCTGTTTCTCCAGCAGCAGGGGATAATGGGAAACGAAAAGAACCCACCCGCTTATTTATCGGTAATCCTATCCTACGCCAAAGAGATTTTTGCAACGGATGGTGTGTTTTGGTCCCTCAAAGGCGACGCACACAAGTGCTAGCGAGCATTGACCAAGGCTACCTCCTAAATTGACTGCTGTGCTTCATCTCGCGACCCGGCCGATAATAACCAGACGCTCACTGTCGTTTCTCTAGAAGTCACGCGTTTGTGCAGACAAGGAGCTGCGTCATGGTAGATTATGTTCTTTCCTACGGGCAGCCCCGTTGCGCAGCCGGCGGCGCAGGGGTGCTCTATGAAGCGCGATTTCTCCGGGTGAAACGCGATGACGACGCGATGGCGATCCACTGGGCCAACGAAGTCGTGCCGTACGAGTTCGGGGTCACCTGCTTTGGAAAAAAGTATCTTGCTTCCCCCATGGAGCTGCGGCGGCTTGCGTCGCCCAGCCATACCGTCATATGGAAACTAAACAGATAGTTTTTGGAGCCGGATAATAACCTCTAGTTCAAACTAGACGGTATGCGACTTGTTTCACAGACACCGATAGAAGATTCACCAGATCGCGAACCAGTCGGGGGCCCACACCGCTTGCTGACAAACCACGCCGCCTGCCGACAAAGACGTGGACCCGCGGGCTTGACCAGGTCAAGCCAGCGGGAAGGGAATTTTGAGAGGTGATCGAACTTGATCGGACTCCGCTCTAGGCTCTAGGTGGAGTTGCAACCCCGGTCGGCTGCTTCAGGACGGGATGCTGTTATCACGGCTGTTATCACGCCCGTCCGGGTTGCGGCACTGAACGCCGATCGAAGGCTGCGAGGTAGCTACGTGGCACCGGCTACATCTGTGACCGTCTGGCTTTTCAGATTCCGGCTGACCTGTGGGGCATCCGGCGATGATGAGGCATCTTCCCCACGACGGTCCAGGCTGGGAATGGCTCGGTAAAGAGACGTGGCGAGATAGTCCATTTTACCATAGTACGAGGTCGCGCTCGCGTCGAACTGGTTGAGCACGATTCCGGCGACTGGCAATCCGTAAAGCGACGTCTGACGCAACGCGCTGACAACATCGCCATAGGTCGTCGTCCGCCACCGAACGACCAGAAGCGTGGCATCTGCGACAGCGCCGAACATGGCGCTGTCGGCTGATGCTGAAAGCGGTGGAGTGTCGATGATGATGTAATCGTATCGCTGCTTCAGGCCCGTCAAAAAATTCCCAAATGTGGCCACTGTAAAAAGCACTGCTGGATCGACAGCGGGCGAATCCGCGGCAATCACATCGATATTGGACGCGGGGTCCCGCTGGACAATGTCGTCGATCGTTTTCTTGCCGGCTATCACCTCCGCCCAGGAGAAGGATGTCTTGATGCCCAGGCGGTCTGCCAACGCCGGGCGGTGCAGGTCGGCGCCCACGACAACCGCCGACGCGCCGCTCGCGGCCAAGGCTTGAGCCAGCAGAATCGAGACAAATGTTTTGCCTTCATGTTGCAGGGCGGAGGTGACGACGATCACCTGGGCGTGGCGCGTAGCGGGCGAAAACATCAGAACCGCCTGCAGGCGCTGCACCCCGGCATCGGAACCAATAGGCGGCGGCTCTGTCACATCCCGATGCGCAACATCGGCAAGCCATCGACGCTGGGAATTGAGAAAAGGCAGTGCGCCCAGGACCGGAAGCCCGGATTGCTGTTCGAGCACTGCCGTCGACCAAACCGAATCGTCGAAGTGCTCGCAGGCAAACGCAGATCCGACGCCCAGCGCGGCGCCGAGAACCACGCCAACCACGATGAGAGGGAGGAGTTTGGGGGCACTAGGGCGGCCCGGCGGCTGTGCTTTCGAGATGATTTGTGCCTCCGGACTTGCCAGATCCTCCTGCTCGATTGCGGCCTTGTAGCGGGTCAGAAAAGTCTCATACAGGGAGCGGTTCGCGGCCGCTTCGCGGCGCGCGTCATTTAGGTTCTTTATGCCGATCGCATCGACGGCTCTTTCCGAGGCCTCCAGCTTGCGCCTCAGTTCTTCGACCTTCTTGCCGAGCCATTCGCTGGCCATCCTGACGGCGTTCAGTTTCACCATCGTTTGGTGGGCGAGGTACTCCTCGGCATAGCTGTTCGCAATCAGTGCGGCCAAGACAGGATCGCCAGCCGTGAACGAGATGTAGATCGTAAACGAGTGCCCGTCGTTGCTCGCCTGCAAGCCACCGGTCAGGTGGTCAATCAGAGCTTCGCGGTCCGTTTGCGACCCCGAGACAGGATGGCCGAGTAACGGTGCAAGGCTCCCGGGGCCGGCGCGCTGGATGACCCGTTCAGCCATCGAACGAGAGCCGATAATGTCGATTTCGGTCCTCAGTGCCGGCGTTTCCTGCGGCAGGCCAGCGACGATGTCAGAGGGTGCGACCGTGACTTTGCGAATATCGAGGGCGACAACCGCAGTCGAGACGTAGCGGGGCGCCGTCAGCATGAAAGCCAGGTTGCCGCCATCCAATCCGAAAATGACTGCCAGAATAATAAGAAGTTTATGGCGCCCCGCGATGCCAAAGAACTTCTCCAGAAGGCCGACGTTCCACCCCGGCATTCCAATCCCAACGCTCACTGCCATAACTCTTCCTGTCGATCACACTGCCGTCACTGGCGGCAGTAATTGGCGCTCGCCGCGTCTCAAACCCTGATTACGGTCACGTCCCAGGGGCTCCGGACGGTGCCGCGCCGGGGGCGCGGCCTATTACGCACTTCTAGACGGCCTCGTGTTGCAGGCGCTCCGCCATCGGCTCGCCATCTTCGTTGCCGCTCTGGAGAGCATGGCTGAAGCGGGCCTCGTCCAGTTCCCCCATGGATTTCGAAATCACCAAGGTCGCGAAGATGTTGGAAAACAGGTTCGTGACCGCACGGATACTCCGACATGAACCGCTCGACACCCAGCAGCAGGGCAAGTCCGCCTACCGGCAGAATGCCAAGCGCCGGCATGGTCGCAGCGAGCGCGACAAAGCCCGCGCCGGCGACGCCGGCCGCCCCTTTCGAGGTGAACAACATGACGAAAATCATCGTCAGTTGCTGGCCGAAACTGAGGTTTATATCGGTGGCCTGTGCGATAAACAGGACGGCGATTGTCATGTAGATGGCCGTGCCGTCGGTGTTAAAGGAAAAACCGGTCGGCAGGACCAGTCCGACCGTCTCCTCGGAGCAGCCAAGCCGGCGAAGCTTGACCATTGATCGCGGGATCATCGCTTCGCCCGAAGTCGCGCTGAAAGCGATCAGCAGCTCATCCTTGAAATAACGAATAATACCCCAGACGCGCAGTCCGACCAGGCGGGCGATCAGCCCAAAACCGATCAGCGAGAACAGGATCGCGGTCAGATAAACGCTCGCCAGCAATTTTCCGAGATTGGCAAGCATGCCAAAGCCAAATTTGCCGATGGTGAATGCCATCGCGCCGAAGGCGGCAAGCGGCGCGACATACATCACGATGCGGACAACCCCGAACAGCACTTGCACGAAATCGTCGATCAGCGTTGCAAGCTGTTGTCCGCGTTCACCCATTTGGCAGAGCGCGAGGCCGAACAGCACCGAAATGACCAGCACGGGCAGCAGCTCACCCTGGGCGACGGCGCCGACCATGTTGGTCGGGAGCATCTTCATCAGGAAATCGATGATCGTAAACGACTTGGCACTGGTGACAAAGCCGGCGACGGCTTTCTCGTCCAACGATGCCGGATCGATATGGAGGCCTGCACCCGGCTGGATAAGATTGCCGACAGCGAGCCCGATCAGCAGCGCCAGTGTCGAAACGACCTCGAAATAAACCAGCGCCCGAACGCCCACGACACCAACCCGGCGCATATCGCCCATCTTGGCAATGCCGGCGGCGACGGTTGCAAAGATGATGGGGGGCACGAACGCTCGGATCAGCGTGATGAAGGCATCGCTGAGCGGCTTCATTTCAGTCCCAAGGTGAGGATAGAAATGGCCAAGAAGAATGCCGACAACGATTGCGATCAGCACCTGCACATAAAGCTTGCCGAAGATAGATCGGTGCCTGCCGAGGGATGGCACAGTCTTTTCCGAGATGCCGGCCTTATCCGAGATGCCGGCTTGCAGCTGTACCATTTGTCCCTCCCGGCTAATTCCCTAATCCTGTCGAATTTGCACGACCACCTTGATCGCATCCTCGATGCGCTCGCGCGCGTAGAGGATCGCCGTCGGCACTTCGGATAGCGGGAAACTGTGGGTGTGGATCAGCTTTGCGTCGAAGCGCTTTTGGGCCATCAATGCCGCGGCGCGGTGCGTGGCGCTCTTGCCTTCGCCGCGAATACCGAAAACATAGATGTTGTTGCGCACGAGGTAGGCGAGGTCCACCGGCACGGGATCGCCGGGGAATGCCGCAAGACAAATACGGCCGCCGCGATTGACCATGCGTGCCGCCTCGTTCAGCGCATTCGGCGCACCCGAGCATTCGAGGACGTATTGCACGCCCCGGCCGCCGGTGATGCGTTGCACCGCCTCGACAGGTTCTTCACGGCTGACATTAATGACCGCGTCGGCGCCCAGCGCTGTTCCCATCTCGAGCCGCTTGTCACGCGTACCGGTCAGGATCACCGGCTGAGCACCCAACGCCTTTGCGACGGCGACGCCCATCAGACCGATCGGCCCCGGACCGATCACCACAACTCCCTCGCCGGCGATGATCCCGCCCATCACATCGAGGCCGTACATCGCCGTGCCCGCGGTGACGACGAGCGTCGCCTCGGCGTCGGTCATATCGTCCGGGATATGGACCATCGTATTGACGTTGTTGACCGCGTATTCGGCAAATCCGCCATCGGTGCTAAAGCCGTTCGCCCGATGGCCTTTGGCGCGGTAGCCGTAATTGAGGCACGAGGTGTACATGCCTTCGCGACACCGCGGGCAGCGTCCGCAGCCGGCGTGCACCTCAACCGTCACGCGGTCGCCGATGGCAAATTCATCAACCGTAGGACCCAGTTTTACGACGGTTCCCATATATTCGTGGCCGGGCGTGAAGCCCTTGTTGAACGGCAGTCCCCCGTCGATCATCGCCGGAACGCCATGGCGCAGGTACTCGATATCGGTCGCGCACACCGCGATCGCATCAACCCGCACCAGCACCTCCGCCGGTCCCGGCAGGGGCACGGGCTTGTCGACAAAAGACAGCTCTTCCGGTCCGCCGAGGACCCAGGCTTTCATCGTATCAGGAACCGAATATTCGTTGCCGCCGAGCGGCCTTGAGCCAGAGCGAGTCGACATCCGTGTCCTACTCCTGTGTTGCCGCGCCTTTATCACCGCCACGTTGCATCAACATGACCAGATGCGCTCGTCACTGGTCCAACCAGACATCGGTGAGGTCCTGCCCGACGAAGTGGCTCGGCGTTATGTTCCAGCCCTTCACCTTAGCCGACGTAACGACGATGCGATCCCACCACAAAAGCGGTACTGTGTAAGCCTCGGTCAGAGCGTGCCGTTCAAAATCGCGTACTATCCTGGCGCGCTGCCGCTGATCGGTCGTCATCGCCTGGCCGATGAACAAGGCATCGAGAAAGCGGTCCTTCGAGCCCGAAAAGTTGACCGGCGACAGGTCGTGCGACACGTATTTCGTCAGTTGGATCGTCGGGTCGTCGTAAAAATCGCCGGCAAAATCGAGCAGCACGTCGAAATCGCCGCGATCGACGATCTTCTGCCATTCCCAGATATCAAGCCGCTGCTGGGTTGTCTCGACGCCGATCTCGCGCCAGGTCTCGGCCAGCAGGTCGGCGCCGGCAAAATGCGGCATCGGAATGCCGCGCACGAGCAGGTTGACCTTCAAGTCATGCACTCCGGCCTCCGCGAGAAGCCGGCGTGCTTCGGCGCGGGCGGCGCCAATCTCATGTGAAAATCCCGGCAGATTGATCAATTCGGCCTCAGGCGTGGCCATATTCGAACCCGGCCGCATCAAGCCGCCGACATACCGCAGGAAAGTCGAGCCCTGAAGCCGCTCCGCGGCGCCCCAGCGGTCGACCGCGAGCGACAGCGCACGCCGCACCCGCGCATCGCTGAACGGCGCGCGGTTGGCGTTAAACACAACCAGCAGCTCTGACAGCCACGGGCTTTCGCTCACCGAAATGCGGTCGCCTAGCGCCTCTGCCAGTGCGTCGCGCTGGACCGGCGTTACGCCGCGAAACTCGGCCATGATCCGGCCGTCCTGATACGCTTTCATGATCTGGCCGGCCGGGATGAAGTCGGCCTGATAGGAGTCGAGATAGGGCCTGCCTTGCTGGAAATATTTTTCCCAGCGCCGCCCGCGCCAATACTGCCCCTTGGCGTGCTCGACAAAGACGAACGGGCCCGTTCCGAGCACGTGGGTTTTCGGAAATTGCGGGTCGGCCGCCAGTTTTGCCGCGCTGTAGATGCAATTCCACGGGGAAGCGAAGTTTGCCAGCATGGCCGCTTCCGGCCATCTCAGGTGAAAGACCACAGTCCGCGGGTCGGGGATGTCGATCGCTGAAATCGCCGCGTAATCGACCTGCCGGGCCGATACGACCCCGGCAGGCGGATGGACGATACGCTCGTAGCTCGCCTTGATGTCGGCCGAGGTGAGTTGCGAGCCATCGTGGAACAGCACGTTCGATCGCAGCTTGAAGGTGTAGGTGAGGCGATCGGGCGAGACGCTCCATGACTCCGCGAGATCACCGACGACGCGTGGGTAATTCGCGGCGTCAAATTTAAGAAGCGTCGAATAATGCGGCGCAACCGGGTGGAGAAAGGCGAAGGAGGTGTTGCTGTGGCAGTCGTAATTGCCGGGCTCGACCGTCACTGCGAACTCAAGCGTTCCCCCTTGCTTCGGAGTTGGTTCAGCGCCGCTGGCCGGCAAAGTGAGCGCCGCGACGCTCACAGATGCCAACACTGCCAGCAGCGATCGGGCGACGCGGGCGAGACCTCCGCGCAGCCGACCGCCCGATAATGCGCTCCTGTCGCGATCTGGCATCTTTTGCGCCGGGGCGGCTGCCCGGCCTAGCGCGCCTGGTTCCGCTGCCATGCGCGGAACTGCTGGAAGAGCGCATCCTTTTCGTCGCCGGGCATTGGTCCGCCGCCGCCGGCTTTGCGCCGTTCATCGACAAATTGTGAGAACATCGACTTCAGTGCGTCGGGATCGGGCGCCGCGGCTACCTGGGCATTGCGCTGCAACCACTGTGCCGCCTGCGGGTGGCGCTGCCATCCCGGCAGGTCGGCGGCGATGTTGACCTCCTGCCATTTCGGGTGATGCCCGGGCTCCAGCAGCGTCTGGAAGCCGGTGAACAGCGCGTCTACGGCATTGGCAACGTTGCGGTAGCGTTCGGGCACCATGCGGAGGTCAGCAGCCATCAATATGTTGCCGACTGCGATGGTGTCGACCGGCTGATCCGGTTGCACCAGGTCGGGATAATCCGCGGCCAGGATTTGCGTCGGGGCATAGGCCTGTATCACCGCCGGAGCCATCGGTATGCTCAGCAGGTGAAGACCGTCTTTCTCCCTGAGATTCTGAAAAATCGGCGCCGGCTTTGCCACCAGGAAGGCCAGCGCGGCGATCTGCCCGGACCGCAATTTCTGAAGTGCCACGTCCTGGCTGTCGTTTGCCGTGCGCACCGACAACTTTAGATTGCTGAACAGGCGGGTGGCGGTCAGGGCGGTACCGCTGTCGCGCAGATCGATGTTTACCGTCTGGTTCGCCAAATCGGCGACGGACTTGATGTCGGCGCGGGCCAGCAGATGGAATTCATCATTATATAATTTGGAGATATAGGTGAGGCTGGAAACTATCGTAGGCCAGCGCTGTTGTTCTCGCGCTACGTCGAGAGCATCTGCCTGAATAATCGCCAGGTCGATACCGCGAAGGTATTTCAGATCCACCAGATTTTGCAGCGGCCCCTGACCGATCACCGGAACGAGGCGCCGTGTCGAGCCGTCATTGATGATGCTGGCGATATCTTCGGCAATCCGGGCCGAGGTATAGCTCGAACCACTGGTCTCGATTTCGACAACCCCACGATTGACGAGCGTAACGTCTGGGGAGCGCTCGGCCGACTGCGCCGGCTGGATTGCAGCTGCCGCGAGGATCAGAATGCCCAGGATCAAACAATTTTTGACGACATGACGCATGGCGATCAATCCCCGGTGGAACTGGCGCGCTTAACCAGAATTTGGGCCTCGTCGTTCCCAAGGTCACGGGCCCGGCGATACCAATACATTGCTTTGGCCGGGTCGGCGGTGACCCGGACCAGTTTGGCGCGGGCGAGAAAGGCGGGATCAAAGGTCTCGCCCAATCGCAATGCTGCCCTGCCGTAACCAGCATTGGCTGCACGCTCGTAAAACAATCGTGCCGACACGACGTCGCCGGCCCCGAATACCGAGTCTCCGCGAGCCAGCAGAAGTGAGGCCTCCGCGGCAGATATGGTCGACCGAGGTGGCGACCGGTTCCCCTGCACGGCAGCGGCATCCGCCTTCAGGTCGTCGGACTTCACCGCATCGGGCGCCGGCGGTGACTTCTGCACCGAGTCATTCGCCTGCGCCTGGGAGGAGGGAGCAGTCGCGGTTGGCGGGGCAATCGTCGAGCTGACCGCCGTCGGCGGTTCAGTATTCGCGCCGGCCGAGCCCCCCGCGGACGGCGATAACGTTGCGTCCTGGGCGGTTGGGGACGAAGCAGGCGGAGCTGCGGGAGCCGGCGCGGCCGAAGTTACCGCATCTTCCGTGCGTGCCGAGACCGTGACCTGCGTCGGAGAGGCTGGGCGTTCACCGTCTTCAAGGGCAGCCTTGGCGGCAGGTGCGGCAGCGGTAGAAAGCGGCGACTGGGCCGGCACTTCGTCCGGCGTTGGCGGCGCGACGATTGCGACGGGGTTACTTTCGTCAATATGGCTAGCGGTCGCGGCGACCGACGGCGTTGTAGGGGTTGTCTGAGTTGTGCCGAAAGGCGTTGACGGCGTTGTCTGCGCCACTGTCTCAGCAATGATCGGCGACTGAGTTTGTCCTGACGAAACACTGGTGGTCGCAGATTCCGGGGCTCGCGACGCCGCCCGAGGCTCACTGGGCGGTGCTGTGCTGCCGGCTATCCCCAAGGCAGCAGAAATAGGCGCTGTTGCGGCAGATGGCGGCGGCGGCGCGTCCGTCGGCTGCTGGGCTATCGTCGCCGGCGTCTGACTATTATCCTTAGCGGCATTGGCGGTGGTGGAATTTGACGTGCTGTCAATCAGCGCCGTCGCCGGAACCGCAACAGCGGCAGTCGCTGGCGTCGCGTCCCTCAGGGCTGCCGGAGCAGGGTTCGCGGTCGCCGCTGTAGCGATGGGGGCCGGCTGTGCAGCGGATACCTCGGGAGGCGCAGCCTTAAGTGCTGTAACAGGTGGCCTCGCACCCGCGGTCATCAGATATAACGTCAAAATGAGGCTGGGAATTGCTGCGGCAGCAATCAAGCAGAAGTCAAAAATAAAGCCACGCCTCTTCGGCATTCCTTCTCTCGTGGCGGCAAGCCTAAGGTTAAATCTCATGTGCCAAATCTTTAATGGAAGCCGCTAGAGATTTCGACGGCGCTTGGGTTGGCTCCCTGAATTGCAGCGTTGGCTGACCTCCGCCGGCACATCGTCTCATGATTTCTAATCGAGTTTAAACAAAAGTCTCGATCGACCGCAATTGTCCGAACGGGGTAACAAATTTGCGCAATGAGTATCATTTCGGGGTAACCATTCATTGCCGGCGGATGACGCCCACCGGGCTCGGTGCTGAGGACAGGACTTGCGAGCGCCCAGAGTTTGGTGCAACAGCGGAGCGGTGGCCGGGCGCCGTATTCTGACCTGCCAGCCGGCTCAAACTGCGTAATGCTTCGGTGACCGCCCATTCGCTTCTATAGCGACTGCGCCAAGGTCGGCGCAGACCATCTCCTTTACCAATTGATCAAATGGAACCTGATGTTCCCAGCCAAGTTTTGCTTTTGCCTTGGCCGGGTTGCCGATCAACAGGTCCACTTCCGCCGGCCTGAAAAAGCGGGGGTCCACCCGTACCAGGATATCGCCGCTGTAGGTATCAACGGCATATTCGGCAGTGCCTTTGCCGCACCATTCGACGGTGCGCCCGATTTCGGCGAAGGCGAGTTCGACAAACTCACGCACTGTGTGCGTCTCACCGGTCGCGAGCACGTAGTCATCGGGCTGCGGCTGCTGGAGAATGCGCCACATTCCGTCGACATAGTCACGCGCGTGGCCCCAGTCGCGCCTGGCATCGAGATTGCCGAGAAAGAGCTGTTGCTGCAAGCCGTGGTGAATGCGGGCAACCGCCCGCGTGATCTTCCGCGTGACAAAGGTCTCACCGCGAAGTGGACCTTCGTGGTTGAACAAAATTCCATTTGACGCGTGCAGCCCGTAGGCTTCGCGAAAATTCACCGTGATCCAGTAGGCGTAAAGTTTTGCCACACCGTAGGGACTGCGGGGATAAAAGGGAGTGGTCTCGTCCTGCGGCACCGCCCGCACCATGCCATAAAGCTCGGATGTCGAGGCCTGATAGAACCGAACTCGGTCCTTGAGCTTCAGCAACCGGATAGCCTCAAGCAGTCGCAGCGTGCCCAGCCCGTCAGCGTTCGCCGTATATTCCGGCGCTTCAAAGCTGACCTGGACGTGACTCTGGGCGGCGAGATTATAGATTTCGTCCGGCTGCACCTGGTCTACGATCCGAATGAGGCTCTCCGCATCGGTTAGATCGCCGTGATGCAGGAAAAGGCGCGAATTTCCCTCATGCTCGTCATCGCATAGATGGCGGATGCGGGCGGTATTCGGAACCGAGGAACGGCGCTTGATGCCATGAACGACGTAGCCCTTGTCCAATAATAGTTCGGCAAGATGGGCGCCGTCCTGACCGGTCACACCTGTGATCAATGCGACCCGCTCACTCATATTGGTCTCCCCAAGAAAGGATGTGACGAAGAATAAAGCGAGCGAGCCGTTGTGACGCCTTGGCCATTAGGCTTATGAGCGGTGATACTCCGACCGCCCACGCGGTACTTCTGATAAAACGTCCTATTCAGTCGCAGTAAACGGCCAAATTACAATGATTTGATGCCAGCCAGTGGATGTAGCCGTTGATCGGAGCGCCAGCCTCAAGCGATCCGTCCGGGATTCTCCTCCGTCTCGAACTGTTCCGCATTGTTAGCGGGGTGCTGAAGCCTTTTGGTCCGGGAACGCGCACGCGCCTGCCTTGTTCGGACCCATCCGATAATTCGCCGCATCCCGCGCGGCGGTGCCAAAAACGCCTGAACGAGTGCCGTCTCTTCATCCGGCATATCGTGATAGGCAGAGCGGAGAAAGCGGCTGGAAGGGTCCCGCCGCAATTCCTGAGGGAAAAAGGCAATCATCCGTTGCTGTGTCACGGGGGGAGTATCGCGAACCGGCTCGTCAACCAACCTGGCATGAAGAGCCGCCGCAAGATCATGTCCCTTGCCGAGCGCCAAATGACTTATCTGAGTTGCGCGAGGATTTACCTCCAGCAAAAACGCCCGTCCGGAACCTTCCTCGAGAATAAAGTCAAACCCAAACAATCCACTTCCGGAGATTTGCTGCACAATTCGGCTTGCCGTCTCGATCATGTCGCGGTTATCGGTCACGCGCACCACCGTCGCGTTACCGGTTGGACCATGGGCGGCAAGCACTTCGACCGCCACACTGGCAACGACAGTGCCTTGCCAGCAGGCGACGGAGCAGTTCGCCACTGTTCCATTGATGAACGCCTGTATCGTCAGTATCGATCTGCGACGGCGGACCAGACGCGCGGAAAGCTCCGGATCCCGATCCCAAAGAAGGCGTTTCGCGGCGAGAGCGACGTGAGGGATGCCGGTCATGCTGCGAAAGGCGGCCTTTGCCTCGGCCGCGTTCGGAATGATCCGCACACCCCAACCGCCCCAGCTGTGATCGGCCTTGAGAACAGCAGGCGCCTCTTCCTGGAGCAGCCATTCCTTCAACGAGCGAAGGCTGGTCACCGATGCCGTGCGTGGCAGCAGTACGCTGCCGGATTGCGCGAGGCGAGGAAGCATGCTTCGGGTGGTTATCAGCTGATAATTGTCGGGCGCTCCAAGCGACCGCTCGATCAGCGCGCGAATTCGTGCCCGCGGCTGGTTTTGCTTGCCCGCGAGCCGATAAAGTCGGTGCAGCAGAATGACTGCTGTATCATCGCAAGGGATCACAAGATCGGGATCGGCATCCTCTATCGCCATCCGCAGCGAACGAATACGGACCAGCGGGTTGTAATCGTACACCCGCTCGAGCGAGGCTATCGTGCGCAGCGGGTGGCCGCGCAGACACAGAGCACTGACACTGCAGCCAATGGACTTGAAGGCCAGCGCCATTCGCGCCGCGTTCGTCCACTCCAAGGTATGGAAAATAAGTATCCTGGAGGTCATTCGACCCCTCCTTTAGCCACCGCGAAAATTTGCTGCCTGATGATGACTGGGGTGGTGATTTATGTGGCGAAATCGCGGCGCAGGTGCCCATAGCGCGGGTCACGGCGTCGGCTCGAAGAGCGTGTCAAAACGCCGGCCATGCGGCGCGCCGTATACCCGGCACCGAGGGCGAACCGCATCATTGGACCGAAGCTCAGCATTGCCGGCAGACCGACAAAATAGAGCCCCGGGACCGACGATTTAAATCGCGATGACAGGACTGGCGTTTGGAAAGCCGAGCGCAAACGCGACTGAATGCCACCGCTCAAAAAGGTGAACTTTGCCAGGTCCACCCGGTAACCGGTCGCGGCGATGAGATGATCGACGACCAGCTTTTGCCTGGAACCATCGGCCGCAACGAGGTCCAGGTTCACGACGTCACGCTCGACCTCAGCCTTTTCTATGGAACAGCCCAGGTGAAGGGGAATGCGACCGAGAACACGATCTTTGCTGAACCATCCTCCTTCTGGCGGCGCGAAATCGAGGACGATGTTTCGCCGGATTTTCTGTGGCAGCGAATGAAAGACAAATGGTGCGTCCGTATACAGCCGCGCCCGCAAGCCTGGCCCCATTCCCGTCATCGGGTAGCGGATGTTCTGCCAGAACGTGCGTTGCTCGCCGCTTGGCGGATTGTGGAACCGAAGGGATGGTCGCCGGGCGATCATATGGATATCAGCCCCGCATTCGCTGGCGAGATCGGCGATGTCGATTGCTGAGGAGCCGCCGCCGACGACGGCTACCCGACGCCCCGCGAAGGGCCGCAGGTCGGAATGTTGTGAGCTGTGCGAAACGAATTCGGACGGTAATTTGGCCAGCATGCCCGGGAGATGGCTGAATTTTGCGACCCCAACAGCGAGAATGACCTTGCTCGCCCGAATTTTTTCACCATCCTCGAACTCGAGCGAAAATCCATGGGAATTTTGGTCAAGGCCAACGAGGATTTTACGTTCCAGGTTCGGAACGAAACGCTGCTGAAACGACAACCCGTACGCGGCAAACGTCTCTAGCGTCACCGGCAGCCCGCTATCCGCGTAGGGGATGCCCTTTTCCGAGCAGAATTTCTTGAGTGTTAGTGACGCATCGGGGTCATAAATATTCGAGGCGAAGCCCTCGGACTTGAGCAGCATGCCGCTCGGCATGTGCGCCAGCCAGCCCTGCATCGGCTGCCCAAAAATCCGGCATGAAACACCGGCGGCGTTCAGATGGGCGGCGATTGAGAGCCCGTATGGCCCGGCTCCCACTATCGCTACATCGACGACAGAGTTTACATTCCTACTATTGTGTGTAAAATTACTTTGCATTACTGGTCCCCTCGCCTGAGCCTGGTCCGCTCGCTTGGTTTCTGCCAGCCCGTTCGATTTCTTTACCTTTACCTTGGGCTTGGTAACCAACAGGATGTATTGGCGGGGCGGCCGGCGAAAGTTGGCCTAAAGCCGTATCAGTTTAAGCTATAAGTAGCTTGCGGCCGTAAAATGCTTCTGCCCATTGGTG
Organism: uncultured Alphaproteobacteria bacterium; assembly: GCA_963737875.1. Taxonomy (GTDB): domain Bacteria; phylum Pseudomonadota; class Alphaproteobacteria; order ATCC43930; family CGMCC-115725; genus DATARH01. The sequence continues at coordinate 58,956 of CAVTUM010000014.1, read as the reverse complement.
CGGCGCACGACATTCGATACCCCGCAATTTGGATAGAGCACGAAAGGTTTCCGGCTGAAACCAGTCCCTTGATCGCTGCGTACCGAAATGGTCCATCAGCAACTGGATTTTGTGGTCAAGGATAGGGGTGGCGAGCGGCACATAAAGGTTTGGCTGCCCGAGATCGCCGTCCCATTTTGGAATCTCGTATTCCAGGATCATGTGGTCGCGAAACAGGTTCCACGTCAGTTGCGACACTTCCCGGTGATCCTGGTGTGCGTCGCCGCGATAATGCGTCAGCACAACCGTCGGGGATATGCCGCCGCGCAGGTCCAGCAGCCAGTCTTTTATCGCCTCTGAATGGCTGGGAAAGCGGTTATCCGGAAACTGCGCCACCCTCACGCGGCTTGACGCCGTGCCCGCGAGAAACGCGGCTGCCGAGGTGTGCGCCTCATCGGCACGCCGGCCATCGGCGCTGAGCACGACCCAATCGACCTCAAGGCGAATACCGGCGGCGATCCAGCCGAGAATAGTCCCGCCGGCGCCGATCTCGATATCGTCGGCGTGCGCACCCAGGCAGAGCACCGACAGGCTCTCGCCGGGCCGCGCCAAGGGCAGGCCGATCATGGGCTGGCGATGGACAGCCTTTTGGCGCCCTCCGTCACACCACCGGGCTGCCATGGCATGCGGCCCTGTTCGACCATTTCTTCCAGGACCTGCCGATCCTTCAGCGTATCCATCGATCGCCAGAAGCCCTCGTGCTTATAGGCGATCAGCTTGTCGGCGGCGATCAGCCGGCTGAACGGCTCGTTCACAAGTTCCTCGCCTTCGTTCATGTAATCGAAGATCTCGCGCCGCAGCAGGAAATAGCCACCGTTGATCCAGATATCGGCTCTGTCAGAGGAGCGGAACTCGCGCACCCGCCCGTCCTCGGCTATATCGGCCAGGTGATAGGTGAGGGGCGGGCGGGTTGCCAGGAAACAGGCCACTTTTCCGCTCTTGCGGAAGCGATCGACCATATCGTCGAGATCGACATTGGTGAGGCCGTCGCTGTAATTCGCGAGGAATATCTCCTCGTTCTTGACCTGGTCCCGGACCGACCAGAGCCGCTCGCCGATATTGCGCCAGATCCCCGAGTTCGATCAGCGTCACCCGCCAATCCTCGTCAGGCTGGCCCAGCAGTTCGACCTTGCGACCGAAACCGGTGACGACGCAGTCCGCGTAGGCGTGCGGCCGATAACTGAGGAAGAATTCCTTGATGACGTTCGACTTGTAGCCAAGGCAGAGGATGAAGTCGCGATGCCCGTACCGGCTGTAATAGTTCATCACATGCCAAAGGATTGGCTGGTTGCCGATCGGGATCATCGGCTTTGGGGTGTTCTCGCCATATTCGCGGATGCGGGTCCCCAGACCGCCGCAGAAGAGCACTACCTTCATGGCCGTGATTCCTTCGGATCGAGGACGGTAACTTCGGGGATCGGCACGACAAACCGGCCGCCCCACTCGCCGATGTGACGCATCTGCTGGACGATCTCGTCCTTGATGTTCCACGGCAGGATCAGCACCAGATCGGGCCGCGCTTCGTCGATCGCCTCGACGGGGCGGATCGGGATGTGCATGCCGGGCGTGAAGCGGCCCTGTTTGTAGGGGCTGCGGTCCACTGTAAAGTCCAGGAAATCGGTTCCGATACCGCAGTAGTTCAGCAGCGTGTTGCCCTTGCCGGGGGCGCCGTAGCCGCAGATCCGCTTGCCCGAATCCTTCGCCTCGATCAGGAAGGCGAGCAGCCGGCGTTTGGTCTGCTTCACCTGCTCGGCAAAGGCGCGATAGGTCGACAGGTCTTCAAGCCCGAGACGGCGTTCGCGCGCGAGCAATCCGGTCACGAGCGGGCCGACAGGGTGCGACGAGGCCTGGTGGGCAAGGTAGACCCGGAGCGATCCGCCATGCGTCGAAAGCTCCTCGACATCAATGAGCTTCAAACCGTGCCGCGCCGCCAGGCGCTCGATCGTCACCAGCGAGAAATACGAGAAATGCTCGTGATAGATCGTGTCGAACTGGCTTTCCGCCATCAGCCGCTCGAGATGCGGAAATTCCAGTGTGATGACGCCTTCGAGCGCCAGCAGCCGGGCCATCCCGGCCGTGAAGTCATTGAGGTCGGGAACCTGCGCCAGCACGTTGTTGCCGACAATCAGGTCGGCCCGCGTGCCTTCTTTCGCGAGGCGGTCGGCGAGCCGCACACCAAAGAATTCGACCAGCGTCGGCACGCCGCGATCCCGCGCCGCTTTCGCGACATTGGCGGCGGGTTCGATACCGAGCACCGGAACCCCGAGCGGCGGAAAATGCTGCAGCAGGTAGCCGTCGTTGCTGGCCAGTTCGACAACGAGGCTGTCGGCCCCCAGACCGAGCCGCGCCTGGATCATCTCGCAATAGCGCTTGGCGTGTGCGACCCAGCTTGTCGAATAGGACGAGAAGTACGCGTACTCGGTGAATATGTCGTCTGCGCTGACATATTCCTTAAGCTGCACGAGAAAGCAGTTTCCGCACACCAACGCATGCAGCGGGTAAAATGCTTCCATTCCATCGAGCTGATCGGCGGTAACGTAGCTCTCGCAGAGCGGTGACATGCCCAGATCGACGAATGTCTGTGACAGCGCCTCGCCGCAGAGCCGACAACGATCGGTCCCTGTGGCAGGGCGGGATCTTCGATTTTCAGTGTTTGCACGCTCATGCCGACCCGTATCCCTCTCGCTGGTTTTAGAGAGCTTGGCGAGCGGGAACCTAGTGTGTTCCGGTCGCGCAAAGAGCCTGGCTATCGGACGAAATGCCCTCAGCCAATCGGAGGAGGCAGTCCGGTCAAAATTGCGACGAAGAGGTAGGCCGCGACCGATGACGGTGAAGGACGCTAACCCGCCTTGACCTCCTGGAGGAGCCGGTCGCCAAACAGCAGCACCTTCCCGGCCTCCGCAGTGCCGTCGTCGTAGAGGCTGACGGCGTTTTCGGGCAGGTTGCTCAGATCCGACGCACGCAGATAGTCGCGCATCGTGGTCCCGGTGCTTCGTGAGTTTACATTTGGTGCGCCGCGCCGGCCCAGAACATCGTCGAGGTCTACAGTCCTGAAGTCGAAACTATAGCGGGCTTCGTCTGTCGTGTTTGCCACGGTTTCGTGAAGTTGGGCACCGGAAAAAAGGATCGTCCCGCCCGGCTGCGGCAGGTATCGGACGCTGGGGGACTCTATCGGCTGCTGCGGTTTTGGCTGCTCGCGGTGTCGGCGCGGATGTGTTGCGCGGCCGACCCACGGTTCCGGGTGTTCCAGTCGTAGTAGTTATAGATTTCCGAGTTATTGAGCACCGGCTCCCCGAAATAGCGCGGGTAGAACGCCATCGCATTGTCCGGCTGCAAGGGGTAGACCGGAACCCACCAATTCAGCTGGCACGACGGCGCCGAATACCATGTGTCGCGATGCGGATGGAACGCGTAGGCGATGCCCGAGGCAAGAAACTCGGGCGGATAGGCGGAGCGCAGGCGAGGCACATCGAAATAAAGTTTATCGGGATCGATGCCCCGCTCGACCATCAAGGCTGGAATGAGCTTCTTGCACTCGGGATGGTGAATGAACCGCGGTTTGAGCGTTGCCAGGACCGCGGCGACTTCTTCCGGTGTGCGATGCCGATGCACCGTCCGCGGGTCGTAGGGCGCAAATGCGTCTTCGAGCAGGGTTTGCGCCAGCGCGATTAAGTCGCGGGACGCCGAGGTTGGCGAGAAGACAAAGATGTCGCCGGAATAGAGCCGCTCACGCCGCTCTGCGTCGCTTAGGGCTGAATCAAAGAAGATCGCCGTCATGGGAACCACTCTCCTTAAAATTCTTTGCCTGGCACGACCCGCGTTGATCCGGTTCGATGGCGAACCGGGATGCTGTCGCAAGTGCCCTTTGTTTTCGCGCCGCTAGAACGAAGCCCTTGGCCAAGGGCCATTGCAGCTTGATCGGTGTTTGTGCCAGCAGACGGCTCATCACGACGGCGAGGCGCGGCAGCCGCCGTTCGAGTTGGGGCGGCAGCGGAGACATGCAAAAAAAGCGCGTCATTATTGAGCTGAAGCCGCTTCGCGCCAGTAACTGCCGGCAGGCCGCCTCGCGAAAAGTGCGGAAGGGCACTGCCGGTGCTTCTGCGGCTGACGCTGCTGATGAGCCCTGCAGTCCTGCCCGGACGCCGACGCGTAACCGGGCGACGGCGCTGCGCAGGCGATCGTGCCAGCGGTCGGCTGTCCAGTAGAGGCTTAGCGCGTTAAGATAACAAACGATCAACAAGCCGTCGTGGCGAAGCACCCGGGTCATCTCTACGATCGCCTGCGCCTCCGCGGTCGGCGAGAGATATTCCAGTGCCCCCATGCACAGAACCACATCAAAGCTGCCATCCGGCCATTGCAGGTTCTGCATGGTGCCGACAATAAAACTCGCGGCACTGTGTTCGCGATGTCGTTCCCGGCATTCCGCGATCATTCCCGGGGAGATGTCGACGCCGACATAGGTGAAGCCGCGTTCCACGCACGGTCCAACCATCAGCCCGGGACCACACCCAAGATCAAGAAGCCGGCCGCCGCGGAATGGCGCCAGCAGCTCCAGCACGATCTCCATCCGGCGTCGGAAGAAGTGAGCAACCGGAGAGTTGCCTATGTAGCCCTCGCCGTAAGTTCCCGCTGCGGCGTCAAAGAAGTCGCTGACAGCGCGCCCGGCGGCAAAACCCGATGACATCGTGGGGCCCTGCGAGGATGCGCTCATCGCGCCGCAGCCGAAAACTCGGGCCAGTTGCAGTCACGGTCCGACATCGCCACAGGGGCCAATGGCCAGGAAATTCCGAAATGCGGGTCGTCGTGGCGCAGACCATCGGCGAACTCCGGGACATAAAAGGCGGAGATCAGGTATCCGACTTCGGTCTCTGCCTGAAGCGTCTGGAAGCCGTGCGCAAAACCCTCCGGGACGTACAATTGGTGTCGGTTCTTATCGTTCAGGAAGTATCCTTCCCAGCACATATAGGTTCGCGAACCGGGACGCAGATCGATGATGACATCCCAGATGGCGCCCCGCAGGCAACTCACCAGCTTGACTTCGCCGTGCGGTGCCCGCTGGAAATGCATGCCGCGCAGCGTCCCCTTTTCCACGGAGTAGGACGTGCTGTGCTGCACGAAATTCGTCTCGAGCCCGTGCTCGCCGAATTCGAGCGCACAAAAGGTGCGCAGGAAAAAGCCTCTACTGTCTGATGCCGGCTCGGGCTCGATCAGCCGCGCATCCTCCAGCTTTGTACGCTGAAAGGACAGTTTTGCGCCGGGACGCGCTGCAAGCCCGGCACTGGATTCCCGTCGGGCGCTCCCCACCGATTGGTATCTGTCAATGCTTTTGCTATTGTCCACGTCGATGCCTTTAACGCGCGGTCAACTGCCCGGCTGCACGCCGTCTGCGAACAAGCTGTGACAGCACCTGATTGAGGCGGGTCAGCGCGTCATTCCGCCGCGTCAGGTATGATACTGGGGGAAATAACGCACATGCCGGCCGTAACCGCAGAGCGAGCCTTGCCAGTGCAACGGATTCCGCCAATTCGCCCCGGCTGAGGTGCGATACGGCGGACCAATAGGCCCGCTCGCCGAGGCTGCGCCTGGCGAGCCGTTGCAGCCGCGCCGCATCGGGCAGTCGGCTGCCCTCCTGGGCGAAAAAGCTCGCGAATGCCGCCTCGCAGTGCAGCAAGTCCCACCTGTGCTGTTCGCGCACAAAGGCCGACTGCGCGCCCTGATGCGCCCGCAAGCCGGCCTGAATAGTAGAGGTCTCAGCTACCGGACCGTGGCAGGCGAAGCGCATCCACATCTCGAAATCATCCGTGTGCGCCAGCTCTCGCCGATAATATCCGACCCGCTTCTGCACCTCGGTGCGGACCACGCCTGCGCAACTGGGGATGTGACACACCGCACTCCCACAGAACCGCTCCAGCAGCGCGATGCCCGAAAGCAGCCGCCAGCTTCCGGTTGCGTCCTCCAGCCCGTCTCCGGTCAGACGTTCGCCCGCGCCCAACAGTGCCGCAGGGCCATATGCCATGACCGCGTCCGGCTGCTTTTCGAGAATGCTTACTGCGCGGACCAGGGCGCCGGGCGCCAACAGGTCATCGGCGCACAGCACGAGAAAGTACTTCTGGGCAGACCAGTCGATCGCCTCATTGAAAGAAGCGTGGGGCCCGACGTTGCGCTGGTGCGCAATAACCTGCACAGCTGGGTTTTCGGCCGCCAGCTGCTGCGCCACCTCGAGGCTGTTATCGGTTGAGGCATTGTCGATGATGACAACTCTGAGTCCGGCAACCTGCTGTGCCAGAACGCTTTCGACGCAATCGCGCAGGAAGTGTCCGTACTGGTAGCAGGGAATCGCGACGTCAATACCTGGCGGCGGCGCCGTGCTCTCGATTGGCCTTGTCTCGATCACTGTGTCTCTGCCACGGCCTTTGGAGGCGTTTGGTCGTCCCTAATCTCTGGCAAATCTGAGCCGGTCCGCAAGCGCCCCAAAAGAGGTATTTCGGTCGATGTGGCCATGGCTCTCAGAGTCGTATTTGCCCGCGATGCTCGGCGCCACCGGCGCGTTCAATCAGTAAATCCCGGTCTTTAAGCAAAGACGCTGCCTCGGCGATCACAGCGAAGGGCAGGTTCGCGCGTTCGGCGATGTCAAACAGGGTGTGGTTTCCATCAGCGAGGTTCAGGGTCCAGAGAAAGGCCATGCTTCGCGTTGGGCCATGGCTCTTGCCCCCCACCGCATCATAGAGGCCACGCCGCCCCAGCTGAGGCTCACATTTCGGAGCCGCGTTCAGCGGGCGCCAGTCACGCTCCATAATGTCTATAGCGGCAACAATCATTTCGTAGGAATCGGCAAGATGTTCGGCGTGGATGAAATCAAGATTGTCCGCGGAAGTATGGTATTCGGGGAATTTTCCGAATTGGCTTCTTTGAAACAGTCCCACCGGCAAATTGAACCCCGGCGAGCAATATTGCCTCTCGTCGTACCCATAGGGCGAAAAGTCGAGTATCTGGGGTTGTTTTGAGGCATGCCTGAGAACGTGCGACATGACGCGGTCGATGACGGCGTCGCCGCGCCGGCTTTTCTTATAGGTAGGCCCGCCGCCATCTCCCAGGCAGGAGACGACGAGCCCGTGACGGATGCGGTCAACGTTCGCCTCGTTGGCTGCAAGCCAGGCGATCGCGCCGATCGTGCCCGGCGCAAAGATAAAACGGTAGCTATAGCGCGTGTTCTGCCGTGAGAGGCGTGCGGCGAGTGTCGTCAACAGGGCTAGACCCGAGCAATTGTCATTCGCGAGCGATGGATGACAGAGGTGTGCCGAAAACAGAAATTCCTCGGTTGTCTGGCCCTGGTGCAGGTATTCTCCGTAGGTGAGACTGCCCGGTTCCAGGCTGCTGTCGATGACGACCTGATAATAACCGTCCGTCAGGGCTTCCAGGTGACTGTGGGGCATGCAGAAGCCCCACTGATCACTGTAATAAGTCGTCCGGTAGGGAATGAGATCGGGCTGATCCGGAAGCGTGTGGATGTGCTGTTTGAGTTCGCTCAGAGAGAGTGTCGCGCAAACCGGCCGGCTGTACCCGACGACATGGAGATTGTTGTCAGCGAAGTCGACGACGGTGTTCCCTGCTAAATCGCGGATGTAACCGGCTCGAATGTGCCACTCGGGCGGTATCGTCCAGTCGAACACGTCGGTCCCGGTCGGCACCTCGCGAATTGCCAGGGGCAGATGCCGACCCAGAATGCCAAGTGTCTCCCGAACTCCAGGACCGGTGATGCTCCGACATATCGGATAAATTTGGCATGCCAGGTCGTAGATGGTCGCACCGATGGCGGGGTCGCTCAACGCGTCCAGCAGGTCGGCTGTGGCATGCCCGGCCTCTCCCGGTCCTGAAGGCATCACTCGGCCGCCGCGGTCAGTGCCTCCGCCAGACTGAAGCGACGCAAGCTGTGGTCGAGAATGCCGTCCTGCAACAGCATCTTGATATGCGCGATCCTGAGATAGCGCGGCCCTTCGAAGTCGTCGAGGCTCAGGCCAGATGAGCGGTAAGCCGCGTAGAGCTGCTCGGCACCTTTGCGCGCGTCCCATTGCGGCTGGAAGCCGGGCAGCACACGCGCGATTTTCTCGAAGCTGACGCGATACGACCGCTGGTCGGGGCCGGCGTCCGCGGCGTAGCTCAACCGGCAGCCCGGCACGACTTCGGCAACAACCTCCGCGATCTGGCGGATCTGGTAGTTATGCTCCGTACAGCCGACGTTGAACGCCTCGTTGTGTATGGCGTCGATCGGTGCGGCGAGACCGGCAATAAAGGCGCGCGAGATATCCTCGATATGCACGATGGGGCGCCACGGCGAACCATCCGACTTCAGCATGATTTCGCCCGTGGTGACCGCCCAGGCGACCAGATTATTCAGCACGATGTCGAACCGCATGCGCGGCGACAGTCCATACGCCGTTGCCGGGCGGAAATACGTCGGACTGAAATCCTTTGACGCCAGCTTGGCGATGTCGCGCTCGGCCAACACCTTGGACTGTCCGTAAGCAGTCACGGGGTTAAGGTCGCCGGTTTCGTCGAGGATCGCCTCACCGGCCCGCCCGTAGTTGCTGCACGACGAGGACAGCAGAAAACGCGCGACACCCGCCCGCTTTGCCTGTTCGGCGAGGTGTACGCTGCCGCGATGATTGATGGCAAACGTCACGTCAGGGTTGAGATCGCCCAGTGGATCGTTTGACAGGGCAGCCAGGTGAATGACCGCTTCGCAGCCACGCAGGTCGCTGACAGAAACGTCACGGACATCTTTGCGCAGCATCGGAATATCCGTCAGCCCACCGCCAGCCGCGTAGGTGCAGCGCTCATAGAGATCGCTGTCGCAGCCGACGACGTCGTGCCCTGCCTCGAGAAGCATCGGCAGCATGACGCTTCCGATATAGCCCCGATGGCCCGTCAAGAAGATCTTCATCCCGCTCGTCCGTTACCCGTTGAAACACAACCTGCGTGCTCCGCAGACGCGATAAAGGTAACGGGGGCACACCGCACCGTCAGAGAGAGCCAAAAGGCGAAATGGCTAACCAACTCGATATCGGCCGGACCCCGTTCGATCAGCGATGTTCGTCCCTTTGTGCGCACGACACCGGGATGGGGCGCCACGTGGGCTGGCTGCACCGCCGGAAAAGCTGCGCGGCCAGCACTTTCTCCTGGTGCAGGAGGTGTGAGCGATACCGTGGCTGGACCGCGTCAAGGACTTTGCGCCAGGAAGAGAGTTCGTCCGTCAACTCTGTGAAGTGCTGGATCAAGAGATCGACGTCGAGCGATTCGATTGCCTGGCAGAAGCGAGCCAGGCCAACTTCAGCCATCAGCGCATCGTTCTTGTCGGCGTAACCGATCGACAACACCGGGCGCCCCAGCTTCAGCGCGCACACAATGTTATGGAAGCGGGTGGCGACCACCACATCCGTCTCAACGATCTCACACATCAGATCGTGGAGCGTTGAGCATTTGGCCACATGCAGGTGGTCCGCAGGCAGTGACGGGCGATGTTCGGCAACAAAGCGCTGCACGTCGTCGATCGCACGCTGATCGGTCCCATCACCCATCAGAAGTCGGATGGTGTGGCCCTGATCGAGCAGCCACAGGGCAAATCGGGAAATCTTGGCCAGGTAATTCGAATAGGTTGCCGCTCCCTTGTGCGGGTCATTGCGCCAGCCCTGATACGTCATGACCCCGAGGCCGACCGCAAGCGAGGCATTTTTGCCGGCCGCTCCCCGCTGATCGGGCGGCGTCGGCAGCGCAAAGGCAAGGTCCGGATAAACCGGATCCGCCGCTGCGGCGAAGCCGATGCCCTGAAGGAAATTCTTCGAGATTCGATCCCGATAACTGCGGTAGCGGGCCATGCCGATCGCCGCCTTGAAGAGGCGCCGGCTGAGCGGGTGCCTGATCGGACCCGCGCCGATGCTGACGAACGCAACTTCGGCGCCGCGCAGCCGTGCCGCCAGGCACCAGACAAAGAAGGCCAGCGGCAAGCCGCTCCAGCCGGTGCCGAAATCATCGAGAGCGCCTGTTCCGGGTATGATCAGCAGCTTGCAACCTCGCAATTCCTGATAGGGCCGGAAGAGGTTCGCGAGCTTCGCCACCAGCGCATTGCCAGAATAATTGCCGTAGATCGGTGTCGCCGGCATGCCAAAGGAGCGCATGATGTTGTCGGGCTCGCCGCAGATGCAGAGCACGTCCGCCTCTCCGCAGCGCCGCTTTATCGTCGACAACATCGCCTCCAGCGAGCCGTCATTCCCGGTATTGCCGGAACCGAACAGGCCAAACAGCGCAATCAGTGGCCGCCCTCCTGCTTCCACGCCCCGCGGAATCTTTGCAAGTGCATTCATGGCCGCGAACTCCAGCACGAGAACCCAATCATCTTGTCCGGCGGCATTCCGCCGCGGTGGCGTTTGAAATTTCTGTCGCCCACTCGCCGGCAGCAGACTGCTATCCTCATCGGGCTGACCGCCGGCAGGGTCGTACCAGTGCGCCGCTACACGGGGACCGGCCAGGCCGCCGAGGTCGAGCACAAAGCTCCGGCGGTCCGGCAGATAGGCCAACGCAAAGCTTCGGTCATTCGCGACAGCCGCGACGGCGCGCCGGTCCTCTGAGCCGAGGCCATCGACCAGCAGCGAGCCGGCAGGATCCGGCTGCATCTTCCACCAGTCGAGCCCGCGCATCAGCGAGGCAAGGGATGTCATGCTGCGTGCCCCCTCACTGTCCAGTGACTCCTTCCACCCCAGGGAAGTGCGGTAGAGACCCGGTCCATCGAAATGCCAGATAGGGTTGTTGCCAAAAACCTCTCCGGCCGCCCCGAGCAGCAGCGCCTGATACGCCTGCATCCGCAGCCGCTGACCGGTTGCGCCGTGTTCATTTTCGTAGGCGCTCTCGATCAGGAAATAAGGCAATCGTTCGGGTCGCTTTAACTGCTCGCGCACGGCGAGGTGAACAGGTGCGTAGGTGTAGACGGCATTGAGCTGCACCCAAGGCTCCCCTGCCCAGTAATCGAGCGTGGAGTTTTCCGGCGCACAGTGCGCGGTTTGCAGCGCTCGCGGATCGGCGGACCTGATGCCTTCAGCGACTGCCTGAACCAGGCTCTTGTCGGGTGGGTTGTAATCTCCGGCATTGACCCAGACTATGTTGGTAAAGTCCCGGTATCGGTTCCCTAAATATTCGCCGTACTGGTGTAACTTCTCGGGTCCGGCAGCCGCCATCTCGCGATACCAGCCTTCCGCCTCTCCATTGAACCCGAGATAACTGGGAGCGAGGAGCACCAAAAATCCCTCAGCCGAGGCGCGCCGCAACACCCAATCGACATGCGCAAAATAGGCCTCGTTCGGGCGCGAGAAGTCACCGGGCGCGAGAAAGGGTGGCTCGCCGTCAAAATTGCGCGGCGCATGACTGGCGAATTTGTGCTCGATCAGCGAAATCACAATTGTATTGAAGCCACGCCGCCTGCGGTCGGCGAGATAGAGATCGGCGTCGCCGCGACTCAACTGCGCGACCAGTGACCAGGCGGCATCGCCCAGTATCAGAAATGGCTCCCCGTCGGCGTCGACGAGGTAACGTCCGTTTGGCGCCACATGAAGCGGGAAGGCCACCTTTGCCAGGCAGTCCACCGACAGCGCCAGACCCACTACCAGCGTCAAAACAAGCGTCAGCACCGGACGGCCGAGCACCAGACGGGCGAGCACCGGGATTACCCCTGTGCTTGGTTGTATCGCCGGTAGACGATTTGGCTCGGACGGCCGATCAGAAACCGTTCGGCACCCGCGTCGAGTGCCTGCCTGTAGACGGCGAGGGCGCCATCGATCGCCTCTGCGGTCCGATCGATATCCTCGTCGTCATGGCTATAGCTGACGACAAGTGACGGCATCAGAATGCCCCGTCGGATGGTCTCCTGCAGAAACAGACTGCGAAATGCCTGCGAGGGCTGGCCGGATGCGTCCAATGACGCATAGGACAGGCAGCAATCCCGCCCTTGAAGCTGGAAAAACGACCCGAGGCCATGCCGTTGCACCGCCTGTTGCACCTGCGTGCGCAAGCGCTGCCCCTGGCGGTAGAGGTGCCCGATAACGTCTTCATCCTGATATATCTTCATGGTGGCAATCGCCGCCGCCATCGCGTGCGTCTCGGCGCCGTGCGTCGTCGAGAGCAGGAAGACCCGCGGACGATCCTCGTGCATCAGCCCACCCAGGCGCATGATTTCGGCTCGCCCGGTCAGGGCCGAAAGCGAGAACCCATTGGCCAACGCTTTACCGAAGGTGGAGAGGTCCGGGGTGATGCCATAGACCTTCTGTGCCCCGGCCTTGTGCCACCGGAACCCGGTGATCATCTCGTCGAGGATCAGAATCGCGCCTTCCGCCCGGCATAGCTCTGCAGGCGGTGCAGGAAATTGTCGCGCGGTTCCTCGGTGCGAGCCGGCTCAAGGATAATGGCGGCGATTTGCCCTGGATGCTGAGCAAACAATGAGCTGACGCTTTCCAGGTCATTGTAGCGGAACGTGACAGTCAGCCGCTGTATCGCCTCGGGCACACCGCTGTTCATCACTGTCGTGCCGATAAACCAGTCGTCTGTCGAAAAGAACGGGTGATCTCCGCAAATTGCGATCAGGTCGCGCCCCGTATAGGCCCGCGCCAGACGAACCGCACCGGACGTCGCGTCCGACCCGTCCTTGCAGAATTTCACCATTTCGGCATTTTCGATCAGCGACAGGAACTGCTCTGCACAGGCGACCTCGATTGTGGAAGGCCGTATGAAATTGCAGCCGCCGGAAAGCTCTCGCCAGACCGCATCAAGCACGTCAGGATAGGCGTGCCCGAGGCCGACCGCCCGGTTGCCCATGCCATATTCGATGTATTCGCGGCCCTCCTCGTCCCAGACGTGGCACCCCGCGCCATACGCAATAAAGCCCGGTGCGTTCAGCGGGTATTGATCATCGCCCTTTGCATAGGTATGGCAGCCACCAGGGATCAGCTGGTGTGCCCTGACCTTGAGTGGAACGTCGCTCTCTGCCCCGGGCCGCGGATTGTGATCGACTTTTCGGACGCCCATCTGTCGCTCGCTGACCCTTCACACGTTCCAGTCAGCGTAAAACCCCGGCACCGCTTCTTCTATCCGGCCATATAGCGCGACCCCTCCGTCAATAGGCGTAATGTGCTCCGCTGTACCGTCACAAGGTCTACCGACCGGTCAGACGCACCGCCGCAGGACTGCGGGTGATCATTTCTGCAACATGACTTATCTCGGCACCGACAGGATGGCCCGTAAGCTTTATTCCAACGAGCCAACCCACGAAGGCAATACCACCGGCAATGATCGACATTGTGATCGACAAATCGAAATGTGAGTCCGTCAACCCGATCATCGTGAGCACCGGCAAAATGGCGAAGCCGCAGACCGCGAGGCTCGGACGCAGCGCAACGGCCAGTTCCGTCCAGGTGAACGGCACATGACGCTGAATGAACCGTAAGGCCACGTACATCTGAATAGGCGTGGTCACGAATTGGCTCAGCGCCATCGCCTCCGCACCCATTGTGCTCGCAGCGCAGAGCACCAGGGCCGATAAGGGCAGCGCAATCACACTGGACAGAAAGGCATCGCGCATGGCACCAACGGCAAGAAGCAGCGGCTGGGTTAGCACGACTGGAAACCACAGAACGGTTGCAGCGGTCATGATCCGAACCAGCGGAACGGCCGCATCCCATTGTTGGCCCAGCACCACGTGAACAAGGGGCTGCGCGAGAAGCACCATCAACGCCAACGCCGGCCAGTAGAAGGCAGTGATATAGCAGAACGCCTTGAACACGGCCTGTTTCAGATTGCGGCCGGCGCGCACCTCTGCCGCCAGTGCCGGAAAGGCGATGTTGAAGAGGCCGGACAGAATGAACTTGTCCGGTATCCCGGAGATGACAGTCGCGCGATTGTAAAGTCCGACGACGCTCAAGGGCAGAAAATGCCCGAGAACCAGCTGCGGAAGGCTCTCAAATACGCGGCTGAGAACCGTCATAGCACCGTGATAACCGCCAAAAGCCAAGGCCCGGCGCCACGCTCTGATACTCGGGTTAAAGATGTAAAAATTCGGACGAAAGACCAGGCAAAGCACCACCGTCGCAACCGTTGTGCCGAGCCACCCCCATGCGACGCTCATCGAGCTGAATGCCAGCAACGCCAGGATGACCGTAACGATGGCGTTTACGCCTAGTGAAGCCACGGTGATGATCGCCAGGGTTCCAAAAGCCAGGTCTCGCCGCAACAGGGCGATGATCGGCCCGGATGCCGTGTCAAGGACCAGCGCAACCATCACGACACGAATAAACTGGCCGAGCATCGGCTCGCCGTAAAGTTGCGCGAAAGCTGGCGCCGCCAACATCACGATCAACCCAATCACCGCGGTCAGCATGAACTGCACCGTGAAGGCGGTGCGAACATCCTCCTTGCGGATATCGTCACCTTGTATGAGAAAACCGCTGGCCGCGAATTCCTTTACCGCAATGCAAATCGCAAGCAGTGCAGTACCGATGGCTGATGTTCCGACCTCAGCCGGGGTCAGCAATCGCGACACGATCGCGATCATGATGAAGCTGATTGCCATACTCAGATAGCGCTCCACCGAAGCGAACAGAAGTGCCTGGCGTACTCCACTCATTCAACACGACCTTGATCAGAGGATACCCTGTATCGTCCGTTGGCTGGGTTCGGATTGTGTTCATTGGCTTTTGTTGGCTGGTGACGACGTGGGCGGGCCAACGTCTATTTTACTGTCGAGTGCAGGCGAGCGAAATTGCGGAAAAAGCCTGAGCCGCGCATACGGCAAAAGACACCGGCGCATCCGCTATTCGGCTGCGGGCGCGTTCTTCGAGCCGCAAGAGGCCGGCAGAAACGGCGACACCCCGACCTGGGCTTCGTGAAAACGCTGGCTGGGGCGGGAGGATTCGAACCTCCGAATGCCGAAATCAAAATCCTGCTTTCTTGCCCGACAGCGACTGCCGCAAACAGCCAGCTCCCGACATTCCGACGGCTTAATCCCACTGTTCAGCGTCAATGGACGACACCGTCCGACGGTGTTACTTTCTGTCGTGGGTGCATGGTGGGTGTATCAGCTAGGGCAAAGTACCCACGGGGTGGTGGCGTGGCGACGGTCAAACTGACGAAAACAAAAGTGGATGGCTTGGACCCGGCAGAGGTGGGGCCGCAGTATCTGTGGGACTTCGAACTCAAAGGCTTTGGCGTCCGGTGCACGCCGGCCGGCGTGAAATCGTATGTCCTGCAATACCGGGTCGGCCGGGGCCGAGGCGCGCCGAAGCAGCGTGTGACGATCGGGCGCCACGGCTCACCATGGACGGTCGACACCGCGAGAGCCGAGGCAAAGCGATTGCTTGGCACGGTGGCGCACGGCGGCGACCCTGCGGCCGAGAGGCAGGCAGCCAGAAACGCCGAGACGCTATCGGAACTGATTGATCTGTACCTGGCCGAGGGCTCTGCCCACAAGAAGCCGAGCACCCTGGCCGTGGACCGCGCTCGATTCGAAATCACATCCGCCCGTATCTGGGAAAGCGGAAGATCGCCGACGTGACCCGCGGCGACGTGGAAAAACTGATGGGAGACGTGATTGCCGGGCGGAAGATAGCCGAACCGGACGGGCCCCGCGGCCCTGGTAGCCTCCCCCGGGGGAGGGCCTGGTGCGGCCGGCCAAGTTGTTACCTTGTTGGGTGCTCTTTTCTCGTTTGCGATCGAGCGAGAGATGCGCGCCGATAACCCGGCCCATGGCATTAGGAAGCCAAAGGTCCGAAAGATTGAGAGGTTTCTGACCACGGACGAAATCGGCCGCCTCGGTGTGGCTTTGGAGCGGGAAGAGGAGTCGACCAAGACGCCATATCCGGCGGCGATCATCCGGTTGCTCCTGTTGACCGGTGCCCGACGATCGGAAATTGCCGCCTTGCAGTGGCCGACAGTAGATTTCGAGCGGGCCGCCTTGTTCCTTGCGGACAGCAAGACCGGCCCGAAGACGATCCATCTGAATGCCCCGGCGGCTGCCGTGCTGGCAGCGCTCCCTCGGGTCGCCGGCAATCCAAATGTGTTCCCGGGCGCTCGATCCGAACGAACATCATCGGGTTTGGACAAGGTGTGGTCGCGTGTCCGCAAGACGGCCGATCTGAGTGGGGTGCGTCTGCATGACCTTCGGCATTCGGCCGCATCGATAGCGGCCGCTAAAGGTGCATCCCTGCTCTTGATCGGCAAGGTGCTGGGGCACAAGAACACCAGCACCACAGAGCGGTACAGCCACCTCACCGCAGACCCAGTGAAGGCGACTGCCGAACTGATCGGCACCCATGTCGCTGAGGCCATGGGCATCGGCATGGCCGGCGACAAGCCTGTCAATGGGGTGGTGCGGATTACGAGGCGCTGAAGATGTCGGTGCCGAACATTGGTCCGCGACAGGAGGCATTGACGCTTTGACCGAACTCTATGATCCAGTGCCACTCGGGCGCGTATTTTTGCGCAAGGATGGGCCATCCCCCGACGAAAGGCCAGGCGTAGTCGCGCTTATTGAAAGGATCGAGCAGGAGTTTGCCGCTGGTTCTCTTGCTGTATATGCGCGATGCCGCGCTGGAACTCCCCGCGAGCGGCTCTGGCCGGCGGACTATGAAATCGATTGGTTCGGTAAAGCCATCGAAACGGATGAGTATTGCAGCGTCTGCGCTTTTCGAAAGGGGCTGGCGAAGTGGATGGGGGCAGTCTCGCGCCTAAAGCTGAATGACGCCCCCGAGGACCTGGCGATAAATCGAGCGGATTGGGAGAGGGTGTTAACCACAGGCGCTGATGCGAGTGAGACGGAAGGCGCATCGCTTGCTGACAGAATTCCGAGCGGTGTTCGGTTCATGACGGATAAGCGAGCGGAAGAAGCCTGTAACGAATGGCTTGCTCAGCAGAAAGTCGCGCCCCGGAACAAAGAGACGGCTTTTTTGGAGGCCCAAGAGCAGGTGAAAGGCATTGGTGCATTGAGCCGAAAGGCGTTTGATAGGTCGTGGGCCAAATCGACGCCGGACGAATGGCGGCGGCCTGGCGCGAAACGCAAGCGTTCAACCAGCTAATCGAATCCCGTTCACGATTTCCGCTAATCGCGGCCCCTATTTCTTCTGGTCCGACACCGACACCTTCCGTCTGTCATTCAACGACGGAAGGCGAACATGCCCGACGAACTGTTAACCCAGGAAGATATTGCACGAGAACGCAAGTGCAGCGTGCGCACGCTGGAACGGGAACGCGTTGCTGGAACGGGATGCCCGTTCGTAAAGATCGGCGCGCGGGTCTATTACAGGCGCTCGGATTGGAACGAGTTTCTGGCATCGCGACGCCGAACCAGCACGTCAGACATTGGCGTGGCGGCTTGAAATGCGCTCCGACATACCGGGGGACAACCCCTTAGAACGAAAACGCCGCCCGGTGGCTCGGGCGGCGCGTCTCGAAAGCAACCTCAACAACAACACCACAGCAAATAAGCCAAATCACCGGCCGGTTCAACGGCGGCCTCGCGGTTCTCGCTTGTTGCCAAGGCCGTATTCGGCCCCTCGGCGCATTCTGCGGGGTGCGCGATGACGGGCCCGAAGTCTTGGCGCGACCTGGTCAAGGTGCATCCGGCCGCCGACGCGTTTCCGATGATGTTGGAGTTGGAACTGGCGACGCTCACCGAGGACGTGGGCGAGAATGGCATTCAGGTGCCGACGGTATTTTGGACCCCGACGCTCCTTCATGATTTCCCTGGTCCTCGGGCGAAGCAGCGGCAGCAGGTCGAAATATTTCTGCTGGACGGCCGCAATCGGCTGGAAGCCTTGTGGCGGCATTACGAGTTGGGCGAGGAAGTTGGCGAAAGAGAAAAGCACTTCCGTTGGCTGTTGAGAGCGGCCATCGACGGTTCCTCCGAAGAGGCGGTCCTGGTTTATGGCGACGATGATCCCTGGGAACGGGTGATCAGCGCAAACCTTCATCGGCGCCATCTTGATGCTAGCCAACGGGCGATGGTGGCCGCCAAGATCGCTACGGCGCGCCAAGGCGAACGGACCGACCTTGCTCAAATTTCGGCAAGGTCCCAAGCGGACGCCGCGCAGCTTCTGAATGTCAGTCGCGGGCGCGTGCAGAATGCCGCTGCTGTACGTCGCGATGGCATTCCTGAGCTGGTCGAGCAGGTAGAACGCGGCGAGATCGCCGTTAGTGCCGCCGCCACGATTGCGCAGAAGCCGCCCGGCGAACAGCGCGAGATCATGCAGCGACCCGCGCCGGTCGAAGCGCGGCGGATCGCGAGGGAAACCGGTAATCCCGTATCCGCGCGGGACGGGCGGGTGCATGCCCCACCGAAGCCAGCGAGCAAAGTAGCGCAGATAAGGGCGCTCCGTGAACAGCAGGCCGCACCACAAGCTGTGGACCCGCCGCTCCCGCCACCGGCGCAACAGCGGCCCCGAATCGTCGCCGAAATCGTGAGCGCGCTTCGGGTGCTCCAAGGCGACCTTGGCCGCGTCGATCAGATACCGCTGGCGAAACGCATAGCATTGGCGCGCGGCGTCCTTACGGTGCTCCACGTCACGCTCGACGATCTTAAGCCGATCGGAGGTACGCCATGACCGGCGCCCCCGAACTCCGGGCCTATCAGACCGATGTCATCGACCGGGTAGCGGCTGAAATCGCTGCGGATCGGCGGCGCGTGCTCCTGGTCGCGCCGACCGGGAGCGGCAAGACCGTCATCGCGGCGGCCATCGTCGCCGAGGCAACAGGCGCAGATCGGCACGTCCTGATCATCGCGCACCGTCGCGAGATTGTCGGGCAGACAGTCGCGAAGCTGCACGCTGCTGGCGTCGACGCTGGTGTTATCCAAGCCGGCTTTCCGCCGCGTCCCGGCCAGAGCGTCCAGGTCGCATCGATCCAAACGCTGCATGCCCGCGCCATCCGATCGAGAGCGATGGATATGCCGCCGGCCGACATCCTGATCATCGACGAGTGTCACCACGCCCGAGCGTCCACCTATCTGGATGTGATCGACGCCTATCCTGGCACGATCGTCATCGGTCTGACTGCTACCCCGTGCCGTGCCGATGGCCGCGGTCTCGGCAACATTTTCCAGTCCCTTGTCGAGTGCCCGCAGGTCGCAGAACTGGCATCGCATGGGTTCCTGGTGGCGGCAAAAGTTTTCGCGCCATCGCAGCCGGACCTGCGCGGCGTTCGTGTCGAGCGGGGGGATTACGTCGAGGCGCAATTGGCCGAGCGCGTCAACACGGTTCAGCTCGTGGGCGACATTGTCACCCACTGGCACAAACTCGGCGAAAGGCGCCCCACCGTCTGCTTCGCGACCGGGGTCAAACACAGCGTCCATATTCGGGATGAGCTTCGCCGCAGCGGTGTCATGGCCGAGCATATCGATGGCGGCACGCCTGCGGACGAACGCGAAGCGATCTTGAAGGGGTTGGCTGCCGGAACCGTCGAGCTGGTCACGAATTGCGCGGTGTTGACCGAGGGGTTCGATTGTCCCGATGTCGGCTGTCTGATCCTTGCCAGGCCGACAAAGAGCCTCGGCCTGTTCCGCCAGATGGTCGGTCGGGCGCTGCGGCCAGCGCCCGGCAAGGCTGACGCGATCATTCTCGACCACAGCGGCAGCGTGTTCCAGCATGGCCTGCCCGATGACGACATCGAGTGGACGCTCGACGAGGATAGCCGGGCGAAAAACAAAACCCATGCCGCTCGGACCGTTGGCGCAAGCGGCCCGGCGCTGGTCGATTGCCCCGAATGTCACGCGGTCCGGCTCCGCGGCCAACAGTGTGTCGTTTGCGGCTGGGCGCCTCGCACCAAGGGCGCTGGCGTCGAGGTGCTGGACGGCGACCTCGGAAGAGTTCAACGGGATCGTCGCGTGCTACCGACTTACGACACCGAGTGGGAGCGGCAGCAGTTCTATCAGCAGCTGCTCGGGATCGCGCGACAACGCGGCTATAGCTCAGGGTTCGCGTTCTACAAGTTTCAGGAAAAATTCGGCGCCAAGCCGTCCTGGGGATGGAAATCGCTGCCGCCGATCGAGCCTGAATCGCACGTCATGGCGTGGGTCCGCTCGCGCCAAATCGCCTACGCCCGCGCCCAACAGAAGGTGGGGACAATGGCATGATCAGCACCGTCGAGCGCGCCCGTCATCGCTGGCGTGAGATACTACCGTTGCTCGGTGTCGAGACACGGTTCCTGTCGAACAAGCACGGACCTTGCCCAGCCTGCGGCGGGCGGGATCGCTTCCGGTTCGACGACAAGGAAGGCAGCGGCTCCCACTATTGCAATCAGTGTGGCGCCGGCACCGGCTTGATCCTGGTTCGAAAGCTGAAAGGCTGGGACTACAAGACCGCTTGCGACGAGATTGACAAGATCATCGGCAATGAGGATGGCCGCGAGGCGCCGTCGGCCGCGCCGAAGAAAGACCCGGAAAAGAGGGCCGAAGCAATCCGCCGATTGCTCGCGGAGTGTGATGATCGGGCGAGCGCCGACGCCTATCTGACGAAGCGCGGCGTTTCTGTCCGGTCGGACGTAATCCTCGGCCACCGGCGCTGCCCATATTTCGATGATGCCACCCACCGGTTGGTCGGTCGATATCCGGCCCTGGTTGCGCCGATCGTCGGGCCGGACGGCAGCCTGCAATCGGCGCAGCGTGTCTACGACGCCGATCTGAACCCGCGGAAGAAGACGATGCCGCCGGTCGACACGATCGCCGGCGCCGCGGTGCGGCTGCACGATGCCGAAGACGAGCTTGGCATTGCGGAGGGGGTCGAGACCGCGCTCGCGGCACACCAGCTGTTCGGAGTGCCGGTATGGGCGGCGCTGAGCGACGGCGGGATCAAGGCCTTTCAGCCGCCGCCGGGGCTGTTGCGCCTTCACGTCTTAGCAGACAACGACGCGAACTTCGTCGGCCAGGCCGCCGCGTCCGAGCTGGCGAAGCGAGCCGGTCGCGACAAAGGCCTAATCGTTGAAGTGCATGTTCCGCCAGTTCCCGATTCGGACTGGCTCGACGTGCTGAACCAGGGCGGTTGGCCGTGAAGGGCGAGCAGTTTATGAGGCTGCCACGCGACTTGCTGGAAAGCGACGCGTGGCGCGGAACTCGAGCATCAATGCCCGCCGCCTGATCGATTTCATCATGCTGGAACACATGCGGCAGGGAGGAAAGCGCAACGGGTTCTTGCTCGCGCCGCGTGAGCAGCTTGAGGCATTTGGCATCGGCCGGCATTTCATCAGCAGTGCAATCGATGAAGTTGTGCGCACTGGCCTCGTCGATGTCGTCCGCGGAGTCGGCCGCAGAGCAAGCGCCTATCGCCTTACCTGGGAATCGGCAAGCGATGGCGGCGCGCCAACCAATCGGTGGCGGGAAGTGCCTGTAGCAGGTGCTGAACAGCACTCACAAGAAATAGGTGCTGTTTCGTCCAAGAATGGGTGCTGTTCAGCACCTACAAAGCCCCAATTTAAGGGGTGCTAAACAGCACCACCCTTCTAGAATGTCTTACCAAGGCGATGTGGTTAGTAAGGAAGTAGAGGGAAGGGAAGAGCCTGCTGACCCTGGTATGACCGATGGTGAGCCTGATGCCGTCGGCGCGCCGGGTGCGACTTGTCGCTGGCCGCTTGGTGCGGGATGCAGCCGCCCTGCTGTTCCTGGCTGGGGATTGTGCGAGTCGCACCGATGATTGCGCTCCGCGACCGGCTCCTCCGCCTCCGTTCCAGCGCGCTGGATCAGCTCGCCGCGGCCGATCATCTCGACGCCGGCATGCTGGCGGTGCTCGCCAATGTCGGCGCCGCGCTGGCTGCGCTCGACCAGGTGACTATCACCGACGCCGAACAGGCTGATCGCGCCGTGGTCACGGATGTACCGGGTGACGCAATCCGACTGACCAGCTGTGCCGGCTCGGACGCGATGGCTGTGGGCGAGCTCCACCCGGTGCGTGCGGTGCGGTTGTGACGACTAACCCGGACATCGCCGATTTGCTCGACAGGGTCCGCGCTGGCGACATCGACGCCGGGCGCGCGCTCGCTGATGTCGTTGAGCGTCAACTTCAGAGAAACCTGCGGCGCCCCGGCGGGGATCAGAGTGCCGCCGTACGTGCCGACCGCAATGACGCGTTGCGGGAGTTCGCGGCACTGCTGGGAAATGACCTGTCTTTGTCGAGGCGAGCGGAGGAAGTAGTCAGCCGCGTCTCGCGATATCGACCGCTGCCCGATGACGCAAATCGGGTCGGTGAACGTGGGTTACTGCATCGCATGTGGCGCACTGGACTTTTGCATCGCATGACTGTTCGGCAGGTCCGCCGAATTTTGGCTGGCCATTCATTATGCCGAATGGATGGCCAGCAAACGGGGTGACAATTCCGGCGCAAAATCGTGCCGGACCTCGCAATGCCCATCGACGACATCGACCTCGCCCCTGACTTGACCCTGACTGTGGGCGTCGAGGCAACACAGCTGACGCCAGGTTCGGCCTTCCGATTGGCTGAGCGGCTGATCCGCGTCAGCACTCGCCGGCTGATTGAGATCGAGTGCGAACGGGCTGCGGAACAGCCGTCGGATGCGATGGAGCGCACGCACTGATGCCCAGCCGGATGCGAAAGTTGGCGCCCTCTTGCCGTCTTGCGGCGCTCCTGCTCGTCGCCTCTTTGCTCGTGTCGCGCCCCGCCGGCGCGGTCTCGACAACGGTCACGCTGAGCGCGCCCGGGCCATCGGCAATTATCCCGATTGACTCGACGAAGCCGCCGGCGACTGCATTGCTGGTCAATGTGCCCAACGGCGTGACCGCGTCATGCCAGGTCGAAATTTCAGGCGGCCGCAACGGACCCTGGAATGCGCACGACACGTTGGTCGGCCTGACCACATCAGCGAATGGCAACCTGGCCTTTATCCTGAGCTTCGTCCGGCTCAACTGCGCGAGTCTTTCGGGTGGCTCGGTGAGCTTGACGGCGATTCAGGGCGACACGGAATACCCGCTCCGATGACGCGCTCCAGGAAAACACCGGAGCAGCAGCCCGTCGTCGAGCGCGTGCCGGTCGCGCCCCTGCTGGCCGGCGACACTTGGCACTACCGGGAGGTCGGTCTCGTCGGTGAAGCGTCTGAAGCGGTGTTCGCGCCGTTCGCACACCACGCCGAGGGCACTGACTTCGTCATCGTCAACCGAGCAGACGCGGAGCCGGTAATCATGCTCTCGACGGCAAGTTGGCATCGCGTTTTAGCCACCGTCGCTAGAGCGAGCGGCGATCTGACGCCCAAGACGGTGGCGATCAAGTTGGTGGCGCCGGTATGACGACGCGCAAGACGCCAGCCCCTCAGAACAGGCAGCAAACAGGCCGTCGTGCTGACGGCAAATTCACGCCCGGATGTTCAGGCAACCCTGGCGGCCGGCCGAAGGCCATTGCCGATATCCGCGAGTTGGCGCGTCAGCACAGCGACACCGCCATCAATACGCTGGTCAAGATCGCGAGCAGCGGAAAATCAGAAGCCGCACGAGTGAGCGCTTCTGCGGCGCTGCTCGACCGCGGCTGGGGAAAGCCGACGCAACCCCTCGCCGGCGATCCCGATGGACCGCCAATCGGTGTCGATGTGTCGGGCGAGATCGCGCTGCGACAGGCAGCGGCGCAGGCCATGGTCTCCAAGATTTTCGGCGTAGACGGCGACGAACAAGGACCCGTCCGTGATGCATGACGGTGCACCAGCAACGCCCGAGCATGCCTCAATAGCGCGGGAGCTGATGGCGGATGTGCGGCGACAGCTGGTCGGCCTGACGGCTTACGGCGTCACCGGCCTGACTGTGCCAGTGGCTTCCGCGGCGGCCGTCGTCGCGCAGCTGGGGCGGCAGGCAATGAGCGTGCCTCCGGTGCGCGTCGAAGTCCGTGAGGGCGGCGGCGTGTTCCTCATCATGGCCATCGGCGCCGACGAAACGCCAATCGCGAGCATTCCAATCTCTCTGAATGATGCCGCGGTGGTGATCGAACAGCTGCGCGCGGCAATCGGCCGGCACTTCAACCCAAACCAGTAGGAGAAACAATGCCCGCAGTCGAAATCAACGCCGAACAACTCGGCAACGCGAAGTGGATCGGCCAAGTCGTTGGGCCGCGTGGCGGTCGCGAGATCGGCCGAAACCCCGTGATCGAGACAGTCGACGAATTGCTCGACGCGATCCGGGTGGCGCTTGGCGAGGTTGGCGATCCTGCTCCGCCAATGGCGCCCCTGGTTCCGACACTGCCACCAACACCGGCGCCCGCCCGGATGCCGCGGCATGCGCGACATGAGCCTGAGTCGGCGCCGCTCGTGGTTGCTGCGGCCCCGCAGCCCGAGCCGGAGCCGCGACCGGCGCCAATTGCCAAGGTAGCGCCAGCACATCCTCCGCAGCTCAGATGCCGGGCCCCGCTGCTGCTTCTGGGCCTGCGCAAACCGCGGCGCCCTCGCCGGGGCTAGATCAGGTCTCAGCCGGCGACGAGCCAGAATGGCGGGCCTTTGCCCAGGCGATTGCCGGCCCTGAGAGTGGCGGGAAATTCAACGTCCGGTACACCCCCAAGGGCGGCACGACGTTTTCGGACTACAGCAAGCACCCCAATATCCCGGAACCTGGACCGGAGGGACCGAGCACCGCCGCAGGCTTCGCGCAGTTCACGAACTCGACGTGGAATGGCTTGCCCGAGGATATCCGGCCGGATTTCCAGCCCAGTACGCAATACAACGCGTTCAAATTTCTGGCTGAGCGCGATTATGCGAACAACACCGGCCGCGACCTCGTCGCCGATTTAAAAGCCGGTAAGCTCGACGACATCAAGCGCGGCCTGCAAGGCACCTGGCCGACGATCGGCAAGGCGATGTCCGCCTATCCGACGCTGCTGTCGAATTACACCCGGACAGGCGCGCAGACGGACAATGCGACGCCGGCACAAAGTTCGTTGACGATGATGCCCGACACCTCCCTGGCCGGCGCGGGAGATCGCGTTCGCGCTGCCTTTGGTGGTGCGCCGCCAACGTCGACCGGGAACGGCATGGCCTCTGCGATAGCGCCAGTCACGGCCCCGCAACCGCAAGGCTCCGGCATGGGCCCGCTGGCAAGCCTCTTGGGTGGCGGTGGGGGATCGCCCTACGCGCCTTCGCCGACCGCATCCTCGGCGACCGCCGCGCCGTTCGGCAGCCCAGTCCCGGCGCCGACCCAGCTTGCGCAGAACGGTCCGCTGACGGCTCTCCCATCGCAAGGAGGGAGCGCAGCCCAAAGCGATCCGACAGCCGTCTCGCATCAAGTGACCCCGAACCTGTATTGGGATGCGCAAGCGGGGATGCTGAAAAGTGGGACGCTTCCGAGCGCCGCAGGTCGGCCGGTGCCGGCCGCTCCTCAGGCACCAGCGGCACCTTTCGGTTCGCTGGCACCGCAGATGCCCGCCGTCCCGACGGCCCCGCCTCCCGGCACCGTTTCGCCGTCGATGATGCCCGCAACGGGCACTCCATTCGGATCGCCGGCACCGGCTCCGCCTGCGCAAACATCGGGTGCGGGCATGCCGGGGCTGAACCCCGCCTACGTGGCCTGGGCGCAGCAGCAGGATCGGCTGAATGCCGCACTGGGACGGCGAAATCCCACGACAATTGATGAGGCGCTCAAGATGGCGCTTTCCGGTTCGCCGCAGTTTCAGGCGGCGGTCGAGGCGGCGAAGAAGGGCGCGACGGCGCCGATCGATCTTCAGTACGCCGGCCCGATGGCGAGCGCCCAGGCTTGGGCGAAGGTCGCACCGAGCCTCGCCGAGAAATGGAACTCGCCAATGGATGTGCGTGCCGTTCCAGCGGCGGAATCATCGGCGCGATGCCGACGTTGCAGCGGATGATCGACCCTGCAACGGGGCAGGAGCGTTTCCAGTACACGAGCCCGCTCGGCCCGCAAGCCTCTGCGGCGTCCGGTGGTGTCGGCGGCAGCCCTGGCATCGCGGCCCTCGGCCCCGGCGAGCGCGAGGCGCTGATCGCGCGAGCGAAAGACGAACAAACGAGCCGGCAGCAGGTCATCACGGATGCGAACGCGGCTCAGCAGCAGCGCGCGACTTTGATGAGCATGGGGAATGAGATCGGCAATTTTGTGCAAGGTCCATTCGCTCAGCATGCGCAGACGGCGGCGAGTTATCTCCGGCTGATCAATCCGAGCTTTGATGGGCAGGTCGCCAGCTACGAGGATTTCGTCAAGAACGCGGGGTCCATGCTCCGGCAGGCCGTTCACGACGTTTCGAGCCGAGCTGCCGTCCAAGAATACAACCTGATCGGCGCCACGCTGCCGAACCCGGATATGTCGCCGCTTGGCTTGCAGCGCATCCAGAACCAGCTTATCGGGCTCTCCGATTACAAGATCGCCAAGGCGCAGGCTCAGCAGCAATGGGAACAGGCGCACGGGGGCATCGGGAACGTCTCGGGGTTCGAGACAGCCTTCCAGAAGCAGGCGTCGCCCAATGCCTTTATTGTGGCACGCATGGACCCGACCGATCGCCGCGAGATGTTCGCCAAGCTGCAAGGGAGCGATCAGGGCAAGCAGGAACTCACGCGGCTCGGTAGTCAGCTGACGTTCCTCAAGCAATCAGGATTGGCGCAGTAGATGCCCATCGACGACGCCCTCGCCGATATCGGAGCGGCCCTGGCGGGGCCGCAGCAACCCGCAGGCGCTCCGGGCCTCGCGCCACAGCAGAGCGCGCCATGCCGCAAACCGGTGTAGATGCGGCGTTGGCCGACCTGGCGAAAAGCCCGGAGCAGCTTCGTGCTGAGAATGCGCCGCCGACGACCCCGGCCGATAGCTCGTCCATCCCGGCGCCCGCCCGCTTTGGTATTACCGCAGCGGTGCGTGGTCTCGGCAACTTGGCGGGTTTCGTCACCGACCCGCTGGCGCAGCTGCGCCACCTGGTCAGTCCCGATCTGGAGCGCATTGAGGAGAGCGGCAAATTCCGTCCCGGCGAAGAGGCCGGTAATGCCGTCTTCAATGCAACCGGCATCCCCGAATACCAGCCGACATCGACGGCGGGCCGCATCGGTCTGGCGACGGCAGAGGGGGCCATCGGTGGCGGCCCGTTTGGTGTCGGGCCTGCGGTGCTGTCGGGCATTGGTGGTGCGCTCGGGCAAGGTGCTTATGAGGCGACTGGCAGCGAGCGGCTTGCGACAGCGGCATCGCTCTTGCCGGCGGCAGTGGCGCCTCCGATGCGCGCCGGCGTCAATTACGGGGTTGGCCTTGCTCGCGATGTGCTGCCGATGCGACAACCGGCGCTGGAAGCCGCTGTCGGCAGCACGCTGCGCAATGCCGCGACGGACCCTGATGCGTTGGCGGAGGCTCTGCGCGAGCGGCTCCAGTTGCCGAACCCGAATGGTGGCGGCGCTGGTGAATTGGTGCCGGGATCGCGCCCGACGACGTTTCAGCTGTCCGGCGATCAGGGCGTCGGCCAGCTTCAGAGCAGCTTGCCCTCGTCTCCCTTCGATGCGCGCGCCACCCAACAGAATGTCGCTCGCGTCGGCGCCCTCCAGAACCTGGCCCCGGCCGATGCCAATGCCGGCGCCGTCCGCGACCTGCTGCAACAGCGTCTCGACCAGATCGATCGAAATGGCGACGCCGCGGTTCAGGCCGCTCAACAGCGCGCACAACAGGCGTTCGATGTCACCGGTGGTCAGATCAACCCGGAAGATGCTGGTGCGGCCATGCGCGGCCAGCTTGAACAGGCCAAGGCCTCCACCAAGGCTGCCGAGTTGCAGCTGTGGCAGGCGATCGATCCGGACGGCAGCCTGACCATCGATGCGACCCCGGTGCGCGACGCCGCAAATCAGATCGCGTCCGAGATACCCAGGACGGCAGCGCAGCCGTCCGGCGAGGAAGCGGCAGTGCTCAGCTTTGCTCGCTTGGGCGGGACGGCTCTGCCCTTCACCGACTTCTCGGCGCTGCGTGGCAGGTTGTTGCAGGCGATCAGGGATGAGCGGGCGAACGGCCAAACACCGGCGCTGCGGCGGATGCAGATGTTGCGTCAGGCCATGGATGATACTATCGCGGCGACGGCGACGAAGGCTGCGCAGGGCGACCAAGCCCTCTACGGCCGGTTGGCGCAACAGACGGGCGACTTCCTTGGCGGAACCGATACAGGCGCCTCCGCGGCGCGAGTGGGGCAGTACGGTGGCTCGCGTCCTGCGAACAGTGCCGATTTCGGTCCACAAGCCCCTGCTGGCGTATCTGGAGCAGCGGGCGATCCGGGAGGCGGATTTGGAGGCGTTGCGCGATCTCAGGGCCTACCGGAAGCGCCTCGACCCTTCGACCTGACGGAATCCGTACCCAACGGCGGCAGCAGTGTCGTCGCTGCGCCACTGCCGCGACCTGCGCCATCTGCTACGTTTGATCCCGAGGCGGCAGCCCGCTATCGCGCCGCTGCCGACGCCACCAGGGCGCGCGCACAGACCTTCAACAACCCCATGGTCGGCCCGGCGCTTCAGGAGCGCGGCGGCGCGTACCGGGTTGCCGATAGCCGGCTGCCCGAGCGGTTCATCTCGTCACCCGAAGGCGTCCAGGCCTTCCTGAACGCCGGCGGCGATCGGGCGACGCTGCGGGACGCCCTGGTCGCCGATCTGCGACAGAGCGCGACCAACCCCGACGGCTCGCTCAGCCCTACCAAATACGCGTCCTGGCAGCTTCGCCGAGCGGCGGCGCTGCGGGCCATGCCAGACGTACAGATGGCCCTTGGCGACGCAGCGAGGGCGCAGGAAGCGGTCGATGCCGTAGCGGCTACAGCGCGCGCGGAGCGCCTTGGCTTCGAACGTGGTGCTGCCCGGCATTTTCTCGGCGCGGAGCCGCTCCAGGCGGTGCAATCGGCGCTGGGAGGCAAGAACCCGGTCGGTGATCTCCGCGATCTCGTGCGGCTCGCGGCGGGTGATCCTGACGCCGCGGCGGGGCTGCAACGGGCAGTGGCGGACTACATCGTCGCGCGCACCGTGCGGGCACCGCTGGGCGAGGCTGAAACCGGCACGATGAACGCCAATGCCTTTGCCGAGATGATGCGCCGCGATCAGGTGCTGCGGCAGGTGTTCTCAGCGGAACAGATGGGGCCCCTAAACAACATCGCGGCCGATCTACAGCGGTCTGGCCAGTCGTCGAGCGGCGGTGCGGTGGCGGGGAATGCCGGTGCCGGCGGAAGTAAGCTGTCGCTGCTGTCGCAATACCTCGGCCACGGCATCGCCGGGGTTGCAGGTTACCTGCTCGGTGGCGTCCACGGCGCCATCGAAGGCAGCGGCGGCTATGCGATGGCCAAGTCCGCGATCGACGCGATGCGCCGTGCCGGGATCGAGCGTCGAGAGAAGCTGCTCACCGAGGCGCTGCTTAACCCGGAGCTGGCGCAGACGCTGCTGATGAAGGCGACACCTGGTAACCGGCCGTTTATCGCGGCGCGGCTCGCCAAGCAACTTGGCACTATCGCGGCGACAATGGCGAACCAGCCGCAGCAGGAACAGCGCCCGCGACCGGCGCCAGCCGTTCCAATGCCAAACATCGCCATGCGCCGATCAGCCTCGGCACAGGCCCCAGCGATCCCGCCGATCGTGTGGGGATCGCTGGCGCCGGGTGGGGCGATGAGGCAGAGAGCGGTTCCGTGATCCCCCTCATTAATCCCGTGGTGATGCGGTTTCAGCCTCGGCCGCCGATTTTTCTAACTGTCGAGCAAGCTCGCGAGCTTCGGCGGGGAGCAGTCGGAATCCAACTTCCATCTCGGGAAACACTCCCGCTGACGACAGGTCAAGAAGAACCACAACCTCCCCTCGATGAGTCCCCGTTGACAGCTTATCAGCGGTGAGCAGCATCGCACGTTTGTCAGGCATAGGTTCGCTCCCTGGGTCTGATTGGTCGTCACCCAGGATAGCGCAGTCGGCGGCCGGGGTCGAAAGCCTCGGCCGCTTTCTGAGTGGCCTATACAGAAAACCCCGATGAGACGGCTCCTCAAAACTGGCGGAATAGCTGCCCTGTCAGAGCGCATAATCAGGCATTCCAAAAACGATCGTATTCCGTATACACTAGATATGGGATTTGCGTATGAGGAGACGCCGCGTGCCGAAGAAACCGAGGCAGGTCGCCTTCTATCTGCGTGTCAGCACGACGGGACAGACGGTCGAGAACCAGCGGCACGATCTGGAGGGCGTCGCCACGGCGTCGGGCTGGGACGTTGTGGCAGTCTATTGCGACGAAGGGATCAGCGGCACGCGAGGGCGTGACCGTCGCCCGCAATTTGATGCGATGCTGAAGGACGCAACCCGGCGTAAGTTCGACATGATCGCGGCGTGGTCGCTCGACCGGCTGGGAAGATCACTTCAGGACCTGGTCGGTTTCCTGTCGGAGCTGAAGGCCGCCGGTGTCGATCTATTCCTGCACAAGCAGGCGCTGGACACCTCCACGGCGGCAGGCAAGGCCATGTTTGGCATGGTCGGCGTGTTTGCGGAGTTCGAGGCCGACATCATCAAGGAGCGCGTCCATGCAGGCTTGGCGCGGGCCAGAGCGGAGGGAAAGACGCTCGGCCGGCCGAGGATCGCGCAGACCACTGATCACCGTATTCGGGCTGAACTGGCGAAGGGCACGGGCATCTTGAAGACAGCCAAGACGCTGCGGGTGGGCGTCGGCACAGTGCAGCGGATCAAGCGGGAGATGGTGGCGGAGGCTGCATGACGAGGCTGCCGCGAGAGAGCAACAAGTCTTGGGTTCAAGGACGGAATTCGTCAAAAGCGTCGACCCGCCGAAGTAGTTACGGAGAGCCGCGATCGGGAATTTCTTTGGTGGCGAACTCGCCGCCCGATGTCACCGCGCCGGCGGAAGTACGTCTTCACATACCGAATTTGTTCCAAATGAAGACCGTTCTCGGGAAGCGGCTGCCACGGTTCGGCGCTCGGGCATATCAGAGTGTCCGGAATGAGGGGTTATGCGCCGAAGTCGAACTCTTTAGGGTTCTTTAAATGGGCGTTTTTATGCTCCCCACGCAAGAGGGCAGAGATGACTGGTGAAGCTGCAATGAAACACGTCTTATTGTTCGAAGATGAGCGGGGTTTTTCAGAAAAAATAGGACATTTCTTGGCAGATCGTGGTTATAAAGTGATTGTTGCAGCGGGACTACAGGCGGCACGTAGGCTAGTTGAGCACGGTGGTATGGACCTCGTCATTGCCGACATCTGTGATCTTTACAGCTTAGGATTTGAGGTGATCAAGAGGGCCAAGCAGAAAGGCGTTCAGATATTCGTCACGAGCACCAACTCATCAGCCTTCAGCCAACCGTAGGCCGCACTCGCCCAAAACTGATGGTAGGCAGTGCCCGAAGACGCTGACGTCGGACCTCGATAGAAAGACAGCCGAAACCATCTTCTGATATGAAACCGTCTTCCAAGGCTTCACCGACCCGCAAATTTCCTTTCAGGGAGATTCTGAACTATCGGGCTCGATACCGTCCATTGACCACATGGCAGCTTGGGTGCGATTTTTCGCGCCGATCTTGCGAAATAAATTCTTGACATGAACCTTCACTGTAGGTTCGCTTATGCAAAGCTCACGCGCAATTTGTTTATTGGAGGCGCCGTTTTTCAGAAATTTTAGGACTTGATATTCTCTGTCAGAGAATGAAGGACGCCGTTACATTGGTGTAGGATTGTCGGAAGACATCGATGCCTTTCCATCCTCCTGCGCATCATCGTAGGAAGGCCCCCAAGCCGCAGGGATTGCGTCGATCGGCAGTCGCACTTCGAAAGGCCCCATTACTGCCGCCCCGCCGAGGTGCACCAACTGCCAGCGAGTTTAGCAGCAAGTCCGAGCTGATCTGATCTTTCGATAGATAACCACCGACACCAGCCTCAATCCCGGCAATCATTTCGTCCGGGCGGAATTCCTCGCCGATGAGGAGTATTCGGATGCCCTGGGTGACCAGCGACGCGATATTCGGCAGGTGAGTCCGCCAATCCCGCCCGAGGCTGACCAAGAAAACGGAACCCTGATCGCTAAACGCCCTGGCCGGAAGTTCTTGGAGACTGGGGAAACTAGCCTTCAGATGGAAGCGGCTTCCGGTGAGGAGGTGTGTGATCCCCGCACGAAATAACGGGCTTTTGTCGATGACGACAATCGAGATCGTTTGCCGCTTCTCTCGTACCCGTCCGGTGAAAGCCGTCTTGCGCGATCGGGACGGGTAGGCTGGTTGTAGCACTGGTGCAAAGGACGGTGCTTGCACCGGTGCTAGCGATGGGGCGATGGCAAGAGTTGAGGTGATTACCGGGCCCGAACGTCGACGGCGCTGGAGTGACGAGCAGAAGCGGGCGATCGTGGCCGCGAGTTTTGCGCCGGGTGCCGTCGTCTCTGAGGTGGCTCGCCGGGCTGACGTTTCTTCGGGCCAGATCTATCGCTGGCGGCAGGAGTTCCAGGCCGCGGCTGCAGGGTTCGCCCAGGTGCTGATCGCGCCGGCCGAGGACTCCGCCCCGACAACCGCGAGCGGCGTGCCACCTTGCGCCGAGGCGACGATCGAGGTTGAGTTTGCCGGGAAGGCCCGGGTCCGGATACCCGGCTCGATTCCCGCGGCCTTGGCGGTGGCCGTCGTCAAGGCTCTGTCGCGCCGATGATCCCCGTTCCCTCGGGTGTGCGGGTATGGCTGGCGGTCGGGCACACCGATATGCGGCGCGGCATGAACAGCCTGGCGGTCCAGGTTCAGCAGGTACTGCATCGCGACCCGCATGCCGGGGATCTGTACGTCTTTCGCGGCAAGCGCGGTCACCTGATCAAGATTCTCTGGCATGACGGGATTGGCATGTCGCTCTACGCCAAAAGGCTGGAGCGCGGTCGCTTCATATGGCCGTCGGCGGCGGACGGCACCGTCGCGATCAGCGCGGCGCAACTGGCCTATATGCTTGATGGGATTGATTGGAGAAACCCGGTTCGCACGTGGCGGCCGGAGATGGCCGGTTGACCCTGCGACCGTTTAACTCGCCCCCTGGCAAGAGACGAGTCACGGCATCGACGTGGTGAGACAATCGGGCGTCATGACCTCGCCCGAGCCGCTTCCCGAGGATATCGCCGCGCTGAAGGCCGCGCTCACCGCCGAGCGCGCGGCACGGCAGCAAGCCGAGGTGCGCGCTTCCAGCGCCGAGGCGATGGTGGCCCATTACAAGCTGCTGATCGCCAAACTGAAGCGCGAGCAGTACGGGCAATCCTCGGAGCGTGGTCGCAAGCTGATCGACCAGCTGGAGTTGCAACTCGAGGAACTGGAGGCGAGCGCCGCCGAGGACGAAGCCGCCGCTAAGCCGACAGTCGTCGACACGACCTCGGTGGGCAGCTTCACCCGCAGGAAACCGGTGCGGGCTCCCTTTCCGGCGCATCTGCCGCGCGAGCGCGTGGTGATCCTCGCACCGAGCGCCTGCCCGTGCTGCGGCGGCAAGCTCGCCAAACTCGGCGAGACCATCACCGAGACCCTGGAGGTGGTGCCGCGCCAATGGAAGGTGATCCAGACCGTTCGCGAGAAGTTCACCTGCCGGTCCTGCGAGAAGATCACCCAGCCGCCCGCCCCGTTCCACGTCATCGCCCGGGGCCGGGCGGGGGCGAGCCTCTTGGCAATGATCCTTTACGCCAAGTTCGGCGAGCACCAGCCGCTGAACCGGCAGAGCGACAGCTATGCGCGCCAGGGCATCGATCTCGACGTGTCGACCCTGGCCGATTGGGTCGGGGCCTGCACCGCCACTCTCGCCCCGCTCAATGAGCTGATCCGTCGGCACGTCTTCGCCGCCGAGCGTATCCACGGCGACGACACGACCGTACCGGTGCTGGCCCGAGGCAAGACGATCACCGCCCGATTGTGGACCTACGTGCGCGACGACCGGCCGTTTGCCGGACCGGACCCACCGGCGGCGATCTTCTATTACTCGCGCAACCGGAACGGCGAGCATCCTGCTCGCCACCTTGCCGGCTACGCGGGGATCCTCCAGGCGGATGCCTATGCCGGGTTCGGCGATCTCTACGACGGCAAGCGCAAACCGAAGCCAATCACCGAGGCGGCGTGCTGGAGCCACGGCAGGCGCAAGTTCTTCGTCATCGCCGACACCAGCAAAGCGCCCGTCGCGCTGGAGGCGGTGCGCCGCATCGACGCGATATTCGCCATCGAGCGCGACATCAACGGCCGCTCGGCGGGCGACCGTCTGGCAGCGCGCCAGGAGCGCGTCGTGCCGCTCGTCTGCGACCTTGAACGATGGATGCGGGCCGAGCGTGCCCGGCTGTCGCGCCATGCCGAGACCGCCAAAGCCATGGATTACATGCTCAAGCGCTGGCCGGCCTTCACCCGCTTTCTCGACGACGGCCGCATCTGCCTGACCAACAACGCCGCCGAGCGAGCCCTGCGCGGAATTGCGCTCGGCCGGCGCGCATGGTTATTCGCCGGTTCCGATCGTGGTGGCGAGCGGGCCGCCGCGGTGTACACCCTGATCGGCACGGCGAAACTCAACGATGTCGATCCGCAAGCCTGGCTCGCCGACATCCTCGGCCGGATCGCCGATCATCCGGCCTCCCGTCTTGCCGAGCTCTTACCCTGGAACTGGAGGGACCGGCCTGCCAAACTGGCGGCATGAGCCCGGCCACAACCAGCGCTGCGTTCGACAGCTTCAACCAGATCGCCAGCGTTCGCATCGAGTTGCGCGACAGCGACCCGGTGATTTGGCGCCAGGTCGAGGTGCCGACATCGATCACCCTCAAGGTCCTGCACAACGTCATCCAGGTCGCGATGGGGTGGTTCGACTACCACCTCTGGGAGTTCACCATCGCCAAGCGCCGATACGGCCTGCCGATCGACGAGGACTGGGGAACCGAACCGCGCACCGACGCCGGCAAGGTCCGCCTGCGCGACGTGCTGCGGCCGCGCAAGACCACGATCGATTATCTCTACGACTTCGGCGATTGCTGGGAGCACCGGCTCACGCTCACCAATATCCGCGCCGGCGACCCCGATCTCTCCTACCCTCGCTACATCGCCGGCCAGCGCAACGCCCCGCCCGAGGATTGCGGCGGCATCCCCGGCTTCTACGAGACGCTCGACGCCGTCGCCGACCCCAACCACCCGAACCACGTCGAAGCCAAGGAATGGCTCGACGATTACGATCCCGATGTGATCGACGAACTGCCGATCAATTACGCCCTCAGTCGCATCGCCAACCAGCGCAACGCCGTCAGGGCTCGCCTCGCCAAGAAAAACCCACCGGCGACGATGGGCTGACCAGCCCGATCCACCGAGCGCCTGCGGCCTTCGCCGGATGCTTACCTTCTCTCTACGAGAGGAGGGTCGAGAGTTCGTGGAACGATGGAGCCGATCGCTGGTTTCCGGTGGGGCGGAGTCGTGAGAGGTAGGTTCACTTGGCTCTACGTCATCAGGACGCGTTGCTGTGTTAACAGCCTGGGCCATTGGCACTCGTTTATCCCTCTGACAACGAACGCCTCCCCGCTGGATGCGAAGCGTAGGCGGACCACAGTGCGTAGCACGAGATTGCACGGACACCCTTAAACAAAGGCTAAATTCGTTGGAATTATTTTTGAAAACAGCATCCATAGTGGAGAGAAGGCAGAAGCATTCCCACCCGCGATGCACGTTCGCGAGGATCAACAGGTGATTCTCCTCCCGGCTCGATTTTCGGCAGGAGCTGGACGTCCGGTAGTGGCGTCGCCGGTAAGTCGGCGCGGGCCGCCGCACATCCCCCCAGCTTGTTTTCTCGCAGTCCCCCCGATCGCGGCCCTGCTACCGAACTGCGACGACAAATGCCGCGCCCGGCTTCTGACTGTGCTGGCCGCGCTTGCAGCCCGTGCGGCATTCGAGGTGGTTGGCCTGCCGACGGATGCCAAC
The DNA here is from genome assembly GCA_963737875.1 of uncultured Alphaproteobacteria bacterium. Lineage (GTDB taxonomy): Bacteria > Pseudomonadota > Alphaproteobacteria > ATCC43930 > CGMCC-115725 > DATARH01. The sequence goes on along the minus strand of CAVTUM010000014.1, from coordinate 23,050 downwards.
CACCAGCTTTGATCGCTTTCCCTGTTGCGGGTGCGGTGTTCATCGGGTCACAGGGCTTGCGTGGGTATTTTCCGAGCCTGCTGGACACCGCAGGCGCGCACTACTTTCGTCGGATGCCGCCGAATCGTGATAACCCCGAATACTGGCGGAAGTGCGCAGCACAGTTACGCGCTCGGGCTGCGCGACTTTTTCGCGATGACGTTTCGCGCAAAGTTTTGCAGTCCGTCGCCGCGGCTTACGACGCGAAGGCTGCCCAGCTCGTGCGCCCGGACGGGATTCACCACTGAGCCTGATCCGGCCCAGCGTCCGCCCTGCCGGGAACTGTCAGCCCAATTCGGCGATCCGCACCAGGTACACCCGATCGGCGATCGTCACCTCTGCATGCTCGCCGTCGCCCACATCGCGGCGGAATATGCCGGGTCGGCCCTTCCACCGCACAGGATCGCCAGCGCGCGCCACGTCGGGCTGACCTTAATCGGCCTGCCGCAAACCCACCGCGCGTCAAGATGGCTCGCCTTCCAGGGCTTGCCGTCGGCTTACGTAGAGAAAACTATGCCGGTTCTTTCTCCGCCGGCGGCTTCATCAGTTGCTCCACGGCGCGGTTTAGCTTCGCGAGAGCTTGCCCAATACCACGTTGGCGTTCGCCCCGGAGATAAAGCGCGTCCGCGCAATAATCGGCAATCACGTCGTCGCGGTTAATGGGGTCGGGCCATTCTATCGTTCGCCGGCGGTCACCAAGACGGACCGTTGCAAACAAATCGGGGTCTTTGAGCGAGGCAAAGACAGTGCCGTCCGTGATCAAGTCTCGCATCTCGATGAGCATGGTGCTGTCGTCTTCCCACTGCACTTCGACTTGGCAGTTGGCCAGAGCTCTGACCGCTTTAAGTCGGCGGAGAGGAGTTTCCATCATGGGACGTTCCTCGGTCGCTGTTTTGCGACACACAGTATCCAATTGAACGCCAAAGCGTGCTGCCTGTTGCTCCGGGTCGCCCAGTCTTTCACGTCGCGTTCCTGAGGAGCCGGTAACGAGCCATCAAATATGGTGAGGTCGACGATCTGAAACTTCGCTTCATGCTCAGCATAATAGGCATGAAAATGCGGCGGATGATGGTCATCGGGATACATCTCGATCTTGATGCCGCGCCGATCCGGGCGATGCAAGGCACAGACCACCATCGCCTGACGCGAAAATCGACCCGCAGAATCGACTCTGTTGCAGGTGCCTACGCAACGACAGTGTAATGGGGTTAGCGCGGATCGTTTGGAGCGGTTCGATCTCAGCTTGCCGCTACCGCGCCGCCTACTCTCGCATAGCCCCGAAGCTGGGCTTCATCGCTGACGGGCGCGGCCTTCGGTGCGGGCCGGGGCTTGGTCGAGCGCGCCGGCTTCTACGGTGTCAGCGCTGGGCTTGCCACCGGTGTCGGCGCCGGCGGCACCCTCCTGGCTGGCACAGCCGAAGCGACAACCGTCGTCAGCACCACCGGCGCCGAGCCAGTCTTGGTGCTTTCTGAACGATACTGGGCGCTCCTTGCGGAGGCCAAGCCGGTTTTCGACATCTACAGCCGTATGCGGCCGGACGATCCACGAGAGGTCGAATGCGCGGCAGCTAGTCCGCAGCATGGGACCGCATCGCCGACGTGGTGAAGGAGATCAGTAACCTGATCGCGACGACACCAGAAGGCATCGCCGAGCAACTCGGCGTCCTGCGCGACTATGATATCATCCTAAGCGAAGCGACTGACGCTGGGCTGGAAAACGCCATCGCCGGCCTGCGCGCTCTCGCGGCGGGAGGCGCGGCATGAGCGACCGCGATCCCTTCGCTCTCGGCGGTTATCCGATCCCGCGGTCTCACCCCGTCGCAGCGCGGTTTGTCGATGAGCTGCTCCGGCTGATGCCGAATTACGCTTCGATCTCAGCTACTTCGAAGGACCGGCCAGCACCGCCCGCCGACCCGGTGCTCCTGCTCGCCGCGGAGCGTGAGCGGCCTTCGCCTTCATGCGCAGTTCGATGAGCGGGATCGACCGACGAGCCCGAAGCCGATGAGCTTTGGGTCGGTGGTGCGCCATCGAAATTTGATGATGGCGACGCTCGCAGCCAACGCTCGGGGCTTGCCGTCCATATCACAAGGTTCGCGGGGATGGTTTGCGACTTCGACATGCCAGACGGAATGGATCAGACCGCTTGCGGCGGCGGCGATCATCGCCGGCATCGAGCGGCTTAGCGCAGGAGGTGCAGCATGAACGTCAAAAACCGCATTGCCGGCGGCCTTGCCCACGCGCTCGTCCTGCGCATGCTCCACACTACACGGCATTTTTTGTGCACTGCGGACAGCAATGGCGTCGCGGTGCCGGAATGCGCGAACCTGCCGAGCTACGAGGACCTGAGCCGGCATTACAAGCGTGATCGTCGATGACTGCCTTGTCGAGTTGCCGCAGAGCCATCACGCCGCGGTGGCGATGGCGGAGTTTGCCGCCGCAATCATTGCTGATCGGGCGCTCATGGATATCGCCGGTCAGGGTCCCCCGGTAATCTTCGAGCTCGACCAGCATCATGCCGTGGTGGCGCTGGCGGCCGTCTGCCGCTGGCTCAACGAACGCGACATGGAGGATTGTATCGCGAGATGCCGTACCGCACGTGCCGGCGTCGTCGAACAGCCGGACGGCAGCCGCGGCATCGTCGACCCGCGACGGCGCCATGATGCCGGGCGCACGCACCCTCATGGCGCTCGTGCTGTTGTGCGTCTCCGACCTGTCGCTGCGGGCGGTGCGCTGGCTTCTGGCAGGCGAGGCGGCCGGGTAACTGCATCCAGGCGTACCCTAACCCCGGCGCACCAAGACACCCCGGCCATCGCTGGCCGGGGCTTTTCTTCGTCGGGTCGTGGGTCGTACTATCGCCCACATGCATGTGAATAAGCCTGGGCTTTCTGAAGCTGCGGCCGACAATCTTCGCCGAAAGGCGGAGCTATGCCGACGCGCAGCGAAAATCCCGACCAGCGGGGGCCTTCGTGTCGACCGCATGTTGCTGCAGCTGGCGGAGCAGCTTGAACGACGAGCCAAGGTACTCAGTTCGCCCCGAGTGCTGATTGCGGCTGCGCCGCCCTCCGTCATCGCAGAGTCCCGGCATCCGCCTGCCGGGGCTTTTGCGTTTCAGTGATTGTGCTAGCTGGAAATCCGATGACGCGCACGTTGGGCAGGTTGCCCGTTTATCACCCTAATGTTACGCATCTGTATGGAGACTGGCGCAACGACACGACGGCTGACGAGATCAGCAAAAATAGGCTCCTTTTTACGAGAACTGTATGAGGGGGAGAGTACATATTCTGCCTGGTTCCGATATGGACTCTTGCTATTCGATATTTCGACAATTATCTTCTTGGTGTTGACGTCATTTGTCGGTGGGACTCCCTTTCTGGAGCTTGTCGACGTAATCATCGAAATCGTCATTCTTGCTGACTTCGCTGCTCAATTATTGATGAGCCACCATCGATTACACGACCTGCTCCATCCGCTTGGGCTCGCTGACCTAGCCGTCATCATCTCGTTTTTGGCCCCTGTCAACGGGCCTGATTTTGGTTTCCTTCGTGCTCTCCGAGCGCTTCGCTTGTTTCGTTCATATCGCATCGCGAACCGAATGAAGCGCGACTTCACCTTCATGCGACGCAATTACGATACGATTATTGCGGGGACGCACCTCTTCGTCTTTCTCTTTGTGATGACATCGGTCGTTTACGAAACACAACACGAGCACAACCCCGCAATTGCGAACTATATCGATGCGCTCTATTTTACTGTCACAACGCTGACCACGACCGGGTACGGGGACATTACGCTTCCCGGAACGCTGGGCCGACTGCTCACCATCGTGATGATGATTGTCGGTGTCAGCTTGTTCGTGCGGATGGTGCAGGTTCTATTTCGTCCGCGTAGAACGCACCTTGAGTGCGACGCTTGCGGGCTTTCTGTGCACGAGACTGATGCGGTCTACTGCAAGCGTTGCGGCGCGCTCCTCCATCTTACAGTATGATCAAATCTTCCACGCGCGTCCAACTTCCAGCCGCCGCGACAACGCCTGTTCGGCCTTCTGCAAGGACGAGAGTTAAACGCTGTTATCCCGATCTCCACCGTAGCTCATGGAAGCGCGCCGGTGACCACTCCACTGCCAACCCCATCCCGACGACCACCCAAGTCAACGTTGTGCAACTCGCACCGCTGCCGCTGCGGCATCACGCCGACCCGACGCAAAGCACTTCTCGGCAGCTCGGTGGGTACTGGGTGGGTACATAGCCGACGTCCCGACCTAAATGCTTTCCTTAAGAGATTGAAAACGCTGGCTGGGGCGGGAGGATTCGAACCTCCGAATGCCGGAATCAAAATCCGGTGCCTTACCACTTGGCGACGCCCCACCGTGACACATAGTGACCGTTAACTAGATGATATTCCTAAGTCTTTCTAATCCCCTCACAACATGCTTGAACGCGGTTGAACCCTGCTGCACCCTAGTCTCGCGAGCCTATAGCGAGCCTAGATGCCGATAATCACCTTAACTGACTTGGCCGTACGCAGCCTAAAGCCCACGGCGGGTAGACAGGTAACGTACCTCGACAAGACCCTCAAGGGCTTCGGCGTCCGCGTCGGAGCGGGATCCATGACCTATGTCCTCACGTATGGGCCTAACCGAACGCGCGTCAAGCTCGGAGAAGTTGGGGTCCTTAGGCTCGCAGATGCCCGCCACAAGGCTCGCTCGCTCCTCGCTGAGCGCCAATTAGGCATCCACCAGCACAAGGGCGGCGATACCTATCGAACGGCCCTAGACGCCTTTCTAGAGGCATCCAAGGCCAAGAACCGGCCTCGCACCCTCAAGGACTATACCCGGCTCCTCACCAGCCACGGCTTCGGCGCCGAGAAGCTCGCCGACATCACGCCGAAAGACGTTGCCCGCAATCTGGCCAAGCTCGCCGATCGGCCGGGCGAGAAAGCCCACGCACAGGCCGCGCTCAAAATCTTCTTCGCGTATTGCGTCCGCAACAGCTTGCTCGACGCGAGCCCGATGCTTCGGGTTGAACGGATAGCCAATGCAGAAGGCCGAAGTCGCATCCTGACAGAACCTGAGCTAAAAGCCGTCTGGAAGGCTGCTGACGGCATGTTCGGCACCATCATCAAACTCTGCATCCTCTTAGAGGCCACCCGGAAATGAGTTGAGTGATATCAGTGACTTGTGATTCGGTTTTGGTGCGAAACAAAACCGGGGTCGCAAGATGTGGACTGACATCACTCGCAAGCAGTATCGGCGACCCGGGGGGCGGTACTCAAGCAGTATGACGGATGCGGAATGGGCGCTGAGCGAGGGCTTCATGCCGTCCCGCTGCCGGTTGGGACGGCCTCGCAAGGTCGAATTGCGCCACGTCGTCGATGCCATTCTCTATATTTTGTCGGCGGGATGCGCCTGGACCTTGCTGCCGAAGGAGTTTGCGCCGGTCTCGACGGTACAGGGCTATTTCTATCGCTGGCGCGACGACGGCACCTGGGAGCGGATCAACCATGCGCTGGTGATGGCGGCGCGCGAGGCGATGGGGCGCGAGGCCAGCCCCAGCGCCGGGGTGCTCGACAGCCAGTCGGTCAAGACCACCGAGGCCGGCGGACCGCGCGGCTTCGATGCAGGCAAGAAGGTGAAGGGCCGCAAGCGCCACATCCTCACCGACACCAATGGCTTTCTCGTCAAAGCCGTGGTGCATCCGGCCGATGTTCAAGACCGCGACGGTGCCCCGCTCGTGCTGAAGGCCGCGCGCTGGCTCTATCCCTGGCTGCGCCACGTCTTCGCCGACGGCGGGTATGCCGGCGAAAAACTCGCCAGTGCCCTGCTCGCGCACGGCACCTGGACCCTCGAAATCGTCAAGCGGTCCGATGCCGCCCGGGGCTTCGTGCTGCTCCCCAGGCGCTGGGTGGTCGAACGTACCCTGGCCTGGCTCGGTCGCAACCGCCGCCTCGCCAAGGACTTCGAAGCCACCGTCAAAACCGCCACAGCCTGGCTCTATATCGCCAGCGTCAAACTACTCTCGCGACGTCTCGCCCGTGGCTAACTCAACTATCCCGATTCTCGGGCGAACTCTTACGAACGTAGATGCTCGAACAAACGCATCAACCTCAAGGACAATGTCGATGGCCAGCTCAGGAACGCGGCAGATCCTGTACGCGGATCGTCTCGAGAGCACGATCGGAACATTGCTTCTCATCCATGATCGCGAAGGATATGTTCGCGCTCTGGACTTTCATGACTTCAAGTCGCGTATGCGGCGTCTTCTCCGGTTGCATTATGGCACGGAAGGAAATGACTTCGCTGTAGAGGACCGCGCCGCACCCACGACCATTCGGCGGGCGATCAGCGACTATTTCTCGGGCGATCTCTGCGCGGTCAATTCTATTCCCGTCACAACCGGGGGCACCTCTTTCCAGCGCGAGGTTTGGGCAGCACTAAGAACGATCGAAGTCGGCACAACGCTGAGTTATGGGGCGTTGGCGCGACAGTTGGGCCGCCCGAAATCCGTCCGTGCGGTTGGCTCAGCCAATGGCGCTAACCCGGTTGCCATTGTGGTTCCGTGCCACCGGGTCATCGGCGCTGATGGAAGTCTTACCGGATATGGCGGCGGCATCAGCCGGAAGCGCTGGCTGCTCACTCACGAGGGGGTCGCTTTGGAGCAGTTTGCGAAGCAACGTATTCCAGAAGCGGCGTGAATCCCTGAAGCAGAGTTGATGCAGTCGCGGCCGGAGCGGCTTTATCGCCCGTTGCCGCCACAAAAGGACGGTGAAATGAACCAAGTGGAAAAAGGCCGCCCGATTTTCCGAGCTCCACGTCAAAGGCGCGCCGCTGCTGCTATACAATGCGTGGGACGCCGGCACCGCGAAATCGATCCTGGACGCGGGCGCAAAGGCCATTGCGACCAGTAGCTGGGCTGTCGCGGAGGCGCAAGGTTACAGGGACGGCGAATCCATTCCGATCACATTCGTCGAGCAGATCATTGCGCGCATCGTAAGCACGATCGATGCACCTGTGTCCGTCGACTTCGAAGGGGGCTACAGCGACGACAATGGTGCGCTGGCCGAAAATGTGGCCCGCCTCCTTGAACTCGGTATCATCGGGATCAATTTCGAAGACCGCGTCGTTCAGGGCGCCGGGCTCTATCCAATCGACCAGCACGCCCGGCGGATCGCAGCCATTCGTGAAGCTGCGAGAGCGGAGGGCGTCGACCTCTTTATCAATGCGCGGACAGATCTGTTTCTGGGTCAACAACGCGACCCGGCAAACTCTATTAACGACGCTCTTGACCGCGCGAAAGCCTATGCCGCCGCAGGAGCGTCCGGCTTCTTCATTCCGGGCTTGCGGGACGAGGCGTTGATCGGCCACATCTGCGATGGTGTTGCGCTCCCCGTCAATGTGATGGTCATGGAAGGCGTGCCATCGACGAGGCGCTTGTCCGAGCTTGGTGTCGCGCGCGTCAGCTACGGCGCAATTCCCTATGTCCGCGCGATGAAGGCTCTCGGAGAGGATGTGCGGCAAGTCCTTCCGTAAGAAGTGGTCAGTTCAGCAAAGGTGACGCCGTCCTACCCCCGCAAAGGTCGGCATAGGGGCAATACCCGTCACCGGCCCCCACCATATCCACACCCACCCTGACCCCGCCGGGCGGCGCGGTATACTGTCTCCATGCCCCCAAGCCAAATCCGTTTTGATGAACCGGCCGAATACGGCCGACCACAACAAACAGGGCAGCTCTCCACTATAACCGGCTTGGTCATCTCAACGGGCCTCGCGACCGACGAACGAGGCGCAACACGTATTCTCGTAATCAGCGTCATCGTTGCCGTCGCTCTGACCGTCCTCATCCTAGTATGGGCGGCCAAGCCAAGTAATTCGGCTCACGGACCAGTACCACAGGGTACCTCCCTTACGGTGCCCGGTTAATGCTATATGCGACGCCGCGGCTTCACCCTCATCGAGCTTCTTGTTGTTATAGCCATCATTGGCTTGCTCTCTGCTATCGTCCTCGCATCCCTGAGTACAGCTCGCGTCAAGGCCCGTGATGCGAGGCGGCAGAGTGACCTTAACTCACTTCGTACCGCGCTAGAGCTCTATCGCAACGGCCACCCTACATACCCGATCGGCGGAGCGGGCAGCGACCGTTCGTGCTGGGTACAGCAGCAAACAAGCGACCTAACGTGCAATCCGCTTGGAGCCCTTATCCTTGATAAGGACATTGCGTCTATCCCCTATGACCCAGGCAGCAACACCTATGTGGGGAGTGGCTGCGGAGGAGCGCAGATGTACGCCTACTGGTCCGACGGAACGTCGTATCTGCTTGGCGCCGTGAGTGAAGCCCAAGGCTCGCTCGCCTGTACGCAAACAGGGAACTGGGGAGGACCTGCGGCCAATAATTATACGTATCAATATTACGTGAAGAATTATTAGGCTATCATCTACTTGTATGCCCCCCAGCCAAATCCGCTTCGATGAACCTACCGAATACGGCCGACCACAACAGGTAGGGAAGTCCTCAGCAATAACCCGTTTGGTGATCTCGACGGGCCTCGCAAGTGATGAACGAGGCGCGCAGAAGGTCATACTGATCATCCTCGTGCTCGTAGCTGTCGGCACCATTCTGATCTTCATCTTTGGCACTAAAGGCCACGCGCCTCCGCCCCCAAACGTAGACGGCAGTATGACCCACCAGGTATGAGGCACCGGCGCGGCTTCACCTTGATCGAGCTTCTCGTGGTTATTGCCATTATCGGGCTCTTGTCCGCGATCGTCCTTGCGTCGCTCAGCACAGCCCGTAATAAGGGCAGGGATGCCGCGATCGAAAGCGAGCTGCATCAGCTCGCCACCACAGCGGAGCTTGAGTACAGCAACTCAAACAGCTACGCGGCGGTGCAGCCTGGCCACTGGTTTGCAAGTCCCGCCGATTGCAATGGCTATTTCTCAGGCTCGTTTACAACAAGCCTAAGACAGAATCTGTGCGAACGTTGTGACGAACAGTGGCAATGGTCTTTTTTATGCAGGTAACGCCTTCAATAACGCCACAAAGTACTCCTTCTTTGCCTACCTGCCGGGCTCGAATACTTATTATTGCCTCGGAGGGAACGGCGGCACCTCAAACAACACACCTGGCTCCGTGGATAACTGGAACCGCTCTGGCTGCTATAGCGACCCAAGCCTCTAACAACACTCTTTAATCCTATGACCCGTTATCCGGCCCATGCCTATCAACAGCGCGGCTTCACGCTCATCGAGCTTCTTGTGGTTATCGCAATCATCGGGATCCTTTCCGCAATCGTTCTCGCTTCGCTCAGCACCGCGCGCACCAAGGGCCAGGATGCGGCGCGCATCTCCGACGTGAAGTCACTCGAAACAGCCATGGAGCTTTATTACAACGATAACCAAGGGTATCCGAAATCCGGAATGAATGCCGACACAAGCTACGCTATAGCTCAAATCTCTTCATTACTTGTTCCCAAGGATATAGCCAGTATCCCAATCCAGCTCACAACAGACGGGGACCAATACGCGTACGGCAGCAGCGGCGCCTCTTACGCGTTCGAGGTGTATATCGCGGCGACGAACAGCTGGTGCAAAACCGGCGTGAATATCAACGCTGGCTGGTGGGGCATCGGCGTCCCGACCTGCAATTTTTGAGCGCAAGCGCAAAGCGTAGCGCCATCAGAACTCAGAACAGGGAAGTGCATCATCGGCAGGCTCTGCAATTCTCCCTGCCACCGACGCCCCCGCGCCAGTCACAAGCAACGCCACTGCACCCGCGACCGACGCGACACACAGCCCCACCCCCTAACCGCGCCGACCCGGCGCCGCGCGGCGCAACCAAAGCCCAAATAACCGCCTACACGCACGCCGACCTGACCAGCAACCGTCCGAAATCCATAACCTCCTCCGGCACCCCGAGGCGTCCATTTTCCGGCACCCGCTCATCCCGAATTCGTGCCCTCCTCGGCACCCCGGCCTTGAGCAGGCCGGCAATAAACGTGGCGTCGAAAACCTCTGAGAATGGTCCTGACATCTCTGCGAAAAAGAGCGGGTAAACAGGATCGAACGACGCGCGACGTTGTTATGTCAATATTCACCTGGAACTCGCTATGACGCCCGGCGTCGCTTGGGGCGAGCCCCGACTATCGAGGAGCCAGCATGAGGACGACGATGTACGCCGTGGTCGTGGTTTTCTTGTTGGCTGGCATTGCGCATAGCCAAACCCCGGCAGCAGACGCGAAGATCGCCGCGCCGATTGCAGGAATTGATGACGCGGCGGTAGCGCGAAGCGCGCGCGCCAGCAAGCTAATCGGCAGCAAGGTCTACAAGGGTGACACGTCAATCGGGCAGATCGAAGATGTGCTCGTCGACGTGGATCACTCTGGCGTTACGGCACTAGTCCTCTCCGTCGGCGGCTTCCTCGGTCTGGGTGATAAGCTTGTTGCGGTACCCACAAATCAAATCAAGGTCGGAACCGAGGCACGGTTCACCACCGAACTCACCAAGGAACAGCTGACGAACGCGCCGGCATTTGTGTTTGGGACCAAGAATTAGAAAATTTCTGCAGGCCGCGTGGTGATACTCGCGGCGCCTTTTGCGCCCGAGCGGCAGCACGCCTATAAAAAGGGACAACGCTGCCAGGGCGGTGGGGACTGGCGACGAATGTCCGTGCAGTTGGCGGGTCGGTTCGCAGAGCCAACGCGAGCATCTTCGCTCGTGGCGGCTAGCTCGGCCGAACCGTACTTCAAGGGAGCTCGACCAGAGATGCCGCGCTATCCGAGCTACACGACAACCGTGATCGGCGCTTATAGCGTCCCTCGCTGGTATGAGCCGCTCGACCGGCTCGTGACCCTGGGCCAATTGCTTCCCGAAGACATGGGGGATGCGCAATACCGGGTCATGCAGGCCGCGACCGTGGATCAAGAGACAGCGGGAATAGACGTGATCACCAGCGGGGAGACGCATCGACGAACGCATAATCGGCATTCACCACCGAATGCCATGCTCAATTATTTCTGGCGGAAAATCCCCGCATTCCAAGGTGAGACCCGGCCGAAACCAATTACGAAATACGACCCAAACGTCACGCATCCGGCCGCCGTTTGCCAAAGCCAAATAAGCAATTCAACCGATCTGGGCCTTGTTGATGAGTTCAAGGAGGTGTCAGCTTTCGCACGCAAGCCCGTCAAGATTACGATGACAGGGCCGCACTTCCTCACTGCGGTCGCCCATGATGAGTACTACCACGACCAGAAACAAATGATGTTCGATGCGGCAAAGCTGCTGAATAACAATTTCAAACGACTGACCGAGGTGGGTTGCAAGCATATCCAGATCGATGAGCCATACCTGACTCCGCCGGGCGATGATGAAGTACAGACGGCGGTAGAGGCAATCAATTTAACTATTGAGGGCTTACCCAAGGACGTTCATATCGCCGTACATGTATGCCAAGGGAACTATGCCGTGGGCCCGCACTACGATGGGCAGATTGGGCACCGCTATTTTGATACGGGTCGCTACAAGGCGGATTTGATCTGTAAGATCGAATGCAACTCGTTCCTGATTGAGCATGACCGAACGGACGCTTTCGAGGGGCTTCTTGGAAACAAGCAACTCGGCATCGGGGCCGTCGATGTTCAGGCGCCGAATGTCGAGACCGCCGAGCAGGTTGTTGACCGTATTACGGTCCATCGTTGGCTGGCACCCGAACAGACGATCATCACGAGCACCTGTGGCTTCAATCATCTGCCCCGCCATATTGCGCTGGGAAAAATGCGGGCAATGACCCAAGCGAAGGCAATCCTTAGCCGCGCCGTTTGTTAGTCCTGGTATGAACGAGGATAGCTCCCGCCAAAATCGCGCCGAGCAAGGCCTAGAGGCGACCGAGGAACGGTTTCGGATCGCCCAGGTAGCGGGCGGGATCGGTTGGTTCGAATGGGACCTTGCGACCGACGAATGGCAGTGGACCCCCCATGTCGCGGTCCTATTTGGCTTTGCTCGCGAGACGCCGCGCCTTCGCTCGGAAGACTGGCAAGCGGCGATTTTCGTAGATGACGCGCCGAAGTTGCGTTCAGCGATCGGTGCTGCGGGCGATAACGGCCTCTATTACGTCGAGTTTCGAGTTACCCATCCTGACGGTAGCGTCCATTGGATCGCCGGAAAAGGAGAAATAACCAAGGACCAAAATTACGCTGCACAGCGAGTAGCGGGCGTCTACTACGAGATCAGTGAGCGCAAGGCGCTCGAAGCCCGCCTGTTGTCGCTCAATGAAAGCCTCGAATCACGTGTCATCGATCGGGCCAGACAGCTAGCTTCAACTTCTGCTCAGCTGGAGGAAACCGAACGCCGGTTTCAGCTTCTTATCGATGCCGTTACTGAATACGCGGTCTTCATGCTCGATCCGACAGGCATGATTATCAGCTGGAATACGGGAGCCGAGAGGATCAAAGGATATTCAGCTGCCGAGATTATCGGCGAGCACTTCTCACGCTTTTATACTGAAGACGCGCGGAAAGAGGGGTTGCCACAAGCTGCTCTGAAAGCAGCCGAACAAACAGGAAAATACGAGGCAGAGGGGCGGCGCTGCCGGAAGGATGGGACGACCTTTATGGCGAGTGTCGTCATCAACGCCATTCGTGATGCATCGGGACGCTTGATTGGGTTCGCAAAGATCACCCGAGACATCACCGAGAAGAAAGCAACCGAGGAACAGCTGCGGCAGGCTCAAAAGATGGAAGCCGTCGGCCACCTCACCGGTGGGGTCGCCCATGACTTCAACAATCTCCTCACCATCATCATGGGCAATCTTGCGCATTTGGAACGCATATTGCCAGCCGCACCGCCGACACAAAGGATCGTTGCGGCGGCGCTACGGGGAGCGTCGCGCGCCGCCATGCTAACTCACCGGCTCCTGGCATTCTCCCGACGGCAACCGCTCGTACCGGAAGCCCTTTCGGTCAACAAACTTGTTGCCGGGATGTCCGATCTGATGCGCCGGACGATCGGCGAAGCGGTTCAGGTTGAGACGGTGTTGGCCGGCGGGCTTTGGCCTACGCTGGCGGATAGCAATCAGCTTGAAAATGCGCTCATAAATCTCGCCATCAACGCCCGTGACGCAATGCCCGACGGGGGCAGATTGACCATTGAAACCGCGAACACGCATCTGGACGATGCCTATGCGCGGATGCACGACGAGGTTCAGCCCGGCCAATACGTTGGTATTTTCGTCAGCGATAGCGGTACTGGGATGCCCGCGGAGGTCGTCGACCGGGTATTCGAGCCATTCTTCACGACAAAGGAAATTGGCCAGGGAACTGGCTTGGGTCTTTCACAAGTCTATGGGTTCATTAAACAATCGGGTGGGCATATAAAGGTCTATAGCGAAATCGGCGAGGGCACCACCGTCAAGCTATATCTGCCCCGGTATCGGGGCGTCGAAGATGCTCTCGGTGAGCGGGTAGAAATCCCCGATGTTCCGCGAGGCCGCTCGGAATTAGTCCTCGTCGTCGAGGATGACCCGGACGTGCGGGATTACACCGTCGAGCTGGTTGGCGAACTTGGGTACACCGTTTTAAGCGCCGGGGACGGAGCAAGCGCCCTTCGGCTCTTGGATTCACACCCCGAAATCAGCCTACTTTTTACTGATGTGGGCCTTCCCGGTGGAATGAACGGTCGCCAACTCGCCGAGCACGCGCTGCGCCGAAAACCCCGACTTAAGGTCCTCTACACCTCCGGCTATGCCCGCAATGCCATCGTCCATCACGGTCGGCTCGATCCAGGCGTCGAGGTTGTATTCAAGCCGTTTACCTATTCCGATGTCGGGGCGAAGATTCGGCAAATCTTAGATGGTTAATGGCCCCGGTCCGGAAAGCAGGGAGAGCCTCGACGCCCAGCTCGCCCAATGGCCGGAATGGGACATTACCCGCCATCGAGTCATCGCTGACGTAACCCCTAATTAGCCCTCTCCGTTAGTTCATCATACTGACGAGCCACACCAAGGAGGTGATCTTTGATCGCGGGCGTCGTCGTTTCCGCAGCCAGCTCGCGCACGCGCGCCGCACTCCTGCGGTAGTGATCCGTCGGCATCGTCGCTTCCGGTTGGGAGGGTTGCAATTCAGACCAAATTGAAGCCTCGGCCGCGGGGCTGCCGAAAATCACGTCGGTTGCGCACGCGTCCCGCGATGATGGGTTGTGTCGCTCAATACTGTCGTCCCCACAACCCTGCCGTCAACGCCTCAATGCCCGCCCCAGGGCAGGGAAGCGGCAGACGAACCAACGTCCCTACAGCAAACCACGGCCACGATATCCAGCATGTAGCCGTCTCAAATCCGTGACCGCATCGCGGTCCTTATTCGTGAGCCCTGAGCCCCAATTTTCCCTAACCCGTTACGAGGTGCTACGCTCCAGGTACCTCAACCCTATGGCCGCCGCCCCGAGCAGAACGACGCGCGTCGCGCACACGGACAAGTGCCCGGAGCGCTGCCCGCATTGCGGTAGCACCCAGGTGACGCGAAAGGGAACTCGCAAGAAGAAGATCGAGATCGTCCAGCCCTGGCGCTGCGCGTCCTGCAAACGAGTGTTCACGCCAGCGCCCGCGGCACTGCGGAATAAAACGTATCCGCTGCATGTGGTTCTCGACGCAATCACTCTTTACGACCTCGGCTATTCGCTCGAACAGACCGCGGACAAAATCAAATCGCGTTTCGGTCGACGCGCTGGCCGATCGACGATCGCGGCCTGGCTCGCCGAGCACCGCTCGCTCACGACCTACGCGCGCTTGCGCACCGAAGGTCGGCGGCTCTTTTCGCCGACCCAGACCATCCGAGCGATCAAGCTTTATCATCGCCAAATCTACAAGTTTGAATACCACCGCCCCAAACTCGCCATGCTGCGAGAGGGTAGGGAACACCAACGCTTTGCGTCGGTTGCCGATTTCCTGGAGCGCGTGCCGAGTGACTGTCCGCACGATCTTTTCCGTACAAGCGAGCGCGCATCACAAAAGGCTGCTAATTTCCTCGACACCTCGCGCCTTATCATTGTCGAAAAGGAGAACGCGGCGACACGGATGGCAGCGCTCGTTATTCCAACGGTGGGGGACAACCGCCTGCGCCACGAGGCCTTACAGCGGTTTATGCTGGTGAACGACAGCACGACGCTTGCGGTCGAGGTGCCGATCTGGCTCGCGTCGGCCGATATCGCTGCGCTTGAAGCCGAGCATGGCATTAAACTGCTCCCCGAGGGCAGCCCCATTGACAGCATCACCGGGCATATCGACTTCTTGCAGGTGAGGAACGGCGCTGTGCACATACTCGACTACAAACCTGGTGCCCGTGCCGACAAGCCCATCGCTCAGCTTATGATTTACGCGTTAGCGCTGACACGACTTATCCCTGGACTCAAGCTCTTCGATATCAAGTGCGCCTGGTTCGACCAAGACGAGTACTGTGAATTCTTCCCACGCCCGTTGGTCCAGCGACGGCGCGGCGCTGACAAAGCCGCTGCGTGAACTGAGAATTAAGCCTTGAAGTGCAACGAAAAGGGCATCCCGAAAATCGGGAAGTGCAAAAATATGGCTCAACTACGCTATATTTTAATGTGCGCACAATGATGAGGTTTCTGCGACGCATTTCGATGCATCCACAGTAGTTCGATCGCGCAAAGGCGTCGTAGAAACCTTGTTGCACTAAACCGCGGTCAGCAGTTTTGATTATGGGGATTAGGGCTGCGGCTTTTGCAGCAAACCGCGTTCAAACGTCTGCCAGGGGTCCGGGATAGCGCGACCGCAGCACCAGACCGCGGCCCGCGGATGGAGCTTCCGCCCGAGAACGAGCATCAGCGCATCGGCGGGCGGGCTGCCAATTGGAATCACGGCGTACCGGCACAAATAGCTCCGTTGCCGAATGGTGC
Organism: uncultured Alphaproteobacteria bacterium; assembly: GCA_963737875.1. Lineage (GTDB taxonomy): Bacteria > Pseudomonadota > Alphaproteobacteria > ATCC43930 > CGMCC-115725 > DATARH01. The sequence continues at coordinate 7,114 of CAVTUM010000014.1, read as the reverse complement.
ATTCCCAATCGGGGCTGGGTGTGGAGATGGGGGAGACTGCGTCGTCAAAATCCATCGAGCTTACGAGGATAGCGGCGCGGAGAGCACGAACTCTTGATAGTCTCGATGATTATCATTCGCCCCCCGCAGCACGGGCAGAGAGGCTGCTGCACGGCGGCATGGTGCTCGGGGTGGATATCGCTGGCATCGGCGGGGGAGAGCGATACGTCGAGAAGCCGACGACACAGATCGAGCTTCGCGGCGCGGTGACCGTTCGCGAACAGGCCAAAATGCCGGATGCGATGAAAGCCGTCCGGTACGACATGGAGCAGGAAGCGCCGAGTGAACTCGTTGATGCTAAGCCGCATCACTTTAGGCTTGTGGCGGCCGTTATCGCGATAGTCCCTCCATCGGAAGCGGATATGATCGGCTTCAAGCTCGATCAGGCGGCTATTGGCGATTGCGATGCGGTGCGTGTAGCGGGCGAGATAGGCGAGAACCTGCGCCGGACCGGCGAACGGTTGCTTGGCATAGACGACCCACTCCGCCTTTCGGAGCGGAGCGAGGTAGGAGCGGAACCACGCTTGGCGCGATCACGATTTATCGGCAGGAAGTACGTCCGTTCACCGACAAGCAGATCGCGCTGTTGCAGAACTTCGCCGCGCAGGCGGTCATCGCGATGGAGAACGCTCGGCTCCTCGGCGAATTACGCCGGCGCACCGAGGAGGTCCACGAATTCAATCGCGGGCTCGAAGCGCGGGTCGCGGCGCAGGTTGAGGAGCTGGGCCGGGTCGGACGATTGAAGCGCTTCCTTGCGCCGCAGGTCGCCGAGCTCATCGTTTCGCAGGGTGACGAGAAGATCCTCGAAAGCCACCGTCGTGAGATCGTCGTCGTGTTCTGCGACCTGCGCGGCTACACCGCCTTCACGGAGACTGCCGAGCCGGAGGAGGTGCTCGACCTTCTGCGCGAATACCATGGGGCTTTGGGGCCACTGGTCAGTCAGTTCGAGGGCACGCTCGACCAGTTCTCAGGTGATGGCATCATGGTGTTCTTCAATGATCCAGTGCCGATCCCGGACCCGGCCGCGCGCGCGGTCAACATGGCGGTGGCGATGCGCGCGGCAGCCGGCACGTTGATCGCCGACTGGCGCGAGCGTGGTCGCGATTTAGGCTTTGGCGCCGGTATCGCCCAAGGGTACGCGACCCTGGGGCAGATCGGGTTCTCCGAGCGCTCCGGCTTGTAGCGCGGCGATCTGGGTGAGAAGCCAGCGACAATCTGGATGAGAACGCCAGTGTCGCGGCAGCACTATGATTGTCGTGATGTAATTGTCGCGCAAGAGGTGGCTTGGGTTTTGTTTGTCGCGGCGCGTCAATCAGAGTTGGTTTTGATTGTCGCGCTGGCCGGGGGCCGGCCGGGACCACGCTTGCGTTCGAGGGCGGTGCGGCGTCGATAGCTTTCGACATTCATCTCGAAGATGGTGGCGTGGTGAACGAGGCGATCGACGACGGCAAGCGTCATCGCCTGATCCGGGAAGATCTTGCCCCATTCGCCGAAGGGCTGGTTGGCGGTGACCAGCAGGGATCGCCGCTCGTACCGGGCGCCGATGAGTTCGAACAGCACGCTGGTTTCGGCTTGATCCTTGGTGACGTAGGCGAGGTCGTCGAGGATCAGCAGGTGGTATTTGTCGAGTTTGGCGATGGCGGCTTCGAGAGCGAGTTCACGGCGAGCGATTTGCAGCCGCTGCACGAGATCAGTGGTCCGGGCAAACAGCACGCGCCAGCCGTTTTCGACGAGAGCAAAGCCGAGCGCCGCCGCCAAGTGGCTCTTTCCGCCGCCTGGCGGCCCGAACATGATCAGATTGGCGCCTTTTTCGAGCCAGCTGTCGCCAGCCGCCAGGGCCATGATTTGTGCCTTGCTGACCATCGGAACGGTTTCGAAGTCGAAGGTATCGAGGGTCTTTCCAGGCGGCAGCCGGGCTTCGGCAAGATGGCGCTCGATGCGGCGACGCCCGCGTTCGGCTATCTCGTGCTCGGCCAAGGCGGCCAAGAACCGCGCCGCCGGCCAACTCTCCTTGTCTGCCTGAGCGGCGAGATCGGACCATACCAGCTTGATCGCGGGCAGGCGTAATTCAGCGAGCAGCAATTCGACACGGGCGGCGTCGATGGCGGTGGTGCTCTTCATGCGACACCAGCCGCCCGGACGGTGCCGAGCTCGTCATAGAGATGGAGCGGTACCAATTCGACGGTTACGTCGGGAACATCGGCGGGATCGGGCGCGAAGCGTCGCGCGAGCAGATTGAGGTCGGGCAATCTGCCGGCATCGAGTTCGGCGTCGATGGCCTCGGCGAGTGAGGTTGCCCCGTTTTGGTGGACGGTTTTTCGGCTAACAAGTTAGTTGTCGGTCATGGGGGCCTGCATGTCGGCTTCGTAGGTTATCGGCGACCTGTATCCCGGACCGGAATGCAACCTGGCCGGATTGTACCAACCCTCGATATAGGTGAAGCAGGCCATCCTGGCTTCGGCCTGGGATGCGAACCGGCGGCGGCTGAGCAGCTCGGCCTCAAGGGTGGAGAAGAAACTTTCAGCCATGGCGTTATCATAGGCATCACCGACCGATCCCATTGAGGGCCGAACGCCAGCTTCACCGCACCGCTTGCCGAATGCCAGTGACGTATATTGGCTGCCCTGGTCGCTGTGGTGGATGACGTCCTTTGGCCGACGCTGGCCAACCGCCATCGCCATCGCGTCCAGCACCAGCTCGCTGCGCAAGTGTTTCGCCATCGACCAGCCGACGATCTTGCGGCTCCAGGCGTCGAGCACAACGGCCAGATAGAGAAACCCCGCTGCCGTCGGCACGTAATAATGTCGGCGACCCACAGCTGGTTTGGTCCGGCTGCGCTGAAGTTACGGTCGACCAGGTCGGGCGCAGGCCGGGCGTCCTTGTCCCGCCGCGTTGTAATCGGGCCCCCGCGCCGATGGCTGGCGCCGACCAGCCCGGCTTCGCGCATCAGGCGGGCGATCCGTTTCCGGCTGTGCCTCTCGCCACGGTGACGCAGATCGGCATGGACGCGAGGCGCCCCGTAAGTCTGGCGTGAACTGGCATGGATGGTCCTGACGCGCTTCAACAAAGCCGCGTCGGCCGTAGCGTGGGCCGACGCGGGGCGTTGCAGCCACGCACAATAACCCGCCTTCGACACGCCGAGCATGCGTGCCATCGCGGCAATCGGGAAGCCGGCCTGGTTTGCGCTCATGAACCGGAAGAGCCGGACGGCAGCGTGCCGGTCTCCCGAGCAAACCAGGCCGCGGCTTTTGATAAAATATCGCGCTCCAGCCTCAGCTGCTTGTTCTCACGTCGCAGCCGGATCAACTCGTCACGCTCCGCCGCGGCCAAACCGGGGCTCAATTCAACTCGTCGCCCCTCGTTCCGCTCAGCCTGCGCGACCCAGGCGCGAATGGAATGGCCGGTCGGCTCAAACTCGCGCGCCAGATCGTCAGGGTCACGTCCGGCACGAACGAGATCCACCATCTGACGGCGAAACTCAGGCGAATACGGCGGGTGTGTTTTGGGCATCGGTAGCACCTCTGGCGAAAGCTTCAGGGTGTCCACCAATCCGGGTCAATCCCAACCTCAGACTTGCCATCGGTTAATGCCGTTCAACATCGTGCCCATCTCGATTTTCTGGCCTCCGACGATACGGTCCTTGTTGCGCGCCAACCACGTTCCGAGCCGTCGGCCGTCGATGCTACCGCCATTGCCGGCGACAGCCAGCAACGCCTCGCGGAAGGTGTCGTGGACGAATTTCTTCTCCTCCACGCTGGACGTGAGGCGTTGCTTCGTTGCGATGTCGATCACCTCCGCGGTGGTGACGTAACGATCGCCGATGATCGCCTGCCATTCGTGGATCACGCTGACGAGGCGTTCGACCTCCGGGTCCTGCGCCTGAATGCGCTCCATCGTTGCGCATGGGTCGGCCTGTGTTGCGAAGATCACCGCGGCCCGCACCCAGCCAGACCACCCCTCGAACGACCCCAGTGGGCTGGACTTGGCCCAGCGCGGAAGCTGATCGACAGCGGCGTAGCGCAAGAGCGTTAGAGCCGCTGCCACGTAACGGGCGCGATCGCGGCGAATCAGATCCAGCGGACTGGCCGCAAAGGCTCGCAGTTCGGGGCGTTCACATTCAGGGTCAAGCGCACAGACGATTGTGCGTCTGGTTAGATCGCCCTTGATCTGAAGGTTGTTGCCCGTCGCGAACAGGCTGGCGTTCGTCGGGGTAACGACGTTCTTGGAGAGACCCAGCACGCGGATCGTGACACGAGGCTGCGTCAGAACCTGGCACAGGAACTCGCCCTCAAGGGGGCGTTCGCAGTTGTCGATGGCGATCGTCGCGTCGCCGGCGAGAAAGCTCGCGCCCAGCCGCTTCTCGAACTCCTCTGCGGAATGGCCTTGGGCAATCACGGACGCTTCGTGCCCGCTGGCGATCATTGAGGCGATGTCGACGAGCATCGATTTGCCGGAGCCTCGTACGGGCGCGGTGAAGGCGTGCAGTGGCGCAGCCGGCAGTGACGGGCGAATCAGGGAGGTCAAGATCGCGGATAGGCTTACGGCGCGGCTTGCGTCGTCCACGAAGGGAAACGTCTCGAGCAGAGCCACGAGATCAATTGCTGCCTGCACTGCGTCGAGAAGGCTCGGCTGGTCAGGGATGGGCGGAAAGGTGACGCCTTGAGGATCGAATAGCAGACCGCTTGCGTCGTCATACCCGGGCTCTTGGAGAAGCGACCCATCGACTCGCAACGTCGGCGCGTTGACGACCCGCGCGAGCACCGGCAGGTTCCACTCCCCCTCGCGCGCCAAATACGTCTCGGCGATCTGCCTAGGGCAATCGACGGAGAACCAGGCGCCCGCGCTATTTTGCTTCTGGAAATCGACCACCCTTGAGAAGCGCTCGATCAGATTGTGTGTTGTGATCGGAACGAGGCGCGTTCCTATGATCTGCTTCCCGCTCAGAGTTGGGATACAGTCCTGTACCGGACGAACAACTAGGCTGCCGCGCTGAAATATATCCGCGTCTGAATCGATCAGGTGCTGCTCGGCTTGGTCGACAACCGAGGGTAGCGCACCGGAGCGAACTTGAACGATCGGGCGTACGGCACTTGGCATGTTTATCTGCGTCTTGGCGCGGACGCGGGCAATTTCGCGGTCAAGATCGTTACGGTCGGCATATTTTTCGCCGATCCCTTCAGGGTACGCGTCGATGACATTCTCAATCGTTGCGTCGTCGAGGCCCTGTGCGACCAGCTGAGCGATGACCTTGAAGAGTGCTTTGCTGCGGTCACCCGACGCTGGGCGCCGTATCTCGTCCTGGAGCGCGGCAGGCAGAGAGGCCATGGATGCGAGGGCGTCGTCATTTTCTGGAGTGCCGGCGACGGCCGCAGCGTGAGGGGCGTGCTTGGCATTGCGAGCCGACCCAGCCGCCGAAGATGACGTCGAGGCTCTCTCCGACGTGCGGGTGCCAGGAACGACCTCAGGTAGTGCGTCACTCAGCTGCTGAAGGGATGTCTTGCTGCCGTCCCACTCCTTGGCAACGCGCACGAGTTGTGGCACGGGCGAACGGCCTTCGCTCACCTTCTTCGCGTTCGGCCAGTTCAGCGCGCCCGGCACGCGCCAGACGTGGGACAGGTCGGATGTGCCATGGTCGCATTGGGCAAAGGCCTTGAGGCGCTCGGCGACCGGCTTTGCAGCCGCGACAGTCTGAGGTTCGTCGAAGAGGTAGAAGGCCTGAAAGCGGCCGGCGCTGGTCTCGAGGACGTAATTAGGTGGGATCGGCAGGCGCTCGGCCCAGCGCGCCGCGTCGTCATCGTCGAAGTCGGCGACGAGACCTAGGCAGCCGCTGACGTCCTTCTCAGACCCCTTCTGACCGGTCGGCAACTCTGAGCCATAGACCGCCAGTGGCATGTACAGGTTGTAATGACGTTGCCCAAGGAATTGGGCGATGCTCTCTGCGGTTCCCTTGGCATCGCCGACATCGTTATGGAACACGCGAGGAGGCAATCGACGCCCCGGCTTTTCTGTCCACTTATGCGGATTCCGACGATAGCGGACAGCGATTCCGATCGAAGCCGGACGCTGATTCCGATCCAAGGCGGACAGGGATTCCGATGATCCCGTCCAGGGTCGTCGTCGACGTGGCTTATGGAGTCAGTTGACTGCTTCGGCGTCAAGCATGAGCGCGTTGGCAGCCCGTTTGCGCAGGGATTCTCCTTTCAGCAGCAGGTTTCAGCAGCAGGCGGTGGGCGTTGTGAACAAGCCGGTCCAGCACAGCGTCGGCGATGGTGGGATCGCCGATAACCTCATGCCAGTGATCGACCGGTACCTGGCTGGTGACGATGGTTGAGCCGCGCTCGTGGCGATCGTCCATGATTTCCAGCAGGTCGCGGCGTTGCTCGCCGGTGAGCGGTGCCAGACCCCAATCGTCCAGGATCAGCAGCTGCACCCGGCCGAGCGTCTTCAACAGCCGCCCATAACGGCCGTCGCCGCGTGCCAGGGCCAATGCTTCGAGCAGCCGAGGGACCCGATAGTAGGAGACTGAGCGATTGTCGCGGCACGCCTTGTGACCGAGGGCGCAAGCGATCCACGACTTGCCGACGCCGGTTGGGCCGATCACCAGCAAGTTCTGTTTACGGTCGATCCAGTCACCGGCGGCCAGCTTGTGGAACAAGGTTCGGTCGAGGCCGCGGGGCGCTCGTAGATCAACGTCCTCGACGACCGCCTCCTGCCGCAGGGCAGCGAAACGCAGGCGGGCGGCCAGCCGCTTGTTCTCGCGCTCCATGGTCTCGCGGTCGAGCAACAGCGCCAATCGCTCCTCGAAGGCCAGTGCCGCAATGTCAGGTTGTCGTCGCTGATCATCGAGCGCCTTGGCCATTCCGGTCAGCCCAAGGGCCAGCATGCGTTCCTGAGTTGGGTGAGCGAGCATCGGATCTCCTTTCAATGCCAGGGGTCAATGGTAGTAGCCGCGGCCACGGATGTTGGCGTGCAGCAAGGGGGCAACGTCCGGTGCGGCGGTGTCGTGGAACGCCCGGTCGAGGCCGGTCTTCAGGATCGAGGCGATTGAGCCGTAGCTGCGCGCCCCGATGGTCAG
>CAVTUM010000013.1:0-145137 GCA_963737875.1 uncultured Alphaproteobacteria bacterium | reverse complement strand
ACAACCCGGCGATGACGCCGCCGAGCGGCCCCCTGTCGTTGCGGGAGGCGGCTTATAGGCCGATCGAAACTCAGCGTCAACGCCTTTTCGCGCCGATGTCGAGTAGCCGCTAAACGACCCCTTTTAGCCCTAAAGGATTGACAAGCCTCAGGTGACGCGGGCAGTTTCGGGCCCCATGAGGTATGTCGGGGGGACAATACCTGGGAGAAAGACGATATGAGACGGCGTTCGCGCCGTGCTCGAATCGTCGGAGTGACCCTCAGCATCGCAGTGCTGGGCGGCGCCATTTTCCTGGATCGAGCGATGTCGCCAGAGCCGGCGCGACAAGCGGACACCACAGGTATGTCTGCCGCAGCGCAAGCGGCACCAGTTCTGGCCAAAACTCAGCCAGAACTGGCCGAGGCGCGGGCGCCGGCAGAAGTATCTGCGCAGGACGCCGTCGCATCGGGTGCGGCGGCGGGACCGAACGCCCCGCCAGACGTGCCAGCCGTATCGGATGCGGCACAGATCGTCGAAGCGCTGCCTGGCGACACGCCGCTGCGGCTGTTAACGCGCATGGGTATCGCCTCCGGCGACGCGCAGGCGGCGGTGCGACAGCTCGGCACGGTGTGGAACACGCGCGACCTGAAAGTGGGGCAGAAGGCCGCGGTGCTGACCCAGGCGGACCGCCTGCTCAGCATCCGGATCGCACTTGCGCCGGATCGCGACATTGTCGTGGCACGCGACGACAAGGGCAATTTCGTCGCCGAAGACCAGGATCGGCCAACGCACGATGTCACGATGATCGCCTCCGGCACGATCCACTCCAGCCTCGCCGCGGCGGCCGGACATGCCGGCGTGGCGGTCGGCATCGTCGACGAGATGATCCGCGCCTTCAGCTACGATGTCGATTTCCAGCGCGAAGTCCGCTTCAACGACACGTTCACGATCCTCTACGAGCGGACCGACGACGAGTTCGGCGAGCCGACCGGCCGCGGCCATATGGTCTATGCCGAGATGACCCTGCACGGCACGCGGCTGCGCCTTTACCGCTATACGCCGCCGGGGGGTGAGCCCGGCTATTACAGCGCACTCGGCGAGAACATCCGCAAATCGCTGCTGCGCACGCCGATCGACGGAGCGCGGCTGACCTCGACCTTCGGGATGCGGTTTCATCCGATCCTCGGCTATAGCCGGATGCATCGCGGTGTCGATTTCGGCGCGCCGATCGGCACAGCGGTGTATGCCGCCGGCGACGGCGTCGTCACCCGGGCCGGCCAGGTCAGCGGCTATGGCAACTACATCGAGATCGAACACAACCAGCAATATGCGACGGCCTATGGTCATCTGAGCGGCTTTGCCCGGGGCCTCCACGACGGCGAACAAGTCAAGCAGGGCGAATTGATCGGTTATGTCGGGATGACCGGGCTCGCGACCGGCCCGCATCTGCACTACGAGGTGCATTACCAGGGCGCGCAGATTGATCCGCTGAGCGTCAGGATGCCGGCGATCACCAAGCTGGCCGACAACGAACTCAAGGCCTTCATGGCGGAACGCGCCGCCGTCGACCGGCAATTGCTGGGAATGCGCCAGGATCTGGTTGCCGGCGCCGACTGCCGAGCCGGCAGCTGTTGACGCAATGGCGCAGACCGGCCCGGACCAGGCGATCAGCGGAAACGCACGGCCCGGCGATAGTGTCCTCGGATCGATCGCCGTCGCGTCCGCGTTTTTTCTGATCATAACGCCGCTTGGGTGGACGCTTCGCCTTTTCGGGAGAGACCGGCTGCGCCTGCGGCCGGACCCGGCGGCGGCGAGCTACTGGATTCCACACGCCCCGCGGCGCAGTGCCGGTGATAGGATGAAGGCCCAGTCTTGATCGGGTCCGCCCATGTACATCCTCGGCCTCTCGGCCTTCTACCATGACAGCGCGGCGGCGCTGATCACCGACGGCCGGATCGTCGCGGCGGCGCAGGAAGAACGGTTCACCCGCAAAAAGCACGATTTCGGGTTTCCCACCAACGCGCTGCGCTATTGTCTTGACGAGGCTGGCATCGCGCTCGACGCGGTCGATCACGTCGTCTTTTATGACAAGCCGTTTCTGAAGTTCGAACGTCTGCTCGAAACCTATCTGGCGTTTGCACCGCGCGGGTTCCGCTCGTTCCGCACGGCGTTGCCGGTGTGGTTGAAGGAAAAATTGTTTCAGAAGCGGCTGTTGCGCCGCGAACTCGCCGTGCTCGCCCCCGATGTCGATTGGGAGACGCGGCTACTCTTTACCGAACATCACCAGAGCCACGCCGCGTCGGCGTTTTTCGCCTCACCCTTTGATGAGGCGGCGGTGCTGACGATGGATGGGGTAGGGGAGTGGGCGACGACCTCGGTCGCTCTCGGCCACGGCAACGGCCTCGACATGCTGCGGGAAATCCAGTTTCCGCATTCGCTGGGGCTGCTCTACGCGGCGTTCACCGCCTATACCGGTTTCCGGGTCAATTCCGGCGAATACAAGGTCATGGGGTTGGCGCCCTATGGCGAGCCGCGATTCGCGCAGACCATCCTCGACCATCTGATCGACGTAAAGCCGGACGGCAGCTTTCGGCTCGACCAGAGCTATTTCGACTATTGCGCCGGGCTGTCGATGACCAGCGCGCGGTTTCATGCCCTGTTCGGCGGCCCGCCGCGCGCCCCGGAAGCGCCGCTGACCCAGCGCGACATGGACCTCGCCGCGTCGATTCAGGCGGTGACCGAGGAGGTCGTGCGGCGGCTGACGCGCGCGATCGCGGCCGAGACCGGCGCGAAGAATTTGTGCCTTGCGGGTGGGGTCGCGCTGAACTGCGTTGCCAACGGCAAGATATTGCGCGACGGGCATTTCGAGCGGTTGTGGATTCAGCCGGCGGCGGGTGATGCCGGCGGCGCGCTCGGGGCAGCTCTGGCGGCCTATCACCTGTACAAAAAGGCGCCGCGCCTGCCGCTCAACACGATGGATGCGATGCAGGGGTGCTATCTCGGGCCGGGCTTCGCGCAACCAGAGGTCGAGGGGCGGCTGACCGCGGTCGGCGCGCGCTACGAGGCAATGCCGGAACCCGATCTGCTCGACGCGACGACCGATGCGCTGATCGAGGAAAAAGCGGTCGGATGGTTCCAGGGGCGCATGGAATTCGGCCCGCGCGCCCTGGGCGGCCGTTCGATCCTCGGCGATCCGCGCAGCACGACGATGCAGAAGACGCTGAACCTGCGCGTCAAATACCGCGAGAGTTTTCGCCCGTTTGCGCCATCGGTGTTGCGCGAGGATGTCGCCGACTGGTTCGGCCTTGCGGAGGACAGCCCCTACATGCTGCTGGTGGCCGATGTCGCGGCCGACCGGCGCCGCGCGATGACCGAGGCGGAGAGCGCGTTGTTCGGCATCGACAAGCTCAATATCGCCCGGTCCGACATTCCGGCGGTGACGCATGTCGATTACTCCGCGCGCATTCAGACCGTGCACCGCGAGACCAACCCGCGCTACCACGCACTGCTCTCAGCCTTCAAGGCCAAGACCGGCTGTCCGGTACTGGTCAACACCAGCTTTAACGTGCGCGGCGAGCCGATCGCGTGCACGCCGGAAGATGCCTTTCGCTGCTTCATGGGAAGCGAGATCGAGGTGCTGGTCGCCGGTAACTGCTTTCTGCGCAAGGAAGCGCAGGACCCGGCCTTGAAGCTTGATTACCGCGACCGTTTCGACCCGGACTGACCGCGAGGTGCGCCATTTTGGTTGCGGCAGCCTGGGTGCGCCGCGGCGGCCCGCTGGCTTTTCGGTGACGGGCCGCTGATGCTGTTCAGCAGTTTTGCCTTCATCTTTGGGTTTCTTCCGGTGGCGCTGGGCGGTTACTGGCTGCTGGCCCGGCGCACGAGCCCGCGGCTGTGGTATTTGCTCGCCGCCTCGCTCGCCTTCTACAGCTACTGGGACTGGCGCTTTACTCCGCTGTTGGCCGGTTCAATCCTGTTCAACTGGCTGGCGGCCGAGTTGTTCTTCGCCTTTCGCCATCGAGGTGTCCTGATTGCCGCGATCGTTGCGAACCTCGCCTGCCTTGCCCTGTTCAAGTATCTCGGCTTTTTCGAGGACATTGTCGCGGAAAGCACCGGGTGGCACCCGATGCTGGCCCGCCTCGCCCTGCCGCTCGGGATCAGTTTCTTCACCTTCCATCACATCATCTACCTCGCCGACCTGCTGCGGGGATCGGCGCCGCGCTATCGGTTTCGTGATTACGCGCTCTACATCGCGCTGTTTCCGCAAATCCTGGCAGGCCCGTTGGTACGACATCGCGAGATCGTGCCGCAATTCAGCCGCTCGCCGCTGCAACCCGACTGGGCCGAACGCCTCGCACGCGGGGTCGCGCTGTTCGTGATCGGGTTGGCGAAGAAGCTGTTTCTGGCTGATGCCCTGGCCACCCATGTCGATCCGGTATTTGCCAGGGCGGCGGAGAGCGGCGGGGCCATGTTGTCCTGTGGTGACGCCTGGAGCGGGGCGCTCGCCTTCACCCTGCAGCTCTATTTCGATTTTTCCGGCTATTCCGATATGGCGATCGGTCTGGCGCTGATGCTCGGTTTCGCGCTCCCGTACAATTTTGCGGTGCCCTACCGTGCGACGAGCCTGCGTGAGTTCTGGCGGCGCTGGCACATGACCCTGTCGCGGTTCCTGCGCGACTATCTGTACATTCCGCTCGGAGGCAGCCGGCAAAACCTAGCGGGACACCTTCTCGCGCTGCTCGCGACGATGGTTTTGGGCGGTCTGTGGCATGGCGCCGGCTGGACCTTTGTGATCTGGGGCGCCTTGCATGGGTTCGGGCTCTCGATCGAGGTGCTGTGGCGCCGGTGGCTGCGCTCGCCGCCGGCCGCGATTGGATGGGCGCTGGTCATCGCGTTCTGGATCGTCTCGCTGGTCTTTTTTCGTGCGTCGAGCCTGGATGCGGCACTCCGGGTGCTGCATGCGATGGCCGGGCAGACGGTGCCCGGCCCACTTTCGGGCTGGCGCGCGATTGCGTTGGCGGCGGCGGTCGCGGTGATCGGCCCGAGCAGCCAGAACGTCGTCGGTCGTTTGCGCCCCTGGGCATGGCTCGCGCCCGTGGGCGGCGCCGCGACGGTTGCCGTGCTGCTCAAACTGGCTGACGGTCCATCGTATGAGTTCATCTACTTCCATTTCTGAGGCGACGCGCTGGCCGCGGGTTCTGCGATCGTATGGCGTCGCCTGCCTGGCCCTCGGCTTGGTGCTTGGCGTGATCCTCATTGCCGTAGACCCCTACGATACCGGCCGCTTGGCGGTCCTGACCGGCTACGGGGTGCCTGAGCTTGGGCAGCGCTTGAGCGGCGCGAGCATCGGGCGGGAACCCGACGCCGAAGTGGCGATCCTGGGAAATTCGACGATCCAGCTGCTCGACCCCGCACGATTGACGGCGTTGACCGGCCTGCATTTCGTCTCCCTGGCGGTCGCCGGCACCGGCCCGCTGGAGCAGCTGACGGTTGCGGACTGGTTTTGGCGGCATCATCAGGGATCGTCGGGGCCGGCGGCAATGGCCGTCATCTTTGGGCTGGACCAAACGTGGTGTCAGAGCGACGGGGAGCTTGCCGTCAACAATCCATTCCCGTTCTGGCTGTACTCCGACAGCATCCTGACCTACGCGGTCAATCTGCTACGGCTGAAGACCTTTGAAGAGGTGGAACGCAAGCTCAAACTGGTCTTTGGCCGCACCACCCCGTTACGCCGCGACGGCTATCGCGACTATGACACCGGCCATCAGTGGGACGAAAACGAGGCACGCCGCAATTTCGCCGCAGCGGTCTCCGCCGGGGTCGAGCCGGCTGTGATCGATTTCGCCGCAGTGCCGCGCCTGCAACGCTTTCTCGACGCGCTGCCCGCGACAGCAACGGCTTTGCTGATCTTTCTGCCGCGCCATCATAGCGCTCTGCCGCCGGCGGGGTCGGCGGCAGAGCATGTCCAAATGCTCTGCAAGGCGGCGTTTGCCGCGCTTGTGAGGCAGCGCCCGGACACGATCCTCGTCGATTTACTGACCGATGGCCCGCTGGCGCGGGACGATCGCGGCTTTTGGGATCAGATTCACTACCGCCCGCAGATAGCGCGCGTCATCGAGGACCAAATCGCCGAGACCCTACGGCGGCGCGGCACGGTGTCTGTCGCGCCACTGCCGTCAACCAGGTCGGATCACGCGGCTTCGGCGCCGTAATACAGCGTTACCCGATGTTTCGCCTCGGCGAAGAATAGCCAGCGCTCGATGACCATGCCAAGCCCGGCGCTGAGCACGGCCAATGCCGCCGCGAGCGTTGCCATGCCGGGTGAGGCGAGCATCGCGATCAGCGACAACAGCGCCGGCAGCAGGAACCCGGTGAGGCGCGCGATCAGGCGCAGGCGGATGCGGTGCTTGCGGGCGATGCGAAACCCCATCTCCTTGAGCAGGAAATTCTCTTCGGTGTGCGGCGGTTCCAGCATGCGGACCCGGCCGCGGGCGCCGAGACCGGTGGCGCTGGCGACGCTGCTCGAGGCCGAGGTCGTGTCGATGAAGCGCCAATAGGCTTCCTTCAGACACCACGCGGCGACGATCGTCACCAGGGTCAGGATTTCGGCGACGACCGGCAGGAACACCCAAAGGCGCAGAACGAGATCGAGCAACAGAAACCCGGTCATCAATCCGAGTGCCAGATAATTCGGCACGACCCAGCGGTTGTGCCATTGGTGGATCGGTTTCAGCGACGCGTAGATCATCCCGGTGCAGTACACCGTGCCGGCCGCAAAGACGGCCGCGAGGATGCCGCATAATCCGACGATGCCTGACGTCGCGCCGAACAGCACCCAGCCGATCGCGAAGATCGCCGCCGGGATAAAGGTCGCGACCGACAGGACCCCTTCGCGCGACAGCCACGACGAGCGCCATTGTGAGAACGCCCGCCACGCCCGCTCCGGCCGTCCGAGATGCAATACCGACGATCCAAGCCCGCCGGCGCTGAGGGCAAACGCAAAGGCCAGCGCGGTGAACCCGAAAAACGGGTCGGGCGGGAGCAGCCCGAGCGGCACGCCGAGCCCAATCAGCATCAGCAGCGCGAAACCCGCGCCGGACGCGGTGGTGAAGAAAACGATCGAGAAGGCTGGATGCATGTGGCTCCCCCCACCTCACCCCAACCCTCTCCGCCCCCGGGGGCGGAGAGGAAGAAGGGGGGGCATCGCTGTAGCGTCCCCTCTACGCCCGTTAGGGGGGAAGGTGAGGTGGGTCAGCGTGGAGTGTGAATTCATCATCGCGACAACAGCCGGTCGACCCAGCGCAGCAAGGCGTTGCCGCCATCTTCGGCCGCCGTCGCCGAAGCGCTCGCGGCGACGCGAACGGGCGGCACTTTGTTGCGCTTCGGCGGCAGGTATTTGTTGGTCGGGCGATAGCCGAGTTCCGGCATCAAATCCTTGCCGCCGCGGGTCGCGACGATCTCCGACACTGCGGAATTCGGGTCACCGAGATCGCCAAAGAAACGCGCCTTGGTCGGGCACACGATGACGCACACGGGTTGGCGTTCCTCGGGCGCAAGGTTTTCGTTGTAGATGCGATCAACGCACAGCGTGCATTTCTTCATCACGCCGACATCGGCGTCGAACTCGCGGGCGCCGTAGGGGCATGCCCACGAGCACAGCTTGCAGCCGATACAGATGCTCTCGTTGACCAGCACGATGCCGTCCTCGGCGCGCTTGTAGGACGCGCCGGTGGGACAGACCGTGACACAGGCCGGTTCCTCGCAGTGCAGACAGCTTTTCGGGAAATGCACGGTGCGCGCATCCGCACCCTCTCCTTCCTCGAAGGAATGGATGCGGTTGAACCACACGCCCCACGCGCCGTCGCCATAGGCATTGAAATCGGTCAGCGGCGCCATGTGGCCGCCGGTGTTCCATTCCTTGCAGGCGGTGGCGCAGGCATGGCAGCCGACGCACAGATCGAGGTCGATGACGAGGCCGAGCTTTTTCTGTCCGGGCTGGACGGCCGGCAGGTCGGTCATCGGAGGCTCCCCGGCTCGCGGTCTTCTTTGAACCGGGCACCATAGCGCACGGTGTCCGGCGACGGCCGGGTGGCGGGCAGCGCGTGCAGCGTCGCAAAACGCGGCTCGGTGTGGCCGGCTTCGGCCGGACGCACCTTCTCGATGCGCACGCGCAGATCGTACCACGCCGCCTGGCCGGTGATCGGATCGGCGTTGGGGCCGGTCGCGGCGACGCCGTCCTTGTCGGGCAGCGTCTCGGTGATCAGGTGATTGAGCAGAAACGCGCGCTGAAACTCCGGCGAGTCGGCGGCGAGGTTCCAGGCGCCGCTGTGCTTGCCGATCGCGTTCCAGGTCCATACCGTGTTGGGGTTCACGCCGTCCATCAGCTTGATCTGGCCCTCGATGCGGCCGGCATGGCTCGACACCCACACCCAGTCGTCGTCGGCAAGGCCCAGACCGTGTGCCGTGACCCGGTTCATGAACAGGCGGTTCTGCCCCAGAATCTGCCGCAGCCAGGCGTTCTGCGAGTGCCAGGAATGGTACATCTGCATCGGCCGCTGGGTGATCGCGTGCAGCGGAAAGGCCTGCGGGTCGATGCGCGCTTCCTCGAACGGCGGATACCAGAACGGCAGCGGGTCGAAATGCGTTTCGATCCGGGCGCGGTCCTTTTCCGGCGGCACGATCGTGCCGTGGCCCTGCGCGGCGAGGCGGAATTGCTGCAATGGCTCGACGTAAAGCTGCAGGATGATCGGGTCGGGTGCGCCGATCAGCCCCATCGCCGTCGCGGTTTCGAGATAGGCCTTGTTGGCGTGCTTGAAATAGAGCTGCTCCGGCGGCAGTTCGAATTTCCAGAAACAGCCGTTTTCGATATAGCGATCGAGTTGATGCGGGTTCGGCGCACCTTTGCCGACGGCGGTTGCCGTCCTCGCCGCGAAAGCCGGCGAGCGGCCCGACGCCGGGCGCGCGCTCGTGCATCTGGATATAGTCCTTGTACCCCGCCGGAAAGCGCGGCGTGCCATCGGCATTGATAAAGGCTGGCAGGCCGAGCCGTGCGCCGAGTTCGATCAGCACATCCTGAAACGGCCGGACATCGCGGTCCGGTGTCAGGATCGGCTGGCGGATCGAATCGGCCGGGCCGTCAGTGCCGCCGATCGGCCGGTCGAGCAGTGAAATGCAATCCCAGCGTTCGAGATAGGTCGTGTCCGGCAGGATCAGATCGGCGTAAGCGACGGTCTCGGAGTAATAGGCGTCGGAATAGATGATGTGCGGGATTTTGTACTCGCCGGTCGCCGGGTCCTTGTCGGTCAGCATCCGGATCGTCTCGGACGGTATTCATCGACGAGTTCCACGCCATGTTGGCCATGTACATGAACAGCGTGTCGATCGGGTAGGGGTCGCCCTTCCAGGCGTTGTGGATCAACATGTGCATCAGCCCATGCGCGGCGATCGGCGCTTCCCAGGAGAACGCCTTGTCGATCCGTACCGGGCGTGCCGTCGGTTTCGAGGATCAGATCCTCCGGTCCCATGAGAAGCCGAGCGGCGCGCCGCCGAGCGGCTTTCCGGGCGCGACCTGGCCCGGCTTGCCGGCCGGCTTTGGACCCGGCGGGGCGGGCTTCGGGATAAGGCGATTTGTAGCGCCAGCCGCCCGGCACATCGATCGTGCCGAGCGATGATCTGCAGCAGATGCAGCGCGCGGCAGGTCTGGAACCCGTTGGAATGGGCCGAGATGCCGCGCATCGCATGGATCGAGACCGGGCCGGCCGCGCATCGTCGCGTGTCGTCGCCCGGCCCAGTCGGTCCACGGCTGCGCGATCTCGATTTCCTGCTCGAACGCGGTCGCCGCGATCTCGGCGGCGATGCCGCGGATGCGGTCGGCCGGGATGCCGCACCGCTCCGCCACCGCCTCGGGCGCGTATTTCGTGTCGAGATAACGCTCGGCGAGCAACTGAAACACCGGAACGGCGCGCCGCCCGTCAGGCAACCTCGCGTCGCCGACGACACGCGCATCGACATCGGTCTGCAGCGCGCTGGTAAGCCCGCCCTGCGCGTCGAGTACCAGCGGCTCGCCCGCCTCGTTACGGGCGAAGAGGCCGTCATCCGCCTCGCCGGGGGCCTGGATCACCAGCCACGCTGCGTTGGTGTAGCGGCCGAGATAAGGCGAAATCGACCTTGTCGGCGCACAGCAACTCATGGATCAGCGACAGCACGAACAGCCCGTCGGTGCCCGGGCGGATGCCGATCCACTCGTCGGCGATCGCGGAATACCCGGTGCGGACCGGGTTGACCGAGATGAACTTGGCGCCGCGTTTTTGCAGACCCGACAGGGCGGTCTTGATCGGGTTGGAATCATGGTCCTCGGCAACCCCGAACATCAGGAACAATTTGGTGCGTTCCCAATCGGGTTCGCCGAACTCCCAGAAGCTGCCGCCCATCGTATACAAGCCCGGCCGCCGCCATGTTGACCGAGCAGAACCCGCCATGCGCCGCGAAATTTGGCGTGCCGAATTGCGTTGCCCAGAACCCGGTCAATGACTGGCTCTGGTCGCGGCCGGTGAAGAAAGCGAGCTTTTTCGGGTCGGTCTCGCGGATCGGCGCGAGCCAGTCGAGCGCGGTGGCAATCGCCTCGTCCCACTCGATCTCGCGAAACTCGCCGGCGCCGCGCTCGCCGACCCGCATCAGCGGTTTGCGGAGCTTGGCGGGCGACGCCTGCTGCATGATCCCGGAGGCGCCCTTGCCGCAGATCACGCCGCGGTTGACCGGATGCCGCGGGTTGCCCTCGATAAAGCGGATGCCGCCGTCCTTCAGGTGCACTTTGATGCCGCAGCGGCAGGCGCACATATAGCAGGTGGTGTATTTGACCTCGTCGGACACGTGGGGCGAGGTTTCGATTACTTCGCGCGGCGACCAGTAATCGTGCCAACGTTCGAGCAGGCTCATCGTACCGTCATTTCCATTATTGTTGGCATTTCCGTTGCCAGGGGCATTCACAGGGCCGCGGTAGAGGGTGCCCCGATGGACCTATTTCGGAGCGTTGGCGTCGGCCGTCGCCTCCGGTGCTCCTTCGGTCGACATGCCGGCCTCACGATAGAACCGCGCGGCGCCGGGGTGAAGCGGGACAGATATCCCGTCGAGCGCGCGGTCGAGCTTGATGCGCTTACCGATCGGGTCGAGCCCTGCCAGCAGGCGCCCGGTCGTCGGTCGCCACAGGGACTGCACGATGGCATACACAAGGTCGGTATCGACGTCCGCATTGACCACCCACAAGGCCGAGAAGCCCAGTGACGGCGTATCCACATCGACACCGGGGTAAATCCCGCCCGGAATCGAAGTAATACTGTAGAATCGGAAATCCTTTTTCAGCGCGTCGACGATTTTTCCCTCGATCGGCACGAGGCGGATCGGCGTGCTCGATGCCAAATCGCGAATCGCCGGGATCGGAAAGCCGCCGATCAGAAAAAGCGCGTCGATCGTGCCGGCTTTCAGTTCTTCGGCAGCCTTCCCCGGCCGCAGGAATTTGCGGGTCAGCGCGTTCTCATTAAAGCCCTCGGCAGCGAGCAGGATATTCGCCCCCGCCGTCGTGCCCGACCCGGACTCGCCGACCGACACGGTCTTCCCAGCCAGATCGGCCAGCGAGTTGATTGGACTATCGGCACGCACCACCAGATGCGTCGCTTCGGGGAACAGGCTGGCGATCGCCCGCAGCCGCGGCAGGGGCCCGGTATCGGCGAACAGGCTGGTGCCCCTATAGGCCCAGCCGGCGATATCAGCCTGGGCAAAGCCCGATTCCAGCTGGCCGGCATTGACGAGGCGCAGGTTTTCCAGCGACCCCGGCGTCGCCTGCGCCACCGCGACAAGGCCAGGCACGCCGCAACTGCCGCCACGGTCGCAGGGCGGTCCCTCGGCCGGGCCGGAAATGGCCCCCGCCATAACCCCGCCGATCTCGAAAAAGCTGCCGCCGGTAGCGGCCGTGCCAATGCGGAAAAAACGCGGTTCTGCGGCCAGCGCCGCTCCGGTCAGCAGTGCCGCTAAAAGCAAACTGGCGCAGACGAGGCCGCGCCAGCTTTGCCACACAACCTTGGTCTCACACGGTGAGACAGCCATGGACAATTCCATCATGCCTGCCGCGTGATTGCAACCGGCTGTCGCGGCTTTGTGATGTCGATTAGGCTCGGGTTCTGCTGTTCCGGAGGCGTGCATGACCGAACCCAGCCTGCCGATCGATCTGCGATCGGATACCGTGACCCGCCCGTCACCGGCAATGCGCCGCGCGATGGCCGACGCGCCGGTCGGCGACGACCAGTACGGCGAAGACCCGACGGTCAACCGGCTTCAGGAACGCATTGCTGACCTGCTCGGCAAGGAAGCGGCGCTGTTCGTGCCCAGCGGCACGATGGCGAACCAGATTGCGCTGAAGATCCTGACGAGGCCGGGCGACGAGGTGCTGGTCGGCGAACAGGCGCATATCATGTGGCACGAGGCCGGCGCCGGTGCCGCCAATTCCGGCGTGCTGTTTACCGAGATCGGCAGCGGCGGGCTGTTTACCGCCGCTGATTTGCGTGCGGCTGTAAAGCCGCGCGGCCATATCGTGCTGCCGGCGACCGCGCTGGTCGCGATCGAGAACACGCACAATCTCGGCAGCGGCATCGTGTTTCCGCAGGCTGATGTTACTGACATTTGCACTGCCGCCCATGCCGCCGGGCTGGCGACCTATCTCGATGGCGCGCGGCTGTTCAACGCCTCGGTCGCGTCGGGGCTGAGCCTCGCCGAGCTGGCGGCGTCCGTTCGACCTCGCCTCGATCGCATTGTCGAAGGGGCTGGGCTGCCCGGTCGGCAGCGTGCTGGCGGGCGACAAAGCTCTGATCGCCGCGGCGATGACGCAGCGCCGCCGCTTTGGCGGCGCGATGCGGCAGTCCGGTATCCTCGCCGCCGCTGGCCTCTATGCGCTCGACCATCATGTCTCCGGCCTCGCGACCGACCACGCCAACGCCCGGCACATCGCCGAGCACCTCGCCCGGTTGCCGGGGGTTATGGTCGATCTAGGACGGTCCAGACCAACATCGTAATCTTCCACATGGCACCGGACGCTCCCGACGCCGCCACGATCGTCCAGCGTGCGAAAGCGGCCGGCGTGCTGATCTCGGCCCTCGGACCCCGTATCGGCCGCGCCGTCACCCACCGCGACGTCACCGCCGCCCAATGCCGGCAGGCCGCCGACCTGCTCGCGGCCGCGATCGAAAACGGGTGAGCTTTCAGGCGGGCTGCCGCTTGCGCAGCAGGTATTTCTGCTCGCCGCTCAACACCAGTTCACGCTTCTGGTTGTGAATTGTGCTGGCGACGGTAAGGACGCCGGTCGTGCGCTGCGGGGTCAGCTCGGCGATCGTCAGGGCGGGGTAGAGCGTGTCACCGGGATAGACCGGCTTCAGGAACTTCGATGATTGCTCGATAAAGGCGATCAGCGAATTGCCGATCACGTGGGCCAGCGTTCCGGCGCCGGCGGCGGTGAAGCACAAGACCTGGAGACCGTGCGCCAGGAGGCCCGGATGGCCACGGTCGCGGCAGTATTCGATATCGTAATGGATCGGGTGGTTGTCGCCGGAGACGGTCTGGAACGCGGCAAAATTGGCGTCGGTGACGGTGCGGCTCGGGATGTAGAAGGTTTCGCCGACGCGCAAATCCTCGAAATATCGGCTTTCCGGAAAGCCGTGGTTCTTCGGGTCGAATGCATCGCTCATGGCAGGAACAGCGCTCCCTTTGGTTCAACTCCGACCGCAATGGGCGCCATCTGCTATCGTTATCGTCGAATAACCCAGCGGAGGAACCGCCATGATCAAATCGATTGGTCTCTTGACCCGCAAGCCCGAGTTGACGCACGAGCAATTCGTCCGCCACTGGCTCGACATCCACGGTCCGCTTGCCCATGCGGTGCCGGGTGTGCGCCGCTATGTACAGAACCATATCCTTGAAGAGCGCCACCGCGCCGACATCCCGACCACCGAGGTCGAGATCGATGGCATCGCCGAATTGTGGTTTGACGACCGCGCGGCGATGAACCTCGCCAACGCCTCCCCCGAAGCCAAGCGCCTCCACGATGACGGTGCCCTCTTCATCGGCCGCATCAAGTCATTCGTCATCGAAGAGAAGGTGATCATTCCGAAAGGGGAATAGGCTGCTCTCCCGTTAATGCGCGATGGCGGAGCGGGGGCGGCGGACCAGCGGCATCATCAACAGCCCGATCGCGAACAGCACGCCGAGCATCAGGATCACGTCGTTGAACGTCAGCACCAGAGCCTCGCGCTGCACGGCGCGGGCGAGCATCTGCAGCGCCGCCAGATTTGGGTCTCCGGAAATCAGCGGGTCGAGGCGGTTGCTCTGTGCTTCGAGAAATTGCTGCACCGCGGGTCGGGCCGGGTTGATGTCCTCGATCAGCCGGTTCCAGTGAAACTGCGACCGGTTGGTCATGATCGTCCCGATCGTCGCAAGGCCGATCGCGCCGCCGAGATCGCGCGTCAGGTTGTAGAGCCCGGCACCGTTCTTCAGCTTGTCGGGTGGCAATGCCCCCATCGCGATCAGATTGGCCGGCAGGTAGCAGAACATCAGCGCGAAGCCGCGCACCGCCTGCGGGATCAGGAGTTCGTTGAAGCCTGCCTGGTTGGTCAGGCCGGCGGTCAGGTACATCGCGAAGGCGAAGAGACCCATGCCGATCCCGAGCATGACCCGAAGGTCGAGCGCGCGCGCAATATGGGCGCTGAACGGCGCCAGCACCATCTGCGCGAGCCCGGTCACGACAACGGTCTCGCCGATCTGCATCGCATTGAACCCGCGCACCTGCGCCAGGAACAGCGGCACGATGTAGGTCGCGCCATAGAGCCCGGTGCCGACGATAAAGGTGTAGAAGGAGCCCATCGCGAAATTGCGGATCTTGAAGGTTCGCAGATCGACGATCGGCTGTTTTGCGGTCAGCACACGCCAGAAGAAGAAGACCGAGGCGAGCCCCGAAACAACGCAGGCGATCAAGATGGTCTCGTCGGCGAACCAGTCCCAGCGTGGCCCTTCCTCGAGCACATATTCGAGGCAGCCGAGAAACAGCGCCATCGTTACAAGGCCGAAGGCATCGAAATTGCGCAACAGCGACAGGTCGGGCTTGTCGATGTCGATGGTCAGCCACACGACCACCGCGACCCCGATGCCGGGTACGATGTTGACGAGGAACAGCCAGTGCCACGAGAACGTGTCGGTCAGAAACCCGCCGATCGTCGGCCCGAGCGTCGACGACAGGTTGAGGATCAGCGAGATCATCACCATGACAGTCGCCAGCTGCTTGCCGCGGAACTTGGTGTAAACGACGGGGAACACGCTCGGCGTGATCGCGCCGCCGCAATAGCCCTGCATCGCGCGATAGATGATCATCTGCGGCAGGCTGGTCGCGGTGGCGCACAGGGCGCTCGCGAACGTAAATCCCAATGTCGCCCCGACGAACACGACCCGCGTCGACAGGAGGCGCGACAGCGTGCCGGAAAACGGCACCATGATGACGTCGGCGATCAGATAGGCGGTCTGCACCCAGCTGATTTCGTCGGGACTGGCCGACAGGCCGCCCTGGATCTGGGTCAGCGAACTGGTGACGATCTGCACGTCCATGATCGCCATGAACAGGCCGACCACCATTGCCAGGACGCCGATCCAGTCGCGCAACCGCGGCTGCGTGACCGGAGCACCGCCAGGGGATGCTCCCGACGCCGCTGGGGCCGGCCGGGCGGGGGTCGCCTGCCGCGCAGGTATATCGCCGCGCCCGCGGCGGACGCGCCGCAGCGCCGGAACCAGGGCCCAGGTCATTCGGTCAGGTCGCGGCCCGAACTCGCCGGTTTGGCCTGGGCCGCACCGATCACCGAGTGCGGGGCCGGCGGGGTCGCCGTCGTGGCAACCGGCTCGGCGCGGGTATCGACGGTCACCGTCACCGACAGGCCCGGCCGCAGCAGCCGGGCGAGCGGCCCATCCGCCGGCAGGGCGATGCGCACCGGCACGCGCTGTACGATCTTGGTGAAATTGCCGGTCGCGTTGTCGGGCGGCAGCAGGCTGAACTGCGCGCCGCTGGCCGGGGCAAAGCTCTCGATATGGCCGGTCAGCTTCTGGTCGGGATAGGCGTCAACCGTAATGTCGGCCGGCTGTCCGGGCCGCATATGCGTCAGCTGGGTTTCCTTGAAGTTGGCGGTGACATAGGCGTAAGGCAGCGGCACCAGCGCCAGCAACTGCGTGCCCGGCTTGACGTATTGCCCGGCCCGGCCGCCGCGATTGCCGACAACCCCGGCGACCGGCGCCCGAATCAGCGTGTTGTCGAGGTCGTTCTGCGCCAGTTGCAGGCTGGCGCGCGCCTGCTGCAGCCGCGCCTCCTCCTCGCGCTTCTGCGATTGCAGCACCGCGAGCTGGTTGTGCTCGGCGCCGACCGCGGCCCGGGTCCGGTCGAGCGCGGCCTCGGCCTTGCGCTGGTCGGCCTCGGCGGTTTCGAAGCGCTGGCGCGTCGCGTAATCGCCGCCGACCAGCGCGGCGTAGCGCTTGTAGTCGAGCTGCGTCCGGTTCAGATCGGCCTCGGCCGATTGCACGGTCGCCGATGCCTGCTCGATCATCGCCTGCTGGAATTTGAGGCGGCTGGCATAGGTCGCCACGATGGCTTCCTGGGTTGCAACCACAGCCTCGGCCTGCGCCTTTTTCGCGGCAAAATCGCGATCATCGATGACGAACAGCACGTCTCCGGCAGCGACCGACTGGTTGTCCGCGACCCGCACCTCCTTGATGTAACCCTCGACTTTCGGGCTGATCGCGGTGATGTCGCTTTGCACATAGGCGTCGTCGGTGGATTGCAGAAAGCGCCACTCGGTCCACCAATGCCAGCCGCCACCGACCGCCGCGACGAGCACGACCAGCAGGGCCAAAATCAACGCCGTCTTACGCATAACCCGTGAGATCACCAACTAGACTGAACCGTTCAGTTCAGTCTAGTCTGTGGGCTAGGGACCCGCCAGATGCAATCTGCGGCAAATGCTTGGGAACGAGGCTTGAGGTGATGGCGATGGCGCAGCAGAGCGCCGGCCGCGCGGAAACGGGGGGCAAGGCGGAAGCGATCCTCGCCGCCGCCGAACGCGCCTTCCTCGCCAGCGGTTTCGGCGCGGTAACGATGGACGCGATCGCTCGCGACGCCGGCGTGTCGAAGGCGACGGTCTATGCCCATTTTACCGGCAAGGAAGAGTTGTTTGGCGCCGTCGTCGCGCATGTCAGCGCGCGCCGGTTTCACGGATTTTCGGTCGAGGCGCTCGACCCCGGCGACATCGAGGCGTCGCTGACCACGATCGCGACCCGGTTTCTCGACCTGGTGCTGTCGCCGGAGGCGATCGCGGTCAATCGCATCATCGTTGGCGAAGTAACGCGCTTTCCGGCGCTGGGGGAAGTGTTCTGGGCCGCCGGCCCGGTCCGCACCCGGGCGCAGATCGAAACCTTCCTGTCGCGCGCTGCCGAGGCCGGCTCGCTGGTGATCCCCGATTCGCGCCTCGCCGCCGAACAGTTCATCGCCCTGGCGCGCGGCGAAATCCACCTGCGCAGCCTGCTGCGCCTTGAAGACCCGGCGGACACCGCGGCCCTGGCCACCGCCGCCACCAGAGCCGTCGCCACCTTCCTGCGGGCCTTCCGCTCCAGCACGTCAGGGTAGCTATCCGTGTGTCGTGTCGGCATCCGCGCCGGTGGACAAGGGAGCGGCGCCGGCGAACGCGTGATGGTCGAAGGCGATGCTTTTGATCACCGCGTAGACCGGACGGCCGGGTTCGAGGCCCAGGGTTTCGACCGAACGGCGGGTCAGGCGGGCGATCAGCGCCTCGCCGGCACAATCAAGCCGCATCTCGACGATCGGTCCATCGCCGGCGCGGATCTCCGCGACCTCGCACGGCAACACATTGAGCGCGCTGAGACCCTCGGGCGGCTGCAGCGCGATCATCACGTCGCGGGCGCGGATACGGACGCGTAGCGCCGGTGCCGATCGGCGCGTCGAGATAGGGCACCCTGAGTTCGCCGGCGGCCGCTCGCAGGATGGTCAGGCCGAACTTCCGGTCGTGGCCGGCGACGCGGGTCGCGAGGATTGCGCCCGCTTCGGCCGCCCGGTCAGAGGGAACAGATCGATCACGCCCCATCACCGAAGCCGTCGGCCCGATCGCTGCGACCCGGCCTTCGGACAGGACGACCAGTGTCGTCGCCAGCCGCGCCACCTCGGCGATGGCATGGCTGACATAGACGATCGGCACGCCGGCTTCGTCGCGCAGACGCTCGATATAGGGCAGGATTTCGGCCTTGCGCGCCTCGTCGAGCGAGGCCAGCGGCTCATCCATGACCAGCAGACGAGGCCCCGAAAGCAACGCCCGGCCGATCGCGACCCGCTGCTTCTCGCCGCCCGACAGGTTGGCCGGGCGCCGCGCCAGCAGGCCGCCGATACCGAGCATGTCGATAACCGGTTCGATATCGCCGCCGCGCCCGCTCTTCGGGGCGAACCAGCGCCCGTAAAGCAGGTTCTGCCGCACCGTCAGATGCGGAAACAGGCGGCCTTCCTGAAACACATAGCCGATCCGCCGCCGGCGCGCCGGCACGAAGACGCCGTGCTCGGTATCGGTCAATACATCGCCGTCGATCGCGATATGGCCGCGATCGGGGCGGATCAGCCCGGCGATGGCGTTGATCAGCGAGGTCTTGCCCGAAGCCGGAGCGGCCGAACAGCGCGGTCAGCCCGCCTTCCGCCTCGAAGGCGGCATCAAGCGTGAAGCCGCCAAAACGGTGCTCGACCGCGACGCTGAGCATGTCAGAGACCGAGGATGCGGCGCGTCGCCCGCTCGATCATGCTTTCCGAGGCGAAGAGGGCCGCGGTCGCGATCGCCACCGCCACCAGCGTCAGCCGCAGCGCGCCGAGATCGCCGCCCGGCACCTGCGTGAGGGTGTAGATCGCGGTCGGCAATGTCTGGGTTTCGCCCGGGATGTTCGAGACAAAAGTGATCGTCGCGCCGAACTCGCCAAAGGCGCGGGCGAAGGACAGGATCATCCCGGCGAGGATGCCCGGCAGGATCAGCGGCAGGGTGATCGTCGCGAATACCCAGAACCGGCTGGCGCCGAGCGTGCCGGCGGCGTCTTCGAGGCGGCGGTCGACCGCATCGAGCGACAGGCGGATCGAGCGCACCATCAGCGGAAACCCCATCACCGCGCAGGCCAGGGCAGCCCCGGTCCAGCGAAACGCGAAGACGATCCCGAAGATACTCCGCCAGCACCCGCCCGAGCGGCCCCTTGCGGCCGAACAACAGCAACAGGACATAGCCGGTGACCACCGGCGGCATGATCAACGGCAGGTGGACGACGACGTTGAGCAGCGACTTGCCCCAGAACCGCACGCGTGCCAGCAGTAGCGCAATGGCGATGCCGACCGGCAGGCTGCACGCCATCGCCCAAAAGGCGACCCGCAGCGACAGGCGGATCGCGGTGATCTCCTCGGGTGAAAAGGAAAGGAGCGCGCTCACCGCGACTTGTCGAGCACCGAAAATCCTTGCGCCTTGAACACTGCGGCGGCGGCCGGGCCTTGCAGATAGGCGGCGAGGCTGGCGGCGGCCGGGCTGGCGTTGGTGGTCAGCGCCATCGGATAGATGATCGGCGGGTGGCTGTCAGCCGGAAACGTGCCGACGATCTTGACGCCGGGTTCGACCGCCGCGTCGGTCTGGTAGACGATGCCGTAGGGCGCCTCGCCGCGCGACACCAGCAACAGCGCGGCCCGCACGTTTTCGGCCGCATGCGACATGCGGCTCGACCGCCGCCCACACGCCGAGCCTGGTGAGCGCGGCCTTGCCGTATTTGCCGGCAGGCACGGCGGCCGGGTCGGCCATCGCCAGCTTGCCGTCGCCCAGCAGCTTGGCGAGCGGGAAATCAGGGCCGATCGCCACCGGCTTCGCATTCGCGGCCGGCGCGATCAGCACGAGTTCGTTGCCCAGCAGATTGGCGCGGGATCTTGGGGTCGATCAGGTTCTTCTTTGCGAGATAGTCCATCCAGTCGAGATCGGCCGAGATGAACATATTGGCCGGGGCGCCGCTCTCGATCTGCTTTGCGAGCGCCGAACTGGCGGCATAGGAGATCGTCGCCTGGTCGCCGCTTTCCGCCTTCCACTTGATCGCGATCGCGTCGAGCGCATCCTTCATGCTCGCCGCGGCAAACACCAGGGCGGTGCCTTCGGCCGCAGTCGGGCGGGCAAGCGCCAGAACGAACAGGCAGGCAAAGCCGGCAAGAACTATTCTGCGATACATAACGAAATCCTATTCCATTCCTATTCAACGCTGATCGTGACGACCTCGCGGACATTGCGGCCGCCGCGCTTGTCTCCCGGCACCACGAGACGCGGGGCGGCTTCGCCGATCGGCTTGTCGTCCTGCAGGTAGGCGATCAGGGCGGGCTTGCCGCCGAAATCGGGGGCGATCTCGCCGGTCGAGATCACGACGAAATACCCGTCGCGGGCGGTGATGCGGACGACATGATGCAGCGCTGCGCTTTTGTCGGCATCGTCGATGCCGCCACCCGCATCAGCGAGCAGCGCCCACAACCGGACCCCGGTGTAGCGCATGACCGTGCCGCGCTCGGACGTGATTTGCACCTGTTCCGCCGGCATCTTGCGAAGCTCGTCGAGGCTCAGTCTTACCGGGTGCTTGAGCCTGCCTTCGAGCGAGACGATTGCCGCGTCATCTGCCCGTGCGGCCCCGGCCGCCAGCAGACCGGCGGCAACGATCATCATTGCCGCTACCAAACGGACGAAAGGTCGTGCGCTGATGCTTGCCACGCGTTTTTCTCGTTATGGCCTAAAAACTATAGCGCATCAGACGGGAGCGCGCCGCCCGGTTCAAGTCAAAAATCCCGGTGCCGCCGCGCATGGCGGCGGCTATCGTCAGCTCATCACGACAGGGGGATATGATATGGGCGGCTTCGACCTGACGGGGCGGGTGGCGCTGGTGACCGGCGGTAATGGCGGCATCGGGCTCGGGATGGCGCGGGGACTTGCCGGCGCCGGGGCAACGGTTGTCGTCGCGGCGCGCAACCGCGAGAAGTCGGAAGCCGCCGTCGCGTCGCTTGCGGCGCTTGGGGTGAAAAGCGTGTTCGTGCCGATCGACGTTGCCGATGCGGCGTCGTGCAAGGCAGCGGTCGGGCGGGCGGTGGAGCAATTCGGCCGCCTCGACATCCTCGTCAACAACGCAGGCATGTCAGTCCGCAAGCCGCCGGAGGAGTACGAGATCGCGGAGTGGCAGCAGGTGCTCAACACCAACCTGACCGGCAGCTTCGCGTGCTGTCAGGCAGTCTATCCGGTGATGAAGCAGAACGGCGGCGGCAAGATCATCAATATCGGGTCGATGATGGCGATTTTCGGCGCCGCCTACGCCGCGGCTTATGCCGCCAGCAAGGGTGCCATCGTGCAGTTGACGAAGTCGCTGGCGACCGCCTGGGCCAAGGACAACATCCAGGTCAACACGGTGATGCCGGGTTGGATCGACACCGAACTGACCATTGCCGCGCGTCAGCAGGTATCAGGGCTGCACGAGCGCATTCTGCGGCGCACGCCCGCGGGACGCTGGGGCATCCCCGAGGACCTCGCCGGAATCGCGGTGTTTCTCGCATCGCCAGCTTCTGATTTCGTGACCGGGACTGCGATCCCCGTCGATGGCGGGTTTTCCGTCGAATTCTGATGTGCGTGCTCCCCTTGGTGGGCGCGGGCAGAGACTGCCCGCGCCGCCGGGTGCGGAGAATGTGCGTGAAAGGTGCTTGCGTCGGTTCGGCCGTGCGGCTCAGCGTTCGGCCTGGGCCACCTTTTGCAGGCCGCGGTCGTGGCGGCTCCACAGCCCGGTCCGCTCGTTGCCGGCCGCGATCCGCAGGCGGCTCAGGCAGTTGTCGCGGTCGCTCGCGAGAAAGCTGATAAAGGTCGAATTGGTCTGCTGGCACATCGACAGCTGCTCGCGCTTCTGCCAGCTGGTCGGGCCGAGATAGAACGAGCTGACCTCGTTCGGGAAACTGGCGGCGCTGGCAACCACGACCGCGGCCGAAGCCATGACAAGCTTGTAGCGCATCTGCATCATTCCTCTCCGCACCCCCGCACCGGACCCCTTGCCGGCGCATCCTTATTCTCAAGCCGCATGCCACCCCGGACACGGCGGAGAATTGGCGGAAAACCTCGGGTTTTTTAGGGAAGGGCGTGTTGCTGAATGCGAGGATTCGCAAATTGCAACGAAATTTGCGACGCAACTTCCCTCTACCGCATTGCGGGAGAGGGTGGCGAACGCAGTGAGCCGGGTGAGGGTCGTGCCGCGGGAAAAGCCCTCACCCGTCCGCGTGCTATCGCCCGCGGCCACCCTCTCCCGCGGTGCGGGAGAGGGAAAAAAGCTCCCTCGCCCCCATCGGGAGAGAGGGTTGGGGTGGGGGGCGGCCACGGGCTCAGTTCAGGCGAACAACTTCGCCCGTCTCGCCGCTTTCGCGTCGAGCCACCCTTTCCCGCAGTAGCGGTACGGGAGAGGAAATCTCTAATTACAGGCCGAGATAGAATTTTCGGACGAGTTCGTTGTTGTTGAGTTCGCTCGGTGTTGCGGCCTTCGAAGGCGATCTGGCCGTGCACGATGACGTAGCCGCGGTCGGCGATGCGGACCGCCTGGTTGAAGTTCTGTTCCGCCATCAGCACGGTCAGCTGAAACCGCTCCTTCAATTCCTTGATCTTGTCGATGGTGCGGCTGACCAGGATCGGCGCGAGGCCGACCGAGGGTTCGTCGATCAACAGGATGCGCGGCGCCGACATCAGCGCACGGCCCAGCGCCAGCATCTGCTGTTCGCCGCCTGACATGCTGCCGGCGAGCTGGTGGCGGCGTTCGAGCAGCCGCGGGAAGGTCTCGTAGCAGGATTCCAGATTGTCCTTGATCGCGCTGCGCGCGGTCGGACGAAATGCGCCGAGCAGCAGGTTTTCCTCGACCGACAGTTTCGGAAACAGCCGCCGGCCTTCCGGCACCAGGGTGATGCCGAGATCGACGATTTCCTCGGTGGTGCGGCCGACCAGATCGTGCTTCCGGCCGTCGATCTCGGCGATGATGCTGCCGGAGGTCGGCTTCAGCATGCCCATGATGCATTTCATCAGGGTGCTCT
Organism: uncultured Alphaproteobacteria bacterium; assembly: GCA_963737875.1. Classification (GTDB taxonomy): domain Bacteria; phylum Pseudomonadota; class Alphaproteobacteria; order ATCC43930; family CGMCC-115725; genus DATARH01. The sequence goes on along the minus strand of CAVTUM010000013.1, from coordinate 121,985 downwards.
TGCCGTTACCGTTGGTGCCGAGCAGGGCCACGGTTTCGGCGTGCGACACCGACACCGAGATGTCATCGAGCACGCGCACCAGGCCATACCCGGCGTTGAGCCCGGAAATCGTCAGGCTATTCGCCAAGATAGGCCCTCTCGACCTCGGGGTTGCGGACCACGTCCTGCGGCATGCCGTCGGCGATCTTGTTGCCGGCAACCAGCACGACCAGCCGCGTCGAAAAGCTCATCACGGCGCTCATGATGTGCTCGATCAGCACGATCGTGATGCCCTCCTCGTTGAGCCGGAACAGCACCGCGAGGATTTCCTCGATTTCGGCATGCGACAATCCGGCCATCGCCTCGTCGGCGAACAGCAGGCGCGGCTGGGTCGCGACGGCGCGGGCCAGTTCGAGCTTGCGCATCTCGACCTGCGTCAGATCGCGCGGCATGCGGCGCGCCTTGCCGGCAAGCCCGACCTGCTGCAGCAGGTCGAGGCAGCGCGCCTCGACCTCGGTGGCCGACAAATGATGGCCCGGCCGCGAATTCACCGTGTAGAGCAACGGGACGCGCAGATTGTCGACCAAATCCAGCGTGCGAAACGGCTTGGGCAGCTGAAAGCTGCGCGCGAGGCCCATGCGGGTGCGCTGATGCGCGATCATCCCGTTGAGTTCATGCCCGTCGAACAGGACGGTGCCGGTCTCGTTATGCAACGTGCCGCACAGGCAGTTGACCAGCGTGCTCTTGCCCGAGCCGTTCGGGCCGATCAGCCCGAGGCGCTCGCCGCGGGCGACGGTGAGGTCGATGCTTTCCAGCGCGACAAACCCGCCAAACCGCTTGCCGAGGCCGTTGACCGTGAGAATCGGCGGCGCACTGATGGCATCGCTCATGGCGCGGCCTTCGCCGGTTCCTGCGCCGCTGTCCGGCGGTCGGCAGCCGCCCGCCGGCGACCACGTACCAGCCCGACAATGCCGTTCGGCGCGATGATGACAAACATGATCAGCAGCAATCCGACGATCAGCAGGTTGAGTGCCGACGAGATCGTCACGGTAGCGAGCTGCTGGATCGTGCCCAGCAGGATCGCCCCGATCACCGGACCGATCCAGCTCGTCATGCCGCCGATCACCGGCATCGCGACGCTGTTGACGGCATAGGACAGGTTGAAGCTCGATGTCGGATCGAGATAGGTGACGTAATACGGCAATGGCGCGCCCGCCATGCCCATCAGCCCGCCACTGATCGTCGTCGCGATCAGCTTGAGCCGAAGCGTCGGCACGCCACCGGCCTCGGCCGCCAGTTCGTCGTCGCGAATCGCGGCGAACCCGAGGCCAAGCTGCGAGTGCTCAATCCATCGGGCGATGCCGACCGAAATCACGCTCAGCACCATCATCAGTGAGTAGAGGTACTGGATGTAGCTGCCGCCGATCGGCGCCTGCGCCGGCCGGATCACATAGATGCCGCGCGACCCGCCGACATAGTCCCAGTTGACGATCAGTGTCTGCACGACGATCGCCAGCGCCAGGGTCGCGATCGCGAAAAACACGCCGCGCAGCCGCAGCGACAGGTAGCCGGTGCCGAGCCCGACCAGTCCCGACAGCGCACCGCCGACCAGGATCATCACCGGCAGCGGGATGCCGGGGATGGTGATGTCGAAGGTGCTGTGCAATAGCGCCGGCATCTTGTGCAGCACGACCGAACTGTAGGCGCCCAGCGCGAAAAAGGCGCCGGTGCCGAAATTGGTATAGCCGGTATAACCGCCGAGAATGTTCCACGCCGTCGACAGCACGATGTATTGCAGAACGACGTAGGAGGCGAAGAAATAGTACTCGTTGGTGAAGAACAGCCGCGTCAGCACGATGAACGCAATGCCGAAGGCGGCGCTGGCAATCCAGAAGGTGCTGGTGCGCATCCCAATAAACATTACTGGCGCCCCAACAGGCCGGCGGGGCGAACCGCCAGCGTCACCAGCAGAAACCCGAACGCGACGGCCGGCGCCCAGGAGGGCCCGTAGAATGTTGCTGTGATGCTCTCGACGATGCCGATCAGCAGCGCCGCGACCACCATGCCGGGAAAACTGGTCATGCCGCCAAGCACGCAGATCGCAAAGATGCGGCCGATATAGTCACGCCCGATCGACGGTTCGACCGGCTGGATGATGATCAGGAACGTGCCGGCCAGGGCGCAGGTCGCGGTCGAGAGACCGAAAGCGATCTGCTTGATCCGGGTCGGGCTCGCCGCCATCAGCTGCAAGGCAACGCTGTCCTGTGACACCGCCAGGATTGCCCGGCCGATAAAGCTGCGCGACAGGTATTGCTGCAACACCGCGATCATCACCAGCGAGACGATGCACGGCACCAGCAGGCGGTATGGCAGGTCCAGGATGCCGAAATGCAGGCTGGGGCCGATATAGCGCGCTTCGACAAAGCGATAATCGACGCCAAAGATCAGCACCAGCGACACTTCGCCGACAAACAGCAAGCCGAAGAAGAATGCGAGCCCCTGGATCGACTGTTCTCCGCGGCTTTCAAACGCGTGGTAGTACAGCCGGTACACCGCCATCCCGATCACGAAGAAAACTGGCGTCATCACAAAGCCGACCAGGATCGGGTCGATCCCGAAATTGCTGTTGAAGATGTAGGCGGCGTACGAGCCGAGCAGGATGAAGGCCGGCTGCGCGATATTGGCGATGTCGAGCATGCCGAACGAGATCGTGATGCCGACCGTCACGGCGGCATAGAAGCCGCCGAGCAGGATGCCGGCGACGATCGCATTCACCAGCAGATCGAGCGAAACAACCATCGGATTGGCGTCTAAGGACGGCGCGGCGCTGGGCGGCAAACAGCCGCCTGTCGCGCGCTCGGGCCGCGCGCTGGCGTCGGCAACATGCTGGGCACTCCCCCCGAAATCCCGCCCGGCTCTGCCGAACGAGTAACTTCACCCATTAGAACAGCATTGGCGCGCGGTGTTAAGCACCGCGTCGGTACGGATCGTCGCGTCCCGCCTGACACACCGGGCCGATGCTGCAATCGCGGCAGCTTTTGCTCTAGGATCGCGCCGGTGGGGCTGGCAGGCGACAATGGACGGATCATTCGTACCGCGCGACGAAGACCACAGGCTGCTGACCGGCGCCGGGCGGTTTCTCGACGACGAAAGCGCGGTGGGCGCCGCGTGGGGAGTTTTCGTCCGCTCGCCGCATGCATTTGCCGATATCGTTCGCATCGATGCCGCGGCGGCATGCCGGCAACCGGGGGTGCTGGCGGTATTGACTGCCGGCGATCTGGACGCCGCTGGCATCGATACCGTGTCGCATGCCGTGCCGGTGCCGGGCGGCACTGGGATGGTCGTGCCGTTTCGCCCGGCGCTGGTGCGCGATGCCGTGCGCCATGTCGGTGATACGGTGGCGCTGGTCGTCGCCGAGACCGAGGCGGAAGCGCGCGACGCCGCCGATCTGGTCGAGGTCGAGTACACAGCACGCGACGCGGTGACCGATGTCACGCGCGCCGCATCGCCGGGCGCGCCGCAAATCTGGCCGGAGGCGCCGGGGAATATCGCGCTCGATTGGCATGGCGTCGGCGCCGACCCGGCGGCGCGACAGGAACTGCAGGCCATTTTCGCCAGCGCGGCGCACGTCGCGCGGGTGCGGCTGGTCAACCAGCGCATTGTCATGGCGCCGATGGAGCCGCGCGGCGCGCTGGCGGTGTACGACGTGGCGGAAGACCGGCACATCCTGCAGGTCGCGTCGCAAAGCGCGTTTGTGATGCGCCAGCATCTGGCGCGGACGCTCGGTGTGCCGACCGACAGGATCAGGGTGATCAGCCGCGATGTCGGCGGCGCCTTTGGCATGCGCACCTCCGGCTATCCCGAGTATCCACCGTTGATGCTGGCGGCAAAGCAGCTTGGCCGGGCGGTGCGTTGGCGCTCGACCCGGCAGGAGGGGTTTGTCAGCGACAACCAGGCGCGCGACACGGTCATCGAAGCTGCGCTGGCGCTCGACGCCGATGGCCGGTTTCTGGCGCTCGACATCGACGTGCTGGCGGCGCTCGGCGCCTACCAAAGCTCGCACGGCGCCTTTATCGCGACGGTGAATTTCGCCCGCTGCCTCCCGTGCATGTACGACATCGGCAAGATCGGGCTGCGCATCCGCTGTCTGTTCACTAATACGGTCCCGACCGGCCCTTATCGTGGCGCCGGCCGCCCCGAGGCCAACTACGCGCTCGAACGCCTGGTTGACGAGGCAGCGCGGATCACAGGCATCGACCGGATCGACATCCGCCGGCGCAACCTGATCGACGCGCCGCAGATCCCGTACAAGACGGCGGTCGGCACGACCTATGACAGCGGCGATTTCCCCGCGGTGTTCGAGGCCGCACTGACCCGCGCCGACACCGTCCATTACCGGCAGCGGGCCGAGGCGTCGGCGAAAGCCGGGAAGCGGCGCGGGCTTGGCGTGTCGTGCTTTCTGGAGATTGCCGGGGGGCAGCCGGGCGAGGGTGCCTCGGTCGGGTTTCCCGGCGGCAGTAAATTGCTGCTGGCGATCGGCGTGCAGGCGAGCGGGCAGGGGCACCGCACGGTCTATCGCCGGCTGGTTGCCGAGCGGCTTGGCATTCCAGTGGGTCAGGTCGATTTCACCAATGGCGACAGCGACGACGAGGTGCCGAGCGCCGGTGCGGTCGCGTCGCGCTCGACAATGTCGGTGGGCGGCGCGGTCGCGGCAGCGCTCGACATTGTGATCGAGAAGGGCAGGCGGGTCGCGGCGCATATCCTCGAAGCCGCCGAGGCCGACATCGTTTATGCCAACGGCGTGTTCGAGATCGTTGGCACCGACCGGAATATCGGGTTGTTCGACCTGGCCGAGCGCGCCACGGCGTTGGCCCGCGAGGGCGTTATCGACGAGACCCTCGATACCCGCTCGACCTACGATGCGACGCCCTCCTTCCCGAATGGCGTGCATGTCGCCGAGGTCGAGATCGACCCCGGCACCGGGCATGTCACGCTGATGTCGTATGTCTGCGTCGATGATTGCGGCCGCGTGCTACAGCCAGTGCTGGTCGAGGGACAGGTGCAGGGCGGCGTCGCGCAGGGGGTCGGGCAGGTGCTGTGGGAATGGGGATATTATGACGACGACAGCGGCCAACTGGTCGCCGGCTCGTTCATGGATTACGCGATGCCGCGCGCCGCCGACCTGCCCGACATCGTCAGCGACATGTATCCGGTGCTGTGCCGCACCAACCCGCTCGGAGTCAAAGGCGTCGGCGAAGCCGGCACCACCGCTTCGCTCGCCGCGGTGATGAACGCTGTCAACGACGCTCTCCCGACGGCGATCGACATGCCGGCGACACCAGAGCGCGTCTGGCGCGCGCTGCAACGGGCGAAAGACGGATGAGCCCTTACCATTGTCATTCCGGGGCAGCCCGCAGGGCTGAACCAGGAACCCAGGAACACGGCCGGTGCCCATTGGGAGAAGCCGGTGTTCATGGGTTCCCGCTTTCGCGGGAATGACAATCAGTTAGAAGGTGGAACTTAGAACAAGCTAGAAGCCAGAACCAGCTTGAAGAACGACAAGCAACCAGAAAAACGGAGGAAATCGGAAATGCTGTTCACCTGTCTGCCCGGCCGGCGAGGCAATCCCTGGCCGGTTTCCCGGCCCTGCGCATGCTCGCGGCAAATGGTTTTCGGTCGATATCCACTGCCACACGCTGTGCGAATTGGCCGAGGCGATGGTCAAGGCGGCCAGTCTGCCGAGCACCCGGCACCGTCACGACAGCCCGGAAACCGCCGCCGCCACCGCCGAGCACCAGCGCCGCGTGCGCCCGCAAACCACATCGCTGGAACAGCGCCTCAGCGATATGGACCATATGGGCATTGACGTGCAGGCGGTGTCGCCGTCGCCGGACCAAACGTATTACGGGCTGCCGCGCCGATCTGGCGATCGAGGCGACGCGCCTCGTCAACGACAACATCGCCGACATCATGGGCAAGTACCCGGACCGCTTTGCCGGCCTCGGCACGGTGCCGTTCCAGGCGCCGGAACTGGCGGTCGCGGAGCTTGAACGGATCACCAAGAGCCTCGGGCTGCGCGGCATCGAGATCGCCGGCAGCGTCCAGGGCGAGGACCTTTCGGCCGAGAAATTCCGCCCGATCTTCGCCAAATGCGAGGAATTGGGGCTGGTGCTGTTCATGCACCCGACCGGGTTTACCGAGACCGAGCCGCATGGGGCCGTGGCATCTCGGCAACCTGATCGGCAACCCGCTCGAATTGACCGTCGCGGTGCATCACCTGATCTTTGGCGGGGTGCTCGACGCCTATCCCGGGCTGAAGCTGGTCATCGCGCATGGTGGCGGCTTTCTGCCGGCCTATTCCGGGCGCATCGACCATGGCGCGGCGGCGCGGCCCGACACCTGCGAGTGCATCCACCACGACCCGACGCTTACCTGAGGCGGCTGTATTTCGACACGATGGTGTTCACCCACCACCAGCTCGAATACCTCGTCGAGCAATGGGGCGCCGATCACATCCTGATGGGCACCGACTATCCGTTCGACATGGGCGAGGTCGACCCGATCGGCTTTGTCGAGCGCGCCGCCAAGCTCAGCGACGGCGACCGCCGCGCGATCCTCGGCGGCAATGCCGCGCGGCTTCTCAACATCCCGTTCAAGGTGGCCGCAGCCATGAGCAACGTCTCGCTGGCCCAGGCCTCGATCGATCGTCGATAAGGCGCTCGACAAGGGCCGCGAACTGAAACTGCACCCGCTGACCGTCGTCGTGCTCGACGCCGGCGGCCATATGGTGGCGATGAAGCGCGAGGACAAATCCGGCATCCTGCGCACCGAGATCGCCACCGGCAAGGCCTGGGGCACGCTCGGCATGGGCTTCGGCGGCCGCGAATTCGCCCGCCGCGCCGCGGCCGGCGGCGCGCTGTTCCTGCAGGCGCTGATGGCGGCCTCGGGGGGCCGCATCGTGCCGGCGCCGGGCGGCGTGCTGGTCCGCGACGAGGCGGCACGATCATCGGCGCGGTCGGCATCAGCGGCGACACCTCCGACAAGGACGAGAGCCTGCGCCGTCGCCGGCATTGCCGCGGCGGGGCTGAAACCCGATACCGGCGATCAGGTTTAGGCGGCGATCAGGTTTAAGAGGTCGCCGCGAAGGGTTACTGCGCCGGCGGCATCACCGGCAGCGGCACCACCACGCGATGGGCGTCGTACTGGGAGAGCTGGATGTACTGGCCGGTCAGCCCGTCATATTGCATGACGGTCGCGACGGCGGTTTCCATCCGGTAGGGCTGCACGGCCGGCACCGGCGGGGTCGCCGTCAAATTGCCGCTGTCGAGGCCGTAGACACCGCTGACCGCCGGCGTCCGGAAATGCAGCGTCATGAATTGATCGTAGCCACTCTCATAGGGGCCCGGCAGCCAGGTATTGTAGTTGAGCGGCGGTGGGGGCGGCGGCATCCGGCTCGACCAGCCGCACCGGCGCCCGCCGGTACACGCGGCGGTAGTGATGCACGACATGCTTCACAGCGCCCGGGTTTGCCACCGGCGCGTCGCAAGCCGGCGCCATCGGCCGCGGCGTCGTGGCCTCGGCCGCCTGACCGGTCGGTACGGCACACATCAACAGCAACGCACCGCCAATCGCGCAGGTCAGTCGCATGGTCATTCCCCGGCCGTGGGCTCGCTTTCGCTAAGCGACCGAAAAGATGCCTATATCTTCGCTGGATATTCAACCCTGGCGAACACAGGCCTTTATTCGCGACTACACGCCGCGCCGCCGAGCACGCAGAATTTCGCGCAATGCGGGTGGTTGAGCGGCACCGCGCCGGTTGCCGCCGGCAAGGCGCGGCCCGAGATCCAATTGCGGGTCGTAGGGCAGCAGGGTGCAGGCGACGACGCTCGGCGATGCCGCGCCCTTGCGCTTGACCACCATGCGCGAGGCTCGCGCACATCACGCTGTCCGGCGATTTGTTGAGGATGCCCCAGCACGCCTCGGTGATTTCCGGCACGTCGACGGTCGGGTCCATCTCGGGAAAGATCATCAACGCGACCGGGTCGTCGGCGTCGAGCGCGATGCCGATTTCGCCGAACAGCCGGGCGAACCCGCTGGCGCATCGCGCGCCTCCGGCTCGCCGGAGAGGTAGCGGCTGGCGACGTTGATCGAAAACCCGTTATCGGCAGCCATTTGAGCCCGTCGATCGTCGGCTGCCAGCTGCGCCGGCCGCGCTCCGCTTCGTGCACGGCGGCGCCGTAATGGTCGACCGAGACGCGGATCGTCAGCCGGTCGCCATAGCGCTCGCGCAACGCCAGCAGCGCCGGCCTGCACTTGCGCATCGGCCTCATCGCGTTGGTCAGCACGATCGCCCGCAACCCGCGCGACAGCACCTCCTCCAGCATCGCCGGCAGGTCGCGGTTCATAAACGGCTCGCCGCCGGTAAACCCGATCAGGCCGGTACCAAGGCCAACTCCGCGATCTCGTCGAGATAGGTGCTGACCTCGGCGGCGCTCAGATAGGCGAGCCGGTCGTTCCGCGGCGACGACTCGATGTAGCAGTTAGCGCAAGTCAGGTTGCACAGCGTACCGGTGTTGAACCACAGCGTATCGAGCGATTTGAGCGCGACACGCGCCGCGCCGCTCGCCGTCGGCGGTGACGTCCGGGTCGCGGAACTTCCGCGGGTCGAGCCGCGCGCCGCTCGCAACGGACAATTCGGCCATGTATGGCTCCTCTGACGATGCCGCTGGCTATCACGGCAGATACGCCGCGGCAGTCTATCACGACCCGCGACCGACCTGCGCCTTGCAGCGTGTCACATCGCCTCGCTACGGTCTGAGACGCAGCCGGCAATCTGCCTATATTAGCGTTTTACGGGGTCGATCCGATGGAACCTCTCGATCCCGCGGCACATCCGGCTGACCTCCCACCCCGGCAATGCCGGAGCAGCGCGCATCTCCGCTGCACTGGGGCGCGCCGAGCGCCGAACCGCGCGGCCCGGTCGTCGCCAGCCCGGCCGAGCCGCAGCACCGCAACGCGATCGGCTCGCACTAGCGGCTCCTACGCGGTCTATCGCGCGCTCGCGGTCGCGACCGGCGCGCTCGCGCCGCGATCACCGCCCCGATCTGACCGACACGGCGCCGGCCGCGCTGATCGGCGCCGCAGCCGCAATGGGCCGACCCGGACAAGATCGTCTCGCTCGACCCGTACGGCCATCTCGTCGGCGAGGTGTTCGCCGAGCAGATCGCGCGCCGGCGTCGACGCCCGGCCGACGATCGCGGTCACCACGCGCGCACATCAACCTGCCCGAGATCGCCGCGCGGATCGACGGCAACGGCGGCATGGTGCCGGACGGCACGTCGTGATGCTCGACACCGGCGAGATCCGCGTGACCAAGGCGGCGATCGACCCGGTCTGGCATCTGCCGGGCCTCGCCGCGCGCTTCGGCGTCGCCGAGGCGGATCTGCGCCGCACGCTTGTTCGAGGAAACCGGCGGCATGTTCCCCGAGCTGGTGACCCGGCCGGACCTCGACGTGTTCCTGCCGCCGATCGGCGGCATGACCGTCTACCTGTTCGGCGACGTGTCGACCGCATCGCCGACCCCGACACGGTCATCGCCTGCCGCGTGCACGACGAGTGCAACGGCTCGGACGTGTTCGGCTCCGACATCTGCACCTGCCGGCCCTATCTGATGCACGGCGTCGAGGTGTGCGTCGAGACGGCGCAGCAGGGCGGCGTCGGCATCGTCGTCTACAACCGCAAGGAAGGCCGCGCGCTCGGCGAGGTGACCAAGTTCCTGGTCTACAACGCGCGCAAGCGGCAGCAGGGCGGCGACCGCGCCGACACCTATTTCCGCCGCACCGAATGCGTCGCCGGCGTGCAGGACATGCGATTTCAGGAGCTTGATGCCCGATGTCTTCCACTGGCTCGGCATCCGGCGCATCGACCGCTGGGTGTCGATGTCGAACATGAAGCACGACGCGCTGACTGGCGCAGGGCATCGAGGTCGGCGAGCAGGTGGCGATCCCCGAGGGGCTGGTGCCGCTCGACGCGCAGGTCGAGATCGCCGCGAAAAAGGCCGCCGGCTATTTCGCGCCGGCCGGCGCGCCGACGCGCGCGCGATCTGCGCCGCACCAAGGGCGCGAGCCTGGACGCGTGAGGCCGCGACGGCGCGGTGCCGCGCCGTTGCTGCAGCGCCGCCGCGGTGCGCGAGCGCTGCGCGATCGTGCTTGCGGCGGCCGAGCGCGGCGAGACCCGGCATTTCCGGCTGGTGCCGGAGCGGCTCGACGAGGTGGCCGAGCGCGTCGCCGCGATCACGCGCCGCCGCTATCCCGATCTCGCCGTGCCGTTTCACAGCCGCTGGCGCCATTTTTCGGCCGGCGGCGTCGACCGCGCCGCGCTGGTCGCGCCCGGCGCCGATCCGGCGGAGACGGCGCGGGCGCGGCTCGATCTGGCGATCGTCTCGGTCTTGCTCGATGCCGGCGCCGGGCCGCGCTGGTCGTATCGCGAGGCCGAGACCGGGCTGCGTCTCGGCGCGCTCCGAGGGGCTTGGCGGTCGCCAGCCTGCGGGCGATGCAGGCGGGTCTGTTCTCGGCCGACCCGGCGAAGCCCGTGGCGCGCCGATGCGGCGGCGCTTGCGGCGCTGACGGCCGGATCGGCTCGGCGACGGCGCTCCAGCATCGGCCGGACAACCCGCTTGCCGGGCTGGAGGGCCGGGCGGCGCTGCTGCGCCGGCTGGGCGCGGTCATCGCGCGAGCGCCGGAGATCTTCGGCCAGCCGGCGCGGCTCGGCAATCTGCTACGATTACTGGCTGCCGTGCCGCGACCGGCTCGCCGGCGCCGGACATGCTGCGCGCCTGCTCCTGCGGGCGCTGGGGCCGATCTGGCCGGGGCGGCTGACGCTGGACGGCGTGCCGCTCGGCGATTGCGGCCGGCATTCCGCGGTGCCCGGCGACGGGCTGGTGCCGTTGCACAAGCTCAGCCAGTGGCTGGTCTATTCGCTGGTCGAGCCGCTGGTCGAGGCCGGCTTCGCGGTCACGCGACCTCGACGGGCTGACCGGGCTCGCCGAATACCGCAACGGCGGTCTGTTCCTCGACTGCGGCGTGCATCGTCGCCGCGCGACCCCGGGCTCTGCCGGCGGCCGCTCGATCCGTTTGGCGAGGCGGTCGTCGAGTGGCGGGCGCTGACCGTCGCCCTGCTCGACCGGCTGGCGCCGCGCGTGCGCGCGCGTCTCGGCACGACGCGGCGCCGAGTTTCCGCTCGCCAAGCATGCTCGAAGGCGGCACCTGGGCCGCCGGCCGCGAAATCGCCGCCGAGCGCCGCCCCGATGGCGGCCCGCCGCTGAACGATCGCCAGCGACGGCACCCTGTTCTAAGAGTGCCGCCGATGCCGCAAGCCGCGCCTGACCATCGTCGACCACCCGCTGGTGCAGCACAAACTGTCGCTGATGCGCGACGTCGCGACACCTCGCACCGCCAAGTTCCGCCGGCTGATGCGCGAGATCAGCCTGCTGCTCGGCCTATGAGGCGACCCGCGACCTGCCGCTCGAAGAGACCGAGATCGAGACGCCGCTCGAACGCGCGCGTGTTGCCGGTGCTGGCCGGCAAGAAACTGTGCCTGGTGTCGATCCTGCGCGCCGGCAACGGCATCCTCGACGGCATGCTCGACCTGTTGCCGTCGGCGCGGGTCGGCCATATCGGCCTCTACCGCGATCCGCGTCACCCTGCAGGCCATCGAATATTATCTGAAGCTGCCCGACGACCTGCCGGAGCGCGACGTGATCCTGGTCGACCCGATGCTGGCGACCGGCAATTCGGCGGTCGCGGCGATCTCGCGGCTCGTCGAGATGCGGGCGCGGTCGATCAAGTTCGTCTGCCTGGTCGCGGCGCCCGAGGGGATCGCCAAGGTGCACAGCGGTGTTTCCCGACGTGCCGATCGTCACCGCTGCGGTCGACCGCTGCCTCAACGATCACGGCTACATCCTGCCGGGGCTCGGCGATGCCGGCGACCGGCTGTTCGGGACGAAATAGTCAGCGCCGCACCAGGATTTCGATCCGCCGGTTTTCCGCCCGCCCGGCCGGGTTGTCGGAGCCGTCGGCGTTGTGGTTTGGCGCGACCGGCCGGGTCCGGCCATAGCCTTTTTCGGTGATGCGCGGCGGCCGCTTCGCGGCGTGCTCGTTGAGCCAGGCCGCGACCGCCTGGGCGCGTTGCTCCGACAATTTCAGATTGTCGTCGTCGTTGCCCGACCGAATCGGTGTGGCCGCTGATGTCGACATCTTGCGGGCGCGACGCGGCGAGCAGCCTGGCAAGTCCGGCGAGAGCGCGGTCGGCGGTCGGCGCGAATGCGTCGCCGCTCGCACCAAACAGCTCGTCTGCGGGTAACACGATACGCAGCCCGCGATCCGTTCGCGTCGCCTGCATTTCCGAATTTACCTGTGGCGGCGCCGGTGCAGCTTCTGGCTTCGGGGCCGGCTTTGGCGGCGAGACGGCGCTGCGCGGCGGCGCCTCTGGTTGTCCCGGTTTTGGCGTCGATGCAGCTTGCGGCGGTGCCTCGGATTGCGGCTTCGCCTCCGGTGCAGGAACCGGCTGCGCGGCCTCCGCCACGGCCGCCCCGGTCACCAGCCGGGATTTGGCGATCGGCCCAACCGATGCGCGCGAGCCAGTGCCCACAGCGCCGTGTTCAACCGGAACTTTCAGCGACAGGACCGGCACTGTATCGTAGGGATTGTCGATAGTGCCGCCGCCATCACGGTTGGTCGTCAGTGTCAGGATCGCACCGTCCTGCACCGCCGGGCAGGCGAACCCAATCTCGGCATCGAGCCGGTTGGCCGGTGGCAGGGTGAGTTCGGGATTGCCCGCAGGCGCCTCGCTCACCAAGACCTGTCCGCCTGCCGCGGCAAACACCAGACCGTTATTGGCATTGAGCTTGACGGCGCGCTCGTTGCCGTTGGTCGCCAGCAGCGCGGCCGTGCACCGTCCATCGGCCATCGTGATGCCGCGGGCAACCAGCGAGACGCCGTCGGGATGATCCGCCTGCAACCGCGCGCTGTCGCCAGCGGCAACCGGCAACGATGCGGTAAAGACCGGCGCATCGTCATATGGGTTGTCGCGCGTGCCGATGCCCTCATTGCTCGACAGCGACAATGTCCTCGCCGACGGTGCCAGCGGGCCGATGAACACGAGGTCGCCGGTCGTCTCGGCCCACGCCGCGATCCGCAACTCGGGATTGTCGGCCGGCGGGTTCAAATGGTGGACGCCGCGGCCCCCATCGGTGAGCACAAAGCCGCGATCGTGGTTGAGGCTGATGACGCGGTCGCCAGGATTTGTGATCGCTACCGACAGGACGATCGAGTCCGGCTTGAACTCGATGCTTTTCATCGTCAGCGATGCGCCATTCGGATGCGTGAGCCGCCGTTCGATCGCCGTGGGTTTCGCCATTGCCGGTGCCAGCGCGACGATGCTGCAAAGCATCCCTATGGCGGCGGAAGTAAAAAGCGATCGGCACATGACCGGTTGAGACATACCACGTCCGCCGGCCAACGGGCTTGCGGCTGTCAGCCCTGCGGTCAGTGCGGTTGCGGGGAGCGCAGCCAGGCAGCGCGGCGCTCGCGCGCGACCGCAACGAATTTGCTGCGCTGGTCGGGCGTCAGCTGCGACAGGAATGTCAGCGTCTCGACGGTAATCTCGCGCTGATAGTCGCGCCGGTTTTCAGCGGCCTGATTGAACAGCTGCATAATCTGCTTCGAATCGGCGTTCGGCTTTGCAATCTCCTCCCAGGCAGCGCCGATCAACGGTGCAATCTGCTTGTGCACGCTCTGGGTGCGCTGGCTCATCTCGGCGACATATTTGTCAAAAGCGGTCCGCTGCGGCGGCGTGAGGTCGAGCGCCGAGGACAGCTTGCGGTAATGCCCCGCCTGATCGAGGGGACCGGCGGGGGTGTGATACCGGCTCCACGCGGCGCCGGCGACAAAGCACACATTCAGCGCGATCGAGACCACCAGCGATGCGATCAGCACACCCTGCCGTGCGGGTCGTCTCGTAACACCGGTGCTCGCGGTCGTCACGCTCACGTCTGCGCGTCCTCGGTCAGGTCGCGCAGCACGCCTGTCGAGGGATCGAACAATTCGTGCAGAAAGCCGTCATCGCCTTGTCCGCTTCCCGCCAGGCTGTGCGACGTATCGACGCCAAGCGTGAAGCCGAGCCAGCCAGCCACCATCATTGCCGCCGCCAGGCTCGCCCATCGCGCTACCCCGCCAAATCCGCCCGCAAATCCGCCGGGCGGCCGCACCGGTTGTGGAAACGGTATGATACGCGCGGATTCAGCGCCGCCGCCGACCAGCGCCGCAGCACGTTCCACAATCGCGTCGGCGGCGGGATGCGACGCATCGCCGGCAAGTGCGCGCGCCGCCACGACATCCGCCGCCATGTCTGCGTCCGCGGCCGTCCAGGCGGCCATCCGTTCGGCATCATCGGGGTCGAGCCGGCCGTCCGCGAAGGCCGCCATGTCAAGGTAGCGTTCGGCATCGGCCACCGCCGTCTCCGTTGCCTGGCTGCGCCGCCACAATGCGCCGTCGGTCAGTTCCGCCGGCGGCATACGGCCACTTCCGTCACCCTGCATTACGATCTGCTCCTCACACCCTATTCTACGACGACGGGACCAGAATATCCCCGCAACTTGCGGTTCAAACAGCTAATCCGCCCTGGCCTTAAAGTGTGCACGCAACTTGACCATCGCCTTGTGGTGTGCGCTGCGCACGGTTTGCGGGTCGATACCGAGCGCGCGGGCGATTTCCGCCACATCCATCTCCTTGTCATAGAGCATCCCCAGGATTTCGCGCTGTCGTGGCGACAGCAACGCGTCCGGCAGTTTCAGCTTTTCCACCGGTTCGACCGGCGGGATCGCCAATTGCGCCTCGGGCACCGAGTTCGAGCGGTACGGATTCGGCACGGCGGCGACGCAATGCGTCGCGCGCGGTGCTGCGCGCGACAATCGTGATCCAGGTCGAGAGCGCAGCGCGGGTCGGGTCATAGGTGCGCAGCAGGCGAAAATTGTCCTTGCACAAGCGGACGAAGACTTCCTGCGTCAGGTCCTCGATATCGCCGTGCGATTGGGTAACCCCTCGCACTGCCGCAACCACGAGGCCGCCATAGCGGCGGACAAAGCCCTTCCAGGCGGCGCCTTCACCGCTCAAAAGCTCGATCGAGACGGCGGCGTTTTGCGTCAATCAGCCCGTCCAGAACCGAGGGTGGGCCGGCTGGCGCCGCCGGGGATTAAGACAGGGCCGCGAAGAAGTCATTGCCCTTGTCATCGACCACGATGAATGCCGGGAAGTCGACGACTTCGATGCGCCAGATCGCCTCCATGCCAAGTTCGGGATATTCGAGAACCTCGACCTTCTTGATGCAGTCCTGCGCGAGGCGCGCCGCCGGGCCGCCGATCGAGCCCAGATAGAACCCGCCATATTGCCGGCAGGCGTCGCGCACCTCGGCACCGCGATTGCCCTTGGCGAGCGTGATGAAGCTGCCGCCGGCCGCCATGAACGGCCCGACATAGCTGTCCATGCGACCCGCCGTGGTCGGGCCGAACGAGCCCGACGCATAGCCCTCCGGGGTCTTGGCCGGACCGGCGTAGTAGATCGGATGGTCCTTGACGTATTGCGGCAGGCTTTCGCCGCGGTCGATCCGCTCCTGCAATTTGGCGTGCGCGATGTCGCGCGCGACGATCAGCGTGCCGTTGAGGCTGAGCCGCGTCTTGACCTTGTATTGCGACAGCGTGCGGCGGATTTCGTCCATCGGCCGGGACAGGTCGATCCTGACCACCTCGCCGCTGAGTTTTTCCTCATCGATATCCGGCAGGAATTGCGACGGGTTGGTTTCCAGCTGTTCGAGGAAGACGCCGTCGGCGTTGATCTTGCCGAGAATTTGCCGATCGGCCGAGCACGACACGCCGATACCGATCGGCAGGCTGGCGCCGTGCCGCGGCAGCCGGATCACGCGGACATCGTGGCAGAAATACTTGCCGCCGAACTGCGCGCCGATCCCCATGTTGCGGGTCAGCTCCAGCACTTCCTGCTCAAAATCTCGGTCACGATAGGCCTGGCCGAATTTGTTGCCGGAAGAGGGCAGGGTGTCGAGATAGCGGCAGCTTGCCAGCTTGACCGTCTTCAAATTCATTTCGGCCGAGGTGCCGCCGATCACAATCGACAGGTGATAGGGCGGGCAGGCGGCGGTGCCGAGGGTACGGATGCGGTCATCGACGAATTTGGTCAGGGCCTTCGGGTTCAGCACCGCCGGCGTTGCCTGGAACAGAAAGCTCTTATTGGCCGAGCCGCCGCCCTTGGCGATGAACAGGAATTTGTACTGGTCGCCCGGCTCGGCATAGAGGTCGATCTGCGCCGGCAGATTGTCGCCGGTATTGACCTCCTCGAACATCGACAAGGGCGCGACCTGGCTGTAACGCAGGTTCGTCTCGGTATAGGTGCGGCGTATGCCGTCGGACAGCGCCGCGGCATCATCGAAGCCGGTCCACACCTGCTGGCCCTTCTTACCCATCACGATCGCGGTGCCGGTATCCTGGCACATCGGCAGAACCTTGCCGGCCGCGATGTTCGCGTTTTTCAGCAGGTCGAAGGCAACGAACCGGTCATTGGCCGAGGCTTCCGGGTCATCGAGTATCTTGCGCAATTGCGCCAGGTGGCCGGGGCGCAGCAGATGCTGGCAATCGATAAAAGCCTGCCTTGCCAGCAGGGTCAGCGCCTCCGGCTGGACCTTGACGACGCGCTGTCCGTCGAACGACGCGGCCGACACATGATCGCTGCTCAGCTTGCGATACGGCGCCTCGTCATGGCCCAGCGGAAACAGCTCATGGAACGCGGCGTCGCTCATCACAAACTCCTGAACGGATGACGGCCGCAGAATCTTCCTTTACGCGCCGCCGTCAAGCGATCAGGAGAGGGCTACACGCCGAAGATGGCGCCGCGCACGTTGACGTGTTCGCCATCGCCGGTGGTCGCGGACTGGCCGGTGGGGCCGACCGCCTCCTTGATCGACAGCGGCGTGTCGCGGATTTCCCAGAACCGGCCCTGGCCCCAGATGCCGACACCGCCGCCGGCGCCATCCTCGTAATAGCCATCGTGCAAATCGACGATGTTGCAGCCGGCTTCGCGCACGGCGGCAATCGCGTCGGGTTCGGCGACGCAAAAGAAATCCGTCTTGCCGGCCGCGCCCGGGACGATCGCCGGCGTCGTCCGCCGCAATTTGACCTGGACACCGGCGGCATCGGGCAACACGCCGTTATTGCGGATAATGAACATCATTCGTGATTGCCCCAGAAACCGGACGATGTGGTCGACAAAGGCTTGCGGCTGCTCCAGTTCGGGATGATGGCCGGCCGTCCGCGATCAGCGCGAATTTCGCGCCGGGGATCAGTTCGGCGTAGCGCTGGCCATAATCCGGCGTGACGATGCCATCCGACGCGCCCCAGATCACCTGCGTCGGCACCGCGATCCGATGCAGCCAGTTGCTTAGTTGCGGATTGTACATGTGCGGCCGCCACGCATAGAGGCACAGCGAATCCCAGTTGCGCGCGAGGGTGATCATCTCCTCGTCGGTCATCGCGTCGCTGATCGTCGCCTGCCAGCCGAGGCCGTAGATCCCCGCCGGCCGGTGCGCCGGATCGTGCCAGGCGCGGCGGTTGAGTTCGGCGGGATCGGTGTTGAAGAAATGCACGATGTCGCGCTCTTCGCGGCCGCCGAGCTTGATGCC
The DNA here is from genome assembly GCA_963737875.1 of uncultured Alphaproteobacteria bacterium. GTDB lineage: Bacteria > Pseudomonadota > Alphaproteobacteria > ATCC43930 > CGMCC-115725 > DATARH01. The sequence continues at coordinate 104,264 of CAVTUM010000013.1, read as the reverse complement.
GACGGGATCGACCAGCACCAGCCTGCCGAGCTTCGGGTGCCCGCCACCGCGAGTTCCGCCGCGATCCAGCCGCCGAACGAAAATCCGATCACCGACCGCCGTCCGAGGCAGCGCGTCGAGCACGGCCAGATAAAGGTTGACGAGATCGTACATCGTGTCGAAATCGGCCGGCAGCGGCGAATCGCCGAAGCCGGGATGCGACGGCGCGATGACCTCGCCATGCGCCGCGAGCAAGTCGAGAAACGGCGCCTTCGGGCTGACCGGATTGATGCCGTGGATCAGCAGGATCGGCCGGCCGCTGCCGCGCCGGAGGATTTCAAGATCGAACAGTCCGTCATAGCGAAGCAGCCATGAGGTCCGCTGCGCGAACTGTCCCTCAGGCGGGGGAGGACGGTCGGGGACGGCGATCATTTCGCGGCCGTTGCGCTCGGCGATCCAGGCGGTCTCGTCGGCATCGACCGGCGGCAGGTCCTGCAATTGCGGCAGCACTTCCTTCGCCGCGAGGGTGAAGCTCTTCTCGGCTTCGGCATGGGTGACGAGGCCCTGGCGGGTCATCATGATGACGTGCCGGACGCCGCCGACCCGCTTGCGGAATTCCTTGATCTGGCGGGCCACGGTGTCGGGATTGCCGGCGAACATCTGGCCCTGGCCGATCAGCCTTTCGACGTCGAGATTGGTCGGGCGCGGGCGGCGCGAGGCGCCGGCGCGCCATGCCGCGGGCGCCATCTCCGGCACGATCTTGCCGGGCAGGAACTTGGCGAATTGCGGCGCGCTCTTGATGCTGACGGTCAGGAACCAGGCGATCTTCTGGCCGATCCGCAGCGCTTCCTCGTCGGTGTCGCCGACATAGCCGAAGGCCATGTAGGAAAACCGGTCCTCGCCCGGCGCCGGCATGGCCGGCCTCGGCGCGGGCCTTCTTATAGGTGTCGAACGCCTGCCGGGTGCGGTCATAGCCGCCGAACAGCAACGTGTTGATGATGCCGCGGCGGCCGAGTTCGGCGCAGGTGGGAAGGTCGGAGGTGGCGGCCCAGAATTCGGGGCGCGGCTGCTGGTAGGGGCGCGGCCAGATGTTGACGTGCGCATGGGTGAAGAACTTGCCCTCCCAGCTGAACGGCCCGTCCTGCGCAGGCCAGCGATTTCTCGATCAGGTCGATCGCCTCCCATTCGCGCTCGCGGATGCGCATCGGGTTGGCGTCGCCCGAGACCATTTCGGTCGCGCCGGATTTGACAAAGCCGATGTCCAGCCGGCCCTGCGAGAGCACGTCGATCGTCGCGTATTCCGTCGGCGACGCGCACCGGGTCGGGCCGCACGGTGATCAGCGTGCCGAGCGACAGGATGCGCGACCTTGCGCGTCAGCCGCGCGACGATGCCGGTGATGACCGGGCTCGCCGCCCACAGATTGTTGATGCCGGAATGGTGCTCGTTGGTGACGATATGCAGCCCGATATCGTCGCACAGCTGATACTCGTCGAAGACCTCGTCGTAGAGCTGCGCGGCGATCTTCGGGTCGCAATACTTGTTCGGCAGGCTGGCGCGCACCGACTCGGCCGGCGTCGAGCACCTCGGCCGGCACGAACGGGTAGGGGTTCTCGCAGTGGTTCCACAATTCGATCCTGGCCATCCCAAGCCCTCCTAGCGCGCGCGATCATGCGACCACGTCCTTGATCGGCTTGTTGGCCGTCGCGGGCGCGATGAAGATGAAAATGAATGCCAGGACAAACATGATCCCGGCCGCAAACAAAAATCCCTGCGAGATATGTTCCAGATTGTTGCCGGCGAGCAATGGCGGAATGGTCGGCGCCCGACAGCGTCGCCGAGCGCGACACGATCGCGACGTCGGTTGGGTAGTAGGAGATTTTCTTCCCTCTCCTGCACTGCGAGAGAGGGGGGCTCGGCGCGTTAGCGACGAGGCGGGTGAGGGTGCTTGGGCGAGTATCGAACCCAGGGCCGCCCCCTCACCCCAACCCTCTCCCCCGATGGGGGCGAGGGAGCTTTTCTCTCCCTCTCCTGCATCGCGGGAGAGGGTGGCTCGGCGCGTTAGCGGCGAGACGGGCGAGGGTGCTTGGGTCAGGGTTCGGACCTAATTAGCGTTTGCGGAAGCTGTCGAGGGTAACGACGTCGGCGGTGGTTTTTGCCGCATCGGTGGCGGCCGGCGCCGCCTCGACCACGTCCGGCGGTTTGGCGGGCAGGGCGGCGGGCTTGGCCCCTTCGGTTTCCGGCACGGTGAATTCGAGCGCGAAACTGACCGACGGGTCGGCAAAGCTGCGCACCGCGGCAAACGGCACGACCAGCCGCTCAAGCTGTTTGTGGAAGCTCAAAGTCACCGAGAACTTGTCCTCGCCGACCTCGAGATCCCAGAACTGGTGCTGCAGCACGATCGTCATCTCGTCCGGGTATTGCGCGTGGAGGCTGTCGGGGATCGAAACACCCGGCGCCTCGGTCGCGAAGCCGATGTAGAAATGATGCGCGCTGCGTAGCCCCTCGCGCGCCGCCTTGCGCAACGCGTCGCGCACGACGCCACGCAGCGCCTTCTCGACCATCGTATCGTACTGGAACAAATCCTGCGCCATCGCGCCTCGCCGACCGCAGCAACCCCCTGCGGAGTGCCACCGGGGGGAAGATGAAGTGAGGGGCTTCTGTTGCCCGGTGCCCCTCGAACCGCGAGTTACCCGTTAGCTTCACCCAGTAAAGGGTTAGGCCGCAAGTGCCTCAGTTGCGAAGTTATCGTTCGCAACTAGGTTTGTGACCCGATATCGGTGGTATCATGCCGAGCGAAAACATTGCCTTTACTACGCGCGTCGAGCCTATTTCGCCCCCATAAGCCGCCGGCCGGAAGCTCCGGGCACATGCCCGTGAGATTCGCGGCGCGGCGGTGATTGGTGGAGGCGCCGGGTACCGCCCCCGGGTCCGCAACGCTTATTCCGCAAGCCATTTATCGCCATAGTCGGTTGCCCGACACCGCAAGATATAGGGTGGCAACGCGCCGAAGGCAATCACGCCGGATCGGGCTGATGGCCGCTGGTTCGCGCTTGACGCTTGGTGGAGCTCGGGCAGAGAGCGATGCCGCTGACCCGGGAACAACAGGAGGAGATCGCCGCCGAGCGCGCCGCAGCCCGGCACGACCCGGCGCGCCACCGTGCCGGCGCTGGAGGAAATCCTCTACGAGGCGATCCCGGTGCTCGATCACGGCTTTGTGCGGGTCATCGACTATATGGGCGACGACGGCGCGATCGTGCAGGCGGCGCGCGTCTCCTACGGGCGCGGCACCAGGCGGGTCAGCGAGGATCGCGGGCTGATCAACTATCTGATGCGGCATCGCCACACGACGCCGTTCGAGATGTGCGAGATCAAGTACCACGTCAAACTGCCGATCTTTGTCGCGCGGCAATGGATCAGGCACCGCACCGCCAACGTCAACGAGTACTCGGCGCGCTATTCGATCCTCGACAAGGAATTCTATATCCCGGCCCCCGAGCACCTCGCTGCTCAGGCCAGCACCAACCGCCAGGGCCGCGGCGATGTCCTCGAAGGCGCCGCCGCCGCGCGTGTCCTCGACCTGCTGCGCGACGACGCCGAACGCGCCTATGCCGGCTACGCCGAAATGCTCAACGAAGACGAAACCGGCGCCCCGCGCGACCCGTCATGGCCGGGCCTCGCCCGCGAACTCGCCCGCATGAACCTGTCCCTCAATTTCTACACCCAGTGGTACTGGAAGACCGACCTGCACAACCTCCTGCATTTCCTCAGCCTGCGCGCCGACCCTCACGCCCAATACGAAATCCGCGCCTACGCCGACGCGATGCTCGACACCGTCCAACGCTGGGTCCCCCTGGCCCACGCCGCCTTCCTCGAATACCGGATGAACGCCACGACGATTTCGGCCACCGGACTCGCCGTGGTCCGCCGAATGCTGGCGGGGGAGAAGGTCGAGCAGGCGTCGAGCGGGTTATCGGCGCGGGAGTGGCGTGAACTGATGGCGACGCTTGGGCGCTCGTAATTCCTACGCGAGCGACTGCCGCTGTGCGCTTGAAAAACGATCTCGATCACCCGAAATTGACGTTCCGCCTGCGATGGACGGGCGGCCGAATGGCCGAAGGCGCTCCGCTGATAACGGCGTAGACCCGCAGGGGTCTCGCGGGCTCGAATCCCGCCCCGATACGCGACGCCCGCTCCGGTCTTACCAACGTCGAGCAGGCGCCGTTGCCCTTAATCGTCTTCCGAGATGCTTACCCGTGAACATTTACAGAATAGCTCGTCGCATCAAGAAGTTCGTTGGAACTGCGACGAGCTTTATTGAGGTCCTGGCGGGACCAGCGGTCCCACTGCAAATTCCGCTGACCAACGACATTCTTGTTATGCCGCTTGGCCCCCTCGGGAATGCTCGCAATGTTAATTGGGGTACGTTATTCGTCAATACTTTGGGTATTGTGACTGATTTAGATTTCCAGGCACAGGCAGTTGCTCAAGGTGCACCATTTAACGACTTAACCGCAGTAATATATCGAGGATTGGTCGGGGAGGAACTTACCGCTGCGATCCAAGGCCGATCGTCGACCGTTCAGAGACACCGTACTTTGTTGGGTTTGCTCGTGGCTGGCGAGCTTAAGCCGTTCCTACGCCTGACTTGGGATGAGCCTACCGCCGGTGCGGTCGAGTTTCTGCCTCCTCCTTATCCCCGCGGACTGACATCCCGGCACGAGGCAGATCCTGTCTCAGCCGCCTTCATCAGCTTCTGTGCGACCGAGAGAGCTGACGATGATCGATTACATTATTTTCTGAATGTGCTCTCACAGGCGCATGGTATTGAAGATACTCATTTCAGAATCGCACGATACTATTCTCTCCTTGAGGCGCTCGCCGGCCCGATTATTTCTCAGTTTGAGAAGAAAGCGGCTACGCCACGTGCGCGAACCGCTATTCGCTTCATGCTTGGCTATTTTAGCGAATTTGATATTCCTCGCTTTACCATTCTTCCTGCAGAAGATTTCGAATTTGATCATATTGAATTGGCTGGCCGCATTCGCCATAAATTATTTCACGGGGGTGGTGCTCTCAATCACAAGGACATCACGCCAGTACTGGAACCAGGTCTGGCCCTTCTCGGGCAAAGACCGGATATGATCGCTCATTGGTTACGTCGGGATTGTGAACTAGAAATTGTGCGTTGGGCGCATCGGGAGAGTTTGGCTTGGTTGGCTGCAAATGGTGAAAATTATGAATGCCCTCGGCGCAGTTCGAAATACGATGGAGGGGGGCTGAATAAGCCTCTTGTATCTAGCTCTGGGGTTCCCGGCTCTGCTATCGGGTCAATTTTCGTTCGGGTAGAAGGAGCCGACCTAGGCGTTATCCGGCTCGCTCTATCTTTATAATGAGCGGGTCCGAACGGCAAAGGAGTCATGCCGCGGCCGGAGCGTGCACAACCCCAGCGCGAGCGGTCACCTGATATGGACCTGATAGATCAGGTGGCTGACCCGGTCCAACCCAACCGGTGGTACTTCGCTTCTACCCATCCTGCGGGATGGCGCGGCGGCGACAGGTCGGCGGGTCGGCCGGTGCTCTTGCCGCGCGGGAGCGACCGGCCGATGATGCCGGGCGGGAATGGCGCGGGCGGGGCGATGCGGATAGGGTTTATCGGGACCGGGACGATGGGGTCGCCGATTGCCGGGCGGCTGCGGTCGGCGGGGCATCGCGTCACGGTCTACGATGTCCGCGCCGAGGCGATGAGCGTATTGGCCGGGCAGGGGGCGGAGGTCGCCGAAAGCGCGCTCCAGGCGGCCTATGGCGCCGAGGTCGTGTTCACCTCGCTGCCGGGGCCGCGCGAGGTCGAGGCGACGGCGCTCGATCCGGAGCGCGGCATCCTCGCCGGGTTGCGGGCGGGCGGCACGTATATCGATCTGACGACCAGTTCGCCGGCGACCGCCCGGCTGGTCGCCGAGGCGGCTCGCAAGCGCGGCGTCGGGTTTCTCGACGCGCCGGTCAGCGGCCGGCCGCCCAACATGACCGTGATGGTCGGCGGCGACGCGGCGCATCTCGCGCGGTGCAGGTCCTTGTTCGAGCCGATTGCAGCCGATGTGTTTCATGTCGGGCCGAGCGGGGCGGGTTGCGCCGCCAAGTTGGTGACACAGTATCTCGGCTACACCAACCTGATCGCGGCGATGGAGGGGATGCTGATCGCCGCCAAGGCCGGCATCGATCTCGGCGTCTTGGCGAAGATCGTCCCGGTCAGCGCCGGGCAGAGCCGCACCTTCGACAACATCCCGCGCGGCGTGTTCGACCGCAGCTTTACCGCCGGCGGCACCCTCGACATCGTCGCCAAGGATGTCGAACTCGCCTGCCAGCTGGCGCGCGATGTCGGGGCGCCAGCGATGCTGGGGACGCTCGCCGCCGACCTCTACAAGCGGGCGCAGGCCCAAGGTTGGGGCGGCGAGGGATTTCCGGTGGTGGCGCGGGTGCTTGAAGCGATGGCCGGCACGGAGCTGCGCAAGGAAGATACCGGATGCTAGAACTCAGGCCGAATTGCGAGTGGTGCGACAAGGATTTGCCGCCCGACGCGGCCGACGCGCGAATTTGCAGCTATGAATGCACCTTCTGCGCCGATTGTGTCGAAAGGCACCTGTCGAATGTCTGCCCGAATTGCGGCGGCGGGTTCGCGCCGCGGCCGATCCGACCGAAAAACGCGCATCGCCCCGGCGCCGGGCTGCCGCACCAGGGCGCCGCGACCCAGCGCCGCCAGCTGAAACACACCCACGCCGACATCGCGGATTTCGTTGCCAGAACGCGCGACATCCCGCCGGAAAATCGGTGACCTACTCCACAACGATCCGCGGGCCGGCCCGTCGCGCCGGTGTCTCGCCCGATACCTTCGTCCACACCCGGGCCGCGATGTCGCGGAAGGTGTGCGCGTAGGCCGAATCCGGCTGGGTGACGGTGATCGGGCGTGCCGGCGTCGGAGGTTTCGCGGATCGCGAGGTCGAGCGGCACTTCGCCGAGGAAATCGGTGCCGAGCCGCTCGGCTTCGCGCCGCGCGCCGCCGTGGCTGAAGATGTCGCTGCGCTCGCCGCAATGCGGGCACAGGAAGTAGCTCATGTTCTCGATGATGCCGAGCACCGGCACATTGACCTTGTTGAACATCGCGAGGCCCCGGCGGGCATCGAGCAGCGCGATGTCCTGCGGCGTCGAGACGATGACCGCGCCGGCCAGCGACACCTGCTGCGCCAATGTCAGTTGCGCGTCGCCGGTGCCGGGCGGCATGTCGACGATCATCATGTCGAGCTCGCCCCAGGCGACATCGCGCAGCATCTGCTGCAACGCGCTCATCACCATCGGGCCGCGCCAGATCATCGGCGTGTCCTCGGGCACGAGAAACCCGATCGACATGACCTTGATGCCGTAATTCTCCATCGGCGCGAGGATCTTGCCGTCGGCCGACGTCGGCCGGCCGGAAATGCCGAGCATGCGCGGCATCGACGGACCGTAGATGTCGGCGTCGAGCACGCCGACCTGCAGGCCGTTCGCCTTCATCGCCAGCGCCAGATTGGCGGCGACCGTCGATTTGCCGACGCCGCCCTTGCCCGACGCCACCGCGATGATCGCCCGTACCCCGGGCACCAGCGCGGTCTTGGCGCCGCCGGCGGCGCCAGGAGCTGGCGAGGCGGCCTGCGCGGCGCGGCGGGGCGCGGCCGCGACCGCCGGTCTCGGCGGTCAGCACCGCGGTGACCGACAGGACGCCGGGCAACGCCTCGACCGCCTGTTCCGCGGCCTTGCGCAGCGGTTCGAGACGCGGGCCCGCGCTCCGCCTCGACCTCGATCGCAAAACCGACATTGCCGTCGCGGATGACGACGCCGGACACCATGCCGAGGGTACGATGTCGCGCCCCTTGTCGGGGTCGCGCACCGTCGCGAGCGCGTCGAGGACCTGCTTTTCGGTTACGGCCATGCCATGGCTACCCGCGCGCCAGGGGTGAAATGGAGGGGATTTAGGCGCGCCGGCCGCACTTGACAACATCGCTGGGCGCGCCCTCTATCCGGCTGACGACGAGCGTCGGCGTTCCCGCCGTCGCGTCAGCGGCATCGGCGCGTGCGATGCGGTCCAATGCCGCCGCCGGGAGGGATCGGTCTCGATGATCTGGCAGAGTGAGGGCGGTGGTCCCTGGGGCACCGGGCCTCGCGGTGGCGGCGGCGGCGGGGGCCGTGGGGCGGCGGTCGCGGCGGCGGCGGCAACGGCTCCGGTCCGCCGGGTGGCGGTCCGCGCGGCCCTCAGCCGCCCAATTTCGAGGAAATTCTGCGCCGCGGCCAGGACCGCTTCCGGCGCGCGTTGCCCGGCGGGTTCGGCACCGGCACCGGCGTCGCGGTCGTGCTCGGTCGTCGCTCGTTCGTGCTGTGGCTGGCGAGCGGCTTCTACCGCGTGCTGCCCGACGAGGTCGGCGTCGTGCTGCGCTTCGGCGCCTACAACCGCACCAGCCCAGCCCGGCCTCAACTATCACCTGCCGGCGCCGATCGAGAGCGTGCTGACGCCCAGCGTGACCCGCATCAACCGCATCGAGATCGGCTACCGGTCCGGCGAGTTGGCTGCGCGGCGGCGGCCGGCAATTGCCGGAAGAAGCGCTGATGCTGACCGGCGACGAAAACATCGTCGACATCAACTTCACCGTGTTCTGGGTGATCAAGGACGCGCAGGCGTATCTGTTCAACATCCGCGCCCCGGAGGCGACGGTGAAATCGGCCGCCGAAAGCGCGATGCGCGAGATCGTCGGCCAGACCCAGATCGCCCAGGCCCTGGCCGAAGGCCGCGGCAAGATCGAGAGCGACACACAGCATCTGCTGCAGCAGATACTCGATTCCTACGGCGCCGGGATCGAGTGACCCAGGTGCAGACTGGCCAAGGTCGATCCGCCGGCGCCGGTCATCGATGCGTTCCGCGACGTGCAGCGCGCGCTCGCCGACCGCGAGCGGCTGCGCAACGAGGCCGAGGCCTACCGCAACGACATCCTGCCGAAAGCGCGCGGCGCGGCGGTGCAGATACACCAGGATGCGGACGCCTACCGCTCGGAGATCGTCGCCCGCGCGCAGGGCGACGCCGACCGCTTCATCGCGGTCTACAACGCCTTCAAGGTGGCGCAGGACGTGACGATCGCAGCGCCTCTACCTCGAGACGATGGAAGAGATCCTGAAGAACAGCAACAAGATCATCATCGACAAGGCGGCCCAGGGACAGAGTGGCGTTCTGCCATATCTGCCGTTGCCGAACCTGCTGTCCAATCAGCCGCCGGCCGCCCACGCCGTCGACATCGGCGGTCGCCACCCGCCCTGCCGAGCGTCACCGGCCCGACGACAGCCCCGGTGCGCCGATGAACCACCGCATCCTTGCCATTCTCGGCGTCCTGATCGTCGGCGGCCGGGTTTCTGCCGACCAGCTCGCTGTTCATCGTCGACCAGACCGAACAGGCGCTGGTCCTGCAGTTTCGGCGATGTGCGGCGGGTGATCCGCGAGCCCGGCCTGCAGCTCAAGCGGCCCTTTCTCGAAAACGTCGATTCTCTACGACAAGCGCGTGCTCGATTTCGAGCCGCCGCCGGAAGAGGTCATCGTCTCCGACCAGAAGCGGCTCGTGGTCGACAGCTATACCCGCTACCGCATCGTCAACCCGCTGCTGTTCTATCAGACGGCCGGCAACGAAGCCGGCATGCGCGCCCGCCTGAGCGCGCTGGTCAGCGGCAGCCTGCGCCGGGTGCTCGGCAACGTCACGCTGTCCGACATTCTGTCGGGCAAGCGCGTCGACGATCATGCGGCAGATCCGCGACGAGGTCGCCGAGCAGGCCAAGTCCTTCGGCATCGACCGTCGTCGATGTGCGGCTGCGCCGCGCCGATCTGCCGGAGGAAAACAGCCAGGCGATCTATGCCCGCATGCAGTCCGAGCGCGAGCAGCAGGCCCGGCTCTATCGCGGCGAGGGCGCCGAGGCGGCGCAGACCGTGCGCGCCACCGCCGAGCGCGAGCGCACCGTGATCCTCGCCGAGGCGCAGCGCGACGCCCAGCGGGTGCGCGGCGACGGCGACGCCCAGTCGGTCAAGATCTATGCCGATGCGTTCGGCCAGGATAAGGAATTCTTCGTCGTTCTACCGCTCGCTGCAGGCCTATCGCGATGCGCTCAACGGCCGCAGATACGTCGTTTGTGCTGTCCCCGGACGGCAATTTCTTCCGCTATTTCCAGGGCCCGGCGGGAATGAACGTCGCCCCGGCGGCGCCGCCGGCCGCCACGGCTGTTCCCGCCCCGGCCGGCGGCACACATTCGCCGTGAAGGGTGCAGGGGCGACGCGCCGAGGGGTTCGCGGCGACTGAATGCGCGATCTGGGCACTGGCCTTGCTCTCGTGCTGGTCATCGAGGGTATCCTCTATGCGCTGTTCCCGGATGGGATGAAGCGGCTGGCCGCGCGGTAATGCCGGTGCCGCCGCAGATGCTGCGCTCCGGGGGCCTGTTGCTCGCGGCGATTGGGGTGGTGGTCGTGTGGCTGCTGCGGCATTAAGGGCTGGTGACGCGAGTGCCGGGACTGCGAAGGAATCTGGCCTGCCCGGCGCTTCTTTCGTAATCTTTGCCCGCGTGGGCGGCACACCTGTTGCTAAAGCTGAATGTATGGCCGGCACGGTGCGCGGTGGGTTGTCCCGGTGGCTTCCAGCGCGGAATTTGCTGCGAGGAGTTGAAAAAGTGTCGTTCATTTTACTAGCGTGTGCGGCGCACGGCTGCGGCTGGCAGCCGTCATCCTGATCCTCGCATGCCGTCGGGCCTGCCGCTCGCGGTGGCGCGGCCGGCCCCGGACAGCTTTGCCGATCTGGCCGACAAGCTGCTGCCGGCAGTCGTCAACATCTCGACGACGCAGACCGTGAAGCCCGACCGCCAAAGCGGCGGCACGGACCGGCCAACCATTCCCGCCCGGCTCGCCGTTCGAGGAATTCTTCAAGGATTTCTTCGACCGGCAGGGCCAGAAGCGGCGACAAGCCGGACGCCAAGCCGCGCAAGGCCACCTCGCTCGGCTCCGGCTTTATCATCGACCCCACCGGCTACGTCGTGACCAACAACCACGTCATCGCCGACGCCGACGAGATCACCGTCATCCTGCACGACGACACCAACCTGAAGGCCGAGCTGGTCGGCCGCGACACAGAAGACCGACGTCGCAGTGCTCAAGGTCAAGACCGACAAGCCGCTGCCCGCGGTGCCGTGGGGCGACAGCGACAAGTCGCGGGTCGGCGACTGGGTGCTGGCGATCGGCAACCCGTTCGGTCTCGGCGGCAGCGTCACCGCCGGCATCCTGTCGGCGCGGCAGCGCGACATCAACTCCGGTCCCGTACGACGATTTCCTGCAGACCGACGCCTCGATCAACCGCGGCAATTCCGGCGGCCCGATGTTCAACATGGACGGCGAGGTGATCGGCATCAACACGGCGATCTTTTCGCCGTCGGGCGGGTCGATCGGCATCGGCTTCGCGATCCCGTCCAACCTCGCAAAGCAGGTCGCCGCGCAACTGATCGGCGAACCGGACCATGCCGTGCATCGCGGCTGGCTCGGCGTGCGCATCCAGGCAGTGACCGACGAGATCGCCGAGAGCCTCGGGCTCGACAAGGCGCGCGGCGCGCTGGTCGCCAGCGTCAACGACAACGGCCCGGCGCAGAACGGCGGCATTCAGCCGGGCGACGTGATCCTGACCTTCGACGGCAAAAAGGTGCCCGATATGCGGCACCTGCCGCGTCTGGTGGCCGAGATCGTCGGTCGGCAAGAGCGTGCCGGTCGAGGTCTGGCGCAAGCGGCAGCAGACGATTTTGCAGGTCAAGGTCGGCAAGCTCGAGGAAACCGAGCAGGTTTCGGCAACCAAGGAAACGCCCAAGACAAAGCCATCGGCCGACGAGGCCGTCACGGTCGCGCCGCTGGGGCTGACACTGTCCAACATCACGCCCGACCTGAAAGACAAATTCTCGCTCGGCGATCAGAAGGGCGTCGTCGTCGTCGATGTCACGAAAGACAGCGCCGGCCGCCGAAAAGGGCCTGCAGCCCGGGTGACGTGATCATGGAAGCGGCGCAGGAAGAGATCAAAGACCCCGGCCAGATGAACGCCAAGATCAACGACGCGAAAAAGGCCGGACGCAAATCGATCCTGCTGCTGGTCGAACGCCAGGGCGATCTGCGCTTTGTCGCCCTACGCCTCGACCAGAGCTGAATTTTTCCCTCTCCGCACCGCGGGAGGGGGTGCCGAGCATCGCGAGGCGGGTGAGGGTGTTGCAGGCAAAAGACCCTCACCCGTCTCGCCGCTATCGCGACCAGCCACCCTCTCTCGCGGTGCGGGCGAGGGAATTCGATAACTCCGTGGCATGGTAGCCCTGGACGTAGAGCAGGGCGGTCAGGTCGCGCATGATCGATGCGCCAGCGCGCCGCGGCGGCGACCGCCGGCTTGGCGTGAAAGGCGATGCCGAGCCCGGCCGCGTGCAGCATCGGCAGGTCGTTGGCGCCGTCGCCGACTGCGACACCGTCCGACGGCGCCAGACCGAACTCTGCTGCCAGGGCCAGGAGCGTTTCGCGCTTGGTCTCGCGGGTGACGATCGGGGCGGCTCACGGTGCCGGTGATTTGGCCGCCCGCAACATCGAGCCGGTTGGCGATGACCCGTTCGAAGCCGAGCTCGGCGGCGATCGGATCGGCGAAAACGCGTGAAGCCGCCCGATACCAGCGCGGTGCGCACTCCCGCGGCGCAAGCGTCGCGAGCGAGCGCGCGCGCCCCCGGCATCAGCCGAATATGTGCCGCGGCCTCGTCGAGCACGGTCTCCGGCAGGCCCGCCAGCAAGGCGACCCGCTCGGCGAGGGCTGCGACAAAATCGAGTTCGCCATTCATCGCCCGCCGCGTGATCTCGGCGACCTGGGCCCGCAGCCCGACGAAATCGGCCAGTTCCTCGAGCATCTCGTTTTCGATGATGGTCGATTCCAGGTCGGCGACGAGCACCCGCTTGCGCCGCCCCTCGCGGGGTTGGACCACGACATCGATCGCCGCGTCGCCGATCGCCTGGCGGGCCGATGCGTCGATTCCGCGGCCGCCGCGTTGTCGATCAGCAGATCGCAGGCCTCGTCGGGCGCGAGCCAGTCGGCTTTTGCGTGCAGTTCGCTCTGTAACGCGCCAATTATCCCGGCGAGCAGAGCCTGGCGGCGGGGCCGGCGATCAGAGTGGCAACATGCATGGCGATTGAGCGCCTTTCGCGGTGCCGTCAATGACGGCGCCGACCACCTTACGCGATCCCGATGAGCAGCCGAAGGATGTGACCCTGCCGCCGGTCGTCGTGATCGCCGGGCCGACCGCGAGCGGCAAGTCGGCGCTGGCGCTCGAGTTGGCCGAGGCCGTCAACGGCACGATCATCAACGCCGACAGCCTGCAAATGTACCGCGACCTGCCGCTTCTGACTGCACAGCCCGATGCCGCGGCAACGCGCCGGGTGCCGCACCGCCTCTACGGCATTCTCGACGCGGCGGAGCGCGGTTCGGTCGGCCGCTGGCGCGACGCTGCGTTGGCGGAGATCGCGCAGACACAGGGAGCCGGGCGGCTGCCGATCGTCGTCGGCGGCACCGGACTGTATCTGCGGGCACTGACCACGGGGCCTCGCCGACATTCCGGCGGTCCCGCCGGACATCCGCGGCTGAGGCCGGCGAACTCTATCGGTCGCTGGGTGGCCCCGCGTTCCGCGAGCGGCTGGCGGCACTCGACCCTGTGGCCGCCGCGCGTTTTCCGGCGGGTGACCGGCAGCGCCTGATGCGGGCCTGGGAGGTCTTGCGGGCAACCGGCATTCCGATCGGCGAGTGGCCGTCGCGCGGGATGGCCGCACCCGCCTGCCGTTTTACGAGCCTGTTGCTGCTGCCGCCGCGCGACCTGCTCTATGCCGCCTGCGACGCCCGTTTCCTGGCGATGATCGAAGCCGGTGCGCTGGACGAGGCGGCGGCGCTAGCCGCCCGCAGCCTCGATCCTGGGCTGCCGGCGATGAAGGCGCTGGGCGTGCCGGAATTGCTCGCCCATCTGCGCGGCGACACCACCCTCGACGAGGCCATTGCCGGCGCGCAGCAGGCGACCCGCCGTTACGCCAAGCGGCAAATGACCTGGTTCCGCCACCAGATGAAGCCCGACCTGGTTCTGGATGAGAAATTTTCGGAAAGTTTGCTGCGGTGCTCACGTCATTTTATTGACCATTTCCTGTTGACCCGCCTGCCATAGCTGACTACGGTGCGCCTCCCCGGGCCGGCCGGAAGGCCGGAACGCTGGGGTAAAATTTGCATCGCCGCGTGAGGAGAGGGCCATGTCGGCCGAGCCGATCAGTGGAGCAGATATCGTCATCAAGGCGCTGGTGGATCAGGGCGTCGATGTCGTATTCGGCTATCCCGGCGGCGCCGTCCTGCCGATCTACGACTCGCTGTTCAAGCAGAACGCATCTGCGCCACATCCTGGTCCGCCAGGAAGGCGGCGCGGTGCATGCCGCCGAGGGCTATGCCCGCTCGACCGGCAAGGTCGGCGTCGTGCTGGTGACCAGCGGCCCCGGCGCGACCAATGCCGTGACCGGGCTGACCGATGCGCTGATGGACTCGGTGCCGCTGGTGTGCCTGACCGGCCAGGTGCCGACGCATCTGATCGGCAACGACGCCTTTCAGGAAGCCGACACGACCGGCATCACCCGGCCCTGCACCAAGCACAATTATCTGGTAAAGGACGTCGCCGATCTGTCGCGCATCATGCACGAGGCGTTCTACGTCGCGCGCAGCGGTCGCCCCGGACCGGTCGTGATCGACCTGCCAAAGGACGTGCTGTTCGCGCTCGGCACCTATACCGGCCCGGAGCAGACCCGGCACAAGACCTACCGCCCGCAGATGCAGGCCGACCCGGCGCGCATCGCCGAGGCGGCGGCGCTGATCGCGGCGGCCAAAAAGCCGCTGTTTTATGGCGGCGGCGGCATCATCAATTCCGGCCCGGAGGCCTGCGCCCGGTTCACCGAACTGGTGCGGCTGGTCGATGCGCCGTGCACGCTGACCCTGATGGGGCTCGGCGCTTTGCCGGCGAGCGACCCGCATTTTCTCGGCATGGTCGGCATGCACGGGACCTACGAAGCGAACATAGCGATGCACGATTGCGATCTGATGATCGCGGTCGGCTCGCGCTTCGACGACCGGGTGACCGGCCGGCTCAACGCCTTCGCGCCGAACTCGAAAAAAATCCACATCGATATCGACCCGTCATCGATCAACAAGAACGTGCGGGTCGACGTGCCGTTGCTCGGCGATTGCGGCGAGGTGCTGGGCGCCTTGCTCGCGGCCTGCCGCAAGACGGCGCCGCACCCGGATGGCGCAAGTCGCAACGCTTGGTGGCGCGAGGTCGATACCTGGCGCGCCCGCGATTGCCTGAGATACGACCGCTCGAGCCGCGATGTGATCAAGCCGCAATACGCCCTCGAACGGCTCTACGCGCTGACCCGCGAGCGCGACCCCTACATCACGACCGAGGTCGGCCAGCACCAGATGTGGGCGGCGCAGTTTTTCAAATTCGAAAAACCGTATCACTGGATGACCTCGGGCGGGCTCGGCACGATGGGCTATGGCCTGCCGGCGGCGATCGGCGTGCAGGTGGCGCATCCTGATGCGCTGGTCATCGATGTCGCCGGCGAAGCCTCGATCCTGATGAACATTCAGGAGATGTCGACGATCTGCCAGTACCGCCTGCCGGTGAAGGTATTCATCCTGAACAACCAGTACATGGGCATGGTGCGCCAGTGGCAGGAATTGCTGCATGGCGGCCGCTATTCCGAAACCTACACCGCCGGCCTGCCTGATTTTGTCAAGCTGGCCGAGGCGTTTGGCGCGACCGGGTTGCGCGTCGAGCGGCCTGACCAGCTTGACGATACGATCCGCGCGATGCTCGACGACGCCCGGCGCGGTGATGGTCGATGTCGCGGTCGATCAGATGGAAAACTGCTTCCCGATGATCCCTTCGGGCGCCGCCCATAACGAGATGCTGCTCGGCCCCGCCGACAAGGCGAAACGCCCGGTCTCGGAAGAAGGCATGGTGCTGGTTTAATACGGGGCGGGCAGTATCTCGTGGCTGACATCGAACGTCATACGATCGCCGTGCTCGTCGATAACGAGGCCGGCGTGCTGGCACGCGTCATCGGGCTGTTTTCCGGACGCGGCTACAACATCGAGAGCCTGACCGTCGCCGAGGTCGATCGCGGCAACAGCCTGTCGCGGATCACGATCGTCACCTCCGGCACGCCGATGATCATCGAGCAGATCAAGGCGCAGTTGTCGCGCCTCGTGCCGGTGCACAAGGTGCGCGATCTGACCGAGGACGGGCCATTTGTCGAGCGCGAAATGGCGCTGATCAAGGTCGCGGGGAAGGGCGAGTCGCGGATCGAGTGCCTGCGCCTCGCGGACATCTTCCGTGCCCGCGTCGTTGAACTCGACAACCGAGAGCTTCGTCTTCGAGTTGACCGGCGCGGCCGATAAGCTCAACGCCTTTATCGCGCTGATGGAGCCGCTTGGTCTTGCCGAGGTATCCCGTACCGGCGCCGCCGCGATCGCCCGCGGCCCGGGCAGTTTTTGAGTTTTGGTTTTCACCACGGAGGCACGGAGAACACGGAGGTTTTGAAGGCGCGACGGGAATGCTCACGAGGTTGTCATTCCGGGCCGAGCGAAAGCGAGGACCCGGAACCCAGGAACACGGACCTGTCAGGGCTTGGCGACGGCCGTGTTCCTGGGTTCCGGGTTCAGCCCTACGGGCCGCCCCGGAATGACAGAAACGGGGAGTTTCCCTAAAGTTGGCGGCGATAGGTCGCGGGGATAACAAGCCAAAACTCCGTGCTCTCGGTGTCTCCGTGGTGCCCTACCCTGAGGAGTTAGAAAGATGCGCGTTTATTACGACCGCGATGCGGATGTGAACCTGATCAAGGCGAAGAAGGTCGCGGTCATCGGCTATGGCAGCCAGGGCAACGCCCACGCCAACAATCTGCGCGACAGCGGTGCCAAGGATGTCGTCGTCGCGCTGCGGCCGGGTTCGACCTCGGCGCAGAAGGCGGAGGCGGCCGGCATCAAGGTGATGAACCCGGCCGAGGCGGCGAAATGGGCCGATGTCGTCATGGTGCTGGCGCCGGACGAATTGCAGGCCGCGCTGTACAACACCGATCTGCAAGCCGAACATGCGCGCCGGGCACGGCGCTCGCCTTTGCGCATGGCCTCAGCATCCATTTCCGGCTGATCGAGCCGCGCCCCGACATGGACGTGTTCATGATCGCGCCGAAAGGGCCCGGGCCACACGGTGCGCTCGGAATACCAGCGCGGCGGCGGCGTGCCGTGCCTCGTCGCGGTCGAGCAGAACCCGTCGGGCAATGCGCTGGAAATCGCGCTGTCCTACGCCTCGGCGATCGGCGGCGGGCGCGCCGGCGTCATCGAAACCAGCTTCCGCGAGGAATGCGAGACCGATCTGTTCGGCGAGCAATCGGTGCTGTGCGGCGGCCTGACCTCGCTGATCGTCGCCGGCTACGAAACGCTGGTCGAAGCCGGCTATGCGCCGGAAATGGCGTATTTCGAATGCCTCCATGAGGTAAAGCTGATCGTCGACCTGATCTATGAGGGCGGCATCGCCAACATGCGGTATTCGATCTCGAACACCGCCGAATACGGCGACTACACCCGCGGCGACCGCATCATCAGCCCGGCGGTGAAAGAGGAGATGAAGCGCATCCTCGCCGACATTCAGTCGGGCCGCTTCGCGCGTGAATGGGTGCTGGAAAACAACGCCGGCCAGCCGAGCTTCAAGGCGATGCGCCGCGCCGCTGCCGAGCACGATATCGAAAAGGTCGGCGAGCGGCTGCGCGCGATGATGCCGTGGATCAAGCAGAACGCGCTGGTCGACCGGACGCGGAACTGACCGGCTCCCGTGACGGTTGGCCCCTCAGGTCGAATATCGCGGCCTGAGGAGCGCGCCACGGGGATGGATCATAACGGCACGCCGCCGCCGCTCTCGTCGTTTCCGCCGCGCGTGTTGCACGTCGCGGCGGAGTTGTTTCCGTGGGTCAAGACCGGCGGCCTCGGCGATGTCGTCGCGGCCCTGCCACCGGCCCTGGCGGCGCTTGGCGTCGATGTGCGCCTTGTGGTGCCGGGGTTCACCGCGCTGATCGACGCACTGCCGCAGACCGAAATCACCCGGCTGCGTTCGCCGTTTGCCGCCGAGCGCACGCGGATCGCGCTGGCGCGGCTGCCGGGGAGCGGCGTCTCCGTCTATCTGATCGACCACCCGGCGTTCTACGACCGGCCGGGGACGCCGTATCAGGCGCCGGATGGCGGCGACTGGGCCGATAATCATCGCCGCTTCGCGCTGCTCGGCTGGGTTGCGGCTATGCTGGCGCAAGGCGCCGACCCTGGCTGGCGGCCGGATTTGCTGCACTGCCACGATTGGCATGCCGGGCTGGCGCCGGCCTATCTGCGCGCCGCCGCCGCCCCGACGCCGAGCATCTTCACGGTGCACAATCTGGCCTATCGCGGGCTGTTCCCGGCCGGTTTCTTTGCCGATCTCGCGTTGCCGGCAGGGTTTTTCGGCGTGAACGGCCTCGAATTCTACGGCGAATTGTCTTTCATCAAAGGCGGCCTATTCTTCGCCGACCGCCTGACCACGGTCAGCCCGACCTACGCGCGGGAGATACAGACACCGGCTTTCGGCATGGGGCTCGACGGGCTCCTGCGGACCCGCGCCCCGGTACTGAGCGGCATCCTCAACGGCGTTGACCCGGCGACCTGGGCGCCAGAGCACGACAGCCTGCTGCCGCGCCCCTACGGGATCGATGATGTAAAACCCGGCAAGACGGCAGCCAGGGCGGTGCTGGCGCAGCGCTTTGGCCTGTCAGCCGGCAGCGGGCCGCTCTTCGGCGCCGTGACCCGCCTGACCCCGCAAAAGGGCCTCGACCTGCTGCTCGCCGCGCTGCCCGGCCTCGTGGAACGCGGGGGGCAACTTGTCCTGCTCGGCAGCGGCGATACCGATCTCGAACGCGCCTTCACCGCCGCGGCACAGACCTATCCCGGTCAGGTCGGCATCATGCTCGGCTATGACGAGGCGCTGTCGCATCTGATCATCGCCGGCAGCGACAGCATCGTTCTGCCGTCGCGCTTCGAACCGTGCGGCCTGACCCAGCTTTACGCGCTGCGCTACGGCGCCCTGCCGCTGGTGCGGCGCACCGGCGGTCTCGCCGACACGGTGGTTGACGCAAACGCCGTCACCCTGTCAAACCGCACTGCCACCGGTTTTGTTTTCGACAACGAGACCCCCGACGCGCTGCTCGGCGCGATCCAGCGCGCCATCGCCCTTTACAGTGACCCGGCAAGCTGGAGCAGCGCGGTGCGGCAGGCAATGACGCGCGATTTCAGCTGGAGCGCCTCCGCCCGCCGCTACGTCGATCTCTACCGCGAACTGGTGCTGCCGGCGGCGGTCCTATAGCCGCTGACCGCTTTACTCGGCCGCGTTCCGCAGAGGTGAACTCAGGTCTCCGTCGCCGGCTAATAGCCCGGCGACTGAAATATCTTCGTCCAGGGCCTCCCAGTGGATCCCGCGGCTGCTGATGCTGTAGGCAACCAGTTGGTCTGGTGTCGCATGGAGAAGTCGCGGAAACCACGCAAGCGGAACCCCGATCATTCGGCCGTCGGAAAGATCGACCCACATTCTGTCGTCATCAAAGCGCACATTGAGCGCCTTAACCGAAGAATTCATTCCACGCCCTTTCGATCTTCTCGCGGTTTTCCTCAATCATCGTGAGCAACTCGCGCAGCGCCTTTGCACTAAAGCCTTCGTTGGAAGCAATAGACACATTTGGCCGGAGCCAGAGCTTTGCTTCACCTGATCCCTTTGTGACATGTACGTGCTCTCGCGGATTGCCTTCATTGGAATAGAAAAAGCAACGAAATCCGCTGTCTCGAAAGACGGTTGGCATCAGCCGGCATTGTCGCCCTCAGACGCCGAGAATCGTTCCAACAGGAATATCCACTTCGGTCGTCTTCACCTTGCCGCCGTCGCCCAGGCGGATGCGCGACACTTCGATAAAGCCGCCCTGGGCGTGGATGCGCATGCCCTCGGGGCCGGCGGAAACGACTTCGCCGAGCTTCTTGCCGCGCACCGCGCCAAAGGTCGGGGCCATGATTTTTTTCGCATCGAACAGATAGAGCTTCTGGTCGCCGAATGTCGTCCAGGCGCCGGGGGCGGGGTTGCAGCCGCGGATCAGGTCGAAGGTGAAATCGACATGCGTCGCCCAGTTGATCTTCGCCTCAGCCTCGCGCACCCAGCCTTCATAGGTCGCGGCGCCTTCGTCCTGGGTCCATTCGGTGGCGCGGCCGGCGTTAACGAGATCGGCCGCCTGCACCAGCGCCTCGACGCCCAGCGGGAATATCTTGTCGAAATAGAGCGAGGCCGACGTGTCGTTCGGCCCGATCGCGACGCGCTTTTGCAGGATCACCGGCCCTTCGTCGAGCCCCGGGGTCGGGCGGAAAATCGTCAGTCCGGTCTCGGGACGGCCGCGGATGATCGCCCAGGGAATGGCCGCCGGCCCACGATGCAGCGGCAGCAATGACGGGTGGAACTGGATCATTCCATGTTTCGGGATCGCGCAGAATTCCGGCGGCGCGAACAGCAGCACATAGGCCATCACGCCGATATCGGCATCGAGCGCCTTCAGCGCGTCGAGCGCTTCCGGGGCTGAGTATTTCGGGAAGCGATAGACCGGGAATTTTTGCTCTTCGGCCGCCTGGACCAGCGGGTCGGGGCGCGATCCCGGCTTTTCCGGTGCGGCAAATACGCCGGCGATCGTGTCGCCGCGCGCGACGAATGCTTCGAGCACGGATTTGCCGAACGCCTGCTGACCGACGATGACGATGCGCATGTCGCACTCCTGAACCTGCGATGACCCGTTGCCCGGAGATTTCCACTTGTGATGCCCGGCGGCAAGCCCGTCGCGTGAGCCGGTGGCTTTGTCGCGTGCGTCGGGCTAATATTTCGCCACGACGACAACCTTTGCGATGGTTCCTCGATGTCTCTGATGGTCAGGCCGCTTTTCGTTGCAGCGATGCTCGCACTCCTCGCCGGCTGCATGCCGCCGGCCGGCGCGCCAGCCAACGATGCCAGCCGCTTTCTGGTGTTCTTTGATGAATTCAGCGCCAACCTGACGGCGGATGGACACAAGGTCGTGGCCGACGCCGTGGCACAGGCCAAGGCGGTTAATGCCAAGGCGATTCGCATCGAGGCCCGCGCCAGCGCGACCGGCTCGCCGACCGCGAACGAGTACCTCGCGAAAACCCGCGCCCAGGTCGTTGCCGACGAGTTGCAGAAGGACGGCCTCAATCCGACGACCTTCAAGCAGGCGCCGATCGGCCAGACCGGCTCCGGCGACACCAGCGTGGCCGACCGCCGCGTCGACATCATCCTCGAAAAATAACCTCGGCAGGGCGGATGGCGCCGCCGGTCATCCGCCCTGCCGGTCGCTATTTCTTCGCGGCGAGCAGGTCGCGCAGGCCGCGCAGCGCGAGGTCATAACCGGCAATGCCAAAGCCGGCAACCACGCCCTGGCTGACGGCGGCGGTCTGTGAGGCGGGGCCACGCCGGATCGGGTTCGAAATGTGCACCTCGATCGTCGGGAATTTCGCCTGCGAGATTGCCGCGACAATTGCCGGATAGCCCGAGCCGAACGCCGCCGGGTTAAAGATCGCCGCGTCGAAGCCGCGGTCGATCGCGTCATAGATCTTGTTGACGATCTCACCTTCGATATTCGAGTGAAAAATCTCGATCTCGATCCCCAGCGCGCTGGCATAGCCACGGATGCGCTCGTCGTATTCCGGCAGCAGCATCGGGCCGAAGATTTCGAGCTGCACCTTGCCGCGCATGTTCATGCCGGCGCCGTGGATCACCAGAATTTTTGCCATCGCACTCGCTCCCTCAGGGTTTGTTGGCCGCAAGGTTACGGGAAGCCTCCGCGCGGTGACAACAGCGATCGGCGGTGAGCGATCGCGGGTCAGGCCCGGATGCGCCGGGCCGCATCCTCGGCGGCACGCAGGCCGAAGACGCAGGCCTTGATCAGACCGCCGACATAACCGAGTGCGCCGCCGCCTTCGAGCCCGCCGGTACAGCCGCCCGCGGCGTAGAGCCCGTCGATTGTCGAGCCGTCCGGCCGTCGCACCCGGCCGTGCCCGTCGGTCGCGATGCCGCCCATCGTGTTCGTGATGCCGGCGCAGATCGGGATCGCGAAGAACGGTGCGGTCTCGATCGGCTTTGGCGCGCCGCTCTTGGCCGAGCGCGGCGGCGACAGCACCGCTTCATTGCCGGCGCGCACGGCCTCGTTATAGACGCCGATAGTGACGCCGAGCGCCGCCGGGTCGATCCCGGCGAGCCGCGCCAGCTCGTCGAGCGTATCGGCCTCGTGCAATGTGCCGCCGCCGAGGATCGAGCTGCGGGTTTGGCGGGACATTCGCGCGACGCGGCCGGCGGTCTCCCACATCGTCGCGTCGCAGATCACGACGGTGCCAGAGCGGGTCGTCGAGGCGGGCCAGGTCGTTGGTGATCGAGATGCCGCCAAGCCCCTCGTCGAGCAGCCGCCTGCCGTCATGGCCGACGACGATTGCCGCGGTCGCCACCGCGTCGATCTGCGGATAGGGCCACAGCCCGTCATTGTGCATCGCGTCGCGGCTCAGCAGATGGCCGTAGAACCGGTCGAGCCGGGTCATTGCGGCGCCCGCCGCCTCGCGCCATGCGCAGTCCGTCGCCAAGCGCGCTGCCGGCGTGGCGCTGCAGCACCAGATCGGGGCGCGGTCCGATATGCTGGCGGAACAACTCGGGGTCGCCCGGGAAACCCGCCATCGGCGATCACGACCGCGCGCGCCGACAGCGAAACATCAGCACCTCGCGCAACGCGGTGAGACCGGCGCAGCGCCCGCCGGCCATCCGCAGGCTGCTGGCGCGGGTGCCGAGAAGCATCCGCCCCTGACGTGCTTCGAGCCGCTGCTGCAATCGGGTGATCATCAAATCCGGGCCGCGGCCCTGCCAATCCTGGCCCGCGACCGCGGCGCGCGGCGGCGCCAGCGTCCAGCGGTGCCAGTTGATCGGGCTGGCGCTGGCGAAATTGCGCGCCCTGCGACGCCAGCCAGTCGACGGTCCGCGCGCAATCCTCGGCGATGGCCGCGGCCAGCTCCGGCTCGGCCTCGCCGCGCGTCTGCCCGCTCGATCGCACGCGACCAGCTCGCGCCGGGTCGAGCCGGATGTCGTGATACGAGACATGAAAGATGCCGCCGGCCCAGCGCGAACTGCACAGATAGCGTTCATCCGCGCCCTTTTCGAGGACCGCCGTGCGCAGCCCCAGTTCGGCGCCGCGCACCGCCGCGCACAGCCCGGCAAAGCCGCCGCCGATCGACACCAGGTCGAATTCCGGATGCAGTGTTCATAATCTCCAATCTCGCCTCACCAAAGCAGCTGGACTTAACAGGGTTGCCGCGGGGCGGCATGACAGAATTGCGACATTGCCGTATCGTTGAGCATCCCTGCACAAGTTATGACAGCGGCTGGGAGGCCGTCTGCAATGGCCGTTTCGATCCGGCAGATCCACCCGGTTTTCGTCGGCGAGGTTTCGGGCGTCGATCTGCGCCAGCCGCTGACGCGCGACGAGGTGGCGGCGATCGAGGCCGGGATGGACCGCTATGCGGTGCTGGTGTTTCACGCCCAGGACATCACCGACGAGCAGCAGATCGCCTTTAGTCATAATTTCGGCGAGATCGAGAATTCCGCCGGCGGCAACGTCACACGGGCCGACCAGAAGCGGCTGAGCCCGCTGATGAACGACGTCTCGAATCTCGGACAAGGACCACCAGCCGCTGGCGCGCGACGACCGCCGCCGCCTGTTCAATCTCGGCAACCAGCTTTGGCATTCCGACAGCTCGTTTCGCGCGATCCCGGCGAAATATTCGCTGCTGTCGGGCCGCATCGTCGTCGAGAAGGGCGGCAACACCGAATTCGCCGACATGCGCGCCGCCTATGACGCGCTCGACGACGAGACCAAGGCGATGGCCGAGGATCTCGTCTGCGAGCACTCGCTGATGTATTCGCGCGGCCTGCTCGGCTTCACCGACCTGTCGGACGAGGAGCGGGCGATGTTCCGCCCGGTGCGCCAGCGCCTCGTCCGCACCCACCCGGTTACCGGCCGCAAGTCGCTGTACCTGGCCTCGCATGCCGGCACGATCGTCGGCTGGCCGATGCCGGAGGCGCGCGCCTTTCTGCGCGACCTCAACGAGCACGCGACCCAGCCGCAATTCGTCTATGTCCACCGATGGCGGCAATACGATCTGGTGATCTGGGACAACCGCCAGACGATGCACCGCGTGCGCCGGTTCGACGACACGCTGGTCCGCGACATGCGCCGCACCACTGTCGCCGGCGACGCGCCGACGGTCGAGCAGGTCCCGGCCGAGCAAGCCGCTTGAGCCGCCTGGACCGCGGCAGCGCGGGAGCCCGGTGAGGTGAGGGCGGCGGAGCCCTTCGTCCCGGTGCCGAATCGCGGCATGATCACGATTTCGATCATGCTCGCCAACATCATGCAGGGCCTCGACAACACGATCCTCAATGTTGCCCTGCCGCATATCCAGGGCAGCCTGTCGGCCTCCCAGGATCAGATCGCCTGGGCACTGACCTCTTACATCGTCTGCGCCGCGATCATGATGCCGCTGACCGGCTGGCTCGCCGGCCGCTTTGGCATCAAGTACATCTTCCTGGCCTCGGTGATCGGCTTCACGATTGCCTCCGCGGCTGTGCGGCCTCGCAGCCACACTGCCGCAGCTGGTCGTGTTCCGCGCGCTGCAGGGATTGGCGGGCGCCGGCCTCGTCCCGCTGTCGCAGGCAACATTGCTGCGCATCAATCCGCCCGAGCGCCACGGCCAGGCGATGGCGGTCTTCGGCACCGGAACGATCCTCGGGCCGATCATGGGGCCGGCGCTCGGCGGCTGGCTGACCCAGGATTACAGCTGGCGCTGGGTCTTCTATATCAATGTGCCGGTCGGCATTCTGTGCGCCATCGGCATTGCCGATCTTCATCCGGCCCAATCGCAATATCCATCGGGAGCCATTCGATTTCTTCGGCTTTCTGAACCTCAGCCTCGGCGTCGGGGCGTTGCAGCTGATGCTCGACCGCGGCGAGTTGAAGGACTGGTTTCACTCGACCGAGATCTGGGTCGAGGCGGCGATTGCCGGGCTCGGCTTTTATCTGTTCACCGTCCACACGGTGACCACGACCGGCCGCTCGTTCCTCAACCGCGAATTGCTGAAAAGCTCGAATTTCATCGCCGGCACGATGCTGATGTTTTCGGTCGGGCTGATCATGACCGGCACGTTGGCATTGCTGCCGAGCGATGCTGCAAAACCTGATGAACTATCCGGCGCTGACGACCGGACTTGTGACGGCGCCGCGCGGCATGGGGACGATGGTGGCGATGTTTATCGTCGCGCGGCTGATCAACCGTGTCGATAACCGGCTGGATCATCCTGATCGGCTTTCTGCTGACCGCGGCGTCGATGTGGCAGATGAGCCAATTTTCGCTGCAGATGGACGCGGGCCCGGTCATTTTCTCCGGGGTTTTGCAAGGCTTCGGCCTCGGCTGTACCTTTGTGCCATTGAACCTGATGGCGCTGTCAACGCTGCCGCGCCACATCCTGACCCAGGGCACGGCGATCCGCAGCCTGATGCGGAACCTCGGCGGCAGCATCGGGATCAGCATCCTGGTCGCCACGCTGGCTGAGAACACGCAGATCGTGCACTCCCGCCTTGTCGAGCAATTGCGACCGGACAACCCGCTGGTTCATATGGGGCACATGGGTGCCTTCAGCCTGACCACGCCAGGCGGCATGGCTGCGCTCAATGCGGAGGTGACTCGTCAGGCCGCGATGGTCGCCTATATCGACGATTTCCAGCTGATGATGCTGATCGCCCTTGGCTCGCTGCCGCTATTGTTGTTGCTGCGCGGTCCCGAGCGGCGTGCCGCGCCGGCCGCGATGCCCCGCGCGGCAGCGACTGCCGGCGCTGACGATTGAAGACAAGCCGAAGCAAAATCAGGTGTTTATGGCGTGATTTTACCACGATAATTGCAGCGATCTTTATACCGCCGGTTTCATTAAAGCTGCTGAAAGCACTTTCACTCTGAACATTGCGAAATTCTCGTTTCTGTGGCAGAAGAGGATTAGGGGAAGATTAGGAGCGGGGGCATAGCATGATGCCTTTCCGCATAAGCCGTCGGGCCTTGCTGGCCGCGGCTTCGGTGCTGCCAATTCCGCTGGGGGGTGGAACGGCAGCAGCGGCGGAAAGCGATTTCGACGGTTTTCTCGCCGGGGTGCGCCGAGACGCGCTCGGACAGGGTATTCGCCCGGCGACACTCGATATCGCCTTCCGATACGTCCAATACATACCGCGCGTCATCGAGCTGGACCGCAAACAGCCCGAGCACACGATGACGTTTGCCGAATACATCGGGAAATTCGTCACACCGGAGCGCCGCGACAATGCCCGGCGCGAACTCACCGACAACTGGCCGATGCTGCAGCGGGTGTCCCAGCGCTTTGGCGTGCAGCCACGCTTTATCGTCTCCCTGTGGGGGTTCGAAAGCAATTTCGGCAAGATCATGGGCAACTACTCGGTGCCCGGCGCACTGGCGACGCTCGCTTATGAAGGACGGCGCGCCAGCTATTTCCGCATCGAGCTGATCAATTCGCTGAAGATCATCGACCAGGGTAACGTCCGCGCCGACGCGATGCTCGGATCGTGGGCCGGCGCGATGGGTCAGTGCCAGTTCATGCCGTCGACCTTCCTCAGCTACGCGGTCGATTTCGACGGTGACGGACGGCGTGACATCTGGAACAACCGGGCCGACGTCCTGGGGTCGATTGCCAACTACCTGTCCCGTCTGGGGTGGCATGGCAATGAGAACTGGGGCCGGCAGGTGCTGGTGTCGGGTGCGGTGGATACCCGCATGGCGGGGCTTGATACGAGGCGTTCGGTGGCGGAATGGGCCCGGCTCGGGATTCGGCCGGCCCAGGGTGGGCAGTTCACCGGGCGGGAGCCCGATGCGTCGCTGGTGATGCCGGATGGGCCGGGCGGAACGGCGTTGCTGGTCTATGACAATTTCCGCGCGATCATGCGCTGGAACAAATCGACCTATTTTGCGACCGCAGTCGGTATGCTCGCCGACAGCATCGACCGCGCCTAGAACCCCGGCGCACCGATGCGTGTCAATTTTTACGGCTGGAATTTGCCCGCAATCCTGGGGCTCGGGCTGCTGCTCGCCGGCTGCGCCTCAGCGCCAGGGCCGCAGTCTGGCGACATCCGCCCCTCCCGCTACCAGGTCGGACGCCCGAGCTATCAGGTCGGCAAGCCCTACCAGGTCAAAGGCGTCTGGTACTCCCCGAAGGTCGATTACAGTTACGACGAGACCGGGACCGGCTCGTGGTACGGCGAGCAGTTCAACCATCAGCCGACCTCGAATGGCGAGATTTTTGACCTGACGCAGGTTTCGGCGGCGCACAAGACGCTGCCGCTGCCGAGTGTCGTCGAGGTGACCAATTTGCAGAACGGCCGCTCATTGCGGGTGCGGGTTAATGACCGCGGCCCGTTTGTCGACGGCCGCATCATCGATCTGTCGCGCCGCGCCGCGCAGCTTCTCGGATACGAATTGGTCGGCACCGCGCCGGTGCGCGTCCGCGTGCTGAAGGATGAAAGCATCCAGGTCGCGCAGGCGGCGATGCGCGGTGAAACCGGGCAGACAATGGTCGCCGAGGCGATGCAGGGGCCACGCGCATCATCATCCGGCCATGTGCCGGTCACGGCGCCGGTGGTGCGGATGGCCGCCGCCGCACCGCTTCCGCCCGCGCCTCTGCCGGTGCCGCCGCCCGCACCACCACCCATATCCCCGCCGGCCATCGTCGAACGCGCGGCTCCGGTGCCGCTCCCGCCACCCGTGGCTGCGCCGCCGCCTATCGCCGCGACGCCGGAACCGATGCCACCACGACAAGTCGCTGCGGCGCCGGCGCAGCACCGTTCGTGGTCGCTGATCTCGCAGGCACGGGCGGATACGTTGCATCCGCCGCCCTCCGCTCCGATGCCGCCCCCCATGAAACCGATTCCAGCGGTTGCGCACGGGTCGAACCGATTTTTCATCCAGGCCGGGGCCTTTGCGGTGCCCGAAAACGCCCAGCGCGCCCGCGCCCGCATCGCCTCCCTGGGCAGCGTCGAAGTTCTGCCCGCGACAGGCAACGGCAGCTCCTTGTATCGTGTGCGCCTCGGACCGGTCGCCAGCGAAGCTGAGGCACACCGGCTGGTGACGCGCCTCAGCGAAAGTGGCTACCCCGGGGCACGGGTGGTCGGCGAATAGCCCTACAGCAAGCGCCGGAGGCGCGGACGCAGATGAAATCCAGCCGGCTTGGTTTGATCGCCTGGATTGTCCTCATCGGCACGGTGCTTGCCGTCGCGCCGGTTGCCGACGCCGCAAAGCCGGCTGCGGTGCAGGCCAAGCCGTCCGCCAGCGGCGCCAAGGGCAAGTCCGGTGCGATGCCGGCCGATACCGGCGCGACGATTGATACCGAGGCAAAGCACGCGCTGATCATCGAAACCGAAACCAAGACGGTCCTGCTCGACAAGGGTGGCAACGAGCGCATCCCGCCGGCGTCGATGTCGAAGGTGATGACCGCCTATATCGTCTTCGGCATGCTGAAGGAGGGGCGCGCCAAGCTCACCGACGAACTGCCGGTCAGCGACCACGCCTGGCGCACGGGCGGATCAAAGATGTTTGTGCCGGTCGGGGGCCGCATCAAGGTTGATGATCTGCTGCGCGGCATGCTGGTGCAATCCGGCAATGACGCCTGCATCGTCCTTGCGGAAGGACTCGCGGGCAGCGAGGCCGCATTTGTTGACTTGATGAACCAGAAGGCCCAGGAGATCGGCCTCAAAGACAGTCATTTCGCCGATGTCGATGGCCTGCCTGATCCGAACCATTGGATGACCGCCCACGACCTCGCCATGCTGGCCTGGCGGACCATCCAGGACTTTCCAGAATACTATCACTACTATTCCGAGAAGGGATTTGATTTCAATAACATCAATCAAGGCAACCGCAACCCGCTGCTGTATAAAGACCTCGGCGCCGACGGCCTCAAGACCGGACACACCGAGGAGGCGGGGTACAGCCTTCTGGGTTCGGTGAAGCGCGACAAGCGCCGGATCATCCTGGTGCTCAACGGGCTGCCGACGATGAAATCGCGTGCCCAGGAAGGCGAGCGGCTGACCGAATGGGCATTCCGTGAGTTTAACGATTACCAGCTGTTCTCTGCCGGCGACAAGGTCGATGACGCCGAGGTCTGGCTTGGCGTCGATCCAAAGGTGCCGCTTGTCGTCGACAAGAATGTGCTGGTGACCTTGTCGCGCAAGTCGCGCAAGGACATGAAGGTAACCGTCTCGTACAACAAGCCGCTGCCGGCGCCCGTCAACAGGGGTGACACGATCGGCAAGGTGATCGTAACCGCGCCCGATGTGGCACCGGTGGAAATCCCGCTGAGCGCCGGCGGCACGGTCGAGCGCATGGGCGCATTGGGACGCATGGCGATGGTCGCTGCCCGCATGCTCTGGGGCGACCGGCACTGAAAACGGGCCCGCTCCGCGCCCGGACCCGCGGCCGCTTGATCACGGTCGAGGGCGGGGAGGGGGCCGGCAAGTCCACCCAGGTCGAGATGCTGCTGACCGTTCTGGGGCGCGCCGGCTTCGCCGCGCGGCGCACCCGCGAACCCGGTGGATCGGATAGTGCCGAAGCCATCCGTCGCCTGCTGCTCGAAGGCGCAACCGACCGCTGGGATGCGGTCAGCGAGGCGCTGTTGCTCTACGCCGCACGGCGCGACCATGTGACCCGCCTGATCGAGCCGGCACTGGCTACCGGCGAGTGGGTTGTATGCGACCGCTTTGCCAATTCGACGCTCGCCTATCAGGGCTATGGGCGCGGCCTGCCGCTCGCGGGATTGCGGGCATTGCACCGCTTCGCAGTCGGGGATTTTACACCGGATTTGACGGTAATCCTCGACCTGCCGGTTGCCGAGGGGCTGGCGCGCGCGGCCAGGCGTTCGGGCGACGCTGATCGCTTCGAGCGCCTCGACCGCGAATTTCATATCCGCCTGCGCCAGGGCTTTCTCGATATTGCCGCGGCCGATCCCGCGCGCTGCGTTGTCATCGATGCCTCGGTCGATCGTGAGGAAGTGCACCGCGCCGTGCTCGCCGCGGTATCCGAGCGTCTTGGTGTATTCTGGCCGGATGAGAGCCAGCCGCGACACCCCGCCTGAAGCCGACCGCACCGCGCCGCCGGCGCCACGCGGCAACCCCGATCTCGTCGGCCATGAGGCTGCCGAGCAGGCCCTGCGTCGCCTGTTCGATTCCGGGCGTTTGCCGCACGCGCTGCTGCTGAGCGGCCCGCGCGGCATCGGCAAGGCAACGCTGGCGTTTCGCTTTGCCCGGTTTGTCCTGGCGAGCGGGGCAGGCGAGGGGGCCGCTGCTGGCGGCTTGTTTGGCGACGCCATCGAAGCAACCGGCGAAGAACTCGCAATCTCGCCCGAAAGCGCCCTGTTCCACCGCATCGCCGCCGGTGGGCACGCCGACCTGTTGACCGTCGAACGCGCCTACGATCCCCGCCGGCGCCGCATGCGCAGCGAAATCGTCGTCGTCGATACCCGCGAGATTGCGACCTTCCTGCGGCTGACCCCGGCGGAAGGCGGCTGGCGCGTCGTGATTGTCGATGGCGCCGACGAGATGAACCGCAACGCCGCCAACGCGCTGCTCAAAATCCTCGAAGAGCCGCCGCGCCGCACCGTGTTGCTGCTGGTGGCGCACAGCCCCGGCAGCCTGTTGCCAACGATCCGCTCGCGGTGCCGCCGTTTTCCGCTGGCGCCGCTGCCGTCGGCGATCGTGAAGCAATTGCTGGCCCGCTATCGCCCCGACCTGCCGCAACAGCAGGTCGAGGCGCTGACCGCGTTGTCCGGCGGCAGCATCGGTCGCGCGCTGGAGTTGGCGGCGGCCGGCGGCATTGAGCTGTACGATGCAGTCCTCGCCCTGCTGTCGCGCGACGGGGGGATCGATGTCGCGGCATTGCATGGCTTCGCCGACCGGCTCGCCCGCGTCGATGCCGAGGATGGTTACCGCGCCGTCGAGGAGCTTGTGGCGCAACTGCTCGGCCGTGTCGCCGTCGCGGCGGCCCGCGGCCGACCCGCGGCCGATACCCCGACCACCGCCGCCGAAGGTGCGCTGATGCAACGGCTCGGCGGCCGGGCGCCGGCGGCGCGCTGGGCCGAATTGCGCGACGAAATCGGCCAGAGTTTCGCCCGCACCGACGCGCTGAACCTCGACCGCAAGCAGACCATTCTCGGCGCATTCTTTGCGATCGAGGCCGCGGCGCGGTAGAAGCTCGCGGCGACGCATTGCGTGGACCAGCCCCTGGCTCGGCCCCATATGTGCGCCCTGGAGAGAATGATGAGCGCCGACCGGCCCTATTTCCTGACCACCCCGATCTATTACGTGAACGACAAGCCGCATCTCGGCCACGCCTATACGACGGTGGCGTGCGATGTGCTGGCGCGCTTCATGCGGCTCGACGGGCGCAAGGTCTGGTTCCTGACCGGCACCGACGAGCACGGCCAGAAGGTCGAGCGCTCGGCGCAGACCGCCGGGGTGACGCCGCAGCAATTCGCCGACATGAACTCGGCCGAATTCCGCGCGATGACCGGTCTCCTCAACATCAGCCACGACGATTTCATCCGCACCACCGAGGACCGCCATATCCGCGGCGTACAGGCGTTGTGGCAGGAACTGGAGCGGCGCGGCGAAATCTATCTCGGCAGCTTTGCCGGCTGGTACTCGGTGCGCGACGAGGCGTTCTATGACGAGGACGAGCTGATCTCCGGTCCCGGCGGCACGAAGCTGGCGCCGACCGGCGCCGAGGTCGAATGGCTCGAGGAGGAAAATTACTTCTTCCGCCTGTCGGCCTGGCAGGACCGGCTGCTGGCCTATTACGAGGGCAATCCCGAAGCCGTCGCACCGCGCAGCCGTCGCAACGAGGTCATCAGCTTTGTCAAAGGCGGGCTGAAAGACCTGTCGATCTCGCGCACCAGCTTCAGTTGGGGCGTGCCGGTGCCGGGCAACCCGAATCATGTCGTCTATGTCTGGCTCGACGCGCTGGTCAATTACATCACCGCGCTCGGCTATCCCGAAACCGCAAGCGGCGACTACGCGACGTTCTGGCCGGCCGACCTGCACATGGTCGGCAAGGACATCGTGCGTTTCCATGCGGTGTACTGGCCGGCCTTTCTGATGGCCGCCGGCCTCGAGCCGCCGCGCCGGGTCTTCGCGCATGGCTGGTGGACCGTCGAAGGCCAGAAAATGTCGAAATCGCTCGGCAACTTCATCCCGCCGAAGGAGCTGGTCGACAAATACGGGCTCGACCCGGTGCGCTATTTCATGCTGCGCGAACTGCCGTTCGGCAGCGACGGCGATTTCTCGCACCGTGCGATGGTCGGCCGGCTGAATGGCGATCTCGCCAATGATTACGGCAATCTGGCGCAGCGCGTGCTGTCGATGATCAACCGCAATTGCGGCGCCGCAGTGCCGACACCCGGCGCGCTGACCGAGGCCGACGAGAAACTGCTCGGCGAGGCGAGGGGGCTGCTGTCGGCGTCCGTCCGCTGATCGAGGAACAGTCGTTTCACATCGCGCTGGAGACGATCTGGCGGATCGTCGCCGACGCCAACCGCTATGTTGATGAGCAGGCCCCTTGGGCACTGCGCCGCACCGATCCGGCGCGGATGGGCGACGGTACTGTACGTCCTGGCCGAAACCCTGCGGCACCTCGGCATCCTGACGCAGCCCTTTGTGCCGGATGCCGCAGGCGCATTGCTCGACCAGCTTGGGGTGCCGACCGGCGAGCGCAGTTTCGCCGATCTGGCAACTCCGTTGCCGCCCGGGCGCTCCTTGCCGGCACCGCGCGGCATTTTCCCGCGCTTTGTCGATACCGAAGCGGCGGCGGAGTAGGGATTTCGGTATGCTCGTCGACAGCCACTGCCATCTCGATTTTCCCGATTTTGCCGCCGAGCGCGATGCGGTGATCGCCCGCGCCCGCGCCGCCGGCATCGGGACGATGCTGACGATCGGCACCCGGCTCGACCAGTTTCCCGGGGTGCGCGCGATCGCCGAGGCCTATGGCGACATCTGGTGCTCGGTCGGCGCGCACCCGCACGAGGCCGAGCGACCATGCCGCCGTCAGGGCCGCGGATTTAGCGGCGTTGGCGGCCCATCCGCGTGTCGTCGGCATTGGCGAAACCGGGCTCGATTTTCACTACGACCACAGCCCGCACGGCGTCCAGGAGCAGGTCTTCCGCACCCATATCGCGGCGGCGCGGCAAAGCGGCCTGCCGCTGATCATCCATGCCCGCGACGCCGATGACGATGTCGCGCGGATCCTGCGCGAGGAAAGCCCCGTAGCCGGCGTGCTGCATTGTTTCAGCAGCGGACGCGCCCTCGCCGAAGCGGCGCTCGATCTCGGCTTTTATATTTCGATCTCCGGCATCGTCACGTTCCGCAATGCCGACGATCTGCGCGCGATCGTGCATGATGTGCCGCTCGACCGGCTGCTGGTCGAGACCGACGCGCCATATCCTCGCGCCGATCCCGTATCGCGGAAAACGCAACGAGCCGGCTTATGTTGCGGCCACCGCGGTCGCAGTCGCCGCCTTGAAGGGCATCACCCCGGACGAACTCGCCGCCGCGACGACCGAAAACTTCTTCAGCCTATTCGGCAAAGCCGCGCGTCCGCGCGGCATGAAGGTCACGGTTCTCGGCTGCGGCCCGTCATGGGGCGTCCCGGCGATCGGCCCGGACTGGGGCGAGTGCGACCCCACCGAGCCGCGCAACCGCCGCACGCGCGCTTCGCTGCTGATCGAGAACCGCGGTTCCGTGCTGCTGATCGACATGGCGCCGGACCTTCGCCAGCAACTGCTCAAAGCGGGTACAACGCGTATCGACGCGGTGCTGCTGACCCACGCACATGCCGACCATCTTCATGGAATAGATGACCTTCGGCGGTTTAACCAATTGACCGGACAGGCAATTCCACTTTACGGGATGCCCGACACGCTGGCCGAGGTGCAGGACCGTTTCGGCTATGCACTGCGCCCGCCGATGCCCGGGCGGCCGCTTTATCGACCGGCCCTGGCGCCGGTTCCGATTACCGGGCCGTTTACCGCGGCGGGGCTGGCGGTTGTGCCGTTCGCGCAAAGCCACGGTTACAGTACGACGCTCGGTTTTCGCATTGGCCCGGTCGGCTATTCGACCGATTGTCACCGACCTCGATGACAACGCCTTCACCTCGCTCCACGGCGTTGAGCTTTGGGTCGTCGATTGCCTGCGCCGCGAGCCGCATCCGACGCACAGCCATGTCGCCAAGACGCTGGCCTGGATCAACCGGCTGCGTCCGCGCCGCGCCGTGCTGACCCATATGGAACAGAGCCTCGATTACCGGACCTTGGCCGCCGAACTGCCCGCCGGTGTCGAGCCCGGCTATGACGGCCTGACGATCGACCTGGCTGATCCTTGAGCCGATCGACCTAAGCCATTGATCCAAAATGGGATATTATTTTCCATAATATATATTATGCGACTTACAGACTACGCGGCGACTAACGCCGCGTCATTCGTAAGCCAGGCTCCAACCCGGCGCCTTCAGCCAGCACCGCCCTTCCGGCACGTCGCCATGACGGTAAAGCCGCGCGACGCGTTGCGCACCCTCTGGCCTCGCGAACGCTGCGGCCAACGCCGCCTCGGATTCCGGGTCGCGGCCACCGACACAAGAAAAGATGCCAACCGGCGATATCCAACGTGCGTGGTAGTCGCTGCCACGGCGCTCGATGCGAAAGACCGCGCCGTGCGCCACATCGCCAGGCGGTCCCGCGGCAGTCAGCGGCAGGATCAGTCGCCCCCCGTCGGTCAGGCGATCGAGCCACCGATCCGCGGGACGCGTCGCGCCGGCATTGACGTAGATGACATCGGCCGGGTCAAAATCGACCTGTGTGCCGTCATCCGCCAGCACACGAACATTTTCCTGCCGCGCAAAATTGGCCGCGAGCCGCTCGGCAAGCCCGACATCATATTCGATTGCCGTCACTCGCCCGCGGCGTCCGACCAGATGCGCCAGGATCGCCGTGTAATACCCGACGCCGGCCCCGACATGCACGGCATGTTCACGCGGCCGCGGTGCCGCGGCCGTCAGCAAGGCCGCGTGCAAGGATGGCTGGCCATTGTTCAGGTTACGTTCTGGAATAATGCCGACCAGGATATCGGCATAGAGATAGACCGGATTGCGGCTCGGGGTCGGCACATAGCCATGCCCCCAGCGCAACACCGGCCACGGGCCGCGGCCGAGAAATGCCTCGCGCGGCACCGTAGCAAACGCCGCCTCAACGCGCCGGTCCACGACACCGGCGGCGGCCATGACCTGCTTCGCATAGGCGCGCCGCACGACGGCAAGTTCGCTTTCGCGATCCATCCTCCCTGCCCGCCTCACGCAATGACGCCCAGCTGACGCGGTGACGCTCGGCTGACGCAATGGCGTCGCTAGGATAGCATGGTTGCAGACCTTCCGATCCGTCACGCCACGTAAAGGATGAAGGCGATGGAATTACCGCCGGGGCTGCGCCTCAGCATCGAAAAGGACCCTGCCGGGAAGGACCGCGAGGTTATCGACAACGGCCTTGGCGACCACAACGCACCGTTCCTGCCGGACAGCCGCTACGATTATTTCGGCATCTTCGTCCGCGACGAGGCGCAGACGATCCGGGCCGGGCTGATCGGCTATGCCTATGGCGGCTGGCTGTTCGTCAACCTGCTGTGGGTGCATGCCGAATTGCGCCGCTCCGGCATCGGCCGGCGCCTGATCGGCGAGGCCGAACGCCGCGGCCGCGAATTCGGCTGCCACTCGGCGCATCTCGATACGTTCTCGTTCCAGGCGCCGGGATTTTACCGCAGGCTCGGCTACCGTGAATTCGCCCGGCTTGATTATCCGCCGGACAACCAGCGCATTTTCCTCAAAAAAAGCCTTGCCACGGAGTGACCCGCTGATGCCGATGCGTCTTGAAGGCTCCTGCCGCTGCGGCGCGGTGCGGTTCGCGCTCGACAGCCACACCCCCTACCCTTACCAGCGCTGCTATTGCTCGATCTGCCGCAAGAGCGCCGGTGGCGGCGGCTATGCGATCAACATCATGGGGATCGCCGACACGCTGAAGGTCGAGGGCCGCCGCGCGGTCCGCGTCTGGCACGCGATGATCGACGGCGCGCAAGGCTCGGCGGCACGGCATTTCTGCCGACTATGCGGTACGCCGCTGTGGGTCAGCGACGAGCAATGGCCCGAGCTTATCCACCCGTTCGCCTCGTGTATCGACACGCCATTGCCGGTGCCGCCGGCCAATGTGCATCTGCTGTTGCGCGACAAGGCGGACTGGGTCGAACCGCAGATCGGCCCGGACGACGAGTGCTATGACGGGTACCCGGCGCTATCGATCGAGGATTGGCACAAGACACATAAGCTGTGGATCGACTGATGGCCGCGTCCAATCGACCGGCTGCTCGCCATCATGGCGCGCCTGCGCGACCCCGACGGCGGCTGTCCGTGGGACCGCGAACAGGATTTCGCGACGATCGCCCCCTATACGATCGAAGAGGCCTACGAGGTCGCCGACGCAATCGAGCGCGCCGACATGCCGGCGCTCAAGGACGAACTCGGCGATCTTCTGCTGCAGGTCGTGTTCCACGCGCGCATGGCCGAGGAAGCCGGATTGTTCGCGTTCGACGATGTCGCCGCGGCGATTTCGGACAAGATGATCCGCCGCCATCCGCATGTCTTCGGCGACGCCGAGATCGCCTCGGTCGCGGCGCAGAACGAGGCCTGGGA
Source organism: uncultured Alphaproteobacteria bacterium (assembly GCA_963737875.1). Lineage (GTDB taxonomy): Bacteria > Pseudomonadota > Alphaproteobacteria > ATCC43930 > CGMCC-115725 > DATARH01. The sequence continues at coordinate 67,235 of CAVTUM010000013.1, read as the reverse complement.
GGCGCACAAGGCGGCGGAACGCCAGGCCAGGGGCGAGGCCGACAGCGTCCTCGACGGGGTTGCCCTTGCGCTCCCCGCCCTGCTCCGCGCCGCCAAAATCTCCCGCCGCGCTGCTCGCATCGGGTTCGACTGGCCCGATGCGCGCGCCGTGATCCCAAAGCTCGCGGAGGAAATCGCCGAGGTCGAGGACGAACTCGACAGCGGCACCACGACACAAGCCGCTCTTGAAGAAGAGGTCGGCGATCTCCTCTTCGCCGCCGCCAACCTCGCCCGCAAGCTCGACGTCGAACCCGAAACCGCCCTGCGCCGCGCCACTGCCAAATTCGAGCGCCGCTTCCGCCAGGTCGAGGCGATGGCGGCGGAGCGCGGCATCGGCCGCGATCTTGACGCTCTTGAAGCGCTGTGGAACGAGGTCAAGCGGTCAGAGCGATCGAGCTGACGGCGGAGCCGACGGGTCGCCGGTCTGGAAATCGCCGGCCTGCGGCGGGGCGATCGGAGAGAAGCCGACGCGGTCGGGTTTCAGGTCGAGCAACGGGGTGCCGTCGAGGCAGTCGAGGCCGCGGACGAGAACATTCGGACCTTCGATCCCGACGAGGCGGACGATCGAGGTCCCGATTGGGTTCGGCCGCGCCGGAGAGCGCAGCGCGAAAGTGCCGCGCACCGTGCCTTCGCGCGGACTTTGCAACACCAGGTCGCGGCGCGCCATGTGCAGCCAGTAAAGCACCTCGATCAATTCGCGTTCAGCGACCCGATCGAGCGCCTCGACCCAGGGTTCGAAGATTTCGATACGACAGGTTGGGCCGTCATGGCGGCCCTGGCGCGGGGTTTCCCTGCGCGATGTCCACGGCGTATGGATACACCCGATGAACACGAGCCCGGCATCGGTCGGACGCGGCGGCACGACTGTGCGTTCGCCGGGGCGGATATCGCTGTCCTGCGCCATCGCGCGTTCCCTCCTCAATTGTACCTGCCCTCAATGCAGCCGCTGACGGTGGCGCAAACGGCCGAGATCGGCTTCCGACAGGCGCACCGAAAAGTGCGCTGCCTCGGCGTCATCGCGCCGGCCGAGCACCTCGCCATGCGCGTAGATCCACGCCAGCGTCTTGCCGTCGCTGAGCGGCACGTCGAGCCGACGGACCGTGCTTCGCTTTCCAGCCGCCGATCGATCAGCCGCAGCAGCCCATCGCACCCCTCGCCCGTTACCGCCGACAATGCGACGGTCTCGATGTTGCGTTGGGCCTGGTTGATCAGGCTCGTCGCGCTCCACCGGGTCGAGCAGGTCGATCTTGTTCAGCACCTCGATCAGCCCGTCCTCGATCGATCTCGCGAAGTCCGAGATCGCCCAGCACGGCGAGCACGTCGTCGCGCTGCGCCTCGCTGTCGGGGTGATGCGCATCGCGCACATGCACGACGATGTCGGCTTCGGTGACCTCTTCGAGGGTCGCGCGAAACGCCGCGACGAGATGGGTCGGCAGATCGGAGATGAAGCCGACCGTATCGGACAGGATCGCCTTGCGCCCGGATGGCAGATCGAGCCGCCGCATCGTCGGGTCGAGCGTCGCGAACAGCATGTCCTCGGCGCCGACCTGTCGACCGGGTCAACCGGTTGAACAGCGTCGATTTCCCGGCATTGGTGTAGCCGACCAGCGCCACCACCGGATACGGCACGCGCCGCCGCGCTTCGCGATGCAGGCCGCGGGTGCGCTTCACGTCGTCGAGGTCGCGCCGCAGCCGGGCGATCCGCTCGCCGATCAGGCGGCGGTCGATTTCGAGCTGGCTTTCGCCGGGACCGCCGAGAAAGCCGAAACCGCCGCGCTGGCGTTCAAGATGGGTCCACGACCGCACCAGCCGCGAGCGCTGATACGACAAGGCCGCCAGCTCGACCTGCAGCCGGCCCTTCATGGGTGCGGGCGCGGGCGCCAAAGATTTCGAGGATCAGCCCGGTGCGGTCGATGACCTTGGCCTGCCAGCGGCGTTCGAGATTGCGCTGCTGCACCGGGCTCAGTGGCGCGTCGACGATGACCAGCCCGATCTCGTTCTCCGCAATCAATTCGCGCAGCGTCTCGACATTGCCGTTGCCGAACAAGGTCGCCGGTGTCGGCCGCGCAACGCGCACGATCTCGCCACGCGACCACCTCGACGTCGATCGCGCGCGCGAGACCGACCGCCTCGTCGAGACGAGCCTCGGGCGACCGGGTCGCTCTGTCGGTTCGCGATGCGCCGGCCGCCTTTGCGGCCGGATGGATGACCAGGGCGCGGTTGGCGGTCGATGCGGCTGCTTCTATGTCGACGGCTCAGAGCTCGCCGACCTCCTTGCCGCCCTCGAACAGCTGGATCGGCTGCGCCGGCATCACCGTCGAGATCGCGTGCTTGTAGACAAGCTGCGAATGCGCGTCCCGCCGCAGCAACACACAGAAATTATCAAACCAGGTGATGATCCCCTGGAGCTTGACGCCGTTGACGAGAAAAACGGTTACCGGCGTTTTGTTCTTGCGAACATGGTTTAAGAAAACATCCTGAACGTTCTGGGATTTCTCGGTAGACATGGGTAGTCCCCCCATCTTTTCTTGGACGACGCAAGCCAAGCCGGGCTCGGTAGGCCGGTGGGGCTTGCGCCGTATCGCCTACGAAGATGGGCGCGCGGCGTCGAATCGCAACCCCTCCAGCGACGCGAAACAGCCCGGCCGCGATCGGCGAAGGTCAGCCGCGGCGCGAAATTGGCAAATTCCGGCGCCGGTCACCGCGACGCCGAGCAACACCGGGACGCAGCCGCTGTTCACGGGCGCATTCGATATCGACTGCGGTATCGCCGACAAACCACACCGCCTCGCCGGCCGGCGACGCCGCTCGGCTCCAGCGCCAGATGCACCGGATCGCCGCCGGCTTGTCGACTGGCACATCGCCGGCGCCGACGACGCTGCCGAACAGATCGCGACCAGCCGAGCTGCGCGACCTCGCGCCGCAGCAACTCGCCGGTCTTGTTGCTGACGATCCCGAGGTAAATCCCCTGTCCCGCAAGCTGACGCAGCATCGCCTCGCGGCCCGCCAGCGGGGTCAGCCGCTCCAGATGGATTTCCCGAAACCGCCCGAGATAGATGTCGCGCGCCTCCTCCCAGCGGTCGCCGAAATGAGCGGGAAGGCTTCGCGCAGGCTGAGCCGGACCCGCTCGTGGTTTCCTCGATCGACCATTCCGGCTTGTCCATCGCGCGCATCAGGAAATTGAGCGCCTCGTGGATCGTCCCCCAGCTGTCGACCAGCGTATTGTCCCAATCGAACATGATCGCGCGCGGCACGCACAGCTCAAGGCGCGACATCAACCCTGCCCCCGCTCCGTCGCCGGAGAGGGGAATTTGGCGATGGCAATCACGTCCCGACCTTGAGCGGGCGTTCGTTGCCGAACACGCCGAGCGATTTCAGCTTGCGGTGCAGAGCCGAGCGCTCCATGCCGACAAAGGCGGCGGTGCGCGAAATGTTGCCGCCGAACCGGGTGACCTGCGCCAGCAGGTATTCGCGCTCGAACACCTCGCGCGCATCGCGCAAGGGCAGCGTCATGATCTCGCTGCCCTTGTCCCATTTGACGACGATTGGCGCGATCGCGGTGATCTCGTTGGGCAGCATGTCGGCGCGCACCGGCTCGGTCGTGTCGCCCGGCGCCATGATCAGCAGCCAATCGACGACGTTGCGCAATTGCCGCACATTGCCGGGCCAGGTGTAGGCCTGCAACGCCGCCAGCGCGTCCTCGCCGAACTCGCGCGCCAACAATGCGCGCCGCCATCGGCGCCGCGCGGCATGAAATGCCGCGCCAGCAGCGGGATGTCCTCGCGCCGCTCGCGCAACGGCGGCACCCGGATCGGCACGACGTTGAGCCGATAGAACAAATCCTCGCGGAAGCGGCCCGGCCGCGATCTCGCTCGCCAACTCGCGGTTCGACGAGGCGACCACCCGCACATCGACCTCGACCCGGCGCGACCCCCCTACCCGCTCGAAGGTCTGCTCCTGCAGGGCACGCACGATCTTGCCCTGGGTCTCGATCGGCATGTCGGCGACCTCGTCGAGAAACAGCGTGCCGCCATGGGCCCGCTCGAACGTGCCGATCTTGCGCGGCGCCGCCATCATTGCCGGCTTCGGAGCCGAACAACTCGATCTCGAGCCGGTCCGGCCGCATCGTCGCGCAGTTGACCGCGACGAACGGTCCCTCGGCCCGCCGCGAGCGCGCATGCAACAGCCGTCCGACGACCTCCTTGCCCGAGCCCGGCGCGCCGGTGATCAGCACGCGGCTGCCGGTCGGCGCCACCCGGTCGATCTGCTGGCGCAGCTGGTTGATCGCCGACGAGGCGCCGACCAGATCGAGCTCGCCGCCGGCGCGCAGCCGCAGTTCGGCGTTTTCGCGACGCAGCTGGGCCGCCTCGATCGCGCGCGCGACGACCAGCAGCAGCCGGTCGCTCTTGAACGGCTTTTCGATGAAGTCGTAGGCGCCGATCTTGATCGCCTCGACCGCGGTCTCGATCGTGCCGTGGCCGCTGATCATCACGACCGGCACGCTGGGGCATTTCGGTCTGCAGCCGGCGCAGGATCGCGATGCCGTCGAGCTCGCTGCCTTGCAGCCAGATGTCGAGGATGCACGAGCGTCGGCTGACGCGCCTGGATCGCCGCCAGCGCCTCGGCGCTGTCGGCGGCTTCGCGTGTCGCGTAGCCCTCGTCGCGCAACACCCCGCCGATCAGCATCCGGATGTCGGCTTCGTCGTCTACGATCAGGATGTCATGCGCCATGGTTGACCGAACTTAGCTCCGCAGGCATCGCAGACGAGCCGGCGTGAGCCGCGGCCCGCGCATCGCTGCGCGAAAACCAGCCGCACGCGCGCGCCGCCCTGTTCGCGATCCGCCAGCACCAGCTCGCCGCGATGATCTTCCATGATCTTTTTGACGATAGCGAGACCCAAGCCGGTACCCTTGGTGCGGGTCGTCACATAGGGCTCGGTCAAGCGCTCGCGGTCCTGTTGCGGCAAGCCCTTGCCGTTGTCGTCGACTGTGATGGTCGACCTGATCGTCGGCTACGACCGAGACGGTGATCTCACCCGGCGGGCTCGGTCCACTGTCCGGCGATTCGGCCATCGATCGGCTTCGATCGCGTTCTTGATGATGTTGATCAACGCCTGGCCGACCAGCCGTCGCGTCGCACCGCAGCGGCACCGGACGCGTTGCAAACCGCGTCGAGAAGTCGATCTTGGGGTGCGCGGTGCGTTCGAGGAACACCGCCTGCTCGACCAGCGTCGTCACGTCCTCCGGCTTCAGCACCGGCGCCGGCATGCGGGCGAAGGACGAGAACTCGTCGACCATCCGGCCGATATCCTCGACGTGGCGGATGATCGTGTCGGTGCAGATCTTGAATGTCTCGGCGTCGTTCTTGATGTCCTTCAAATATTTGCGGCGCAACCGCTCGGCGGAAAGCTGGATCGGGGTCAGCGGGTTCTTGATCTCGTGCGCGATGCGGCGGGCGATGTCGGCCCAGGCGGCCTTGCGCTGCGCCGACAGCAGCTCGGTGATGTCGTCGAAGGTCACGACAAAGCCGCTGATGTCGCCGTCATCGTGCTCGGCGGCGATCCGCACGAGCAGGGTCCGGGTGCTGTTCGTGCCGGCGATCTGCACCTTGCCTTGCGCCAGCCGCTCCGGGCGCAGCGCCGCCTCCTCCAGCAACCCGGCCATTTCCGGCGCGACATCGGCCAGGTCCTCGCCGATCGACATGTCGAGATCGACGCCGAGCAGCGCAGACGCCGAACGGTTGGGCAGGTAGATGCGGCCGCTGCGGTCGAGCCCGATGACGCCGGCGGAGACGCCGGTCAGCACCGTCTCCGTGAACCGCCGGCGCTCGTCGAGTTGATGGTTGGCTTCGATCAGTTCGCGCTGCTGGCTTTGGATCTGGCTGGTCATGCGGTTGAAGGCGCGGCTCAGCGAAGCCAGTTCGTCATCCTTGTCGCCTTCCGGCACGCGCGCCGACAGATCGCCGGCGCGGACAAGGTCCGCCGCGCCGACCAGGCGGCTGATCGGATCGCCAAGCTGCGCGGCGAAATGGATGCCCATCGCGATTGCCGCCGCGAGAAACAGCATCGCCACGAGGATGTAGATGACCGCAAACGTGATCTGGAATCCCGAGCGCTGCCCTTCAAGCCTGGCGTACTGCTCCGCCGCCAGATGGGTTTCGTCGCGATGCGCCAGCACGCGCGGCTCGATAAACCGCCCGACATACAGATAGAGATCGCTGAGTTCGTTCAGCCGAACCAGCGCCCGGACACGTTCCTCCTTGTCATCGGTCATGATGACCGTCTCGCCCTGCGAGGCACGGCGCAGCGCATCCTTACTGACATCCTCGAAACCGAGCGCGAAGACGAGGCCGGTCCGCGCCAGCATCGTGCCGCGCCGGTCGAGCACCGCCGCCTCGGTCAGCCCGCGCATCGCCGCCTGCGCTGTCAACACCGGCGGCAGGTATTGCGGGTTCAGCTGAAAGGTTGCGGCCGACCGGTCGAGATCGGCCGCCATCGCCAAGGCGTCGGCGCGGATCGCCTGCTGGTGCTCCTTGACGTAGGCGTCGGCCACCGCGACGGATTCAGAGATCGCGGTGCGGACCTTGTCGCTGAACCAGGATTCGACGCCGAAGCTGAAAAACAGATACGAAAACACCGCGACGATGATCGTCGGCAAGACCGCGATCAGGCTGAACAGCCCGACCAGCCGGACCTGCAATCGCGACCCGGCAAGGCCGCGCCGCCGCTTGTGCCCAAACCTGCACCAGCCGCTTCGCGACGACCAGTGCCAGCGCCAGCAGCAGCACAAGGTCGAGATTGAGCAGCGTCAGCACGATGTCCGGCCGCTGCCCGAACGGCGGCGCCCCGGTCAGCGCCAGATAGGTCGCGACGCCGGAAGCCAGCGCTGCAATCGCGAGCACGATCGCCATCTTGCGCCACAGATCTGATGCCGCTGGCCCGCAGCCGGATGGCTTGCGCCACGCTCATCGCACGGGGCGCAGCCGAGCCGCGGGCGTGTCTCACCCTCGGCCGCCACAGCGACCGAGGCAAGTGGTGCAAATCAAGGAGAGGCAGCTGGCGCGGCACGCGCTATTTTAAGCCGCGGACCACCGGAATGTCCAATTCGCGTATCTTTTTGCGCAGCGTGTTGCGGTTGAGGCCAAGCAGATGCGCCGCCTTGATCTGGTTGCCGCGGGTCGCACCGAGCGTCGCCAGGATCAACGGCCGCTCGATTTCGCGCAGCACCCGATCGTAAAGACCGGCGGCCGGCAATGTCCCCTTGTGCGCCAGCGAAGTAATCGGTGATGTGCCGCTCTACCGCTGCGGCGAGGCCCTCGCCGCTGACCGCCTCGACCGACGGCGACAGCGGCGGCGGCGCATCGGCCAGTTCGATTTCGATCAGGTCGAGCCCGATGACTTCCTGCGGAATAGAGCGCGGCGAGCCGCCGCACCAGGTTTTCCAGCTCGCGCACATTGCCCGGCCAGCGATAGCGCCGCAGCCGCTCCATCGCGCCTTCATCGATGGTCTTGAGCGGCAGCCCCTCGCGGGTCGCGAGCGATGCGAAATGCCGCGCCAGCGCCGGGATGTCGGCGCTGCGCTCGCGCAAGGGCGGCAGCCGGATCGGCGCGACGTTAAGCCGATAAAACAAATCCTCGCGGAACAGGCCCTGGCGGATCAGCTGCGGCAGGTCGCGATGCGTCGCCGCGATAATGCGGACATCGACGCGAATCGGCGTGCGGCCGCCGACCGCCATGTACTCGCCTTCCTGCAACACGCGCAGCAGCCGGGTCTGCGCCTCGGGCGGCATGTCGCCGATCTCGTCGAGAAACAGCGTGCCGCCCTTGGCCTGCTCGAAGCGTCCGACGCCGCGTGTCGTGGCGCCGGTAAAGGCGCCCCGCTCATGCCCGAACAATTCGCTTTCGATCAGCTCGCGCGGGATCGCGGCCATGTTGATCGCGACGAACGGCCCCGAGCGGCGCTTGCCGAAATCGTGCAGCGCCCGCGCCACCAGCTCCTTGCCGGTGCCGCTTTCGCCGGTGATCATCACCGTCAGGTCGGTGCCCATCAGCCGGGCGATCGCGCGGTAGATCTCCTGCATCGCCGGCGAGCGGCCGATCAGCGGCAGTTGCTGATCCTCCACTTCCTCCGGGTCGATCGCCGGCGCCGCTGTCGGGGCGCTCAGGGCGCGCTCGACGACGCTGACCAGTTCGCGCAGGTCGAACGGTTTTGGCAGGTATTCGAAAGCCCCGCGCTCCGCCGCCTTGACCGCGGTCAACAGGGTGCTCTGCGCGCTCATCACGATGATGCGCAGATCGGGCCGGATCCGCTTGATCCGCGGGATCAGGTCGAGCCCGTTTTCATCCGGCATGATCACGTCAGTGATGACGAGGTCGCCCTCACCGTCCGCGACCCAACGCCACAGCGTTGCCGCATTGCCTGTCAGACGCACATCATGCCCGAGCCGCGCCAGCGCCTGGTTCAGCACCATGCGGATCGCGCGATCGTCGTCAGCTACCAAAATTGTCGCGCTCATTTAACCGATACCGTTTTGCGCGACCCCGCCTGGCGTAACGACTGGCAGAAACACCCGGAACACGGTGCGCCGGGGTTGGCTGTCAAACTCGATTACCCCGCCATGGTCGCCGATCACCTTCGCAACGAGTGCAAGACCAAGGCCAGTTCCGTTGCGCTTGGTCGTGACAAACGGATCGAACAGGTGTTCTTTGATGTCTTCGGGGATGCCGCTGCCGTTATCGGCGACCGAAACCATCAAGCGGCAGGTGGCGTCGGCGGTCGCTTCCCGGCGCCGCGAGACGCAGCCCGTGGCGATAGGCCGTCGTCAGCACGATCTCGCCGCCGGCGGCTGGAACTGCCTCGGCGGCGTTCTTGACGAGGTTCAGAAACACCTGGAGCAGCAAATCGCGGTCGCCATGCACCGGCGGCAATGACGGGTCGTATTCCTCGTGGAAGCGCACGTGCCGCGCAAACCCCGATTGCGCGATCTTGCGCACCCGGTCGAGCACTTCGTGGATGTTGACCTCGCTGCGGCTGATCGGGGCGTGCTCGGAAAACGCCTCCATGCGATCAACCAGCGCGACGATGCGATCGGTCTCGTCGCAGATCAGCTGGGTCAGTTCGCGGCCTGCTTCATCGGCATCCTGTTCAAGCAATTGCGCCGCGCCGCGGATGCCCGAAAGCGGGTTCTTGACCTCGTGCGCCAGCATCGCCGCCATCGCCGTCACGGAACGGGCCGCGTTGCGGTGCGTCATCTGGCGGTCCATCTTGTCGGCCATCGAACGCTCGTGCAGTGTCAGCAGCAGCAATTCGGCAGCGTCGCCGGTCGGCGTGCCCTGGATCGTCACGGTGCGCCCGGCGAATTTCGGCCCTTCGAGCAGGACGTCGTATTCGACGATCGACCCGCCGGTGTGCCAGACCGTCTCGGCCAGCGTGAACAGCGGGCTGTGCGGCACGATAACGTCGTCAAGCGGATTGCCGAGCAATGCCGCCGCACTGACGCCAAGAAACTGCTCGGCGGCCGGGTTCACAAAGCGCACCGTCGCGCGCCGGTCGAGCACGATGACCGCGTCGGGCAAGGCCGCGAGCAGGGCCGCGGTATCGAGAGAAGCCGATGACGCCGCGGATCGGCGGCGGCGTAGCGAACCGATCATCAGGCGGCCTCGCGCTCGATCAGCGGTTCATAAAAAGCCCGCAACAGCGCCTTGACGCGCGGCACCTCGTCGGTCTGGTTGACCGCGGCGCGGAATTCCGCCGAACCCGGCAAACCCTTGGAGTACCAGCCCAGATGCTTGCGGGCGATGTGCACGCCGGGCGTTCCGTAATGGCTCAGCATGGCCTCGTAATGGTCGCAGACGGTGGCATATTGCGCCGCGAGCGATGGGTCCGGCCGGCGTCGCCGGCTGCGCAGCCAGTCGGCGACCTGACCGATAAACCACGGCCGCCCGTAGCAGCCGCGACCGACCATCAGGCCATCGGCGCCGGACTCGCGCAGCGCCTCGTCGGCATCCTCGAGGCTGATGATGTCGCCGTTGACGATGACCGGGATCGACACCGCCTCTTTCACCTCGCGGACAAACCGCCAGTCTGCACTCCCGGCATAGAACTGACAGCGGGTGCGGCCATGCACCGTGATCATGCGGATGCCGCAGGATTCCGCGATGCGTGCCAGCGACGGCGCGTTGCGGTGCCGGTCGTCCCAGCCGGTGCGCATCTTCAGCGTCACCGGCAGATCGACCGCTCTGACCGTCGCTTCGAGGATGCGCGCGGCATGCACCTCGTCGCGCATCAGCGACGAGCCGGCATGCCCGTTGACGACCTTTTTGACGGGGCAGCCGAAATTGATGTCGATCAGCTTCGCGCCGCGATCGGCGTTGAGCTTTGCCGCCTCGGCCATGACGTGCGGCTCGCAACCGGCAAGCTGCACCGCCATCGGCTGCTCGTCGTCACAGCTTTGCGCCATCGTCAGCGATTGGCGGGTCTCGCGGATCGCCGCCTGGCTCGCGATCATCTCCGACACAACAAGCGCCGCGCCGTGCTGCTTGACGATGCGGCGGAACGGCAGATCGGTCACCCCTGACATCGGCGCCAGGATGACGGGGTCTGCCAGCGTGACCGGGCCGAGCGAAATGCCCACGGATTACTCGTTTTCCAGAAATGCCGATAAATTAGGCATTGATTTTATCCGATAAGTTGCTGCACCGCAACATCGCGCCGAGGCACTCTCGCCACTGGCAGGAAGCGGCGTTGCTGGTTAGTTTGATCCCGATGGCCGCCGCTTTCGCCCTGATTGTCGCTGCCGGCCGCGGCACCCGCTTTGGCGGCACTCTGCCCAAGCAATATCTGCCGCTCGGCGGCGGCAGCGTCCTGCGGCATGCAGTGACGGCGTTCGCGACGCATCCACGCATCGCCGGGATACAGGTGGTAATCCGCGACGAAGACCGCGAGATGTTCGGCAGCGCGCTTGCCGGCCTCGCGGTGTTGCCGCCGGTGCCGGGCGGTGCCGAACGCCAGGATTCGGTGCGCCTCGGCCTGGAGGCGTTGCGCGGTCACAACCCGCATCAGGTACTGATCCACGACGGTGCCCGCCCCTTCCCTGACGCGGCGCTGATCGATCGTGTGCTCGATGCGCTGGAGCGTGAGCCGGCGGCGATCCCGGCGCTGCCGCTTCGCGACACCATCAAACGCGTCACCGATGGGCATATCCGCGAAACCGATCGACCGCTCGCTGCTGTGGCGCGCACAGACGCCGCAGGGCTTTCACTTCCATGCCATACTGGAGGCGCATCGCAGCGCGATCGGCCGGGTGCTGACCGATGACGCCGCGGTCGCCGAGGCGGCGGGGATCAGACCGGTCGTCGTGGCCGGCAGCGAGGATAATCTCAAGGTGACGACAGCCCACGACCTCGCCGCCGCGGAACGCCTGCTCGCCGCCCGCCTTGGCGATGCCCGACTCGATGATGTGCGCGTCGGCCAGGGGTTCGACGTACATGGCTTTGGGCCCGGCGACCGGGTGACGATCTGCGGCGTTGAAATTCCCCATGACGTGAGTTCCGATTGGGCATTCCGACGCGGATGTCGGACTGCATGCCCTGACCGACGCGCTGCTCGGTGCGATCGGCGCCGGCGATATCGGACAGCATTTCCCGCCGGGCGACCCGCGCTGGCGCGGCGCCGCCTCCGACCGCTTCCTGCGCCACGCCGCCGACCTCGTCCGCGACCGCAGGCGGCACGATCACCAGCGTCGATGTAACCATCATCTGCGAGCGTCCGAAAATCGCGCCGCACCGCGCTGCGATGGTTGAGCGCGTCGCCGCCATCCTCGGCCTCGCGACGGACCGGGTTAGTGTCAAGGCGACGACCACCGAAAGGCTCGGCTTCACCGGGCGCGGCGAAGGCATCGCCGCCCAGGCCATCGCCACCGTGCGCCTGCCGCCGTAATGAAAGGCTCGGGGAGACTGCCGTGTTCGACGCGGAAACACTAACGCTAGTGGAAACGGTGCTGGCGGCGTGCCGGGTGCGTGGCTGGCGTGTCGCGACGGCGGAATCCTGTACCGGCGGCCTTGTCGCGGCGGCACTGACGGCGATCCCCGGGATCCTCTGATGTTGTTGATCGCGGGTTCGTGACCTACTCGAACAAAGCCAAGATGGAATTGCTCGGCGTCCCGGAAGCGACGATCGCAGCACACGGCGCGATCAGCGCGGAGACCGCGGCGGCGATGGCGCAGGGCGCCGTGGCGCGCGCCGGCGTAGACCTCGCCGTGGCGATTGTCGGAATCGCCGGACCCGGCGGTGGTACCCTGGAAAAGCCGATCGGGATCGTGCATTTCGGCGTCGGCAAACGCGACGGCTGTCGCAGCGAACATCGCATTTTCCCCGGCGACCGTAGCGAAATTCGCCAGCAGGCACTGGTCCTGGCGCTCGAATTGCTGCTGGCCGAAGCGCGCCGCGCCGGCTGAATCGCTGTTATCGGAGCAAAGAACATGGACAACCAATCGACCGCGACCCCGCCGCCCTCGCACGACACGCCGCCGCAAACCCTGGATCGGGCCCTCGAAGTCGGTCCTGACGATTGGCAGGGTCCGGCGTTCTATCAGCTGATGACGGCGCTGGTGATTCCGCGGCCAATTGGCTGGATTTCGACGCTGTCCGCCAAGGGTGTACGCAATATCGCGCCCTATTCGTATTTCAACCTGATGGGCAGCGACCCGTTCTACGTCGCATTCGGCTCGACCGGAGTCAAGGACAGCCTCGCCAATTTGCGCGAAGTGCCCGAGTTCGTCGCCAATATCGTGACGATGGACCTGCTCGAGCAGATGAACTTCACCTCGACAAACTTTCCGCGCGACGAGGATGAATTTGCCTGGGCCGATCTGACGCCGGTGCCATCCGCCAAAATCCGGCCGTTCCGCGTCGGCGAGGCCAAGGCGCACCTCGAATGCGAGGTCGTGCAGATCGTCACCGACCGCAATACGAACATCGTCCTCGGCCGCATCGTGCACGCGCATGTGTCGCCGACGGTCTGGCGTGACGGTCGTGTGGACCCAAAATTGCTCGACCCGGCCTGCCGCCTCGCCGGCTCGGGCTACGCCTCGCTCGGCGAACTGGTCAACGTACAGCGCCCGCAATGGAAAAACATCGAAGGCACGCAGGCCCAGGAGGCCATGCCGCGCAGCGAGCGGCGCTAGCCGCGAGGCTCAGGCGGGCGCGCCGGCGGCGCCGTCCGGGCTCGGCGCGCCATAGAGCTTCCTTGCCCGGGTCTCGAAGGCGGCCACCATGCGGCGCACCGCCTCGCTGAACAGAACCTCGATAAGCCGTTGTAAAATGCGGGATTTGAATTCGAAATCGACAAAGAATTCGACCCGACAGCCGCCCGGCACCGGCTCGAACAGCCAGTGATTGTCGAGATAGCGGAACGGGCCGTCGGTATAGGCGACATCGATGCGCCCCGGCGGGTTCAGCTTGACCTGCGAGGTGAACCTCTCGCGGAACATGCGAAAGCCGATGATCAGGTCGGCGACGATCGTGTCGGAACGCCGCTCGCGGATGCGCGCTCCGACGCACCACGGCAGGAACTCCGGATAGCGTTCGACATCCGCGACCAGAGCGAACAGCTGCTCCGGCGTGTAGGGCAGCACGCGTTGCTCGGCATGCGTCGGCATCGCTACCGCCTTCCTCTCGGGTCGTTTATGACAGCGCGGCCATCCGGGCCGCCCGCAACCGCTCGAAATCGTCGCCGGCATGGTAGGACGAGCGGGTCAGCGGCGACGCCGACACCATCAGAAACCCCTTCCCCAGAGCCTGCCGCCGATAGCTGTCGAATTCCTCCGGCGTCACGAAACCGGCGATCGGATGATGTTTGGGGGTCGGCTGCAGATATTGCCCGATCGTCAGGAAATCGACTTGCGCCGCCCGCAGATCGTCCATCACCTGCAAGACCTCGCCGCGCTCCTCGCCCAGACCGACCATGATGCCGGATTTGGTGAACCCCGCGGGGTCGAGCCGCTTCGCCTGGTCGAGCAGCCGCAGCGAGTGGAAATACCGCGCCCCCGGCCGCACCTCGGCATAAAGCCGCGGCACGGTTTCGAGATTGTGGTTCAGCACGTCCGGCCGCGCCGCCACGACGATTTCGATCGCGCCATCCTTGCGCAGGAAATCGGGCACCAGCACCTCGATCGTCGTAGCCGGCGAGGCGGCGCGGATCGCCGCAATGGTGCGGGCGAAATGCCCGGCACCGCCATCATCGAGATCGTCGCGATCGACCGAGGTCACGACAATGTGGTGCAGCCCGAGTTTGGCGACCGCCTCCCCGACCCGCTCCGGCTCATGCGGATCAACCAGATCGGGCCGGCCGGTCGCGACATTGCAGAAGGTGCAGGCGCGGGTGCACACCGCGCCGAGAATCATCATTGTCGCGTGCCGGTCTTTCCAGCACTCGCCGATATTGGGGCAGGCGGCCTCTTCGCACACCGTGTTGAGCTTGAGGTCGCGCATCAGCCGGCGTGTCGCGTGGTATTCCGGCGACGTCGGCGCCTTGACCCGTATCCACGGCGGCTTGCGCGGGCTCGGGCTGTCCGGCCGCGCCGCTTTCTCGGGGTGGCGCAGCGCCACCTGCGGATCAGCCGTCGGGAAATCCATCGATCAGACCTTACCTGCCGCGATGGGCTTCGCGATGCTCAGCCCATCCTACCGCAACGTCCTCGTAGGATGGGCTGAGCATCGCGAAGCCCATCGTCGGACTAGAAGTGGATGGCACGCCCGTAGGCGTCAAGGACGCTCTCGTGCATCATTTCCGACAATGTCGGGTGCGGGAAGATCGTCTCGATCAGCTCGCTTTCGGTGGTTTCCAGCGTCTTGGCGATCGTGTAGCCCTGTATCTGCTCGGTGACTTCAGGTCCGACCATATGCGCGCCGAGCAACTCGCCGGTCTTGGCGTCGAACACGGTCTTGACCATGCCCTCGGGCTCGCCGAGCGCGATCGCCTTGCCGTTGCCGATCGCCGGAAAATGCCCAACCTTGACCTCGTACCCGGCATCCCGCGCCGCCTTCTCGGTCAGCCCGACACTGGCGACTTGCGGCCGGCAATAGGTGCAGCCCGGAATGTTGTGCACATTCAGCGGATGCACGTCGTTGATCCCGGCGATGTGCTCGACGCAGATCACCCCCTCATGGCTCGCCTTGTGCGCGAGCCAGGGCGGCCCGACCAGATCACCGATCGCGTAGAGGCCCGGCTCGCCGGTGCGCAGCCATTCATCGACGACGACATGCGTGCGCTCGACCTTCGCCTTGGTGCCCTCAAGGCCGATATCCTCGACATTGCCGACGATGCCGACCGCCAGAATGACCCGATCGACGGTCAGGTCGAACGTCTTGCCGCCGGCCTCGATCTGCGCCGTCACATTGTCCTTGCCGCGCTTCAGCGCCTTAACCGTCGCGCCGGTATGAATTTTGATGCCCTGCTTCTCAAAGCTCTTGCGAGCGAAGGCGGAAATCTCCTCGTCCTCGACCGGCAATACCCGGTCGAGCACCTCGACGACCGTCACCTCGGCGCCCATGTCGTGGTAAAAGCTGGCGAACTCGATGCCGATCGCACCCGAGCCGACCACCAGCAGCGATTTGGGGATCGCCTCGGGGATCATCGCCTCCTTGTAGGTCCACACCAGCTTCCCGTCCGGCTCCAGCCCCGGCAGCGAACGCGCCCGCGCCCCGGTCGCCAGGATGATGTGCTTCGCGGCAATGTCCGCGACCGGCTTACCATCCTTGGTCACCGCGACCTTGCCGCTGCCGGCGAGCCTGCCGACGCCGTCGAACACGGTGACCTTGTTCTTGCGCAGCAGAAACGCCACGCCGTTCGATAGCTGTTTCGCCACCGCCCGCGACCGCGCCACAAGTTTTTTCGGGTCGTAGGTGATGTCCTTCGCGGAAAACCCGAACTGATCGAGATTGTGCAGAATGTGGTGGATTTCCGACGCGCGCAGCAAGGCCTTGGTCGGAATGCAGCCCCAATTGAGGCAGATGCCGCCGAGATGCTCGCGCTCGACCACCGCGGCCTTCATGCCAAGCTGCGCCGCCCGGATCGCCGCGACATAACCGCCCGGCCCGGTCCCGACGACAACAAGATCAAATGAGGTTTCCGGCACTCCGGCCTCCTTAGCCGTCAGGTAGTGCGGTTTCGGTCGGGCATGTTGGCGTCACGAAAGATTGGTTTCACCTGAGCGTGAGCGCGTGCCCCACGCCAGGCCCAACACTGTCGTACCATCGGTCAGAATAATAGCTAGCGCTTCGTCATCCCCATGAAGCGTCCCCCGGAGTGAAAACGATGGAACATCTTCTTGTGGAGATCTGACATCTGCGATCACAGTCGACCCGCCACTGACTTTGATATCAACGAAGTAATAGATGTCACTATCAGCAGAGTGCCGCAAAATCCCGTTCAGATTGTTCCCAGACGCGGTTACCTCGGCATAACCATCCGTGATTATCCATTTTCCTTCGAAATCGGCCGCTAAAAACCAATTCCATCGGGATACGCGATCCCATGAGAACATGACTACAGCAGCATCCGGGCAGGTTCATCGATCAGGCGCTTGAAGGCGCTGAGGAACTGGGCACCGACTGCGCCGTCAACGACGCGATGGTCGGCCGATAGCGTACACGACATGACCGTCGCGACCGCGAGTTGCCCATCCTTTACCACCGGCCGCGGCGCACCGGTTCCGACCGCGAGGATGCAGCCATGCGGAGGGTTGATGACGGCCGCGAACTCGCGGATGCCGTACATGCCGAGGTTCGAAATCGAGAACGTGCCGCCCTGAAACTCCTCCAGCTTCAATTTGCCGCTGCGGGCGCGGGCGGCGAGGTCCTTGGTTTCGGCGGCGATCTGCGCCAAGCCCTTGCCGTCGGCGCCCTTGATGATCGGCGTGATCAGCCCGTCGTCGAGCGCCACCGCCATCGCGATGTCGGCGCGCTCCCACAGGATGATCGCATCGTCGCTCCATGACGCGTTTGCCGCCGGCACCTGCCGCAGGGCCAGCCCGGCGGCGCGGATCACAAAATCATTGACCGAAACGTTGAGCCCTTCCTGCCCGTCGTTCAGCACCTTGCGGATACGCAGCAACTCGTCGATCTCGCAATCGACGGTCATGTAGAAATGCGGGACCGTCTGCTTCGCTTCGGTCAGCCGCCGCGCAATGACCCGCCGCATCGAGCTATGCGGTTTTTCGGTAAAGGGCGGCGCGCCCTCCAGCGTGACAACCGGGCGCGGCGTCGGCCGCGCAGCCGGCACCGGAGCGGTCGGTCTCGCAACCGCTGGGCCGGCACCGCCGCTCAGCGCCTGCTCGACATCCGCCTTGACCACCCGTCCCTGCGGCCCCGATCCCTTGATCGCCGCGAGGTCGAGCCCGGCGTGATGCGCCATGCGCCGCGCCAGCGGGCTGGCAAACACCCGGCCATTCGCGTGCGCCGCCGCTGGCTGTGGGAGAGGCGCGACTGGGGTCGCCGTTACCTCCGTCTTCGGAGTAGTCACGGGCTTGGGAGCGGCCTCTGGCTTCGGAGCGGCGGGGGCGGGAGTCGCCGGCTTGCTGGTGTCCGAGCCACCAAGCGCGCTGTCGTCCTCACCTTCTTCAAGCAGGATCGCGATCGGTTCGTTGACCTTGATGCCCTGCGCGCCCTCGGGGACGATGATCCTGCCGAGCCGGCCTTCATCGGCCGCCTCGTATTCCATCGTCGCCTTGTCGGTTTCGATTTCGGCGATGACATCGCCGGAATGCACCTCGTCACCCTCTTTCTTAAGCCAGCGGGTGAGATTGCCTTCGGTCATTGTCGGCGACAGCGCCGGCATGCGGATTTCGATGGGCATGTCAGAGATACCACCCAGACTTGTCATTGCGAGGAGCCGCGGACCTTGTCCGCGGGGACGAAGCGATCTCGACGGGTGTCACGCGAGCGGCCCGAGATTGCTTCGCTGCGCTCGCAATGACAGGAATTAAGGCTATCGATATGTGATCTCGCGGGCCGCCGCGACGATGTCGTCGACCTGCGGCACGGCGAGGCGTTCGAGGTTGGCGGCGTAGGGCAATGGTACATCCTTGCCGGTCACCCGCTTCAACGGTGCGTCGAGCCAGTCGAAGCATTCCTCCATGACGATCGCGGCGATCTCGGAGCCGATGCCGGCGAACGGCCACCCCTCCTCGACCGAGACGATGCGGTTCGTCTTCTTCACCGACTCGACGACCGTCGCGGTATCGAGCGGCCGCAACGAGCGCAGATCGATCACCTCGGCCGAAATCCCGGCCTTCTCCAGTTCCTCGGCGGCCTGCATGGCCAGCTTCACCATGCGCGAGAACGCAACGATCGTGACCTGCTCGCCGGCGCGGGCGATGCGCGCCTTGCCGATCGGCACAGTGAAATCCGGGTCGTCCGGCACCGGAAAGCTCTCGCCGTAGACCAGTTCGTGTTCGAGGAAGATGACCGGGTTGGGGTCGCGGATCGCCGATTTGAGCAGGCCCTTGTGGTCGGCGCCGGTATAGGGCGCCACGACCTTGAGGCCCGGCACATGCGCGTACCAGCTGGCGTAGCATTGCGAATGCTGCGCCGCGACGCGCGAGGCGATGCCGTTCGGTCCGCGAAACACGATCGGCGCCGACATCTGGCCGCCTGACATATAGCGTGTCTTGGCCGCCGAATTGATCAGCTGATCCATCGCCTGCATGGCGAAATTGAAGGTCATGAACTCGACGATCGGCCGCAGACCGGCGAATGCGGCGCCGATGCCGAGCCCGGCAAACCCCTGTTCGGTGATCGGCGTATCGATGACCCGGCGCGGCCCGAATTCCTGCAACAGCCCCTGGCTTACCTTGTAGGCGCCCTGGTATTCCGCGACCTCCTCACCGAGCAGGAACACAGTCTCGTCGCGCCGCATCTCTTCGGCCATCGCGTCCCGGAGGGCTTCGCGCACGGTCAGCATCACGGTCTTGCCGGTGTATTCCGTCTCCGCCGGCCCCGGCGCGGGGGTTGGCGGCGGCGGTGCTGCGGCGCGGGCCGGTTCGCGCGCAGCGGGTTTGTTCTTGGGTTCCGCTGGCTTGGGTTCCGCCGGCTCCGCGTCCGCTTTCGGCGCGCTCGGAGCCGGCTTGGTAGCCGGTTCGGCGATATCCTCGCCGTTCTCCGCGATCAGCGCGATCGGCGTGTTGACCGCCACATGGTCGGTGCCTTCGGGGATCACGATCCTGGCGAGCACGCCTTCATCGACCGCCTCGACCTCCATCGTCGCCTTGTCGGTCTCGATTTCCGCAAGCACGTCGCCGGCGCGGACCGACTCGCCGACGCTTTTGATCCAGCGCGCGATCTTGCCCTCGGTCATGGTCGGCGACAGCGCCGGCATCAGGACTTCGCTAGCCATTCCTTCCTCGATATTTTTTATGGATCGGCGGCACGCCGCGGCGTGGCTCGATCCGTGCTCTAGGCGTCGGCCAGCACATCCGTCCACAGCTCGCTGGGGTCGGGCTCCGGGCAGTCCTGGGCAAATTGCGCCGCCTCGGCGACGATGTCACGCGCCTGCCGCTCGATTTGCTTCAGCTCGTTTTCGTCGGCGCCGTGCTCGTCGAGCAGGCGCTGCCGCAGATGGTCGATCGGGTCGTGCTCCGCCCGCATCTTGCTGACCTCTTCCCGTGTGCGGTACTTCGCCGGGTCCGACATCGAGTGGCCGCGATAGCGGTAGGTCAGCATTTCGAGGATCATCGGCCCCTTGCCGGAGCGCGCGTGCTCCATCGCGAGCAAGGCCGGCGTCATGCACCGCGACGACATCCATGCCGTCAACCTGCTCGCCGGGAATGCCGTAGGCAATGCCGCGATGGAACAGATCGGTGCGGGCCGAGGCGCGGTCGATCGAGGTTCCCATGCCGTAGCGGTTGTTCTCGATCACGTAGACCACCGGCAGCTTCCACAACGAGGCCATGTTGAAGCTCTCGTAGACCTGGCCCTGGTTGATCGCGCCGTCGCCGAGATAGGTCACCGAGATGAGCCCGTCGTCGCGGTAGCGGTGGGCAAAGGCGAGGCCGGTGCCGATCGGCACCTGCGCGCCGACGATGCCGTGGCCGCCAAAGAAATTCTTCTCGCGGCTGAACATGTGCATCGAGCCGCCCTTGCCGCGCGAATAGCCGCAGCGCCGCCCGGTCAGTTCGGCCATGACCCCTTTCGGGTCCATGCCGGCAGCCAGCATGTGGCCGTGATCGCGGTACGAGGTGACGACCGTGTCGCCTTCGCGCAGCGCCGCCTGCATGCCGACGACAACGGCTTCCTGCCCGATATAGAGATGGCAGAACCCGCCGATCAGCCCCATGCCGTACATCTGCCCGGCGCGTTCCTCGAACCGGCGGATCAGCAGCATATCCTGGTAATAGCGTATTAGCGCATCGGCCGAGACGTGAGGCTCGGCGGGTTCGGCCGCCTCCGCCTTGCGCTTGCACTGCCATTCTGCTTCCTCCGGGCTACCCCCGAAGCATGGGATCAAACTCGGCGGTTTGCAACCTCAGGGGCGTGGGTCCTGGGTTGCAACGCGGCGGCGGCGACACCGTCCGGCCACCAAAAGAGGGGCACCGGCACAGGGCCATTTTGGGCCGGCTCAGGGCTTTCGCCGAGGCCTGCCCTGGAGCCTGCATGATGACGATTTCGTCGGGTGCGACAACATCGAGGTTCTTGCGGGCCTGTGCGTCGAGCAGGTCGGGATCGACATGGTTCGGGCGCATATTCGATACCCGGCGCTCCAGCGCGGCGCGCTCGCCGCGGCTGCGGCGTAGTTTTCGTTGGCGACGCGCAGTTCCTTGGTCAGCCGCACCCAGGCGCGCAGCCCGCGATCGCCTTCAACAAGGTGGTAGGCGAAATAGCCGGTCAAGCGCCATGCCCAGGACCGGGCCGGCCAGAGCCTTCGCGCGCCGCCGCATTTCGCGCAACACCATCATGCCGCAAGGAGAATCACTGCGGGCAGCGCAGGTCAACGCCAGAAACGGAAAGTCGATGACTGCGTTCGCCAAGAAGTATCGGCGAATTGGTCAGCGCGAGTTTTGCCTGGGTGCTCTGCCGCGACTATGTTGCAAATCAGCGACTTGCAGCACGCGATTGAGGTGGTGTGATCACCCCGACAGCGGAAACACTGCCGGCGCCCTCGCCTTCCCTACCGCGCCGCAAGATGCCGCGTCCGGGATAAAACGCCGACTCGCCGAGTTGTTCTTCGATGCGGATCAGCTGGTTGTACTTGGCGAGTTCGGTCGGAGCGTGACAAGCGAGCCGGTCTTTATCTGCCCGCAATTGGTCGCCACCGCGAGATCGGCGATCGTCGAATCTTCGGTCTCGCCGGAGCGGTGCGACATCACCGCGCCATAGCCGGCGCGCATCGCGATCTCGATTGTTTCCAGTGTCTCCGACAGCGTGCCGATCTGGTTCACCTTGACCAGCACCGCGTTGCCGACGCCTTGGCGATGCCGTCGCGCAGGCGCTTCGGGTTGGTCACAAACGCGTCGTCGCCGACCAGTTGCACGCGGTCGCCGATCTCGCGCGTCAGATGAGCCCAGCCGTCCCAATCGTCCTCCGCCATGCCGTCCTCGATCGACACGATCGGATAGCGCGCCGACCAGATCGGCCTAGTAGGCGACCATGCCCGGCGGAATCGAGCACCTTGCCCTCGCCATCCAGACGGTACTCGCCGTCGCGGTAGAACTCGGTCGAGGCCGGGTCGAGCGCCAGCACGATGTCTTCGCCCGGCTCGTAGCCGGCCGCCTCGATCGCCTGCATAACAAAACCGAGCGCCGCATCCGCCGACGCCAAATTCGGCGCGAAACCGCCCTCGTCGCCGACATTGGTGTTGTGCCCGGCATCGTGCAGTTTGCGGCGCAGCGCATGAAACACCTCGGAACCCATGCGGATCGCCTCGGTCACGTTCGGCGCGCCGATCGGCATGATCATGAATTCCTGGATGTCGATCGGATTGTCGGCATGCACGCCGCCATTGACGATGTTCATCATCGGCACCGGCAGCGTGCGCGCGAACACGCCGCCGACATAGCGGTAGAGCGGCATTTCCAGATCGATCGCCGATGCCTTGGCGCAGGCAAGGCTGACCCCGAGCACCGCATTGGCCCCGAGCCGCCCCTTGTTCGGCGTGCCGTCGAGCCCGATCAGCGTCCGGTCGATCGCCAACTGGTCGGCTGCGTCAAAGCCGGCCAGCGCATCGTAGATCTCGCCGTTCACCGCCTCGACCGCCTGCAGCACGCCGCGCCCGCCATAACCGCTTGCCGCCGTCGCGCTTCTCGACCGCCTCATGCGCGCCGGTCGACGCCCCGGACGGCACCGCCGCCCGCCCCATCGCGCCGCTATCAAGCGTCACCTCGACCTCGACAGTCGGATTGCCGCGGCTGTCGAGGATCTCGCGGGCGTGAATATCGGCAATGGCGGTCATTGGGGCCTCGCGCGGTTGGTCCCTCTCCCGCAGTGCGGGAGGGGTGGCCGCCGCGTCAGCGGCGGTCGGGTGAGGGTATCTGCAAAGGACATACCCGAAGTCACGCTTCGCCCCAACCCCGCCGCAACCGGCGGGACCCGAAAGCGACCGTCAGTCCATCGGTCTACCGGTCGTCGGCGTGAGCATTCATGTACGCGCGTAGGATCGCGTTGATGCGTGTCTGGTATCCCCGCTGCTGCCGAAACCATGTCAGTAGGTCGGCGTCAAGGCGCATCGTGACGGCCTTCTTCGGTTGCGGCATCACCACCCGCGCCGCTTTCCAGAAGGCTTCATCGGTGGGCCTTATCTCGGGATCATCGAGCACCGCCGCGTGCACCTCTGCGTCAGTTGTCGCCCGCAACCGTTCCCAATCCGTACCGGGCTCAGCCGTCGAGATTTTGCCAGTAGTATCGCCGCTCATGGGGCTCTGCTTTCCATGCGGATATGATGTGGCGTTCGTCGTCGTCCCGGTCCATGTAGATGAGAGTGACCTCAATGCCGTTCATCAGCCCGATCGCATAAACGCGAATTTCTCCATACTCGAAGCGATCATCGACGCGCTCGACGGTCGGACCGCCGAAGATGCGGGCGGCATCCGCAAAGGCGATTGCATGCCGGCGGATGTTGGCAAGGTTCTTCTCCGGATCCCAGGTGAACCGCACGGTACGTATTTACGATCCGTGTGTACCCCGTTCAATACAAGGTCGAGCGATCACAGCATGCCGCACGGCTTTGCTTTCGCCAGTCGATCAAGCGCGATCAATGTCTCCAGCAACTCCGGCAGCTTCTTGAGCGGCACCATGTTCGGCCCGTCTGATGGCGCCCGGTCGGGGTCTTCGTGGGTTTCCATGAACACGGCGGCGACGCCAACGGCGACGGCGGCGCGGGCCAGGGTTTCTACGTGGCGGCGCTCGCCACCGCTCTTGCCGCCCTGCCCGCCCGGCTGCTGCACCGAATGGGTCGCGTCGAACACGACGGGGTAGCCGGTCTCGGCCAGCACCGGCAGCGAGCGCATGTCGGAGATCAGTGTGTTGTAGCCAAAGCTGGCGCCGCGCTCGCACAACAGCACGCGCTGATTGCCGCTGTCGGCAATCTTCGCGGCGACATGCTGCATGTCCCAGGGTGCGAGAAACTGGCCCTTCTTGACGTTGATCGCGGCTCCAGTCTGGGCAGCGGCGACCAGCAGGTCGGTCTGGCGGCACAGGAAGGCCGGGATTTGCAAGACATCGACAGCTTCGGCGGTGGGAGCGCATTGCTCAGCGGCGTGCACGTCGGTCAGCACCGGAATGCCTCTGACTTCACGGATTTCGGCGAGGATCGGCAGCCCGTTGCCCATGCCGATGCCGCGCTCGCCGCCCAGCGAGGTGCGGTTCGCCTTGTCGAACGAGGTCTTGTAGATCAGCCTGATGCCGAGCTTGCCGGTGATCTCGACCAGCGCCGCACTCATCTCCAGCGCATGCGCCCGGCTTTCCAGCGCGCACGGCCCGGCGATCAGCACCAGCGGCAGATCGTTGCCGACCGTGATGTCGCCGATCACGACATGGCGTGGCTGCATCGCGAATGTCTCCTACCCTTGAACGAACGACCTCGTAGGGTGGGCTGAGCAAAGCGAAGCCCACCGCTTTTGCCGCCTGCACGGTTTGATGGGCTTCGCTGCGCTCAGCCCATCCTACGAAGGATCCCCATCACACGAGCCGCGACTGTTCGACGGCGGCTTTGACGAACGACGTGAACAGCGGGTGCGGCTCGAACGGGCGCGAGCGCAATTCGGGGTGGAACTGCACGCCGATATACCACGGGTGCTGATCCTCCGGCATTTCGACGATTTCCGGCAGCAGGCCGTCCGGCGACATGCCGGAAAAGTGCAGGCCCGCCTCCTCCAGCGTGTCCTTGTAGGCGATGTTGACCTCGTAGCGATGGCGGTGGCGCTCGCTGATCTGGGTCGCGCCGTAGATGCCGGCGACCCGGCTTTCCGGGTCAAGGATCGCCTCGTAGGCGCCAAGCCGCATCGTGCCGCCGAGATCGCCGTTGACCTCGCGCTGCTCGACGTCGTTGCCGCGCATCCACTCGGTCATCAGCCCGATCACCGGGTGTTCGCAGGGGCCGAATTCGGTGGAGCCGGCGCCCGGCAGTTTCGCGAGATGCCGCGCCGCCTCGATGACCGCCATCTGCATGCCAAAGCAGATGCCGAAATACGGCACCGCACGCTCGCGGGCAAACCGCGCCGCCTTGATCTTGCCTTCCGAGCCGCGCTCGCCGAACCCGCCCGGCACCAGGATGCCGTGCACGCCCTCGAGCTGGCGCACCGCCTCGTCCTCGGCCTCGAACACCTCGGAATCGATCCAGTCGAGCTTGACCCGCACCTTGTTGGCGATGCCGCCATGCGCCATCGCCTCGGCCAGCGATTTGTAGCTGTCGAGCAGATGCGTGTACTTGCCAACGATCGCGATCGTCACCTCGCCTTCCGGCCGCTGCACCAGATTGACGATGCGGTCCCATCGGCTGAGATCGGGTTCCGGCGCGTTCAGCGCGAAATGCGCGCAGACCTCGCGGTCGAACCCTTCCGCGTGGTAGGCGGCGGGCACCGCATAGATCGTCTCGACATCGAGCGCCGGGATGACCCGCGATTCCCGCAGATTGCAGAACAGCGCGATCTTCTTGCGCGCGCTCTCGGGGATTGGCCGCTCGCACCGGCACAACAGCATGTCGGGCTGAATGCCGAGACCGAGCAATTCCTTGACCGAGTGCTGCGTCGGCTTGGTTTTGAGTTCGCCGGCTGAGGCGATCCACGGCACCAGGGTCAGGTGCACGAACAGCACCCGCTCGCGCCCCAACTCGTTGCCGAGCTGGCGGATCGCTTCGAGGAACGGCAGGCTTTCGATGTCGCCGACCGTGCCGCCGATTTCGCACAGCACGAAATCCTCGTCGGTCAGATCGGCCTGGATGAATTCCTTGATCGCGTCGGTGACGTGCGGGATCACCTGCACCGTCGCGCCGAGATACTCGCCGCGCCGCTCGCGCCCGATCACGGTCGAATAGATGCGCCCGGTGGTCACGCTGTCGCTGCGCCGCGAGGCGACGCCGACATAGCGCTCGTAATGGCCGAGATCGAGATCGGTTTCTGCGCCGTCATCGGTCACGAAGACTTCCCCGTGCTGATAGGGGCTCATCGTGCCGGGATCGACATTGAGATACGGGTCGAGCTTGCGCAGTCGCACCTTGAAGCCGCGCGCCTGCAACAGCGCGCCGAGCGCCGCCGAGCACAGACCCTTGCCAAGTGAGGAGACCACGCCGCCGGTGATGAAGATGAACCGCGTCATGGACCTTCAGTCTATAGCAAGGGTAGAGCACCGCCCACGGCAAACTTCCGGCAACACGGCAGCCATGCGAACTCCCTTGAGAATCAATAGATTGACTGCCAGCCAAACACCGCCCGTCCAGCCGACGGCGGCGGCATCACCGCCACGGAACGGCGGAAGTTCCGTTGCTATCCTATTGATTCGACTGTGATTCGCCCGCAATTACTTCGCCAGCGGGGCGGTCGGACCGGGTGCTGCGGGTTGCGCCGGCGCTGCCGGGACGGAACTGGCCGGCCCCGAGGGCAATAGCGGCGACGGGCCGCCTTCATCAAGCAGCGATCGCTGCACATGCCCGCTGTTGCTCAGCATGACCAGCAGAATGCTCGTCACGAAAAACACCGCCCCCAGGATCGCCGTTGTGCGGGTCAAGAGGTTGGCCGTCGAGCGGCCGGTCATAAACCCCGACATCCCGCCGCCGCCCATGCCGAGCGCGCCGCCCTCGCTCTTTTGCAGCATCACGACCCCGATCAGCGCCAGGGCGATCAGAACATGGATGACGAACAGCACAACGATCATGGCTTTGATGGCGCAGCGGCAGTTTCGAGAATATGTGACCTATTTAGGCGCTCCCGCTCCCGCTGGCTACCGCCACAGCAACTGATCAACTGCATGCCTTGGCGATCGCCCAGAAATCTTCGGCTTTCAGGCTCGCCCCGCCGATCAGCCCGCCATCGACCTCCGGCATCGCCAAAATTTCGGCGGCGTTGCGCGGGTTGACCGAGCCGCCGTAGAGAATCCGCGTCCCCGCCGGGATTTCCTGGCGGATTTCATTGTGGATTTCGGCGATGTCGGCGGCGGTCGCGGTCAGGCCGGTGCCGATCGCCCAGACCGGCTCGTAGGCGACGATCAGCCGTTCGGCCGTCGCATCGCGCGGAATCGAGCCGGCCAACTGCCCGGCGACAACCGAGGCCGCCCGCCCGGCCTCGCGCTCCGCCCGGGTCTCGCCGACGCAGACAATCGCGGCCAGCCCCGCCCGCCACAGCGCCGCCGCCTTTTTCATCACGTCGCCATCGCCCTCCCGCGAGGCCGTGACGGCGCTCCGAATGCCCGACAATCCCGTAGGTGCAGCCGGCATCCTTCAGCATCTCGGCACTGATCGAGCCGGTAAAGGCGCCGGCCGGCTCGGCATGGCAATCCTGGCCGCCGAGCGCGACGCCGCTGCCCGCCAGCGCCTCGCCAACCGCGGCGAGCAATGTCGCCGGCGGACACACCAGCAGGTCGCATTCATGCGCCCCGCCGGCCAGCCCGGCGATCGCCCGCGCCAGCGCGACCCCGTCGGCGCGTAGACCGTTCATCTTCCAGTTGCCGGCAATCAGTTGTTTTCGCTCGCGCATTTCGTTCCTCCATGCGCCGCCGCACCGGATCGGCGGAGGTTGCAGCCTCGCCGGGTGATCTCTATGTTCGGTCGCAACGATCACATCGGGCACCGCCGAGGTCAACGGCAGCCGGTAGCGCGCCACCGCCGATCATCTGAATTGCCCCCGACCCCGGTCCCGCAACGCCGAGTTTACGCGCCATGATGCAAGCGATCCGCTCCCGGGCGGGCTCCATCGTCGTCAAAACCCTGTTCGGGCTGTTGATCATCTCGTTCGGGTTTTGGGGCCTCTACACCCGCTCCGATCTGTTCGACGAAAAATCGCCCGGCGCGGTCGTCGCCAAGGTCGGCAGCGAGGACATCCGCGCCGATCAGCTGCAGCAGGAGCTGCAACCCGCGCTTGAGCGGCTGCGCGCGCAGTTCGGCGGCACCATCGACACGCAGCAAATCAAGCAGCTGGGGATCGTCGACTCGCTGCTCGGTCAGCTGATCGACCGCCGCCTCCTTGACCAGGAAGGCGCACGGCTCGGGCTGGAAGTCTCCGACGAGGTGGTGCGCAGCACGATCTACGACAATCCGGCGTTCCGCGGCCCCGATGGCAAATTCGATCGGCAGATGTTCAGCCAGATCCTGATGATGAACCATCTGACCGAAGAGCAGCTGGTGGCGCGGCTGCGCAACGACATTCCGCGCGCCGACCTGCTGCAGTCGATTACCAGCCGGCGTCAACGTGCCGCGACCGGTAGTCGAGGCGCTGTATCGCTATCGCAACGAAAAACGGGTCGCCGACATCGTCACGTTTCCGGTCGCGGCGATCACCGATATCGGCCAGCCGAGCGATGCCGACCTGACCAAATTCTACGAGGCGCACCCTGATCTGTTCCGCGCCCCGGAATACCGCGCGCGTTACGATCGCCAGCCTGTCGCCGACCGATCTGCAGTCGGGTGGTGACATCCCCGACGCCAAGCTGCGGGCCGAGTACGACCAGCGCAAGGACGATTTCGGCACACCGGAACGCCGCGAGATCCAGCAGATCCTGGCGCCGTCGGAAGACAAGGCAAAGGAAGCCGAAACCGCGCTCGCCGCCGGCAAGGATTGGAAAGACGTCGCGACCTCGATCGGGCCAGGACGCCGACAGCATCGATCTCGGGCCTGCTGGCGCGTACCGAAATCCCGCATGAGCTCGGCGACGTCGCGTTCGACCTGCCTCAGGACAAGCCGAGCGACCCGGTCAAAAGCCCGATCGGCTGGCACATCCTGCGCGTCACCAAAATCGACCCGGCGACGACACAGATCCTTCGACGAAGCCAAGGCGAAAATCCAGGCCGATATGAAGTTGCAGGATGCCGTCGATCGTCTCGACAAAATCGGCAACCAGGCCGATGACGCGCTGGCCGGTGGCGGCGTGCTGACCGATGTCGCGACGAAATTCGGCCTCAAGACAATGACGGTCGCGGCGATCGATGACAGCGGCAAGGACCCGGAGGAGAAGCCGGTGCTGCTGCCGGTCGCCGGCGACGAGTTGCTCAAGACGGCCTTTTCGACCAACCAAGGCGACACCAGCCGGATCACTGACACGCAGGACGGCGCGATCTATGCCGTGCGCGTCGACAAGGTGACCGCGCCGCAGGTCAAGCCGCTCGCCAACGTGAAGGATCAAGCGGTCGCGGCGTGGCAGGTCGAGCAGAAACGCGACGCCGCGACCAAGCAAGCCGAAGCGCTGGCCACGTCGGTCGCAGGCGATGCGACGCTCGCCAAGGTTGCCGGCGACAAAAACCTGACGCTGCTCGCCGCGGTATCGCTGTCGCGCGCCCAGACCCAGAACCAGCCGGTGCCGCCAGCGCTGATCGGCAAGCTCTTTGCCGCCAAGGTCGGCGATGTCGTCACCGCCAGCGACCCGAACGGCGCCTATGTTGCGCAGCTCAAGGAAATCCAGACGCCCGCCACCGTACCGGACGAGGAGGCAGCCGCCCTCGCCACCAAACTCGGCGACGAGAGCAAGACCGACGTCGCGGCCCAGTTCACCGAAGCCCTCAAACGCCGCTTCCCGGTCGAAATCAAACGCGACGTGCTCGACCGGGTCTTCTAGCGTCTGACTCGCTCGAAATGACCCTGCATTTTCAACAAGATAATTTGTCGTCCCTGCGAAAGCAGGGACCCACCCTGCTGCCGCACGACGGGTTGCTCCGTAGACCCCTGCTTTCGCAGGGGCGACAAAAAGGGGGGCCGTGTCACCCTGCCGCCGAGGCCAGCCCGTCCCCTCACACTGCCGGTGGCGCTGGAGGGTCAGGGCGAAGGGCTGACACCGGTTTCATTCACACAACAGCGCGAGCGCCTGTTCGATGATCGGCAGGCCGATCTCTTCCGGCGGGGTCATCACCAATTCCGGGTGGAACTGCACCGCGGCGATCGGCAGGGACTGGTGCTCGATCGCCATCACGACGGCGTCTCCCTCGGTTTCCGCCGCCACCGACAACTCCGCTGGCAGCCGCCCGCGCACTGCGTACAGCGAGTGATAGCGCCCCACGGTAAATTGGCTCGGCAAGCCGCCGAACAGGCGATTCGATAGGCCGCGGATCACCGACGGCTTGCCGTGCATCGGTGTGTCGAGCACGCCTAGAGTGCCGCCGTAATACTCGACGATCCCCTGCAACCCGAGACACACGCCGAAAATCGGGATGTGCCGTTCGAGCAGCAGGTCGAGGGTTTCGTTCATCGCGAAATCCTCGGGCCGCCCCGGCCCCGGCGACAGCACGACCAGGTCGGGCCGCAACCCCTCGCGCAGCTGTGTCCGCGCGAAATCATACCGCATGGTTTGGACGTCGGCGCCGGTCGTGCGGATATACCCGGCCAGGGTGTGGACGAACGAATCCTCATGGTCGATCAACAAGACCTTACGCCCGCTGCCGGTTCGCGGCCTCGCGGCAATTGCTGACGGCGCGGCACCGCGCGGCCCGCCGATCGCGGCGAACAGCGCCGCCGCCTTCAGCTCGGTTTCGTCTTCCTCGGCGACGGGATCACTGTCGTACAGCAACGTGGCGCCGACGCGCGTCTCGGCGACCCCATCCTGCATGCGGATCGTCCGCAGCGTCAGGCCGGTATTCATGTTGCCGTCAAAGGTCAGCCGCCCGATCGCCCCGCCATACCAGCGCCGCGCCGAGCGTTCCTGCTCCTCGACAAAGCGGATCGCCCACAGCTTTGGCGCACCGGTCACGGTCACCGCCCAGGCATGCGACAGGAAACCATCGAGCGCGTCGAATTCCGGCCGCAAAATTCCTTCGACGTGATCCACCGTGTGGATCAGTCGCGAATACATCTCGATCTGCCGCCGCCCGATCACCTTGACGCTGCCGGCGACGCACACCCGCGATTTGTCGTTGCGGTCGACATCCGTGCACATCGTCAGTTCGCTCTCGTCCTTTTTGGAGTTGAGCAGTTCGAGGATGCGGTCGGCGTCTTCGATCGCATCGCGGCCGCGCCGGATCGTGCCGCAGATCGGGCAGGTTTCGATGCGCCGGCGTCCATCCTTGGTCGGTTCGACCCGCACAAACATTTCCGGCGACGCCGACACCAGAAACTCGCCGTCGCCGAGATTGACCAGCGCGCCATAGGGCGCCGGGTTGGCCTGGCGCAGCCGATGAAACACCGTGCTCGGCGGGTCGCCGCAGCCTTCCGCAAACAGCTGCCCGCACACAACCTCGAACAAATCGCCGCGGATAAACGCATCCTTGGCACGCTCGACCAGCTTGGCATATTCGCCCTTTGCGTGGTCGCTGCCGCGCGGCCGAGCAGCGCGTCGCGGATCGATCCGATAGGGCGCATCCGGCGTGTCGCGCGGCAAATCCCGGGTCGAATGCCCGCTGACCTCGAAATCATAGCGGTGCAATGCCGATTGCTGCCGCATGTGATCGACGATCAGGATTTCGTCGGGCAGGTAGAGCACGAGGTCGCGCTGGTCGTCCGGGCGCGGCAGGCGCAGCTTCATCGGCTCGAACTGAAAGACGAGGTCGTAGCCGAACGCGCCATAAAGGCCGAGATGCTCGTCTTCGGGACTCGGCAAACAGATCGCCGAGCGCCCGCAGCACCGAAAACACGCTCGGCTGCCGGCTGCGCTGTTCCTCGGGAAAGCGGATATCGCTGTCGCGGATCACGCCCTCGATCCGACCGGCGCCGATGTGCCGGATGTCGGCCGCTTCCATCGCATTCAGCGCGTCACCGACCGGTCCGAGCAGCAGCCGGCCGCGCTGGTTCAGCGCCTCGACCGAAAAGCTGCGGCCACGCGCGGTCAGCGCCAGCGGCGGGTCGACAAACCCCATATCCCAGCGCGTGTAACGGCCGGGAAACTCGAAGCTCGACGAAAACAGCACGCCGCGCCGCGTATCGAGCCGATCCGCCAGCGAGGTGTCGGCCGGGCGGTATTCCTGCACGGCAACCTCGCGGGAAACGCGGATGCCGCCTTTGGTCTCGTAGCTGATGCGCTGCACGGTTTTCTCCGGAATTATCCGCCTCGGAGAACCGTTGCCGTCGCCTCTAAAAGCGAAGGCCGCCCGGTACTCCGCGGCGGCCTTCGCGAACATGAATATGGGTGGCCGCCCGGATCAGACAGGCCACCACCAATTGGCTGAGTGCGAAACGATGATCATCGGGTGCTTCTATCAAATACCGGAGGGGCCGGCAAGTCGGGCTGCTTTCCGTTCAAAGCGTCGGGCTGATATAAAGAGGCATGACACAGAGCATTTTCCCCGATGAGTGACGCCGCGGTCGCCGATTTGAAGCCGCTTCTCGCCAAGGTTGCGGGCGGTGCGGCGCTGTCCGAGGCCGAGGCCGAGGCGGCGTTCGACATCATCATGAGCGGCAACGCCACCCCGTCGCAGATGGGCGCATTCCTGATGGCGCTCCGGGTGCGCGGCGAGACGGTCGACGAGATCACCGGTGCCGCCCGGATCATGCGCGCCAAGGCGCTGACGATCGACGCGCCGCCCGGCACGATCGACACCTGCGGCACCGGCGGCGACGGCTCCGGCAGCTTCAACATCTCGACCGCGAGCGCGCCTTTGTCGTCGCCGGCTGCGGCGTGCCGGTCGCCAAGCATGGCAACCGCGCCCTCTCGTCGAGATCCGGCTCCGCCGATGTGCTGACCGCGCTCGGCGTCAACATCGATGCCGACATGGCACGGTGCGGCGCTGTCTGTGGGAGATCGGATCTGGGCTTTCTGATGGCGCCGCGGCATCACAGCGCGATGCGGCATGTCGGGCCGACCCGTGTCGAACTCGGCACCCGCACCGATCTTCAACCTGCTGGGACCTACTGTCGAACCCGGCGCAGGCGCGCCGCCAGCTGGTCGGGGTGTTCGCGCCGGAATGGGTGGTGCCGATGGCCGAGGTGCTGGGCCGGCTCGGCGCCGAGCATGCCTGGGTCGTGCATGGCTCGGGGATCGACGAGATCGACCACCGCCGGTCCGACCACGGTCGCCGAGTTCCGCGACGGCAAGGTCGGGAGCTTCGAGGTCACGCCCGAAGATGCCGGCCTTCCGCGCGTCGCGCTCGAACGACCTCAAAGGCGGCGAGCCGGCGCACAACGCCGCGCTGATGCGCGACCTGCTCGGCGGTGCGAAAGGGCCGCTGCGCGACATCGTGCTGCTCAACAGCGCTGCGGCGCTGATGGTCGCCGGGCGAGCCGACAACCTGCGCGCCGGCGCAGCGACTGGCCGCCGGTTCCCTCGACAGCGGCGAGGCGCGCGGCGTGCTCGATAAACTGATCGCGATGACCAACGAGGCGCCCACCCATGCCTGACGTGCTCGCCGAAATCTGCGCCGTCAAGCGCGACGCACGTGGCGCGCTGCAAGGTGGCTCGCCCGGAAGTAACCGTGCGCGCCGCTCGCAGCAGAGGCTTCGCCGGTGCGCCCGTTCGCGGCGGCGCTCGAACGCGAAGCCACTGCCGGCCGCTATGGGCTGATCGCCGAGATCAAGAAGGCCAGCCCGAGCCGCGGTCTGATCCGCGCCGATTTCGACCCCGCGACGCTGGCACCGCGCCTATCAGGCCGGCGGCGCCACCTGCCTTTCGGTGCTGACCGACACGCCTTATTTCCAGGGCGCCGACGAACACCTCCAGGCCGCGCGCGGCGCCTGCAACCTGCCGGTGCTGCGCAAGGATTTCATCCTCGACCCCTATCAGGTCTCGAAAGCCGCGCGCTCGGCGGCGATTGCATATTGCTGATCATGGCGGCGCTGGAGGATGCCGAGGCACGCGACCTCGCCGCGATCGCCGCCGGGCTCGGCCTCGACGTTCTGGTCGAGGTGCATGACCGCGCCGAACTCGACCGTGCCTTGCGGCTCAATGTGCGGCTGATCGGCATCAACAACCGCAACCTCAAGACTTTGAAGGTCGATCTGCACACAACCGAAAGCCTCGCGCCATCGGTGCCGCCGGGCCGGCTGATTGTCGGCGAAAGCGGCATTTACGATCCGGCTGACCTCGATCGCCTCGCCGCCGCCGGCGCCCGCTGTTTCCTGGTCGGCGAGTTGCTGATGCGCGAAAAGCGATGTCGCCGCCGCGACACGCCGCCTGCTGCGCCTGCCCGACCTGACGCATATCGACGCCGAGGGCCGCGCCCGCATGGTCGATGTCTCGGACAAGGACGAGACCGACCGAATCGCCACCGCCGGCGCGCGCGTCGTGATGCGGCCCGAGACCCTGGCGCGCATCCAGGCCGGCGATGTCGCCAAGGGCGATGTGCTGGCGGTCGCGCGCGTCGCCGGCATCATGGCCGCGAAGCGCACCCCCGACCTGATCCCGCTGTGCCACCCGCTGGCGCTGACCTCGGTTTCGGTCGAGCTGACCTGCGTGCCGGAGACAGTCGGCGGTCGAGATCACCGCGACCTGCCGCCTCAACGGCCGCACCGGCGTCGAGATGGAGGCACTGACCGCCGCCAGCGTCGCCGCGCTGACGATCTACGATATGTGCAAGGCGATCGACCGCGGGATGATCATCACCGATCTGCGTTTGCTGCGCAAATCGGGCGGCAAGTCCGGCGATTACGAGGCGAAATAGATGATTTCCGTCGATGAAGCCCTGCACGCGGCTGCTGGCGCCGCTGGCGTCCGTGCCGCCCGAGCAGATTGTCGCTGGCCGACGTGCGTCGGCCGCGTGCTGGCCGAGGATGTCGCCGCGCGTCGCACCCAGCCGCCCTTCGCGGCGTCGGCGATGGACGGCTACGCGGTACGCGCCGACGATGTCGCGCAGGTGCCGACGACGCTTGCGGATCGTCGCCGAGATCCCGGCCGGCGCCGGCTATGGCGGCACGCTCGGGGCCGGCGAGGCGGCGCGCATCTTCACCGGCGCGCCGCTGCCGGCGGGCGCCGACACGATCGTCATCCAGGAAGACACCGAGCGCGACGGCGACCGGGTCGAGGTGCGCGAAGGCGCGCCGCGCGGCACTTATGTGCGCCGCGCCGGGCTCGACTTCGCCGAGGGCGACGTGCTGCTGCGCGCCGGCAGGCGGCTGACGCCGCGCGATATCGGCCTGGCCGCGGCGATGAACCGGCCGTGGCTGTTCGTGCATCGCCGGCCGCGCGTCGCGATCCTGTCGACCGGCGACGAGATCGTGATGCCCGGCGACCCGATCGGCCCGCACCAGATCGTCAGCTCCAATCTGCTGGCGCTGGCCGCGTTCGTCACCGCGTGCGGCGGCGAGCCGGTCATGGTCGGCAACGCACCCGACGACCCCGACGCGCTGCGCCACATCGCGGCGGCGGCGCGCGGCGTCGATCTGTTTGTGACGACCGGCGGCGTCTCGGTCGGCGAGCATGACCTCGTGCGCGGCGTCCTCAGCGAAGACGGGCTCAGCATCGATTTCTGGGAAATCGCGATGCGCCCCGGCAAGCCCCTGATGTTCGGGCAGTACCGCAGCACCCCGATGGTCGGCCTGCCCGGCAACCCGGTCTCGACGCTGGTATGCTCGCTGATCTTCCTGAAGCCGGCGATCAACCGCCTTGCCGGCCTCCCCGACAACGCCGAGCAGCCCGTCCCGGCCCGCCTCGGCGTCGCCGTCAAGCAAAACGACCGCCGCCAGGACTATCTGCGCGCGCGCCTCGTGCGCGGCCGCCGACGGCACGCTCGAGGTCGTGCCCGTTCGAGGCCAGGACAGCTCGATGATGCGCCCGCTCGCTCAGTCCGACTGCCTGGTGATCCGCCCGCCGCACGCCCCGCCTCTACCGGCCGGCGCCGAGGTGCCGATCATCTCGTTCGGTGGCACCGCCCTCCCCCTCTGACCTGCTGTCATTGCGAGGCGGGTGGAGCACGCCGCGGCAATCTCGGGCGGAGGAGGCTCCTTCGGCACGAGATTGCTTCGCGGAGCCTGTCCTCGGGCCGGCCGGAGGCCGGACCCGGGGGCTCGCAATGACACAGGCGGCTAAACAGGCACGGCAGCCCTGAGCCGTTCAGCGAGCAGGCGAGGGCTTGCGAGGCTAAGGGCATCGTGGCACTTCGGCGTGTGAATTGCGCATCGGTGTGCTCCGGCATGGAAACGAGAAATGGCTGACCTCGGGCTGCAGCAAGAGGCCGGCATTCGGGATGTTGGCGGCGATGAACTCGGTGTTCTCGCGCTTGATCGCCTCGTCGTGGTCGGCGTCGACGATCCAGGTCGGCACGGTGATTTTTTTGAGATCGTCGGCAGTCCAGTTGGGCTGGGTTTCCCACATCCTGCTGATCTGGGCGAGGAAGGCTTTGTATTCGGTCGGGGTCGGCGACAGGTTTTCGTATTCCTTTTCGGCGCGCGCGATATAGGCGTTGAACACCGCACTGTTGGCGATGTCGGCGACACCTGACGGGTCGGAATTGGCGGCGAAGGCGAACAGCCGCGATACCCGCTCCGGGTGATGCATCGCGATGTCGAGCCCGAGGATCGCGCCGTCGCTCCACCCGACGATCGACCGCCTTGGGATTTTCAGGAAATCCATCAGCGCGATGACATCGGATGCCATCAGATCATAGCCGTAGGGCTGCTCGTTGCGGGTGCTGCGGCCGTGGCCGCGGCTGTCCATGACGATGACGCGGTAATGCGGCTGCAAGCGCGCGGACCTGATCGCCCCAGTAATTCGCGTTGGCGAGCCCGCCATGCAGCAGGATGACCGGCTCGCCCTGCCCGAACGTCGCGTACCAGATCTTGATGCCGTTGACCGGCGCGAGCCCGCTCTGCGCGGCCTGCGGCAGGGTCGGTGTCGGCGGCAAGGTCATCCATTGCGGGTCCGCCCGCGCGCGTGGCGGACGGCACGATGCAGCGCAAGCAGGACCGCCAGCAGACGATGAGTACCTCGTTTCCCTTCCCGCACGCGCACCCCGGCGAAGGGGGCCGACCGCAGAGCGAGGCGGGTGAGGGTTTCGCGGCTGTACGACCCTCACCCGCCTGCGGGCTGACGCCCACACTCCCCCTCTCCCGCACTCGCCGAGAGGGGCGAAGATTAAGGCAATAGCTTGCCGGGGTTCAGCAGCCCGCGCGGGTCGAGGGCGGCTTTGATGCGGCGCATGATGTCGAGTTCCGCGCCACCGCGCCAATCCGGCATCATGTAGGGCTTGAGGCGGCCGATGCCGTGTTCGGCCGAAAAGCTGCCGTCGAGATCACGCACCACCTCGTTGACCGCGTCCATCAACTCGTGGTCCCGCGCCAGGAAAGTGGCGCCGTCCGCCCCCTCGGGCTGCACCAGGTTGAAATGAATGTTGCCGTCGCCGAGATGTCCGAATGGCACGCAGCGGATGCCCGGCACCAGCCGCTCGCTTGCGACCGTGGCACGACGGATCAGTTCCGGCACCTTCGACACCGGCACCGATACGTCGTTCTTGACCGAGGCCCCGGCCCGCTTCTGCGCCTCGGAATGCTCCTCGCGCAGCCGCCACAGCGCGGCTCGCTGCGCGCCGCTTTCGGCGATCACCGCATCGGTGACGAGCCCTGCCTCCATCGCCGCTTCGAGCACGGTTTCGAGCGCGCCGCGCAGACCGGCACCCTCGCGCGGCGTTGCCAGTTCGACGAGCACGTATTGCGCCGCCGGGGTCGTCAGCGGCAGGGTCGCGCCCGGGATATGTTGCAGCACCAGGTCGATGCCGCCGCCCGACATGAATTCATAGGCCTGGATCGCCGCCGCATCGTGCTGTTGGAACCGATTGAACAATTCGAGCGCGGCTTCCGGCGATGCTATCGCGCACAACGCCACCGCTGTCTCACGCGGCCGCGGATAGAGCTTCAGAACGGCCGCGGTGATGATCCCGAGCGTGCCTTCGCTGCCGACGAAAAGCTGGCGCAGACAGTAGCCGGTATTGTCCTTGTGCAGCCGGCGCAACCCGTTCCACACCTGCCCGTCGGGCATCACGACTTCGAGCCCGAGCACGAGGTCGCGCGCATTGCCGTAGCGCACCGTGTTGTTGCCGCCGGCATTGGTCGCGAGCACGCCGCCGATCTGCGCCGAGCCCTCCGAACTGATCGACAGCGGCAGCAGGCATCCAGCCCCTGCCGCTGCCTCTTGCGCCGTTTTCAGCGGCACGCCCGCCTCGATCTCCATCGTCATGTCGAGCGGGTCGATCTCGCGCACCCGGTTGAGCCGCGACAGGCTGAGGATGATCTGCGACCCGTCCTCGCTGACCGCGGCGCCGCCGACCATGCTGGTGTTGCCGCCCTGCGGCACGATCGCGACGCTCCGCCCACTATTTTGATAGGCGGCACACAACCGTACGGCGTCGGCGACTTCCTGCGTCGTCGCCGGGCGCAGCACTGCCGGGGTCGTGCCACGATAGAGCCGCCGCCAATCCTCGCAATAGGGCGCGGTATCGGCGGGATCGGTCAGCACCCCGGCCGGCCCAAGCCGCGCGCGCAACATGTCGATCAGGTCGCCTGCGCCGGGCCCCAGCGTGTCCATGCCGCCGGCCTATTCGGCGGCGGCGGCCATCGGGGCCGGTGCGCCCTGAATGCGCAGCTTTTCCATGACTTCCCAGTTGGAGTAGCGGGTAAAGCCGTTCTCGTCGAAGAACAGGATCGGGCCGTTGCAGATGAACAGGTAGGTCGTGTCTTCGAGCGCCTTGGTCTCATCGTGCAGCACGCCGGACGGCTCGTAGACATAGTCGCCGGCATTCAGAACGCCGTCGCGAACCTGGAGCTTGCCGGACAGGATATAGGCATGCGCGCCGGCCAGATGCTTGTGCGGCGGCGCGGTGTAGCCTTTTTTCCATTCATGCAGCGAGGCCCAGGTGCCGGTCTCGCGCCCGACCCACAGCACCTTGACTCGCGACATCGGCGTCTGCTCGATCCACGGCGCATCCGAACGGATCAGCGTGTCCTGAATGTCCTGAAACGCCGGACGGATATCTTGTGGCAACGGCATGGTGTCCTCCCAGTCGTAGGATGGGCTGAGCGGTAGCGAAGCCCATCATTGCCGGTGACGGTTCTGGTGGGCTTCGCTCCGCTCAGCCCACCCTACGGTTCCTGCGAAGCTCAGGGGAAGCGCGAGACGTCGGTCGCCTTCTCGGTGATGAATTCCAGCAATGCCGGCTTGCCGTCCTTGTTGGCGGCGATGCCGCGCTTGATCGCTTCCTTGATCTGGCCCGGTTCTGTGACGCGTTCGCCATAGCCGCCGAGCGCCTTGGCGAAATCGGCGTAATTGCCGCTGATGTCGGTCGAGCGGTACTTCTCGGTCGAGATCGGCATCACCTTCAGTTCGATCGCCATCGAGAAATTGTTCGACAGGATCGACAGGATCGGCAGCCGCTCGCGCACCGCGGTCTCGAAATCCATGCCAGTGAAGCCGATAGCCGCGTCACCCCAGAAATTGATGCAGGTCTTTTCGGGATGCATCAGCTTCGCGCCCATCGCGAGCCCGAGGCCGTAGCCGAGCTGGGTGGTCTTGCCCCAGCCGAGATAGGAGAGCGGCACGTCGCTCTGCCAGAACGGCGAGATTTGGTCGCGCGGGCTGCCGGCATCATGGGTGATGATCGTCTTGTCGCGGTCGACCGTGTGCATCAGATCCCAGACCACGCGATAGGGCGAGATCGGTGCCGAATCCGAGGTCAGGCGGTGCATCCACTTGCCCATCCACTCGTCGCGATGGCTCTTGATCTCGCGGGTGACCGAGGCGAGCCGGTCGCGCGGCTTGCCCTTCAACCGGTCCCTGACCTCTTCGAGCAACGCGTCGAGCGTCAGGCCGGCATCGCCGACCGCGGCGAGATCAACCTGAATATCCTTGTTGATTGCGTAGGGGTCGAGCGTCGCATGCGCGATCTTCTTGCCCGTCG
The DNA here is from genome assembly GCA_963737875.1 of uncultured Alphaproteobacteria bacterium. Classification (GTDB taxonomy): domain Bacteria; phylum Pseudomonadota; class Alphaproteobacteria; order ATCC43930; family CGMCC-115725; genus DATARH01. Next base: position 27,763 of record CAVTUM010000013.1, on the reverse strand, counting down.
GCATCGCTGTGCCAAAGCTGGTGCGGGTAAAGCTGCACCCGATGCCAAAGATGAAATCGCAGGTTCTGCAGCATGTGCCACAGATGCCCACCGATGCCGATGCCGCCCGAGCCGAGCGACAGCGGGTGCGTCTCTGGAAACGCGCTCTTGCCCGGCAAGGTCGTCATGACCGGGCTTTCGAGCAGTTCGGCCAATGCCTTCAACTGCGGCCAGGCCTTCGCATAATGCACGCCCTGGCCCGCGACGATGACCGGGCGCTGCGCCGCAACCAGCGCCTCGGCGATCTCCGATACCGATTTCGGGTCGGGGCCGCTCTTCAGCGTCGGCGCCTTCTTGTACGCATGCACCAACGCGTCGGGAACGTCCTCGCGCAGGATGTCTGTCGGGAACTCGACCAGCACTGGGCCGGGGCGGCCGTTGCGCACGGTCGTAAACGCGCGTCGCAGCGCTTCGATCGTCGCATCAGCGACCGTGACCTGCTCCGACAGCTTCGTCACATTGCGGAAATTCAGCGCCGCGTTGAAGTTCGGGTGGACCTGGTTGATGTTGCGGGCATACCCGGCCGGCAGCACAACGACCGGGCAGCGAATCGCCATATGATTGTGCGACGCCGCCAAACGCGTTTTCGGTGCCGGGCCCATGCTGCATCACAAAGCAGCCGAGCTTTTCGCCCGAGCTGAGCTTGCCGATCGCGTCGCACATATGCAGCCCGATGCGTTCCTGGCGCACCATGATCGTGCGGATATTCGCCTCTGCCGCACTTTCGATGATCGGATTGACCGGATAGCCGATCAGGTTCTCGACCCCTTCCGTCTTCAAGACATGGGCGATGGCGTTAACGACTTTCATCGGGGTCTCCTAGCGGGATGACGACAGCAGCATTGCGACAGCTTACGGCATCCGCAAGCCGACCGTATACCGGGTCGTCAGGAGAAAGTGCCGTGCCAACCGAACGCGGCTTGCGAGCCCCCTGCACCCATACGCTTCGTTAGCGTGGGGACCGGTCGGCACGCGTTTTTGCTGGGTTTCGCGAAACCGCAGGGTGATCGGCGCTTTGCTTATCCCGACCGGCTCGACTATCGTCCGGCGCGCGACATCGCTGCGCGCCGGCGGGGGAAGCGGGGATGTTTCGGTTGATCGTTGCTGCGGCAGGTCTGATCGCCGCTGCCACGGCGGCTTCGGCGACCGATGTCGTGGTCAGGCAGCACAACCATCTGTTCGATCCGGCGCGCCTCACCGTCAAGCTCGGCACCACGGTGCATTTCACCAATGCCGAAAACGTGGTGCACCACGTTTATGCCGAGGCGGGCGCGATGAGCTTCGATTCCGGCGATATTCCGCCGGGTGGCGATTTTACCATTGTGTTCGACAAGCCGGGCCGCGTGGTCGTGCGCTGCGCGATCCACCCGATGATGCGCGCCGAAATCACCGTCGAGGAATAGCCCCCGGCCCTTCCTGGCGTGGCAGGCGGGGGATTGTCGTTGGCGGGTCTTCCGCCGTCAGAGTTTGCAGGAAGGCCAGCAGATCGGCCTTTTCCGCTGCGGTCAGCAACAGCGGATGGATGTGCGAGTTGCGGCTCGGGCGGGCGACGCCGCCACCATCGTAATGCTCGATAACGGCCGGCAGGTCGGCAATCGAACCGTCATGCAAGAATGGGGCGCGGTGCGCCACGTCGCGCAGCGTCGGTGTCTTGAAGGCGTGCTGCAGCGCCACCGATGTTGGAAACAGCCGGCCGCGACCCGGTTCGGTCTCGGCGCCGGTGCCGATGTCGTGGAACGCGCTGTCGGTGAAATTCCAGCCGCTGTGGCAGGCGGCGCATTCCGCCTTGCCGGTGAACAAGGCGAAGCCGCGCTGCGCCGGGTCGTCGATCGCGTTTTCATCGCCGTTGATCCAGCGGTCGAACGGCGCCTCCGCCGAAACGATCGTGCGTTCGTAGGTGGCAATCGCCTGTTCGATCTGGCGCCGGGCGATCCCTCCGGTGCCGGGAAAGGCGGCGGCGAACAGCGCGCGGTATCCGGTATTGGCTCTGAGGTCGCGGATCAGGTCGGCCTCGGTGCGGTTCATGTTGGCGTTGCCGAGGATCGGCGTGAAGGTGACGCTTTCGAGGTCAGGGAATTTGCCGTCCCAGCCGAAAATCTCACCCCAGGCGAGGTTCAGCGTCGTCGGCGAGCGCAATGGCAGCGGGGCGCGCCCCTCGCCGATCGCCCGCGGCAGCCCGTCACCCCATGACAACCCGGGATTGTGGCAGGTGGCGCAGGAGCGGGTTCCCGAGCCGCTGAAGATCGGGTCGAAAAACAGAATCTTGCCGAGCGTTGCCTTTTCCGGAGTGTAGGGATTGTCTTCGGGAAACGGGATCCGGGTCGGACGCTCAAAGGTCTTTTTCAGCTCGGCGACGGTAGGTGACGGACCGTCCGCCGCGCACGCGTGGCCCGCCATCAGGACAAGCCACAGCGCTCCGCAGACGGCGGACAAGGTTCGATGTACCATCCCACGGGCAACCCTGAGTTCTGACAGACCGATTAGGCCATAAACCGTCTCGAGGCGTACAGAGCCATGGCCAGTACCACGTCCGGCAGCGGGCTCAATCCGCTGATCGGCATCCGCACCTTGACCGTCGGCGGCTTCGCGCTGCTCGTCGCGATCATCATCGCCTCGAGTCTGGCGAGCCTGTCGGCGATGCGGGAGTTCGCCGGCACCTTTGCCGAGTTGCAGCGCCTGCACGCGGCGAGCGAACTCGCCGCTGAAATCGACCGCCGCATGACCGGGCTGCGGCTGGCGGCGCGCGATGTGGTCTCCGATGTCGCCGCCGACGCCAGCGTGCCACTGGCGCAGGCGAACGACCTCGCCCGGCTGCTGGTGACGGCGCGGCCGCAACTGTCCTTTGAAGAACAGGACATGATCGACGGCATCTCGCAGCGCCTCGCGACGTATCGCGAGGGGTTCGAGCGGCTCGTCGGGCTGGCCCGATCGCGCGATGGCGCGTTTGTCCGCCTCCAGGAAGCGGCGGCGGCGATCGACGGCTCGCTCTCCCGCCTGCTCGCGTCGCCGGCGCTGCGGGCTGCGAACAACGACATCGCCACCGCCGCGATCCGGCTGTTCGCGGCGCAGCGCCAGGGCTGGATCGATCTGATCAACCATCGCGCCATCGCCCCCTCTGCCGCCAAACGGGCCGCCGCCGATCTGCAAGCGGCGCTGACCGCGACCGGTGCCGCGGCACCCGAACTGCGCGATGAACTCGACGAACTGCAGCGCGCGATCAGCGGCTTCGATGATTCGATGGTGGCCCTGGTCGGTACCGCCGGCGAGACCAATCGGCTCGACGAGGAGGTGCTGCGCACCGAGGGCCGGTTGATCGCCCGCACCACCGATCTGCTGCGCCAATCCGGGGCGCGCACCGAACGCAATCTCGGCGACAGGCTGACCTCGTCGCTGGAAGCCTCGACCAGCCACAATCTCGGCTGGGATGCGGCGGGCGCGGTCGTTGCGCTGCTTTGCGCCTTCTTTGTCGCACACCGCACGGTACGGCCATTGCGCTACATCACCCAGGCGATGCGGCGGCTGGCGGATGGTGCGCTGATGACGGAAGTGCCGTATCTGAACGACCGCACCGAGATCGGTGCGATGGCACGCGCCACCGACGTGTTCAAGCGCGCGATGATCGAGGTCGACGAGGCGCACCGCGAGGCGCAGCGCGCGCTCGAACAGCAACGCCGGGCCGAGGAGGAATACCGCAAACTGTTCGAGGATTCAGTCGAGGGAATTTATTACTCGACCCCGGATGGCCGATTGTTGCGGGCAAACCCCGCCCTGGCCCGCCTGCTGGGCTTTGCCAGCCTCGACGACATGCGAAGCGCGCCCGGCGGCACACAGACCTCTACCTTTATCGGCATCGAAGCCCGCCGGCTCTACCGCGACATGATGCTGCGCGATGGTGAGATCCATGATTTCGAATACAAAATCCGGCGCGCGGACGGCGAAATCCGGGTGTTGTCGGATAACGGCACCGCCGTGCGCGACGCGGCGGGCAACACCGTCGGCTATGCCGGCGCGGTGCGCGACATCACCGAGCAGAAGGTGGCAGAAGCAGGCCCTGGCGCGCGAAAGCGCGGTGCTGCAAGGCGTCCTCGACAACATGGATCAGGGCATCCTGACCGTTGACGGCACCCAGCGCGTCGTCGCGTTCAACCGCCGCGCCATCGAACTGCTCGATCTGCCGCGCGAGGTGGTGAGCGGCGAGCCGCTGTTCACCGAAATCGTCGCCTACCAGCAGTCGCGCGGCGAGTTTATCGGCGCGCCGCAACCGATGCTCGACCGCATCGCCAATGTTCAGGTCTACGGGCCCGAGGCCTCAGAAACGCTGGTGTACGAGCGCCGACGGGCGAACGGCGTGGTGCTCGAAGTCCACAGCAACCCGCTGGCAAGCGGCGGGTTCGTCCGCACCTACACCGATATCACCGATCGCAAAAAGGCCGAGGCCGCTCTGACCGAAAGCCGTCGTTGGCTGCAGCAGGTCATCGACACCGTTCCGGCGATCGTGACGGTGAAGGACCGCGACCTCAACTTCGTGATGGTCAACCGCTATGGCGCCGGCGTTTTCGGCATCAACCCGGGGGACGCGGTCGGCCGCACCACCAACGAGGTCCTGGCGCGCTACGGCGCGGGCAAGAGCGACAACCCCGACCACGAGGTGCTGCGCACGGCAAGCGAACTCGGCTTCTACGAGGACGAATACCTCGACGCGGCCGGCTCGTTGCGCCACTGGCTGACCAAGAAGGTGCCGCTGATCGATGAGGGTGGCGAGGTCGCCCATGTCGTCAGCGTCGCGCTCGACATTGGCGAGCGCAAGATCGCCGAGGCGGCCTTGCGCGCCAGCGAAGAGCGTTACGCGCTGGCGATGCAGGCGGTCAACGAGGGCGTCTACGACTGGAATATCGAAACCAACGAAATCTACTATTCGCCACGTACCCGCGCGGTCCTTGGCCTGACAGACGAGCAGCTACCGACGGCGCAGGATTGGTTCGACCGCATCCATCCGGATGACCAGCCGCGCTACACGGAAGCGACGAGAGCCCTGTTCCGTGGCGATACGCCGCGTTTCGACTGCGAGTACCGCTACCGGCGGGGCAACGGCGCATGGCATTGGGCGCGCCAGCACGGCATCCTGTTGCGCGATGCGCAGGGCCGGGCGAGCCGCATGGCCGGCTCCACCGGCGATATCACCGACATCAAGCAGCGCGAGGATGAACTTCAGGAATCGAACCGGCTCAGGGACATGCTGCTGGTCGATCTGACGGCCGTTATCGACACGATCGAATACGGCGTCCTGTTCATGGGCCCCGATCTGCGTGGGCGCATCGTCAGTCGCGCCTTCCGTGAATTGTGGGGCATCCCGCAGGAATTTCTCGCCACCGGCCCGACGATGGCGGAGTTGATCAACTACAACCGGCATAACGGCCTCTACGATGTGCCCGAAGCCGAGTTTGACGCCTTTGTCGAAGGCCGGGTCGCGGCGATCCGTGCAGGCGGCATCCCGCCGCGCGAGATGCACCGCGCCGACGGACGCATCCTGCGCTACGAGGGTGTCGCGCTGCCCGATGGCGGCCGCATGCTGACCTATCTCGACATCACCGCCTCGAAACAGCGGGAGGCGGAGTTGCACGAGGCGCTGGAACACCAGACCGCGACGAGCCAGGTGCTGAAGGTCATCAGCCGCTCGGAATTCGATCTGCAATCGGTGCTGCGGACGGTCGTCACCACCGCGGCGGCGCTGTGCCGGGCCGACAAGGCGATTATCTACCGCTATGTCGATGGCGCCTATCGCCTCGCGGTCGGCAACGAATTGCCGCCCGAATACGAGCGGCTCGAACGCGAGCACCCGATCTATCCCGGCGAAGGAACGCTGGTTGGCCGCACCGCGCTGGCCGCCAGCACGGTCGAGATTTCCGACGCGTGGAATGACCCGCATTACGCGGTGAAGGATGAGGCTCGCCTCGGTAATGTGCGTGGGATGCTCGGCGTGCCGCTGTTGCGCGACGGCACCCCGATCGGCGTCATCGCGGTCGGCCGCTCGATCCCGGGACGTTTCAGCGAAAAACAGGTCGAACTCGTCACGACCTTTGCCGACCAGGCGGCCATCGCCATCGAGAACGTGCGGCTGTTCGAGGAACTGCACGTCCGCTCGCTCGACCTGCAGGCCGCCAAGGACGCCGCCGAAAGCGCCGACCGAGGCAAAATCGGAATTCCTCGCGGTGATGAGCCACGAAATCCGCACGCCTATGAACGGCGTGCTCGGCATGATCGAACTGCTCGAGCAATCCGGCCTCAATGCCGAGCAGACGGAAAGCGCCAAGGTGATCCGCAATTCCGCGACCTCGCTGCTCCGCATCATCAACGACATCCTCGATTTCTCGAAACTCGAAGCGGCCAAGCTCGAACTCGAACAGGTGCCGGTCGCGGTGACATCGCTGATCGAGGGGGTCGCCGAGGTACTCGCGGTCAACGCGCGCGAACGGAATCTCGATCTGACGGTGTTCGCCGATCCGGCGATCCCATTGGTGCTCGGCGATTCCATCCGGCTGCGGCAGATTCTGCTCAATCTCGGCAGCAACGCGGTCAAATTCACCGAGAGCGGCGGGGTGCGGCTCGGCGCCGAACTGATCGAACTCAGCGACGGTCACACGCGGGTCGCGTTCAGCGTGTCGGATAGCGGCATCGGCATCTCCGAAGCAGGCATGACCCGCTTGTTCCAGCCGTTCTCGCAGACCGAAACCGATATCACCCGGCGGTTTGGCGGCACCGGCCTCGGCCTGTCGATCTGTCGCCGCCTCGCGGATTTGATGGGCGGCGCAGTGCGCGCGGAAAGCCGGATCGGCCAGGGCTCGACCTTCACCGCGGAGGTCAACCTGCCGCTGGCGCCGCGCAGCCAGACCGGCATCGCCGCCGAGCCGAACCTGAAAGGCCTTCGCATCCTGCTGCTGATCGACGACGCGCAGTTCGGCGACGATGTCGCGCGCTATCTGCGGGCCGTCGGAAGCACGGTGATCCGCTCGCAGCGCCGCGCCGATATCGGCGCCGTCGCCGCCGATGTCGTCGTCGCCGATGCCCCGCCGGCATCCGGAAGACCCGCCGCGGGTGCCGGCGACGCCGCGATCGTGCTGCTGGCCGGATGGGATGCCGGCCGCACCAGGCCGCCGGGAATTGCCGCAATGGTGCCGCGGCCGCTGCGCAAGGCGGCACTGCTGGGCGCCGTCGCGATCGCGGCCGGCCGCGCCAGCCCGGAAATCGACGCCGGAACTGTGCGGTCCGCGGTGGTTTCCGAGATGCCGACGGTCGAGGAGGCATTGCGGCAGAACCGGCTGATCCTGGTGGCCGACGACCACCCGATCAACCGCCAGGTCATCCTGCGGCAGCTCAACCGCCTGGGCTATGCGGCCGAGGCCGTCATCGACGGTGTCGAGGCGCTGAAGGCGCTTGCCGAAAAGCCGTATGCGCTGCTGATGACCGACTGCCACATGCCGGAACTCGACGGGTTCGCGCTGACCGACCGGATCCGCGGCGACGAGCGGCACAGCGGCCGGCCGCGTCTGCCGATCATCGCGATCACCGCCAACGCGCTGCTCGGCGAGGCTGAGCGCTGCCTTGCCGCCGGGATGGATGGCTATCTCGCAAAGCCGATCGAGATGCCCCGGCTGCGCGAGGAATTGCGCCGGTGGATGCCGACGCGACACGGCGAGGCGAACGATGTCGCCGACCCGCAGGCCACCTCCCCCGCCACGGCTCAGGAACTCGGCCCGCCGGTCGATCCGGCTGTGCTGGCGACGCTGTTTGGCGACGACCGGGACACGATCCGCGAACTGTTCACCGAGTTCGTCAAGGCCGGCCGCGACATGCTGGCAGAACTGGATGCCGCGGTCGCAGCGCGGTCGAATGATCGGGTCATGCAGGCCGGGCACAAGCTCAAGGGCTCGTCGCGCACCGCCGGCGCCGTCGGGCTCGCCGAGTTCGGCGCAATCCTCGAAGAAGCCGGCAAGGCCGGCGACTGGCAGCGCATCGACGGCATCGCGGCGCGTGTCGCCGCCGAACTGCTGCGCGTCGAGCAGTATGTCAGCGAGTTGTGATCCGGCTTGGTGGCGCTTTTTATCCAAAAAAGCCGTGTGCTTTAGGGCGCTGCTCGCCACAATTGCGACATTGCGATCGGGGCTCGGGAAACGTAAGCAATGGGTGACGACGACCGGCTGGATCGCGCCGCCGCCGCCTTTGTGCGACAGGAGTTCAGCGCGCCGGTGGCCGCAATCGTCGGCTTCACCGAAATCCTGCGCGAGGATGCGAGACGGCGACGCCTCGACAACCTGGTCGATGACATCGAACAGATCGGCGACGCCGGCGAACAGCTTCGCGGCCTGCTGACCGACCTGCTGGAAACTCGTTCGGCGCCGACCGGTGTCGCGGCCGAGGACAAGATGCGCCACGATTTGCGCACCCCGCTCAGCGCCATCCGGCGCCACGGCGAGAAATTGCGGGCCCAGGTCGTCGGTGCCGGCCATCAGGATTTCGCCGATGACATCGGTCGGCTGCTGAGCGCCGCCGATGATCTGCTCGGGCGGATCGACGCGCTGATCGATTTCGGCGCGACGGCGAAAGACGGCACGGTCGCTGGCGACCCGGCGAACGCGCCACGCGATCTCGTGGCCCGCGCCATCGAGTTCGATCCGCGCCGTCACCGCGACCGCCGCGCCGCACCGCCCAATGACCAGCCGCATCCTGGTCGTGGACGACGCCGCTTTCACCGCCGAACTGCTGAGCCGCCGGCTCGTCCGCGACGGACATCAGGTCTCGACGGTGTATAGCGGCCGCGCTGCGCTCGACCTGCTGCGGCGCGAGAAATTCGAGGTCGTGCTGCTCGATTTGATGATGCCGGAGATGAGCGGGTTCGAGGTGCTGTGCCGCATGAAGGCCGACCCGGAACTGCGCGACCTGCCGGTGATCGTGCTGTCGGCACTCGACGAACTCGATGCGATCGTCCGCTGCATCGAGGCGGGCGCCGAAGACTATCTGCCGCGACCGTTCAATCCGGTTCTCTTGCAGGCGCGAATCAATGCCTGCCTCGAAAAAAAGCGGCTGCGCGACCGCGAGCAGGCGATCGCCGCGCAATTGCGCGACGAGAAGGAGCACTCCGAGGCTCTGCTGCTCAACATCCTGCCGCAGACCATCATGGCGCGATTGAGAGCCGGTGAATCGGCAATTGCCGATCACTTTGCAGCGGTCACGATCCTCTTTTGCGACATCGTCGATTTCACCCCATTGGCCGGTCGGGTCGCGCCGGCCGAATTGATCGAAATGCTGAACCGGCTGTTCACCGGCTTTGATCAGCTCGCGGTCGAGCGCGGCCTGGAAAAGATCAAGACGATCGGCGACGCCTACATGGTCGCCGGCGGACTGCCGGAGCCTCGCGCGGAACATGCAATCGCGGTCGCCGACATGGGGCTGCGCATGCTCGACGTGGTGCACGAGACCGCTGAGGCGCTCGGCCGGCCGTTATCGGTGCGCATCGGCATTCATTCCGGGCCGGTCGTCGCCGGCATCATCGGCCGCAACAAGTTCATTTACGATGTTTGGGGCGATACCGTGAACACCGCCAGCCGGATGGAAACATACGGCGCCCCCGGCCGCGTTCACGTCTCCGATGCGACGCAGCAGCTGATCGAAGGTGCCTTCCGGTGCGAAGCGCGCGACGCGCTCGATATCCGGGGCAAGGGCGTCATGCAGACGTTCTTTGTTACCGGACGCTCGCTTTGAGGCCGTAGAGACCGCCCCGCCTTGGAACCCGACGCCCTGATTTCGGCTCAAAGCCTGCATGTACCGATAAATCCGGCTAGACTTGCCGGGAGCGGCTGAGAAAGGCGAAGACACCATGAGCGCGGCGCAACGGCAGATGCATCTGGGAGTGTTTGTTCTCGGCACCGGCAACCATACCGCCGGCTGGCGCTATGAGGGCGCCGCAACCAGCCATATCGAGTTGCCGGTCATGCAGGAGATCGCGCAGATCGCCGAACGCGGCAAGTTCGACCTGCTGTTCGTCTCCGACTCGGTGGTGATGGAGCCGACCGACCATCCCTCGTTCATGTGCCGCTTCGAGCCGACGACGCTGATCTCGGTGCTGAGCACGATGACGACGCATGTCGGGCTTGGCGCCACGGTCTCGACGAGCTTTTCGGAGCCGTTCAACGTCGCGCGCCTTTTCGGTTCGATCGACCATCTGAGCGGTGGCCGCGCCGCGTGGAACGTCGTCACCAGCTCCAACGCCAAGGCGGCACAGAACTTCAACCTCGACGAGCATCTCGAACACGAGTTGCGCTATCAGCGCGCCGAGGAATTTGTCGATGTCGTGCGGGGCCTGTGGGATTGCTGGGAAGACCGCGCGATCGTCGCCAACAAGGAAACCGGCCAGTTCATCGACGCCGACAAGGTGCGCCCGCTGAACCATCACGGGCGGTTCTTCCAGGTCCGCGGCCCGGTCAACCAGTCACGCAGCCCGCAGGGCCACCCGGTGATCATTCAGGCGGGCGGCTCGCCGTCGGGCCTGGAACTGGCGGCGCGCACCGCCGATGTCGTGTTCTCGGTCGTGCAGGAACTTGAGGGAGCCCGCAAGGCCTACGCTGATCTGAAGGGCCGCATGGCCAAATACGGCCGCGCACCCGCACGAGATCGCAGTGTTGCCGGGCGTCATGCCGATCATCGGTCGCAGCGATGCCGAGGCGCGCGAGCAACTCGACAAACTGCAGAGCTGGCTGACCCCGACCAACGCGATGACACTGGTTGCGAGCCGCATCGGCTATGACGTGTCGGGCCACCCGCTCGACGGGCCGGTGCCACCACCCCCGCCGTTCCAGGGCAGCCAGGCCTTTTCCAGCGTGCTGTACGAAACCGCACGCCGGGAAAACATGACGTTGCGTGACCTTTACAACCTGACCGCGGCGGCGCGCGGCCATTGGGTCGTGTGCGGTACGCCGCAGAAGATCGCCGACACGCTGGAGGAATGGTTCACCGAGCGGCGCCGCCGACGGGTACAACATCCTGCCGGCCTATTTTCCTGGCGCGTTTGCCGATTTCGTCGATCTCGTGGTCCCCGAATTGCAGCGCCGCGGGCTGTTCCGCCACGACTATGAGGGGACGACGCTGCGCGACCATTTCGGGTTGGCAAGGGTGCCAGCCCCGGCGCGGCGCCAGGCAGCGGTCGGCGAAGAGTGATGCTGTTGAAAGGAGTTGGTTGAATGCCCGAAACCCCGACGCTGATGATGGTGGTCGGCGCCGCGACACCGCCCGGCCGGCTCGCCGTCGCGATCGCGTTTGCGGCGGAGAGCGCCCGCGCCACCGGCGCCAAGGTCGATGTCGTGAACCTCGCCGAGACACCGCTCGACATCTGTGACGGCAAGCCGGATGACGCCTATGGCGCGGCAACGCGGGACGTGATCGGGCGCATGGTCGCCGCCAATGCGGTGCTGTTCGGCGCCCCGGTCTATCGCGCCAGCTATCCCGGCGTGCTGAAAAACCTGCTTGATCTCGCGCCGGTCAAGGCGTTGCAGGCAAAGCCGGTCGGCATTCTCGCGATGGGCGGCTCGCCGCATCATTTTCTCGGCGTCGAAAGCCAGATGAAGGACGTGCTGAGCTGGTTTGGCGCGCTGGTCGCGCCGACCAACGTCTATATTACCGGCGGCGACTTCAAGGACGGCCAGCTGTCCGGCGAAAGCGCGCGCAAGGACCTCGCGGCCCTGGCGCAGACGCTGGTCACACTCGCCCGGCTTCTCGATCCCGCCGCTCTCGGCCCGATCCCACTCGCCGGCAAATACACCTGACACGCGAATTTATGGCACGGAAATTCGCGCTGGCGCGTTGACCCTCTTTTTATCATACGATTATATGTAAGGGATGATTTAACTGACAGGTTTGCGCGCTCTTTGACGCTCGCGGGCCGGGAACAACCCTTACGGCATGGAATGTGACTATCTGGTCGTTGGGTCGGGGCTGACCGGAGCGACGATTGCGCGTGCGCTGGCCGATCAGGGCCGGGATGTCGTCGTCGTCGAGCGGCGCCCGGAGATCGGCGGTAATCTGCAAGACACGGTACATTCCAGCGGCATTCGCATCCACACTTACGGGCCACATTATTTTCGCACCTCGTCGCCGAGCATCTGGGCACATGTCGGCCGCTTCGCCGAGTTCTATCCGTTTGAAGCCGTGCTGATGTCGCACGTGGACGGCCGCCTCGAACATTGGCCGGTACAGGAAGAATACATCCGTCGAGCCGTTGGGGCAGCTTGGCGGCCGGTCCATGGCATCGACGCGGCGAATTTCGAGGAAGCCTCGCTCGCGATGATGCCGGCACTGGTCTACGAAAAATTCGTCCGCGGCTACACCGCCAAGCAATGGGGCGTCGATCCGCGCCAACTCGCGGCCGATCTGGCCGGGCGTTTCGATGTCCGCCGCGACGGCGACATCCGGCTCAAGACCAGCCGCTATCAGGGCATACCGCGCGGCGGCTACGGTGCGATGATGCGCCGGACGCTGACTGGGATCCGCGTTTTCACCGGCGTTGACTACCTGCACGATCGCGACCGGTTCACCGCCCGCCGCCTGGTGTTCTTCACCGGTCCAATCGACGAATATTTCCGCTTTGACCTTGGCCGCCTCGCCTATCGCGGGCAGCGCCGCGACCACCGCTATCTGCCCGATACAAACTGGCTTCAGCCGACTGCGCAGACCAATTATCCCGACCCGGCGACACCGGCCATCCGCAGCCTGGAATGGAAACACCTGATGGAACCGGAGTTGCGGGACGCCGTACCCGGCACCATCGTCACAACCGAGACTCCGCATACGCCGAGTGATCCCGGCGAATACGAATACCCGTTCCCTGACGCCGCCAGCCGAGCGCTTTACGACCGCTATCGCAAGCGCGCCGACGCTATCCCCGGGCTGGTCGTATGCGGCCGCCTCGGCGATTACCGCTATTACGACATGGACCAGGCAATCGGCCGCGCCCTTGTCTTGGTGCGGCGTTATCTGCCGGACTCAGGCGTGGCGGACTCAGGCACGCCGGAACCGCATCGCCATGCCGCGAACCAAGCTCAGTAGAGCCGCGTGCGGTAGCCGTCTTCGGTGACGCGCTCGGAGGCCGCGATGTTGGCAATGTCGCCGATCTGCTCGGCGATGATGCGGCCCAGCGGCGGGAAATCCTGTTGCGCGACACGCTTTTCGGGGTTCCACAGATCGGAGCGGATGAGTGCCTTGCCGCAGTGGAAATACACCTCCTCGGCCGTCACCAGGATGCCGCTGCGCGGCACCTTGCCGTTGACCGCGCAGGCTTCCAGCAGGGCCGGATCGCGGGTGACCTGCGCCTTGCCATTGACCCGCAATGTCTCGCGCAGACCGGGCACGAAGAAAATCAACCCGACACCCGGGCACTCCAGCAGATTGCTGATCGTATCGACCCGGTTGTTGCCAAGCCGATCGGGGATCAGCAGCGTCGAGTCGTCGATGACGTGCACAAAACCCGGCGCGTCGCCCTTTGGCGAGGCGTCGCAGCGGCCGGCCGGGTCGGTCGAGGCAATGACCAGAAACGGCGATAGTTCGATAAAGGCGCGCGAGTGTTTTTCCAGCCGGGACAGCTGCTTCTTGACCGCCCGTTCGGTCGGCTCGCCATAGATTTCGCGGATTTCCGGCAAATGTCCTCGATCAATGTCCACCCTCGCCTCCCACCTCGCCTCCCACGTGATCGCACCTACTATGCCCGACAAGAGGCGAAACCTCCAGGCGGAGACGCGCGCGATGGGTGTGACGGCAGTTCGCGAAGATCGCGCCGGGGGCGGACATGTCGCCCGCCTGACGATCGACAACGCGCGCAAGCTCAACAGCCTCAATCGCGCGCTGATGGTCGATATCGTCGATGCCCTGACGCAACTTGCCGCCGACCCCGGGTTGCGGCTCGTCGTCCTCGGCGGGGCCGGCGAGCGTGCCTTTGTCGGCGGCGCCGATATCAGCGAGATCGCGACGCTCGACCGCGACAGCGCGCGCGACTTCATCACGCTGGTACATCGCTGTTGCGACGGGGTGCGGCGCCTGCCGGTACCGGTCATCGCGCGCATCGATGGCTTTACGCTTGGCGCCGGGCTGGAACTGGCCGCCGCCTGCGATCTGCGCGTCGCCAGCGATCGGTCGATGTTCGGCATGCCGGAGGTCAGGATCGGCATCCCCTCGGTCGTTGAGGCGGCCTTGCTGCCGCAACTGATCGGCTGGGGCCGGGCGCGTCAGCTGCTGCTGACCGGCGAGCTGATCGACAGCGCCAAGGCCCTCGCCTGGGGGCTCATCGACGCAGTCGCGCCGCCCGACGAGCTTGACGCCGCGGTAGAAAAGCTGGCCGCGCCGATTTTGGCCGGCGGACCAAACGCAATCCGCATCCAGAAGGCGCTGATCCGCGACTGGGAGGAACTGCCAACCGGCGCCGCTGTGGCGCGCGGCATCGATGCCTTCACCGAAGCCTTCGATACCGACGAACCCCGGCGCATGGCCGGCGAGCGACTCGCGGCAATGCGCGCCCGCCGCACGTCGGCAATCTGACGCCGCCCACCTGATGCCCCGCACCAAGCCCACGCCGCCAATGCTCGAACTCGCCGACATGGCGGGCGCCGACCCGCATTATTTCGGGCACCGCGAGCGGCTGCGCGAGCGGCTGTTCGAGGCCGGCGCCGAAAATCTGCCGGATTACGAATTGCTTGAAGTGCTGCTGTTCACCAACAATCCGCGCCAGGATGTGAAGCCGCTGGCCAAGGCGCTGATCACGCGGTTCGGCAGCCTTGCCGAAGTGCTGAGCGCCGCGCCGGAAGCCTTGCGAGCGGCAAAGCTGCGCGACCCGACAATCGCCATCCTCAAGGCGGTGCGAGAGGCGGCTTTACGGCTCGGCAAGGCCGAATTGCGCCAGGGCTCGGTGCTTGGCTCCTGGGACCGGCTGATCGCCTACTGCAACGCCAATATCGCCTACAGCCCGGTCGAGGAATTCCACCTGCTGTTCCTCAACCGCGAAAATCTGCTGATCAAGCATGAGCGGCAGCAGCGCGGCTCTGTCGATCACACCCCGGTTTATGTGCGCGAGGTGGTCAAACGGGCGCTGGAACTCAACGCGTCGGCGCTGATCCTCGTGCACAACCATCCTACTTGACCTATTTTGATCACGCTCAATCACGCTCCTTCTCATTGAATCACTTGAATTTTCTGGCTTGTCGCAGGGCCGGACACTATGGCATATTGGGGTCTGTTCTGAAGGGGATCAGTCGCCCCTTTGACCCCAGTCGCCGACCCCTACTACCCGTCTGGCGACCCCACTTGAGAGTCTGATGGGAGAGCCCAGTGCCGAGCCTTACCGATGGAGAGATACGCCGCGCTCTGAAGCAGGTGGAGCAGACCGGCAAACAGCTAAGCCTGGTCGATGGCGAGGGGCACGGCACCGGCCGTCTGGTCCTGGCCATGAAGCCAATGCCCACTCGCGTTACGGCCGACTGGATGGCGCAGCAGTGGCGCGATCAGAAGCGCTTCAAGAAGAAGCTCGGCTCGTACCCGTCGATGTCGCTCAGCAAGGCGCGCGAGGTTTTCAACCGCGACTTCGCCGACATGATCCAGAAGGGTCGCTGCATCAAGATCGCCGGCGACACGCGCCCCGGCACCGTGGCCGATCTATTCGAAGCCTACGTCGCTCACCTGAAGGGGTCGGGAAAGTCGTCCTGGAAGGAAGCCGAGAAAGGCTTCAACAAGATAGCCGATGCGCTCGGCCGCAATCGCCCCGCGCGTGACATCGAGCCCGATGAAATCACGGATCTCATTCGGCCGATTTACGACCGCGGCAAGCGTTCGATGGCGGATCACGTCCGCAGTTACATTCGATCCGCATATAGCTGGGGTCTGAAATCGGAGCACGATTATCGCAGCGCGTCGCAGCGGCGTTTCCGGCTCGTCTACAATCCCGCAGCCGGAATCCCCACGGAACCCAAAAAGGTCGGAACCCGCTGGCTCGATGAAGAAGAGTTCCTGCGCCTGTACCGCTGGCTCGAATGTCCCGACGCGCCCGTTCATCCGCCATACACGCGCGCCGTCCGAATTCTCATGCTCACCGGGCAGCGTGTCGAGGAGATCGCCCGCCTGCACGTCGATCAGTGGGATTCCAAGGAGCGGATCATCGACTGGTCGAAGACCAAGAACGGCAAGCCGCACGCCATTCCCGTCCCAGAAGTCGCGGCGGAACTGATCGAGTCCATCAAGCCCAACGTGCACGGCTGGTTTTTCCCCTCCGCGACCGATCCGACCAAACCGGTCAGCCATGGCACGCTTTACTCGTTCATGTGGCGTCAGCGCGAGCGCGAGGTGATCCCGGTCGTGACCAACCGCGATCTGCGCAGGACCTGGAAGACGTTGGCTGGACAGGCCGGCCTGTCGAAGGAAATTCGCGACCGGCTGCAGAATCATACGCTCCAGGACGTCAGCTCAAAGAGCTACGATCGTTGGAACTACATGCCGGAGAAGCGGGCCGCGATGAAGAAGTGGAATGTTTTCGTCCAGGCAATGCTGAACAAGAAGCACCCCAAGGCGGCAAAGGAGAAGCATATGCCGGTCATCCATAGCGCCGCTGAAGAAGCGACTCAGCGGGCGGCCTGAATGTGACCAACCGACGGTCCCGACAGGCACCCACGAAGAAAAGCGATGCGCGTCCACCGAAGGCGGCAGCCGAGGCTCCCGCTGTGGACGCGCAGGGTTACGTCGCGCTCGTCGCAGAGCTGAAGCAGCGCATCGCCGACGCTCGACTCGGCGCGGCCCTTTCGGTCAACCGCGAGCTTGTGCTTCTCTACTGGGGGATCGGCAGAGACATCCTTTCCCGTCAAGAGAGCGAGGGCTGGGGTCAGGGCACCGAGTTGAGGTTAACAGGGTTTGGGGTTGAGGAGTGAGGCGAGGTATTTGGGGTCCCAGCCGGCGAGTTTTCGGCGGGTTTTGATGCTTCGTCTGTCCTGCGCGCGTCTGACGATATTGATGGCGAAGTGGCGGACCACGGCCATGTTTTTGGCGCCGTGACCGGCACGCAGACGGGACTGATCTTCCTTGAAGGTGACGTCGAGGACCCAATGGAGGCAGTTCTCGATGCCCCAATGCAGGCGCACTGCTTGAGCAAGGCGCAGGGCGGTGAGGGGTGCCGAACTGATGTAATAGCGCCGCGCCGTGCTGGTTTGTCCTTTGCTTTCGACGGTGGCTTCGACCATGGCGATGGCGGTCAGCCTGGCGAAGCGGGGTTCATCGGGGTAGCGGCGGTCACCGGACAGCCAATCGATGGTGTGGCTGACGACATGACGCCGGGTCTCGATCCGGCCATGGCCTTTTTCGGTCTCGCTGGCGATGTCGATCTGTGCCGCCGGTGCGTCGACGAAGTAGCGCTCGATCTCACGCTGCAGCGTGGGCTGATTGCCTTTGACCGCCAGCAGATAATCGCCGCCGGCCTCGGTGATGGCGCGTGCGATGGTGGGATTGCAGGCGATCGCGTCGATGGTGACAAGGGCGCCGTTCAGCGCCAGCCGCGCCAGCAGCGTGGGAATGGTCTCGCTCTCGCAGGATTTGTCCGCCACCGCCTCCTGACCGAGCACGAGATTGTGCGTCGTGGCGAAAGCCGAGACGAGGTGGAGCGCCGCTTTGCCGCGCGAACGGTCATGGCTGCGGCGCGAGGTCTTGCCCCCGGCCTGCGCCGGGCAGGCTTGATCGCGATGAGGTCGGCTGCGTCCGGCCGCAGTTCGCCCGCCCAGGCCATAAAGCAGGTCGAGAACAAATCCGGATCCATCCGGTTCATCAGCACCCGCAGCCAGTCGGTGCACGGAATGCCGTGGTGATAGGGGCTGAAGCGGCGCAGAAAATCGAGATGTGCCTCGCCCCACGCGACGATGTCGTCATAATCGTCACAGCTGGCGATTGTCGCGGATACCACCAGCAGCAGAATCTCGGGCAGCGGATAGGCTACTTTCCATTGCGGACGCGCGTCCGTGATCGCCGCAAAATGCTCAAGCAGGCTGCGCGTGCGCGCCTTAACCAACACCTCGTCCATCGCCGGCTCCTCATCAATCGAAGCCTCAGCGAATTACGCTTTCGCCTTTCGGGGAATCCCCATGCGCCGGCAAGCTCAAATCGACATTAACCTGACTTCGGTGCCGTGGGGCTGGGGTGCCAAGGTCACCGACCGGCTTGCGGTCGATCTCGGGCGCGCTTTCCCGGAAATGACCGGCCTGTCGGCTCGAAACCTCAAATATATGCGTGCCTTCGCAGAGGCGTGGCCCGATCTCGAATTTGTGCAACAGGTTGTTGCACTATTGCCCTGGGGCCATAACGTTCGCCTGCTTGACGCCGTAAAGGCGACGCCGGAGCGGACCTGGTACGCGCATCAAGCTATCGAAAACGGTTGAAGTCGCAACGTCCTCGTTCATCAGATCGACAGCGGCCTGTTCACCCGCCAGGGCGGCGCCCTCACGAATTTCACCAGGACGCTACCCGCGGGACAGTCCGAACTCGCTCAGCAGATTCTCAAAGACCCTACAGCTTCGACTTCTTGTCGCTCGGACCCGAAATGCTGGAGCGGGACCTTGAGCGAGGTTTGATCGAGCACCTACGCGCGCTGATCCTCGAACTCGGCAAGGGGTTCGCGTTCGTCGGCAGCCAATATCATCTCGAAGTCGCTGGTCAGGACTACTACCTCGATCTTCTCCTCTATCACCTGCGGCTGCGCTGCTTCGTCGTGATCGAACTCAAGATCGAAGACTTCAAGCCCGAATTCGCCGGGAAGATGAATTTCTATCTCTCGGCTGTCGACGACCAGCTACGGCACGAGGACGACCAGCCGACCATCGGAATCATCCTCTGCAAGGGCCGCAATGAGGTGGTGGTCGAATACTCGCTCCGCGATACCGCCTAACCAATGGGTGTCGCCCAATACAAAGTCTCACCCTCGCTCCCGTCGCGACTCCAGCAGGAACTTCCGACGATCGAGGAGCTCGGACGGGAGTTTCCGTTGATGTCCGTGATCAAGCTGCGCATCGAGATCGAACGCGCGCTTCGAGACTACGCTGCGGCAAACGGCTTCGCGCCGACACGTCCAACCGGGATCGGCCCCATGTTGCAGGATCTCCAACGGCGCGGCCTCGCGCCACCGAGCGCCCGTGCGTTCGTAGAGGCGCTGCGCGTCATGAACGAAGCATCTCATGGCGTCGAAGTCGACCCGGACGCGGCAGAACATGCCGTCTCCGTCGGCGCAGCGTTTCTGGCGGAGCTAACTGACCAGAGCCGCGATGTTTGATCCGGAGCGCTCGCCGATCTTTTTTGATTGGCCCGATCGGACCGCGTTTCCGCTGATCGTCCCTTGGCCGACGAGGGGCAACATCGGCGGCATGCTCGAATTCCGCGAGACCTCGGA
This sequence comes from uncultured Alphaproteobacteria bacterium, assembly GCA_963737875.1. Lineage (GTDB taxonomy): Bacteria > Pseudomonadota > Alphaproteobacteria > ATCC43930 > CGMCC-115725 > DATARH01. The sequence goes on along the minus strand of CAVTUM010000013.1, from coordinate 8,280 downwards.
ATGGTTGGCGTTTCTGCGTCAGCGTGATCTTCATCCCGCCGTGCTGCTAATTGTCGCGGCGAAATATCAGCGCGCCCAGAAACTCTACGCGCTTGCTTGGCTGGAGTTCGACCTCATCAAGGCCGGCGAACTCGTGACGCTCATCGCGCTTGAGCTGGCACTGCGCGACCGATATAGCGCCCGCGCGCCAAAGCGCGGCCGGCAACCAGCAACACTGGAAGGTCTGCTGCGCTATATGGTCGAGGGCGATGGCCTCACCGACGGCGCTTTGTCCTTCGTGCGCCAGTACGGCGGTTCGGTCCTTCCGCACCTGTACGAGACTGACGCCGCGCGCATAGCGCGCCAGGCAACGCAATCACCTCAGCAGACCACGCTGGCGGCTATCCGCAATAGTTTGGCCCACGGCGATCCATTTGACGGTCTTCCCTGGAGTGGCCTTCTCGAATTGGCGCGAGACCTTATTCATTACGCCTATCGAGACATGATCTCTGAGATGACAACATCATCGGTGGGTAAAAAGGCATAGCGTCGACTGCGACGATCTCCAGCGAGGTAAAACTACATACGCACCATGCGCTTCACGCGGCCCACATTGATCGCCGCGGTCGAGCTTCTCGAAGGGCACAGACAAGGTCGCTTCAACCAAATGGTGCTGCGACTTGGGTTGGAGGACGACATCCCATCTAACACTGGTTTGAGCGTCACCAAGAAGTGCGATCTCCTCGGCAGGATTGTTGTTCAAAGGCCGGCGGCGGTCCTTGAAACAACAGAGGGGAGCATGACGCTTGCCGAGGCCGTCGTGCGGGAGGCCGTGCAGCTCGCGCATAGCGAACCCACGCTCCCCATCCAGACCGCGTTCGCGCGCGGGCTCGCCCGCGACGGTTATGTTTTGTCGTGGGACGACTATGGACGGAATCCCACGCTACGCGCCGCCTTGCCCGACGAACTGAACCTACCCGTCACTGACGATGAAGTTCATCAGCTCCTCAAGGCCTTCCGGTTCGAGATTCCGCTGGATGAAGAAGGCGGAGATCGACGGCGGCAAGCGCGCCGGCGTGCCGATCGAGGTCGCCGAGAAGCTGAAGGCGCTGGAGCGTGAGAACCGAGAGCTGCGTCAGGCCAACGAGATCCTGCGCAAGGCGAGCGCGTATTTTGCCCAGGCGGAGCTCGACCGCCCGTTCAGACGATGATCGCATTCATCGACGCGCATCGCGGGAATTATGGGGTCGAGCCGATCTGCCGGGTCCTGCCGATCGCCCCATCGACCTATCATGATCACGCCGCCAAGCAGCGCGATCCCTCCCGGCTGCCGCCTCGCGCCCAGCGCGACCTTGTGTTGAAATCAGAGATTTTGCGGGTCCATGCCGAGAACTTTGGCGTTTACGGGGTGCGCAAGGTGTGGCGGCAGATGCGGCGCGAAGGGTTTGAGATCGCCCGATGCACGGTCGAACGGCTGATGCGTGATCTCGGTCTTCAGGGTGTAATTCGCGGCAAGCCGGTGCGCACGACGGTCAGCGACAAGGCGGCGCTGTGCCCGCTCGACCAGGTGAACCGTCAGTTCCACGCGCCGGCACCGAACAGGCTGTGGGTCGCTGACTTTACGTACGTCGCGACCTGGGCCGGCTTCGTCTACGTGGCCTTCGTTATCGACGTCTATGCCCGCTACATCGTGGGCTGGCGGGTCAGCAGGACAGCCCATGCCGGCTTCGTCCTGGATGCCCTGGAACAGGCGATCCACGAACGCCGGCCAGTCCGCGGCGGCCTCGTTCATCACAGCGATCGCGGCAGCCAGTATCTGTCGATTAAGTACACGGAGCGCCTCGCCGAGGCCGGCATCGAGCCGTCGGTCGGCAGTGTCGGCGACAGCTATGACAACGCCTTGGCCGAGACGATCAACGGCCTCTATAAGGCCGAGGTCATCCATCGGCGTGAGCCGTGGCGATCCTTCGAAGCCGTCGAATATGCGACATTGGAATGGGTCGACTGGTTCAACAACAAGCGGCTGCTCGAGCCCATCGGTAACGTGCCGCCATCCGAAGCCGAAAAACGATACTACGCGATGCTGGACGAAACTCCCGTCGCCGCATAACTCAAACCAAACGGCCTCCGGCAATCCCGGGGCGGTTCAGATGTTCAGGTCGGATCGCACCATCATGCGGGGTGAATTCTCGCCGCGAACGACTGCGCCAGCAGGCTCGGCTGGATGCGACAAGTGCCGACTGCCCCACCTCCTCGGGCCTCGCGAGGAGCCGATCGCTCTCGCTGAACGCGTGCTCTGGAAATCGAGTACGATTTCGTACCAACGGCTTGAGTTCACACGACGGATCGGCGGACACCCGGTCCGCCGCCACAACAGTCGGGCCTGCGGCTTTAGAGGTAGAGCAAGGCCGGGCGGCCGTGACGGGTTGGAGGTCGCGAGAGAGGCTCGCGGCGCCCGTCGCGGAGACCCGCGATGTCACGTTCAGCCGCTCGCGCTCGCGCCGGCCAGGACCGGACGAGCCTCTATTCCGAAATCACCGACAAGATCATCGCCGAGCTGGAAGCCGGCCGCGTGCCCTGGGTCCAGCCCTGGGGGACGTCGGCGGCCAAGGCGCCGCTCGCCATGCCGAAGAACGCGGCGACGCAGCGCCGCTACTCCGGCGTCAATGTCCTCATTCTTTGGGGCGCCGTCATCGAGCGAGGGTTCGCCGGCCAGAGCTGGCTGACGTTTCGCCAGGCCTTGAGCCTCGGCGGCAACGTCCGCAAGGGCGAGCACGGCACGACCGTCGTCTATGCCGACCGCTTCATCCCCGACGAGGAACGCAAGCGGGCGGAGCGCGACGGCGACGAACCCGGGGCGATCCCGTTCCTCAAGCGATTCACGGTGTTCAACACCGATCAGTGCGAGAACCTTCCCGACGAATTGGTCACCGCCCCGCCGCCTGTGCCCGAGGGTCTGATCCTGCCCCAGGCCGAGGCGCTGATCGCCGCGACCGGCGCCGATTTCCGCATCGGCGGCGACCGCGCCTTCTACAGCCCGACGCACGATTACGTGCAGGTGCCGCGGCCCGACGCCTATTTCGAGCCGATCAACTGGCACCGGACCGCGCTGCACGAGCTCGGTCACTGGGTCGGCCATCCCTCACGCCTGGCTCGCGATCTGTCGGGCATGTTTCGGATCGGCGCTCTATGCCAAGGAAGAGTTGGTCGCCGAAATGACCAGCGCCTTCGTGTGCGCTTCGCTCGGCATCGTGCCGACGGTGCGCCACGCCGACTATCTCGGCTCCTGGCTCGAGGTGCTGCGCGAGGATAACCGCGCCATCGTGCGCGCCGCCAGCGCCGCCTCCAAGGCGGCCGACTATCTGCTCGCCTTCCGGCCCGAACCCGATCGAGCCCGTCGCGGCCGTCGCGGCGACCGACGAGCGGGAGGCGGCCTGATGTGCCGCCGTTTCGCCGAAAGTCATCATTCCGCGTCCGCGGCTTGCCGGGTTGCGGCTTCGAAGAGGAAGAGGGCTGCGCCGGTTTTCGCGACGGGTTGGAGGTCGAGAGAGAGTCTCTCGGCGCCCGTCGCGGAGAATACCGACATGGCTACCGCCGTTCAGAAGATCACGCTCAGCGCCTCGCGCGACATCCCCTTCAACAAGCTGGTGCTGAGCCAGGCGCAACGTCCGGCGCGTGAAGGCCGGCGTCTCGATCGAGGAGCTGGCCGAGGACATCGCCCGGCGCACGCTCCTGCAGAGCCTCAGCGTCCGGCCGATCCTCGACGCCGAAGGCCAGGAGACCGGCATGTTCGAGGTCCCGGCCGGCGGCCGCCGCTTCCGGGCGCTCGAACTGCTGGTCAAGCAGAAGCGCCTGGCCAAGACCGCGCCGGTCCCCTGCGTGGTGCGCGACCCGAGCACGAGGCATCGGCCGAGGAGGATTCGCTGGCCGAGAATGTCCAGCGCGTCGCCCTGCATCCGCTCGACCAGTTCCGCGCCTTCCAGGCCCTGCGCGACAAGGGCCTCGGCGAGGAGGAGATCGCGGCGCGCTTCTTCGTCGACGCCGACCGTGGTGAAGCAGCGCCTGCGGCTCGCCGCCGTCTCCGGGAAGCTCCTCGACGTCTATGCCGAGGACGGCATGACGCTGGAGCAGTTGATGGCGTTCACCGTCACCAACGACCATGCGCGCCAGGAGCAGGTCTGGGAGGCACTGTCGCGCTCCCACAACAAGGAAGCCTACTTCATCCGCCGCCAGCTCACCGAAGGCGCTGTCCGGGCGGCCGACCGGCGCGCGCAGTTCGTCGGCGTCGACAGCCTATGAGGCCGCCGGCGGCATGGTCATGCGCGACCTCTTCGAGCATGACGATGGCGGCTGGCTGCAGGACCCGGCGTTGCTCGATCGGCTGGTGATCGAGAAGCTCCAGGCCGAGGCCGAGACGTTGCGCGCCGAGGGTTGGAAATGGATCGCGGTCGCTACCGACTTCCCCTATGGCCACACCGCCGGTCTGCGCCGCCTGACCGGCGAGACTGTCGAACTCACCGACGAGGAGGACGCCAGCCTTGCCGCGCTGCAAGGCCGAACAGGACGCGCTTGAGGCGCAATATGCCGAGGCCGACGAATTGCCGGACGAGGTCGATCAGCGCCTCGGCGAGATCGAGACCGCCATCGCGGCGTTCGACGACCGGCCCGTCCGCTACGATCCGGCCGAGATCGCCCGCGCCGGCGTCTTCGTCAGCATCGACAGCGAGGGCGCGTTGCGCATCGAGCGCGGCTTCGTCCGGCCCGAGGACGAGGCGCCGGTTGAGCCGGTCGCGGGTGGCGAGACCGATGGCGGCGGCGAGGCGGCGGTCGCCGGCACGGAGCGGCGCCGTGCAGCGGGCCGTCATCACCATCGGCGGTGCGCCGGCCGGTTCCGAGCCCGGAGGCCGCCGGAGGAGGACGAGACGATCCGTCCGCTTTCGGATCGGCTGGTGACCGAGCTGACCGCCCATCGCACCCTGGCGCTGCGGGACGCGGTGGCGAACGATCCGCATATCGCCTTCCAGGCGGTGCTGCACGCGCTCTGCCTCCACGTCTTCTACCGCTACGCGCCCGACACCTGCCTGGAGATCACGGCGAAGCATTCGGGCTTCAGCGCCCAGGCGCCGGGCCTGGCCGACACCGCCTCCGCCAAGGCGATCGAGGCGCGGCACGCCCAATGGGCCAAGCAGTTGCCCGAAACGCCGGCCGATCTGTGGGACGCTCTGACGGCGTTCGACAGCGACAGCCAGGCGGCGCTGTTCGCCCACTGCGCCTCGCTCACCGTGAACGTCGTGAAGGAACCCTGGAACCGGCGGCCGGGCGCGTTGGCGCATGGCGATCTGCTGGCCCGGGCCGTCAACCTCGACATGGCGGCGGCCGGCTGGCGTCCGACCGTCGACAACTATCTCGGCCGGGTGCCGAAGGCTCGCATCCTCGAAGCGGTGCGCGAAGCCAAGGGCGAGCAATCGGCGCAGCTCATCGACCATCTCAAGAAGGCCGACATGGCCAAGGAGGCCGAGCGGCTGCTGGAGGGCACGGGCTGGCTGCCCGAGCCGCTGCGCCTGGCCGACGCCGAGTCCGGCACGCAGGCAACCGGCGAGGGTGAGACCGAGGCCGAGGCGCTGCCGGCCTTCCTCGCCGGCGAGGACGAGGCGGGGCCAGACGCCGACGAGCGGCAATCCCACGCCATCGCGGCGGAATGACCGCACCAGCGGGGCGGCTTCGGTCGCCCCGCTTCTCCTTCCCAATCCAACGCACAACCCGGCCTCCTGAGCCTGTCGCAGGGCGCCGGGCTCTGCCGCATTCAGGAGCCTGCCATGACCGAACACTCTCCATCGCGCCGACGCTCGCCGCGCCGCTGTCCTGACTGGGAGACCAAGCGCGCCGAGCATGAGCGCCGCGACGCCGAACTGCGACCCGTCAACAAGACGGCCGTGTTCGACGCGCTCGCCGCCGCCGGAATCACCATCGTCATCGTCGCTTTCGACGGCTATGGCGACAGCGGCCAGATCGAGAACATCGAAGCCAAAGCCGGCGACGACCTCGTCGCCCTGCCGTCCGGCAGAGGTCGAGATCGCGTCGGCCGTCTGGGACCAGGCCGAGCCCGAACGCACGGCGATGACCGTTCACGACGCCATCGAGCGGCTCGTCTTCGACTTCCTCGGGAAGACCCATGACGGCTGGGAAAACAGCGACGGGGCCTATGGCGACTTCACCTTCGACGTCGCCGAACGGACGATCACGCTCGACTACAACGAGCGGCTACATGCAGTCCGAATATTCCCAGCATGTCTTTTGAGGAGGCAGACGATGGGACACTGTTATCACCACGCGCTTTCCTCGGTGAAGAAATGGGGCGGCGCGGCCGAGGATTATCTGCCGCTGCATCAGTGGTTCGATGAGTTGAAAGCCATCACCGCTGATTTTCGGCATCGCGCGCTGCGCCATCATGCCGAAGGCATCTTCATGCTGGAGCGCTTCTTCGGCCCGACGATCACGATCTCGACCGGCCGCGTGGTGCCGGTCCGGCTGATCGGCGAGCAGCATGTGCGTGAGGACCTCGGCTTCATCCCGAGCTTCGCGGACTGGGTGCGCTGCATCCGCCCCGAACCCTGGATGGGCCGGGCGCAGCCGATCCATCGCGACGTCGATCCGTTCGCCGCCGCCGGCTGATCACTCTTCAACGTCAACCCAACGAGAGCCCGGCCATCGCGCCGGGCTTTCGCATTTCTGGAGACCCGACATGGCCAACTACCTCTCACCGACCGTCATTCAGCAACCGATCCCGGTTGCCGACATGACGCCGCTTGAACGTCTCGTGCTCAGCCTGATCTTCGACGCCGAGCCGGATGGCGAGGCGCTGTATTTTCACGCCTCCCTCGGCCCGAGCGACGCCATCGGGCTTTCGATCGACGATCTCCGAACGGCGTTCGAAGCGTCCGCGGGAATCGACAGCACGGCGACGACCTACATCGCCGAGCGCCTGGCGGCCGCACCCGCCGACGACACGGAGATCGAGATCGATTTCTCCGGCACGTCCTGGGAATTCATTTTCCAGGACATCGTGCGGCGCTCCGCCACGCTGCGCTACGTCACGGCGGTCACGTCCTTCACCTGTTCGAAGATGCGCCCCGACGGCTTCGGCGGCATGGCGGTGCTGATCACGGCGGACGCCATCCTCGGCAAATCCACCAATGACATCCTTGAGGATTTCCTCGCGGAGAACGACGGCGATGCCGCCGGTAACGGCGAGCATGTCCTGCTCCGCATCCGCGAAGACGCCGTCAGGGAACAGATCGGCCACGCGATCGAGACCGACCCGACGCTCACCCGATTGACGATCGAAATGATCAGCACCGCGGATATTCACGCCGCCTGTCTCGCCGTCGTCGAACGGAGCGACCTGTCGGAGGAGCGAGGCGCCGCCGAGTTCCGCGCGGCGCTCGCCGCTATCCGCCACGCCGAGCAACGGCGCGCCGCGGCCGGCTGATCACCGACATTTCCGTCCACCACTGCTATCGAAAGGAGGCAGCCATGGGCTGGCTCTTCATGAAATCCCTCAAGGGTCATTCCGGCCCGCGCCAATATCTCGACGCCCAGTTCACCTGGGAGCGTTCCGACACGATCTCGAAAGTCCTGCGCTCGGCGCTCGTCGGCATGCGTGTCTACTATGCCGCCGTTGAGCACATTCTCCCCGCGACCGGCGCGCGGGAGGTCTGGGCCGCCGTTTGCCTGGTCCAATACAATCCGCGCGATCGGGAGGGCTACATCTTCGGCTACAAGGATATGTCGGAGGCAATGGGGCCGTATGAACGCGATTGCCCCGAGCCGATCCTCGATCTGCTGACCCCGACCGACCACGAGCACGCGCTGCGATGGCGGGCCGACTGCCGCGCCAACGCCGCCGCCCGTCGCGCGAGGCGGGCCAAGCCAAGCCCGCGCGCCGGGCAGACGATCATCTTCGACGAACCGCTCGCCTTCGCCGATGGCAGGAGCTTCGATCGGCTGGAGGTCATCGCCAACCCGCGCAGCCATCGCACGGTGCTCTTCCGCGCGCCCGGCTCAGGCAATCTCTATCGCATTCCCAACATCAAGAGCCGGGCCTACCGGCTCGTCGATCGTTCGCCGGGATGAGCGAGCGGTTTCTCCCGGCGGGATCAAAGGGTCCGGCGCGCCGCGCCGGGCCCTTTTTCTCTGGGAGATCATCGAGAGGCAGAGGACGGCCGGGAAGGGTTTGAGCCGGTCGGGTCGAGAGAGAGCGCCCAGCCAGCTCGGCCCGTTCCCGCTCTCCCGAGGTTTCCT
>CAVTUM010000012.1:0-52611 GCA_963737875.1 uncultured Alphaproteobacteria bacterium | reverse complement strand
CGGGTTCTTTGACCGCCAACCGGCACCCAAGCATACTGTGGAATGAAGGACATGAAAGGCGGAGTCTCGGGATGTGCACCTGCGCCGGCACGCTCCGCCAGTCGGAACGCTAAAATTTATTGAACGAGTACAAAGCGCGTCATAATTGCGTCAGCAGTTAGCGGTGCATAAGCCGCGAAGCAAGTGCAAGGAGAATATTGATGAGCCGGGGAATGCTCGCCGTATATCTCATCCTCATCGTGGCGGCATCCGTCACCACGGCGGCGGCGCGGAGTGTGAGTCCCATGGCCGAGACTTGCACCGACGGCTCAACGTTTCTGAGCCACGTAAAATACTTGGCAAACGGGTATGATCCAAGCGGTGATACTACCAATTCTCCGCCATCTGGTAGTGCGATCGACTCTGGCTCTCCTTATGCCGGAGCTTTGGAAAACGCGTTTCAGTTGGCACCTCATGCCTTTAGAAATCACCTTTGTGCCTTGGATGGCATCTACATTAATGGAATAAAGTGCTCAGATTTTAACGGCTGTTTTGCAAATTCTTGGGGCTATCGTACAAAAAATAAACAAAAATATATCGCGATTTCTGCCGGCTTGTGGAGTGCGGATCGGCTACTGCCATACCCTGGCTACAGCAGCTATGTCTATCATCTATACGAAACGGATGTGCTCAATTCCGTGTTGGGATTCGGCTCATCCGTCTCGTATCGGCCGCAATATGCGTCTGCTAACTCCGCCGCGGATAACTTTGATATGACAATTCTCGCGGCATTGGCTCACGAGATGGGTCATGTGCGCTGGTACCACCTGTTAAACCCGAGCGACCCTGGCGGGAGCAATTACGAGCCCAAATCGTTTTGTGTAGGCACAGATGGGAGCACGTTTTTTAGCAACTCTTGGGCGACGGTTAAGAAGCCACCTGCATGGCGTAAGCTTCTCACTCGTGCGGCAAGACGCGCGGACTACGCTGACAAGCATCTTGAGCCTCCCCAAATGAAGGAAATCGATGACGACTTGGCTTCAAATCTTATGCTTCAGGCCAGCAACCTGATTGATCAGATATTTCAGCCGGCAGCACCATGGGCCAGTTTTTTCGCGGCAACCGCACCTGATGAGGATTTTGTCGAAACCTATAAGCTGCATGTCCTATTGAATGCGCAGGTAATCTCTGCTCTTAACGAAGGCCCTCTTACCTCTTTAAAAATACAAATCAATGATGGATTGAATAGATTTTACACCGAAGATATCCCGGAAGCCTACACTAATCCCCCAGATCATTCGAACAAGTCGTTGCTGGATGCGAAGTTGAAGTGCATCGGAAAATCGAACTCGTTGTAGTATCGGGCTCCGTATATATGTCGTCTTCGTGGGCGTACTATAGGGACACGCCAAGCCGCTGTTTTCGCCAAAATTTATAGCTGACCCTCATTGCGGTCGGGTCGGTGGCAGTTAACATCGATCGTATGCAACATCATCTCGGCATCGCGTCGTTTTTGATCAATTTGGCCTTGAAGCATCAACTCAGCGAGTTCGCGTAACGGCGGTTCAGGGCGGTCAGCGGCGACCGCTTGCAGCACGGCTTCGGATGTTCGCTCCTTGTAGAATATCGATTTCGCGATTTTGGTCAGGTCGCCGGCAAATTGCAGGCTAAGAGTAGTCTCATAAGCCGCCGCGGCAACCGTGGCGCGGATATTGACCATAGCTTCTGTAAGCGCTGGATACCCCAATTCCTCCGGCCCATGCAGCACGGCGACCTCGTCGTCGTCCTGTAAAACCCCATCGCGGAAATCTTCGTAAATACGGCCGACGCCGCCGCATGCCGAAGACGTCGAGTTCGGCGGCGCGGAGGGCGCCGATGCTGGCGGCGCCGTAGACGGGGATACCCTGGGCCATCGCCCACAGGATTTCCTTGTGCCAGACCGTCGGCACGATCTCGAAATAGCCGTCGATGATGCCGATCGCGTCGGGCCGGGTCTGGGCGACCCGGTAGACGTCGCCCTGGCGTACCGGCGGGCGCCACTCCCATAGCGGGTCGGTGGGGCGCAGCCGTGGCGGCAGGGTGGGGCCGACAAAGATCGCGGCCCTCATCGCGGCGCCCTCGGCTCCGCTTGCGCAACGCGCGCGGTCCGGGCCGGTAATGCGGGTGGTGCGGGTCCCATTCGAGGCCGGGGACCACCAGCCGCATGACCGGAATGCCGAATTCGGCGCGGGTCAAATCCACCGCGATCGCGCGGGCGAGGCCGATTGCCCGCAGCCGCTCCAGGACCCAGCGCAGATCGCCGCGCAAGTCTTCGTCCGCGAAGGTCGGCGACATCCTGCAACATCGACCGGCGCGGCCATCGCGGGCGAGCGCATCGAGCAGAGCGTCGGCGATGTCGGCGTCCGGCCCTTCCTCGATACTCCTCGGGCGACAGGTCGTCGCGGATGCCGGCGATGTAGGTCAGGCGGGCCTGCGCCGCCTCGGTCAGGGCGCGCGACAGCGCGATGACGCGATCGGCATGGCAGCCCGAGCCGTGATGACGGCGCAGCCGGTGCGGATCGCCCGCCGCGAGGTCGCGGATATCGCACAGGAAGGTGGCGATGCCGATATCGCTCGTCACGTCCCAGACGCGCACGGCGATGTCGGCCGCCTGGTATTTGTCGAGCAAATCCCGGCAACCGGGGTCGTCGATCGAGGCGAGGTCGACAATGCGGGTGGCGCGGCGCTCGATCGGCTGGGCGATCCACAACGCCACCGCGTCGCGCTCGATCACCTCGTAGAGTGCTGCGTTGACCGCCTCAACCGGATGATTTCCGGAGGCCAGCCCGTTCGATCCCGCGAGGAAAAACCCGTCGGGCGCCGACAGCGTATAGTCCGTGTGTACGATGCTCGGCCGGCACCCAGCAGGGTTCGCGCTGCAGAAGATCGTGGCCTCTGATCCAGGCGAGCGATGCCTCCGGGTCGAAAGGCTGGAGCCCGGCAGGCAGTGTGTTGGGCTCGACAACAGCCTCGCAAGCCGCCAGCGCCCGATACGAGGCACGGCGACAGAGGCCGATTTCCTCGGCGTGAAACCCCTCGCAGGCTTCCATCAGCGCCGAGGCCATCGCCTGCGGCAGGTCCAGACCCTTGCCCTGCGATACGGAGACCGAGCGCGACTTTGGCCGCACCGCAATCGCCACCGGAATGCCGATGCGATCGAGCCCGGTGATATTGCCGAGACGGGTAATGCCCATCGCCGCCATCTGCGGCCGGACCCGCGCCAGCGTTTCCGATGGCGCATTAATGCGGTGCGTGCCCTGTCGAAATATCTTCGGGCAGGGTTCATCGAAAAGCCGGTCAAGGCTCAACACCGCGCGACTCCCGCCCGCCGCCGGATTGCGCGACGGGCGGAAAGCGCTTCCGGGCTCAGCCCGGTTGCCGCCCGAGCGTCGCGTTGCTTCGCTGCGGCGGGATCGCGTCGTTGGGTGGCGCCGGCGTATCGGGGCGGCTCGCGCCATTGCCGCTCGACGCCTTCGATCCCGGCGCCGGTGGCCGGTTGGCCGGCACCCAGTGAAAGCCTTCGCCCCCGCCGCCGGCCAACAGCACGGTAGGAAGCCTGACGGCGGTGTCGGGGCTGGATGCTCCGGCCTGCACCAGCAGTTCTCTCAAACGGGTTGAAGCCGACCCAGACTCAGCGGCAGTTCGCGAGCCGGCCTGTCCGCCTCCGTAAGATATATCCGTGCTCCATCAGCCCAGAGGCACAAATATCCTGCTTCCGGGCTTTGCTCCGAGGCAGCTTCGGGAGGCGCCGGATCGGTCGAAATGGTCGTGGCGGCCAACGCGGCCGGCCCGGCGGAGAGGGCGCCAATACTCACCAGTACGCCAAGACCGTTTGATCGCGACAAGCGCTTCAGAGGGTGTAACGACATGACGGCATTCCCCGGAGTTTACCGGTTTCGTAACCGGCTCGTGCTGGCGTCGATACAACCCTAACGCGCGCCGCCGCGGGCGCGAAACAGAAAATCGGCCTCAGGTAGAAGGCGCGGCGAAGGCGCAATTGATTGGCGCCCTTTCGCTGCCGCCGACCACTGCGTATAGTTAATAACAAGTGCACCTTACCCTGGGTGACCCATTTTGGCTTCGACCCGCCGCCTCGCCGCGATCCTGTTTGCCGATGTCGTCGGCTATTCGCGCCTGATGCGGCTTGACGAGGAAGCCACGCACGAAGCCTTCAAGACCCATTGCCAGGAACTGTTCGAACCCAAGGTCCATGAGCATCGTGGTCGTGTCGTCAAATCGACCGGCGACGGATTGCTGGTCGAATTCACCAGCGTCGTGGAAGCGGTGCTGTGTGCTGTCGAGGTGCAGGCCGGGATGATCCGGCGCAACGCGGAACTCGCCGAACACGAATGCGTCAGTTTCCGCATCGGGATCAATGTCGGAGACGTGATTGTCGAGCCGCATGACATTTTCGGCGATGGCGTCAATGTCGCGGCCCGGCTCGAGGGGCTCGCTCCGTCAAACGGGATTTGCGTTTCCGAGATTGTCTACGAGCAGATACGGGACAAATTGCCGTTTGAGTTTGAAGATTTTGGTGCACAAACGGTCAAGAACATCGCCCGGCCGCTTCGCATCTATGTATTGCGCCCGGAGGTCATTGCAGGACTGCCGTATTCGGAACCGCCGGTCGGCCAGGGCGCACCGCCATCCGGGGCGGTCAGGGACGATAGCGGGCCACCGCGTCTTTCCATCGTGGTGCTCCCGTTTGCCAATTTGAGCCATGATCGCGACCAGCAATATCTGGCGGACGCCATCACCGATGACGTGACAACCGATTTGTCGCGCATCGCCGACATGATCGTGATTTCCCGCAACACCGCCTTCACCTATCGCGATAAGCCGGCGCGGTCACGCCAGATCAGCAGCGATCTCAACGTGCGCTATGTGCTGGAGGGGAGCGTGCGCTGCGCCGGCAATCGGGTTCGTGTGAGCGTCCAGCTTACGGACGCGGAGGCGGATCACCTGGTGTGGGGCGACCGGTTCGATCATCACGCCGATGACCTCTTCGCGCTCCAGGACGAGGTTACGACCCAGATCGCCGTCGCGCTTAATTTGAAGCTGATCGGTGCGGAGGCGGCGCGCCCGACGACCAACCCCGACGCCTTGGATTATATGCTGCGGGGCCGGGCCGCCTGGTACCACGAGGAGGGCGCGACGCCCGACCGGTTTGCCGAGACGATCGGCTATTTTGAGCGGGCGATCAGTCTCGACCCTCGATCGGTCGATGCAAAGGCATTGCTCGCTCTGGCGCTCATGGGGCAGGTCTTCGAGCAAATGACGGATACTGCGGAGGCCGATATAGTTCGCGCCGAACACCTGATTGACGCAGCGTTAGCGGCATCCCCAGGCCATGCCGTCGCACATTTCGCCAAAGGGCAGGTTTTGCGTGCGCAACACCGGTACGAATCTGCCATTCCAGAGTATGAGGCAGCTATCGCGCTCAATCGAAATTCGGTTTTGGCGATCGCGGCGCTGGGATTGTGCAAATTTTTTGCAGGAGCAATCGAGGACGCAATTCCCGCGCAGGAACTCGCGATCCGGCTCAGCCCGCGCGATCCGCGACTGCCGAATTGGTATTGGCGGATCGGCATGCTTCATCTGCTTCAATCGCGCTTCGACGAGGCGGTGACCTGGCTGGAAAAGGCGCGCGCCGCCAACCCGCGCCTTTCGGGCCCCCGAGCCTGGCTCGCCTCCGCCTACGCGCTCAAAGGTGATGCCGAGGGAGCGGAAGGCGAACTGGCCGAGGCACGACGTCTGAGCCACGACGGCCGTTACGACAACATCACTCGCTACAAAGCATCGTTCGGATCCAGTAAGACCGATGCGCTGGCGGAGACGACCTTTCTCGCGGGTTTGCGCAAGGCTGGCGTGCCCGAAGGGTGAACGGGTCACTCGCACCCGCGGTGCCGAGGTGACCTTTGCAGCATGGAGTGAGTGCCATGAGGACGAAGGACGTTATCGACCGAGCCCGAGGTTTCTCCAAACCCTTTCGGGTGACAGAGGGTAAGGGGTTTCGCCTCAAGGACTTCGACCCGCGCGATACGATGCACCTGGACTCCGAGGATAAGCCCCGTGCCAGGGAGACACTCGCGACGGGCATCGAAGCGCTGGCCGAGTTACAGGACATGCTCTATGCGCAAGACCACTGGGGGGTGTTGCTGGTCTTTCAGGCGATGGACGCCGCCGGCAAGGATGGCACGATCAAGCACGTGATGTCAGGCGTCAACCCCCAGGGCTGCCAGGTATATTCCTTCAAGGCGCCATCCTCGGAAGACCTCGATCACGACTTTCTGTGGCGCTGCATGAAATACGTACCCGAACGCGGGCGCATCGGAATCTTCAATCGCAGCTACTACGAGGAAACACTCGTTGTTCGCGTTCATCCGGAACTTCTCGACAAACAGACGCTGCCGCCCAAACTCGTGACCAAGGACATCTGGAAAGAGCGTTTCCAGGATATCCGCAGTTTCGAGCGTTACCTGACGCGTAATGGCATCGTCATTCTTAAATTTTTCCTCAACGTCTCGAAAGGTGAGCAGAAAAGGCGCTTTCTTGAACGCCTCGACAACCCGGAAAAGAACTGGAAATTCTCACCCAACGATATCAAGGAACGGGCCTTTTGGGACGATTACATGGAAGCCTACGAAGACATGATCCGTCATACCTCGACTCCAGAGGCTCCGTGGCATGTGGTGCCCGCGGATAACAAGTGGTTTACCCGTATTGTCGTGGCCGCCGCTGTCATCGAGACACTGGACGCGCTCGATCTTCACTATCCGAAGGTCAGCAAAGAGAGGCTCAAGGAACTCGCCGCCGCGAAGCAGGTATTGAGCGACGGCGGAGAATAGCTACGTCGGGAGTTGCGCTACCGCCCTTCGTACCAGTGGATCGAGCCCGCTGCCCCCGTCGGCGAGATGGGCCAGGATCGCGCGGCGCATGCGCGGGTCCCAGAATTTGACGAGATGGTCGGCGATCAGCGGCACGGCCGTTTCCTCGCCCTGACTGACGAAGAACCGGCCGATCTGGTTGGCCATATGGACCAGCTTGTCAGGCGACATATTCGGCCACTCTTGCAGCGATGCGGCGCGGATGCGTGAAGATCTCGAACCCGTCGTCGCGCGCGACCGCAGCGAGGGTGATACCGGCCGCCTCGGCGGTCCGCACTGCCAGTGCCGTCGGTGCCGACACCGCGACGATAACCGGCGCGCCCATCACGGCGCCCTTCTGGATCAACTCGACCGAGACGCGGCTGGTCAGCAAGACGATGCCGCGCGCCGCCGAGAGGCCGCCACGGGCCAGGGCGCCGGCCAGCTTGTCGAGCGCGTTGTGGCGGCCGACATCCTCGCGCAACGCAACCAGCCCCCGGCCGGCCTCCCAGAACGCGGCGGCATGAACCGCGCGGGTCAACTGGTTGAGCTGCTGTGCCGCCGGTAACGAGGCCATCGCGGCGCGGATCATATCGGCGGACACGCGCAGGTTGCTGGTGACGGGCGGTGGCGGTCGCGTGGCCTGTTCGAGGCTGTCGATGCCGCAGAGGCCGCACCCGGTAGGCCCGGCAAGATAGCGGCGGCGGTTGGTAAACGCGTCGCTGCGGCGGTCGCTGATCCACAGGCGCAGGTCGAGGCCGCCATCGCTCGGCACGATCTCAAAGGATTCGATCTCGTCCGGGCGCTCGACGATGCCTTCCGACAGGCTGAAGCCGACCGCGAAGTCTTCAAGATCGCTCGGTGTCGCCATCATCACGGCATGCGTGACTTGGTTGTAGGTCAACGCCACTGCGATCTCTTCCGGGATGGTGCGTTCGCCCGCACGAACGACCCCGTCACGCCAGGCCGCGTGGCCGACCCGGCTGACCGGAGGCGGCAGGTTCATTCCGCCGCTGCCGCCGGCATGATGCGGCGCGACTGGCGGGCCTGCGCCTCGTATTTTTCCTGCCAGTCGCTGGGGCCGTTGGACGGCGACACCTGCACCGCCGTCACCTTGTATTCGGGGCAGTTGGTGGCCCAGTCCGAATAGTCGGTGGTGATGACATTGGCCTGGGTGCTCGGGTGGTGGAACGTCGTGTACACAACGCCCGTCGCCACCCGCTCGGTGATCGTGGCGCGCAGGCTGGTCTCGCCAGCCCGGCTGGCGAGGCGCACCCAGTCGCCGTCGCGGATGCCCCGCTGTTCGGCGTCATGCGGGTGGATTTCGAGCCTGTCCTCCTCGTGCCACACCACATTGCCGGTGCGGCGGGTTTGTGCCCCGACATTGTACTGGCTGAGGATGCGGCCGGTGGTCAGCAACAGCGGGAAGCGCGGCCCGGTGCGCTCGTCGGTCGGCACATATTCGGTGATCAGGAAATTGCCCTTGCCGCGGACAAAGCTGCCGATATGCATGATCGGCGTGCCGTTGGGCGCCTTGTCGTTGCACCGGCCACTGCAGCGACCCATTCTCGAGCTCGTTCGAAGTGAGACGCCGGCGAAGGTCGGGGTCAGCCGGGCGATCTCGTCCATGATCTGCGGAGGGATGGGTGTAGTTCCACTCCATGCCCATCGCCTTGGCGATCGCGACCGTAATCTCCCAATCGGCATAACCGTTCTTCGGCTGCATCACCTTGCGCACCATGCCGATGCGGCGCTCGGCATTGATGAAGGTCCCGTCCTTTTCGAGGAAGGTCGAGCCGGGCAGGAAGACATGCGCGTAGTTGGCGGTCTCGTTGAGGAACAAATCCTGCACGACAACGCATTCCATCGCTGCCAGGCCGGCCGCGACGTGATGCGTGTCGGGGTCGGATTGCAGGATGTCCTCACCCTGGATGTAGATGCCGCGATAGGTGCCGTCGACCGCCGCGTCGAGCATGTTGTTGATGCGCATCCCCGGCTCGGGTTCGAGATGGACGCCCCAGTCTTTCTCGAACATTTCGCGGGTCGCGGTGTCGGAGATATGGCGGTAGCCCGACAGCTCGTGCGGGAACGAGCCCATGTCGCAAGAGCCCTGCACGTTGTTCTGGCCGCGCAGCGGGTTCACTCCGGCGCCGCGCTTGCCGATATTGCCGGTGATCATCGCAAGGTGCGCCATCGCCCATGACGGCGGTGGTGCCCTGGCTGTGCTCGGTGACGCCAAGCCCGTAATAGATCCCGGCATTGCCGCCGGTAGCGATAGAGCCGCGCCGGCGCCGCGGATGTCAGCCGCCGGGACGCCGCAGAATTGACGCGACCGTCTCCGGGGCTGTTTTCGGGCCGGCGGATGAACTCCAGCCAATCCTGCATAAGCATCGAGGTCGCAGCGCTCGCGCACGTAGGCTTCGTCCACCAGCCCCTCGGTGACGATGGTGTGCGCCAGCGCGTTGAGCATCGCGACATTGGTGCCGGGCAGCAGCGGCAGGTGGTATTGCGCCTCGATATGAGGCGAACGCACGAGATCGGTGCGGCGCGGATCGATGACGATCAGCTTGGCGCCCTGGCGCAGCCGCTTTTTCATGCGCGAGGCAAAGACCGGGTGCGCGTCGGTCGGGTTGGCGCCGATCACCATGATGACGTCGGCGTCTTCGACCGAGTCGAAATCCTGGGTTCCGGCCGAGGTGCCGAAGTGTCTTGCTGAGCCCGTAGCCGGTCGGCGAGTGGCAGACCCGGGCGCAGGTATCGACATTGTTGTTGCCGAACACCGGCGCGCACCAGCTTCTGCACGAGGAAGGTTTCCTCGTTGGTGCAGCGCGACGAGGTGATGCCGCCGATCGCGCCGGTGCCGTATTGCGCCTGGATGCGGCGGAACTCCGAAGCGACCCGGCCGATCGCCTCGTCCCATGACACTTCGCGCCACGGATCGGTGATCTTTTCGCGGATCATCGGCTTGAGGATGCGCTCGCTGTGGTTGGTATAGCCCCAGGCAAAGCGGCCCTTGACGCAGCTATGGCCGTGATTGGCCTTGCCGTCCTTCCACGGCACCATGCGCACGACCTCGCTGCCGCGCATCTCGGCCTTGAAGCTGCAGCCGACGCCGCAATAGGCGCAGGTCGTGACGACCGAGTGCTCGGGCTGGCCGATCTCGATGACCGATTTCTCCATCAGGGTCGCGGTCGGGCAGGCCTGCACGCAGGCGCCGCACGACACGCATTCCGAGTCGAGAAAATCCTCGTCCATGCCGGCCGCGACATGCGACGGCGAAGCCGCGCCCGTCGATGGTCAGCGCGAAGGTGCCCTGCACCTCCTCGCAGGCGCGCACGCAGCGCGAGCAGACGATGCATTTCGCCGGATCGAAGGTGAAATACGGGTTGGACTCGTCCTTTTCGGCGCCGAGATGGTTCTCGCCCTCATAGCCGTAGCGCACCTCGCGCAAGCCCCACCGCGCCGGCCATGTCCTGCAATTCGCAATTGCCGTTGGCGGCGCAGGTCAGGCAGTCGAGCGGGTGGTCGGAGATGTAAAGCTCCATCACGTTGCGGCGGATGCGGCCGAGCCGCTGGTTCTGCGTCGTGACCTTCATGCCCTCGGCGACCGGCGTCGTGCACGAGGCCGGCGTGCCGTTGCGGCCCTCGATCTCGACGAGGCACAGCCGGCAGGAGCCGAAGCTGTCGACCATGTCGTAGGCGCAGAGTTTCGGCACCTTGATGCCGATCTCCATCGCCGCGCGCATGATCGAGGTGCCTTCCGGCACCGTCACAGCGAATCCGTCGATGCTCAGCGATCACCGTCTTGTCGGACTTCACGGCTGGCGTGCCGTAATCGATTTCGTGGACGAGAGACATTGTGCCTCGCTATCTGCACGCTCCCCTCTCCGCTAGGGCCCTAGGGGAGGAGCGTGGGACGTGCCACGCCTGGCAGCCTTCGGGTGCTGAGCGGCGAGGCCGAAATCTTCGGGGAAATGGGTCAGCGCGCTGGTCACCGGGAACGGCACGAAGCCGCCAAGCGCGCAGAGCGAGCCGAAGCGCATCGTCTCGCAGAGGTCTTCGAGCAGCTCGAGGTTTTCGGCGCGGCGTTCGCCGCGGACGATGCGGTCGATGACCTCGACGCCGCGGGTCGAGCCGATGCGGCACGGCGTGCACTTGCCGCAGCTTTCGATCGAGCAGAATTCCATCGCGAAGCGCGCCTGCCGCGCCATGTCGACGGTATCGTCGAACACGACGACGCCGCCATGACCGATCAGCCCGTTTCTGGCGGTGAAGGCCTCGTAATCGAACGGCGTGTCGAACAGCGCGCGCGGGAAATAGGCGCCGAGCGGCCCGCCGACCTGCACCGCGCGCACCGGCCGGCCGCTGGCGCGTGCCGCCGCCGATATCGTCGACGATCTCGCCGAGGGTCAGCCCGAACGCCGCTCTCGAACAACCCGCGATGCTTGACGTTGCCGGCGAGCTGGATCGGCATCGTGCCGCGCGACCGGCCATAGCCGAGATCGCGATATGCATCGGCGCCGTCGGCCAGGATCACCGGCACCGAGGCGAGCGAAATCACGTTGTTGACGACGGTCGGCTGGCCGAACAGGCCCTTGATGCGCCGGCAGCGGCGGCTTGGCGCGGACCTGACCGCGCCTGCCTTCGAGGCTGTCGAGCAGCGCGGTCTCCTCGCCGCAGACATAGGCGCCGGCGCCGACCCGGATCTCGATGATCGAAATCGTATGCCGAGCCGAGCGATGCCGGCTGCCGAGCAGCCCTTCGTCGCGCGCGATCTCGATCGCCGCGGCCGAACGTCTCGATCGCGTGCGGGTATTCCGAGCGGATATAGACATAGCCCTTGGTCGCGCCGACCGCGATGCCGGCGATCGCCATGCCCTCGATCAGCACGAACGGATCGCCTTCCATGATCATGCGGTCGGCGTAGGTGCCGCTGTCGCCCTCATCGGCGTTGCAGACGATGTATTTCTGCGCGGCCTGCGCGTCGGCGGTGGTGCGCCATTTGATGCCGGTCGGGAAGCCGGCGCCGCCGCGGCCGCGCAGGCCGGATTTCGTCACCTCTTCGATGATCGCCGCCGGCCCAGCGCCAGCGCCCGTTCGAGCCCGCGGAACCCGCCATGCGCGCGGTAGTCGGCGAGCGACAGCCGGTCGATGATGCCGCAGCGCGCAAAGGTGAGACGGGTCTGCCGCTTGAGGAACGGGATCTCCTCGGGTCGGCCGAGCCGCAGTGCGATGCGGCCCGCCGTCGAGCAGCCCGGCGTCGAACAGGCCGTCAACATCCTCCGGCGCTGACCGGGCCATAGGCGATGCGGCCGCCGCCGGTCGCGACCTCGATCATCGGTTCGAGCCAAAACAGGCCGCGCGATCCGGTGCGGACGATCTCGAACTCGATGCCGCGTCGGCGCTCGGCGGCGATGATCGCCGCTCGACCGCGTCGGCGCCGAGCGCCAGCGCGCCGGCATCCCGCGGCATGAAGATCCGCGGCACGGCTCATGCGCCGCCATCGTGCGATCAACGCCGCGAGCCGCGCGCGGTCGAGCGCTCCGACGACCTTGCCGTCGAGCATCGCCGCCGGGGCGCAGGCGCACAGCCCAGGCAGAATACCGGCTCCGAGCGTCACGCGGCCGTCCGGCGTGGTCTCGTGCCAGCCGAGCTGCAGCCGCTCGCGGGCCTCGGCGGCGAGCGCATCGGCGCCCATCGACTGGCAGGCCTCGGCGCGGCACAACTTCAGGACGTGCCGCCCGGCCGGCTCCTCGCGGAAATCATGGTAGAAGCTGACGACCCCGTGCACTTCGGCGCGCGACAGGTTCAGCGCGTGCGGCACCAGCGGCACCGCCTCGCGGTCGATATAGCCAAATTCTTCCTGCAGCGCGTGCAGGATCGGCAGCGCCGCGCCCTCCAGCTCCTGCATGCGCGGCGATGATTTCGCTCGGCGCGCTCGCGGTCCCATGCCCGTCATGGCTCCGCATCGATCCCAATCTAGCTCGACGTTTCTCGGTAGAACAGCATGCGAGTGGCAGGCGCTCGCAATCAATAAAGCAGTCCCGTCTGTCGATAGAGAATTTCTATTGATCGTCGAGGGCGTGGAGCATCGGCGCGCCAGGCGGCGCGCCTCGGCCACCAGCGCCGCGGTCAAGGGGGTCATCGGATCGCGGTGCGGCACGACGAGGCCGATCGTCGGATAGGGCTCGGCGCCGATGATCGGGATGGCCCGGATCATCTCGGTCAGGCCAAGCGTCTCCGCCAGCCGCGCCGGCATGACGCTGGCCCAGCGCCCGGTGCGGACATGCGAGAACAGCAGGATCATCGAGTTCGATTCGAGCGTCGGCGCCGGCTCGGCCCCGGCCGCAGCGGATGTAGCGGTCGATGATCCGCCGGTTCTGCATGTCGGGGGTCAGCAGGCATAGCGGCACCTGCGCCACCTCGGCCCAGGTCACCTGCTCCCGGTCGCCGAGCGGGGCTGTCGGCGGCGGTCAGCAGCCGGTAGTGCTCGCGATAGAGCGGCACGGTGCGGACCCGCCCGACCGGCTCGTTGTCGAGATAGGTCAGCCCGGCATCGATCTCCAGATTTTCCAGCAGGCCCAGGACCGCGATCGAGGTGCACGACAAGACCGTGAACGACACGTCCGGATGGCGGGCGCGATACGGCGTCGTCAGGCTCGCCACCATCGCGAGCGCGGTCGGCACCGCGGCGATCTTGATATGGCCGGCAAGCCCTTGCTTGAGCGCCCGCATCTCCTGGCGCATCGCCCGCGCGTCGCCGACGATGCGGCGCGCCCATTCGAGCGTGCGCTGGCCCTCCGGGGTGAAGCGCGTGAAAGCGCGAGCCGCGCTGCACCAGCAGCACGCCGAGCATCTCCTCGAGCTGCTTGATCCCGGCCGACAGGGTCGGCTGGGTCACGCCGCAGGCCTCGGCCGCGCGCCCGAAATGCTGCTCCTGCGCCAGCGCGATCAGATAATTCGAGCTTGTCGAGCATGCTTGAGGGTGTTCCCTCTTCGGGCACCCGTCACCCGGCACACCCTTATCGCATGATAGAAAATTTCTATCGTCTCGCCAAAGCGCGGCTCAGGGAACAAGCAGGAGCTTGCCGATGGTCTCGCGGTTGCGCAGCGCATCGAACGCCCGTTTCGCCTCCGCCATTGGATATTCGGCGTGGTAATGCGCTGTGAGCACGCCTTCCTGCACCCAGCGGAAGATGTCGGCCGCGCGGTCGCGGAGTTCCTCGGTCGTGGCGATATAGGCCATCAGTCCGCAGCGGATCAGGGTCAGCGAATTGGGCGCCAGCAGGCGAATATCGAGCGGTGCGATCGCCCCGGAGGTCTCGCCGAACGAGATCATTGTCCCGCGGGTGCGCAGCAGGTTCAACCCCTTGAGGAAGGTGGTGGCGCCGACGCTGTCATAGACGGCATGCAGTCCTTCGCCGCCGGTCAGGCGGATCGCCTCGGCCGCGAAATCGCTCTCCACATAGTTGATGGCATCGTCCACACCGGACTGGCGGGCCGCGATGGCCTTGGCCGCCGAGGAAACCGTACCCAACACGCGCGCGCCACGGTTCTTCGCCAGACGGGCGATCATGCGTCCGACGCCGCCGGCCGCGGCGTGCACCAGGACGGTATCGCCCTGCCGCACCGCATAGGCGCTGGTGACGAGGTAGTGGGCGCTGAGCCCGTTGGCGATCAGGCCCGAGGCGAGGCGCAGGTCGAAGCCCTCCGGCACCGGCACGACCCGCGCGGCGGGCATGGCCACCCGTTCGGCGAAGGCGCCGCGCGCACCGCGGAAGCACACCGCCTGGCCGACCGCGATGTCGGTGACGTCCGCGCCCACGGCCACGACCGTGCCGCCGGCCTCGCCGCCAATCGGCAGCGGCATATCCTCCGGCTTCGCGTTCAGAAAGATGTTGACGTCCAGATAATTGATGCCGGCTGCCTCGACCCGGACCAGCACGTCGCCCGGCCCGACCGCGGGCTCCGCAACCTCCGCGTAGACCAGCCCTTCCGGCCGAACCTGCAATGCCCGCATGTCTGGTTTCCCCCTATTTGGCTCGAACGTGGCCGCGGATAGAGTGTTATCCGCACAGACGCGAGCACTCATTTCGTCTTTTTGTCATTCCGGGGCAGCCCGCAGGGCTGAAACCCGGAATCCAAGACCACGGACGGTGGGAAATAGGGTGACGACCGTGTTCATGGGTTCCGGGTTCAGCCCTGCGGGCTGCCCCGGAATGACAGCTACGTTAGCTGGAATGACGAAAGAACAGGATAAGTCGACGGCATCGGAATGGGATATCCTCCCAGTGTTCTGACGATGATCTGGTAGCCGGCATACGATAAGCGGCGCAAGTTCCAGCCTGAATTTACGCCGCGTATCTTAAGGGGTTGAAGTAGTTGGTAGGCCCGGCAGGACTCGAACCTGCGACAACGCCGTTATGAGCGGCGAGTTCTAACCAACTGAACTACGGGCCCGCCGATGCAATCAGCGCAGGGGATAGTCGAGGTGCCCTCATCCATCCGGCCTTCGTGGGATCATGACGAGCGCGGTCAGGTGTCGAGGAAGCTGCGCAGTTTGCGCGAGCGGCTCGGGTGCTTGAGCTTGCGCAGCGCCTTGGCCTCGATCTGGCGGATGCGCTCGCGGGTCACCGAGAATTGCTGGCCGACCTCTTCAAGCGTGTGGTCGGTGTTCATGCCGATGCCGAAGCGCATGCGCAGCACGCGCTCCTCGCGGGCGGTCAGCGAGGCCAGCACGCGGGTCGTCGTCTCGCGCAGATTGGCCTGGATCGCCGCGTCGAGCGGCAAGACCGCGTTCTTGTCCTCGATGAAATCGCCGAGGTGGCTGTCCTCCTCGTCGCCGATCGGGGTTTCGAGGCTGATCGGCTCCTTGGCGATCTTCAGCACCTTGCGCACCTTCTCCAGCGGCATCGCCAGCTTCTCGGCGAGCTCCTCGGGGGTCGGCTCGCGGCCGATCTCGTGCAGCATCTGGCGCGAGGTGCGCACCAGCTTGTTGATCGTCTCGATCATGTGCACCGGGATGCGGATCGTGCGCGCCTGGTCGGCGATCGAGCGGGTGATCGCCTGGCGGATCCACCACGTCGCATAGGTCGAGAACTTGTAGCCGCGGCGGTACTCGAATTTATCGACCGCCTTCATCAGGCCGATATTCCCTTCCTGGATCAGGTCGAGGAATTGCAGGCCGCGATTGGTGTATTTCTTGGCGATCGAGATGACGAGCCGCAGATTGGCCTCGACCATCTCCTTCTTGGCGCGGCTGGCCTCGCGCTCGCCGCGCTGCACGGTCTGCACGACGCGGCGGAACTCGGAGATCGGCAGTCTCGCCTCGCCGGAGATCTGGGCGATCGCGGCGCGGTGCCGCGCGACCTCGTCGCTGCGCCGCTCGACGAGCTTGGGCCAGCCGCGGCCGGGCAGCGCGCCGACCCGCTCCAGCCAGTCGCCGACAGTTCGTCGCCCATGTAATGCTGCAGGAACTCGTGGCGCTTGACGCCGGCGTTCTCGGCCAGCCGCAGCAGCCGGCCTTCCTCGGCGACGAGGCGGCGGTTGAGGTCGTAGAGCTGCTCGACGAGATGCTCGATGCGGGTGTTGTTGAAGCGCACCCGCTTCAACAGCTCGATCAGCTCTTCCTTGAGCTTTTCGTAGCGGCGTTCGGTGGCGCGGGGCAGGGCGGTGCCCTTGACCAGCGCGGTGATGCGCTGCTCCTGGACCTTGTCGATCTTCTTGTGGGCCTCGGCGACCGCATCGAAGATCGCCATCATGCCGGGCTTCAGCTGGGCTTCCATCGCGGCCAGCGAGATCGAGCTTTCCTCGCCCTCTTCGCCTTCGCTTTCGCCTTCAGCCTCGGCTTCCAGCTCTTCCTTCCGTCTTCTTCCTCTTCCTCAGCCTCGCCGGCGGCGACCTTGGCGAGTCGCGGCCTCGGCCTCGTCGAGCACGGCGCTGCCATAGGTCGCGTCGAGATCGATGATGTCGCGCAGCAGCATCTTGTCTTCGTTGAGCGCGTCGCGCCACAGCAAGAGCGCGCGCACGGTCAGCGGGTTTTCGCAGATGCCGCCGATCATCATGTCGCGGCCGGCTTCGATGCGCTTGGCGATGGCGATCTCGCCTTCGCGCGACAACAGCTCGACCGAGCCCATCTCGCGCAGGTACATGCGCACGGGGTCGTCGGTGCGGCCGATATCGTCGTCGTCGACATTGCCGCGGGCTTCGCCTTCGCCTTCTTCGGCCTCGGCCTCGGCGGGCTCCTCGCTCTCCTCGCTCTCGATGACGTTGATGCCGAGCTCGGACAGCATCGTCATCGTGTCTTCGATCTGCTCGGAGGACACCTGGTCCTGCGGCAGCGCGGCGTTCAGCTCGTCATAGGTCAGGTAGCCGCGCTCCTTGCCGCGCGCCACCATCTTCTTGATCGCGACCGCAATCGCGTCGAGAAGCGGGGTTTCGGCCGCATCCTCGCGGGTTTCCGCCGTATCCGCCGCATTCACCGCCTTGCTCGCCATTCCGTCATCCCTTTGGCTTGCTAAAGCACAAAACGGGGCTCGCGGCCGCGCATAACCCGCGCCGCAAACCCCCTACCCTATGTGATCGCCGTATCGTTCGTCATCCCGGCCCTACCACTCGCTGCCGCCGATGGGGCCGTCGTGAAATTCGCGTTCCTTCAGCGCGGTCAGACGCCGCCAGTTTTCGTCCGTCGGGTCCGACGCAAAAGCCTGGCGCGCCGCGTCAAGCTCACCGCGGCCCCCTGCGTGCAACAGCTGAAGGGTCTCTCTCAGGCCCTGCCTGATCACCTCGGGATCGTCTCCTCCGCGCGCAGCAAAGCCTGCGTGTTTTGCGACCGTAATCGCCAGGGCGCCGAGAATCTCTGCGTGGCCGCAAAGAGCTAAATGTTGGCGCAGCGTGCTGGCGTCAAGCCCCTGATTCGAATCGACGATCTCTAAAATCGCGCGTCGCAGCCTGTCAAGCTCCGGTTCGGGCACCTCGACCGCCGCGACTTCCTCGATCAGCTCCTCGATCGAGCGCCGGGTTGGCGACCAGCAGGCCGAAAAAACATTCGCGATGCACCCGCCCCGGCGAGCGCGGCGGCGGAGGCGGCGGGCCCGGGATGCGGCATCGGCACGCTGTTGGCCAAAACGTGCGGCCGATTCGCGTTGCGGCGCCGGCCGGGGAGGGCGGCCGTGCGCGAACAGGCGGTCGCGCAGATAGCGGCGATATTCGGCCTGCACCGCGCGGTCGGCGATCGGTCTCGGCCTGTGTCATCAGGCGGCGCTCGAAATCGGCGCGGCGTTCCGGCGTGTCGATCGGCCGCTGCGCCAGTTCCGCCTGCCACAGCACCTCCGACAGCGGCCGGGCCGCCGCCAGGATCTCGGCGACCGCCTTGCTGCCGGCGGCGCGAAGCAGTGAGTCCGGGTCTTCGCCGGGCGGCAGGGTCGCAAAGCGCAGGCTGCGGCCGGGTTGCAGCAACGGCAGGGCACGGTGCAAGCGCACGCAAGGCGGCGCGCTGGCCGGCCGAGTCGCCGTCGAAGCACAGCACCGGCTCGGGCGACAGGCGCCACAATTCCTGCATCTGCGTCTCGGTCAAGGCGGTGCCGAGCGGCGCTACCGCGGTGCCAAACCCGGCACGGTGCAGCGCGATCACGTCCATATAGCCTTCGACGACGATGACCGGCGCGGCCTCGTCGTCATTGCGGCCGAGATTGCCGCGCGCCGCCGCCCAGGCGTAAAGCACCCGGCCCTTCTCGAAGACCGGCGTATCGGGCGAGTTGAGGTATTTCGGCTGGTCGATCCCCGGCTTGCCCGGGGATCGTGCGGCCGCCAAAGGCGATAACCCGGCCGGCCCGGTCGCCGATCGGAAAGATCACCCGGCCGCGAAAATAATCGTAGGGCGTGCCGTCGCCCTCGGGTACGCGCAGCAGCCCGGCCTCGTGCAGCAGGGCTTCGGGATAGTCACCGGATAGCGCACGGCGCAGCGCCTGCCGGTCGTCCGGCGCCCAGCCGAGGCGGAAGCGGCGGATCGTGTCTTCGTCGAGACCGCGCGCGGTGAGGTAATCGCGTGCCCGCGTGCCGGCGGCGGACCACAGTTGCGTCTCGAAAAAATCGGCGGCGGCGGCGAGCGCCTCGATCAGGGTTTTCTGGCGTTGCGCGCGCTCGCGCTCCTGCGGCGTCTGTTGCGGCACTGCGAGCCCGGCCTCGCCGGCCAGTCGTTCGACCGCCTCGATGAAATCGAGGTTCGAGTCGCGCATCAGAAAGCCGATCGCGTCGCCATGCGCGCCGCAGCCGAAGCAATGGAAAAACCCCTTGTCCTCGACGACGTAAAACGACGGCGTCTTCTCGTTATGGAACGGGCACAGCCCGCCATACTCGCGCCCCTTGCGCACCAGCCGCACGCGCTTGCCGACGAGTTCGCTCAGCGAAATCCGGCTGCGCAGTTCGTCAAGAAAGCCCGGGGGGAACGCCAATTCTATGCCATCGCACGGCGGTCGGCGCCGCCGTCCAAACCTTTGTCATTCCGGGGCGGCCCAGAGGGCCGAACCCGGAACCCAAGAACACGGTCGCGTCGGCTGACGGCGCTGACCGAGCCTCCTCGGCGGGATTCCGTGTTCTTGGATTCCGCGTTCACCGCTGCGCGGCGCCCCGGAATGACAGGGGTAGGGATTGGCACGCGGCGCTAACCCAGCAGCTGCTTCACGACGGTGCCGGCCTTCGCCATGTCGAGGACGCCGGCGTGGCGTTCGCGCAGGGCAGCCATGACCTTGCCCATGTCCTTGACGCCGGCGGCACCGGTGTCGGCGATCGCGGTCTTGGCGGCGGCGGCGATGTCGGCCTCGCTCATCTGCTGCGGCAGAAAGCTCTCGATGACCGAGATTTCGTCCTCTTCCTGTTGCGCCAGTTCAGGGCGGTTGCCCTGCTGGTACATCGCGATCGATTCGCGGCGCTGTTTGACCATGCCTTGCAGCATGCGCAGGATTTCGGGGTCAGGAATTTGCGGCCGGTCGCCGTCGCTGCGGGCCGCGATGTCGCGGTCCTTCAGCCCCGCCAGCACCAGGCGCAGCGTTGATACCGTGCGGGAATCCCTGGCCCGCATCGCCTGCTTGAGCCGCTCGGCAAAGGCTTCGCGCAGCATCAACTTTCCCCGCATTGACGGCTTCACGGCAACTCTACCCCCTTTGGCCGGTTGCGGCAATTTCGCCGGGCGTTTTATCTAAGTCGTTGGAAAACCGAGAAGTTCAATTGCAGCCGGGTTGACAAACCTGAGCCGTCTCCTATGTTCTGCGCGTTTGGCTGCTCGGCCTCGGCCGATGCGCGGCGCCGTTGGCGCGGCCGGCCGGTACTGACGCCTGCAGGACACAGCTTCGATGGACGATCCGAACGCGGCCGGTCACACGGCGCGACCGCCCGACTGCAACGCGGCGCTCGTTTTGGCGGACGGAACGGTATTCTGGGGCCGCGGCATCGGCGCGACCGGCAGCGCGGTTGGCGAGGTGTGTTTCAACACGTCGATGACTGGGTATCAGGAAATCCTGACCGACCCGTCCTATGCCGGGCAGATCATCAATTTCACCTTTCCGCATATCGGCAATGTCGGCGCCAACCGCGAGGACATCGAGACGACGACGCCGGCGGCGCGCGGCCTCGTGATCCGCCGCGCCCCGACCGCGCCGGCCAATTACCGGGCCGAACAGTCGCTCGACCACTGGCTCAAATCCCACGGCATGGTCGGCCTCAGCGGCGTCGATACGCGGCGGCTGACCCGGCTCATTCGCGACCGGGGCGCGCCGAACGGGGTCATCGCGTATCACCCCAAGGGCAAGCTCGACATCGCCGCGATGCAGGCCGAGGCGGCGGCGTGGCCGGGGATCGAAGGCATGGACCTTGCGAAGGAGGTCAGCTGCCGACAGAGCTATGAATGGGCCGAGACGGTGTGGCGGCACGAGACCGGCTATGGCACGCAGGAAGCGCCGCGGTTTCATGTCGTCGCGGTCGATTACGGCGCCAAGCGTAACATTCTGCGCATGCTGGCGACGCAGGGCTGCCGGGTGACCGTGGTGCCGGCGACCGCCACGACCGAAGACATCCTGCGGCACCGGCCCGATGGCGTCTTTCTGTCGAACGGACCGGGCGACCCGGCGGCGACCGGCGAATACGCGGTGCCGGTATTGCGCGACCTGATCGCGCGCGGCGTGCCGATGTTCGGCATCTGCCTCGGCCACCAGATGCTGGCGCTGGCGCTCGGCGGCGCGACGAGCAAGATGGACAAAGGCCACCGCGGCGCCAACCACCCGGTGCGCGACGAGATCACCGGCAAGGTCGAAATCACCAGCCAGAACCACGGTTTTGTCGTCGACCCGGCGAGCCTGCCGGCCGGGGTCGAGGCAACCCATCTGTCATTGTTCGACCGAACAAATGAGGGGCTGTCGATTAATGGCAAGCCGGTGTTTTCGGTGCAGCACCACCCGGAGGCCAGCCCAGGCCCGCAGGACAGCCATTACCTGTTCCGGCGCTTTGTCGATCTGATGGCGGAAACGGGCAGCGGGAAATGACATTCCGCCGCCCGCCTCACACCATCCTGTCGTCCCTGCGGAAGCAGGGACCCACCCGGCGGCGCACCTACGCTCGTGGAGGTGGCGCGAATGTTGCCCCATCGCTGCATCCATCGCGCCTTGCAGCAGCGTGGGTCCCTGCTTTCGCTGGGACGACACAGAAAGGCGTGGGAGGTGCGCATGCCTAGGCGCACCGACATTCACAGCATCCTGATCATCGGGGCCGGGCCGATCGTGATCGGGCAGGCCTGCGAGTTCGATTATTCCGGGGCGCAGGCCTGCAAGGCGCTGAAGGCCGAGGGCTATCGCATCGTCCTGGTCAATTCCAACCCGGCGACGATCATGACCGACCCGGACCTCGCCGACGCCACCTATATCGAACCGATCACGCCGGAGATGGTCGAGGCGATTATCGTTCGCGAGGCGCGCACCGGGCACAAGATCGATGCGCTATTGCCGACGATGGGCGGCCAGACCGCGCTCAATACCGCGATGGCGCTGTCGAAAAACGGCGCCCTGCAACGGCACGGCGTACAGCTGATAGGCGCCAATGAAACCGCCATCGCCAAGGCCGAAGACCGGCAATTGTTCCGCCAGGCGATGGACAAGATCGGCCTGGTGTCGCCAAAAAGCCGCCTGATCGACACGCTGGAAGCAGCGATCGAGGCGCTCGGCGAGGTCGGCTTGCCGGCGATCATCCGGCCGTCCTTTACGCTGGCGGGGACCGGCGGCGGCATCGCCTACAACACCGAGGAGTTCGAGGATATCGTGCGCGGCGGGTTGCGCGCCTCGCCGACGCATGAAGTGCTGATCGAAGAATCGGTGCTCGGCTGGAAGGAATACGAACTCGAAGTCGTGCGCGACCGCGCCGATAACTGCATCATCATCTGCTCGATCGAGAATATCGACCCGATGGGGGTGCATACCGGCGATTCGGTGACGGTCGCGCCAGCGCTGACGTTGACCGACAAGGAGTATCAGATCATGCGCAACGCCGCGATCGCGGTGCTGCGCGAGATCGGCGTCGATACCGGCGGGTCGAACGTGCAGTTCGCGGTCAACCCGGCCGACGGGCGGCTCGTCATCATCGAGATGAACCCACGCGTGTCGCGCTCTTCGGCGCTGGCGTCGAAGGCGACCGGGTTCCCGATCGCCAAAATCGCCGCCAAGCTGGCGGTCGGCTACACGCTCGACGAACTCGACAACGAGATCACCGGCGTCACCCCGGCCTCGTTCGAGCCGACGATCGACTACATCGTCACCAAGATGCCGCGCTTTACGTTCGAGAAATTCCCCGGCGCCGAGCCCTTGCTGTCAACCTCGATGAAATCGGTCGGCGAGGCGATGGCGATCGGGCGCAGCTTTGCCGAATCGGTGCAGAAGGCTCTGCGCTCGATGGAAACGGGCCTCGACGGCTTCAACGAGGTGGTGATCGAAGGCGTCGAGAGCGCCGGCAAGGAGGCGGTGGTCGCTGCCTTGGCGAAGCCATCGCCGGACCGGCTCTTGCTGATCGCGCAGGCCTATCGCCACGGTCTCTCGACCGAGGAAATCAACGCCGCCTGCCACTACGACACCTGGTTTCTCGAACAGGTGCACGACATCGTCGCGACCGAAGAGACGGTGCGGCGCGACGGCTTGCCAAAAGAGGCGACGGCGCTGTTGCGGCTCAAGGAGATGGGGTTTTCCGATGCACGGCTGGCGCGGCTCGCCGGCATCGCGGAGGGCGAGGTCGCGGCATTGCGTCGCGGTCTCGGCGTCAAGCCGGTCTACAAGCGCATCGATACCTGCGCCGCCGAGTTCCCGTCGCTGACCCCGTATATGTATTCCTGCTACGAGGGCGACGGCGTGTCGCCGCCCGAGTGCGAGGCCGACCCGAGCGACCGCGACAAGGTCATCATCCTCGGCGGCGGTCCCAACCGCATCGGCCAGGGCATCGAGTTCGATTATTGCTGCGTCCACGCCGCCTACAGCCTTGCCGAGGCCGGCGTCGAGACGATCATGGTCAACTGCAACCCGGAAACCGTCTCGACCGATTACGACACCTCCGACCGCCTCTATTTCGAGCCGCTGACCGCCGAAGATGTGATCGAAATCGTGCGGGTCGAACAGTCGCGCGGAACCCTGCGCGGCGTCATCGTGCAGTTTGGCGGCCAGACGCCGCTCAACCTCGCGAAGGCGCTTGAGGCGGCGCAAATCCCGATCCTCGGCACCTCGCCCGACGCGATCGACCTCGCCGAAGACAGGCAGCGCTTCCAGCAATTATTGCAGGGCATCGGCCTGCGCCAGCCACGCAACGGCACCGCCTATTCGCCGGCGGAGGCGCAGGCAATCGCCCAGGAGATCGGCTTCCCGGTGGTGATTCGGCCGTCTTACGTGCTGGGCGGCCGGGCGATGGAGATCGTGCACGAGATATCGGGGCTCAACCGCTACATCCAGCGCGCCGTCGTCGTCTCCGGCACCAGCCCGGTGCTGATCGACAGCTACCTGCAAAACGCGATCGAGGTCGATGTCGATGCCGTCGCTGATGGCGACGAGGTGTTTGTTGCCGGCATCATGGAGCATATCGAGGAAGCCGGTATTCATTCCGGCGACAGCGCCTGCTCGTTGCCGCCCTACAGCCTCGATGCCGAAACGATCGCGGAAATCGAGCGCCAGACCATCGCGTTGGCCCGCGCGCTGCATGTCGTCGGGCTGATGAATGTGCAATTCGCGGTCAAGGACGGTGACGTCTACGTGCTCGAGGTCAACCCGCGCGCGTCGCGCACCGTGCCGTTTGTCGCCAAGGCGACCGGCGTGCCGATCGCCAAGATCGCGGCGCGCGTGATGGCCGGCGAAAAGCTCGCGGCGCTGCTGCCAAAGAGTGCGCGCAACAAGCCGATCGGGCATGTCGCGGTCAAGGAGGCGGTGTTTCCGTTCGCCCGTTTCCCCGGTGTCGATCTGATCCTCGGGCCGGAGATGAAATCGACCGGCGAGGTGATGGGGCTCGACAGCGATTTCGGCCGCGCCTTTGCCAAGTCGCAGTTGGGCGTCGGCATCGACCTGCCGCTTGCCGGTTGCGTTTTCGTGTCGGTGCGTGACGGCGACAAGGACGCTCTGGTGGCGCCCTGCCGGCAACTGGCGGCCTGGGGCTTTGAGCTGATCGCCACCGCCGGCACCGCGCGCAAGCTGAACGAGGCCGGTGTTTCGGTCGGCCTTGTCAACAAGGCGCAGGAAGGGCGGCCCAACATTATCGACCTGATGCGCAGCGGCCGGGTGCAACTGGTGTTCAACACAACCGAGGGCGCGCAGGCGATTTCCGACAGCTTCAGCTTGCGCCGCACCGCGCTGACCCACAGTATCCCGTACTATACGACCGTTGCCGGGGCGCGGGCGGCAGTGCAGGCAATCGGTGCCTTGCGCGAGGGCTGCCTTGAAGTCGCGCCCCTACAATCCTACCTTTGAACGCCTACTCGACGATCAAGGCGCGAAATCGGACTGATGAACAAGATCCCGATGACCGTGGAAGGTTACAATCGGATTCAGGAAGAGGCGAGACGCCTCAAATCGGTCGATCGGCCGGCGGTGATCCGCGCCATCGCCGAGGCCCGGACCCACGGTGATCTTTCGGAAAACGCCGAGTACCACGCGGCGCGCGAACGTCAGAGCTTTATCGAGGGCCGCCTCGGCGAACTCGAGGACAAGATTGCGCGCGCTGAAGTAATCGACGTGTCGAAACTGTCGGGCTCGGTTGTCAAGTTCGGGGCGACGGTGACACTCGCCGACGAAGAGACCGACGAGGAACAGATTTTTACGATCGTCGGCGAGGACGAGGCCGACATCAAGGGCGGCCTCCTGTCGGTTACGTCGCCGTTGGCGCGCGCGCTGATCGGCAAGGGCAAGGGCGACAGTGTCGAAGTCTCGACCCCACGCGGCAACAAATCCTACGAGGTCGTCACCGTCGCCTTCGGGTGACGCCTTATTCCCGCATAATCTGCTGTTTGGCGCGCGTGGCGATGTGGTCGAGTTCGAACCTCACCTGCGCCGCGGTGAAGGTTTGGCCTTTGGCAGCCAGATCGGCGGTCAGCTTCTCGACGACATGGCGGTCGCCGTCGGGGTATTCTGCCTCGACGATTTCCCTGGCATAGGCGTCGGCGGCGGTGCCGGTAAGCCCCATCCGCTCCGCCGCCCACAGCCCGATCAGCCAGTTACGGCGGGCCTTGATCTTGAACTGAAGTTCCTGGTCGTGCTTGAAGGCGGCCTCGAACCCCTTTTCGCGTTCGTCAAAAGCGCTCATCACCAACGTCCTGTGGTTCCTTAAAAACGGATTGCCAGTATAACGCCGCGCCAGGCCGCATCGCTGCATCGAACGTGCAACTTCGCGAGGCCGCATTGGCCGGATCGGCCGAAGGCCGGCGGGTGGAGTCGTCATCAATCAGGCACCTGACGCGTCGGTGGCGGCTTCATGGCCGAGCCAGTCGTGGAAGGCGCGGACCTTGGGGCGGGCCAGGGCGCCGGGCACGGTGACGATGTAGTAGGAGAAGAGGTCGGGCAGCGCCAACGAGAACAGCCGCACAAGCCGGCCGGCGGCGACATCCGCGGCGGCGATCGTGCTGTACGCCAGCACCACGCCATTCCCGGAAATGGCGGCATCGAGACCCATATAGCCGACGCTGTAGGTCACGCCCGGCACGGTCGGTCCCCCGTTGACGCCGGCCGCCTTCAGCCACATCGCCCAGGTCGGTGCCAGCGGGTCGCGGTCGATCGCGGTGTCGTGGATCAGCGCGTGGTGCAGCAAATCCGCGGGCGTGCGCAGGGGCGGCCCGTTTTCGAGGAGGCGCGGGCTGCACGCCGGAAAGACCTCGTTCTGCGCCAGCAATTCGACCTCGAGCCCGGGATAGCGGCCGTTGCCGTAGCGGATTGCGATATCGAAATCGCTGTTCGGCAGGTCGACCACCGCGTCGCTCGCTGAAATGCGCACGTCGATATCGGGGCACAGCGCCTGAAAGCGGTGCAGCCGCACTACCAGCCATTTCGCCGCGAAGGACGGTGATACGGTCACCGTCAGCGTGCCGGTGTCGTTATGCACCCGTAACCGGCGCACCGAGGCCTGGATGCCGGCGAACGCCTCCGATAGCCCTGGCAGCAGCAGCCGCGCCGAGTCGGTCAGTTCGACCGCCCGGTTCAGCCGGTGGAACAGCTTGACCCCGAGATCCTCTTCGAGCGCGTGGATCTGGTGGCTGATCGCCGCCGGGGTGACGTGCAGTTCGTCGGCCGCCTTGCTGAAACTGTGCAGCCGGGCGGCCGCCTCGAAGGCTCGCAACGCGCTGAGCGGCGGTAGGTGCCCGTTCATCTGATCAGACCCATCGAATGAGTTTTCCTAAACTGACACTGAGAAACTCTCGTTTGTCGGAAAGCAGCTTCGGGGTTCAAATTCCTGGCCAAGACGCTTGCCGAACGGACCGGTCAGCCGACCGAGGCGTCTTTAGGAGAGATAACATGACTGCCATGCATCTGCATCATTCCCGACAGCCTCGTGCTGGCACCGTGGCACGGCATGCCGGCCTGGACGCGCTGAGCGATACCAGCGACTGGGTGCTCGCGACCCTGCGCCAATGGCGCCGCCGCATCCGCGAGCGGCAGCAACTCTCGCAGCTGAACGAGCGCACGCTATCCGATATCGGCCTGACCCGTGCCGACGCCGAGTTCCTCGCCAACAAGCCGTTCTGGAGGGAGTAATGGACGCCTTTCTCGCGCGGCTCGACCGACGCGCTTTGTCGAGCCCGCGGTGCAGCCGGAAACCGGCACACTGTGGAGCGCTTTCGTTCGGCTGCTGACATCGCTGGTGCACGCCACGGCACAGACGATACCATTGCGGGAAACCGACGAACTGACGCCCGAATGGTTCCGCTATCCGCCGCTCTAACCGGCGCGGACTCCCCTCAACCGGAGGACAGATGATGAGCAATATCGACCGCCTGCCTTATGTCGAAGCCGAACTGAACTATCTCGCGCCGGTCAGCGAGCGGCCGCGCTATTACGCCTACGAGATCGGACCGGAAGACCGGCCGTACATGCCGCTCGAACCGCACCAGATGCAAAATCCACGACATGCGGCCGGTGCAGCACGAGCTGAAGCTCGACACGCAGGGTTCGAACTGCTCGAGCAGCGCACCGCGGTGCGAGATTTCTGGGACGATGACGAAGTCCGCAGCGTCTACTATCCCGGAGGCCGAGCGCTTTATCAAGGAAGCGACCGGCGCCAGCCGCGTCTTCATCTTCGACCATCTGCAGCGCCGCCGCGTCGAGGGCGCCGCCGACCGCGCCCGCAGCGGCCCGCGCCAGCCGGCGACCCGTGTCCATGTCGACCACACCGAGCGCTCGGGGCCACAGCGGGTCCGCGACCTGCTCGGCGCCGAGGCCGAGGAATTGCTGAAAGGGCGGGTGCAGGTGATCAATCTGTGGCGCCCGCTGCACGGCCCGCTGCGTGACGCGCCGCTGGCGGTGTGCGATGCCGCGCTCGGTCGATCCGGACGACCTGATCCCGTCCGACCTCGTCTATCGCGACCGCACCGGCGAGACCTATTCGGTCAGCTACAACCCTGACCACCGCTGGTACTACGTGCCCGAGATGCGGCGCGACGAGGCATTGCTGCTGAAGATGCTGCGACACGCAGGCCGATGGCCGGGCCCGGTTCATGCCGCACACCTCGTTCACCGACCCGACGACGCCGCCTGATGCCCGGCCGCGTGAGAGCATCGAGCTGCGCACGCTGGTGTTCCACCCGGCGTAAATCTGAAAGCCAGCTCCCAGCCGGCGGGCTGTCACTCGCGCCCACCCTCTCCTGCATCGCAGGGGAGGGTGGCTGCGCATTCTGGCGCGGCGTTGTCCGCTCGCGGCAATTTGCCGCTCGACCCGCCTCAAACGAGCCATCTTTTCGAAATATAAACCGGCCCCACCGATGCTGGAACGCAGCCTGCACGAGTGTGAACCTCACGAGTGTGAACCTATGGCGATCAGCGAACGGGGGTACGGTGCCCGACAGCCCGTCGATAGCGATGTCGTTGGAGACATCGGCGGAAACATCGGCCCGCCCGCCCGCGCTGGCGGAGCGGTTTTTGCCGCCGCCGGGGTTTGTCTGGGGCAGCTTTACGGCGGCGGACGGTGCGGTGCTGCGCTGGGGGCACCTGCCGGTGCGCAACCCGCGCGCGGAATGCGTGATGGTCGGCGGGTTTGGCGAATTCATCGAAAAGCAGTTCGAGACGGTGCGCGATTTCGCCGCGCGCGGCATCGCCGTGTGGTGCCTCGATTGGCGCGGCCAGGGCCGCTCGGTGCGGCCGCGGCGCCTGCCGACCCGCCCACGTGCCCGCAAATTCGACCGCGACGCCGAGGACCTTGCCGCCTTTGCCCGCGCGACGTTCTCCGGCAGCCTGCCGCGCCTCCTGGTGTCCCATTCGATGGGCGGGGCAATTGCGCTGTTGTGCCTGAAACGCCACCGGACGCTGTTCAGCGGCGCGGTTTTGTCGTCGCCGATGGTCGGGCTGCGCATCGGCCGGGTCCCGCCGCAGTTTTTTCGCCTCATCACGAGCCCGGCCCGCGCCGCCGGGCTCGGTGTCTGCTTTATCCCGGGCGCCGGGAAATGGCGGGCTGACCGGCTGCCGTCGCCGGAACGCAGCCGCGGCACTGCCGATGCCGAGCGTTGCTGCCTGCGTCATGCGTGGTTTTCGGCCAATCCGGAACTGCGCCTCGACGAAGCCACCTATGGCTGGGTCGACAGCGCGCTTGGCCTTGTCGCGCGCATCTCGCGGCGCGAGTTTCTCGCCGACATCCGGACGCCGATCCTGCTTGGGCGGCCGGGGCGCGAGGTCGTCGTGTCGAACCGGGCGCAGCGGCGGGTGGCGAGTCTTTTGCCGGATTGCACGTTGGTCGAGTTGACCGAATCGAAGCACGACCCGTTTCTTGAACGTGACGCGATCCGCGATTACTGGCTGTCCTGCCTCGACTGCTTCATCGACGAGCGCCTCGTGCGGGCGGATCACTAGGTCCGGCGGGGGCCGTTTGCAGCATTTGCCGCCAGATCCGGTTCACCTCCATGTCCGTCGCATTGGCGAAGCGACCCTCCGTGGCGCCCGCCCGGACGTAGTGCTCGAACGCCGATCCGATTTGACCCGCGGCCATCGCCTTCGCGACGTCCGGGTACATCCTGATGTAAAAGGCCGGGTCGACCGCCGGCTTGGCGCCCAGGCGCCCTTCCACATACCCGTGCTCAAGGAAATGGGCGTGGAGGGTCTTGATGCGCCCGGCCTGCCTCGCTGCCTCCAGATCAGGATAGGTCGTGGCATAAAATTCATCATCAAACGGCAATGTCATCACAAGCATACTCAAAATCGTGCGCAAGGCTGCTCCCGAAATTTGAAAAGTCGATGATGCTTTGAGGTCTTTAGTATCGACGCCGAGGAGGTTGATCATTACCTGACCGTTCGGCAGAACAGTGCTGTTATGTTTGACGGACATTGGTCGATCTCCAAAGTTCGGCAAAGACATCCAAGCGAGATACCACAAAGTAGAAGTCCGGACGTGATGATATCATACCATAGTAGGTGATCGGGAGTCTCTCCGGGCGAAATGGAACACGAGTGGGCTTTGCAGCGTGGTCCCGATCGGATAAAGCCGGCCCACGCGGCACCTGGAGACGGGGCGGCATTGGAGACGGCTACGTGACGAGCGCGGCGAACGATGGCGACAAGCGGGCACGCGATGCCTGGATTCGTGCGCTGCAGCTGACCGCGCCGATCGCGCAGCATCCCACGCTGACGCTGCCGGTGGTGATCGGGCGGCTGGCCGAGGCGGCGCCGGACCGGCTGGCGCTGATCGGCGAGCAGGACAGCCTGACCTACGGCGAGTTGGCGGAGCGGGCCGGCTTCTATGCCGACTGGGCGCTGCACCAGGGCGTTCGGCGCGGCGAGGTCATCTGCCTGCTGATGACGAATTGCCCGGAATACATGGCGATCTGGCTCGGGATCACCCGGATCGGCGGTATCGTCGCGCTGGTCAACAACCAGCTATCCGGCGACGGGCTGGCGCACGCGATCGATGTCGTCGGGCCACGGCATGTCATTGTCGGAGTGAGCCTGGTCACGGCCGTCGAGGCGGTGGCGGCGCAGCTCAAATCGGCGCCGGCCATCTGGGTTCACGGTGCCGGTCACCCGGCGTACCGACGGATCGACGAAGATTTTGGGCGATATGCGGCGCAGCCTTTTGCGACAGCGGCGCCGGCCGTGACGCTCGGCGATCGGGCGCTGTGCATCTACACCTCGGGCACCACCGGCTTCCCGAAGGCCGCCAATGTCAGCCACGCCCGGATCATGCAATGGAGCCGCTGGTTCGCCGGCATGATGGACGCCCGCGACAGCGACCGGATGTACAATTGTCTGCCGATGTATCACAGCGTCGGCGGGGTCGTGGCGACCGGCGCGATGCTGGTCAGCGGTGGCGCGGTGGTGGTGCGCGAGCGGTTCTCGGCGAGCCGCTTCTGGGACGATGTCGCGGCATCCGAGTGCACAGTGTTCCAATATATCGGCGAGTTGTGCCGCTATCTCGTCAACAGCCCGCCGCACCCGCGCGAAACCGCGCACCGGCTGCGCCTCAGCTGCGGCAACGGGTTGCGTGCCGATGTGTGGAGCGAGTTCCGCCGCCGCTTTGCCATCCCGCAGAACCTCGAATTCTACGCCGCGACCGAAGCCAATTTTTCGCTCTATAATTGCGAAGGCGAACCGGGATCGATCGGGCGCATACCGCCGTTTCTGGCGCACCGCTTCCCGGTCGCGCTGGTCAAATTCGATGTCGATGCCGGCGAACCGGTGCGCGGCGACAATGGGCTGTGCGTGCGCTGCGCCCCGGACGAGATCGGCGAGGCGATCAGCAGGATACCCGACGCCAAATCGAACGCAGGCAGCCCCTTCGAGGGCTATACCGACCCCGACGCCTCGGCCCGCAAGGTGTTGCGCAACGTGTTCACCGAGGGCGATGCGTGGTTTCGCTCGGGCGATCTGATGCGCAAGGACAAGCGGGGATTTTTCTATTTCGTCGACCGCGTCGGCGACACGTTTCGCTGGAAGGGCGAGAACGTCTCGACGATGCAGGTCGCCGAGGCGATCACCGCCTGCCCGGGTGTCAGCGAGGCGGTTGTCTATGGCGTCGAAGTGCCGGGCGCCGATGGCCGTGCCGGGATGGCCGCCATCGTTGCCGGCGAGAGTTTCGACCTCGCGCGCCTGCACCGCCATGTCGCCGGGACCCTGCCCGAATTCGCCCGCCCCTTGTTCATCCGGGTGCGCGGCACGATCGACATCACCTCGACCTTCAAGCAAAAGAAGCAGGATCTGCTGGCCGAGGGCTACAACCCGGCGGCTACCGACGACGCGCTCTACCTCGACGACCGCAGCGGTTTTGTCCGGCTGGACCCGGCGCTCTACCGGCGCATTACCGCCGGGCAGGCTCGGCTATAGGGTCTGCCGCGCGCGCCTCGATCTTGCGCCGGAGCTTCCGGTCGTGCTTGAAGCGGGACTCGAAAATCCTTCGCGTGAAAGCGCCTGTTCGACAATGTTCGACTGTTCGACAATGTTCGATGTCATGTCTCCGATGCTGATGACAGCGCTCCGCCATTCGGTGTGGTTGCGCTAAATGTGTACACTCGCGATCCTGCGCCGGCCGGATGCCGCATGGCCGGTCATCATCGGCGCCAACCGGGACGAGATGATCGACCGTCCGGCCGATCCGCCTGGGCGGTATTGGCCGGACCGGCCGGAGCTGGTCGCCGGCCGCGACCAGCTGGCCGGTGGCTCGTGGCTCGGGCTCAACGATTGGGGCGTCGCCGCCGCGGTGCTGAACCGGCAAGGCACGCTCGGCCCCGCCGCCGGGGTGCGCTCGCGCGGCGAACTGGTGCTCGAAGCGCTCGATCATGCCGATGCGGTCGATGCGGCGGAGGCTCTGTCGCAGCTCGACCCGGCCGCCTATCGCAGCTTCAACCTGATCGTCGCCGACAACCGCGATGCGTTCTGGCTGCGCCATACCGGCCGCGGCCGCATCGAAGCGCGCCCGATCAAGGAGGGGTTGTCGCTGATCGCCGCCGGCGATCTCGATGAAATCGACACCGCGCGTCTCGCACTGGCGCAGCCTCGCTTTCAGGCGGCAGCACCGCCCGATCCCGACCATGACGAATGGGCGGCGTGGCAAGACCTGCTCAGTGACGACACCGCGCCGCCCGGCGCGCCGGACGACGCGGCGCTGCGGTTTCGCACCCCGCACGGTTTCGCCACGGTCTCGAGCGCGCTGATCGCGCTGCCCGCAATCCTGTCGGATGTGCGGCAGCCGATCTACCGCTATGCCGGCTGGCTGCCGGAGCCGTCGCCCTGGCGCACTGTCGCAGCCGGCAACCTTTCGGCCGGGTGATTGTTGGAGCTGTCGGCAATGCCCATATCGAAACCGTAATTCACGAACTTGCAGAACCGATGTCGCGCCGCCGCCAAATCTATGAGGGCAAGGCCA
The DNA here is from genome assembly GCA_963737875.1 of uncultured Alphaproteobacteria bacterium. GTDB lineage: Bacteria > Pseudomonadota > Alphaproteobacteria > ATCC43930 > CGMCC-115725 > DATARH01. The sequence goes on along the minus strand of CAVTUM010000012.1, from coordinate 19,672 downwards.
AAGTGATGTTCGAGGGCCCTGAGCCGGGCACCCTGGTCCAGCATTTCAAGGACGACGCGAGCGCGTTCAACAACCGCAAGCGCGGTGTGATTACCGGCAAGGGTGTGCTCAACAACCAGATCAGCGAATACCTGATGCTGAAGCTCGCCGAGATTGGCGTGCCGACGCATCTGGTGCGCCGGCTGAACATGCGCGAACAGCTGGTGCTGCAGGTCGAGATGATCCCGATCGAGGTCGTCGTGCGCAATGTCGCGGCGGGCTCGCTGGCGCGGCGCCTCGGCATTCCGGAAGGCACCGCCCTGCCGCGCTCGATCATCGAATACCACTACAAAAACGATGATCTCGGCGACCCGCTGGTGTCGGAAGAGCACATCACCGCGTTCGCCTGGGCCAGCACCCGCGACCTCGACGAGATCATGCAGATCGCGCTCCGGGTCAACGATTTCCTGACCGGGCTGTTTATCGGCATTCACATCCGCCTGATTGATTTCAAGCTGGAGTTCGGCCGGCTCTACAGCGACGACGATGTGCGCATCGTGATCGCCGACGAGATCAGCCCCGACAGCTGCCGCTTGTGGGATGCGCGAACCAACGAGAAAATGGACAAGGACCGGTTCAGCGAGGATCTCGGCCAGGTCAAGGAAGGCTATCAGGAGGTGGCGCGCCGGCTCGGTATCCTGCCGGAAGGCGGCCCGGGCGACGTCAAGGCGCCGCAAACACTGCAATAGGAGCTGCGGCATGAAGGCGCGGGTTCACATCAGCCTGAAAGCGGGCGTGCTCGACCCGCAGGGCAAGGCGATCGGCAATGCGCTCGGCGGGCTGGGGTTCGCCGGCATCGGCGAGGTGCGGCAGGGCAAGCTGATCGAACTCGACCTTGCCGACACCGACCCGGTCGCGGCGCGGGTCCGTGTCGAGGATATGTGCCGGCAATTACTGGCCAACCCGGTCATCGAAAACTATGCGATCGATATCGGCTAGCACCCTCGGTGTTGTTCTCTGCCTGCTGGCGCCGTTGGCGGCGGGGGCGGGGGAGAAGCAGCATTGCGTGCGCACCGACATCGTGTTGTGGGGCGATGGCCGGCACGACGACACACAGGCGTTGAACGCATGGCTGCGCGGCGAGGAGGTCGCGTGGGCCGATAGTGGCGAGCCGGTCGGCGCCGCGATCTCGGGGCACGATTTCCGGCTGTCCGCGGCGATCTACGTGACGGCCGGCGGCGACCGGCGGCTGGAGAATTTCCACCTGAGCTGGCCGGAGCGCGGCGAAACCGTCACCGGCGGCATGATCCAGTCGAGCGCCGACCCGGCACAGGAGCCGGTCACGTCCCGGGTGGAGATCGTCGGCGGCGATGCCGGCGAGGGCAAGCCGTTCGACGCGCCGGAAATCGCACCGCCGGCACCGAACCCGCAGGCGAGTTGCGCGACCTCCTGAGCCATTGCCGCGGTCGCGGCGACATCGTATGTGACAATCTCCGCCGGCCACGAATGGGCGCTCGATGAAAGCCGCGATCATCGTTTTCCCCGGCTCAAACCGCGAGCAGGATGTCGCGATGGCCCTGAAACGGGCGAGCGGCCACGAGCCGCTGCGCGTCTGGCACCAGGACGGCACCTTGCCTGATGCCGACCTGATCGTACTGCCGGGCGGGTTTGCCTATGGCGATTACCTGCGCTGCGGCGCGATGGCGGCGCACTCGCCGATCATGCGCGAGGTGCGTGCCCGCGCCGAACGCGGCACGCCGGTGCTCGGCATCTGCAATGGCTTCCAGATCCTGACCGAAGCGGGGCTGCTGCCGGGGGCGCTGTTACCGAACCGGACATTGAATTTCATTTGCCGCGATGTGCATTTGCGGGTCGAGAACAACCAGACGATGTTCACCTGCGGCTATGCCACCGGCCAGACGATCCGGGTGCCGACCGCACATCACGACGGCAACTACACCGCCGACCCCGACACACTCGACCGGCTTGAAGACCGCGGCCTTGTCGCGTTCCGCTATTGCAGCCCGGCCGGCGATCTCAACGACGCCGCCAACATCAACGGTTCGGCCCGCGCGATCGCCGGCGTGTTCAACGACACCCGCACCGTGCTCGGCCTGATGCCACACCCGGAAAACGCCACCGACCCCCTGCTCGGCGACACCGACGGCCAGGGATTCTTCACCGGCCTCGTCGGCGCGCTACAGTGATGCCCGTCCCACTCGCCGCCCCCGGCTGTCATTCCGGGGCGCTGCAACGCAGCGAACCCGGAACCCGAGAACACGGTCGTCGAAAGCGACCCGACGGCGGTGCCAAACTGGGAGGACTTCGTGTTCTTGGGTTCCGGGTTCAGCCCTCCGGGCTGCCCCGGAATGACAAAGGGCGGTGATGAAGACGGTATCGAACGTCACCGCCACGCTGGCGGCCGAGATGGGGCTGACGGCAGAGGAGTTTGCCCGTGCCGAGGGCATTCTCGGGCGCACGCCGAACATGACCGAACTCGGCGTGTTCTCGGCGATGTGGAGCGAGCATTGCTCCTATAAGTCGTCGAAGGTGTGGCTCAAAACCCTGCCGACCGAGGGGCCGCACGTCATCTGCGGACCCGGCGAGAATGCCGGGGTCATCGATATCGGCGATGGCGACGCAGTGATCTTCAAGATCGAGAGCCACAACCACCCGTCCTTTATCGAGCCCTATCAGGGCGCGGCGACCGGGGTCGGCGGCATTCTGCGCGACGTGTTCACGATGGGCGCGCGCCCGATCGCGATGCTGAACGCGCTGCGCTTTGGCAGCCCGGACCATCCGAAGACGCGGCATCTGGTGTCGGGGGTCGTCGCCGGGATCGGCGGTTACGGCAATTGCGTCGGGGTGCCGACGGTCGGCGGCGAGTGTCAGTTTCATGCCGCCTATGACGGCAACATTCTGGTTAACGCGATGTGTGTCGGCATCGCGCGGGCCGACCGCATTTTCTATTCAGCGGCGGCGGGCCCTGGCAACCTCGTGATCTATGTCGGCGCCAAGACGGGACGCGACGGCATCCACGGCGCGACGATGGCCTCGGCCGAATTCAGCGAGGACGCCGCCGAAAAGCGCCCGACGGTGCAGGTCGGCGACCCGTTCACCGAGAAATTGCTGATCGAGGCCTGCCTCGAACTGATGCAGGGCGAGACGATCGTCGCGATCCAGGACATGGGCGCGGCGGGGCTCACCTCGTCGGCGGTCGAGATGGCCGGCAAGGGCGGGCTCGGCATCGAACTCGATCTCGATCATGTGCCGATGCGCGAAGCCGGCATGAGCCCCTACGAGATCATGCTGAGCGAAAGCCAGGAGCGGATGCTGATGATCCTGGCGCCCGGCAGCGAGGCCGAGGCGCGCCGGGTCTTTGAGAAATGGGACTTGGATTTCGCCGCGATCGGCCATGTCACCGAAACCGGCCGGCTGGTGCTACGCATGCACGGCGAGATCGCCGCCGATATTCCGGTCGGCCCGTTAGTGACCGAGGCACCGCTTTACGAGCGGCCCTGGGTGCGGCGCGACCCGCAGCCTGAGATCGACCCTGCGAGCCTGCACGCGCGCGATCCAATCGCCAGCCTGCGCAAGCTGATCGCCTGTCCCGACATCGCCTCGAAGCGCTGGGTGTGGGAGCAATACGACTACCTCGTGCAGGGCAACACCGTGAAGCGGCCCGGTGGCGACGCGGCGGTGGTGCGGATCGGCGAGGGCAACAAGGCGCTGGCGCTGGCGACCGACTGCACGCCGCGCTATTGCCGCGCCGACCCGGTACGCGGCGGCGCCCAGGCGGTCGCCGAAAGCTGGCGCAACCTGACCGCGACCGGCGCCCTGCCGCTGGCGCTGACCAACAACCTCAATTTCGGAAACCCCGAAAAGCCCGAGATCATGGGCGAACTCGTTGGCGCGGTCGAAGGCATGCGGGCGGCCTGTCTGGCGCTCGACTACCCGGTCGTGTCGGGCAATGTGTCGCTCTATAACGAGACCAGCGGCAGCGCGATTTTGCCGACCCCGGTGATCGGCGGTGTCGGGCTGATCGCCGATGTTCATCGCGCGATGGATATCGCGCTGAAGACTGAGGGGAATGCGCTGATCCTGATCGGCGAGACGCAGGGTCATCTCGGCGCCTCGCTGTATCTGCGCGAAATCGAGGGCCGCGAAGCCGGTCCGCCACCGCCGGTCGATCTCGCGGCCGAACGCCGCAATGGCGATTTCGTGCGCGCGATGATCGCGGCCGGGCATGTCGTGGCCTGCCACGATATCAGCGATGGCGGGCTGCTGGTCGCGGTTGCCGAGATGGCGATGGCGGGCGCCAAAGGCATTGCGCTGAACTGCCCTGCCGCCGCGGCTTTCCTGTTTGGCGAGGACCAGGCGCGTTACCTGATCGAAACCGCCGAAGCCGACGCAGTCTTGGCGGAAGCGCAAAATAGGGGTATATACACTCAATTGATCGGCACGGTCGGCGGGGCCGCGTTGACACTCCCCGGCGCTGGTGCCATATCGATCATGGAACTGAAAGACACGCACGAGGCTTGGCTGCCCGGCTATATGTCACAGGTGTAGCACAAGGAACCTGAGCGCATGGCGATGGACGCGGCGACGATCGAACGGTTGATCAAGGAAAGCCTGCCGGACGCACAGGTCTCGATCGAGGATTTGCGGGGTGACGGCGACCATTACGCGGCGCATGTCGTCTCCACCGCGTTCCGCGGCAAAAGCCGGGTCCAGCAGCATCAACTGGTGTACCAGGCGTTACGCGGCCGGATGGGCAACGAACTCCACGCACTCGCGCTGCAGACCAGCACCCCCGAAGACTGAACCCCCCGCGCCGCAAGACGGCGCTTTTTTGACCCCGGGCGTCGCGCGACGGCGCCCTCAACAAGGAACTGAACGATGGACAGCACCACTCAAGACCGCATCCGCCAGCAGATCGGCGAGGCACCGGTCGTGCTCTACATGAAGGGCAGCCCGGTATTTCCGCAGTGCGGATTCTCGGCGGCGGTGGTGCAGATCCTCAGCCATATGGGCGTCAAGTTCAAAGGCATCGACGTGCTCGCCGACTCGTCGGTGCGCCAGGGCATCAAGGAATATTCCAACTGGCCGACCATCCCGCAGCTTTATGTACAGGGCGAGTTTGTTGGCGGCTGCGACATCATCCGCGAAATGTTCGAGACCGGCGAATTGAAGCAGGTCCTTGAGGAAAAAGGCGTCGCCGTCCGCGTCTGACTATTTTCCCTCTCCCGCACCGCGGGAGAGGGTGGCGAGCGTAGCGAGACGGGTGAGGGTGTCGCAGCTCAACGACCCTCACCCGTCTCGCCGCTAATGCGGCTGATCCACCCTCTCCCGCGATGCGGGCGAGGGCAACGGTTGCGCCGACCGTTTCTTTCGCTATAGTGCGCCTCCCCTTGCCGGCAACTGCCGGCTCGACCCGTGCTGGCCCACCCGACTATGAACATACGGGCGCTCCGGGTCATCACCAGCCATAAGGGAACGATCGAGAATGCCGCTTTACGAAAACGTGTTTATCGCGCGCCAGGATATTTCCGGCGCCCAGGCCGACGCGCTCGCCGACAGCTTTACCCAGCTGATCGCCGATCAGGGCGGCGAGGTCAAGAAGCGCGAATATTGGGGCCTGCGCAACCTCGCCTACCGCATGAACAAGAACCGCAAGGGCCATTACGTGCTGTTCAACATCGACGCGCCGGCGCCGGCGATCGCCGAGCTGGAGCGCACGATGCGGATCAACGAAGACGTGTTGCGCTATATGACCATCCGGGTCGACGAGCTTGAAGAGGGTCCCTCGCCGGTCATGCAGAACCGCGGCAGCCGCGAAGACCGGCCGCGCCGCAGCGACCGCGAACGCTATGGCGAAGGCCGCGGCGATGACGCCCGCGAGCGCGCCGACCGCTGCGCCGGCCGAGCGGGTGGAGGCGTAAATGGAAAGCCAGACCGGCGGGGACCGGGATCGCGGTGGTGGTCGCAGCGGTGGCGCGGGTGGCGGTGGCGGCGGTGCTGCCGGAGCACGGCGGCCATTTTTCCGCCGACGCAAATCCTGCCCGTTCTCCGGGCCGAACGCGCCGAAGATCGACTACAAGGACGTGCGCCTGTTGCAGCGCTTCGTCTCCGAGCGCGGCAAGATCGTGCCGAGCCGCATCACCGCGGTGTCGACCAAAAGCAGCGCGAGCTGTCGCGCGCGATCAAGCGGGCGCGGTTTCTCGGCCTGCTTCCCTACATGGTGAAATAGCCGGCCCGCGCGCCAATCCCGACCGCAACGATCGCAGGCCATGGGCCGGCCCGCGCTCGCGGCCGTCGCGGCCGCATGCGGCGCGGTCGGCCGGCTGTCTCTACCTCGGCGGTGGTGCTCGGAACGCCGGGGGCGCTGATCCTCGTCTACCTGACGCAACTGCCGCTGTTTCGTCGCCGGGTTGTGGCTCGGCATCGGCGCGGCGGCGATCGCCGGGGCGACCGGCACGCTGGTGCTGCTGGCGGCGAGCGATCTGTGGGCGGCGGCATTGTTCGCGGCGCTGAACGCGGTGCCGGTCATGCTGCTGGTCCGGCAGGCTCTGCTGGCGCGGCGGCACGACGACGGCAGATCGGCGTGGTATCCGCCAGGGCTGTTGGCCGGGTGGCTGACCGGCGATGGCGTTGGCCGGTATCGGCGGCGCGGTGCTGCTGCTCGGCGGTCCGGACGAGCCTGCAGGCGGCGTTGCAGGAGGTCGATCGTCGCAGGTGCTCGACCGCATCGCCGACCGGCCGGTGCCGAACCGCGAGCAGGTCGACGGGCGCCATCGCGACGGTGATCCCCGGCGTCGTCGCCGCGTCGTGGATGATCATGGCGGTGATCAACGCGGCGCTGGCGCAGGGGCTGCTGGCGCGGTTTGGGGTGAACTGGCGGCCGTCGCCGCCGCTCGCCGAGCTTGGCCTGCCGCTGTGGGTGCCGATCGCGCTGGCGGTGGCAGCGGCGGCGATCGTGTTTGGCGAGCCGCTGCGCTTTATCGGCATCAACGCGATGATTGCGCTGTCGGTATCGTTCTGCCTCGCCGGGCTGGCGGTGTTGCATGCCGCTGGCGCGGCGGCTGTCGCATCCGACGATGGCGCTGGTTGTGTTTTATGTGATGGCGGCGCTGTTCGGCTGGCCGTTTTTCGTGGTCGCCGTGCTGGGCCTTTTGGAGAGCTGGCTCGGCCTGCGGCGCCGCCTCGCACTCGCAAGGAGCACGCACCGATGGTTGATCTGATTCTGCTCGAACGGGTCGAGAAGCTCGGCCAGATGGGCCAGATCGTCAAAGTAAAGCCGGGCTATGCGCGCAACTATCTGCTGCCGCAGAAAAAGGCGATGCGCGCCACCAAGGACAACCTGGCCATTTCGAGACGCAGCGGGCCCAGCTCGAAGCCAACAACCTGCAGCGCAAATCGGAAGCCGGGCAGGTCGCAGCGAAGGTCGAAGGGCTGGTCGGTCGTGCTGATCCGCCAGGCCGGCGAAAGCGGCCAGCTCTACGGCTCGGTGGCGGCGCGCGACATCTCCGACGCGGTGACCAAGGCCGGCTTCACGGTCGACCGGTCAGCAGATCGTGCTCGGCCGGCCGATCAAGACGATCGGCCTGCACCCGGTGCGCGTGATGCTGCACCCGGAGGTCGGGGTCACGGTCACCGCCAACGTCGCGCAATCCGAAGACGGCGCGCGGATGCAGGCGGCCGGCATCAACCCGCTGATCGAGCGCGACGACGACGACGAGGACGACGAGGCGCCAGCCCCGGCGGCCGAAGAGCAGCCGTAAGGGGCGGGGCGGCGCCCTGGCATGATGCTCGTCGACACGCAGCCGGTCGCGGCGTCGCGCAACCTTGTGGGTCTTGGCCGTGCCGAACTGGCCGAGGAGATGGCTGGGTTCGGCGCTGAGAAGTTCCGCGCGCGCCAGCTGTGGCACTGGCTGTACCATCGCGGCGCCACTGATTTCTCAGTGATGACCAACCTCGCCAAGGGCTTTCGCGAGCGTCTCGCGGCATCCTACGAGCTGGGCCGGCCGGAGATCAGCCGCGCGCTGGTGTCGTCCGACGGCACCCGCAAATGGCTGCTGCGCTTCGCCGACGGGCAGGAGGTCGAGACCGTCCACATTCCCGAAAGCGACCGCGGCACGCTGTGCGTGTCGTCGCAGGTCGGCTGCACGCTGACCTGCACCTTCTGTCATACCGGCACGCAGCGCCTCGTGCGCAATCTCGGCGCGGCCGAGATCATCGCACAAATCATGGTGGCGCGCGACGCGCTCGGCGAATGGCCGTCGCCCCAGGAGGACCGCCAACTCACGAACATTGTCCTGATGGGGATGGGCGAGCCGCTCTACAATTTCGACAACGTCGCCACCGCGATGAAGATCGTGATGGACCCGGAAGGGCTGGCGATCTCAAAGCGCAAGATCACGCTGTCGACCTCGGGCGTGGTGCCGATGATGGCCCGCTGCGGCAGCGAACTCGGTGTCAACCTCGCGATTTCGCTGCATGCAGTGACTGACGAATTGCGCGACACGCTGGTGCCGCTCAACAAGAAATACCCGATCGCCGAACTGCTCGATGCCTGCCGCACCTATCCGGGGTCGAGCAATGCGCGGCGCATCACCTTTGAATACGTGATGCTGAAAGGCGTCAACGACAGCCCCGCGGAGGCGCGCGAACTGGTGCGGCTGCTGAAGGGCATTCCGGCCAAGGTCAACCTGATCCCGTTCAACCCGTGGCCCGGCGCGCCCTACGAGTGCCCGAGCGATGCGGCGATCGCGGCGTTTTCCGACATCCTGTTCAACGCCGGCTATTCCGCGCCGGTGCGCACGCCGCGCGGCCGCGACATCTTCGCCGCGTGCGGTCAGCTCAAATCCGACAGTATCCGCGCCCGCCGCACCGAGCCCGGTCCGGTGCCGGTTCCTGCCTGACCACCCGAGTTTTCCCCACCCGAATTTTCCGGGCGCCGGCTGTTGCCGCGAGTGATGCGGCTCGTCGCCAGCCTCGCCAGTATCGCGGTTATCGCCTATCTCGCGGTCCTCGCCTATCTCTATGTCTACCAGCGCAGTCTGCTTTACGTGCCGGACAAGGCACATCCGGTGCTGGGCGATCTCGCACAGTTCGGCGCACACGAAATCCGGCTGACGACCGCGGACGGCTTGTCGTTGTTCGCCTGGTATCTGCCGCCGCCGGAAGGCCGCCCGGTCATCGTCTATTTCCACGGCAATGGCGGTAACCTCGGCTATCGCACCGATCGATTTCGCCGTTTTGCGCAGGAGCGGTACGGCGTGCTGATGCCGGAATATCGCGGCTACGCCGACAACCCTGGCGAGCCGACCGAAGCCGGTCTTTATGCCGATGCCGCCGCCGCCCTCGACTTCCTGGCGCAGCAGCGCATTAGCGACCGGCGGCTGGTGCTGTTTGGCGAGTTGCTGGGGTCAGGGGTGGCGGTGCAGTTGGCAGTCGGCCGGCCGATTGCCGCGCTGCTGCTGGAATTGCCGTTTACCAGCGTTTCGGCGGCGGCGCAGTACCATTACCCGTACATTCCGGCAAGGTGGCTGATCTGGGACCGGTTTGACTCGCTGTCGAAAATCGGCCGGGTTTCCGCACCGATCCTGGTCCTGATCGGGGGCGACGATAAGATCGTGCCGCCGGCCTTCTCACGCACCCTGTTCGCGGCAGCGCCGGAGCCGAAGGAAATGTTCTTCGCGCCGCGGGGCGGGCACGTCAATCTCGACCGGTTTGGCGGGCTCGACGCGGTCGTCGCCTTCATCCACCGGCATGTCGCCGGCGGAGAATAGTTGCCGCGTCGTACGCTTTGCATTACGGCAGCCGCAGCGTGGGAACAAACAGGAGTTTTGCGGCATGGCGGCCGAGGTCAAAAAAGTCGTGCTCGCCTATTCCGGCGGACTCGATACGTCGGTGATCCTGCGCTGGTTGCAGGAGACCTATCGCTGCGAGGTGGTGACGTTTACCGCCGATCTCGGCCAGGGCGAGGAATTGGAGCCGGCGCGCCGCAAGGCCGAACAGGCCGGGGTACGGGAAATCTTTATCGACGATTTGCGTGAGGAATTCGTCCGCGATTTCGTCTTCCCGATGTTTCGCGCCAACGCGCTTTACGAGGGGCAATACCTGCTCGGAACCTCGATCGCACGGCCGCTGATCGCCAAGCGGCAGATCGAAATCGCGCGGCAGGTCGGTGCCGACGCGGTGGCGCATGGCGCGACCGGCAAGGGCAACGATCAGGTACGCTTCGAACTCAGCTATTACGCGCTGATGCCCGACATCAGGATCATTGCGCCGTGGCGGGAATGGGACCTGACCTCGCGCACCCGCCTGCTCGACTACGCCGACCGGCACCAGATCCCGGTCGCCCGCGACAAGCGCGGCGAGGCGCCGTTTTCGGTCGATGCCAACCTTCTGCACATCTCGGCCGAGGGGAAAGTGCTGGAAGACCCGTGGGTCGAACCCGAGGAATATGTCTACAGCCGCACCGTCGCGCCCGAGCAGGCGCCGGACCAGCCGCAATATGTCGAAATCGACTTCGCCGGCGGCGATCCGGTCGCGGTGGATGGCGCGGCCTTGTCGCCGGCCATGCTGCTGACAAGGCTCAACGAACTCGGCGGCAGGCACGGCATCGGCCGGCTCGACCTCGTCGAAAACCGCTTTGTCGGCATGAAGTCGCGCGGGGTGTACGAGACACCCGGCGGCACGATCCTGCTGGCGGCGCATCGCGGCATCGAAAGCCTGTGTCTCGACCGCGGCGCGATGCACCTCAAGGACGAACTGATGCCGCGTTACGCCGAGCTGATCTACAACGGCTTCTGGTTCTCGCCGGAGCGCGACATGTTGCAGGCGCTGATCGACAAAAGCCAGGAGCGGGTTACCGGCCGCGTCCGGCTCAAGCTGTACAAAGGCTCGGTCAGCGTCGTCGGCCGCCAATCCCCGAACAGCCTCTACAGCCAGGCGCACGTCACCTTCGAAGAAGACCAGGTCTACGACCAGCGCGACGCCGAGGGGTTCATCAAGCTCAACGCCCTGCGCCTGCGCCTCGCGGCGCGACAGGGCGGGGCATAGCCGGCTCAGGGCGTATCCGCAGATGCGCTTCTGGCGAGCAACGCAGTGTCTGTGGATTTGCATGATGCTGGCTGCCGCGGCGGGCCGGCCCGCCGCGGCCCAAGGCGTTGTCGCCGATTTACCGCTGACCGAGGGCGGCAGCGAGCGCGTTTTGCTGATCCCGGCGGCACAACCGCGGGCCACCGTCATTCTTCTGACGGGTGGCAGTGGGATGATCCGCATCGGCGAGGACGGCTCGGTCAACCCCGGCGGCAATTTCCTGGTGCGCACGCGAAACCTGTGGAGCGCGCGCGGTATCTCGGCGCTGGTTCTCGGCCCGCCGAACGGCGGCTCGCTGTTGGGGTTGCGGCACCTGCCGGCCTATGCGGCGGCACTCGCCGCGGCGATCGACTATGCACGATCGCGGGCCAATGCGCCGGTGTGGCTGATCGGCACAAGCCAGGGGTCAACGGCAGCCGCCAATGGGGCCGCGCATTTGCCCGGCCGGGTGGCCGGCGTTGTGCTGACCTCGTCGGTCACCGAGCGGAGCCGCTCGGGGGAGACCGTGTTCGATGCCGATCCCGGCGCGATCGCAGTGCCGGCCCTGGTGGTAAGCAACCAGAACGACGGCTGTATCGCCAGCCCGCCGGGCGACGGGCCGCGTCTCATCACGGCGCTGGCGCGAGCACCGCGCCGTGAATTTATCGTCTTCGCCAGCACCGAACTGCGCGGCGACCCTTGCGAAGCCTTCTCCCCCCACGGCTACATGGGGATAGAAGACACCGTCATCCAACGCATCGCCGACTGGATCATCGCGGCCCCCGGCCGCTAGCCGGCCGGAAGCGCATCGGTGCGATCACGCCTTTTTCGTCATCCCCGCGAAAGCGCACAGACACTAACGTTAGTGGAAATCGCCCTATTTCTGTCATTCCGGGGCAGCCCGCAGGGCTGAACCCGGAACCCAGGAACACGGTCGCACCCAATTTCCCACCGTCCGTGTTCATGGGTTCCGGGTTCCTGCGCTTCGCTCCGGCCCCGGAATGACAGCTATGCGGCGGCGGCGATCGGGTCGAACCGGTCGGACCCGGTCCCTCAGCGTTTCTCCCGACGGGCGAGCGACAGCAGCACCTTATCGAGCGAGGCCCCTTCGGCGAAATGTCCGATCTCGCTTGCTGCCGAACCGCGCGCCGCCACCCGCGCATCGGGTGTCGCGACGCCGAGATGCTGGACGATCGGGATGATGCCGGCCCAGCAATCGGCGTCGTGGTCGCTTTCGAGGTCGATCGGCCCGTCGTCGCGCACCTTGGCGGAAACCTCCTCGATCGGCATGCTCATCAACGTCGTCGCCTTCAGTTCCTGCGCCGAGATCGGCCGCAGAATGCCGGTGCGGCCGGGGTAGATGCGATCGAGAAAGGCGTTGAACCCGGCTTCCTTCTCGGCCGGGTCCTCGACCATCGCGGCGAGGCCGAACGCCATCACGGCACGGTAGTTCAGCGAATGGTTGAACGCCGAGCGCGCCACCACGAGCCCGTCCATAATACTGACCGTCACGCAGACCGGAATGCCGGCGCGTTGCGTGCGCAGCATGCGGCTGGCCGATGAACCATGCCAGTACAGGGTTTCGCCGTCGCGCCAGAACAGGGTCGGCGTCACATACGGCTTCTCGTTGATGACGTAGCCGATATGGCACATCAGCGCCGCGTCGAGGATCGCGAATACGGTATCGCGGTCGTAATGGCCGCGTTCCGGGTGCCGGCGGATGCGCGTGCGCGGCGTCTTGGTGTAGGAGGGGGCGATCGTATCGGGCATGGCGACAGGCTCCCGGTGGCGTGGATGCCGCGACGCTAGACCCGCAACTGGTCTGCCGAAAGCTCCGCTTCTGTCAGAAGGGTCAGACCAGTTTCGCCTTCGAGCACGACCGCCATGCGCGCGGCGGCGCGTTCCATCGCCGCCTTGTCGTGCCCGGCATAACCGAGCACCAGGCCGGGCGGGCGGCCTGCCGCGATGGTCAGCCCCGACAAGGGCTGCGCCGTGACGCCGGCCATTGCCAGCCGCGCCGCGACGCCGGCATCGTCGCACCCTGGCGGCAGCCAGGCGGTCAGGTACATGCCGGCCTCGACCGGGCGGATTTCCAGCAATCCGCCGAGCCGCCGCTCCATCAACTCGCCGAGAAACACCTTGCGCTCGGTGTAGAGCGCCCGCATGCGCTTCAGATGGCGGGCAAAGTGCCCGTCGAGGATGAACTCGGTCATGATCGCCTGGATCAGCCCGGAGCTTTGCCGGTCGCTCAGGTGGCGCGCCGCGGCAAACGGCTCGACCAGATCCTCGGGCAATACCGCATAACCGAGCCGCAATGACGGAAACAACAGTTTGCTGAACGTGCCGAGATAGATGACGCGGCCGGCGCGGTCGAGCCCCTGCAATGCTGGCAATGCCGCGCCGGGCCGCTGGAATTCGCTTTCGTAATCGTCCTCGACGATCCAGACGCCCTCGCGCGCGGCCCAGTCCAGCAGGGCCTGCCGGCGCGGCAATGGCATCGCCATGCCGAGCGGGTATTGCCGCGACGGCGTCGTATAGATCAGCCGCGGCGGCGGGGTGTCCTGGCGCAGCGCGGCGGCGATGTCGAGTCCCTGGTGATCGACGGCGACCGGCACGATGCGCGCTTCCGCCGCCCGCATGATGTCGACCGCGGCCCAATAGCACGGGTCCTCGACCCAGGCGCTGGCGCAGGGGTCGAGCAGGATGCGCGCGACAAGGCTCAGCCCCTGCTGGGTGCCGGCGGTCAGCACGATCTGCTCCGGCCGGCAGCGCACCCCGCGCGCCGCCGCCAGATACTCGGCGATCGCGGCGCGCAGCCGCAACTCGCCCTGCGGGTCGCCGTAATTCCATTCGAGCCGCGACCGCCCCGCCAGGGCGCGGGAGGCGAGCCGCTTCCAGGTTGTCATAAACCTGCCATCGACTTCGGCATAACCCAGCTCGAACGGCCGTGGCGGCCCACGCCGCATGCTCGGCAGCGAGCGCAGCAGCCGGCCCTGGCGCGATAGCGGGCGGGAGGCGTCGTCACCGCCAGGGGGCATGCCTTTCGGCGCTTCGGCCCGCATCGGAACATGGTGCCCCGAGCCGCGCGCTGCCGCGATATAGCCTTCGGCAGTCAGTTGCTCGAACACCACGACCACCGTGCTGCGCGCCAGCCCAAGCTCCGCCGCCAGGACGCGCGTTGACGGCAGCCGGGCCCCGGCCGTGAGGCTGCCCTCGGCGATGGCCTGGCGCAGTGCCGTCGCCAGCTGCCGCGACAACGGCACCGGCGACTGCCGGTCGAGCCGCGTCGTCCACAGTGCCGCCCCGGCCGGGCGGGTGGAAGGGTGTGCGGGTTGCATCGGACCAGCTTAAGCCATACCCGCGTCAGAACGAACTGCGGGCGCGATTTGTGCGCGGCTCGGGAATTTGCTTGGATAGACCGCGGGTTGATGGGAGAGGTGATAGATGAACGCTGGGCCGCTGGTGATTACCTATAATCTGACCGAGCGCAGCAAGAAGATCGTCGCGGCCGAAATGGGCGATATCGAGGTCGTCTATTTCGCCGAACTGGCGCCCGAGCATAGGGCGGCGGCGCTGAGCGGGGCCGGCGCGGTGCTCGCCAACGATACCGGGCGCGAGTTGCGGGCCGGCGAGACGGCGCTGCTGGGCGCGGCGCGGCTGTTGCAGTTTGCGGCTGCCGGGGTCGATTGGGTGCCGACGCGCGACCTCCCGCCGCAACTGCCGGTCGCCGGCAACAAGGGCGCCTCGGCCGAGCCGATGGCCGAGCATGTCGTCGCGATGGCCCTGGCCGCCGCCAAGCGCCTTTCCATAGAGCACGCCAGGCTGCGCGAAGGGGAGTTCAACCAGCGCAGTCCCAACAAGATGCTGCGCGGCGGGGTGTGCGGCATTCTCGGGTTTGGTGCGGTCGGGGTCGCCACGGCGCGGCTGATGCGCGCCTTCGGCATGAAAATCCACGCCATCAACCGTCGCGGTGCCAGCGACGAGCCGACCGATTGGATCGGCACGACCGACCGGCTCGACGATCTGCTGCGCGCTTCGGATGTGCTGGTCATCAGCACCGCACTGACCACCGCGACGCACGGGCTGATCGGCGCCCGCGAACTGGCGCTGATGCCGGATGACGCGATTCTGATCAACGTCGCGCGCGGCGAGATCGTCGATGAAGCGGCGCTTTACGCGCATCTGGTCGCGCATCCGCGGTTTTTCGCCTGCATCGATGCGTGGTGGGTCGAGCCGGTGCGGCATCACCGTTTCACGATGCAGTTTCCGTTTCTCGACCTGCCGAACGTGATCGCCTCGCCGCACAATTCCGCCGGCGGCGGTGTGTGGCGCGATGTGTCGCTGCGCCGTGCGCTGGCCAATTGCCGCCGCGCCATCCGCGGCGAGCCGCCGCAAAACCTGATCGGCCCCGACGAGCGAATGATGTAGGCCTCTATGACGCCGTCCGAGGCGCGATCAGTTCCGGCGGGTGGCGCGTGACGGTGCGGCGGCCGTGTTTCCACACCGCTACCGGCGGGCGGATTTCGGCGATCGCCTGTTCCGGGGTGGTGGCGTCGATCACGACGAGGTCGGCGGGGTGCCCGGGGATGAGGCCGTAATCCTTCAGGTTGAGCAGCCGGGCGGAGCGCTCGGTCAGCATCAGGAACAATTCCCGTAACTGCTCCGGTGCCCCGAGTTGCAGCACGTTGGCGTGCAGGTTCGCCATGCGGATCAGCGAGCAATCGCCGAACGGTGTCGCCGGGTTCAGTACGTTGTTGCTGGAGAGCGAGCAGGTGACGCCGTTGGCGCTGAGCAGGTTGGGGTCGGCGACGCCGCGCACCACGGCATGGTCGCGCTCGCGGCCCATCAGGTAGAGATCGGTCGCCGGCAGCACCGTCACGCCGATCCCGGCACTGGCGAGCCGGCGGCCCAGCGCCGCGACCTCCGCCGGCGGCAGCAGTGACAGCTTGGCCATGTGCCCCGCCACGACGCGGCCGCCGCGCCCATACCGCTCGGTCAGTTCGAGAACCTGATAGATGTGCATCTGGTCGGGGCTGTCGCCGACATCGAGGTGCAGGTCGAGATCGACATCGAACTCGCGGGCGAGGGCAAAGATGCGCTCGATCTGCGCCGACGGGTCGGTGTCGTAGCGCGGCGCCGCGCCGAGCACCGGCGCGCCGCGCTTTAGCGCCTCGACCAGCAATTCGTCGGTGCCGGGATAATTGGTCAGCCCGTCCTGCGGGAAAATGCAGATTTCGAGGTCGATCGCCCATTTGTAATCGGCCGCCAGCGACTGGATCGCCTCAAAGCCGCGCAGCCCGAGCGCCGGATCGGTTTCGACCTGGGTGCGCATGCGCGTCGTGCCGTTGACCAGGCATTCGCGCAAGGTCGCCTCGGCGCGCTGCCGGATATCCTCGACCGTGAAGTCCTTTTTCAACGGCGCCGTCATCGTCACCGGGTTGACCCGGCGGCCAGCAGGTGGCGGGCAGCGCCCGATGATCCGCGATTTGTCGAGGTGGATATGGCTTTCGATCAGCCCGGCGCAGACCAGGCGACCGCCGGCGTCATAGGTCTCACCGGCATTCGTAAAGCCGTGCCCGATCGCGGCGATCCGCCCGTCCGCGACCGCGATATCGAGCGCCCCATCGGCCAGCCGGTCGGCCAGACGGGCGTTCCTGACAATCAAATCCATCAAAGGCTCCAAGCCGGGCTGTGTACACGGAACGGCGCGGCAATCGAACCCACCAAGGAATTACTAACACTCGCCAGGTTCCCGGCGGTCTTGAGGCCAGGATTGCCCTCTCGACGGGTTTGATCAACGCTGAACGCGTTCAGCAACGGAAAGAGGCGATCGAATCCGGCCGCTCACGCGACCGCAACGTGGGGGCGATGCCAAGGCCTAATCGAGGACTTGACGGCGCGGCGCACCGCCATTCTGCGGGCCCCGAACATGGGCACAACGCCGTGACCGGCGTCAGGCGCCGGTGCAACTCACTATCCCAGGCTTTAGGCGATTCGGCGAGGAGGGCAGCCCCATCCACCCACTCACCCATCCATAGTAGCATTGTTCAGGTGACACCCGGAGGTTCGCTGAAATGCCGTACAGGCTCATGGATCAGAATGGCGAGGAGTATTTGAGCGAGGCGCCGGGCACGCTCGGCGGCTACCGGCCCAGTAAAATCTATGGAAAGCTGGATTGCCGTTCCGCCCTCCGCGCCATCGTCAAAGGCGGCTATGTCCAGCACCGGGTCTTCTTTGCGGACGAGGCAATGGCGATCGCCGCCGGCTACCGGCCCTGCGCCAAATGCTGCCCGGCGGAATACCAAGCATGGAAGGCTTTGAAAACCGGCCGAAACTGAAGCAACAGCACGCCTCATACAAGACGAGTTCGCGCAGCTCCTATACGCCGGGACGACTTGCATCAATCCGCAGCGATTTTAGGCCCTATAGGCGAAGCAAGAGGTGACAATGCTTGATGACCCTGAAAAGACCTCTCGATTATTGGCCGCGTTGAAGGGGGCCGCACCATTCAAGGCCGCATTGACTCCGGAAGTGGTCTTGCATCTACGGGGAAAACAGGTTGCTTCCGCAGTCCAGGCGCAGCAGACGGTTGCCGATCTGTCCTACGCCGGCGATGAAGGCGGTATCGTGTGCCACCTCGCGCCCTCGGACGGCGAAGCCGCGCTCTTTGTGTCGCTGACCCACGTTCGAGTGCCGCGGTCCTTGCCGTTTGCCGCGGCCGTGTTGCAGTACCAGAAGCATCGCGTAAAGAAGCTGAAGAAACAGGGCCGACCGTAGAAGACGAGCCGGCTCCCTGTGCCCCTCTTGCCGCCGAAGAATCATTGTTGTCTACGTTACCGATGCCGAATGCCTTGAAGGCCGAGAGCACACCGTCGAGCGCGAGGCCCGCGACGCAGCTATCGCTCCCTGCACGGTGTAGCGGCAGAAACGGCGGCGCCAGGCCCGTTGCAGGTTAGCGCAGGAGCCGCTACATTCGACCCCCGGCGTGAGTGCCCGTGCAAATTCGGTGCGAGCGACGACGGAGCGAAATCTAAGCTACTGATTTTTCAGGGCTTGCGGGTGTAGCTCAATGGCAGAGCAGAAGCTTCCCAAGCTTACGACGAGGGTTCGATTCCCTTCACCCGCTCCAATACTTAGGTGATTTACAAGCCGCGTAAGGCACAAATGACCTCCTGCAGGATGTAAGTTACGGCCGCCTCGACGAAGCCTTTGGACTTCGCTTCGGTAACGGCCGGTTCGGCGGTGGCGCCCTTGCCAACAACTGTTTCGTTGTCCTTATCGAGGGCTACCCACATGCCCTGGTATTTCGCGTAAACCTTTGTCCAGTCGATGTATTTCATACCTGACTATTGTAGCATACCGGGCAGCGAAGGTCGCTGCACGGCGCTCTCGGGGATCATGGGTCAATATTTAAGAAATCCTTTGGCTGTGGCGTGTCTTGCGCGCAAGTGTTTTGAGGTAATTTAATCTGATTAATTGTAGGCCATCACTAAAGTCCAGTTGAAGACCCTGTTTCAGGCCGATTTGCATCACCAGAGTCCAAGGAATTATCACCGAAGTCCAGGGGATAACTTGGGAGAATCGGCGTGCGTGTGCGACGGGCCGTTAAAATCGCAATACGCGAGCGAGCCCTCGCCTCAGCTCTCGGGCGCGGTTTAAGAGCGGCGGCCTGGCGCTAGCCGAGGAGGTCAAGGAATGCCCGCGGAGCGATGATGCGAATGCCCTCGTGTTCGACAAGCGGCAACAGGTGGGCGCGGTCGCCGGTGACCAGGTAGTCAGCTTTGGCCGCGACCGCGGTAGCAATGATGGGGTCGTCTTTTGGATCGGCCAGCACAACGCGTGGGGCCGGGCCGTCGGGCACCATCTGCGCCTGGGTCAAGAGCCAGCGGATGTAGCCGCGCACGTCTTCATCGGCATAGGCCTTATAGCGCCGAAGCTTCGGTTTGAAGAGCGTCTCGGCTGTTTCCGTCAGGATGAAATCCGAGAGGTAGAGATCGTAGCGGTTGCGCACCGGAGCACAAGAAGCCGCACGACCGAGCCGTGCGGCGTGATGAAGGCGCTAACCAGCACCGAGCTATCAAGAACGGCCCTTGGCATATCCAGCGCGCACTTCGCGTATTTCGTCGACCACCATGTCCATAACCTCCTCCTCCCCCGGTTCGGGCTGCGGCCCGATGTAGCTCACCCGGCTGAGGATCGCGTCGAGTTGCCGATCGGCTTCGGCGCGGTCGACCACCGTGACCGGCTTGAGCGTCACAGCGCCATCGGTCACCTCAAGGTCGAGGTAGTCGCCTTCGCTGAGCTTGAGCGCTTTGCGCGCCTCGGCCGGCAAGGTGACCTGCCCGCCACGGAGCATCCGTACGAGCGCCATAATTCCATTCTCCTGAAGTGTGGTGGTAGTTTTCATAGGATATATGTAGTCCTGTAGATTACATAATACATGACGCCTCAATTCGCGCAACCTTACCGGCGAAGGCGCTCAGAGCAGCATGCAGCGGGTATGTCTTCCCCCGCAGCACTGCGGGCGCCGGCGTGAACACCCGTTTGCACGACGCGCAGCGCCAGAGCTGGACGATCTCGATCTTCTTCTTGCGAGTCCCCTTTCGCG
>CAVTUM010000011.1:0-132022 GCA_963737875.1 uncultured Alphaproteobacteria bacterium | reverse complement strand
ATAAGCCGTCGGTTGGCTCGACCGGCGGGTTGGTCCGTCGGGCTGGGGTACGATCAGCCAATCCGGCATCGGCATCAGCGCCGTAGTGCCTGGATTTCCAGTGCGGATCCCAACCGTAGCCACTATTTGGCGATGGCGCGATCACATAACCGCCGTCAGCCCGCACATCCAGACCGCGTCCGAGCTTACCCGCCGAACAGCGAATACCGCGTCCCTGGAGATCGAAATAGATATGCAAGCCGCCGCTGGGGGTGTGCGCGAGCCATGTGTTGGGCAGGATGGAGTGGCCGAGATCGTCGAGCGCGTCGAACCCGTTGATGTGGTCGTCCTTAACGTCGACGTCGAGCACAGCGAGCCGAGTGGACTGACCGGTCGGCAGGCGAATCAGCGCCTCAGGCCACCGCCTCCACCAGTCGGCAACGATCTTGGGATCTTGGGCCGCGTCGAAATATCCGTGGTCGGTCAGGGGCTGTTTGCGTCGAACGCCTTGCCACTGGCACGGAAAAACTGGCTTGCCACGCTGGGTGGCGTATTTGAGAGCGGCATCCAGCGCCCCGAAATTGATGCCCATGACTGGTCAGCGGTCGCCGAAGACGTGCCCGGTACCAAGTGGCTTACCTGGCTCTCGGGATTGTGGTGGTGCGGCCGGCGCGATGTGTGCTGGCCGCTTTCCGACTGAACGGATGCGGGCATGCACCCACGATGTAACTTCGTCTTCAAACCATCCAACGATGCCGGGACTTGCCGAGAACGATCCTCTGCGGAAACTGCCCATCGCGCTGCCAGCGCCACAACGTGGCGTCACTGACGCCGGTTAACTCCTTGACACGGGCACGCCGTATGATCTTGCGCGTCTCTTGCTGGGCGGTGTGATTCTTCAATCGCGACACGGTATGCACTCCCTCGAAATGCCGAGGAATGCTGCTCCGTCAAAAAACGGAATGCATCAGTTGGAATTCCACTGGAATTCGTATTGCTGATCCGCTAATGTTTCCTGGAGCTTACCCGCTTCTTTTGGAATTCGGGACCGATCGTCTTCCGCGCCATGCTCTCGCTGCAACCGACTTTCTCAGCGAGAAACCGGGCGCGCACCGTGTCATTCGCCATTACTGCCAGTTCGGTTTTGTAGTTGGAAATGGCAACTTTCAGCCGGAGCTGTTTGTCGCCATGCCGCCGCTGCCCACCACTACTCCTGGAAGGGACAGGCGGCTTCACCATCAAGTTGACGGCGGGCTTCACCACTAGGTTAATATAGTCGACTGCCAGGCCGCGATCAGTGTGAACCCGTATGGAGAGGCCGATAGGAAGTTCGATGAATTCCCAATTGGCCAAACTTAGAAATTCCGGGGGCAGCACCACAGCTTCCTTACGCGACCAGTCGCAACTCACTCGCTCACCGTGGAGCACTCGTCGCCCGTCGGTGAGGTCCGCGTACAATTTCCCCTGCCGAAACCGGTTCCACGGCCTTTGCGATTGATCGTCCGGTTCGAGGATTACGCGGCCGTGGCTCGTGACGCGCCCACGCATCCGAGGTGGTGCAGCAGACGCGAGGAACTCGTCCACGGGGCTCCACGGGCCTCCGGTTGCAGCGAGGGCTTCGCGCAATGATATGCCGTCGTTTTGCACGTGGCCTCCGCAGGCGCTCCGCATGTAGGAAAGCGGCAGAAGCTCGGTGCGGAACC
This sequence comes from uncultured Alphaproteobacteria bacterium, assembly GCA_963737875.1. GTDB lineage: Bacteria > Pseudomonadota > Alphaproteobacteria > ATCC43930 > CGMCC-115725 > DATARH01. Next base: position 130,340 of record CAVTUM010000011.1, on the reverse strand, counting down.
GAGTGTTCGGGGATCAGCCTATCCGCCGCACCTCTAGCCTAACCGGCCAAACTTTTCACCGCGAGTTGCATTGCATTGGAAGGAACCGGACGCACTAAGGTTTCGACGAAGCGGCCCCATACCTTGAGTGCGGCCTTACGCTCGTCGAGATAAGCGTGGCGGTTGTAAACGGCCGCAACGCCACGGATAACGCCCGACTGGTGGTTAAAGGTCCGATCGACGACGTGCGGTGCAATACCGTGGCGCGCCATGCCCGTTGTCGCGGTGCGCCGCAGATCGTGGAGCACCCAGTCGGTTGCGCCCATCTGGGCGGCGACCCTGGCCTTCGGGCGCCCGAGATCGAGCCCGGATGATCCTCTTGGTCCAGTAAGCACCCGCTCACCCTGCCGCGGCAGTTGCTCCAACACCTCGATTGCCAGCGCGGAGAGGTGAACGACGGTGCCGCTTCCCGTTTTTCGCGCGAGAGGCCGGAATGGTCCAGATGCACGCGTCGAGATCAACTTCGCCCCAGTTCATGCCCGTGACTTCGCCCCCTCGTTGGGCCGTCAACAGCATGAGGCGAAAGAGCGGGCAATATGGCAGGTCCAGCCGCCCCTCACCATTCCAGAAACGTTTGATCTCGACGTCGCTCAGGACGCGGTCGCGTGCCGTTTCCCTCGCCGGCATGCGCACCCCGACGGTCGGATCATTTTCGATGAGATCGTTGGCAACCGCCCAACGGCAGAACGTGCGCAATCGCGCCAGCGTTCGATTTGCCTGGACCCCGGCCCCGGCATTCTGCCCTCTGCGCACTCGCTCTCGCTGCGCCGCCTTATCGCCGATTAATTCCAGAACGTCGCCCTTGGCGACCTGGGTCAACGGCCGCTCGCCCCAGCGCGAGACCACATCATGCTCAAGGATGCGGCCCCACTCCTTCGCCGTGCTCGGCCGTAGATTGCGGGAACAATACTCTGCAACAAATCGACTTACGGCGGATGCGACCGAGTGCGCTGCGCGCCTCTCAGCAACCGGGTTCGCTCCAGCTGCGGCCTTTGCCATGCTTGCACGGGCGAGGGTCCGCGCATCGTCTACTTTCGGCACCCGGGCGAAGGTACCCAGCGTCTCCATGACCGACTTGCCCGCAACCCGGTCAAGCCCCCGAAGATTTCGCGCCCTTGGCGGTGATCCGTAGCCCAAACCCCGGCAGCCCGCGATCCCAGTAAACGGTGCGGCCGGAGTTGGGCACGGACAACCTTTCAGCAGCGAGCTGCGTCAATCTGATCGTCGGCATGATCACTCCGGGCTAGCGTCGGGCTAGCTAAACCGTGTGATCAAGCATCCCCGATGCAGGACATTTCATCATTGCTCACGTTGTCAGAATGTCAAGGATGGCCGTGGAAATTTTGCTCAAAAACCCTAACGATCCAGCCAGATGTCTTCCATGCGCCAGCCGTTGTAGATGCTGTTCTGCATGACGGTTTCATTCTTTACCTTGGGCAGCCAGCAGGTGGCGCCCTTATTGAAATAAATCAGCGGCTTGGCCTGGTCTTCGGTCAGGCGGCGTTCGATGTCCCAGACCAGCTTGCGGCGCTTTTCCTGGTCCGGCTCCATTGATTGCCGGTCGATCAGCCGGTCGATTTCCGGGTTGCAATAACCGTTGTAATTGCCAATGCCGCCACAGGCATAATTCTCGTAGAGCACGGCATCCGGGTCGTCGACATAGGTGCCGGTCAGGTTCAGCGCGACGGTGTAATCCTTGCGCATCATGGTCGGGTACCATTGCGCGGTGTCGATCGGCTGCAGTTCGCCCTTGATGTAAATCTCCTTCAACTGGTCGATCAGGATCACCGCGGGGTCACGATAAGCCGGGATGTCGCGGGTGACGATCGTGACCTTGAGCGGGTTCTCCGGGCTGTAGCCGAGCTGTTTCACGATCGCCCGCGCCTCGGTGCGGCTCTTTTCGACGTCTGGTCCATAGCCCGGAAGTTTTTCGAGCATCTCCTTGGGCAACCCCCACAGCCCGCCGGGCGGCGGCTGCATTGCCGCCGCCATCAGCCCGGTGCCCTGAGTCAGAATGTCGACAAACGACTTGCGGTCGATGGTCAGCGCCATGGCCCGCCGCAGATCGGGGTTATCGAAAGGCGGCGCGCTGCGGTTGACGACCAGGTTGGTGCTGACGCTGCCTCCCGGCAACACGCAATGCGCTTCCGGCCGTTGCTTTTCGATGTCGTACATCAGCGGCACGGAGACGCTGCCGGCAAAGGTCAGGTCGTACTGGCCGGCGATAAAGGCGAGGATGATCGTCGAGCGGTTGCGCACGATCCCGTAATCGATACGGTCGAGATAAGGCAGGCCCGGCTTCCAGTAATCCGGATTTTTGACCAGCCTGATCGATTCATTCGGCTTGAACTCGACGAATTTGAACGGCCCCGTGCCGATCGGGTGCTGTCGCATCTGCGCCGGCGAGACATGGCAGGGGTAGACCGGCGACATCCCCGAGGCGAGCAGCGCGATAAACGCAGGCTGCGGCCGCTTCAGCGCGAAAATCGCCTCGTAATCGCCGTTTGTGGTTACCTCGACAAGGTTGGTGTACCAGCCCTTGCGCGGGTTCAGCCGCAGCTTCTCGGGCGCCTTGCCCTGCAGCAGGTCCCAGGTGCATTTGACGTCGGCGGCGGTGAACGGCTTGCCGTCGTGCCATTTGATACCGTGCCGCAGGTGGAAGGTCAGGTGCGTGCCGTCCTCGTCCCAAGCCCAGTCGCTGGCAAGGTCTGGCACGATCGAAGCGAGGCTGTTCTGCTCCACGTGCTGGTCGAACATGACGAGGTTGTTGAACACGCCCATCACCGGCCGCTCGGCGACGACGGTGGATTCCTCGAGGATCGACATGCTGGCCGGGCTGTCGAGCAGCCAGACCCGCAGTATGCCGCCCGTTTTCGGAGCACCTGCGGGCTGAGCCAGAATGGCACCGGGCGCCGCCAAACTGACGACAAACGCGACCGCCGCCGCTACAAGGCGCAACGTCTTGGCCATCGATCCCTCCCGTTGCGGCCGGTCCGCGGGTTTTGACCCGTCTCGCCGGCCGCTGGAGGACGTTATAAATCAGATACCCGCCTGCGTCATCACGCCGCAGATTGCGCGTCCTGCCGTCGTGACGCCGCAGCGCACGCCGACCAGAACCGGTTAGAGCGCATTCACCCTTCCTCGTTCGTGCCCGGCCTTGGGCCGGGCATCCACGAGACGCCCCGCCGTCATTCGGTTGCTCGTGGATGACCGGGCCATGCCAAGGCCAATGTCTCTCAAGGAGTAGGCGAAGGGCGGCGGAAGGTGACACACTGAGGGTTGGCTTGCAGCCTCAGAAGCGTGAGGGAGGAATTGATGGCAGACGCGACACCCGGCCGGGCGCATGTGATTACCGGCGGCTTTCCACCGGGCTCGATGGGCGGGCACGACCATGACTACGCCCGTCTGCGGTTGCTGACGCTGCTCGCCGAGCGCGATATTCCGGCTTCGGTCGGCAATGACTTTGCCGATATCGAGAAATGGCTGCCGGTCGGCAATCTGCTGATCACCTATGTCGCCGGCCCCTACCCCGATGCCGCGCAATGTCGCGCAATGCAGAACTGGCTGGAAACCGGCGGCCATTGGCTGGCGCTGCACGGGACGAGCGGCGGCCGGGCGCAGCGTGTCGAGGGCGCGCGGATGCGGCGCACCATCAAGACCGAACACCATGCACTGCTCGGCTGCATTTTCCTGACGCACCCGCCGATCCGCGAAATCCGCGTCGATGTGGCTGCCGGCGGGTCGCCGCTGACAAGCGGGCTTGGCCGGTCATTCGTCGTCGAGGACGAGCCCTATTTTGTCGAACTGCAAGACCCGGGCTCGACGCAGATCCTGCTGACCGCGGAATACGGGCCGGGTGCCGATGGCGCGACGCAGGGCCTCTACCCCGCCGACACGTCGCTGCAGGCCGATGGCAAGACGCGCGTGCTCGGCTACACGCGGGCGGTCGGCAAGGGCGGCGTGACCTATTTCGCGCTCGGTCATTGCCATAACCCGGCGATCCGGGCGGCTCGCGCGCCGAACCCCGACGACACGACACCCCCGACATTTCACGGCCCTTGGGAAAGCGACGGGTTCGTGACGCTGCTGCGCAATGCGGTCGCCTGGGGTGTGGCGGGCTGAGCCGATTTTTGCTGCGGCCGCGGGGCGGAAGGCTGTCGTGCCTTCCGCCCCGTAAGCGGTAGAGGACCGGTCAGGGGCCTGCGATCCAGGCGCGGCCTTCGGCAGCCTGGAAAGTTGTAAAGACTTTGACTTCGCTGGCGATCAGGAACCGCAGGGCGTTGACCGTGTGGCGCACCCAGCCGACATCGGTGACAACCGCGACCCGCTCCCATTGCGGCATATGGTGAATGCCGATATCGAGATCGTCCCAGCCCGCGCCCGGAAAGCGGCAGCCGATTTCGTAGTACAGCCTCACCTTGTCGTGCTTTCTCAGCGAATCTCCATCGCCGTTTTCAGCACGCCGTTGCATTCGTCGTTCGTTACCCGCCCTCTGGCCAGGATGCCGACGACGTTGTCCGGCAAATCCTCAATGATCTCGATCATGGGGGTGTCCCCCGTTGCGCGGGCGCTCCCGAAACAAGCACCCGCCGGCGCATGGCCGGCGGGCTTCTCGCCTGTACCTTTGTCAGCCGATCAGAACTTTACGCCGAACTTGCTGATCAGCACGTTCTCGTCGCCCTTCAGGCTGCTGAGCGCGACGCGATGGCCGTACATGTATTCAAGGCCGACATCGACAAACGGAACCGGGTTCCAGATGATGTTGGCGTGCGCCGTCATCACGCTTTTGTTCAGGCCGCAATTGCCCGTGCCGGCCAAAGCCGCCGCTGAAAAGGCGTTGCAACCCGCCGCCCGCGAGCTGACGTCGTGCTCCATGATGCCAAAGGTGATGTTCGAACGCAGGTTCGGCATCCACCGATGCTGGTAGGCCACCGCACCACCCCACGAGACCGTCGGGTTGATCAGCACGCTCGCCGCCGCCGCCGCCGAGGCCGGGACCGCTCCCGCCGGATAGTTGCTCACCAGGGCAAAGTTGTTGCCGGAGTTCAGGTAGCGGCCGATGGCGCTGCCATAGGTGAACTGGAAGGTGATGTCGTCTCTATCCCAACCAAACCACCCCGGCTTGACGTCGCCGCCGAAGTGGATGCCCCAGCCGACAAAGTCACGATTGACGAAGGCACCGTCCTTGAACTGCAGGCCGGGACGGACAACCGCGCTGTAATCCAGGTGGCCCCACGGCTGCGGGATGTACCAGGCCGCGGTGAGGTCAGGCGCATTTGCCTTGGTCGGGTTCACCGTACCGGCCGGGAACGTGCCGCCCGGCGACGCACCCGAAGCATCCGACGCGATGATGCCCGCACCAGTGACGACATCGGTTTCCGGTGTTTCGACGGATACCGACAACGCACCCGGCACACTCCACGCCGCCAGCGGCTGCGTGTAGCGGACCTGCGGGATACGCGAGACGCCAGGGCTGCCGACATCACCGGAGAAGTCGATCACTTCGCCGGTCGCATCGGGATCGGAGAAGTTCGAGTTGGCCTGACCGGCGAGCCATCCTCCCAATGTGCCATAGGCGTAGCGCAGGCGAGGGACCAGGTTGTCGGACACCGAGGTCGGGCTCGCACCGCCGGGCGCGAACGCGGTCGAACCGGCCCAGTCCCATTCCATAAAGGTCCGCGCCTCGCCCCACGCGGTCGGCGTGCGGGTTTCGAAGTTGATCTTCGATTTACGCGGGCTCTGCGAGAAAATCGAATTGCTGCGCGAGCGGGCCGGGTTGCCGGCAAGGCCGATGCCGCTGGGCGAGGCCGCATTCAAGCCGCTATGCACATGCAGCGGGACCGTCTGCACCAGGCCGGTCGCACCAGGGCTGGTGGTCTGTGGCGAGGCGTTCGGGCTCCCGCCGGTAAACCAGTAATCCATGACCTCGCGGATTTCGCCGCCGATCCGGATCGAGGTGTCGGTGCCGGGGATCAGGAACGACCTCGGAAAACTGCCGCCGACACTCGGCGCCGCGGCTGCCGGGTTGACCGGGCCGCCGCCGTAAGGGCTGCCCGGCCCCGGAATTTGCGACAACTGGTCGAGACGCCGCTGGAGGAGTTCCTGGTTGGCGCGCAAATCTGACAACTCGTCAGCGCTTGCGGCATATGGATAGATAGCTAACGGCGCCGCTGCCGCAAAAGCCAGAACCGCTAACAGCGCGGCGTTCCGCTCTTTCCTCATAGTCTCCCCCCGTTCATGCGATGACCAGGGCGAAGCCGGTTGGGGTTCGCCCTCCTGGAAACCAACTTGTGGTTGGTGCCTGGGGCGATCTTGTTGTTTTCGCGAAACGATGTCCTTATATCAAATGATTCATCTACATGAATGCCGGGTGGTTTTTGTTTGCAGCCACCCGAGTGTAGGTGCAAGTTAACGAGACGAACCAATCAACCTAAAGTCTGCCTATCCGAGGTTCCAGGTGGCGTCGCATCGCCGGAATTGAGGTCAGATACCAAGTAATCATAAAAAAATACGAATATTAAACGAACATGGGGGTGGAAAATGGAGGCGGTCGAAAAGGTGTCGGAGACACAGCAGCGTGTCGCTGTCGCCAACCACCCGACAACGATGACGCGTTTAACTCAAGCAGAAGCGGCATTGCTGCTCGATTTTCCGGCTGGACGCCGCGCCGTGCGGCGTGGTCAAGAAATAATCAGCGAGCGGAAGCCGTGTGGCATGCTGTTTATTGTAAATGATGGTATTCTAATTCGCTATCGCATCTTGCGTGATGGTCAACGTCATATACTCAGCATCGTCCTCCCTGGAGATTTTGCGGGTGTTCCAAGCTGTTTTTTCCATAACGCGCTATATTCCGTCAAAACATTGACGGATTCGACCGTATCGCCGGTTCCATTACAGCGTCTACTCAGCCTTTTTGATACACACCCGCATCTGGCGGCCAAATTGTTCTGGTCATTTTCTTGTGAGGCAGCGATCTATGCGGAACACGTCATCGCTGTCGCACGCCGTCCGGCACTCGAGCGCGTCGCTCACTTCCTGCTCGAGCTGCTGACCCGTCTGCAGGTTATCGGACTGGCTGACGAACGGTCATACCGCCTGCCGATTACTCAGGAAATCCTCAGTGATGCGCTCGGTCTCAGCATCCCTTATGTAAATCGGGTGCTTAAACAACTTCGTGACGATGGCCTGGTCAGCATAAAAGACCAGAATATTGTCATACATGACGTCGATGCGCTCGCCATACTGGCGGATTTTGAGCGCGCATACTTGAAACCGCTATCCGTCAGCGAGTTATTCTCAACCAATGCCTGAGGCTCGGAAGCCTCCGGTCCGAGGCGTGGGACACCGGGCGTTGCCGCTGTAAACCGGTTCGAAACCTTTAGCGTGTAGCGTATTTCTGCACCGATGTGGGATTATCGCCACATCCCTTGCCAAAGGGACACGACCTGATGAGTGTTACGGCGTTACGCATGGTTCCCCGACCGGGCGTTTCACGCTTCGAGGACCGGGTTATGAGCCCCGCGCCGATGGTCCGCAGCCACCCCGCCGAACTCGTCGTCGTCGTCCCGACGCTGAACGAGCGCGAGAACGTGCCGCTCCTGGTCGAGCGGCTGAACCGGGCGCTGGCGGGCATCGCCTGGGAGGTGATTTTCGTCGACGACGATTCGCCGGACGGCACTGCCGACGTGGTGCGCGACCTGGCGCGACAGCAGCCTAATATAAGATGCCTGCAGCGCCTCGGGCGCCGCGGCCTGTCATCGGCCTGCATCGAGGGAATTCTCGCCAGCGCCGCTCCCTATGCGGCGGTGATGGATGGCGATCTGCAGCACGATGAGACATTGCTGCCGGACATGCTCGCCCGGCTCAAAGGTGAGCGGCTCGACATCGTCGTCGCCAGCCGCCACACCCAGGATGGCAGCCTCGGTGACTGGGAACCGTCGCGGGTGATGATTAGCGATGTCGCGACCCGGCTCGGCCGCTATGTCATCAAGGCCAGGCTAAGCGACCCGATGAGCGGCTTTTTCATGATTCGCCGCGATGCCTTTGCCGATGCGATGCGCTCGCTGTCCGGGCAGGGCTTCAAGATCCTGCTCGACCTGTTTGCCTCGTCCCCCCGCCCGCTCGCTTTTGCCGAGGTGCCGCTGAAGTTTCGCCAGCGGCTGCATGGCGAAAGCAAGCTCGATACGATGGTGGCATGGGAATACCTGATGCTGCTGCTGGAAAAGCTGGTGGGGCCGGCGGTTCCGGTGCGCTTTCTGTTGTTTGCGATGATCGGCGGCCTCGGCCTCGGGACGCATCTGCTGACCCTGTGGTTCGGCACGCATGTGGCGCACGTATCGTTCGCCGCCGCCCAGGCGACCGCGACGATCGTCGCGATGACCGGCAATTTCCTGCTCAACAACCTGTTCACCTACCGCGACCGCCGGTTGCGCGGCCGCCGGCTGTGGACCGGCCTCCTGTCATTTTATGCGGTGTGCGGTGCCGGCGCAGCCGCCAATGTCGGCGTCGCTGCCTATGTCAATGGCGCGCATTCCTGGTGGCTCGCCGGCCTCGCCGGGGCTGCGGTGTCGGTGGTGTGGAACTATGCGATGTCGTCGGTCTTCACCTGGTCGGCCCGCCCGTCGCGGGCGCGCCCGGCGGTGCCGGCAAGCGAGGCCACCCCAGCCTCCAAACCCCAGGCCGCCTCCAAACCCCAGGCCGCCTGCTGACCACCGGCCGGCAACGCGCCGTGCCGCGGGCGCGGCTATCGACAAGCCGCCGGGGCTTTGTTATAGACCCCGCCTTCGCCGGTGGGGTGCATAGCTCAGTTGGTAGAGCAGCTGACTCTTAATCAGCGGGCCGTAGGTTCGAGTCCTACTGCACCCACCAATCTTTTCAGCGGGTTACGAAGAAAAATCAGGTTCCGACAGGGCGCGAACCGCCAAACAGGCTAACTGCCGGCTAACAAATGCATGGCAGGGTTGCGCGAGGCTGTCCCGCGTTGCGAAATGAGGATCGTGGTCGTGTGGATTGTGTATTCCAACCGCGGCGGTCGCGAGACGAGTTGGCCGCCATGTCAAAGCCGCGAGCAGGCACTACGACAAGCTTGCGCCTGCCTAAGGCAAGGGACGTTGTTGCGGGTGGTTTCCCCAGATAACACCGTAGTCCCGCATGAGGAAATCATCGCATTTTGCCGGACGTTGCCGCCGACGGTCTGAAAAACCCCGCCCAGCCGGAGCCGAGCGGGGCGCAGGTTGCCCACTGCCGGTGAGAATTTAGCGTCTACTTCCGGTAATTCCTCCGGTCCCCATCAGTGGAGGCGGGGCGATACCTTGTGACGGAGCTGAGCAGTTCTCCATGCATCGGATTGCCCAGGCATTCAGGGACTGGTTAGCCGCCCTCGCGGCCGCCTCGATCCGCTGCTTCAGAATGCTTGGTATCCGGAGGTAAACGGTGGTGCTGGCGGGGGCCTCGTCGGCTTCTGGCTCCGGCGGTTCAGGGAACACATCAGATAAAAGCTCTATCTCGCCGCTCAAAATCCAAGCTTGCGCCTCATCGCGGGTATGCCGGTCGAATTCGTGCTTCTCGACCACGAATTCCGCCCGTCCATCCGCATTCCAGCGTGTTTCGATTGTGTTGGTGTGGACAAAAAAAGCCCCGCCTTTGGTCTGGTAGAGTGTGCCGACCTTGTGAGTTTTCTCGTCGTCAGCCCACTCGGTCCTTGCGACCTGGGTAGCCGTGTCTGTGTTGTACGTGACGCCGTTGATGATGCGCTTCATAGTAACTTCCTTCACATGCAAGCACCTATCAGATGCAAGCATGTGATATAATGACAGATGCTAGCATGTCAACAGGTGATTGCATGTGCCCGGCCATCGCTGACCGGGGCAGGCTAATTCAACGCGGTGCGCCAGTCTGATGTGTCGGCAAGTGCCTCCTGGATTTTCCACCGCGCCTCATCGGGGTCATCGCCCAACTCGATCAATGTCTCCAGGAAAGCGTCTTCCGCAGATTGGCCGTCGCGGAGACGCTCCATGGCCGAAAGCCACGCCCGCTGCTTTCCCGGCTCCAACGTGCGATATATGCCCACCGCCACGGCATACAGGCCGTCCCATTCTGGGCTCTGCCCCCTTTATGACTGCCGCTCACGCCACATCTCCTCGCTCTGTGGGCGGCACGAAGGGGCGGGCCTCGAACAGAGCGACGACCCGACCGGCGAGTATCTCCTCCAGGCCGTCCAGGTAGATGCTCGCGTTGATTAGGCTGTTCCTGCTCGGGTCGCTGAGCCTGCATAGAAACGCGCAGGTGGACTTCGTATCGCGGCGGATTTGCCAGATTTTGCCCCCCTGAGTGCCATCGAGTACCAAATAAAGCTCGCCGTATTCGATGACCCGATCCGTCGTATCGACGAGCACACGGTCGCCGTTCCTTAAGTACGGATAGTGGTCAACGTTGTTGATGCGATGATGATATGTCCGAGCGGCATATCGTTGACGACCGGGTAGGCGCGGAATTCTTGTGGTATCCTGCGCGCGGTGGCGGTCATGCTCTGCGCTCCCATACTGGCCTATGCAGGCCATCCGCCAGCGATCGGGCTGGCGCCGGGAGCTGAAAACCCGTGTGCACGGGCGGGCTTATTCGAGCCGATCGCTCGGCCTTAGATTGCCACACTCCCGACATGGAGCAACCCGGATCCGGGCATTACAAATCCGCCAACTTCCGGGGCGGGTCCGGCACAAGGCGTTTTCAGCGCCACGGCCATCCTGCGCCGGTCGCGGCGGCGCGCAAGGTGGCTCAACTGAGTCACCCACTGGCCGAGGCGAACGGGTCCACGGTATTTTCCCGCCGGGCCGGTAGCCGACCATCGTCCTGCCCTGTTCGGCCTTAAGCCGCCTGTTGGTCCTGTCCCACCAGCCGGGTGAGGCCGCCTCGAATAGTCGAACCAAACCAGATAATCGAGTGCGCCCTTGAGGTAGATCAGGTTGGCGAACGGGACGATCCCCTTGCCCCAATGCGCAAGGTCCGGCCACAGTGCTGTAAAGCCTTCGCCGGGTTGGTGTTCAGGTCCGCCTTGAAGCGCTGGAAGATCGAGGTCAGCCGGTCGAACTCTCCAGCCAGCGGCCCCCCGAGCGTCGAAACGAGCCCCGTGCTCATGCGGCCGGTCTCGCCAAACAGAAAGTCGCCGTAGATGCCGAGGCCGCCGCCCTGCGCCAGCGCCGCAAGCAAGGTGATCGGGTTGCGGTAATCCCGCTGTGGCCGGCCGGCGGCGAGATCATTGACCGACATCCGCATGGCGCCGCCAACGGTCGAGAGCGCCAGCAACACCCCGATGTTGGTTGCCACTTCGCGCTTGTTCAGCGACATCGCGATATCGCGCCCAAGGATTTGATTGAACGCGGCAGCGGCCACATCTTGAACTGAGACACCGCCCTGGCGACGAAGTACCCCGGCTCACCCGGCCGCAACCGGCCTAGCACCATCGCGCGCTCACGGACACCGGGCCGAACCGCGCCACGGTCACCCGCATCATTGAGATACATCAACAGCTTGTCGCCAAGTTCCCATTGGAATTTCTGCACCGCCTTTTCGGTCGTCTCCGCGCTCGCGTTCTCCGCGATCTGCCCGCGGCTGCGCAATAGTGCCTCGACCTGAGCGGGGTCGCTCTTCGTCGCATCGGTCGGCGTCATCCAGCGCTGCCCCTCGACCATCGTCGGATCGGAGGCGCCACGGATCAGGTTCCATTCTTCGGAGCCGATACCGTAGCTGCCGAGAACATTGCGCTGGTGTTCCTCGATGCCCGCAAAGTCCTTGTCAGCCTGCCGACCGAGCCGCGACATCAGGACAGATTTGACGCTCTTCGCCTGCAAAGCATCGAGGATTTGCGGGAGGCCGGTTAGCCGCATGAAGTGTGCTGAAGCCCACGAGGCGAATCCCGGAACCCCATCACGTCGCCATGCCTCGCCCATCGTGCCGGCGCGCTGAATGCCGAGCGTGTAGCCGTGAGCAAAGGCACCGGAATCGGCGAGCGCCTCCTGCGCCTCCGCAGTGCCGCGGCCCGTCGTCAGCGCCTTGACGATGTTCGCCATCGTTTCGAGCCGGCCGACCCCGTGGTGCACCATCTCACTTGAGAAGGTGCCGGGCGCGGCCGATAGATGGGTTATCGACACGCCGCCAAGGTGAGACACCGCTTCCAGGCTCATCAGCTGGTTGGTCAGTTCGCCAGCATCGGCATGGATAGGCACGTTGAGCGAGCCGTCGAGCCGGCCCAGCACATTGCGCACGCCTTCAAGCTGATTTTCCATGCGGCCAAGCTGGTCGGATGTCCGGTTCTTCTCGACCAGACGCTGGATGATCGTTTCGAGATTGGCCGCCGGGTTGGTGCCGAGATATTGCATCAGTGCAGTTCGCCGAGCGCCGGTGTCGAGCGTCTTCACGACATCATGGTAAAGGCTCTGTCCGCCGCCAAATTCGTGCATGTGATCGGCCCAATCCTGGGCACTCTTCCAGGTCACCACCCGCTGTTGCGAGGCAGAGCGAGCGATGTTGCGGGTGCCCTCGTAGACCGGCGGCACGTAATCGCCGAGCGTCTCAAAGCCAGCCATCGCCGTGCCGCGCATGTGCACGCCCGATTGCGTTGCATCGTAGATCGACCGGACAAAGCGCTCCTTGGCTTCATCGATCGTCTCGCCGTCACGCGGCGTCAGACCCTCAAAGGTCTTATCGGCCATCCGCGGCACGTCGCGCGTCTTCCACGCCTGATAGGCCGCTTCGCGATCCGCTCCGGCGCCGGCCGCAAGCCGTAGCTGCCGGCTATCCCAGTTCGTGTGCGTCACATAATCGATCGCGTCGCCGATACGTGCGCCGACCGCGTTCTGCCGTTCCTTGATCAGCCGCAGCGGCGCCATGAAGGCTTCAGCGATCTGCTGCGCCGGAGTCGAGACGGTGACCCGCGCATCCGGCGCGCCGCCGTTTGCCCGCCACATCGCCTCGGCGACTTCGTTGCGAAGTCCGTCCGATGTCGCGGCCTTTTCGAGGCCGAGTTGTCGCAGGCGATTGCCAATCGGTGAGATAAGCTGGCGCGACAGGCCAACCCATAGGCTTTCGACGTTATCCTTGCGTTCGGCGCCCGGCACCCAGTGGAGGATCCACCGCAGGCCATCGGCGATGCCGAGGCCGCGCTTCTCCAAAATCCCAAAGCCAGGAATAAGGCTCTTCGATGGGATCAGGTTGGCACTGACACCTGGAGCCACCCGGTCGCCGGCTTCCTGATTGATCCTCGCGGTGATTTCCGCCCGTGCCGTGGCGTTGCGGATGGCGTCGAGGCGATCCTGTTCAGCCTTGGCGCGGAATTCCTCAGAGAGCTTTCCGGCCGCCGCGACCGCTGCATCCGGGGTTCCCGTACGACGCATTTCCTCGGCACGATCGGCGACCTTTTCGAGGATGTCGAGCGCTTCCTGTCGGCTAACACCGCTCTGGCGCGTGATGGTGTCGAGACAGTGCTCAAGATTGCCGATCATCAGCCGTTCCCCCTCGATTCATGCCGCAGCCCGGCGTCCAGCAGCTTTGCGGCGAGGATCAGCGCCCGGCTGGCGTCGAGCGGCACGACCGCGACAGTCTCAGGGCCGCGATAAATGCCGAGGGCGATTGTCTCGCCGTCGTCGGCAACAACCGCCCGGTCGGAACTTGGTCCGGCCGCCCCTACCAGGTCCAGCGCGTCGAGCGCGGCGCCGACATTGCCCAATAGCGCGAGCATGCCGCTGTCGAGCGTCGGCGAGGCGGCCATGCCCTCGACCAGCGAGGCGCGCATCGCGATCAGCCGCTCGCGCAACTCAGCCAGCCCCGTCATCGCCGCTGCCTGCCGCGGTTGGCCTGTGTCTGCATCTGCGAGCGCTGCATCAGCACCTCGAAATATTCCTGCCCCGGTATCTCGACCGTCTGGGACCGCTCTGGCTGCGCCCAGGGCTTCGCTCGGGCATATCCGACGTTGGCATGCGTCTGTAGCTTCTCACCCCTATCAGCGCCGTCCTGCGGCCTTCCTGTCCCATATGCCCAGGACATCACCACTGCATCGCCGCGGTCCGGTGACCGGCCAAGGCGCTTGATGATGTCGGTCTTAATCTCACCTGGATCACGCCACCGCCGGCGCGCCCGATCACGCGCCAGCGGGGCGCGCTGAGATCGGCAACCAGCGCCGGGTCGGGAGGCAGCGCGACGCTTGCCCCCGTCTCAGGGTCTAAAGCCTCGCGAAATTTCCACCACACCTCGGCCCGCTTGTTTCCGAAGCCGAGTCGCCCATCCGCCGTCCGCGCCTGGCTGGCCTCGGCACCGATAAACCCGATAACCTTGTCCTCGGCCAGCTGGCGCCGCAGATGGTCATAGCGCCGCCGCCATGGCCGCCGCCGCAATCGACCACCACAATGCAGTTGTCACGCATGGCGACGAATATCTGTGCCGCCAGCGTCTGCCCGTCGGGCGTTTCCACACCCCGAAAAGTTCGCAGCGGCGCGAACCAGACCCCGTGCCGTGGTGACAGCACCGAGTTATCAGCGCCACCCTGAGCCACGTCGACGCCCAGAGACGACATCGCCCGCGGGATGCCCGGCTGCCACCGTGCCTGCGCCTGCGCGATCCAGTCCGATGGGATCACCTGCCAGCTGTCATCTTCCCGGCCAGCGAGGAAATCGCCTTTGAGCAGCTGGCTCCGCAACGGCTCCGGCAAATTTTCGAGGCCGGCGCGATAGCCCGTCCTGTCCAAATACGGATTGTCCGACAGCCGCGCCGGAATGAAGGTGCGCGACCGCGACGTGTACGTCTCGCCGTCGATCTCGTATCGACCCGGCCCGGCAACCCAGCGGGTTTCGCCCTGCACCCGGACATACCACCGCAACTCGCCAGCCGCGCAGGGTCCGGGAAGCCCGGGTCGAGCCAGGGAGCCAACCACCTCAGGAGCCACTCCCCCTCCGCGCCTCGCGGCGGGTTGCTCGCAAAGATCGCCCGGCAACGCTGGTTCTGATCGGTCGAGCGCAGCCACGCAAGCAGGCTGGCGACCTGTTCCTCAAGGAACTCGCCCGCTTCGTCGAAACCCATGAAGTCGCGGGCCCGGCCGGCGTAGGCGCGCCAGTCGTCCGGCTCCCGCATGCCGCCGAGCTTGATGCTGCGCCCGCTGGCGACGTGCTCGCGGGCCGAAGCATCGAAGCCGTCGCTGCCGAGCATGCCGACAAGATCAGCGATCAGCCCATCAAGTTCGGTGGACTGGCGGCGCAAGATTAACGAACGCCGTGCTGCGTCGCGGCGCAGCCCAGCAACAGGTAAGATTTGCTACCGCCGGCGCTGCCGCCGAATAGCGTTTCATCGGCGGCACTGTCGAGCGCCATCGTCTGCGGCCCCGGCAGCGGCGTGAACACCGCCTCCCTGTCATTGCCGAGCGCCTCGAGCGCGCGGCAAGCTGATCCGGTGGCAGGCACCTAACCGCCCGATCAACTCGCCATCATCAGACATTACGCGGCGCGTCCGCTTCGGCCGGCTCGTGGCCGTGCCGCTTCGCCGCCCTCTTTTCCTGCGCCTGCTTGTGGGCCTTGTTCCGGCATTGGCCTCATCCAGGGCGACATGCCGGTACATGCCGCGGCGAACAATCGTTCCGGCATCGTCGTAGCACTCATAGGTGCCCAAGCCGCCCGTCTCGCGGACCCGGTAATACGCCTGCTCGGCATGCGGCGGCGGCGGCAGCTCCAAATCGAAGGGGTAAATCGCCCGGTAATCCAGCATCATCATGTTGCTGCATCGCAGCCCTTTCATCGATCTCCAAAACGATAATCCGATCTGCTCTCCGTCGAAGCTGTGAACTTCGATCCGGTCACCGGTCGCAGCCTGTTGGCGACGTGCTCCCAATAGTCGGGCGAGAGAGCCTCGCGCCAATCCACCCCCTGCGGCGTAACGTGCCCGTGCACCACCCGCACGTACTCTGCCGACGCGATCGCGGTCGGTTGTTTCTGCACATTCATGGTCACTCATCCTCAATGAATTGCGGCTCGACGTCCGCGGGGTCCAAACGTCCGGTGCTCTCGGCGCGGGCAGTCGCCAACCCGGTCAACCGGGCATGTTCGTCAGTGGTCAGCCCGCCGCCGTTGACCGACTTGGAGATCAGCTGGTCATATTCGCTGGGGGCTGCCGGTGCCGCCGGTGGCGCCTCGGCGACATCTGCCGCGCGCCCAACCTTGGCCGACGCCAACCGGTCGAGTGCGCTGCGCTCCGCTGCGCTGAGGCTGCCGGCTAGGGAAGCCTTAATCAGGGCACCATAGGCCGATGCCTGCTCTGCCTCACCAGCGGGCAGCGCAGGGGCCTGGGCGGGCTGTTCCGATACGCCCTGCTCCGTGTTGAAGTCCTGCCCGGTGAGCGCAACCTCCATAGCCTCAAGGCCCAGGTCGCCGGGCAACGCTCCCTTGGCCGCGGCGGCCTTCAACGCCTCGTAGGCAACGCCGGGATTTTGGAAGTAATAATCGAGGTCGGCGCCAGCCAACTGCCGGATCACCGGATCGTGGTACAGCCGGGCGGCTCTATCGCCAAGGGTCTGTACCTCGATCACCTCGCCAGCCGCAGCATAAGCGGCGCGCCAAGGCTCAGCATCGGCGATCGCTGGCGCACCAGCCGCACAGTGGCTCATCAAATGCCTGATGACGCGCGGGTCACTGCGGTGCGCGGCCGAATATGATTCCGAAACCAGGTCATCGTCGGATGCGCCAAGGCAGCCGTCATGCGTTGCATGGCGTCAGACATCACTCTCGCTCGACGGGTTGCACAACCGCGAGATGGGCTTCGCCGCTGGTGTAGTTGGTCACGTTCAACCGAATGGCCTTCACCGCGAACGCAAGGTTTCCGAGGCCGCTGGCTGTCAGATTGACGAGCGTGTCGTGGGCGATCCAGTGCACGGGCGGGTAACCATTGTCCCCGCTCAGCTCCACCGAGGCAGTGAGCGTGCCGGTGATCGAGAGAACCAGGCCCACGCCGCTGCGCTCGGAAAACGCCCGCGGCGCTATGGCAAGACTGGTCGAGGGGCCAGCCGCGGTACAAGTGAGCGTCGTCGAGGCCATCAGCCGAGCCTCTCGATTTGAGTGGCCTGGGTGATGCCGCTGCTCGGCGTGGTGCCGATGACATAGGCGAACCGTGCGCCAACCCTGGGGGCGATACCGGCCCGGGTCAGGTCAGCGGCAAAAACGGTGGTTTCGATGCCGCCTCCCTCGTTGCGGACCGTGCCGACGCCCGAGGGCGCGTCAAACTACACGACGCTGCCGATCATCTTCATTGCTGTGCTCCTGGTGAGAGTGGTGAGATTGTGGCCGGTGCGCCGTGCATGCGGTCGATCAGCTGGCCGGCAAGCTTGAACAACTCGCCGTTCTCGGTGCTCGGCAACAGGGTCGCCAACACCGCAACCACGCTTGGGATACGGCTTTCGCGGGAGGATGGGGTTGCGTCGGCGGCGCCGCCGACTTCCCGCCGCTCCGACGGCCGGCCATAGACGTAGCTGAACACCATCACGGATGCGCGGAAGGCCAGGTCGTCGTCGGGCGACTTGAGCATCGCCAGCAGCCGCTTGCGCGCCTTGGGCACCATCGGGCGCAGCAACGTCTCAATCTCGACCGTGCGACGGTTCTTGCTGCCGGGGCGGCGACCGCGGCGCTTCATCGGTTCGGCCACGTCGAATGCCGTCGTAACAGCCGACGATGACGGTGGCCTGATCGGGTCTAAAATCTCGCCGTCGAGCACTGGATGTTAGCCGTCCGTTATCCCGGCTAGGAAGATAACACGTAACCTGTTGAAAGACGACGTATTTGATGTCGTAAACAGCCGATTATGGATCAGCTGCTCAGGCCGTAACACCGGCCAACGCTGCCGGACGAAGCCGCACATAGACGATCGTTTTTAATGCTCGATGCTGTCGATTTTCGCTGCGCTTCGCACGCCGCCGCGGCAGCGCTCTTTCGCTGGGCTGCCGAAGGTAAGATCGCAGCCGGGCGCACCCCGAAGGGCGCCGCGGCAGCGTATGGGGTATGGGGGGACTGCGTGTGCACACCGCGTGCGGAGCCGCGAGCAAGCAATCTCAATTACTTAGCCGAACCGCGTGCAACCGCGTGCAGACACCGCGTGCACAACCGCGTGCAAATGAAATCAATGACTTAGGGTGCACCCTCATGAACCGCGTGCAGCTTCTTCGGGAATGATTTCAAGGCACTCATAGGAAGTGCGATTGCTGCCCTGGTACAGCCACGCGGATTTTCCCGGCTGCGAACAACGTCTCCATCGCGCGCTTGAAATCGGCTTTCTTGAACCGCTCCCGGTCGGGCTGTTCGGCGAACCGCTTTGGTGCATAGTTGCCGGCATTGGCCTTATGGGACACGTAGCGTCCCTCTGCGGTCATGCGCGCGAGCAGTTCGAGAAAAACCCGCTCGCAGGTGCGGCGGTCGATGCTGCCGAGAATGCCGGCCGGTGGCGCAGTGGTGACAAACACGCCGTCTCGCCAGCGCATCTCGATTGTCTCATTGCGGCGCGCCGCGTTGGCCTTCTTCCGGTCAACACACGCAGGTCCATATCGGCCGCCCCGCCGTCATCGTCAGTCGGGGTCGCGATGTAGAGGTGTGAGCGGAAGGCACCTTCCCAGCCGGTTGAGCCACTGTCGCCAGTGCCGGACGACATGCCGGCGCGTGACGGATGGGCCAAGGCGATGACGGCGGCCTGCGTTTCCCGGGCGAGGCGGCCGAGCGCCTGCTGAGCGAAGGTTCGGGCCTGACCGCGGTCATTCTCATTGCCGACGAAGACATCAGCCAATGTGTCCGTGACGATCAGCTTGGCATCGTGTTCCTTGGCCGCCGCAAGCAGCTGGTGGAAGAATGGCGTGTGCTCGCCGGCGGTGTTCATCAGCGCGTTGTCGTCGCCGAGGCGGGGCAGCCAGCGCATCGCGCCGAGATCGGCGAAGCTGCACCCGAAGTGCCGGTTGATGTCTTCCTGCCGGCGGTGCATTTCCTCGATATCGTCTTCGCAAAATGCCAGGACGGAATTGCATCGCAGCACAGCGAGGTTGAGCCAGAACGCACCGATCGCCCCCGCGGTCGCGAGCATCTGCGCCAGCAGCGTTTTCCCCTCGCCGCCAGGGCCATAGATGCCTGTGACCCTGACCATCGGCACCCAGTCCTGCACCAGCCATTGCCGCTGCGGCACAGGAACATCAGCGAGGTCGACCGGCTTGATCGGCGAAAGTTTTGAGTGCGGCGGCCCATCGCTGCCATTCCTGTAGCCCCGGGCGAACTCGTCCTCGCCATGGAAGAAATCCTCGGTGCCAATCATGCCGCCGCACTCCGCCGCCAGCCGGCTTCGCGGGCCATATAGACCAACGTGCCGATGCCGATGCGGGACGGTGGCGAGCGGCGGTAATTGCGCCAGCGCTCGCGGACGGCGTGCGGATCATATTTCGGCGAGCGTGACGATAGATCGTCGAAAGCGACAAAGCCTTCCTCAGAACCACCGCTCGCCGCAAAGATCGCCATGCCAACGCGGTTCCATCCGATCCAATCGAATGTGTTGCGGATCGCGGCGACGACTTCTTCGATCCGCAACTCGTCGTGGCTCATTGCATGCCGAGGCTTTCGCGAACTCGTGTTCGTCTGGGGCCGGCCTGCCGAGCCAGCGGAAGGCGGCACGGCCAAGCTGGTGATCGGCCTCCCAAAGCAAGTCAGGCAGGTCCGGTGCCGGCCGGTGAGCCGCTTCCGAGATGTGTCGCATCACAAGGCAGCCGATCGCCAGCCAAGCCACGCGCCGCGTCAGCACCGCCGCATCGGCCGCCGCTGGCTCGATCACGTCGCCATGCCACTCCCGGCGTTCGCCGTCTGCGACCGAGGGCGGAACCAACGTCAAATGCGCGCCACCGTCGCGGCCGTCTGCGCGGAGCTCGACCATCGTCTCGCCGGTCAGCGGGTCGGCGAATGTTGCGTAGACAGCGCTCGGCGCGACGAAGAGCCGATGGCTGCGCGGTTTGCTGTGCCGGCCAAACTCGGCGCCTGTCGCCGGCAGATACAGGTCGGCGAGCGCCATCGCTTCGGTGCAATCGAGGTCGATATCGACCAAATCACCCGAGGCAGGGCCAAGGCGCACGGCGACGTTGCCGCCGCGGCTGAGATGCTGCTCGACCTGCTCGGGGGATAGCCGTATTTCGGGCCATCCGCGGACGCGTGGCACCTTCTCGCCGGCAGCGACGGGCACCAGCTGCGCCATGTCGAGCGCGGCGCTCATCAGAATTCACCTGGGGAGAGGCCGCGCCGCTCGCGACGGGCCGTAAGAACCGGACGATTTGCCGGCAACACGAACTCGCGGTCAGTTAGCCTGATAACAAGCTGGACGCCGCCCCTTTCGACCTCGCCGGCATGTTGATCGAGCGCCGCCTCGATCGCCTCGGCGGCATTGGCATTGGCGAGCGCCACGAGCGGGCCCGAGTCGTGGAGCAAGATTTCGGCGCCAGACCGGGCGTGGGTCAGGGACACCGTGAGGCGCAGCGTCATAACCGCGCCCCGTTGACGATCTCGCCCGCAAGGACCGTGGCGACCGATGCCCTCAGAAGGTGCCTGCGCGCAAGGGTGCGGGCGACCTGTTGTGTTCTGTCCTCGGTTTCGGTAACTTCGGCGCTGCTACCACAGCCTATCGAAGCACCTGCCCCGCGAGCGCTTGCCTGCGCTCCGGGGCTTTCTTTTGTGGCCATTCCTACGCCGCCGCCTGCCGCGAGGCGCGACGTTCGGCGATCCAGGCCATCACCTCGCGACGCGACCAGCCGACCGCGCCGTAGGTTCCGGACTTGGGGTTGAGCTTGAACCGCTTGGGGAAATCACCGACGTCTTCCAGCCGGCGCAGGTGCATGTCGCAGTAGCCAGCGAGGCGCGATGTCTCGGGCTGGCGGATAACGGCATCGTCATCCGAAGGGTTTGTGTTTGGCTGCATTGGTAGGGACGCTCCTGTTACCTCAGGTGTTGCGCCCCCTTAATTATCCCTGCGACGCTCGGCGTCGATGACAACAAGTCAGCTAATTATCGGCTGCTTTTTGTCCCTCGTCCGTTATGCAGCGCAGCACGGCTAGGATCGCCAGCGCTAGGTGCTCGGACTGAGTGCTCTTTCGCACTCGCCCCTCTATCGGAAGCCCGTTTCTCCCGAAGTGTTGATGACTGGTTGCGTCGATGTGGCGCCGCAGCCTTTTCTCTAAAGCCTCGATCCTCTCGGGAGCATCGCCAGCTAAGGTTTCGGCTGCCTTTCTGAATGACCCGCCGGACTGATCGAGCGCATTCCATAACTTAATGTCCGCATATCGATCTGCCCTTGGACGACCCGTGCGACTTCGGGAAGGTCGATTTTTAGGAGAGGCGGCTTTCTTAAAAATTCGGCAAGCCTCTGCCATACCGATGTCCATATGTATGCGTTGAAAAAGCTCGTTTGCCATATTCTCGTACTTAGCTTTTTGTTGTGCTGTTAGTAGGGTAAGAATTTCTCCAAGTTCCAATGTCAGCCCCTCCCCGCCAGCTCGACCACGTTCTCGGCCGGCGGGTCGAGGATACGGTCGACCAGCATCGCCAGCCGGGCCAACGCGTCCTTTTTCTCATCGAAATACGTGTGCCGGTCGTATACGCCCTCGACACCGGCGATGATGTGCCCGAGCACGCGCTCGGAAATGTCGGGGCGCACACCGGCCCGGCTCATCAGCGACCGCGCCGTGCGCCGCAGGTCGTGCAGCACCCAGGCCTCAATCCCGGCGCGTTCGTCGAGCGCTGCCTTGGCCTTGCTGAACCCGTTGACCGGGCGACCGGTGTTGCGGCCGGCGAACACAAAGTCGTTGCCGGAAACGCGGGGCTGCGTGCGGATGACGCCGATCGCCAGCTCGGGCAGCGCCAGCACCTTGGCGTTGCCCTTCTCGCGATCCTCGCTCGGGATCGTCCATACCCCGTCAATCGAGATGTCGGCCCACCGCATTTCGGCGACCTTCTCGCGACGTTGGCCGCTCAGCAGCAGCAGCTTTACCAGCGCGCCAAAGCTGCCGCAGTCGCCCAAGAGCGGCCAAAGGGTGCGCAACTCATCATCGGTCAGGATTCGTTCTCTCTTGCGCTCCGCGGGCTTGGTGCGGGCCATGCGGCGCACGATCGGCGACACGTAATCGTCGAGCCGGCTTGCCTGCCAGTTCATCAGGCCGCGGACAATCGCCAGCACGTAATCGGCCTGCCGGGGCCCGTTCTCTTTCACGATGCCGTCAAGCAGCCGGGTCACGTCGCTGCGACGGATATCCTCGAAGTCGCGATCCTTCCAGAGCGGCAGGACATACTTGTTGAGGCACCGCTCGATCTCGGGCTGGGAGCGCAGCGGCACCCCGTCGCGGCCCTTACCTTCGACGTGCAGTTCCATGTAGCTGGCCGCCACCGTGCCAAACGTCTCGGCCTTCGGCGCCGGTGGCGGGAACGGCTCTTGTCCAGTCTTGAGGCGCCGGATGCCCTCGCGCGCCTTTACGCGCACGTCGTCCAGCGGGTCGCCGACCGTGGCGCCCGCCACCTCGCGCCACAGCTGTTTCCCGGCCGGGTCGCGGCCAACGATGGTGAATGATTTGTGCCCCGCCGGGGTAACGCGGACGTACAGGCCCGGCGCCTCGGGATCGGGCACCAGGTAGCGTTTTTCTTGCGGCCGAAGGCGCTCGATCCTCGCCTGCGTCAATCGCTGCATCGCCATCGCGCTTCCCTCCGGCTAACATCAGGCTAACATCCTGCGCGCCGGTCGCTGCCGAACGTCGCGCAACATCAGGCGACATAATCGGCTGATAGCCTCGGGTTTTCAATGGCGGTGTTTGATGGTGTTAGCCGGCGTTAGGTCAGTTTTCCCGACTCTTAATCAGCGGGCCGTAGGTTCGAGTCCTACTGCACCCACCAATCTCGACCGAGGTTCCGGCGATTGATCCGGCCGGCGAGGGTCCCGGGCCTTTGACGATGCGGGTGCGACCGCTGATCCACCGGGTCGATCCGTATATCGCGCTCGATATGGCCGGGCACGTGGCCGATCTGCAGGGCTGGGGCCATGAGCATCCGATCTTTGCGCGGCTGCTCGGCGAGTTGCGGCCGCGCTTTATCCTCGAGGTCGGGACCTGGAAGGGGGCGTCGGCGGTCCATATGGGACGCCTGCAGCGCCAGCTTGGGATATCGGACGGGGAGATCGTCTGCGTCGACACCTGGCTCGGCGCGCTCGAATTCTGGACCAACCACGACGACCCGACGCGCTACCGCTCGCTCAACCTGACCCACGGGTTTCCCTCGGTCTATTATACGTTTCTGAAAAACGTGGTGGCCGAGGCGATGTCGGGGGTGATTACGCCGTTTCCGACGACATCAGGCATCGCCGCGCGGTTCTTCAAACTGCACACCCTGAATTTCGACCTGGTCTATCTCGACGCCAGCCACGATTACGAAGACGTGGCGGCGGATATCGCCGCTTATTGGCCGCTGGTCGGGGCCGGTGGAGTTTTGTTCGGCGACGATTTCACCCAGGGCTGGCCCGGCGTCATGCGCGCGGTCAACGAGTTCGCCGAACAGGCCGGCATGAAGCTGCAGATCGACGGCGACAAATGGGTCATGCGGCGCCAGCCGGCCGCTGCCGTAACCGCTGCCCCCGCCGCGGCATCGACCGAAACGCGGTTGGCCGCAGCCGATATCGACTGGACCGCGAATGAATGGCGGTTTACGCGATCGACCGGCTTTGTCGTGGCGTCAAAACTCCGGCTGGCCGCCGACGGGACGATCCAGGGCTATCGCCATGCCAACGAGGCGCGCTGGGCGGTCGAGGGCGAGGCGCTGGTGTTCCTGAGCGCCGCCGGCGCCACCTCCACCCGGTTCAGTGCTTTCGCCCGCGGCCCCGACGGCAAGGTGACGGCGCGCGGCCCGTTTCTGTTTCTGCCCAGTGCATTCGAGCATGTGCTGAGCGAGGTCTGAGCGAAAATCGCGCCGCCGCCCGTTACCTCATGGCCGGTGGTCCAGCCACGCATCCTCCAGGCGCCAGCTGTTGTAGGCACTGTTGGACATCAGGGTGATGTTCTTGACATAGGGCTGCCAGCAGGTCGCGGCGCGGGCGTGATAGATGATCGGGCGGGCGGCGTCGGAGGCGATCCGGCGCTCGATATCCCAGACGATCTGTTTGCGCTTCTCCGGGTCGGCCTGCATCGACTGCCGGTCGATCATCGCCTCGACGTCGGGCTCGCAATAGCCGGTGTAGTTGCGCGGCGATTTGCAGACATAGCTTTCGTAGAAAATCTGGTCGGGATCGTCGACCGCGCTGCCCGACAGGCTGATCGCCAGCGTATAGTCCTTGCGGACCATCTTGGGTATCCAGTTGGCGGTCTCGATCGTCTCCATTTCAGCGTCGATGAACACCGATTTGAGCTGGTCGATCAGGATCGTCGCCGGGTCGCGATAGCCGGCGATGTTGCGGGCCGACACCTTGACCTTGAGCCGGTTGTCGGGCCCATAGCCCAGCTTCTTCATGATGTCGCGCGCCGCGGCGCGGCTTTTCGCGACATCCGGGTCATACCCCGGCAGGGGCCGCAACTGTTCCAGCGGAATGCCCCAGATGCCTTCGGGTGGCGGCAGCATGATGCCGCTGATATCGCCCTGGCCCTCGCCGAGAATGTTGATGAAGGCCTGCCGGTCGAGCGCCATTGCGATCGCGTGGCGGATATCGGGATTGTCGAAGGGCGGTTTGCGCACGATCGCCAGCGTGATCGCGACGTTGATCGGTTCGGTTTCGCAGATCGCGTTCGGCGACTGGCTCTTGATGTCCTTCAAGAGCGGGATCGTGACCTCATACGGGAAGGTCATGTCGAACTTGCCGGCGACAAAGCCCAGCACCGCGGTCGAGCGGTTCGGGATGATCGTGTATTCGATGCCGTCGAGATAAGGCAGGCCCGGTTTCCAGTAATCCGGGTTGCGAACCAGCTTGATCGACTCGTTGGGCTTGTATTCGACGAACTTGAACGGCCCCGTGCCGATCGGATGCTGCCGCATGTCGCGCGCTGGTACGTGGCAGGGATAGACCGGCGAGTCGCCCGACGCCAGCAAGGCGATAAACGCCGGCTGCGGCCGCTTCATGTGAAAAATTGCCTCATCATCGCCGTTGACGGTGATCGAATTGAGGTTCAGATACCAGGTCTCGCGCGGGTTGAGCCGCAGCTTCTCCGGCCCTTTGCCGAGCAGCATATCCCAGGTGCATTTGACGTCCGTGGCGGTGAATGGTTTGCCGTCGTGCCATTTGACGCCGTGGCGCAGCTTGAACGTCAAATCCTTGCCGTCTTCGCTCCACGACCAGCTTTCGGCCAGTTCCGGCCGGATCGTCGCCAGGCTGTTCTGCTTGATGTGCTGGTCGTAGATCACGAGGTTGTTAAAAACGGCGCTCATCGGCGCGATCGTCGACCACGTCGCTTCTTCGTGGATCGACATGCTGGCCGGGCTGTCGCGGTGATAGACGCGCAGGATGCCGCCCCGCTGCTGCGCCAGCGCAGCGCCGGACGCACCCCACGCGAGATATAACGCGCCCGTCGCGATCAGAACCTGCCTGATCCTCATACCGCCCCTCCCTGTTTTTCTCGGTCGGTCGATGCCGGCGATGCCGTTGACCGCCAAATTACTTATCCAGCCACCAGTCTTCCATGCGCCAGCCATTGTATTGGCTGTTGGTCATCATCGTGATGCCCTTCACGTAAGGCTGCCAGCAGGTGGCGGCGCGCAGATGGTAGATGACCGGCCGCCCCAACCCTTTTTGCAGCAGGAAGTCGGCGTCCTGCGCCAGTTTCTTGCGCTTGACCGGATCGATCTCCTGCGATTCCTGATCGACCAGCTTGTCGAATTCGGGGTCGTTGTAGCCGGGGTAGTTGCGCTTTGAGGAACTGACATAGTTCTGGTAAAAATAGACATCGGGGTCGTCGACACCGGTGCCGAGCACATTGAGGCCAAGCGTGAAATCCTTGCGGATCAGCCTTGGCACCCAGTTCGCGGTCTCGACCAGTTCGAGCTCACCGTCGATCCAGATATCCTTGAGCTGATCCAGCAGAATGGCGCTCGGGTCGCGGTAGACCGCGATGTTGCGGGTCGCAAGTTTTATCGTCAGGTGCTTGTCGGGGCCATATCCGGCCTTTTTCATCAACTCGCGCGCCTTGTCGCGGTTTTGTTTTATGTCGCCGCTATAGCCGGGCAACGTCAGCAGCCGCTCGGTGGGCATGCCCCACACGCCTTCCGGTGGCGGCAGCAGCGCGCCGCCGATATCGCCTTCGCCTTGCCCGAGAATGTCGATGAAGGATTTGCGGTCGATCGTCAGCGCGATCGCATCGCGCACATCGGCGTTGTCGAAGGGCGGCTTGGTGCGATTGATCAGCACGCCGACCGACTCGTTGGCGGCGCCCTCCTGGCAGACGTCCTGCGGCGCCTGCGCCTTGATGTCTTTCAGCAGCGCGAACGTGACCTCATAGGGAAAGGTCATGTCGAAATTGCCGGCGATAAAAGCGAGGATCGCGGTCGAGCGGTTCGGAATGATCGTGTATTCGATGCCGTCGAGATAAGGCCGACCTTGCTTCCAGTAATCCGGATTTTTGGTCAGCTTGATCGACTGGTTCGGCTTGTACTCGACAAACTTGAACGGGCCGGTGCCGATCGGGTGCTGCCGCATCTGCGCCGGCGTGACATGGCAGGGATAAATCGGGGTATACCCGGCCGCCAGCATCGCCAGCAGCGCCGGCTGCGGCTTTTTCAGATGGATCGTCGCCTCGCTGTCGCCGTTGACCGTGGTCTCCTTGACGTTGACCCACCAGCTTTCGCGGTAGTTGAGGCGGAGCTTTTCCTTCCCCTGGTTGGTCAGCAGGTCGAACGTGCATTTGACGTCGGCCGAGGTGAACGGCTTGCCGTCATGCCATTTGACGCCGTCGCGCAATTTGAAGGCCAGCGCGGTATGGTCGCCATTCCACGTCCAGCTGGTCGCGAGGTCGGGGACGATCGACTTGTCACTGTTCTGCGGCACGCTCTGGTCGAACACGACGAGGTTGTTGAAGACGCCCATCATCGGCAGGATCACGCCGATCGTGCCTTCCTCGTGGATCGACATGCTGGCCGGGCTGTCGCGGTGGTAGATGCGCAGAACACCACCGGATTTCTGCGCCAGCGCCGGCTCGCCGAGGCCGAACGCCCCAAGCAGCCCGCCAATCAATGCCGCGATCGAAACAATACGCATCGCTGCGTTCCTCGCCCCTGGTTTATCTCTGCCTGTCGGTTTAGCACGGGCCGCGCCGCCGTGGCGCTGCACTTTGGGATAATCAGCGCAAGCGATTGACGGCGGCCGGACATTTCGGCCGTTTACATGCCCATTTACATGCTAAGATTAAGGCTGCGCGGCTTTGGCAGAGGAGATTGGCATGAGCCTCCAGGGAATGAACCACTTCACCGTACTGAGCGACGATCTCGACACGACGCGAAAATTCTATTGCGACCTGCTCGGTTTCGAGGAAGGGCCGCGGCCGAACTTCAAGTTCCCGGGATACTGGCTCTATGTCGGCGACCAGCCGATCCTGCACGTGATCCACCGTGACCAGCTGGGCAATGTGCGCGCCGGCGTGATCGACCACATGGCGTTCACCGCGACCGACCTGCCGGGCACCGTCGCGAAGCTCGATAAGGCCAAGATCACCTACGAGCTGCGGCGGCTTCCCGAAGGCGGCGTTCGCGAGGGCCTGTGGCAGCTGTTCTTTGACGACCCGCATGGCGGCAAGGTCGAATTCGACTTCGACAAGGACGAACCAGCCCCGGCCGGCCACGCCGCCTAAAGGTTGGAAAAACGCCCGCCGCGGTTCAGGAGCCGCGCCGGGTCCTTTTTGTAGGGCGGGAGGTGCTGCGGCGCCTCTCGCCCTACTTCGTTGTGCCGCGCACCAGGGCGGCGCCGGCGGCGAGGGCGGCCAGTTTCCGGTTGGCGAGAGTGCGGTCGAGCGGTGCCATGCCGCAATTGGTGCAGGGGAAGAGGCGCTCGGCCGGGACGAAGCGTAGCGCCTCCTCGATGGTCTGGGCGACCTCCTCCGGGGTTTCCACCCGGTCGGTGGCGACATCGATCGCGCCGACCAGCACGTCCTTGCCGGCGAGCAGCGCCAGCAGCTCGATCGGCACGTGCGAGTTGGCGCATTCGAGCGATACCTGGTCGATCCGGCTTGCCGCCAGCGCCGGGAAAATCTTCTCGTATTGCCGCCATTCACGGCCGAGGCTGGTCTTCCAGTCGATATTGGCCTGGATGCCGTAGCCGTAGCAGATATGCACCGCGGTCTTGCAGCGCAGCCCCGCGGTGGCGCGGTGCAAGGCCTCGATGCCCCAGCCGACGACCTCGTCGAGATAGACATTGAAGGCGGGTTCGTCGAACTGGATCACATCGACGCCGATCGCCTCCAGCTCGCGCGCCTCCTCGTTCAGCAGATCGGCAAAGGCCATCGCCATCGCCACCCGGTCGCCGTAATGCGCGTCGGCCAGTGTGTCGATGATCGTCATCGGACCGGGCAGGGTGAATTTCAGCCGGCTGTGCGTGTGCTGCCTCGCGATGCCGGCTTCGGTCGCGTGGACCGAATGGCGGCGGCGCAGCGGGCCGGTGACGGTCGGCACCATCGCGTCGTAGCGGTTGTTGCGGATGCCCATCTTGACGCGGCGGTCGAAATCGACCCCGTCGAGGCCTTCGAGAAACCCGTGCACGAAATGCTGCCGCGACTGCTCGCCGTCGGTGACGATCTCGATCCCAGCGTCTTCCTGCTCCTTGAGCGCGAGCAGCGTTGCGTCACGCTTGGCCTCGGCGAGGGCCTCACCTTCCGCCTGCCACGGCGCCCACAGCATGCGCGGCGTTGCCAGCCAGGACGGTTTGGGGAGGCTGCCGGCAATCGTGGTTTCGAGCATGGCGGCTATAGCTCCAGGCTGGCGAGAAAGGTATCGCGGGCAGCGTCGCTGGCCGGGGCGCGCTTGCACGCGATCGCGGCCAGTTCCTGGTTCGGCCGGCGCCGCAGCACGATCTCGGCAAACGGCGCCTCCTGCAATTTGTGCAGCAGCATCGTCGGCGTAAAGGCCGAGCGGTGCGCCATGTGCAGCATGCCCTGCGCGAGGTACGGGCCGTAGCCGAACAGCATGTCGTGCGGCGTCACCGGCCCCGCCGGCGATTCATAAATCGTGTCGTGCAGGCGGTCGTTGGCGATGAAATCGGCGACGACCTGAATGTCGGGCACGATGACGCACAAAAAACCGCCGGGATCGAGAATGCGATACGCCTCGGCGACGGCCTTGCTGGCCTGATGCAGATACAGGTGTTCGAGGCAGTGCGACGACCACACCGCATCGACAGATGCGTCCTCGATCGCCGATAAATCGGTCATGTCGGCGAGCAGATCGGGGCGCGTCGCCGGGTCGATATCGATCCGAAATTCGCGCCAGGTGGAGAAGACGGGCGGGAGCCATGCCGCTCCCTTCGGCCCGGCGCCGACATTGACGAACATCTTTGGCCGCTGTTGTGCCGGTGCGTCGCTCATCGATTAAAGCTCATGTGTCAAAACAGCCTTTTGCCAGATTGCCGTCACAATGTTGCAGGCTTGGTCGGCAGGTTTTGCGCCGCGAATTTTGCCAACCCTGAGTTTAGCGAAGCGGCTGGCGCGAGAGAAGGCGGCGCCTTACCACAGTTTGGCTATGCTACGGTAATCGGCGCAGAGTGGAGACGGGAATGGAGCCGGACTGGCTGATCTGGGCGCGGCAGCTGCAAGCGATCGCACAGACCGGCCTCGCCTATGTCCGCGATCCGTTCGACGCCGAACGCTATGAGATGATCCGCGGGCTGGCGGCGCAGATCATGGCTGCTCATACCAGCGCCGACCTGACGCGGATCGAGGAATTGTTCGCCGGCCAGGACGGCTATGCGACACCGAAGATCGACGTGCGCGCCGCCGCCTTCCGCGACGACGGTGCGCTGCTGATGGTACGCGAGGCCAATGACAGCCGCTGGTGCCTGCCCGGCGGCTGGGCCGACGTCAACCAGTCGGCCCGCGAGTTGGTGATCCGCGAGGTGCGCGAGGAATCCGGGTACGAGATCGCGGTGCGCAAGCTGGCGGCGGTATTCGACCGGGCGCGTCACCCGCATGTGCCGCTGCGCCCGTTCCACGTCTACAAGATGTTCTTTATCTGCGACATCGTCGGAGGCGCGCCGCGCACCAGCCTCGAAACCACCGAGATCGGCTTTTTTCCCGAAGCCGGGCTGCCGGCGGACATCTCGATCAGCCGGGTGGTGCCGTACCAGATCGAGCGCATGTTCGCGCATTATCACGCGCCGCAGCTGCCGACCGAATTCGACTGATTTACCAAGCTCCCGGCTTCACAGGGGCTGGTCGATCCCTTAATTTACCGACCTAACCTCCACGAAAGCCGACCATGTCCTTTCTTGCCAACCGACTTGCGCGCGTAAAGCCTTCCCCGACCATGGCGATCACCGCCCTTGCCACCGAGCTTAAGGCGGCCGGGCGCGATATTATCAGCCTGTCCGTCGGCGAGCCCGATTTCGACACGCCGGAAAACATCCGCAATGCCGCGATCGCCGCCATCAATAACGGCGAGACGCGCTACACGGTGTTCGACGGGCGCATCGAGCTGAAACAGGCGATCGCGGCGAAGTTCAAGCGTGAGAACGGGCTGGATTACGAGCCGAACCAGGTGTCGGTGTCGGGCGGCGGCAAGCAGGTGCTGTACAACGCGATGGTCGCGACGCTGAGCCCCGGCGACGAGGTCGTGATCCCGGCGCCGTACTGGGTGTCGTATCCCGAAATGGTGCTGCTGTGCGACGGCGAGCCGGTGCCGGTCGCGTGCTCGCAGAATAACGGGTTCAAGCTGCGCCCCGAGGACCTCGACGCCGCGATCACGCCAAAGACAAAATGGGTGATCCTGAATTCGCCGTCGAACCCGACCGGGGCGGCCTATAGCGAGGCCGATCTGCGCGCCGTCGCCGACGTGCTGCTCAAGCACCCGCATGTCTGGGTGATGACCGACGACATGTACGAGCACCTGATCTACGACGATTTCGTCTACAAGACGATCGCCCAGATCGAACCGCGCCTCTACGAGCGCACGCTGACCGTCAACGGCGTGTCAAAGGCCTATTGCATGACCGGCTGGCGGATCGGCTATGGCGCCGGGCCGAGAGAGCTGATCAAGGCGATGGGGGCGATCCAGTCGAACTCGACCGCCAACCCCTGCTCGATCAGCCAGGCCGCCGCGATCGAGGCGCTGAACGGGCCGCAGGATTTCATCGCGCCCAATGCCGCGGTGTTCAAGCAGCGTCGCGACCTGATCGTCGATTACCTGAACAAGATTCCGGGCCTTTACTGCCCGCGGCCGGAAGGCGCGTTCTATGTCTACCCCTCCTGCGCCGGGCTGCTTGGCAAGAAGACGCCATCGGGCGAGGTGCTGAAAAACGACGAGGATGTTGTGCGCTACCTGCTGGCGGCTGAAGGCGTTGCGGTCGTGCATGGCGAGGCCTTTGGCCTGTCGCCGCATTTCCGCATCTCCTACGCCTGCTCGACCGAAACGCTGCTCGAAGCCTGCCGCCGCATCGAGCGCGCCTGCGCCGCGCTCTCGTAGACCCTGGCGATACTATCCGGTTTAACCCTCGTAGGAT
Organism: uncultured Alphaproteobacteria bacterium; assembly: GCA_963737875.1. Taxonomy (GTDB): domain Bacteria; phylum Pseudomonadota; class Alphaproteobacteria; order ATCC43930; family CGMCC-115725; genus DATARH01. The sequence continues at coordinate 98,609 of CAVTUM010000011.1, read as the reverse complement.
GGGCTGAGCACAGCGAAGCCCATCGCTTTTCCCTTGGGAGCGGCAGGATGATGGGCTTCGCTGCGCTCAGCCCATCCTACGGCACTCAATGCCCTCGTCCGCCGTCATGGCCGGGTGAGGGCTGAAAAACCCGGTAGGGCCGAAAACCCCTACACTCGCGGACGTGCGTCTGATCGCAGAGGAACAGCGTGAGCGACGAGGACAGTTTCACCGGCCGGGTGCGGCGCTACGCCCGGGTCAGCGGAGCGATGGGCGGGTTGGCGGCGCGGCTGGCCGGGGAGCGGTATCTCGGCATGCCGATCGATCGCGACCGGCATGCGGCCGATCTGAAGGCGGCGCTCGGCGGCATCAAGGGGCCGCTGATGAAGGTGGCGCAACTGCTCGCCACGATCCCCGACGCATTGCCCGAGGAATATGTCCGCGAACTGATCCAGCTGCAGTCGAATGCGCCGGCAATGGGTTGGCCGTTTGTCCGGCGGCGCATGATGGGCGAACTCGGCCCCGACTGGCAGAGCCGGTTCCAGAGCTTTGAGCATGAGGCAGCGCGCGCCGCTTCGCTCGGGCAGGTGCATCGCGCGGTGGCGCTCGACGGCACCCGGCTCGCCTGCAAGCTGCAATACCCGGACATGTCATCGGCGGTCGAGGCCGATCTGCGGCAGCTGAAACTGGTGATGGGCCTTTATGAGCGCTATGACCGCACCGTCACGACCGGCGATATTCATGCCGAGATCGCCGACCGCCTGCGCGAAGAACTGGACTACACCCGCGAGGCGGCGCACATGCGCCTCTACCGCGAGATCCTAAAGGACGAGAAGGGTGTCGCGGTGCCGCGGCCGATCCCGGAGTTGTCGTCGCGGCGGCTGCTGACGATGACCTGGCTCGATGGCGGGCCGATCCTCGATGTTGCCAGCCAGCCGATCGAGGTGCGCAACGAGATCGCGCTACGCATGTTTCGCATCTGGTACGTGCCGTTCTATTATTACGGCGTCATCCATGGCGACCCGCATCTCGGCAACTACACGGTCGCGCCAGAGACCGATGGCAACCACAGCGTCAACCTGCTCGATTTCGGGTGTGTTCGGGTGTTTCCGGCGAGTTTCGTCAAAGGCGTCATCGACCTCTACCACGCGCTGGAGCGCGACGATCGCGACCTCGCGGTGGCGGCCTATCGCAGCTGGGGGTTTGGCGAGCTGTCGCATGAATTGATCGAGGTGCTGAACCGCTGGGCCGCGTTTGTTTACGGGCCGCTGCTCGACGACCGCGCCCGCATGATCCAGGAGCGTAAATCCGGCGCCAACGCAAACCCGGACGGGCGTACCATCGTCGACAGCGTGCATCAGGATTTGCGCCGGCTCGGCGGCATCAAGCCGCCGCGCGCCTTTGTTTTTATGGACCGCGCCGCGGTCGGGCTCGGTTCGGTATTTTTGCACCTCCAGGCCAAGATTAACTGGCACCGCCTGTTCCATGAGCTGATCGACAATTTTGACGAGGAGGTGCTGGCGCGCCGCCAGCGCGAGGCGCTGCAACGCGCTGGTGTACCGGCGCCGAAGGATGCCCAACCTTGACGGGCAAATCGGGCGGAACAGAATCCCTGGTCCGCCGTTGTGAAAGATGGCGAGTGGCAGATGAGGGCGGGCGACATGCGGATTGATAGGCTTTCTCTGGCGTCGATGGCATTGACCGCCATGACGAGTTTCGCTGCCCTGGCGCAGGAGATGCCGCCAATGCTCGGCGCGGAGGCCCTAATGCCCGCCGCGGAAGCCCCCGTGCCTGCCCCGGTTGCCACGGCGCCAACACCGCAGCCCCAGGCGCCCCCGCCGCAAACACAGGCCGCGCCGGTTCCGGCTGCGGCGCAGACCTACACGCAACAGCAGCTCGACCAGATGCTGGCCCCGATCGCCCTCTACCCCGATCAGTTGCTCGGCCAGATACTGATGGCCTCGACCTACCCGCTGGAGGTGGTCGATGCGGCACGCTGGCGGCGCGATCCTGCCAATAAAGCCCTGCGCGGCGATGCGCTGATGCAGGCGATGAAGACCAGGGGCTGGGACCCCAGCGTCATGGCCCTGCTGCCGTTCGACCGCGTCCTCGATGTGATGGACAGCAAGCTCGACTGGATGCGCAGTGTCGGCGCCGCCTTTGTCTCGCAGCAGACTGACGTGATGGCCGCGGTGCAGCGCCTGCGCCATCTCGCGATGGTCGCCGGAACGCTGAAGGAAACACCGGAATGCCACTGCAAGATCGCGACGGAAGGCGAACTCATCACCATCGCGGCGGTGCCCTCGGGGCCGGTTTGCGTGCCGGCCTATAGTTCGCGCGTTGCCTACGGGCACTGGCCGCATGCGAGCTACCCGCCGGTCGTGTTTCCCGTGCCTTACGGGGTCACGTTCGCGCCCGGACTCCCCATCGCCTTCTACCCGCCGGTCGAGATCGCGTGGGGTGGGGCGCTGTGGGGCTGGAGCAGTTTTGACTGGCATGCCGGGCATATTGTCGTGGATTCGGGTCGCTATGGGTTCCTGGCGGCGCGCGATCCGCATTTTTCCGGTGGCGTGTGGGTTCATGACTCGAGCCGGCACGGTGCGATCATGGCGTTCGGAGCGGCCGCGGCAGCGCATGCCGGGCTCGCCGGCAGCACGGGTCGCTTCCCGGTGCCGTTTGCGGCCGGCGCCGGCGGCCACGAATTCCGCGGGCACGAATTCCACGGGCGCAACCTCGCTGCAATGGGCGGCGGCTTCCGGGCCGGCGGCCCACACGGCGGCGGATATGCCCACGCGGCACACGGCTTCGCCGGTGGACGCAGCTTTGCGCGCGGCGGCGGCTTTGCGGAACATGGCGGCTGGGGACGTGGTGGCTGGGCACATGGCGGCGGAGGACATGGCGGCGGGTGGCATGGCGGCGGTCATTTCTCCGCCGCGCATTTCTCCCCTGGCGGCCATTTTGGGGGCGGGCATTTTGGGGGTGGCGGCGGAGGTCATGGTGGCGGCGGAGGCCACGGTGGCGGCGGTCACGGCGGGGGCGGGGATCATCACCACTGAGTCCTTCCTCTCCTTTGGGTGGGCTGCGCTAGCAAGTCCGGGGTGGTTTGCTCTCGGTGAGGCGACCGCCTAAGATCGCGCCGCAATTGGGGGAGGAGAGCCGGAATGGCGCGGTGGACGATGGCGGCATGCGTGGCGGCGGCGATGGCCGCGGGGCCGGCCTGGGCGGATGACGGCGCGGTTTGTGCTACCCCGCAGGAGGTGCACGGCTTCAAGACCTGCGCCGATATCGCAAAGGCCGAGGCCGAGGGTGAGGTCGTCATCTACGCCACCGACCCTGAGGCGGCCGAGCAGAAGGTGCTCGCCGTTTTCCGTGAGGCCTTTCCGAAGATCAAGGCCAATTACACCCGCCTGCAGGCCGGTGCGCTCTATGCCAAAGTGCTGGCGGAGCGGCAGGCGAAAAGCTATCTCGTCGATGTGATGCAGCTGTCCGACATGGGCATGGTGCTCGATTTCCAGAAGAAATCAGGCTACCTGCATTACGTCTCGCCGCAGATGGCGGCCTTCAAGCCGGAATACAAAAGCAAGCCGGAAGGCAGCTGGACCTGGGGCGCGATCGGCCCGGCCGGGATTGCCTACAACCCGAATGTCGTCTCGGCGGCTGACGCGCCGAAAGACTGGAAACAGGCGCTCGACCCGAAATGGACCGACAGCGTCAGCGTCAAGGTGTCAAATTCCGGGTTGCAGCATGTCAGCTGGTTCGAGTTGCGCGCGGCTGTATGGCCCCGATTACTGGAAAAAATTCGCCGAGTTAAAGCCGCGCGCGTTCAATTCGTACGTCCAGCAATACGACCGGCTGGTCAACCAGCAGGATAAGATCATCCACACCGCGCAATATGCCGGCTATCTCGAATGGAAGGCGAAGGGCGCCCCGGTCGCCTTTGTTGCGCCGGCCGACGGGATGCCGGCGACGCCGGAAGGTTGGGGTATCGTCGCTGACGGGCCGCACCCGAACGCGGCGCGGCTGTTCCTCGACTGGTTTCTGTCGCTGCAAGGGCAGAAGGTCAACGGCCAGTTTCTCTATCTGCATTCGCCGCGCGAGGACGCGCCGCCACCGCCGGGCGGCCAATCGACAGCCGAGCTGAAGATGCTGCTGCCGACCGACTGGGATGCGTTCCTCAAAACGCGGGTCGAGTTCCAGCGCGAGTGGGACAAGACGACGGGCTTGCGCTGACGCCCTGCGCCGGATGACGGTCGAGCTGGTCATCTTCGACTGCGATGGCGTGCTGATCGACAGCGAGCCGATCGTCAACCGCGCCCACGCGCAAACGCTGACGGAATGCGGCTACCCGATCGGCGACGCCCAGCTGCTCGAACGGTTTTGCGGCGTTTCCGACAAGGACATGCTGGCCGCTATCGAACGCGATCGCGGCCGGAAGCTGCCAGCGGATTACCCGGAACGGGTCGGCGCGATCATCCGCCGCGAATATGAGACCTCGTTGAAGCCGATCGACGGCGTGGCGGCGGTCCTGGCCGAAATGCCGCTGCCGGTCTGCGTCGCGTCGAGCGGCGTGCCGGCGCAAATTCGGCGCGGCCTCGCAGCAACCGGCCTGCTCGACTATTTCGCCGACAATATCTTCAGCGCGTCGATGGTCGTCCGCGGGAAGCCGGCGCCCGATCTTTTCCTTCATGCCGCCGCCTGCATGGGCACTCCGGCATCACGCTGCGTCGTGATCGAAGACAGCATTCCCGGCGTGACAGCCGCGGTGGTGGCCGGAATGACGGCCATCGGGTTTTGCGGCGGCGGCCATTGTTTGCCGGGCCACGACGCCCGCCTTGCTGCCCACGGTGCCACACTCGTCATCAAACATATGGCAGAGCTGTTGCCGGCGCTCGACAAGCTGTTGCACTGACCAGTGCGGGCGGGCACACTCAGCCCTGCTATTTTCGCCGGGGCGCTCGCCCGGGCATTTCACTCGTGGATTGCCATGCGCGCGTTGTTCGCCCTTATGCTGCTGACCTTCGTTCTGCCCGGCTGCACGCCGTACATCGCGATAAAGGACGATTTCGGCACCAGTGCGCTGGCGCCGACCAGCGACATCCCGCCGGAATTTGCCGAATTCAACGCCTACGACCCGGCGGTCAACAATCTGGTGTCGAACCAGATTTGCGCAACCGTGTACGAGCCGATCGAAGAACGCGGGGTCGGTGCCGTGCCCGGCAGCATGATCCAGGCGCGCGGCCGCTGCCGCCAGCACACACCGCTGCTCGGTCCCTAAACTCTCCCGCCAAAATCGAGAAGGGGCGTCCTTCGCGACCGCACCGTCAGGTAGGGCGGACGGAGTGCAAACGAAGTCCGCCGATGCTGCGCGCCCTCTGGCGGACTTCGCTATTCGCTCCGTCCGCCCTGCGCGGCTTAATCCCTCTCCCGCATCGCGGGAGAGGGTGGATCGCCGCGTTAGCGGCGAGACGGGTGAGGGTCGTTAAGCTGACACACCCTCACCCGCCTCGCTACACTCGGCACCCTCTCCCGCAATGCGGGAGAGGGATTAAACTAGTTCGCGCCGAAGGTGTGCGTGGCTTCGCGCTCGCCGCGTTCGGTCAGCAGCCGGTCAAAATACTCGATCGTCCGGTTCAGGCCATTGCGCAGCGGCGTTTGCGGCTGCCAGTTGAGCATCGCCTTGGCTTGCGAGATGTCGGGGCAGCGCTGGATCGGGTCGTCGATCGGCAGCGGCCGGTGCACGATCTCAGAGCGCGAGCCGGTCAGTTCGATGATCAGGTGCGCCAGTTCGGCGACCGAGGTTTCGACCGGGTTGCCGAGGTTCATCGGCCCGGTGATGTCGTCGGGTGCGGCCATCATCCGCAGGAACCCCTCGATCATGTCGTCGACATAGCAGAAGGCGCGCGTCTGGCTGCCGTCGCCGTAGAGGGTGATCGGCTCGTTCCGCAAGGCCTGGACGATGAAGTTGGAGACGACGCGGCCGTCATTCGGGTGCATGCGCGGCCCGTAGGTGTTGAAGATGCGCACCACCCGGATGCGCAGATTGTGCTGCCGGTAGTAATCGAAGAACAGCGTCTCGGCGCAGCGCTTGCCTTCGTCGTAGCAGGCGCGCGGGCCGATCGGGTTGACGTTGCCGCGATAGGATTCGGGCTGCGGGTGCAGCGTCGGATCGCCGTAGACCTCGGAGGTCGAGGCCTGCAGGATCTTGGCCTTCAGCCGCTTCGCCAGGCCCAGCATATTGATCGCGCCGATCACGCTGGTCTTGGTGGTCTGGACCGGGTCGAACTGGTAGTGGATCGGCGAGGCCGGGCAGGCGAGGTTGTAGATCTCGTCGACCTCGACAAACAGCGGATGCGTCACGTCGTGGCGCATCGCCTCGAAATGCGGGTCGCCGAGCAGGTGGCGCGATGTTGTCCTTGCGCCCGGTGAAGTAGTTGTCGACGCACAGCACGTCATGGCCCTGCGCGCGCAGCCGCTCGCACAGATGCGAGCCGAGAAACCCGGCGCCGCCGGTGACGAGAACGCGTTTCAGAACTGTGCGCATCAGATCGTTGTCCTTGTGCAAAGGTGTGCGGCGGTTCAGGCGATGGCGCGCAGGTTGACGGGCTCGCTCAGCGTTGGTGCCGCTGAGCCGGCCGGCCGATGCTGTGATAGACGAGGCCGGCGGCGGCCATCTCGTCCGGCTGGTAGATGTTGCGCAGGTCGATGACCAGCGGCTGGCGCAGCAGCGCTTTGACCCGTCGAGGTCGAGGCGCGCGGAACTCGTTCCACTCGGTGACCAGCACCAGCGCGTCGGCGCCCTGCATCGTCTCGTAGGCGTCGCCGCAATAATCGAGGTCGGGCATCAGCTTCTTCGCCTCGTCCATGCCTTCGGGGTCGAAGGCGCGGATCGTCGCGCCGGCCTCGCGCAAGACCGGCAGGATCGACAGGCTCGGGCTGTCGCGCATGTCGTCGGTGTTGGGCTTGAAGGTCAGGCCCAGCACCGCCAGCGTCTTGCCGGCGACATCGCCGCCGCAGGCCGCGGCGATGCGGTCGGCCATGCGGCGCTTGCGCGCGTCGTTGACGCGCAGCACGGTGTCGACGATCGACAGCGGCGACTTGGCGATCTCGGCGGTGCGGACCAGCGCCTGGCAATCCTTCGGAAAGCACGAGCCGCCAAAGCCCGGCCCGGCATGCAGGAACTTGCGGCCGATGCGGCCGTCGAGGCCGATGCCGCGGGCGACGTCCTGGACATCGGCGCCGACCGCCTCGCACAGATCGGCGATCTCGTTGATAAAGGTGATCTTGGTCGCGAGAAACGCGTTGGCGGCGTATTTGATCAGCTCGGCGGTCTCGAGCGCGGTAAACACCACCGGCGTCTCGAGCAGGTAGAGCGGCCGGTAGAGCGCCCGCAAGCACATTGCGGGCGTGCTCGCTGTCGGTGCCGATGACGACCCGGTCGGGCCGCATGAAATCCTGGATCGCCGACCCCTCGCGCAGGAACTCGGGGTTTGAGGCGACATCGAAACGGCCGCGTCGGCAGCGTCTTGCGCAGGATGCGCTCGACCCGCCGGCCGGTGCCGACCGGCACGGTCGATTTGGTGACGATGACGGTGCGCTCGCTGCTCGGCCCTCGGCCAGTGCCTCGCCGATCTCCTCGGCGGCGGCGAACACATAGCTGAGATCGGCATGGCCGTCGCCGCGCCGCGACGGGGTGCCGACCGCGATGAAGACCGCGTCGGCGCCGATCACCGCGGCTCTGCAGATCGGTCGTGAAGCTGAGCCGCCCGGCCGCGCGCGTTGCTCGCGACCAGTTGGTCGAGCCCCGGCTCGTAGATCGGGATCTCGCCGCGCTTCAGGCGCGTCGATCTTGCCGGCGTCCTTGTCGACGCAGGTCACCGACACGCCGAATTCGGAAAAACACGCGCCGGAGACCAGGCCGACATATCCTGTCCCGATCATCGCGATGCGCATTAAAGCGGTCTCCCGTCAGGCGCAGCGGTTGCACCGGTCAACGCAGCCCAGAACGGGCGATCGCGACGGGTTATTCCCGCGATCGCCAGTCGCGGCGAGCTGACGCACCCACCGCGATAGGGAAGAGAAGGCGGGTGTCGCACCGTTATCTCGCGGCTCGCTTGGACAACGATAGCCGGTTACCCGCACGATGTCGCAATCGATCCTCGTCACCGGCGGCGCCGGCTATGTCGGCAGCCACGCCTGCAAGGCCTTGGCCAGGGCCGGTTACCGCCCGGTCGTCTACGACAATCTGTCGCGCGGGCATCGCGAGGCGGTGCGCTGGGGGCCGCTGGTCGAGGGCGATCTGCACGACCGCGCCGCGCTCGCCGCGGCGATGCGGGCACATCAGGTATCGGCGGTCATGCATTTCGCCGCCTTCGCCTATGTCGGCGAGTTGGTGAGCGAAGCCGGAACTCTATTATCGCAACAACGTCGGCGGCACGCTCTCGCTGCTCGACGCGATGCGCGAGGCCGGGGTTGCCTCGATCGTCTTTTCCTCGACCTGCGCCGTCTACGGCATGCCCGACCAGCGTGCCGATCGCGCGAGAGACGACGCCGCAAGCGCCGGTCAACCCCTACGGCGAGACCAAGCTGGCGATCGAGCGGGCGCTGCACTGGTACGGCCGGGCCTATGGTCTGCGCTCCGCGGCGCTGCGCTATTTCAACGCCGCCGGCGCGCGATCCCGACGGCGAAATCGGCGAGAACCACGACCCGGAGACGCATCTGATCCCGCTGATCCTGCGGGCCGCGCTGGGCAGCGGCGACGCCGATCGACATCTTCGGCACCGACTACCCGACCCCGGACGGCACCGCGATCCGCGACTACATCCATGTCGACGATCTCGCCGACGCGCATGTCCGCGCGCTCGAGCATCTCGCCGGCGGGCGGCGACAGCGCCGCGCTCAACCTCGGCACCGGCACACGGCCATTCGGTGCGCGAGGTGATCGCCGCCGCCGAGCGCGTCAGCGGCCGTCCGGTGCCGCAGCCGCGAAGCCGCCGCGCCGCGCCGGCGATCCGCCGGCGCTCGTCGCCGATCCCAGCCTGGCCGCGCGAGCGCCTCGGCTGGCGGCGCGCGCATTCCGACCTCGACACGATCGTCGGCACCGCCCTCGCCTGGCAGACGCGCCGACCGACCGGTCGCTGCGCGCGATACCGGTGAGCGACCAGATCGCTCCGGTCTGTCGATTGCTTGGTCTTGGAATGCGAAATGAACATAATTTCGCCTGCTGCGCGAGCGACATGCCATCCTCGACGGGTCGCCGGCCGATGAATGCGGGAGTTGCCGAGCATGAGCATGATCGAACGCGACGAGGTCGCTGTCGAAGCGCCCGGCCCGGACGTCTGCCGTCGCCGCGCCGCCGCCGGTCGGGTCCGGTCCGCGTGCACGGCAAGTTCTTCTTCGCCGGGCGAGAGCAAGCACTTCGTCAAGGGCGTGACCTACGGCCCGTTCGCGACCGGCAGCCACGGCGCGCAGTTCCCCGAGCGCGACATGGTCGAGCGCGATTTCGCGCTGATGGGCGAGCGCCGGCATCAACACGGTGCGCGTGTTCACCGTGCCGCCGGTCTGGCTGCTCGACGCCGCCGCAGGAGGCCGGGCTCAAGGTGCTGGTCGGGCTGCCGTGGTCGCAGCACATCGCCTTTCTCGACAGCGCGGCGGTGCAGGCCGAGATCCGCGCCGCGGTGACCGCCGGGGTGCGCGCCTGCGACCGGCACCCGGCGGTCTTTGCCTATCTGGTCGGCAACGAGATCCCGCCCGACATGGTGCGCTGGCACGGCGCCGAGCGGTGCGCGACTTTCTGAAAAGCCTCGTCGCCTGCGTCCAAGGCCGAGCATCCGGGCGCGCTGGTCAGCTACGCCAACTTTCCCTCGACCGAATACCTGACGGTCGATTTCACCGATTTCCTCTGCTTCAACGTCTACCTGCACGACGAGACCGCGTTCCGCCGCTACATCGCGCGGCTGCACAACCTCGCGGTCGACAAGCCGCTGGTGCTGACCGAGTTCGGCGTCGATTCGATGCGCGACGGCGAAGAGGAGCAGCGCCGAGATCCTGTCGTGGCAGGTGCGGACCGCCTTTCAGCGCCGGGGTCGCCGGCACCTTCGTCTTCGCCTGGACCGACGAGTGGTTCACCGGCGGCCACCTGATCGAGGATTGGGCGTTCGGCCTCGTCGACCGCGACCGCCAGCCGAAGCCCGCCTTCGACGAGGTCGCGCGCGCGCTACAAGGGTGCGCTGCCGCCGCCGTTGCCGCGCTACCCGCGGGTCTCGGTCGTCGTCTGCGCCTACAACGCCGAGCGCACGATGGACCAGTGCCTCGCCTCGCTCGAGACGCTGAACTACCCCGATTACGAGGTCATCGTCGTCAATGACGGCTCGACGCGACCGCACCCTCGAGATCGCCGAGAGCTATCCGCTATTGCCGGATCATCAGCCAGCCCAACAAGGGGCTGAGCGTCGCGCGCAATGTCGGCGCCGAGGCGGCGACCGGCGAGATCGTCGCCTATACCGACAGCGACTGCGTCGCCGACCCCGACTGGCTGACCTACCTCGTCGCCAAGATGGAGGCGGCAATCTCGTCGGCCTGCGGCGGCCCCAATTTCCCGCCGCCGGAGGACAGCCTGGTGCCGGCCGCGGTCGCGGTGTCGCCGGGCGGCCCGACCCATGTGCTGATCAGCGACGAGGTCGCCGAGCACATCGCCGGCTGCAACATGGCGTTCCGCCGCGACGTGCTGCTGGAGCTCGGCGGGTTCGATCCGATCTATCGCGCCGCCGGCGACGATGTCGACATCTGCTGGCGGTTCCAGGATGCCGGCTACACGATCGGCTTCAGCCCGGCCGCGGTGGTCTGGCATTTCCGCCGCAACACGGTGAAGGCCTATATCGGCCAGCAGACGCGGCTACGGCAAAGCCGAGGCGCTGGTCTATGCCAAGCACCCGTTCCGCTTCAACCTGTTCGGCCAGGCGAAGTGGCTCGGCCGCATCTACGGCGACCTGTCGACTTCGCTGCTGCTGTCGCGCACGGCCGGTGATCTATTCCGGGGTCTTCGGGCGCGGGCTGTTCCAGACGATGTACGAGCCGCCGTCCTCGCTGACCGCAGTCTCTGCCGCTGACCTTCGAGTGGAGCATCGCGGCGCTGCTGCTGGCGCTGGCGGGCATCGTCGGCGGCGGCTGGCTGTGGCTGCTGACCGTGCCGCTGCTGCGTCACCTGGGCGATGTGCGTCAACGGCGCGCTGCAAGGCGCCGATCGACAAGCGCTTCAACGGGCTCAAGGCGCGCGCGCTGGTCGCGCTGCTGATCTATCTCGGCCCGCTGCTGCGCGGCTGGGAGCGCCTCAAATGGCGCCTCAAGGCGATGCAGACGCACGACCATATCGGCCTCGGCGCCGACCGAGCAGCGCGCCCGCATCTCGTGGCGGAGCCGCGCCTTCGCTCTGTCGTATTGGAGCGAGCCGGCGACCGAGAAGGAAGCGCTGCTCGGCGGGCTGATGGATTTTCTCGCTGCCGCAGAAATACTTCGTCGTTCCGGATACCGGCTGGAGCAATTGGGATCTGCAAGATCGCGCGCGGCCTGTGGAGCCGGGCGCTGGTCGTGGTCTGTCGCCGAGAACCACGGCGGCGCCAAGCGGCTTCTGCGGGTGCGCTGCGCGATGCGGCTGTCGCGCCTCGGCCTGTGCTGCTGCGCGCGCTACGCGCGCTCTCGACGCGCGGTGGCGCTGATCCTCGGCTGGCGCCGGTCGCCGCGGCGATCGTCGGCGCGTCGGCCTCGTCAGTCTCGGCGTGATCGGCTGGCAGCTGGTCGGCTTCGGCCGGCTGATGCACCGCATCATCGAGGCGGTGGCCAACCAGGCGCAGCCTGGCGCCGGTCGACCCGGTCGCGCCGTGCCACGCTGCCGATCGGCACGCCGCGCACGGTCTGACCGGCGCGCCAGCATACGCCGCCTGCATCATCGGAGGCGCGCATGATCGCGAAGCTCCTGCCCTATCTGACGGCGCATCGCTGGCGGGTCGCCTGGGCGCTGGTGCAGGTCTTCCTGATCGCCGGCTTCGAGCTGCTGAAGCCGTGGCCGCTGCAGATCGTCATCGACAACGTGCTCGGCGGCAAGCCGTTCCCCGTCGATGGCGCTCGGCGCCTGCTGCGCCGCCGAGCGCGCTGCTGCTCGTTTGCCTGCCTCGCCATCGTCGTGGTGCATCTCGGCGCCGGCGGCGCTGACCCTGTTGCACAATTACACGACGATCCGCGTCGGCCAGAGCATGGTCAACGATCTGCGCGGCGCTCTCTACGGCCATCTGCAGCGCCTGTCGCTCGCCTTTCACGGCCGCCAGCGGGTCGGCGATCTGCTGTACCGCATCACCGCCGACAGCTTCGCCGTGCAGACGATGATCATGAACGGGCTGCTGCCGATCCTGTCGGCGGCGGTCCTGCTCGCCGGCATGCTGCTCGTGCTGTTCCCGCTCGATCCGCTGCTGACCCTGCTCGCGCTGACCGTCGTGCCGGTGCTGTTCGTGCTGATCTCGGTCTTCAACCGCAAGATCGTCGAGGTCGCGACCGAGGTGCGCGATCACCGACAGCCGGGTCTATTCGCTCGTGCAATGGGGCGATGTCGTCGATCAAGGTGGTCCAGGCCTTCACCAAGGAAGAGGAGGAGCACCGCCGCTTTATGGGCGCGAGCCGCGACAGCCTGCGCGCCACCTTGCGGCTCTACAACTGGCAGACGCTCTATTCGGGCGCGGTCAATGTCGTGATCGCCGGCGGCACCGCGCTCGTCGTCTATGCCGGCGCGCGCGCGGTGATGTCCGGGACGCTGTCGGTCGGGCAGCTGATCGTCTTCATCTCCTACCTCGCGCAGCTCTACGCGCCGATCAACCAGATCACCCAGAGCTGGGGGCTGATCGCCGGCGCGCGGGTCGGCGCGCGCCGGGTCTTCGAGGTGCTCGACACCGAGGCCGATCTGAAGGACGGCGCCGCGCAGTTTCCCGCCGGAAGGCGCGCGCGGCGACGTCGCCTGGCGCGGCGTCAGCTTCCGCTACCGGCCGGAATCGCCGGTGCTGAACGACATCGATCTCGCGGTCCCCGCCGGCGTCGAAAATCGCGGTGGTCGGCCCGACCGGCGCCGGCAAATCGACGCTGCTCGGGCCTGCTGCCGCGATTTTTCGACCCGATCGGCCGGCAGCGGTCGACGATCGACGGCGTCGATGTGCGCGACTACCGGCTGCAAATCGCTGCGCAGCCAGATCGCGATGGTGCTGCAGCCGCCGCTGATCTTCCCGCTGTCGGTGCGCGACAACATCGCCTATGGCCGGCCCGGGCGCCGATCAGGCGGCGATCGAGAACGCGGCGCGGCTCGCCCGCATCCACGACACGATCATGTCGCCTGCCGGAGGGCTACGACACGGTGATCGGCGAAGGCGGCGTCGCGCTGTCGGAGGGCGAGAAGCAGCGCATCACGATCGCCCGCGCGCTGTTGCGCGACGCGCCGATCCTGATCCTCGACGAGCCGACCTCGGCGCTCGATGTCGAGACCGAGGCGCTGGTCATGGCAGGCGATCGAGCGCCTGATGGCAGGGCGCACGACCTTCATCATCGCGCATCGGCTGTCGACGGTGCGGCGCTGCGACGCGATCCTGGTGTTGCACGACGGCATCATTGCCGAGCAGGGAACCTTTGCCGAATTGCTGCGGCGCGGCGGCATTTTCGCCGAGTATTACCGCACTCAGTTTGCGCCCCAACATGACAAGCCCGCGATCGTCCCGGTGGCGGTCTGATCCGAAGCTTGTTGCCCTTATGCAACTAGCGCTGTTGCCGAATTGCCCGGACTTTTCGGAGTACCCGCACATATTCGCCGCATAGCCGCAGGTCGCGCCGGCGAGTGTCAATATAGCGCCAATATACTTGGCACGGGCATCGGTAATTGAAATTATGGAATGAAACTCCGGATTTTTAACTTGCCGCGTCAATTGCGGACAGCCGCGGAGCGATCTAATACAGAGTAATCCCTGATCGGGATATACAGCATACAGGCCTCGCGGAGAGCGGGATTTGCTGTTGCATCATCCGTAGTCAGACGTTAGGCTCCGGTTGCGTTTGGGAGAGCCGCACGCCGTTCATGCGGGGTGGGGAGTTGGTGGACCGGGAGCTTCGCCGTCATCTGCCGATTTCTATAAGCATGCGGCGGCGGCACCTCCCGAAACTTTGCTTTGCGGCCTGGTCAGGCGCTCCGCGCCGACACCCACGGTCGTGCGAGGCGGGGGGCAAGGGTTGACGGATATATCACGCTGGGCCGGTCCCGGCCTGTTGGACCAGGCATCGTTGCACAATCGCGTTCCGATGCTGCGTAACGGCAGGTCGGTTGCGCTCGCAGGCGCGGCAATACTCGGCATCAGCGGTACGCTGTTCTTTGGATTTGGCTACCTGCGCTATGAGCGGCTGATCAACGCCGAACACGCCGCCGCGGCGCATGCCGAAATCGCCAATGCCGATCTGCAGGACGCCCTGGGCAAGCTGCGCGATCAGCTTGCCACCGCCGACCGCTCGATGGGCGACGCGCAGGAGCGCATCAACTCGCTGAACGACGAGGCACAGCGCCAGACCCAGCAGGTGGCCAACGGCAAGGCCGACCGCATCACCCAGCTGACGCGTGCGCTCGAACAGGCGCAGCGCGAACTGCACCTGACCGAAGCGCAGCGCGCGACATTGATGGCCCGGCTCAGCAAGGCCGAAATCGATCAGCAGCAGCAGGTCCAGGCCGGCGCCGAGCAGTGGCAGAAAAAGGTCCAGCAGCTGTCTACCGACCGCGACAAGGCCGCCGCCGAACGCGACCAGTTGCGCAACCGCATTGAGGAATTGCAGCAGAAGCTGTCGCAGAAACAGGCGCAACAGGCGGCGCGCGCGATGGCCCAGGTTGCTCCAGCCCGGGGCGCCCCCACTCCGGCTCAGGTTGCCCCTGCCGCGCCGGTGCAAGCGGCACCTGTCGTCGCGGCGGTGGCACCGCCGCCGCCGGTTGCCCAGGTCGTGCCAGCCCCGGTTGCCCAGGCACCTGCGGCCGAGGCACAAACTGCACAGACACAAGCTGCCCAGGCGTACGCGGCGCCAGCCCCGGCGGCTCCTGCGCCCGTCGCTCCGGTGCAGGCCCAGGCGGCGCCCGTCGCCGCCCCGACGCAGGTTGCGGTCGCGGCACCCGCCGCCGCAACACCCGCAGCCGCCCCCGCCGTGCAGCAGGTCGCGGTCGTCCGCCCGATTCACCGCGCCCGGTGATGGCGACGGCTACTCCGCCAACGGCCACCCCGGCAACGGCCGCTCCGGCGACAGCCGCGGATAGCGGCCGGCTCGCGCAGTTCGAGCGGGTGCTCGCCTCTGCCGGGGTCGATGTCACGCGTCTGTTCGCGCAATACGGCGTCAATCGCGGCGAAGGCGGCCCGTTCATCCCGGCCGCTGCCGGTGCCGCGCACGCCGCAGCTCAGCGCCGGACAAGCTCGCGGCGCTCGGCGGCCTCGTCAAAGTGCTGCCGGTCACCGCGCCGCTCACAAGCTATGACGATCGGCAGCGGCTTCGGCGTGCCGCGGCGACCCGATCAACGGCCGCGCCTCGTTCCACACCGGGCTCGATTTTGATGCACCCTACAATTCTCCGGTATTCGCCACGGCGCCCGGCGTTGTGACCTTTGCCGGCTATCGCGACGATTACGGCCGCATCGTCGAGATCGATCATGGCCACGGCATCATGACCCGCTATGGCCATTTGCATCAGGCCTTGGTTTCGGTCGGACAGCGCGTGGCCTTTCATACGCAGATCGGCTGGCTCGGCAGCAGCGGCCGCGCCACCGGCCCGCACGTGCATTACGAGGTGCTGGTCAACGGCGAGCCGCAGGACCCCACGAAATTCCTCGGCCTGGGCCGCCTCGTCCAGGTTTCCGCCCAGCGCTGATAGGCGCCTGTCCGCCGTGCGACGCGTCGGCGGCTTGACCCTCCGCCCGCCATCGCCCGACATCACCGGCCCCTCGACATCGGCGTTGGGCGATGAAAAAATCGTGCGGTGCGCGAAAACGCTCGCGGGCGGCGCGATGATTTTGCGTGGGGAGAGGATGGGGCAAACGACAGCGGACATCGAAATTCCAGGCGTGCTGTGGCGCCGTGATGCCGCCGGCAGAGACGCTGCCGCTGGTGTTCAACTCGCCGCATAGCGGCGCGTCAATACCCGAAGGATTTCGCGTCTATCTGCCCGCTGCCGGTGCTGCGCCGCGCCGAGGATTCCTATGTCGACGAGCTTTACGGCGACGCGCCGACGCATGGCGCGACGCTGATCGGCGCGCTGTTTCCGCGCAGCTATATCGACGTCAACCGCGCGTCCGACGATTTCGGCCCCGGCATTCTGAATGGCGCGCCGCCGGCCGCGCTGGTGCCGCGGCCGACGACCCGGGTCGGGCTGGTGCGCCGCCACGCCCAGCCCGGGATCCCGATCTACGGCCGCAAGCTCGATCCGAACGACGTCCTGGCGCGGATCGAGCGCTATCACGCGCCCTACCACCAGGTGCTCGACGAAACCTGCGACCGGCTGCATCGCCGAATTCGGCGCGGTCTGGCACGTCAACTGCCATTCGATGCCGTCCTATGGCAACCGCCGCGCGGGCGTGTGCGGGCGAGCACGGCGATTTCGTGCTCGGCGACCGCGACGGCACGACCTGCGCCGCCGAATTCACCGATTTCGTCGCGCGGTTTCTGCGCGGCCTCGGCTACGACGTGCGGATCAACGAAGGCTACAAGGGCGTCGAGATCGTGCGCCGCCAGGGCCGGCCGGCGGAAAGCCGCCACAGCCTGCAGATCGAGGTCGACCGGTCGCTGTATGTCGATCAGAAGACGCTCGAAAAGCTGCCGGGTTTCGACCAGCTGCAGGCCGATCTCGGCCGGCTTGTCGGCGCCCTCGCGGAATTTGTCCGCGGCCGGCTATAGTGGCCCGGCTATCGTTTCAGGACGGCGCTACGGGAGATTCGGCGATGAGCATCAGCGTTCGCCAGCTGCATCCGCTGTTTGTCGGCGAGGTCAGCGGGGTCGATATCGGGCAGCCGCTCGAGGCGGCGAACGTGGCGGCGCTCAACGAGGCGATCGACCGCTATGCAGTGCTGGTGTTTCACGACCAGACGCTCGACGACGAAAGCGCAGATGGCGTTCGCGCGCAATTTCGGCGAACTGGAAATCCCGCGCAGCGGCCGTGCCGACGTCAAGCGCCGGCTGCGCCCCGAGATCGCCGACATCTCCAACCTCGACGCCGACAACCAGCGGCGCGGCCGCGACGACCCGCGCCGTTTCGATCAGCTTGGCAACCGGCTTGTGGCATACCGACGGCTCGTTCCGCCGCGTGCCGGCCGCCCTGTCGATGCTGTACGCGCATCGCGTGCCGGCGCCGGGCCCGCAGGGCAAGGGCGAGACCGAATTCGCCGATATGCGCGCCGCCTATGACGCACTGCCTTTCGCGACAAAGGAGGAAATCCGCGACCTCGTCGCACTGCACGACATCGCCTGGTCGCGCGGCCAGCTCGGCTTCAACGAGCTGCTGTTCGGCGAAAAGCAGGTGTTGCCGCCGGTGCCGCAGTGTCTTGTGCGGCAGCATCCCGGCTCCGGCCGGAAGACGTTGTATGTCGCGGCGCATGCCTCGGAAATCGTCGGCTGGCCGCTGCCCGACGGCCGCCTGCTGCTGCGCGAGTTGATCGAGCACGCGACGCAGCGCGAATTCGTTTACCGCCACGAATGGCGCGAGGGCGACCTCGTGATCTGGGACAATCGCTGCACGATGCATCGCGGCCGCGCCTTTGATGAAAGCGAAGTGCGCGACCTGCGCCGCGTCACGACGCGCGATGTGGCGCCGACGCTGGAACAGGTAGCCTGAAACGATACAAAACGGCAGGGAGAACGGGTGATGGCGAAGATACCAAAAGTGCTCCACGAGCACATCAACACGGCGTTTCCGGCGAATGTCTGCCTGCTCGGCTCGGTTTTGCCGAACGGCTATGCCCAGGTGACGCCGCGCGGCGGCACGATGGTGTTCGATGACGAGCACCTTGCGCTGTGGGAACGCGGCAAGGGTTCGTCGAGCGCCGCGATGCGCGACGGCACCCCGCTCACGGTCTACCTTCGCAAGCCGCAGCTGCGCGAGGAAGGTCTGCTGCCGAAAGGCGGCATCGCCCGCTTCTACGGCCGCGCCAAAATCCACAAATCCGGCCCGGCCTACGAGGAAGTGTGGCGCCGCCTCGTCCAGCCGGAAAAGGACCGCGACCCGAACAAGGCCGGGTTCGCGGTGCTGATCGAAATCGAACGCGCCGAAGACCTCGACGGCGCCCCGCTGGCGTTGGATTAGGGCGCGCCAATTCCCCTTTGCCTGGACTTGATCCGAGTCCGTGGGGCATCCACGTGTTGACTTGCGGGGTATTCGGACTACCCGGTGATCGCGGCCTGCGGTGCCTCGCCGATCGCGTGCATCAGCCCCATCATGTCCCAGTTGTTCCAGCCTTCGATCATCTTGCCGGCGCGCACCCGGGCGAAGACCATGCCGGTGACCGAGACCTGATTGCCGGTCGCCGGCATTCCGAGGTGATCGCCGGCGTGGGTCGCCCGCGCGGTCCAGCGCAGCGCGACGATTTCGCCTTCGCTGATCGCCTGCTCCACGGTGAAGTGGATATCGGGAAACGCGCCTTTCAGCTGCTCGTAGGCCGGCAGGAACCCGGCGGGGCCGTGTGCGACGTCGTTGCCGCCGCCGACGCCGTGGACCGGTGCGTCGGCCGCCAGCAATTCATGCATCACTTCGGTGCGCCCCTCATTCCACACTTCTTGAAACCAGCGGCGCAGCAGGTTGACATCGGCCTCGGCCATCGGCGGCTCCCGTTTCCACTCCGATCACTGCGACAGCGTAGCGCAGGGCGACAGCGTAGCGCGGACGGCGCGAAAGCGGGATTCGCAATTACCCCGTTGCGGGCGATCAGCCCTTCTTCGGCGGCTCCTCGCCGGGCTTGAAGTCGAGCGACAGGCCGTTCATGCAATAGCGCAGGCCGGTCGGCTTCGGGCCGTCATCGAAGACGTGCCCCAGATGGCCGCCGCAACTGCGGCAATGCACTTCGTTGCGCGTCATGAAATAGCTGCGGTCCGACTCGGTTTCGACCGCGTCTTCGAGCGGGGTATGAAAGCTCGGCCAGCCGGAGCCGCTGTTGAACTTGGTGTCGGCGGCAAACAGCGGCTGGCCGCAGCCGGCGCAATAATAAACGCCGGGGTCGTAATTCTTGTCGAGCGGGCTGCGTGCCGGCGCGCTCGGTGCCGTGTTCGCGCAGCACGCGATATTGCGCCGGCTTGAGCTTTTTGCGCCACTCTTCGTCGCTCATCGCGACGTCAAACTTCTCAGCACGATCTGCCATGTTGCCCTGTCCTCATCGACAGCGTTGGTCCAGGCTCCTGATATCGTGCCTGAAACCTCGCGCGTGAAGATGCCGCGGCGGCTTGCCCTAATGCACCCGTTCGCCGAGATTGGGCGCCGGTCGCAGCAACTCAGCGGTCGAGCGGGCGATCCAGCACCACACGACGCAGGTCAGCTCGTCGTCGCCGCTTTGCAGCCGCTCCGCCTCGCGCTGGGCGATCGCGGCGGCGACGGCCCGTGCCGTCGCACCAGCAGCAGCGCCGCCTCCCAGATCTTTCGCTCGTTTGTCATCATGCGATCATGTGAAGTAAATCCCCGCGGCGCGGCGATCAGTTCCACCGCGCCGCCGCTCACGATGCGCCGACGCAACATCTTGTGACACAAGGTATTGTTCATGTACTGTATCTGCTTGCACCCCAAGGGTGCCCTCTATAATCCCGGCCATGGCAGATCTGTTCGACAGCGCGTCCGCGCGCCCGGCCGACAGCTATTCCGCCAAGGACATCGAGGTTCTTGAAGGGCTGGAGCCGGTGCGGCGCCGCCCCGGCATGTATGTCGGCGGCACCGACGAGCGTGCCTTGCATCACCTCGCCGCCGAGGCCCTCGACAACGCGATGGACGAGGCCGTCGCCGGCTTTGCGACGCGCATCGAGCTCGAACTCGACGCCGGCGGCTGGGTCACGGTGCGCGACAACGGCCGCGGCATCCCGGTCGATCCGCACCCCCGTTTCCCCAAGCAATCGGCGCTCGAAATCATCCTGACGATGCTCCATTCCGGCGGCAAATTCGGCGGCAACGCCTACAAGACCTCGGGCGGGCTGCATGGTGTCGGCGTATCGGTCGTCAATGCCCTGTCCGATGTGCTGGAGGTCGAGGTGGCGCGCGACCGGCATCTGTGGAGGCAGCGCTATCAGCGGGGCGTGCCGGACGCGCCGGTCAAGGATTGCGGTCCGGTGCAGAACCGCCGGGGCACGACGCTGAGCTTTCACCCCGACGCGGAGATTTTCGGCGAGGCGGCGTTCCGTCCGGCGACGCTCTACCGGATGGCGCGCTCCAAGGCGTACCTGTTCCGCGGCGTCGAAATCCGCTGGCGCTGCGACCCGTCCCTGCCGCTCCCCGAGGGCGTGCCGCAGGAGGCGCGGCTGCATTTTCCCGGCGGCCTCGGCGATTTCCTCGCGGCGAGCCTCGCCGAGCGCGAGTTGCTGACGCCGCGGCCGTTTCGTCGGCCAGGTCGATTTTCCCGATGGCGGCAGCGTCGAATGGGCGGTGGTCTGGCCCGACGACGAGGATGACGGCTTCTGCCACTCCTACTGCAACACGATCCCGACGCCGGAGGGCGGCACCCACGAAGCCGGGCTGCGCAACGCGCTGCTGCGCGGCGTCAAGGCCTATGGCGAACTCGTCGGCAACCGGCGCATCGCGCAGGCGACCGGCGATGATGTCTCGGCCGGCGCCGCCGTGCTGCTGTCGGTGTTTCTGCGCAACCCGCAATTCCAGGGGCAGACCAAGGAGCGGCTGGCTTCGGCCGAAGCGACGCGTCTCGTCGACAACGCGATCCGCGATCATTTCGACCATTGGCTGAGCGCCGATCCGGCGACCGGCCGCACCCTGCTCGACCGCATCGCCGAGCGCGCCGAGGAACGCCAGCGGCGGCGCCAGCAAAAGGAAATGTCGCGCAAGAGCGCGACCCGCAAATTGCGCCTGCCCGGCAAACTTGACCGATTGCACCCGCGACACCGCCGCGGGCACCGAAATCTTCCTCGTCGAGGGCGACAGCGCCGGCGGCTCGGCGAAGCAGGCGCGCGACCGCGAAACCCAGGCGATCCTGCCGCTGCGCGGCAAGATCCTCAACGTCGCCAGCGCCTCGGCCGACAAGATGCGGGCCAACCAGGAATTGTGCGACATCGTGCTGGCGCTCGGCTGCGGCATCGGCTCGCAATACCGCGAGGAATCGCTGCGCTACGAGCGCGTCATCATCATGACCGACGCCGATGTCGACGGCGCCCACATCGCCTCATTGCTGATGACCTTCTTCTTCCGCGAGATGGCGAAGCTGGTCGATAACGGGCACCTGTTTCTGGCGCTGCCGCCGCTCTACCGCCTGACCCAGGGCGATGTGACGCTTTACGCGCGCGACGACGCGCACCGCGAGGAATTGCTGCGAACGACGTTCAGCGGCCGCGGCAAGGTCGAGGTCAGCCGCTTCAAGGGCCTTGGCGAAATGCCGGCCCGCTATCTCCGGGCGACGACGATGGACCCGGCCGCAGCGCACGCTGCTGCGTGTCATGGTGCCGCCGCGCAACGACCCCGCCGCCACCGAAGCTCCCGCCGAGGGGTTCGAGCGCACCCAGAAACTCGTCGAAACCCTGATGGGCCGCCGCCCCGAACTCCGCTTCGACTACATCCAGAAAAACGCCCGCTTCGCCCGCGATTTGGACGTGTGAGCGTCCTCGTAGGATGGGCTGAGCGCAGCGAAGCCCATCATCCTGCCGATCCCGGGGGAAACGATGGGCTTCGCTGCGCTCAGCCCATCCTACGGCGCTCAACGCCCTTTCTAAGCGGGGGATTTTTGGGCGGCGAGCATGTAGTTGACCGAGAGGTCGTTCGACTCGCTCCAGGTTCCGCCGAGCGGAGCATAGGTGAGGCCGCGCAGGGTCGTCGTTGTGAGGCCGGCGCGGCGCAGGCCAAGGACGAATTCGGAGGGGCGGACGAACTGGCGCCAGTCGTGGGTGCCGCGCGGCAGCCAGCCGAGGATGTATTCGGCGCCGACAATCGCCAGCGCGTAGGCGCGCGGCGTGCGGTTGAGGGTGGCGCCGATGAACAGGCCGCCGGGCTTTACGAGACGCCCCACCGCCGCGATAAACGCGTCGCGGTCGGCGACGTGTTCGATCATCTCGAGCGCCAGCACCACGTCGAAGGTCTCGCCGGCCGCGGCCAGCGCGTCGATGTCGGCGACGCGGTAGTCGATCGCGAGCCCGCTGGCGTTGGCGTGGTCGCACGCGGTGGCGATCGCCGGAGCGGCGGCGTCGATGCCGGTCACCGCGAAGCCCAGCCGCGCCATCGGCTCGGCGATCAGCCCGCCGCCGCAGCCGATATCGGCAAGGCGGAGCCCGGCGAACGGGCGCAGTGATTTGTCGTCGCGCCGAAAATGCGCGAGCGCTTCGCGGCGGATGAAAGCAAGGCGCGCGGGGTTTATCCGATGCAGCGGGCGAAAGCTGCCCTTCGGGGTCCCACCAGCCGGCGCTTTGCGCCGCAAAGCGCTCGATGTCCCGCTGGTCTACCGTGCCGCCGAATTCGCTCATACCACCCGGCTCCACGCCCGGCTCCCCGCCGGCTCCCCGCCGGCTCCACGCCGGCTCCACGCCGGCTCCACGATCCGGCGCCCCGCTGCGTATAACCCACTATGCGGCGCCGTCAGGCTGCCGGCAACGGATCGAGGCAAAAAGCGTAAGGGCCGGCCGATCAACATGTTGCGGTGTGGCGCGGAGCGCATTACGAGATAGGCATGGCGCGCATTGTTCAGAAATTCGGCGGCACCTCGGTCGCCGATATCGAGCGCATCAGAACGCCGCCGGCCGCGTCAAGCGCGAGGTCGATGCCGGCAACGAGGTGGCGGTCGTCGTCTCGGCGATGGCCGGCGCGACCAACCAGCTTGTCGACTGGACGCGGCAGGCGAACCCGATGCACGACGCGCGCGAATACGATGTCGTCGTCGCCTCCGGCGAGCAGGTGACGGCCGGGCTGCTGGCGCTGGCCTGCAGATCGCTCGGCATCAACGCGCGCTCATGGCTCGGCTGGCAGATCCCGATGCGCACCGACGGTGTCCACGGCAAGGCGCGCATCGAGGGGATCGAGACCGACGAGATCGTCCGCCGGTTTGGCGAGGGGCAGGTCGCGGTCGTCGCCGGGTTCCAGGGCATCGGGCCGCGCGGCCGCATCACGACATTGGGCCGCGGCGGGTCGGATACTTCGGCGGTGGCGCTGGCGGCGGCACTGAAGGCCGATCGCTGCGATATCTTCACCGATGTCGACGGGGTCTACACGGCCGACCCGCGCATCGTTGCGAAGGCCCGCAAGCTGCATAAAATCACCTACGAAGAAATGCTGGAGATGGCGTCGCAGGGCGCCAAGGTACTGCAGACGCGCTCGGTCGAAATGGCGATGAACCATCGGGTGCGCCTGCAGGTATTGTCGAGCTTTACCGACATTCCCGGAACGTTCGTCGTCGACGAAGATGAAATCGTGGAAAAGCATGTCGTCAGCGGCATCGCGTATAGCCGCGACGAAGCCAAGATCACCGTGCAACGCGTCGCCGACCGCCCGGGCGTCGCGGCCGCCATTTTCGGCCCGCTCGCCGATAATGCGATCAATGTCGACATGATCGTGCAGAACGCGTCGGAAGACGGCCGCACCGCCGACCTGACCTTTACCGTCGGGCGCAGCGATCTCGACCGCGCCGTGGCGGTGCTGGAAGGGCCGCGCCCGCAGGTCGGCTTTGAGGCGCTGAGGCCGGACTCCAACGTCGTCAAGATCTCGGTGATCGGCGTCGGCATGCGCAGCCACGCCGGCGTCGCGAAGCTGATGTTCAAGACGCTCGCCGAGAAGCGGCATCAACATCCAGGTCATCTCGACCTCGGAGATCAAGGTCAGCGTCCTGATCGCCGCCGAATATACCGAGCTCGCCTTGCGGGCCCTGCACACCGCCTACGGGCTCGACGGCCCGGAATGAGAGGACGCGGAATGAGCCACGCCTGGCGCCGCTCGACCGCGTCGAAGCACCGCCGGTACCGGCGGCACGCTGAGTGACAGCCGGCGCCGGCGATTCGAGCGTGGCGCGCAGCGTGCTCGACCGGTTGTGGGCGCGCGGGCGCGATTTCCTCGGCACCGATCTCGCCATCATGGGCGGAGCGATGACCTGGGTGTCGGAGCGCAACCTGGTCGCGGCGATCTCGAATGCCGGCGGTTTTGGCGTCATCGCTTCGGGCTCGATGTCGCCGGACCTGCTTGCCGCGCGAGATCGCCGCCACCGCGCAACGAACCGGCCGGCCGTTCGGCGTCAACCTGATCACGCTGCACCCGCAGCTGCTCGAGCTGATCGATGTCTGCGCCGCCCACCGGGTCGGTCACGTCGTGCTGGCCGGCGGATTCCCGGCGCCGCCGCGATCCAGCGGGTGCGTGACGGCGGCGCACGCGTCGTGTGCTTCGCGCCGGTGCTCTCGATCGCGAAAAAGCTCGTGCGCATGGGCGCCGACGCGATCGTCATCGAGGGCAGCGAGGCGGGCGGGCATATCGGGCCGGTCTCGACCGCGGTGCTGGCGCAGGAAATCCTGCCGCATCTGAGCGAGGTGCCGGTGTTTGTCGCCGGCGGCATCGGCCGCGGCGAGGCGATGCTGTCCTATCTCGAAATGGGCGCGGCCGGCGTGCAGCTCGGCACCCGCTTTGTCTGCGCCCACGAATTGATTGCCCATCCGCGTTTCAAGCGCGCCTTCATCCGCGCTGCGGCGCGCGATGCGATGCCGTCGGTGCAGCTCGACGCGCGGTTTCCGGTGATCCCGGTTCGCGCGCTCGCCAACCCGGCAACCGAGCGGTTCCGCGAATGCAGCGCGAGTCATCGACCGGTTCAACGCCGGCGAGTTGTCGCAGAGCGAAGCGCAGCTCGAAATCGAGCATTTCTGGGCCGGTGCCCTGCGTCGCGCGGTGATCGACGGCGACATCGAGGGCGGTTCGCTGATGGCCGGGCAAAGCGTCGGCTTTGTCACCCGCGAGCAGAGCACCAGCGACATCCTCGCGGAACTGATCGATCAGGCGACAGCGACCCTCGCCGACCGCGCCGGGCGCTTCGGCGGGTCGCCCTATGCGGTCTCAGATGCCGGCGGATGAGCGAAGTCATCGAGAACGCTCCGACCGCCAGCCCGGGCAGCTCGCCGCCGGCTAGGTCGGCGCCGCCGCCCGCGCCCGGCGCTCTTGCGCCGTCGCCGCCGGGTGCGGTGACCGAGGCCGACGAGCACGTTTCGGCGACCCGCCGCCTGCTGCGCCGTCTGCGCGACATCATGGCCGGCTCCGGCACCGCGCAGGAGCGGCTCGACCGCATCGTCCGCGTCGTCGCCGCCGAGATGGTCGCGGAAGTGTGCTCGGCCTATATCATGCGGGCCGGCGAGGTGCTCGAGCTGTTCGCCACCGAGGGGCTGCGGCCCGAGGCGGTGCATCGCACCCGGCTGCGGGTCGGGGAGGGCCTGGTCGGGGTCATCGCCGCGAACGCCCGCCCGCTGGCGCTCGCCGACGCGCAGTCGCACCCCGATTTCGCCTACCGGCCGGAGACCGGCGAGGAGATCTATCACTCGCTGATGGGCGTGCCGATCCTGCGCGGCGGCCGGGTGCTCGGGGTGCTGGTCGTGCAGAACCGCACCCTGCGCCATTACACCGAAGACGAGATCGAGGTGCTGCAGACGATCGCGATGATCGTCGCCGAGCTGATCAGCAGCGGCGAACTGGTCAACCCGCTTGAAATGGCCGAAAGCCGGGCCGGCGTGTCGTTGCCGATGCGGCTCGACGGCATTCGGCTCAATCCCGGCCTGGCGATCGGCGCCGGCGGTTTTGCACGAGCCGACGATCGTCATCCGCCAGGTCGTCGCCGAGGACGTCGAGGCCGAGCAGGAACGCCTGCGCCAGGCGGTCGCGGCGATGCACGAGGCGATCGACCGGCTGGTCGATACCAGCCGCGGTCTCGGCGCCGGCGAGCATCGCGACATCATCGAGACCTATCGCATGTTCGCCGCCGACCGCGGCTGGCTCGGCGCGCATCACCGAGGCGGTGCGCAGCGGTCTCACCGCCGAGGCGGCGGTGCAGAAGGTCCGCGACGACACCAAGAGCCGCATGATGCAGGTCACCGATCCCTATCTGCGCGAGCGGCTTTTCGACCTCGAAGACCTCGCCAACCGGCTGCAGCGCATCCTGTCGGGGCAGGCGCCGGGCGCTCGCCTCCGAACTGCCGTCCGAATTCGTCCTGGTCGCGCAGGCGATGGGGCCGGCCGAGCTGCTCGATTACGCGCACCGCCGGATCAAGGGGCTGGTGCTCGAGGAAGGCTCGCCGACCGCGCATGTCGCGATCGTCGCGCGCGCCTTCGACATCCCGGTGGTCGGCCGCGTCAGCGAGGCGACGCGCCAGATCGAGGCCGGCGACATCGTCGTCGTCGATGGCGACCACGGCACGCTGCTGATCCGGCCGCGCGCCGACATCCAGCAATCCGTCTGCGCTGCGATCGAGGCGCGCACGCCGCCGCCGCGCCTATTACGAAACGCTGCGCGACATCCCGGCGGTCACGCGCGACGGCGTCGCGATCCGGCTGTTGTTCAATGCCGGGCTGCTGATCGACGTGGCGCAACTCGCACCACCGGCGCCGAGGGGATCGGGCTGTTCCGCACCGAAATCCCGCTCTTGACGCGCAACGCCTTTCCCGATGTCGCCGATCAGGCCGGGTTTTACCGCCGGGTCTTCGAGCAGGCCGACGGCAAGCCGGTCATCTTCCGCACGCTCGATATCGGCGGCGACAAGGTGCTGCCCTACCTGGCCCATACCGCCGAGGAAAACCCGGCGATGGGCTGGCGGGCGATCCGCATCGGGCTCGACCGGCCGGCGATGCTGCGCCAGCAATTGCGCGCGCTGGTGCGTGCCGCCGCTGGCCGCGACCTGATCGTCAAGTTTCCGATGATCGCCGAGATCGCCGAGTTCGACGCGGCGCGCGCGCTGTTGCGCAAGGAGCTGGAGCGCTGCGCCGCCGAAGGGCGCGAGCCGCCGCGCTCCGTCAAACTCGGGGTCATGCTGGAAGTGCCGTCGCTGCTGTGGCAGTTGCCGGCGCTGCTCCGGCGGATCGACTTTCTGTCGATCGGCACCAACGATCTGGCGCAGTTTCTGTTTGCCTGCGACCGCGGCAATCCGCGCCTCGCCGAACGCTATGACCTGCTGTCAGCGCCGATGGTGGCGGTGTTCCGCGATGTCATCGCGCAATGCCAAGCCAGTGGCACGCCGCTCAGCATCTGCGGCGAGATGGCCGGCAACCCGATCGAGGCGATGGTGCTGATCGCACTCGGTTTCCGTCAGCTCTCGCTGACCGCGACCGCGCTCGGTCCGGTCAAGGACGATGATCCGCAGCCTCGATGCCGGTGCGCTGGGCCGATACCTCGACGAGATCGGCGACCGCCCGGACCATTCGCTGCGCCGCTGGCTCGATGCCTACGCGCGCGATCATGCCGTCGCCTTGTAATCACCCGAGATCGGGCAACCCTCGAATTTCATTGGGCAATAAACCGGCGCGCAACCATCGGGTGACCGCAGGTGGCCAAAGATCGCGCCCATCGTACGGTAATAAAAGCGCCAAAACCTGCTATTGGTTCGACAAGCCCTGGGGGCCGTGATTGGACAGCCCTTGCCACTTTGTTTTACACTGACGAAGCAGAGAGAGCACTACGTGAGCCTGTTACAGCGGATCAGGGCCCCCTTCGGCGAGTTTCATGACGACAACTCGCAAGAGCCGCAGCGGCGCAGCCATGCGGTCGGCCGGCTGCTGCGTGAACGCCGCGAGGAATTGGGCTGGGAGCTTGCCGAAATCGGCGAGGCCTTGCGCATCCGGCCGTCCTTTCTCTCCGCTCTCGAACAGGGCCGCCCGCAGGATCTGCCGGGCCCGACCTACGCGATCGGCTTTGTCCGCGCCTATGCCGCGTTTCTCGGGTTTGACGCCGACCGTGTGCTCGACACCTACAAGGAGTCGGCCGACGCACATCTGCGCCCCGACCTGTCATTGCCGGTGCCCTTGCCGGCGCGCAGCCTGCCGGGCGGCCCGATCCTGCTGGTCGGAGTGATCGTCGCGCTGTGCGGCTACGGCACTTGGTATTATCTCTCGACCGGCGACCGTGACCGGCCGGAGCGCGTCTCCGTTGTGCCCAGCGAGTTGCAGCAGGAAATGCGCGGCGGCGCCGCGGCGAAGCCGGCGACGTCCGGCGCCGCCCAGCGCCCGGGCGCCGCGCTGCTGGCACCACCGGACGCGCTGCTGGCGTCAGCACCCGCCGGCCCGGCACCGAGCCCGACCGGCGCCCCGGCGCCTGACCCCGTCCCCGCGCCGGCTGTCGCTACGGCACCCGCGCCAGCAATGCCCGTCAGGCCGAACACCGCGGCGGGGAAGCAAGCCGCGCTGCCGAATGCCGCCCAGCCGAACGCCAGCCAGCCGAACATTGCACCGTCGGCCGCCCCGGCCACCGTTCCGGCAGCACCTGCCGCGCCGGTGCCGGCGCCAGGAATGTCCGCAAGTGCTGCGCCCGTGTCTGCAGCTTCCGACGCGGCTCCGGCCGCCGGCGGCGGGGCGGGCGTCGATATCCGTGCCGTGGCAGATTGCTGGATACAGGTGCGCGCCGCGGACAATCAGTCGATCGTCTTCTCGCGCGTGTTGAAGGCCGGCGAAACCTACCACGTGCCGCGTCCCGGCCTGTTCCTGCGCACCGGCAATGCCGGCGCGCTGGCGATCGTCGTTGACGGCAAGACGGTGCCGGCGATCGGCGGACTTGGCGCGCTCCGCCGCAATGTCTCGCTCGACCCCACGGCGCTAATCGCCGGGACCGCCGTCAAGGGCTAGGTTCCGAGGATTTTGGCGCTTTGGGCAACTTGCATCCACGAGACGCCACGCACAGCCAGTGGTGGGCGACCTTAGGCTCCTGGCACCGCAGCCGGTCTTTTTTCCGTCACCAAAGCGTTCTATAAGCCGACACAGAAAAAACCGTGAGGGTTGACGGATGAGCGTTCGGCCGTACCGCGATATTCACCGCCGGGTCAGCCGCAAGGTCTATGTCGGCAAGGTGCCGGTCGGCGGCGATGCGCCGATCACGGTGCAGTCGATGACCAATACGGTGACGCATGACGTCAAGGCGACGGTCGAGCAGATCCAGGCGCTGGAACGTGCCGGCGCCGACATCGTTCGGGTGTCGTGTCCCGACCGGGAATCGGCGCTGGCGCTGAAGCACATCATCCGCCAGGTGCAGGTGCCGATCGTCGCCGACATTCATTTCCACTACCGCCGCGCGATCGAGGCGGCGGAAAGCGGCGCCGCCTGCCTGCGCATCAACCCCGGCAATATCGGCTCGGCCGATCGGGTGCGCGAGGTCGTCAAGGCCGCCAAGGATTACGGCTGCTCGATGCGGATCGGCGTCAATGCCGGCTCGCTCGAGCGGGAATTCCTCGAAAAATACGGCGAGCCCTGCCCCGAGGCGATGGTCGAGAGCGCCCTGCACCACATCAAAATCCTCGAAGACAACGATTTCTTCGAGTTCAAGATTTCCTGCAAGGCATCCGACGTGTTTCTCGCTGTCGCCGCCTATCAGCAGCTTGCCGATGCCTGCGACTACCCGCTGCATCTCGGCATCACCGAGGCCGGCGGGTTGCGCAGCGGCACCGTGAAATCATCGATCGGCCTCGGCATGCTGCTGTGGTCCGGCATCGGCGACACGATCCGGGTGTCGCTGTCGGCCGACCCGGTCGAGGAGGTCAAGGTCGGCTTCGACATGCTGAAATCGCTCGGCCTGCGCCGCCGCGGCGTCACCGTGATCTCGTGCCCGTCCTGCGCCCGCCAGCAATTCCAGGTGATCAAGACCGTCGAACTGCTCGAGGAGCGGCTGGCACACATCACGACGCCGCTGACGCTGTCGGTGATCGGCTGTGTCGTCAACGGCCCCGGCGAAGCCCGCGAAACCGATATCGGCTTCACCGGCGGCGGCAACGATACGCATCAGGTCTATATCAGCGGTATCACCGACCACCGGCTGAAAGACGGCAATATCGTCGACCACCTAGTCGACCTCGTCGAAAAGAAAGCCGCCGCGCTCGAAGCCGCCAAGCGCGAGGCTACCGAAAAGGCCCTCGAACCCGCCGAATAGCAGCGGGGACGCCGCGAGTGCCCTCAACCTTGGCTTGAAGCGACACTACGCGTTGTTACATTGGAACTAATCTAATATAACAACGCGCGATGGTCCGAATGTTCGACTTGAAGCATCTTAGTTTCGGCGGCACCGCTGCGATCGTCACGAGCATGGGTCTTATCGTCGGGCTTGATGCGGCGACCGCGACCAAAGCCGCAGTCGTCGGCAGCCTGCTGATCATTGGCCTCGCCGACAACCTGACCGACTTGCTGAGCGTCCACATCTATCAGGAGGCGGAGCAGCTCGATCAGCGGCAAGCCTTTCGCACAACGGTCGCGAATTATTTCTCGCGGCTCGCGGTGACCGCCAGTTTCGTCGTGTTGTTCGTTGCGCTACCGGCATCGATGGCGATGTTCGTCTGTGTTGCCTGGGGCTTTTTCCTGCTGTCCGGGCTGAGCTATCTGCTGGCGAAAAAGCGGCAGGTCAGCGGCTTCTCGGAAATATGCAAGCATGTCGGAGTTGCGGTCGGCGTGATCGCGATCAGCAAAGTCCTCGGCCTCTTTATCGAGGGGATCGCCGGCACGGTTTGACCAGCCGGGTGGGTTGTGGATTGCCTTTTCCGGGTCACAGCCCTCCTTCCTTCCCGGTTTTCCAGCCGGGTTGCATTTCCGCGCTGCCTGCGCGAGCTTCCACCGCGTTGTTGCCAGCCGTCCGGAGCCTTGCCGATGACCATCCGACCCCCCGCCGAAATCGGCATGCCGCTCGACGAGGTCGATACCCCGGCGCTGATCGTCGATCTCGATGTGTTCGAGCGCAATCTGCACGCTCTCGCCGACCGGGTGAAGGGCACCGGCGTGCGGCTGCGGCCGCACGCAAAGACCCATAAATGCCCGGTCATCGCCCTGAAACAGATCGAACTCGGCGCGGTGGGTGTGTGCTGCCAGAAGGTCAGCGAGGCCGAGGCGATGGTCTATGGCGGGGTGCGCGACGTGCTCGTCACCAACGAGATCGTCGGCCGCCAGAAATTGCGCCGGCTGATGGGGCTGGCGGGGTCGGCGAAGATCGGCGTGTGCGTCGATGACCCGGCCCAGGTCGA
Source organism: uncultured Alphaproteobacteria bacterium (assembly GCA_963737875.1). Classification (GTDB taxonomy): domain Bacteria; phylum Pseudomonadota; class Alphaproteobacteria; order ATCC43930; family CGMCC-115725; genus DATARH01. The sequence goes on along the minus strand of CAVTUM010000011.1, from coordinate 67,247 downwards.
TGATCTCGATGTCGCGGCGGGCGAGGCCGGCATCGAATTATCGGTGCACGTCGAAATCAACATGGGCGGCAACCGCTGTGGTGTCGAACCGGGCATGCCGGCGCTGCATCTCGCGCGGCGCATCGGCGACAGCCGCCATCTGCGCTTTGCCGGTCTCCAGGCCTATCACGGCTCGGCGCAGCATCTGCGCACCTGGGAGGAACGGCAAAAGGCGATCGCCGGTGCGGTCGAAAAGGCGGTGACAACCCGCGACCTGCTGTCGGCCAACGGTATCGCCTGCGACAACATCACCGGCGCCGGCACCGGCACCTTCGAGTTCGAGTTGGCGAGCGGCGTCTATACCGAGCTGCAATGCGGCTCGTACATCTTCATGGACGCCGATTATGGCCGCAATTTCGACCGCGACGGCGCCCCGACCCGCAGCTTCGAGCCAAGCCTCTTCGTCTGGGCCACGGTGATGAGCCGCCCCAACGACGAGCGCGCCATCGTCGATGCCGGGCTGAAGGCGCTCGGCATGGATTCCGGCCCGCCGACCGTGTGGGACGAACCCGCCGCCACCTATGACCGCGCGTCTGACGAACACGGCCGCCTGCTGCTCGGCGCCGCGACCAACCGCCTCAAACTCGGCGACAAGGTGCGGCTGGTCCCGGGCCACTGCGATCCCACCGTCAACCTTTACGACTGGTATGTCGGCATCCGCAACGACCGGGTCGAGGCCCTCTGGCCGATAACCGCCCGCGGCGCGCTGTACTGAAGGGCACGGCAGCTAGATTAGGCTCCGAGACTTCGCCCTCTGGCCAACTCGGGTCCGCTCGTGGATAGCCGGGCCAAGCCCGGCCACGAACGGGTAGGAAATGTAGAGGGTGCGGAGTGGGCGGCGCACGTGCGTTGCCGCTCCCTCCCCCATTCGTTCGTGGCCGGGCTTGGCCCGGCCATCCACGAGACGTCGCGCACAGACCGGGGACTGAAGGATCGCCCTCTCAGCGCTGTGGTTCGACGATGACGGTGCCGACCTTGCCGCCGCGCTCAACCTCTTTGTGGGCCGCCGCTGTCTCAAAAAGCGGGAAGCGGGCGGCGACCGACAGGATTCGGCCGGGGTCTTCGTCCAGCCGGCGATGTCGGCCTGGGCGCGCCGCCGGTCGACATGCGGAACCCCGGCCAGCGACATCGAATAGACCGCGAGGTTTTTCTGCATCAGGTCGCGAACCGGCACCTTGGGCTCCCGGTCGCCATTGGTGGCATAGACCGCGATGCTGCCGTTGACGCGGATGCAGCGCAGCGCAGCGGCGAGGTTGCCGCCGAAATCGACCTCGACGATGTGATCGACGCCGGCTCCGTCGGTGATATCGAGGATGCGCGCCGCGACATCCTCGCGGCGGTAGTCGATGGTATGCGCGGCGCCGCCGGCGCGGGCGCGTTCCGCCTTTTCCGCCGAACTGACCGTCGCGATCACCCGCGCGCCGGCCCAGCTGGCAAGCTGCACCGCGTAATGGCCGACCGCCCCGGCACCACCGGTCACCAGCAGCGTCTTGCCTTGCACCGGACCGGCGACGAACACGCAGCGATGCGCGGTCATGCCCGGCACGCCCAGCGTCGCCCCCTCGGCGAACGAGACATGATCCGGCAGTTCGGTTACCAGATCGCTGGACAGCGCGATGTATTCCGCCGCGGTTCCCTGCCAGCGGCCATTGCGCTGGCCGTTGTAAAGCCACACCCGCTTTCCGAGCCACCGCTCGGGCACGCCGGGGCCGACCTGATCGACCACACCCGCGCCATCGCTGTTCGTGACAACCCGCGGATATTCCATCGCCGGCGGCCCGCGCCGGCGATACGTGTCCGACGGGTTGACCCCGGACGCTTCCAGCTTGACGCGCACCTCGCCGTGACCCGCCTCGGGTGTCGGCAGATCGCCGCAAACCAGGACCTCGTCAGCCGCTCCCTGCCGGTCATACCAAACCGCCCGCATCGTCGCCTCCCTGGTTTTGGCCGCTGCTGCCTTCTACCATTTTTTCGATCGACGGTTGGCGGATACGCGTTGCGGCAGCCATCGCGGTCAGCTGAGCCGACACCAATCTAAGAGCTTGTCTGGAAATAAAGCCAATGTTTACAATACAATAGAATTGTCGTCCCTGCGAAAGCAGGGACCCACCCTGCCGGGACACAAGCGGCTGCTCCGTGGGTCCCTGCTTTCGCAGGGACGACACAAGGGGGAAAATTCGCTGCGAGGAACGCTATTTACGTCACTGAAGTCATTGAGTTCGTATCGATAGGCTCTTAAGGAAACCCCCATGTCCGATGCCACGCTGACGGTTCCCGGCTTCAATGGCGGCAAGGCCATCAGACTGGTCGGTTTCGAGGTTTCGTCCGCCCTCAGGCTGCGGGGTGGGGGAGGCGGCCGGGTCGCCGACTGGGCGGGACGGTTCGACATCGAGGGCCCGGCGCTGGCGAAGGAACTCAGCGAACACCTGGACCGGACCTTTGAGGAGGGCCATACCGGCATCGCCGAAATTGTCGGCGACGATGCGGATGGTTCCTTCCGACTGGAAGGCGTCGCGGCGCGCCACCGTGGCGGGCTTAAATTCGCCTTCGACGCGTTCTCCCTGGTCCGCTCCTAAATGGCGCGGACCCCGTCTACGACCAAACCCGTCTACGACCAAACCCGTCTACGACCGCATCACCGTGCCGGACAGCGAGCCGGTGACGCGGCCTTCGGCATAGGCGACCTCGCCGTTGACGATCGTGTACTCGACGCCGCGCGACGGCATGACCATGCGCTTGGCGCCGCCCGGCAGGTCGTTGCGGCGCTCGCCGCGGCTCGCCGAACCGATCGTCGCCGGGTCGAACACCGCGATATCGGCGGCATTGCCGACCGCGAGCCGGCCGCGGCCCTTGATGCCGAACAGATCGGCCGGCTGCGCCGTCAGGCGCGCGATCGCCTGCTCCAAGGTCATGATCTGCCGCTCGCGCACCCAGGTGCCGAGCAGATAGGTCGGGTAGCCGGCGTCGCACAGCATATCGACATGCGCGCCGCCATCGCCGAGCGCGATCAGCACGCGCGGGTCGCTGAGGTTCTCCTCGACCCGCTTCATGTCGGTGTTGAACTGCGCGAGCACGAATTCGATGTCGAGATCGTCCTCGAGGGTCAGGTCGAGGAAGGTGTCGAGCCCGTCCTTGCCGCGCTCCCGGGCAATGTCGGCGACGTTGCGGCCCTCGTAGCGCTTCATCTCCGGGCTTGTGCGCCTCGTGCACGGTGATGCGCGCCCAGTCGCCGCTGAACCCGGTCGCGCTCTTCAGTTCCTCACGGAAATGCGTTGCGGAAGGCGGGGTCGGCATAGACCGCGCGCTGCGCCTCCTTCGATCTTGTCCTCGAACACCCGGCCCCAGGACGTGAACGCGGCGAAGGTGAACGGGTTGCGCATGTTGACTTCGCGGGTCAGCGCCAGCGGCGAGGTCTGCGGCACCGCGCCGGGCAATGTCGTTGCGCGCGGCGGCAGGGTTTCGGGGCAGGCATCGGGGATGTCGTCGCGCTGGAACAGCGCGAGGAAGGTCACCGGCCGGCCGCTTTCGGCGAGCAGGAACGACAGCAGATTCCTCCTCGTCGTCGGCGATCACCGAAATCTTCTTGGTCAGCGCGATCTCGATCGCGCCCTTGCCGGTTTCCTTCAGCACGTTGGCATAGGCCTTGAGTTCCGTCGCGGCTCGGCGTTGCGGCAGGCGAGCGGCCGCGCCTGATAGCCGATGATGCTGGTTCAGCGTCGTCGTCGAAAAGCCGAACGCGCCGGCATCGACCGCCTCGCGGATCAGTCCCTTGATCTGCGCGGTTTCCTCCGGGGTCGCGGCGCGCTCCATCGACGCCTCGCCCATCACCCAATGGCGGAACGGGGTCAGCGGCGCGATAAAGCCGAGATTGAGCGCCGAGCCGCGCTTCTGCGCGGCGTCGAGGAATTCCGGGAAGGTCTCCCAATCCCAGGTGATGCCGGCGTTGAGCACGTCGAACGGGATGCCCTCGACATTGACGAGGTCGCGCATCGCGACTTCGCGCGCCTCCGGCATGCACGGCGCGATGCCGACGCCGCAATTGCCCATCACCACCGAGGTCACGCCGTGCCAGAGGACGGGGTGATCGCCGGGTCCCAGCAGATCTGCGCGTCGTAATGGGTGTGCGGGTCGATAAAGCCCGGGCGCGACGACGCAATCGGCGGCGTCGATGGTCTTGGTCGGCGCCGTCGCTGATCTTGCCGATTTCGGCGATCTTGCCGTCCTTGACCGCGATATCGGCCTGCCGCCGCGGCGCGCCGGTGCCGTCGATCGACGGTGCCGTTCTTGATCAGCAGGTCGTAGGCCATCGCGCGATCCTCCACAGGTGTTGCCGCGACGGTAAGCCGCAGCGGCGCTTCTGTCGATTGCCGAATCGCGCAGGGAGGGTGCGTCGGCTTTTTAATCGCTGCCGGCGGATGCGAGCGCGGCGCCGTCCGCGTCGCCCGCGGCGACGCCCAGCGCAGCGCCCGCTTTTCGACGCACGTGCCAGGACAGCCAGGCGAGCGGGCAGGGCGATGGCGAGCGAGCCGAGAAAGACCTGCCACCAAGTCGCCTGACCGCCGGAGAGCCACATCACCAGTTGCTCGGCCGGCCAGCCGTAGATGTAGACCCCGTAGGACAGATCGCCGGCGTAGCGGGCGTAATCGAGCCGGCGAGTCGTAGCGCCGCGCGAACCAGATCGCGAGATAGGCGCCGGCGAGCGGGAACAGCATGATCAGCGGCCGCAGCCCAGGTGAACAGCGACCAGCGCGGCGAGCGGCCAGCAGCGCATAGCGCCAGTCGAAAGACGAGGCGATCGCGCAGGAAATGCATCGCCATGCCGGACGCGAAAAAGCCGACCAGCCAGGCCCATTCGCCGAGATCGCCGAACGGGGTCAGCGCGTTCTCGAAATAGACCGCGCGATGCCCAACCCGACCAGCGCCATGGCACCTCGACAGCCGCAGCAGCCGCATGCACGCCGAGCAGCAGGACCATCGCGTACATCATCACTTCGTAGCGCAAGGTCCACAGCGAGCCGTTGACCAGCAGCCCGACCGAGTTGTCGGCGAACAGGACACCCGGCAGATGCAGCGGGCCGGGGTTCAGGGTCAGCTACCTTGCCGAGAAAGCTCGCGCAGTCCGGCCGCTGCTGAAATATTCGCGCGAGCGGCAGCGCGGTCACGAGAGGGCCCGAGCAGCAGCGCGCAGACCAGCACATTGACCGACAGGCCCGGGATAGATGCGCAGGCGCCCGCCGCAGCGCGAACCGCCCGGCGTCCGGCTGCCGGCAATAGCTCTCGGTGACGAGATAGCCGCTGATCACGAAGAACACGAAGACGCCGACCAGGCCGAGGACGCACTGGTTGCCGGTCAGCCAGACAAATGGCTCGCTGCGCCTCGCTGCCCTCGGCGATCAGAAAGGAATGCGAAAACACCACCGACAGCGCCGCGACGAGCCGTACGATCGAAATTGTTGGCGCGCGCCGCTTTCGCTGGTGAACGCTCCGTGGCCTCTATTTGCCGCGCGCGGCCGAGGCAGTCTCGACTTCGGCGAGATGCGCCGCGGTGTTGATGATCGCGATATGCGAGAAGGCCTGCGGGAAATTGCCGAGCAAGCGTTTGCGCGACGGGTCGTATTCCTCGGCGAGCAGCCCGAGATCGTTGCGCAACGCCAGCAGCCGCTCGAACAGCGCGACGGCGTCGTCGCGCCGGCCGATCAGCGCCAGGCTGTTGGCGAGCCAGAAGGTGCAGGCCAGGAACGCCCCTTCGCCGGCCGGCAGCCCTCGGTCCCGGGATCGGGTCGGATAGCGCATGACGAGACCGTCGACGCACCAGCTCGCGCTCGATCGCCTCGATCGTGCCGAGCACGCGCGGGTCCTCCGGCGGCAGAAACCCGAGCTGCGGGATCAGCAATAGCGAGGCGTCGAGATCCTGCGCGCCGTAATACTGGACAAAGGTGTTGCGCTTCGCGATCGTACGCCCTTTTCGATGATCTGCTCCGCGATCGTCCGCGCAGCTCGCTGCCAGTGCTCGCGCGGCCCTTTGTAGCCGTATTGCTCGATCGACTTGACGGCGCGGTCGAAGGCGACCCACGCCATGATCTTGGAAAAGGTGAAATGCCGCGGTTCGCCGCGCACTTCCCACATGCCCTGATCGGGCTTGTCCCAGACCTTTTCGAGGAATTCGAGCAGCTTGAGCTGCAGGTCCCAGGCGTCCGCGCTGGCTTCGAGGCCGTAGCGGTGGCAGGCGTAGAGTGTGTCCATCAGTTCGCCGTAAACGTCGAGCTGCAATTGCTCGTGGCGGCATTGCCGATGCGCACCGGCTGGCTGCTCGGCATAGCCCGGCAGCCAGTCGATTTCGAATTCGGTCAGCCGCCGCTCGCCGGCGATGCCCGTACATGATCTGCATTTCGGAAGGATGCCCGGCGGCGGCGCGCAGCAGCCATTCGCGCCAGGCGCGCGCCTCGTTGCGATAGCCGGAGGTCGATCAGCGCGTACAGCGCCAGCGTCGCGTCGCGCAGCCAACAGAAGCGGTAATCCCAGTTGCGCACCCCGCCGATCAACTCCGGCAATGAGGTCGTCGGCGCCGCGACGATGCCGCCGGTCGGCTCGATAGGTCAGCATCTTCAGCGTGATCAGCGAGCGCATCACCGGCTCGCGCCATGGGCCTGATGGTGCAGTGGCCCGACCCAGTCGTGCCAGCCGTTCTCGGTCGCGAGCAGCGCGTCGTTCGGATCGCGATAACGAACAGCGATTGGTGTGACGGGTACCAGCTCATCGTGAATGGCACGATTTCGCCGGCATCGACGGTGAATTCGCCGATCGTCGTGAGTTCCGGCGTGCCGTGCAGCGGCACCGGCGTGATGAACTGGATCGCATGCGGGCCCGCCACCGCGCTCGGGCCGCCGAAATGCTGCCGCACCCAGGGGATGCTGCGCCCGTAATCGAAGCGCAGGATGATCTCGGTGTGCATGCGCACCCTGCCGCTGATCGCCGCGCACCAGGCGGATCAGATCGACTTGGTCCTCGGCCTCGGGCATCGGCATGAAATCGATCACCGTGACGGCAGCCGTCGTCGGTCTCGAAACGGGTTTCGAGAATGCCGGTCTCGCCGCGATACTGCCGCGATAGCTTGCCGGCCGGGCTCGACCGGCGCGATCAGCCAGCGTCCGTGCCTGGGCTCGCCGAGCAGCGCGGCGAACACCGACTCCCATCGAACCGCGGCAGGCACAGCCAGTCGATCGACCCGCCGCGCGACACCAGCGCGGCCGTGTGGCGTTGCCGATAATCCCGTAATCCTCGATCGGTGCGCTGATCGGTCCCTGCTGTTCGGCCATGAAGCATCCTGCCAGCGTCGTGTGCGGCGAAGGATAACGCACATGAGGCGGCAATCGTTCACGATCGACGCGACAGCGCCTGTCGAAAAGAAACTCGGCCACGAGCGGAGGAAAAGGACGGCGAGGTGCACAAAAGCCCTCGTAGGATGGGCTGAGCGCAGCGAAGCCCATCACTTCCCTTCGATTGGCAGGATGATGGGCTTCGCTGCGCTCAGCCCATCCTACGAACTACGAACGCGAGGAAAGAACCGGGCAGGGTGCACAAAAAGAAGGCAGGGCCAAAGCCCTGCCAGCAGTCTTTTCCGATATTGTTTTCTACCGAGAACCGTGGTTCCCGGCGGATATTGGAGAACCTCCCTAAACTCGGGCCGGGCCATGCTGCCCGTGCGCTTTGCTTATGGCGCGATAGTACGCAAATCGCCGCAGAGGGTCACGCGGTTTTTTGCGTCCGCTGGTTTTTTCCTTTTGGCCCCGCTACTAGATTGACGAGCAATGCTCTCCGTCTTTTGCGGCGGGCATCCCGGAGCGAGGTGGCATGCGCCTGACCCAGTATTTTCTGCCGCTGTTGCGAGAGAACCCCAGCGAAGCGCAGATCGTGTCGCACCGCCTGATGCTGCGTGCCGGCATGGTGCGCCAGTCGAGCGCCGGCATCTATTCCTGGCTGCCGCTCGGCCTGCGCGTGCTGAAAAAGATCGAGCAGATCGTCCGCGAGGAACAGGACCGTTCCGGCGCCCAGGAAATCCTGATGCCGACGATCCAGCCGGCCGAGTTGTGGCGCCAAAGCGGCCGCTACGAGGATTACGGCAGGGAAATGCTGCGCATCACCGACCGTCACGACCGCGAAATGCTGTACGGCCCGACCAATGAGGAGCAGGTCACCACGATCGTCCGCGACGCGATCAGGAGCTATCGCGGCCTGCCGAAAAACCTCTACCACATCCAGTGGAAATTCCGCGACGAGGTGCGCCCGCGCTTTGGCGTTATGCGCGGCCGCGAATTCCTGATGAAGGACAATTACAGCTTCGACCTCGATCCGGCCGCCGCCAAGCATTCCTACAACAAGATGTTCGTCGCCTATCTGCGCACCTTCGCGCGCATGGGGTTGAAGGCGATCCCGATGCGCGCCGATACCGGGCCGATCGGCGGCGATCTCAGCCACGAATTCCAGATCCTCGCGGAGACCGGCGAGAGCGAAGTGTTCTGCGACCGCCGCTGGCTCGAGACCGACGTGCTCGCCGAACACCTCGATTACGACAGCGACCTCGAACCGTTCTTCCGGCATTGGACCGGCCTCTACGCCGCGACCGACGAAATGCACAAGCCGGAAACCTGCCCGATCCCCGCCGACCAGCTGGTCAGCGCTCGTGGCATCGAGGTCGGTCACATCTTTTATTTCGGCACCAAATATTCCAAGCCGATGGGCGCCGTGGTGACCGGCCAGAACGGCGAGGAAGTGGCGCTGGAGATGGGCTCCTACGGCATTGGCGTGTCACGGCTGGTCGGCGCGATCATCGAGGCGAGCCACGACGATGCCGGCATCATCTGGCCCGAGGCGGTGGCGCCGTTCCGCCTCGGTCTCATAAACCTGCGCGCCGGCGACGCCAAATGCGCCGCCGCCTGCGACGACCTCTACGGCAAGCTGCGCAACGCCGGAATCGATGTGCTTTACGACGACCGCGACGAGTCGCGCCGGCGCCAAATTCGCCGCGATGGATTTGATCGGCATCCCCGAGCAGCTGATCCTCGGCCCCCGCGGTCTCGCCGCCGGCAACATCGAACTCAAACACCGCCGCACCGGCGCCCGCCAGGACCTCCCCCTCGACACCGCCCTCTCCCGCTTCACATGAGCGGAGGGAACTCGCCTTTCCCTCTCCCGCACCGCGGGAGAGGGTGGCTCGCCGCGGCAGCGGCGAGACGGGTGAGGGTCTCTCCCGCGGCACCACCCTCACCCGACCTCGGGCTGCGCCCTCGGCCACCCTCTCCCGCATTGCGGGAGAGGGCAACGCAACGCACATGATCTTCGGTCCGTTCGAGCGGATGGTCGCCTTCCGCTATTTGCGGGCGCGGCGGCAGGAGGGGTTTGTCTCGGTCATCGCGATCTTCTCGCTGCTCGGGATCGCGCTCGGGGTGGCGACGCTGATCATCGTGATGGCGGTGATGAACGGGTTTCGCACCGATTTGATCAGCCGCATCCTCGGCCTCAACGGCCATCTCGCGGTCTATGGCGAAACCGCGTCATTGCCTGATTTCGATGCGATGGCCGGCGCGGTGCGCAAAATTCCCGGCGTCACCGACGTCACCCCGCTGGTCGAGGGACAGGTCATGGCGACCGGCACCGGCGGCGCGGCCGGCGCCATGGTGCGCGGCATCCGCCCGGACGACATCCGCGCCCGCAAGCTGATCGCCGACCACATCGTGGCCGGCTCGCTCGCCGATTTCGGCGATGACGGAGTCGCGGTTGGCGAGCGGCTGGCGCGGCGGCTCGGCCTGATCGTCGGCGACAAGATCACGCTGATCTCGCCCGAAGGCAACGACACCGCCTTTGGCACCGTGCCGCGGCTCAAAACCTACCACATCGCCGCCCTGTTCGATGTCGGCTATTACGAATACGACAACAATTTCATCTACGTACCGCTCGACCTCGGCGCAGGTCTTTTTCCGCCTGCCCAACGCCGTCAGCTACCTCGAAGTCTTCGTCGCCGAGGCCGACCAGTCGACCCGCGAGGCCGCTTTGGTCAGGGCCGCGCTCGGCCATGTCCGCATTCTCGACTGGCAACGCGCCAATTCCGGCATCGTCAGCGTCGTCGAGATCGAGCGCAATGTCATGTTCCTGATCCTGACGCTGATCATCCTGGTTGCCGCGTTCAACATCATCAGCGGCATGATCATGATGGTGAAGGACAAGGGTCGCGACATCGCGATCCTGCGCACGATGGGCGCCTCGCGCGGCATGATCCTGCGCATCTTCATGCTGAGCGGCGCCAGCATCGGGGTCGTCGGCACCCTCGCCGGGTTTGGCCTCGGTGTCGTCATCACCAAAAACCTCGAAGCGATCCGCCAGTTCCTCGAAGGCATGCTGCATGTCGAGCTGTTCTCGGCCGAGTTCTATTTCTTCACCCGCATCCCGGCCCGCATCGACACCGGCGAGATCGCCACCGTCGTGATCATGGCACTGGCGCTGTCGTTTCTCGCCACCCTCTACCCCTCGTGGCGCGCCGCCCGCCTCGATCCGGTCGAAGGGCTGCGCTACGAATGAGCGACCAAACCCCCGCGCTCGAATTGCGCGAGGTGCGCCGCGTGTTCCGCCAGGGCGGCGTCGAGCTTGCGGTGCTGAACGGCGTCGACCTCACGCTCTATCCCGGCGAGATCGTCGCGCTGGTCGGACCCTCGGGCGCCGGCAAATCGACGATGCTGCACGTCGCCGGTCTACTGGAGCGGCCCGATGGCGGCATCGTCGGGATCGACGGCCGCGATTGCAGCCGCCTCTCCGACGAGCACCGCACGATGCTGCGCCGCCGCGCGCTCGGCTTCGTCTACCAGTTCCACCATCTGCTGCCGGAGTTTTCGGCGCTCGAAAACGTCATGCTGCCGCAGATGATCGCCGGCGTGCCGCGCGCCACGGCCCGCGCCAAGGCCGCGGCACTGCTCGAACGGGTCGGTCTCACGCCGCGCCTCAGCCACCGCCCGGCCCGCCTCTCCGGCGGTGAGCAGCAGCGCGTCGCGATCGTCCGCGCCCTCGCCAACGACCCGAAAATCCTGCTCGCCGACGAGCCCACCGGCAATCTCGACCACAACACCGCCAGCAGCGTCATGGCGACTTTGATCGACATCGTGCGCGCCAGCGGCCTCGCCGCCCTGATTGCCACCCACAACCTCGATCTCGCCCACCGCCTCGACCGCATCGTCGCGCTGGAGGATGGACGGCTCCACGCGATGCAATAGACTCGGACACAGCGCCGGCCAAGAAGGCGTGCGAGGGGGAATGCCGATGACGATCTTTGACGAGTTGCAGGAGGCCTACCGTGCCTCGCAGGACCGCTACCGCGACTACGCCCGCGACTCGTTTGCCGCGGCGCAGGCGCTGGCGCGCGATTTCCGCCTCTATCTCGGCGCTCCCGAAACCTATACCGACCCGGAAGACGAAACCCGCCGCCCCTATGTCCGGCTGCTGTCGTTTCAGATTCAGGACGGTCTGCCCGCAGCGGTACAGCCGGAATCGCATCTCGATATCATGGCGCGCGAGGATGACGGGTTCTGGCGCTTTGCGATCGCCCTGATCCTCGACCGCGACAACCAGTCATTCCCAAAGCAGAGCCTCGCTTTCTTCCTGCGGATGAAGGTGCACGGCGACGACACGCACGTGCAATTGCTCGACAATGGCGTCCAGGATTTCCACCTCGGCACCTCCGAAACCGGCGGCAAGGAGGCGCTGTTTGACCACATGACCGAAATGGTCAACCGCCTGCTGCGCGCCAAACCCTGGGAGGGCGTCGAAAAACTCCCGATCGGCTTCGAACTCCACCACCCCTCGATCGAAGGCGACGCCCCACCCCCCGTTCCGGCCGCCCCGTAACCTTCTCCACCTCACCGTTCGTGGCCGGGCTTGGCCCGGCCATCCACGAGACAGCGAACCATTCCCCATCCATGTTCCGTATTTGTTCTTGACCGGAACGCGCCAATTTGCCCAGATAGTCCCGCCATGAACCCAAAGAAGATGCAGCCGCAACGTCCGGCGGGAGCGCCCGGCACCACAACTCCTTCTTATGCAACCGTGGCGCGAAACCCACCTGTTCTGCTCCAGCAGAAGCAGGTCTCGTACCCGGTCCGCCTAAACCGCCGATTGCATTGCCGATGCCTCGTGCCGGCGAATCGTGTGGCCCACCGCCGCCGCGCCCGTGTGATTGCCCCGCCCGTGACGCCGGGGTTTCCGCCGGTCGCGGGCGATCGCGTGTGCCGCCCGCCCTGCCATGCCATCCTGGCTCACCCCACAGCCCCTTGCTGAAGGAACCGCTCGCCGATGCCGCTCGCCGATTTTGTCCATCTGCGCACCCATTCGGCCTATTCGCTGTCGGCCGGGGCGATCAAGATCAAGGAATTGGTCGGGCTGTGCCGCGGCGAGATGATGCCCGCCGTGGCGATCACCGACAGCGGCAATCTGTTCGGTGCGCTCGAATTCGCCATCACCTGCACCGATGGCGGGGTGCAGCCGATCATCGGCTGCGAAATCGCCCTTGCCGCCGACCGACCCGGGGCGCAGCCAGAGGCCCTCCGGCGCCGCCGCGGAGCCTGATCGGATCGTCCTGCTGGTGCAGAACGAGACCGGCTACCGCAATCTGATGAGCCTCGTCAGCCGCGCCTTTCTCGATGGCGACGCCGGCGCCGAACCGGCGGTGGCGCTGAGCGACCTCGCCGCGGAAAATGCCGGGCTGCTGTGCCTGTCCGGCGGCGCCGCCGGACCGATCGGCCGGCTGCTCGGCGAAGGCCAGATCGAGGCGGCCGAAGCCGTGCTGGCCTCGCTAAGGGCAATGTTCCCCGACCGGCTCTACATCGAATTGCAGCGGCACGGCATGCCGGAAGAGGCGCGCTGCGAGGCCGGTCTCGTCGATCTCGCCTACGCCCATGACCTGCCACTGGTCGCGACCAACAACGCCTATTTTCCCGACCGCGACTTCTACGAGGCGCACGACGCGCTGATGTGCATCGCGCAGGGCCGCGCGGTCGCCGATGACGATCGCAAGCGCCTGACGCCCGAGCATTATTTCCGCCCGGCGGCGGAAATGCGCGCGCTGTTCGCCGATCTGCCGGAGGCCTGCGACAACACGCTGGTCATCGCCCGGCGCTGCGCCTTCATCCCGCAATCGCGCAAGCCGATCCTGCCGGCCTTCGCCGCCGACAGCGCCGGCGAGATCGCCGCGCTGCGCGAGGCGGCGCGGGTCGGCCTCGATACAAGACTGGTGGCGCTCGGTATCGCCGGCGACGAAGCAGCGGCCCAGCCCTATCGCGAGCGGCTCGAATTCGAGCTCGACATGATCGTACAAACCGGGTTTCCCGGCTATTTCCTGATCGTCGCCGATTTCATCCAATGGGCGAAGCGGCAGGGCATTCCGGTGGGTCCGGGCCGCGGCTCGGGCGCCGGCTCGGTCGTCGCCTGGGCGTTGACCATCACCGATCTCGATCCGCTTGCGCTTTGGCCTGCTGTTCGAGCGGTTTCTCAACCCCGAACGCGTGTCGATGCCGGATTTCGACATCGATTTCTGCCAGGACCGGCGCGACGAGGTGATCCGCTACGTCCAGCAGAAATACGGCCGCGACCGGGTGGCGCAGATCATCACCTTCGGAAAATTGCAGGCGCGCGCCGTATTGCGCGATGTCGGGCGCGTGCTCGGCATGCCCTATGGTCAGGTCGACCGGCTGTGCAAGCTGGTGCCGAACAACCCGGCCCACCCGGTCACCCTCGCCAAGGCGATCGACGGCGAGCCGCAATTGCAGCAGCAGCGCGACAGCGATGAGAGTGTCGCGCGGCTGATGACGATCGCGCTAAAGCTCGAAGGCCTCTACCGCCACGCCTCGACACATGCCGCCGGGGTGGTGATCGGCGACCGGCCGCTGGTCGAACTGGCACCGCTCTACCGTGATCCGCGTTCCGACATGCCGGTGACGCAGTTCAACATGAAATGGGTCGAACTCGCCGGCCTCGTCAAATTCGACTTTCTGGGGCTTAAGACCCTGACGGTGCTGGCCCGCTGCCTCGAATTGCTGGAGGCCAGCGGCACCAGGCTCGATCTCGCCAATTTGCCGTTCGACAACCGGCCCGCCTATGATCTGCTGGCACGCGGCGACACGGTCGGGGTGTTCCAGGTTGAAGGCCAGGGCGTGCGCGACATGCTGCGCAAGCTGCGCCCCGACCGCTTCGAGGACATGATCGCGGTCGTGGCGCTGTACCGGCCGGGACCGATGGAGAACATCCCGCGCTACATCGCGGTCAAGCACGGCGAGGAGGAGCCGGACTACCTGCACCCGCGGATCGAGGGAATCCTCAGGGAAACCCACGGGATCATGATCTATCAGGAACAGGTCATGCAGATCGCCCAGGTGCTGGCGGGCTATACGCTGGGCGGCGCCGACCTGCTGCGCCGCGCGATGGGCAAGAAAATCCAGGCCGAGATGGACGCTCAGCGCAAACTGTTTGTCGATGGCGCGGTCGAGCGCGGCGTCGACAAGGCGCGGGCCGAACTGATCTTCGACCAGATGGCGAAATTCGCCGGCTACGGCTTTAACAAGTCGCACGCCGCCGCCTATGCTCTGGTCGCCTACCAGACCGCCTATCTGAAAGCCAACCACCCGGTCGAATTCCTCGCCGCGTCGATGACACTCGACCTCGGCAACACCGACAAGCTCAACGTCTTTCCGCCAAGAACTGGGCCGGCTCGGGATTCGCGCTGCTGCCGCCCGACATCAACCGCTCCAACGTGACCTTCGCGGTCGAGCCCGACCCGAAAACCGGCAAGCCGGCGATCCGCTACGCACTGGCGGCGGTGAAAGGCGTCGGCGCGCAGGCGATGACCGACCTCATCGCCGAGCGCACCCGCAACGGCCCCTACAAGGATCTGTTCGATTTCGCGGTGCGCCTCGACACCAAGAGCTTCAACCGCCGCCAGTTCGAAAACCTGGTCAAGGCCGGCGCCTTCGAATGCCTGAACCCGAACCGGGCGCAGAGCTTTGCCGCTGCCGACCTGCTGCTGCGCCAGGCGAGCCGTGCCGCCGAGGAGCGCGAAACGCGGCAGGAGAGCCTGTTCGCCGGCATCGCCGGCTTGGCAAACGGGGGGTTTGCGGCGCGCCCGTCGCTGCCGATCGTGGCCGACTGGCCGATGGTCGAGAAGCTGCAGTTCGAGTTCGACGCGATCGGCTTCTACCTGTCGAGCCACCCGCTCGATCCCTATGGCAAAAGCCTGGAGCGGGCCGGCATCCTGCGCTGGGTCGATCTCCCGGCGGCGATGGCGGCGGGCGGCTCGACCCGCTTCAAGCTCGCCGGCATCATCATCGGCCGCAAGGAACGCACCTCCGCACGCGGCAGCAAGTTTGCCTTCCTGCAATTGTCGGACACCACCGGTGTGTTCGAGATCACCCTGTTTTCCGAAGTTCTCGCCACGGCGCGCGCCGCTGCTCGATAGCGGGCAGCCGCTGATTGTCACCGTCGATATCCGCCGCGAAGACGAAAACCTGCGGCTGACGACCCAACGGGTCGAAGCCGCTCGACACCGTCGTCGCGCATGCCGCGGCCGGGCTGAAGGTTTTTGTCGCCGAGGCCGAGGCGTTGCCGCGCCTCAAGAGCCTGATCAGCCGCGAAAGCGGCGGCCGCGGCCGCGTCACCGTTGTGCTCGACCTGCCGAGCCGCGAAGTCGAACTCACGCTGCCCGGCGGTTTTCGCGTCGATCCGCGCATTCGCGCCGCGGTCAAATCGCTGCCCGGCATTATCGACGTGCACGACATCTGACGAACCACATCTGACGAACCGCATCTGATTAACCATTTGGTGACGATTGCCCGCTATCGTTCCAGCCATGCGCTCCCCGTGGGCGCGCATCTTCCCCCAAAGCCTCAGGCCGCCGCGTGGCGGCCTCTTCTTTTCGCGTTCCCCGCCCGGCACCACCGCCAAAGTTCCGCTATGCTGAGCGGCGACCCGCAGCCTCCAACAGGACTAACGATGCGCTCAAGACACGCTCTGCCCGTCGCCGCCTTCGCGGTGTGGGTTGCCTTCGCCGGCCCAATTCGCGCCGAGGGTTCGCCCGATAGCGAATTGAAGGCGCAGATCGACACCGCGATCCACCGTCTCGAAGAGGCGTCAAAGGGTGCCCTGAAATGGGACGGCGCGGACAAGATGGACATCCGCCGCGACGGCAACGGGGCTGTCGCCGATATCATCAAGGGCCGCATCCTGGTGCTGAACCGCGAGGCGCAGCCGCCGGTGACGCGCGCCCGCATCAGCCTCGACCATGCCCAGATCCGCCGGGTCGTAAAGCCCAACGGGCTGATCGACTTTTCCTTCGTGCTGCCCGCCGAAGTTGATGTGCAGCCGGCAGACGGCGCCGACGTCACGGTGACCCTCAAGGACGGCACTGGACATGCCGTGATCGAGGCGCAGACCGAGCACGTGCGCGAAAGCACGATCGCCTTTGCCAGCGCGCGCGTCGAAGACAAGAAAGACGGCGACTGGGTGTCGCTTGGCCCGCTTTCCGGCTCGACCAAGGTGGCGGTCGCCGCCGATGGCAGCTGGAACCAACCGATCACCTTTGAGGTCAAGCAGATCGAGGCGTTTTTCGCCAAGAACAAGGCCGGTGGCACGGTCGATCGCATCGCCTATAATGGCACCGCCGCCGGCCCCGATCTGGCCGCGCTCTATCGCCTGCGCGACCGGATGACCGCTTTGCAGGCCGAGGCGAAAACGGCGACAGCCGACAATGCCGATGCGGTCATCGGCGTCCTCGCCGATATGCTGGCCCTGTTCACCAAGGCCGATGGCGAGCTCGCGGTCGAAGGCATCACGGCGCGCGCCGCCGATGCGGCGCCGCTTTTCACCCTCGCCAAGGCGACCCTCGGCGCCCGGCTAGACGGGATGTCGGGCGATGCCGCCAAACTGCGCATCACTTACAAGCATGACGGGCTGGCGCTGGCCAACTCGATCCCGGTCGCCGGGCAGGTGCCAAAGCGGGCGGTGCTCGATTTCGGTGTCGAGGATGTCGGCACCGCGCCCTTGCGCAAGATCCTCGAAGTGGCCGCGACGCTCGGCAAGAGCACGGACCCGGCCGAAAAACAGCGGGGAACGATGCAGATGCTGGGCGCCGCGGCGATGTTGAGCCCCGATCTGCACATCTACGACCTGACCTTCGACGCCAAGGATTTTGGCGTCAACGCGACCGCCGAGGCCAAGGGGTCGCCGATTTCGCCAAAGGGCTATACGGCGCAGGGCGATGTCTTGGTGCGCAGCTTTGATGTGCTGACAAAACTCTATCCCGTGCCGTTCGTCACCGCCTATGCGCCGCTGTTGCAGGAGCTGGGCACCCCGGGAAAGAGCCCGGACGGTGCCTCGGTGACCCGCTTTCAGCTCGCATCCGCGCCGCCGAAATGGCTGCAACTCAATGGCAGTGACGTCAGTTCCTGGTTCATCGCCGGCAGCGAGGGCGGCGGCCGGAAGCTGCGGCCGGCGGTGCCGCCGATGACCGGCGACGACGTGCGCGCGGTACAGCAGGCGCTGGCGGGCAAGGGCGCGGTGCCGCAAACCGGCGCCTATGATGGCGCCACCGCGGTTGCCGTCGCGCGCTTCCAAAAGGCCAACGGCCTCAACGCCGATGGCGTGGTCGACGCCGCGACCCGCGACAAGCTCGGCATCAAGCCGCCTGCACCAAAGCCCGGCGGCCCGTCACCGGCGCCGCCGCGGCCGGGAACCCCGGGACGGCCGAATTAGGCTGCTGCCACGATTGCTGCCCGCCGGAAGGTGGCGGCGCGAAATTGACAGCGGGGGCGCGGCGGCACTATCACGGCAGCGCACTGTGCCTGGGAACATGACATGGCGAACAAGGTCTACCCGAACGCCGAAGCAGCGCTGAGCGGCCTGCTGCACGACGGCATCATGGTGATGGCCGGCGGCTTTGGCCTGTGCGGCATCCCGGAAAAGCTGATCCTCGCCTTGCGCGATTCCGGCGTCAAAGGCCTGACCGCTGGTGTCGAACAATGCCGGGATCGACGGGGCCGGGCTCGGCCTGCTGCTTGAAACCCGGCAGATCAGCAAGATGATCTCGTCCTATGTCGGCGAGAACAAGCTGTTCGCCGATCTCTATTTGAAGGGCGAACTGGAACTCGAGTTCAACCCGCAGGGCACGCTGGCCGAGCGCATCCGCGCCGGTGGCGCCGGGGTGCCGGCGTTCTTCACCAAGACCGGGCGTCGGCACGCTCGTCGCCGAGGGCAAGCCGACCCAGGAATTCGACGGCGAAACCTATCTGATGGAACGCGGCCTCGTCGCCGACCTGTCGATCGTCCATGCCTGGAAGGGCGACCGCGAAGGCAACCTCGTCTACCGAAAGACCGCGCGCAATTTCAACCCGGTCATGGCCACCGCCGGCAAGGTGACCGTCGCCGAGGTCGAACACCTCGTCGAACCCGGCGACATCGACCCCGACCACATCCACACGCCCGGCATCTTTGTGCAGCGCATCGTGCGGTACCCGTCATACGAAAAGCGCATCGAGCAGCGCACGGTCCGCAAGCGGAGCTGATTTTTCTCCCTCTCCCCCCGCCATTGTCCATTGGGGGCGGAGAGGGGAAGTTAGAGAGGAGCATCGACATGCCCTGGTCACGCGACGAGATGGCGCGGCGCGCCGCCGCCGAACTGGAAGACGGGTTTTACGTCAATCTCGGCATCGGCATCCCGACCCTCGTGTCCAACTTCATCCCGCAAGGCATGACCGTGCAGCTGCAAAGCGAGAACGGCATGATGGGCATGGGTCCGTTCCCCTATGAGGGCGAGGAAGACCCGGATCTGATCAATGCCGGGAAACAAACTGTTACCGAACTCCCGACCACCAGCTATTTCGACAGCGCGCAGTCCTTCGGGATGATCCGCGGCGGGCATATCGACCTGTCGATCCTTGGCGCGATGCAGGTCGCCGAAAACGGCGACCTCGCCAACTGGATGATCCCCGGCCGCATGGTCAAGGGGATGGGCGGCGCGATGGACCTCGTCGCCGGCGTCAAGCGAGTCATCGTGCTGATGGAGCACACCGCCAAGGGCGAGGCCAAGCTGCTGCATCGCTGCAACCTGCCGCTGACCGGCGCCGGCGTCGTCGACATGGTGATCACCGACCTTGCGGTCTTCACGATCGACCGCAAGGGCGGCGGCATGGAACTGGTGGAAATGGCGCCGGATGTGACGCTCGACGATCTGAAGCGTCAGACCGAGGCGTCGTTTACCGTCCGCCCCGGCCTCGGCTGAGCCCCAAAATGCGACGAGCCGGCAGGAGCCGGCTCGTTCTAAAAGATAAGGTTCTGCGGCAAAGGTGCTTTTACGTAACGCGTCGGCGAAAGATGCTTGGCGGCGAAAGGTTCTTGCCAGCCACGGAGCGTTACGTTGTGTTACAGATTGTCACAAATTCTCACGAGCGGCAATAGAGAAAACGATGCGTGTCCGTGATGCGATTCGCGATCTGCCGGCTTCCCGCATCGCGGAGATTTCGGCGCTTGGCATGGGCGATCCCTCGGTCATCCCGCTGTGGTACGGCGAAAGCGATCTGCCGACCCCGGACTTTATCGGCGCGGCGGCGACGGCGGCGATCCAGGCCGGCCACACCTTCTACACCTACAAGGCGGGGCTGCCCGAACTGCGCGGCGCCATCGCCGAATACCAGACCGGGCTTTACGCCCGGCCGACCGCGCCCGAGCGGATCATGGTGACAAGCTCCGGCATGACGGCGCTGATGCTGGTCGCCGCAGGCACTGATCGACGAGGGCGACAACCTCGTCATCGTCGCGCCGGTATGGCCGAACATCGCGGCGGCCGTGTCGATCATGGGCGGTGAGCCGCGGCTGGTCGCGCTCGACCCGGTGCCCGGCGGCGGCTGGCGGCTCGATATCGAGCGGCTGATAGCGGCGTGCGACGACCGCACCCGCGGCATCTTTGTCAACTCGCCGTCAAACCCGACCGGCTGGGTCATCAGCGCGGACGAGATCGCCGAACTGATCGGCTTTGCGCGCCACCGCGGGCTGTGGCTGATTGCCGACGAGGTGTATGGCCGCATCGTCTATGGCAACCGCGCGGCGCCGTCCTTTCTCGACCAGGCGATGCCGGAAGACCGGCTGATCGTCGTCAACAGCTTCTCGAAAAACTGGGCGATGACCGGCTGGCGGCTCGGCTGGATCACCGTGCCGGCCGACCTGATGCCGATGATGGAAAAACTCGTCGAGTTCAACACCAGCGGCTCGCCGACCTTTCTGCAGCATGCCGGCATCGTCGCGATCCGCGACGGCGAGGATTTCATCGCCTCGTTCGTGGCGCGCTGCCGCGCCGCGCGCGATGTCGCGATCGACGCGCTCCAGGCGTACCGCCGCGTCGAGGTGGCACGGCCGGCCGGCGCCTTCTATGCGTTCATCCGAGTCGACGGCATGACCGACAGCGTCGCCTTCGCCAAGGAGGCGCTGCACAAAGCCAAGGTTGGCCTCGCGCCGGGCAGCGCCTTCGGGCCGATGGGCGAAGGCTATCTGCGAATGTGCTTTGCCCGCGACCCGCGAACCATCGCCGACGCTGTCACCCGCCTGCGCCCGCTGCTCGACTGACGCCCGCGACGTTTTTATTCAGCCGCCTTGGCGGGGGCGCTGTGATGGCCGCTGACTTCGGAGCCGTCGTCTTCGTCGAGCGCCATGAAGCCCCAGGCGGAGAATAGCGGGATCAGCGCGATCAGCAGGAAGACGATGCGAAAATCGTTGGTCGTAACGTGCTCGGAGCCGGCGACCACCGCCAGCAGCGCCGCGCCGATCGCGACCCCGAACCCGCGCGCCAGTTGCTGCACGGCGCCGCCGACGCTGGTGCCGCGGCTCAGCATCGATGACGGCATATCGGCATAGCTGATCGTGTTCAACGCAAGGTACTGGATGCTGCGGATGCAGCCCGATACGAGTACGACGGCGATGATGATCCAGTGCGGCGTATCGGCGCTCCACAGCGCGTAGCCGGCGGTTACCGCGGCGGAGGCGATCGCGCCGCCGACCAGCGTTCGGCGGAAGCCGGCGATCCGCAGCACCGGGCGCGAAAACGTGCGCACGAACATCGCGCCGAGGGTCGATGAAAAGCTCAGCAGCCCGGCCTGCACCGGGCTCAAGCCGAACCCGACCTGAAACAGCAGCGGCAGCATGAACGGCGTCGCGTCGAGCCCGACGCGGCAGATGCCGCCGGTCACCGTGCCGATGTGGAATGTCTTGATCTTCAGCAGGTTGAGATCGAGTACCGGCGAGTCGCTGTGCGCCGCATGCCGGCGATAGGCCAGCCAGGCAACCAGCGCCAGCGGAAACATCGCCCAGCCGATGACCGAGGGAATGATCGGCCGTCCGAGATTCTCGATGCCGAATTCCAGAAAGAACAGCCCGACCCCGGCAATCAGAAACCCGACGAGGTCGAAGCGGGTCGGCGACGGGGCGCG
This sequence comes from uncultured Alphaproteobacteria bacterium, assembly GCA_963737875.1. Taxonomy (GTDB): domain Bacteria; phylum Pseudomonadota; class Alphaproteobacteria; order ATCC43930; family CGMCC-115725; genus DATARH01. The sequence goes on along the minus strand of CAVTUM010000011.1, from coordinate 45,708 downwards.
GAAGTTCTCGAACAGCCACAAGGCCAGCACGCCGCCGAGCAGCCCGATCGGGATGTTCAGATAGAAAATCCAGCGCCACGAGGCATAGCTGGTCAGAAACCCGCCGACGATCGGCCCGACCATCGGGCCGATCATCGCCGGGATCGTCATCCAGTTCATCGCCGACACGAGCGAGGCGCGCGGAAAGCTGCGCAACAGGATGAGCCGCCCCACCGGCGTCATCATCGCGCCGCCGAACCCTTGCACGACGCGCATCGTGATCAGCATCGGCAGGCTCGTCGCCATGCCGCACAATGCCGAGCCGCCGGCAAAAATCAGCACCGCGGCACAAAACACCCGGCGCGCGCCGAATTTGTCGGCGATCCAGCCGCTGACCGGGATGAATACCGCGAGGCTCAGCAGATAGGTGGTGATGACCAGGTTGAGGCGCAGCGGGTCTTCCCCGAGGCTCTTTGCCATCGCCGGGATCGACACGGCGATCATCGTCGAGTTGAGCCCTTCCATGAAAAAGGCACAACCGACGATCAACGGGATCATGACGCGGAGCCGAGGCTCGACGACGGTCGGAGACGAGGCGCCGGCTTCGCTCACGCAGAAGGTCTCGACTATGGAAGCTGACGCTATGATAGAGGAGAACGCCGGCCGGGTCGGCATTTTCGCCGCGCGCGGGAGCCATGCTGATCGATTCCACGCAGATCGAGAAATGGGCGCTGTTCTATCTCGAACGCTACGCCAGCTCGGCCGAGAACCTGCGGCGGGTCCTGCGGCGCCGCGTGCGGCGCGAGGCGGCGGCTGACGCCGAGATGGTGCAGGCCGCGGACCCGTTGATTGACGCGCTGATCACCCGCTACCGCAACGTCGCGCTGCTCGACGATGCCGCCTATGCCGCGAGCCGCGCCCGTCGCGGCGTCACGCGCGGGCATTCGATGCGACGCATTGCGGCCGGGCTCGCGGCCAAAGGGGTCGGCGCCGAAGAGGCAGCGGTGGCGTTGGCGGATTTACGCAAGGGCGAGGGCGATGCCGACCTTGCCGCCGCCTGTGCCTTTGCCCGCCGCCGTCACCTCGGCCCGTTCCGCCGTGAACCGGCCGGAGCCGAAACCCGTATCCGCGAGCTTGGCGCCTTCGCCCGCGCCGGCTTTACCCGCCGTACCGCGGAAGCCGTGCTGGCCTGCCCCGACGAGGCGGCCGTGGCTGAGGTGCTCAGCGAGCAAAACCGGTAGTCCTGGCTCCGCAGTGCGCGCCTTCACCCGGTGTCAGGGAGGTCAGGGAGCGCGGGTTGGCCTGGCGACGCAGCGGAAGCCGACATGGCTGGTGGAGGTATCGACCGGTTCGGGATGGCGCGCTGCGGGGCGGTAGCGGCGGCAATAGTTTGGCGCGCACAGATGCGAGCCGCCCTTCAGAACCTTGCGGGGGATGCGGATTTCCGGCTGCGCCGGGTCATAACTGGTCTCGGCCGGCGCGCCGCGGGGGTTCTGCGGGATGCAGCACGCTTTTGCGGCGTCGCCCTCGTGGCGTGGCGAAAACCAGTCGCTGGTCCATTCCCAGACATTGCCGATCATGTCGTGGATGCCGTAACCGTTCGGCGGAAAGACGGTGACCGGCGAGGTTCGCTCGTAGCCATCGGCCCGCAGGTTTTCGAGCGGAAAGGCGCCCTGCCAGGTATTCGCCATGTGGCGGCCTTCGGGGCTGAATTCGTCACCCCAGGCGAACTCGGCGCCATCGAGGCCACCGCGCGCGGCAAACTCCCATTCCACCTCGGTCGGCAAATCCTTGCCGGCCCAGAGGGCGTAGGCCTCGGCATCGCGATAGGCAACATGCACGACCGGGTGGTCCGCCAGCCCGGCAAGCGAACTGCGCGGGCCAGAGGGCCGGCGCCAGGTTGCGCCAAAGCGGAACTGCCACCACTCGCCCCAGTTGCGCAGGTCGATGGGATGCTTTGGCGGGGTAAAGACCAGCGAGCCCGCCCGCATCATCTGCGGCAACGCGCCGGGATAATCCTTGGCGTCGGGTTTCAGCTCGGCGACTGTGACGTAACCGGTCGCGTTGATGAAATGCAGGAATTGGCGGTTGGTGACCGGCGTCCGGTCGATCCAGAACCCGTCGACTGAGGCGCGATGGCTCGGCGCTTCTTCCGGGTAATGCTGGTCGGAGCCCATGCGGAATGTGCCGCCGGGCACCCAGACCATCGTCGCATCGTGGGGTTCCTGGCGCGTCGCCGCTGTGGGCGGCATCAGGGTATGCTGCAAGCTAAAGGGATCACGCTCTAAGCCTCAAGCAGCGCCAGGGATGCAAGTTCCGCGCGAAGTGCGGCGGCGCCGGTAAACCGGATTCCGTGAAACCCGAACCGCCGCGCCGCCTCGACATTCGCCGCGATGTCGTCGATGAAAACCGCGGCTTGCGGGTCGATTCCAAAGCGGTCGATGAGGATCTGGTAGATGCGCGGATCGGGTTTGATGACCCGTTCCTCTCCAGAGACGACCACGCCGCGGAACCGGCGCAGAAATCCAAACCGCGCCGCCGCCAGCGGATAGGTCTCCGCCGAGAAATTGGTCAACCCGTAGAGCGGTACGCCGCGATCGTGCAACTCCGCCAGGATTTCGACGCTGCCCTCGACCTCCCCGGGCATCATCTCGTCAAAACGGGTTCCAAAGGCATCGATCAAATCGCCCCTGTCCGGATGCTCCACCATGAGAAGCGCGGCGGCCTCGGCGAACGGCCGGCCGGCATCCTGGCCTCTGTTCCATTCCACGGTGCACACGGTCGCGAGAAAATGCTCCATCGCCGCGTCATCGCCGCCAAACAGCTTGCGGTAAAGGTGCCGCGGGTCCCAGTTGATCAGAACGCCGCCCAGATCGAACACGACGACACTGCGTTCCGGCATGGTCCCTTCTTTCAGGCCGCCCGCGCGTCTTCGAGGATCATCTCCGACGCCTTTTCCGCGATCATGATGGTCGGCGCGTTGGTGTTGCCGGCGGGGACACTGGGCATGACCGAGGCGTCGACCACCCGCAAACCGGCGATGCCGTTGACCTTGAGGCGCGGATCGCAGACCGCCGCGGGATCGACGCCCATGTGGCAGGTGCCGACCGGGTGCAGGTTTGAGATGGCGTTGCGGCGGATCGCCTTTTCGAAATCCGCGTCGCTCTGGACATGCGTCCCGGGGATCAGTTCGTCGGCGATGTAGGGGGTCAGCGCCGGCTGCTCGGCGATCCTGCGGGCGAGGCGCATGCCGGCGGTCAGTGCCTGTAGGTCGTAGGGTGTCTTCAGGAAATTGAAGCGGATCGACGGCGCCGCCAGCGGGTCGGGGCTTTTCAGCGTAACCGTGCCGCGGGCATCGGGACGCAAATGCACCGCGCTGATCGTGCAGCCGGGATGCGGGTGCGGTACGACCCCGCGATTGGTCCGCTCGGCAAAGCTCCACACGCTGAAATTAAGCTGGATGTCGGGACGTTCGAGGCGGGGATCGCTGCGCGCGAAGCCGCCGGCGCAGATGCCGTTGCTGGTCAGCGGCCCCTTGTTGAACAAGACGTATTGCATGCCCGCCAGCAGTTTTTTGACCGGGCTGTTGGCGATGTCGTTGAAGGTGATCGGCTGGGTGCAGCGATAGGCCAGCCGCACATAGAAATGATCCTGCAGATCGGCGCCGACCCCCGGCATGTCGCGCACCACCGGGATACCGAATTGCTGCAGCATCGCGCCAGGCCCGACCCCCGACAGCTGCAACAGCTGCGGCGAGCCGTAGACGCCGCCGCAGACGATAATTTCGCCACGTGCACGGGCGATCTGCGGCGTGCCGTTGCGCCGGAACTCGACGCCGGTCGCCCGGCCGTCTTCAAACACCAGACGGGTGGCGTGCGAGTCGGTGCTGATCGTCAGGTTCGAGCGCTGGCGGGCCGGTTTCAAATATGCGGTGGCGGTGCTCCAGCGCTTTTTGCGATTGGTCGTGCTCTGGAAGGGCCCGGCGCCTTCCTGCTCGCCGTCGTTGAAATCGTTGTTGAACGGCAGGCCGGCCTCGACCGCGGCGGCGATGAAATGGTCGCCCATTTCCCAATGGACCGCCTGGTCGGACACCCGCAGCGGACCGCCGACGCCGTGCGCCGCATCGGGGCCGCGCTCCTGGTCCTCGGCCTTGCGGAAATACGGCAGCACGCTGTCCCAATCCCAGCCGGTACAGCCGCGCTGCCGCCATAAATCGTAATCGGCCGGGTTGCCGCGCATGTAGACCATGCCATTGATCGAGCTGGTGCCGCCCAGCAGCTTGCCGCGCGGCTGGTACATCTGGCGGTTTTCAAGCTCGGGCTCGGGCTCGCTTTCGAACATCCAGTTGAGGCGCGGGTTGGCGAACAGCCGACTGTACCCGGCCGGCACATGCACCCAGAAGAACTTGTCATCCGGTCCGGCTTCGAGCAGCAGTACCCGGTACTGGCCGCTCTCGCTGAGCCGCGCGGCAACACAGCAGCCGGCCGAACCAGCGCCGGTGACGATGTAGTCGAAGGTGCCGATATCGGTTGCGCTGCCGTTGCCGGTCATGGCGCGGCCGCTCCGAGCGCACCGCGCAAATCGGCGAGCACCTGATCGCGGGTCCGCGTGTTCCACCGGCTGCGCTGGCCGATCGGCTGGTTTTCGACCTCGGGGTAGACCTTCAGCGCGACAAAGACCGGGCCGGGCCGGCTCAAGATGCCGCTGATCTCGCGCGACAGGTCGCCGGATTCCTCGAACGCGTGGGCGCGGGGATAGCCGGAGGCGAGGGCGAGCTTGTCGTAGGCGACATTCTTGGCGTTGGGCACCGGCTGGCCGCCGGTCGTCGCGTAGACCTCGTTGTCGAGCAGAAAGTGGTAGAAATTGGCCGGGGCCTGCTCGGCGATCGTGGTCAGCATGCCGAGGCTCATCAGGATGTCGCCCTCGGAATCGAACAGCACGACCCGCTTGTCCGGCCGCGCCAAGGCCAGCCCCAGCGCAAACCCGGCATGCCCGCCCATCGCCGGGTCGCCGAGCGGCACATCGAGATTCTGCCGCTCGGTCAGCTTTGTCCAATGACGGCCGCCCCGTCCCGGCACAACGATCGCGTCGCCGCGATGGGGCAGAAACGCCTCGAGAGCTTCGGCAATGCGCATCATCTTCTGGTGTCCCCCTCTATCGTCATTTCCGCGGAAGCGCTGATGCGGGCGGATACTTGCCGCTGCCTTCAGGTCGCGGGGAATTGCCCGCTGCCTGATACTATCCCGATAGAGCCTTTATCGCTCAACCCGCCTTATCCGTCAGTTCACTCCCAGGGTGGCGACGCCATAGCGGCCAATCGCGCGATCCTGCGTGCCGAGCACCAGCTGTTCCAGGTGGGCCTGGGCGACCAACATGCGGTCGAACGGATCGTTGTGATGCGGCGGCAGTCCGCCGGCATACTCGGCGTGCAAGGCGGTGATCGGCAACAATTGGAAGCCAAGGCGGGCGGTCGCCTCGACGACGGAGACGGGGAACACCAATTTCCCAAGCGCTCGCTTGATTACCACTTCCCAGACCGAAGCGGCGCTGACGAAAACGTCATTGCGAGCCTCTTGCAGCGTATCCAGCAAAGCGGGAACGATCAGGCCGGGTCGTTGGTCGCACCAGATCAAGACATGGGTATCGATCAGAATCCTCACGCGGGGTCGTCGCTCATATTTCCGTTCCCCTCAAAATATCCCTGAATTTCCGGTGGCAGTGGCGCGTCCCAATCGTCGGCCATGAAGGTCATGCCCAGGAGATTTTGCCCAAACACACGCGCTTTGCGCGGCGCTTCGTATGGGACCAGCCGCGCCTTTGGCTTGCCCGCCTTGGCAATGACGATTTCCTCGCCGGCCGCGGCTCTCTCGACCAGTTCCGATAGATGCGTCTTCGCGTCGTAAAGATTGACTGTATCCGGCATCGCGCATTCCCTAACCAACTTGACCAAGTATGGCTAGAAGTTGCGCGCGGGGCAACCGGTCGTCCGCTCTACACCTCAACAAAAAACAAGATTGTGCCATTTGCTTCCCGGGCCGGGACGGCGAGGCGGCCGTCGGGGAGGGCGGTGAAGGGGACTTGCCCTCGGGTCAGGTGATCGGCGGTCTGGCTGCGGTGCGCCACGACGAGTTCGAGGGCGGCGATGCCGGGGGTCGGGAAATCGGCGGCGAGGGGGACACCGGGGTGCATCGTCTCGAAATCGTCGGGGGTAGCGAACATCAGGCGGTGCCGGCCGGCACGGACCAGCGCGACGGCATCGGTCGTGGTGACCTCGTGCAGACCGAACAGGCGGTCATAAGCCGGCAGCAGTGGGGTGGTGTCGTCAGCGAGGATGTAGACACTGCGCAGCCCGGTGACACCGTTCGGGTGCGCCAGCCATTCCGGGCGGCGCACCAGTTCCGGGGTCAGATGAGCGCACAGAAAGCTGTCGAGCGCCGGGGTCTCCTCGGGGGGCAGCGTCAGCAATGTGAAGCGCGGTACGACGGTGCCCTCGGGCAGTTCGAGCTGGCGGGCAAGGGCGCGCGGGTCGCTCGGATGGAGGCCGAGGGCGGCGAGCGCCGCCACCGTCGCTTGCGGCGGCCCGTCGGGAGCGAAGGCGACCGACATCGGCCCCTCGCGCCCAGCCAGAAACGTCTGCAGCCGCTGGGCATAGTCGTCGGGCTCGGCAAAGCCGAGCAGTTCGAGGTAATCACCGGGAAACATGATGCAGTAATTGGCGGTGCCCTGACCGATATGGCGACCGCGCGGCGTCAGGGTAAAGCCAAGCCGGGTCCAGCCGGCGCGCGCGGCTTCGAGATCGCGCACCGCGACGATGACATGGTCGATCCCGGCTATCCCGTTACGCATGACCCAAATGCTCCGCTCGTCCGCGAGGGCCAGCTTACGGAAGCGGGGCGTTGCCGGCCATGCCGTAAATCGGTCGCGGGGCATTGGTAGGTAACGCGAAGCACGCGATGGATACGCAAAGGACGCGAAGGGGCCTTGCGAGCGCGCAGCGCTCATAAATCCTGAGGCGCTTCCGGTCTTGCTGGCGCTGCGCGCCGGATACCGTCGCCTTCGCGTTCTTTGCGTATCCTTCGCGCCCTTTGCGTTAACTATAGAACCGCCCGCGTCAGGGCATGCCGTCCTGGTGCATCGATTCGAGGACGGCGACGGCGGCCTGGGTGGCCGGGTCATCGGCGCCGCGGGCGGCCATGTGAACGTCGACCACCTGGCGTTGCAGCCAGTAGGATTCGGTGCGCTCGCCGTATTGCCACAGGATTGCGGCGAGGTTGCCGACGGCCGCGAGCGTGTCGTGGTCGGTTTCGCCGAGTACCTCGTGCGTTGCGGCGATGACGCCCTCCAGCACCGCGCGGGCGCCGTCGAGGTCACCCCGGGCGGCGATCGTGCCGGCGAGGTTGTTGCGGGCGCGCAGTGCATCGCGGCCGTTTTCGCCCCACGCCGCGTCGGCGTGCTCCACGATGTATTCCTGGAGCCGGAGCGCCTCGTCGAGATCGCCTTGCGCGCCGATCGTCGTCGCCAGCTTGCCGATCGCCTTTAGCGTGTCGCCATGCGTCTCGCCGAGCGCGCGGCGGCGCGCATCCACGACAAATTCCTCAACCTCGCGCCCGGCGTCGAGCCGGCCGCGGGCCCACAGCATCTCGGCCATGTCGAGCATCGCCGTGAGCGTATCGGGGTGCTTAGGCCCCAGGCGCTGGCGCAGATCGGCGACGCGCGCCTGCTGCGCCGGCAGGTTTGGCGGATCGTTCATCCTCCAACCCTGCCGCCGAACGCTTTTGAGCACAACCCGCTGATGTAGCCGGCTGGTGTAGGATGACGCACCCCGACGCAAAGGCGGGGCGTGTTGGAACAACGCAAACGGGGAGGAACGGCAATGAACCGGTTGGATGGAAAGGTGGCGCTGATCTCCGGGGCGTCGCGCGGGATCGGGGCCGAGACGGCGCGGCTGATGGTCGAGGCCGGCGCCAAGGTGGCGATCGGCGATGTGCTCGACGAGCGCGGCCGGGAAACCGTGCGGGCGCTGGAAGCGGCGGGCGGCGAGGCGCTCTATGTGCATCTCGATGTGACGACCGAGGAAGACTGGAACGCCGCGATCGCCGCGACGCTGGCCCGATTCGGCAAACTGGACATTCTTGTCAACAATGCCGGGCTGTTTCTCGGCAAGGACATCGAGTCGGTCAGCCTCGCCGAATGGCAGCGTCTGTGCGCGGTCAACCTGACCGGCGTGTTTCTCGGCACCAAGCTGGCGTTGCCGGCGCTGCGCGAGGCGGCCAAGGGCAGCCCGCATGGCAGCGTCATCGTCAATCTGGCCTCGACCGCCGGCATCGTCGGCTCGACGCAGGACCCGCTCTATTCGATGACCAAGGGCGGCGTGACCCTGTTCACCAAATCCGCGGCGCTCGAATTTGCCCGCAAGGAATATCGCATCCGGGTCAATTCGATGCATCCCGGGCACGATCGACACCGATATGGGCGATCAGGTGCTGGCGGCGCGGGCGCGCAATCTCGGCACCAACGACATCGCGGCGGCGCGGCGGCAGATCATCGAGCGGCTGCCGATCGGGCGCATGGGCACCCCGACCGACATCGCCAAGGGCATCGTGTTCCTCGCCTCCGACGATGCCGCGTTCATGACCGGCGCCGGCCTCGTGATCGATGGAGGTATCACCGCGCAATGAACGCAATACGCTGGTGACACGAGCGGCCCGGCGAGCCGTTTGGTAAGCCGCTGGTTTGCCGAGCAATTCCGCCTTATGTTGCCGCCGCGCGGTGAAGTGGCGGGAGACGGTCCATGCATTTTGACGTGGCGGCGATGAAGCCGACCGACGCCTACAAGCTGTTGATCAGCACGGTGGTGCCGCGGCCGATCGCGCTGGTAACCACGGTCGACACGGCGGGACGGGTCAATGCGGCGCCGTTCAGCTTTTTCAACGCCGTCAGCTCGATCCCGCCGGTCGTCGTGCTCGGCATCAGCCCGGGCGACCCGGTTCCGGACGGCGACGGCTACAAGGACACCGAGCGCAACATCCGCGATACCGGCGAGTTCGTCGTCAACCTGGTCGACGAGGAGATCGCCGAGCGGATGAATATCTGCGCCGTCGATTTCCCGACCGAGGTCGGCGAGCTGGAGCGTCGCCGAGCTGACCCGGTGCCGTCGGTCGGCGTGAAGCCGCCGCGCATCGCCGAGTCGCCGGTCAGCTTCGAATGCAAGCGGATCACCGGGTTGTCGCTCGGCGCGCATTCGACGCTGGAGGTCGGCCGGGTCATCCACATCCATATTCGCGACGATCTGATGGATCCCGGAAAAGCTCTATGTGAAGACCGACAAGATCGGGCTGGTCGGCCGCATGCATGGCCGCGGCTGGTACGCGCGCACCAGCGACCTGTTCCTGATGGAACGCATGAGCCTGGCCGAGTGGCAAGAGCCGCAAGCGGATGAGGCTCGCGCCGGTTCTCCCGTTTGCGCTGGATTCCGCTACTGAGGGCGATGTTCGCCTGCTGCGCCGGCTCGATCGCCTGTTGGCTCGGTGCCGCGCTCAGTCCGGCGGCCGGCCTCGCGGTCGAGCCGGCCAGGGCCAAGAATTTCACGTGCCGCCCGGCGTCGCCGAACTATTTCAGCAACGAGAGCCGGCGCCGTGCTCGGCGGCGCGGCGAGCCCGCGCCGGCCGAGCCGAGCCGTGCCGCCGCGCCGGTCCGGGGCGCCGCGCAGCGCATGTCGCGCGTCGCGCGCCGTGCCGCGCACGCGGCGTCGCGGCCGTCACCGCGTCGGCGCGCAGCCAGCGCGCCGCGGCGGGCACGCGGCGCGCGGCGGCCGTCGGCAGACGTCGCGGCGGCCGCAGCCGCAGTCCGGCGCGCATGTCGCCGCGGCGGCCCGCGGCACGCGCACGCAGCGGCGCCATCGCCGCGACCGGCGGCCGCCAGGCGCGCGGCAGCAACCGCCGCCGCGGCCGGGCAGCCAGGCTGCGTTGGACACGACGCCGCCCGCGCCGCCATATAAGCGCGCGCCATGCAGCGCATCCCGTTTCGCAAGATGCACGGGCTCGGCAACGATTTTGTCGTGCTCGACCGGCGCCGCGACGCCGTCGGATCGACGCCGCCGGCGGCGCGCGCGCTGGCCGACCGCCATACCGGCATCGGCTGCGACCAGCTGATCCTGATCGAGCCGCCGCGCGACGCGGCGGCGCAGGCCTTTATGCGCATCCTCAACGCCGACGGCAGCGAGGCCGAGGCCTGCGGCAACGCGACCCGCTGCGTCGCCGCGGCTGATCGCCGACGAAACCGGCGAGCGCCGGATGCGGCATCGAGACCGTGGCCGGGCTGCTCGACGCCGAGATGCTGGCGGACGGGCGGGTGGCGGTCGACATGGGGCCGGCGCGCACCGGCTGGCGCGACATCCCGCTGGCGCGCGACGATGGACACGCTGGCATGTCGAGCTGGCGCTCGGACCGCTGGCGCGGCCCGGTCTGCACCAATATGGGCAACCCGCACGCGACGTTCTTCGTCGCCGATGCCGAGGCGATCGATCTCGCCGCGCTCGGCCCGGTGCTGGAGCACGACAAGCTGTTTCCCGAGCGCGCCAATATCGGCGTCGCCGTCGGTGCGCGACCGGACGCATCATCCGGCTGCGGGTGTGGGAGCGCGGCGCCGGGCTGACGCTGGCCTGCGGCAGCGGCGCCTGCGCCGCGCTGGTCGCGGCGCATCGCCGCGGGCTGACCGGGCGGCAGCGCGACGGTGACGCTCGACGGCGGCGAGCTCGACATCGAGTGGCGCGAGGACGGCCATGTGCTGATGACCGGCCCGGCGACGCTGGCCTTCGAGGGCAGCTTCGACGCCGCCGCTGCTCGGCGGGTGAGCGATGCCGGCGGTCGAGATCGTCACCTTCGGCTGCCGGCTCAACGCGTTCGAGAGCGAGGTCATCCGCCGCGCCGCCGGCGAGGCCGGGCTCGGCGACGCGGTCATCGTCAACACCTGCGCCGTCACCGCCGAGGCCGAGCGCCAGGCGCGCCAGGCGATCCGCCGCGCCCGCCGCGAGCACCCCGGCGCCCGGATCATCGTCACCGGCTGCGCCGCGACCCTGGCGCCGGAGCGCTACGCCGCGATGCCCGAGGTCGACCTGGTGCTCGACAACGACGCGAAGCTGCGGGCCGAAAGCTATGCGACCGGCTGGAGCCCCTCACCCCGACCCTCTCCGACCCTCTCCGGCGAGCCGGAGGGGCCGCGCCGCGAGCGGGTGAGGGTCGACGGGCGCACGGCCCGCGCCCGCGCCTATCTGCAGGTGCAGCAGGGCTGCGACCATCGCTGCACCTTCTGCATCATCCCCTATGCGCGCGGCCCGAGCCGCTCGGTGCCGATCGCCGGCGATCGTCGAGCAGGCGCGGCGGCTGGTCGCAGCCGGCGTGCCGCGAGATCGTGCTGACCGGCGTCGACCTCACCGCCTACGGCGCCGATCTGCCGGGCGGCCGAGCCTCGGCGCAGATGGCGCGGCGGCTGCTGGCGGCGGTGCCGGAACTGCCGCGGCTGCGGCTGTCGTCGCTCGACCCGAGCGAGATCGACGACGATCTGTGGCGCTGCTTCGCCGACGAGCGAGCGGCTGATGCCGCATCTGCATCTGTCGCTGCAGGCCGGCGACGACCTGATCCTGAAGCGCATGAAGCGCCGCCACAGCCGCGCCGCAGGCGATCGCCGCCGCGCGCGCGCGCCCGCGACATTGCGGCCCGAGGTCGCGATCGGCGCCGATCTGATCGCCGGCTTCCCGACCGAGAACGACGCCATGTTCCGCCGCAGCCTCGACATCGTCGACGAATGCGGCATCGCCTTTCTGCACGTCTTTCCCTACAGCCCGCGGCCGGGCACGCCGGCGGCGCGGATGCCGCGGTGACCCGGCGCTGGTCCGCGAGCGCGCCGCGCGGCTGCGGGCTGCGGCGGCACGGCTGCGGCCGATCTGGCTACGCGCATCGGCGGCGAAGCGAGTGCTGGTCGAGCGGCCGGGCATCGGCCGCGCCGATGTTATGCGCCGGTCGAGGATCGACCGGTCGCCGGCGACGGTGCGGTCGAATGCGGTTTATCGCGCGCGGCCGCGGGCAACTGGTGGGAGAACGCCTGCATGAGGTTTGGCGCGCGCAACGTCCCGGGCGATCCGGCGGCGGACACCGATACCGTCCGCGCCGATCGCGGGCGATATCGACCGGTCGTAGAACCGCCGCCCAGCCTTGAGTCGAGCCGGACCACCCTGACCGCACCGAGCCCCGCCCCTGGCGAGCCGAAGAACGCGCGCGGCTGGTTCGCGCGGCTGCGGGCCGGGCTGTCGCGCAGCTCGACGCGGCTGACCGAGGGCATCAACGCGATCTTCACCGCGCCGCCGGCTCGACGACGAGGCGCTCGACGAACTCGAAGAACTGCTGATCGCCAGCGACATGGGCCTCGGCGTCGCCGAGCGAGGTCGTCGAGGCGCTGCGCCGCACCCGGTTCAACCAGGAGGTGTCGCCCGAGGAAATCCGCGCCGCGCTGGCCGACGAGGTCGATCGCGGCTGATCGAGCCGGTGATGAAGCCGCTGCGGCTCGACACCGGCGAAAAAGCCGTTCGTGATCCTCGTCGTCGGGGTCAACGGCAGCGGCAAGACCACGACGATCGGCAAGCTCGCCAGGCAATACCGCGACGCCGGGCTGACAGGTGCTGCTGGCCGCCGGCGACACCTTCCGCGCCGCCGCGGTCGAGCAGTTGCAGATCTGGGGCGAGCGCGCCGGCTGCCCGGTGATGACCCGCCCGCCGGGCTCGGACGCGGCGGGCCTCGCCTACGACGCGCTGGTGCAGGCGCGCGCGAGGAGGCGCCGACATCCTGCTGATCGACACCGCCGGGCGGCTGCACAACAAGACCGACCTGATGGCCGAGCTGCAGAAGATCGTGCGCGTGCTGAAAAAGCTCGATCCCGCCGGCGCCGCACGCCGTGCTGCTGGTGCTCGACGCGACGGTCGGCCAGAACGCGCACGCCCAGGCCGAGACCTTCCGCGACGATGGTCGGCGTCACCGGCATCGTCATGACCAAGCTCGACGGCACCGCCAAGGGCGGCGTGCTGGTCTCGCTCGCCGAGAAATACGGCATCCCGATCCACGCGATCGGCATCGGCGAAAGCGCCGACGATCTGCGCCCGTTCGACGCCCGCAGCCTACGCCCGCAGCCTCGTCGGGTTGGACGTGTAGGAACTGGCTCCGCCGCCGTAGGATGGGCTGAGCAGAGCGAAGCCCATCGTCCTTGCCGCGTATCGGAAGTTGATGGGCTTCGCTGGCGCTCAGCCCATCCTACGAGGTCGTGCCTCTATTCCCGCTGGGGTGCGGTCGGTGGTTCCGGAGGTGGGGCGTAGCGGGTGTTCAGGTCGCCAGTCTGCTGCGCCTCCCGCTCGTGGTGCAGCGCCCAGCGCACCGAGGGAAATGCCATGTTCGGCCCACGGAATTTCGTCCCAGCCGAACAGCCCGACTTCGAGGCTTTCGGTACCGGCCGCCACGCGTCGTCGAGCAGGCGGGCGCGGTAGATCAGCTGCACCTGGCTGATCCGCGGGATGTCGTAGACCGCCAGCAATCCCTCGATCTCGATGCGGGCCTGCGCCTCTTCCCAGGCTTCGCGTTCGGCGCCGGCGCTGGTCGCCTCGTTGAGTTCGAGATAGCCGGCCGGCAGGGTCCAAAAGCCGCGGCGCGGGTTGATCGCGCGCCGGCACAAGCAGGATCCGGTCACCCCAGCGCGGCACCGAGCCGACCACGATCTTTGGGTTGTCGTAGAGGATGTAGCCGCAATCGGCGCAGATCATGCGCTCGCGGTTGTCCCCCTCGGGGATGCCCTTACCGACGGACCGCGCAGGGCTTCAGACACGGTTGCTTTCGCGCGGAATCATCAGGGGATCATAGGACAACACCGGCCCGGCCATCACGGATAGGCGGCCCCGTTAGTCGGCGGCGACTGGGATGGCGCGCTGGTTGTACATGATCTTGCGGATGCGGGCCTGTTCCTCGGCCGGCAGTTTCGAGACATCGACCGACAGATTGGCGCCGGCCGCCATGCCGCGCTGCACCGCCGGGGCGAGCGCTCGAGTTCGTCGAACCAGCGCTTGAAGTATGTGAACTCCTCGATGTCCTGGCCCTGCGCCTTCCAGTTCACGGTCCACGGATAGGAGATCATGTCGGCGATCGTGTATTCGTCGCCGGCCAGATAGCGGTTCTTGTGCAGGCGGTTGTTCAATACGCCGTAGAGCCGGTTGGCCTCGTCGGTGAAGCGGGTGACGGCGTAGGTCTGGTCGCCGCTTGGGTCGCCGAGGCGGCGGAAATGGCCGCATTCGCCGAGCTTTGGCCCCTGGTTGGCCATCTGCCAGATCACCCACTGGGTGACCTCGTATTTGCCGCGCATGTCCTGCGGCATGAATTTCCCGACCTTCTCGGCGAGGTACATCATGATCGCGCCGCTTTCGAAAATCGAGATCGGCGCGCCGCCGCCTTTCGGGTCGTGATCGACCATCGCCGGCATGCGGTGGTTCGGGTTCATCTTGAGGAAGTCCGCCTTGAACTGGTCGCCCTGCTGGATGTTGCAGGGCACGATCTTGTACTCGATCCCGGCCTCTTCGAGCAGAATCGTCACCTTCTTGCCGTTGGGGGTCGGCCAGAAATGCAGGTCGATCATCCGATGTATCCTCGCCTGTGGGGAACGAGCGTTGCGAGCAACGACACTAGCGCCTAGCGGCCGGCGGCGTCGAGAAAGCCTTGCAGGATGTAGGCGGCGGCGACCTTGTCGACGATTTCGGCACGGCGCTTGCGGGTCATATCATGCGCGATCATTTCGCGGGTGACGGCGGCGGTCGATAGCCGCTCGTCCCAGAACGCCATCGGCAGGTCGCGCAGTGCCAACAGATTGCGCGCGAACTGACGCACCGACTGGGTGCGCGGGCTGTCGCCGCCGGACAGCGCCAGCGGCAGCCCGACGACCAGCCCGCCGACCCCGTGCTTGTCGATCATCGCGAACAGCGCCTCGGCATCGTCGCGAAACCGGCCACGGCGGCGGATCGTATCGAACGGCGTCGCGATGACGAGGCGGGTATCACTGAGCGCGAGGCCGATCGTCTTGGTGCCCACATCGAGCCCCAGCAGCCGGCTCCCAGCCGGCACCGCCTCGCGCAATCCCCTGGGGTCGTCGAACAGCATGGAAGATCATAACGCAGTTGTAGGATGGGCTGAGCATAGCGAAGCCCATCGGTGCGGCCGATGAGCTGGCGATGGGCTTCGCTACGCTCAGCCCATCCTACGAGGCCAACATGAGATCGGGCTTGTGCCGCACCGAACCGTTGCAGGATCGGCGGTTTCGCGCCATGTGTGACGCATTCGAGCGGAGAGAGTACATGGCATTGGACAAGGCCGACGTGGCGCATATCGCCAAGCTGGCGCGCATCCGGCTGAGCGAGGCGGAGCTGGAGCCGCTCGCCGCGGAACTGTCGGGCATTCTGAACTGGGTCGAGCAACTGGCGGAGGTCGATACGGCCGATGTCGCGCCGATGACCAGCGTCGCGGCGGTCGGGCTGCCGATGCGCGCAGATGTCGTGACCGACGGGAACAACCGCGAGGCCGTGCTCGGCAACGCGCCGCAATCCGCCAGGGGGTTTTTCACCGTGCCAAAGGTGGTCGAGTGAGCGACCTGACTGAATTGACGCTGGCCGAAGCGCGCGCCGGGCTGCGCGGCAAATTGTTCTCGGCGCGTGAGTTGACCGAGGCCTATATCGGCGCGGTCGAGGCGGTGCGACCGCTCAATGCCTTCATCACCGAGACGCCGGAGCAGGCGCTTGCGATGGCGGCGGCCTCCGATGCGCGGCTGGCGCGGGGCGAGGGGCTGCTGCTCGACGGCATCCCGCTGGCGATCAAGGATTTGTTTTGCACCAAGGGCGTGCTGACCACCGCGGCGTCGCACATTCTCGATGGGTTCACCCCGCCCTACGAGTCGACCATCACCGAAAAGCTGTGGGCGGCCGGCGGGGTGATGCTTGGCAAGACGAATCTCGACGAGTTCGCGATGGGGTCGTCGACCACGACCAGCTTTTACGGCCCGACGGAGAACCCGTGGCGGCGGCCCGGTGATAACCGGCCTTTGGTAGCCGGCGGCTCATCCGGCGGGTCGGCGGTGGCGGTGGCGGCGCATGCGGCATTGGGCGCCACCGGCACCGATACCGGCGGCTCGATCCGCCAGCCGGCGAGCTTTTGCGGGATTGTCGGGCTAAAGCCGACCTATGGCCGCTGCTCGCGCTGGGGGGTGGTGGCGTTTGCCTCGTCGCTCGACCATCCGGGACCGATGACGCGCACAGTGCGCGACGCGGCGATCATGCTCGGCGCGATGGCCGGGCACGACCCGCGCGACTCGACCTCCGCGCCGGTGCCGGTGCCGGATTACGAGGCGGTGCTGACCGGCGATATCCGCGGTCTACGGGTCGGTATTCCACGGGAATACCGTATGGAGGGCATGGCGGCCGAGATCGAGGCGATGTGGCAGCAAGGCATCCAATGGCTGCGCGACGCCGGCGCCGAGCCGGTCGAGATCAGCCTGCCGCACACGAAGTATTCGCTGCCGACCTATTACATCATCGCGCCGGCCGAGGCGTCGTCGAACCTCGCGCGCTATGACGGGGTGCGGTTCGGGCTACGGGTGCCGGGCGACAGCCTCGAAGACATGTACGAACTGACCCGCGCCGCCGGGTTTGGCGCCGAGGTGCGGCGCCGCGTGCTGATCGGTACCTATGTGCTGTCAGCCGGGTATTACGACGCCTATTACCTGAAAGCGCAGCGGGTGCGCACGCTGATCGCGCGCGATTTCGCCACCGCCTTCGCGAACGTCGATTGCATCCTGGCGCCGACCACACCGTCGGCCGCCTTCGCGATCGGCGAAAAGGCGGACGATCCGATCGCAATGTACCTCAACGACGTGTTTACCGTCCCCGCCGACCTCGCCGGCCTGCCCGCCGTATCGGTGCCCGCTGGCCTGTCCGCCGAGGGCCTGCCCCTCGGCCTGCAGGTGATCGGCCGCGCCTTCGACGAAGGCATGGTGCTGCGTGTCGGCGAGGTGCTGGAGCGCGCCGCCGCCTTCACGTACCGCCCGGTTTTTTGCACGGGTCTGCAGTCGGACGGAGTTTAGAAACAGCCCATCCGTTTCGGATATGAAACAATGAATGATGATTGAGAAACTTAGTTTCGATGAGGCTCGTTCCGTTGCAAAATTCTCGCAGATAGTCGCTTTGCGTTGGGACCTTTGCCCTTGGTCTATTGTGCTTGATCTGAATTGTCGAACTAAATCCAGCGGACCCGGGCTGCACTGGCGCGCATGGCTCGTATTCAAAGGTGTATCATCCGTACATTGGAATCTGCAAAATGCCCGCCTGCCTAATGGAGTTGTAATATCTTCACCCATCATTATGAGTGGTGAGGAGGATGGGTTTACATCCTACACCATTCGACATTTAGCTCCAGAATTCAGCGCTGCAGGGCGTATCTTAGAGTCCGCCCGAGAATCGGGATAGTTGAGTTAGCCACGGGCGAGACGTCGCGAGAGTAGTTTGACGCTGGCGATATAGAGCCAGGCTGTGGCGGTTTTGACGGTGGCTTCGAAGTCCTTGGCGAGGCGGCGGTTGCGACCGAGCCAGGCCAGGGTACGTTCGACCACCCAGCGCCTGGGGAGCAGCACGAAGCCCCGGGCGGCATCGGACCGCTTGACGATTTCGAGGGTCCAGGTGCCGTGCGCGAGCAGGGCACTGGCGAGTTTTTCGCCGGCATACCCGCCGTCGGCGAAGACGTGGCGCAGCCAGGGATAGAGCCAGCGCGCGGCCTTCAGCACGAGCGGGGCACCGTCGCGGTCTTGAACATCGGCCGGATGCACCACGGCTTTGACGAGAAAGCCATTGGTGTCGGTGAGGATGTGGCGCTTGCGGCCCTTCACCTTCTTGCCTGCATCGAAGCCGCGCGGTCCGCCGGCCTCGGTGGTCTTGACCGACTGGCTGTCGAGCACCCCGGCGCTGGGGCTGGCCTCGCGCCCCATCGCCTCGCGCGCCGCCATCACCAGCGCATGGTTGATCCGCTCCCAGGTGCCGTCGTCGCGCCAGCGATAGAAATAGCCCTGTACCGTCGAGACCGGCGCAAACTCCTTCGGCAGCAAGGTCCAGGCGCATCCCGCCGACAAAATATAGAGAATGGCATCGACGACGTGGCGCAATTCGACCTTGCGAGGCCGTCCCAACCGGCAGCGGGACGGCATGAAGCCCTCGCTCAGCGCCCATTCCGCATCCGTCATACTGCTTGAGTACCGACCCCCGGGTCGCCGATACTGCTTGCGAGTGATGTCAGTCCACATCTTGCGACCCCGGTTTTGTTTCGCACCAAAACCGAATCACAAGTCACTGATATCACTCAACTCATTTACGGGTGGCCTCTTAGGTAACCCGCATAGCGATCTATTAATTCTCGCACGGTCATTGGTCGGATTAAGGTCGGATTACATCAAAACGGATGCGGATTGGCTCGATTACTATAAAAGACAGTCACTCGGGTCTGACAGTGAATTTTTGGCAACCCTCAAAGCAGTAGCTTGAACAATGACAGCATTGATCGAAGGCCGCACGGGCCAGTGGGAGATGGTGATCGGGCTGGAGGTCCACGCCCAGGTCACCGCCAAAGCGAAACTCTTTTCCGGCGCCGCGACCGAATTCGGGGCCGAGCCGAACACGCAGGTCTCGACCGTCGATGCGGCGTTTCCCGGCATGCTGCCGGTGATCAACCGGCATGTCGTCGAGCAGGCGGTCAAGACCGGGCTTGGCCTCGACGCGCAGATCAACCTGTTCAGCGTGTTCGACCGCAAAAACTATTTCTACCCCGACCTGCCGGCCGGCTATCAGATTTCGCAATACCAGCAGCCGGTGGTCGGGCAGGGGCGGGTCATCCTCGACATGCCCGACGGCTCGACCCGCGAGATCGGCATCACCCGGCTGCATATCGAGCAGGACGCCGGCAAGAGCCTGCACGACCAGCACCCGACGCAAACCTATGTCGATCTCAACCGCGCCGGCATCGGGCTGATGGAGATCGTTTCCGAACCCGATCTGCGCTCGCCCGAGGAGGCCGGCATCTATCTGCGCAAACTGCGCTCGATCCTGCGTTACCTCGGCACCTGCGACGGCAACATGGAGGAGGGGTCGCTGCGCTGCGACTGCAACGTGTCGGTGCGCCGGCCGGGCGAGCCCTACGGCATGCGCTGTGAACTGAAAAACCTGAACTCCGTGCGCTTCGTGATACAGGCGATTGAGATCGAGGCGCGCCGCCAGGTCGAACTGATCGAGGAAGGTGGCACGGTCGAGCAGCAGACGCGCCTTTACGACAGCGCGCACGGCGTGACCCGGCGGATGCGCTCGAAAGAGAACGACCACGATTACCGCTATTTCCCCGACCCCGATTTGCTGCCGCTGCGCCTGGAGCCGGAATGGCTCGACCGGCTGCGCGCCGAATTGCCGGAACTGCCGGACGCGAAAAAATCCCGCTTCATCGCCGATCTCGGCCTGTCGCCGGAAGATGCCGACGTGCTGGTCGCCGAGCGCGCCAGCGCCGAGTATTTTGAGCGCGCCGCCGCCGGCCGTGATCCGAAAGCGGCGGCAAACTGGGTGATGGGCGATTTGTTCGGCGCGCTGAACCGGCTCGGCCTCGATATCGCGCAATCCCCGGTCGCCCCCGACCGGCTCGGTGCGCTGATCGACCTGATCGCCGAGGGCACGATTTCCGGCCGCATCGCCAAGGATGTGTTCGCCGAAATGCTCGAAACCGGCGCCGCCCCGGATGCGATCGTCGAAGCCAAGGGCCTGCGCCAAGTCAGCGACACCAGCGCGATCGAAGCCGCGGTTGACGCCGCCCTCGCCGCCAACCCGGCGCAGGTCGCGCAATACGCGACAAACCCAAAGGTGCTCGGATACTTCGTCGGCCAGGTGATGAAAGCCACCGGCGGCAAAGCCAACCCGGCACTGGTCAACGAATTGCTCAGAAATAAATTGACGCGATAGGCCGTACCCCGAGGCGCTCCTAGACGAGCGACAGCCGGTAGATGCCGCGCAGGTTGCGATAGTGCTCGGCGTAGTCGAGCCCGTAGCCGACGACGAATTCGTTGGGAATGTCGAAGCCGACATAGGGGACCGGCAGGTCGAGCGCGGCGCCGGCCGGTTTGCGCAACAGCGTGCACAGCGCGAGGCTGGCGGGGGCGTCCTGTGCCAGGCGGTCGAGGATCACCGAGAGAGTGCGGCCGGTGTCGAGAATATCCTCGATCACCAGCACATCCCGGCCGCGCAGGTCGAGCCGCTCGAAGCCGCTGAGCGCCACCGTGCCGGATGACCGGGCGCTGGCGCCATACGAGGCGGCGCCGACGAAATCGATCGTCGTCGGCACACCGATCTGCCGCATCAGATCGGCCGCAAAGATGAACGAGCCTTTCAGCACCGCGATCAGGCTGAGCGTTCGGCCGTGGTAATCTGCGTCGATCTGGCGCGCCAGATCGACGATGCGCTCCTGCAGCCACCGCTGCGAAATCAGCAGACGCAGCCGCTCGCCTTGCGGTACGGCCGGTAGCGGCATACGCGGTTGCAGGTCGTTCATCGTGCGACCGACTGTAGCCGATCCGCCGCCACCATCAACGCGGCGGCGGCAGCGGGCGGCGCGCACCAGAAATGCGGCGATCCGCTGGACAGCCCGCGCCGACATCCTCTATAAGCGCGCACCTCTTCCGGCGCCCAGGTAGCTCAGTTGGTAGAGCAACGGACTGAAAATCCGTGTGTCGGTGGTTCGACCCCGCCCCTGGGCACCAGCTTTTTCGGAAATCGGCTGCCGCACCATCCTGGGTGATGCGGCAGCCGTTCCTGGCAAAACCCGGGCGCTAGCGGTCGATGCCTTCGGCGCCGGCAGGGACGTCGTAGAAGGCGAGGGTCATCGATACGCTGGTGTAGAAGCCGATCAGGCAGATCGTGTCGGTGATGCCGACATGGCCGAGCGCTTCGAGCGCGCGGTCGTACAGGCCTTTCGACACCCAGCGCAATTCCGTCAGGCACACGGCCATTTCGTAAATTACCTGCTCGCGCTTGTCGTCGAACGAGGTCGGCAGGCCGGACAGCATCGCCTCGACCTTGTCAGCCGGCAGCCCGGCGGCCTTGCCGGCGCGCTCATGCGCGTTGGTGGGGTAGGCCGAGTGGAACTTGCTGTTGGTGACCACCACCGCGATTTCGCGCTCGCGTTCGCTCAGCGAATAGCCGGTGCGGAAATGCGCGCCGAGCGGCCCCATCACTTTCACCAGCGCCGGATTGTGGACGTAGATTTTGTTTGGGCCCGGGAGCCGGCCGCGGCTCTCGATCAGCGATTTGTACCCCTCCTTCTGCTCCGGGGTCATCTGGTCGTAGGGAATTTCGGCATAACGTCCGAATGTCGGGGTCTCGGCCATCTTCTGTCTCCTCCGTTTCAAGAATTGCGGCTTCGCCGGAGCATAGCGGGTCGTGCCGCGCCGCGCGAACGGGGATTGCGCGCGCGCAAGGGAGCTATGCTGATAATGAGTTTGCGAACCATTCGCATGCGCCATATCTCTGAGGCCGCCACCGCAGAGGGCGTCATGTATATTTGCCTGTGCAACGCGCTGACCGACCGCGACCTGCGTCCCCACACCGCGTTGCCGACCAGTTCGGTCGCGATGGTCTACCGCGCCTGCGGTTGCGAGCCCCAGTGCGGCAAATGCGTGCCGTTCATCCGCCAGATGTTGCGCGAAGGCCGGGATTCCGCATCGACCCGCCCACAAGCCGACCGCGCGCGCTGATCGCCTCTTGCAGGCGTTAGCCTCGCAGGTTTACATGCGAGGCAACTGCGGAGGCCGATCATGCGGGGCGATCCGACCGTCATCCAGCATCTGAATGTGGTGCTTAAAAACGAGCTGACCGCGATCAACCAGTATTTCCTGCATGCCCGCATGCTGCGGCAAATGCGTGCCGTTCATCCGCCAGATGTTGCGCGAAGGCCGGGATTCCGCATCGACCCGCCCACAAGCCGACCGCGCGCGCTGATCGCCTCTTGCAGGCGTTAGCCTCGCAGGTTTACATGCGAGGCAACTGCGGAGGCCGATCATGCGGGGCGATCCGACCGTCATCCAGCATCTGAATGCGGTGCTTAAAAACGAGCTGACCGCGATCAACCAGTATTTCCTGCATGCCCGCATGCTGCGGCATTGGGGCGTCACCAAGCTCGGCGGCCACGAATACCGCCAGTCGCTCGACGAGATGAAGGATGCGGACGAATTGATCGACCGCATTCTGTTTCTCGACGGGCTGCCCAACCTGCAGGACCTCGACAAGCTGCTGATCGGCGAGAACGTTCGTGAAGTTCTCGATTGCGATCTGCGCCTCGAACTCAGCGGCCTGACCACGCTGCGCGAGGGCATCGCGCATGCTGAAAGCGTCCGTGATTTCGTCACCCGCGACCTGTTCGCCGATATCCTCGAAGGCGAGGAGGAGCAGGTCGATTTTATCGAAACCCAGATTGCCCTGATCGACCGCATCGGCATCGAAAACTACATTCAGCTGCAATCCGGTTCCGCCGACGCCGACGAGTAGCGCCACCGTCGGGGCGGCGCCAATGACCACATTCCGGTAGCTGCCGAACGATCCCGCACAGGAGCGAGAGCGCGCAGGCGATGGCGGATAGCGCAGGGCATTTGCACCCGGCTGCGCCGCTGGCGGTGGGACCGTCGGCGGGGCGGGTGCGGCGCGCCTGGGGGCGGTTGTTCGAGGCGGCGCGGCAACTGGTGCGGGCGCATGCGTTCCGCCTCGCCGGCCTGTATTTCCTGGTGTTTGCGGTGTCGATGATCGGCGTGCTGTTGTTCGTCTACTGGACCAGCGCCGATTTTGTCGAGCCGCCAGACCGACGCGACGCTTGACGCCGAAATCACCGGCCTTGCCGAGCAATATGCCCAGCGCGGCCTCAGCGGCCTTGTGCAGATCGTCGCGGCACGCAGCGCCGGCGACCGCGGCGACGGCATGGTCTATCTGGTTACGACGCGCGATGGCCAGCCGCTCGCCGGCAACATCAAGGCTTGGCCGCGTCGGTCTCGGCGCCGATGCCGGGCCGCTGTCGTTTCAGATCGAGGTGCCGGTCAAGGGCAAGGTCGAAACACACCCGGCGCGCGGCGTGCTGTTTGCGATCCCCGAGGGCTATCGTCTGCTGGTCGGCCGCGACATCAGCGACGCGGCGGCGTTCCGCGACCGCATCCGCACCACCCTGTTATGGTCGGGGCTCGTCGCGCTCGGGTTCGGGCTGGTCGGCGGCACGGTGATGAGCCGCAACATGCTGCGCCGGGTCGAGCAGGTGAACCGTACCGCCGAGCGGGTCGTCGCCGGCAATCTGTCGGACCGGGTGCCGCGGCGCGGCACCAACGACGAGTTCGACCAGCTCGCCGCCAACCTCAACGGCATGCTCGACCAGATCGAGCGGCTGATGACCGGCATGCGCGAGGTCACCGACAACGTCGCGCACGATCTGAAGACGCCGCTGTCGCGGCTGCGCGCCCGGCTCGAACTGGCCCTGCTCGGCGCCGGACGACCCGCACGGCGCAGAGCCGACGCGATCCGCGCCGCGATCGACGAGGCCGACCGGCTGCTCGCCACCTTCAACGCGCTGCTCAGCATTGCCGAGGCGGAAGCCGGCGCCGGCGGCCCGGCCGGCGAACCGCTCGATCTCGGCGAGATCGCCCGCGCGGTTGTCGAGCTTTACGAGCCGGTGGCCGAGGAGAAAGGCTTTGCGCTGCGTCTCGACAGCGAGCCCGCGGCACGATGATCCGCGGCGACCGCCACCTGTTGTCGCAGGCCGTCGCGAACCTGCTCGACAACGCGCTCAAATACGGCGGCGACAGGCGATATCGCGATTTCGGTGCGGCGCAGCGGTGGCCGGGCCGCGATCGACGTCGCCGATCGCGGACCCGGCATTCCTGAAGCTGACCGTGAAACGGTGTTCGACCGTTTCGTGCGGCTGGAACCGAGCCGCAGCACCCCCGGCAACGGGTTGGGGCTAAGCCTGGTGCGCGCGGTGGCGCGCCGGCACGAAGCGAGTGTGACGCTTGGCGACAATCACGCCCGGGCTCAGGGTGCGGATAGAATTCCCGGCATGGACCCCGGCGGCCTAGCAATCGATGTCGTGTTCGAGCCGCGCCACTTCATGACGATCGTCGCGGCGATCGTCCCTGGCATCGTCGATCCGCCGGGCGGTCTCGACCATCATGTCGCGGAAGCCCTGTTCGTCGAACCCGGCGCTGCGCAGCACCGGCGCCATGATGTCGTCGACGAGCAGTTCGTCGAGGCTCGCCTCATAGCGGCAGCAATCGAGCGTCCGGCCATGGTCCCCTCCTTACCTGTAAAATTCTAGGCAAGCTGGTCGCAAAGCATGTCCTCTTTATGACCAGGGTCCGGAAATTTCGCGGCAATTTACCTATCGGGCGGCCACAATTTGCGTTTAAGTGGAATGGGCTCAAGTGAACGGGCGGCGGGGATTGTTATTCCGCTCAGAGTTCAACAGCGCGGCTGAATTATGCTGGCCGGATGACACACGGGGAGCGAGACGACGGCGTGATCGCTCGCCATCGTTGCTCACGCTCGTCGAGTTTGCCCGCCGTCACGCCGTCATTGTCGCGCTGGTCGGGCTGCTGCTGTCGCTGGCGAGCGGCTTTTATGCCGCGACGCATCTGGCGATCGATACCGATATCGAGCACATGCTGCCGCAGCGATATCGGCTGGCGGCGCGACGAACTCGCGCTCGACCGGGCGTTTCCGCAAAACGACACGCTGCTGGTCGTCGTGATCGACGGCGCCAGCGCGCGATGCCGCGGAGGCGCGGCGCAGCGCCCTGGCCGATCAGCTTGCGCGGCCGAGCCCGATCTGTTCCGCTATGTGCGGCAGCCGGATGGCGGGCCGTTCTTCGAGCAAAACGGTCTGCTGTTCCTGCCGCTCGCCGATTGCAGGGCATGTCCGAGCAGCTGATCGCGGCACAGCCGCTGATCGGCAGCCTCGCCCGCGACCCCAGCCTGCGCGGGCTGTTCGATACGCTGACGCTGTTTGTCGACATGCGGCACGATGACAAATCCGCCGATCGAGCGGCTCGACCCGACGCTGGCGGCGATCGCCGATGCCATACAGAAGGCGCTCGCCGGCCACGGCGAGCCCCTGTCGTGGCAGCAGATCATGACCGGCCGCGCCGCCCGACCCGCGCGACCGGCGGCGGTTTGTCCTCGCCCGGCCGGTGCTGGATTTCTCCGAGCTGGAGCCGGGCGCCAGGGCGAGCGGCGAACTCCGCCGGCTTGCCGGCGAGCTGGGCATCGACGCGCAGCACGGGTTGCGCCTGCGTCTGACCGGCCCGGTGGCGCTCGACGACGAGCAGTTCGCGACGTTGCAGCAGGGCGCGCTGCAATCGACGGTGCTTTCGATCGTCGCGGTGCTGGTGATCCTGTTCGCCGCCCTGCGCTCGGTGAAGCTGGTCGGCGCGATCCTCGTCACGCTTGCCGCCGGCCTCGCTGCTGACCGCTCGGGTTCGCGGCCCTGGCGATCGGCTCGCTGAACCTGATCTCGGTCGCGTTCGGCGTGCTGTTCATCGGCCTCGCGGTCGATTTCAGCATCCAGTTCAGCGTCCGCTACCGCGACCAGCGGCACCGCCTCGGCACCTTGCCGGCGGCGCTGCGCGGCACGGCGCGGATCGCTCGGGCCGGCGCTGGTGCTGGCGGCCGGCGCGACCGCGATCGGGTTTCTGTCGTTTGTCCCGACCGCATTATGTCGGCATCCGCGAACTCGGCTGGATCGCCGGCTGCGGCATGCTGATCGCGATCGTCGCTCAATTTCACTGCTGCTGCCGGCGGTGCTGACCGCTGCTGCGGCCGCGCGGCGAGCCGGAGCCGGTCGGGTTTCGCCGCGCCGCGCCGCTCGACCGCTTTCTGCGGTGCGCCGCGCGCTGGGTTCTCGGCGCCGCGGCGGTGCTCGCGGTCGATCGGCGTCTGGCGCTGCTGCCGCGCGTCGGCTTCGATTTCGACCCGCTGAACCTGAAGGACCCGCACAGCGAGTCGGTCGCGACCGCGCGCGACCTGATGAACGACCCGATGACCTCGCCCTACACCGCGGAAATCCTCGCGCCGTCGCTGGAGGCGGCGCGAGGCCCTGTCGCGAACGGCTCGGCAATCTGCCCGAGGTGGCGCAGGCGGTAACGGCCGCCAGCTTCATCCCCGAGGACCAGGACCAGAAGCTGGCGATCGATCGGCGATCTGGCGCTGCTGCTCGGCCCGACCCTGACACCCGATGCGACGCTGCCGCCGCCGACCGACGACGAGATCGCTGAAGTCGATGGCCGCCTGCCGCCGACGCGCTGCGCCAGCTCGGCGCGGCGACGGGCCGCAAAGCCCGGCGGCGCAGCTGGCGCAGGCGCTCGACGCGGCGGTGGCGCGCGGCCCGGCGATCCTCGCGCCGCTGCGGCAAGGCGCTGCTGACCGGGCTGCAGCAGCAGCTGGCGATGCTCGCGCAGCTGCTGCAGGCCCAGCCGGTGACCCTCGCGACCTGCCGGCGGAACTGCGCGACAGCTGGATCACGCCCGACGGCCGGGCCCGGGTCGAGGTGTTCCCGCAAGGGCGACGCGCGCGACCCGACGGTGCTCGAGCGGTTTGTCGCCGCGGTCCGCACGGTCGCGCCCGACGCCACCGGCACGCCGGTGACGATCCAGGAAGCCGGCCGTCTGATCAGCTCGGCCTTTCTGCAGGCCGGGATCATCGCGGTGATGGCGATCACGGTGCTGCTGGCGGCTGGTCTTGCGGCGGGTGCGCGATGTCGCGCTGGTCATCGCGCCGCTGCTTGCTGGCCGCGCTGCTGACGCTGGCGGTCACCGTCGTGCTCGGCATGCCGCTCAACTACGCCAACATCATCGCGCTGCCGCTGCTGCTCGGGATCGGCGTCGCGTTCGACATCTATTTCGTGATGAACTGGCGCGCCGGGGTCAGAGCCGCACCTGCAATCGAGCACC
The DNA here is from genome assembly GCA_963737875.1 of uncultured Alphaproteobacteria bacterium. Classification (GTDB taxonomy): domain Bacteria; phylum Pseudomonadota; class Alphaproteobacteria; order ATCC43930; family CGMCC-115725; genus DATARH01. The sequence goes on along the minus strand of CAVTUM010000011.1, from coordinate 18,664 downwards.
GCGCGCGCCGTGTCTTCAGCGCGCTGACGACGATGTCGGCCTTCGGCAGCCTCGCCCTGTCGAACGACCCCGGCACCGCCGGCATGGGCAAGCTGCTGACGATCTCGCTTGCCTGCACCCTGTTCTGCACGCTGCTGGTCCTGCCGGCGCTGCTCGGCCCGGCGCAGGCGCGCGGTCACGCGTAGCCGCTGACGGCGCTGCCGGCGCGTCAGATGGCGATGCGAGGTCGAGCGACGGCCGATCGAGCTCGATCCCCAGCTCGGCGATCCGCTGCCGCACCGCCGGGCTGATCAGCGCCGCCAGCTCGTCGGCGTGGCGGTAGCCGGGCATCGCGGCGGCGAGCGCCGGCGTCGTCGCGACGGCCGGGTGGCAATAGATTTCGCTGACGCCCGGCGGCAGGTGCGGCAGCAGCGCGAGCAGCCGCTCCTCGGCCATCGCGCCGCTCCAGGCGATGCCGAAGACCTGGTCGTTGGTCGCGAGCCCGGCGCGGCGCAGCCGGCGGCGCAGCGCCGCGATGACCGGGCGCATAGGCCGGCGCGCGGTAGCGCTCGCCGGGAAAGGCGCCGCGCAGAGCAGCGACGGGCTCGTCCGGCAGACGCACCGCGCGCATGCCGTAATCCGCGGCCGATCTCGACGATCGAGCCGCGCGACGGTCGGGTGCAGATGCATGTGCTTGTGCGCGTTGACATGGTCGAGCGCGAGGCCGGTGGCGCGGAACGCCTCGAACTGCGCGCGGATCTCCGCCGCGAGCTGCCGGCGCATGCCCGGCGCGAAGAAATAGCGGAAACCGGCACGCCCCTGGTTGTCGCCGAACCGGCCGTCGGCGCCGACCAGGCCGCGGCATGTCGGCCGGCGGCAACGCCGCGTCGCCGTCGACCAGCACGAGATGCAGCCCGACCCGCAGCCCCGGCAGGCGTCGGGCGCGCGCGACCGCATCGGCGGCGGCAGGCGCCGCGACCATCAGGCTCGCGGTGGACAGGATGCCGTCGCGATGCGCCGCCTCGACCGCCTCGTTGACCGCGACGTCGCGGCCGAAATCGTCGGCGCAGACGATCAGCTGCCGCTGGCTCTCGCAGAGCTGCATTGCTTCGTGCGCAATCGAGTTCGTAGGATGGGCTGAGCGCAGCGAAGCCCATCATTTGCGGCGGCCGGGCGGGTGATGGGCTTCGCTGCGCTCAGCCCATCCTACCAGGCCGAACGGCTCAGCCGGCCATCTCGCGGCTGGCGCAGGAACTGGAAGAACTCGACGCCTTCGCGCAGGCGGCGCTTCATCATCTGCGGGCTCCGGACCATCTCGGCGACCAGCGAGGCGATCTTCTTCCGGCGGAAATAGAAGCGCTTGTAGAAGACTTCGAGCGACTCGAAGATCTCGGTGTGGCTCAGATGCGGGTAGTGCAGCGGCGCGATCTGCACGCCGTGCTCGTCGATCAGTTCGGCATGCGCGATGTCGAGCCAGCCATTCTCGACCGCCTGCCGGTAGAGTTCGGTGCCGGGATAGGGCGCCGCCAGCGACACCTGGATCGTGTGCGGGTTGATGTCGGCGGCGAAGCTGGATCGTCTCCTCGATCGTCTCCTTGGTCTCGCCGGGCAGGCCGAGGATGAAGGTGCCGTGGATCGTGACGCCGAGATCGTGGCAATCCTTGGTGAAGCGCCGCGCGACGTCGACCCGCATGCCCTTCTTGATGTTGTGCAGGATCTGCTGGTTGCCGCTCTCGTAGCCGACCAGCAGCAGCCGCAGGCCGTTGTCGCGCAGCACTTCGAGCGTCTCGCGCGGCACGTTGGCCTTGGCGTTGCACGACCAGGTGACGCCGAGCTTGCCGAGTTCCCTGCGCGATCGCCTCGGCGCGCGGCAGGTTGTCGGTGAAGGTGTCGTCGTCGAAGAAGAACTCCTTCACCTGCGGGAAATAGCTCTTTGGCGCAGGCGGATCTCCTCGATGACGTGCTCGACGCTGCGCACGCGGTAGCGGTGGCCGCCGACCGTCTGCGGCCACAGGCAGAAGGTGCAGCGCGATTTGCAGCCGCGCCCGGTATAGATCGACATGTACGGGTGCTTCAGATAGCCGATGAAGTAATCCTCGATCCGCAGGTCGCGCTTGTAGACCTCGGTGACAAACGGCAGCTGGTCCATGTCCTCGAGCATCGCGCGCGCCGCGGTTGTGCACCGCCGCGCCGTCGGCGTCGCGATAGCTGAGCCCGTCGATATCGGCAAACGCGCGGCCCTCGGCGACTTCCTTGATCGTGAAGTCGAATTCCTCGCGGGCGACGAAATCGATCGCCGGCGGACCCGGCAAGGCTCTGCTCGGGCTCGACCGCGACCTTGGCGCCGACGAGGCCGATCTTGAGCCTGCGGGTTGGCGTCCTTCAGCGCCTCGGCGACCTTGCACGTCGTTGGCGAAGGACGGGGTCGAGGTGTGCATCACCGACCAGCTCGTAATCGCCGCGCCTGCGCCAGCACCGTCGTCGAGCCTGCAGCCGGGCCGGCGGCGCGTCGATCAGCTTGCTGCCGGGCACCAGGGCGGCCGGCTGCGCCAGCCAGGTCGGGTACCAGAACGAGCGGATTTCGCGCCGTGCCTGATAGCGCGAGCCGGCGCCGCCGTCGAAGCCGTCGAAGGACGGCGGTTGCAGGAACAGGGTCTTCATCATGCCGGCTCGTCTCCCTCGACGCTCATGCGCCCGCCGGACTCGACCCGGAAGACCTGGTCGCGCCAGCGCACATTGCGCCCGCAGAAACTACCGCAGAAAGACCGCAAAGGACAAAACATCGCGCAGCGGCAGCAGCCACAGCCCGGCGCGCGGCAGGTCGAGCCGTTCGGCGACCAGCAGCAGCCGAGCCGCAGGCGCAGCAGCAGCGACAGCAGCACCAGCGACCAGCGCCGGACCGCCGAGCCCGAACACCGCGGCGGCCAGCGCCGGCAGGACGATCGTGTGCGTCACGACCGACCCGGCAAACCCGCCCGGCGCCATCGAGCGCACGGTGCGCGCCCAGCGCAGCTCGTGCCGCCACAGATCGGTGAAGCTGCGTTCGCTTGACCTGGTTCTGCACGACATAACGCGACAGCACCGTCGCGAGGCCGAGCTCGCGCACCGCGGCGCCGAGCCGGTGGTCGTCGGCCAGTTCGTTGCGCAGCCGGCTGAAATCGCCGATCCGCGCCAGCACCTCGCGGCGCAGCGCGATCGTCGCGCCAAAACAGCCGTCGCCGACATTCAGCGCCTCGCCGAGCATGGCGCTCGGCAGAAACCCGTAATTGATGTTGAGCGCCGCGAGGTGCGACCACAGCCCGCCGCCCGGCACCGCCTTGTAGAGGCAGGTCACGGCGCCGATCTGCGGGTCGGCCAGCGGCGCGGTGATCGCCTTGAGATATTCGCGGTGTCACCCGCATGTCGCTGTCGGCGATCACGACAATGTCGTGCCGCGCCGCCGGCAGCATGTTTTCCAGGTTGGCGACCTTGAGGTTGCTGCCGCTCACCCGCGGATCGACGACCAGCCCGGATGTCGCAACCCGGCCGGTCGCGGACCAGGTCACGGGCGATCGGCAGCGCCGTGTCGTCGCAGTCGCGGACCCCCATGACCAACTGAGAGGCGCGTAATCCTGATCGGCGAAGGAGCGCAGATTCTCCCGAAGGCCGCGGCTCGGCACCGTGCAGCGGCTTCAGCACCGACACGGCAGGCTCTGCCGCGGGCCGGTCCGCGGGTGCGACAACCGGCCGCCGGGCGAACCGCAAAGCCGCGATAGTGGCCGCGATTGCATAGGTCCACGCGACCAGCAGTACCAAGCTCACACCAAGCGACGTCACGACGCCTCAGCCATGTTGCCGACGGTTCCGACTCAGCCATTGATTTGCGTTGCGCTTGATGGCGGGATTGTCCGACGATATCGCCACCGCGCCGTTCATCCCGAGCAACCAGGCACCCGGACCCCTTCGTGAACATCGCTGCCTTCACTCGCGGGGTCATCCGTCGCGGCGCCGCCGGTCTGTTGCTGGCAGCGGCGCTTGCCGCTTGTGCGCGACGCCGCCGACCGATCCGATAGAGCGCGCCGCCTTCGAGCAGAACAACGATCCGCTCGAACCGATGAACCGCGAGATTCTCGATTTCAATCTGTTTCTCGACCGCATCCTGCTCAAGCCGGTGCCAAGTTCTATGTCGCGATCTGTGCCCGAGCAGGGGCGAGACACGTTGAAGCGCGCGCTCGACAACATGAAGGAGCCGGTCGTCGCCATCAACAACGTGCTGCAGGGCGAGCTCGGAGCGTGCAGGCATCACCGCCGGGCGGTTTGTCGTCAACTCGACGCTCGGCTTCGCCGGCTTCTTCGACGTCGCGAGGCAATGGGGCCTGAAAAGGCAGACCGGCGATTTCGGGCAGACGCTGTTCGCCTGGGGGTTGCCGCAGGGACCTTATCTGATGCTCCCGGTTCTGGGCCCGTCGAACCCGCGCGACGTGCTCGGCATGGGGGCCGATGCCTACATGGACCCGTTCAGCTTATCTGGCGACCGCCAAGGACCTCGACGCGATGCAGATCTCCCGCTTTGTCCTCGGCGGCATCGACCAGCGCGCCCGCGTCCTCGACGTGCTCGACGAGCCTGCAGAAGAACTCGCTCGATTTCTATGCCCAGCTGCGCAGCCTGTCGCAGCAGCGCCGCGCCGCCGAACTGCGGCACGGCGCCGCGCCACCGCCCGGCGGCGACCTTTACCAGGACCCGGGCAAGCCGGCCGCGCCGCCCGCCAAGCCGGCGGTGCCAAGTGCAACAAGGACAACAGCGCCGACGGTGGCGGCGGCAAAATCCCGGCCGCGGGTCCATGTGGCTTCCAAGACACAAGGTGCCTCGTATGGCGGGATCAGCATCACGCTGCGCTCAGCCCGTCCGTAATGCCGGCCGATCGTTGCTCGAGCAGGCGGCACCAGCCCTTCGGCCCCGTCGCGCTGCACGACGGCCTGGAATTCCGCGCGCCGCGTTGCCAGTTCGCTGATCGTGCCGCTCAGATACACATCGATGACCTTCCACGCGCCGGTCGTGTCCTGCCGCATCAGGTAGTTCAACTCGATCTTTTCGCCGTTCGATTTGACCAGACTGGTTTTGACGAGCAGGCCGTTGGGGTTGGCGACCGGGTTGGGATCGACCTCGAAATGCTCCCCGCCGTAATCGTCAAAGCGGTTGGCGTAGACCGAGATCGTGTAGCGGGAGAAGGCCGCGGTGAGCCGCTGCTGCTGCTCCGGCGGCGATCTGCGGCCAGCCCGGGCCGACCGCATGCCGCGTCATCAGCGGCAGGTCGAAGGTCTGGCCGATCGCCGGAGCGAGCCGTTGTAGCGTCCGTCGAACTGAAGCTGCTTTGCCTGCTTCATCACGGCAAGCAGCGTCACATAGAAGCGGTCGATCGCGGCCGCCGCCTCGGCGTTGGAGGCGGCCGCGGCAAGATGAGGCCTGGCGAACAGCGACAGTGGCAAGGCGAGCACAAGGCGACGAGAAAGCAGCATGTAAAATCAGTCACATTCCGTGGCGCAAACGTTAGTGATAGCAAAGCAGCGGTTGCGTGACGAGCAAAGCTGCCCAAATCTGGTGCTCGCCCCCGCAGGATTGCGCGCGACGCGAGAAGTATGGCAGGGATACGCGCACGGTACGGAATGACTCTTCCCGCAGCACGGAAGCCCCGGCGCTGCCGAGGCGATGAGGCAGGATGATGCGAGTGGTGCTGGCCCAACCCCGCGGGTTTTGTGCGGGGGTCGAACGGGCGATCGAGATCGTCGAACGCGCGATCGAGAAATACGGGCCGCCGATCTATGTGCGGCACGAGATCGTGCACAACCGGCACGTCGTCGAGCGGCTGCGCGCCAAGGGGGCGCAGTTTGTCGACGAAATCGACGAGGTGCCGCCGGGATCGGTGACGATCTTCAGCGCGCACGGCGTCGCCAGCGAGATCGAGCGGCGGGCCGGCGAGCGCGGCCTGCCGGTTATCGACGCAACCTGCCCGCTGGTCTCCAAGGTCCATATCGAAGGCCAGCGCTATGCCAACCAGGGTCGCGAGATCGTCCTGATCGGGCATGCCGGCCATCCCGAGATCGAGGGCACGATGGGCCGTATCACCGGCCGGGTGCACCTGATCTCGCGCCCGGAGGAAGTCGCCAGGCTCGAAGTCGCCGACCCCGACAAGCTCGCCTTCATCACCCAGACGACGCTGAGCGTCGACGACACGCGAGCCGTGATCGAGGCGCTGAAGGCGCGTTTCCCGTCGATCGTCGGGCCGGACACCAAGGACATCTGCTACGCCACCCAGAACCGCCAGCGCGCGGCGCGGGAACTGGCGAAGATCGTCGATGTTGTGCTCGTGGTCGGCGCGCCGAACAGTTCGAACTCGAACCGGCTGCGCGAAATCGCCGCGGAGTGCGGGTGTTCCGAGCTATCTGATCGAGGATGCCAATGCGCTCGACCCCGCATGGCTCGAAAGGTGCCTCGTCGGTCGGCATCACCGCCGGCGCGTCGGCGCCTGACGAGCTCGTCGAGGAACTGATCGGGCGGCTGCGCGAGATGAGCGAGACCGAGGTCGAGGTTTTGCCGGGCGTCACCGAAAACGTCCGCTTCCGCATGCCGACGCAACTCGCCGATACCCCCTCCCACTCCTGACATTCCTGACGAGGGTTATCCGTGGCAATTTCGCTGCACCAGAAGATTCGTGTCGGCGCCTATGTGGCAGGGCAGCATCTGCGGGGCGTCCAGCGCTATCCGCTGGTGCTGATGCTGGAGCCGCTGTTTCGCTGCAACCTCGCCTGCGCCGGCTGCGGCAAGATCGATTATCCCGACGCGATCCTGAACCAGCGGCTCAGCGTCGCGGAGTGCCTCGAGTCGGTCGATGAATGCGGCGCGCCGGTCGTCGTTGTTGCCGGCGGCGAGCCGCTGCTGCACCGCGAGATCGAGCAGATCGTCGAAGGCATCATCGCCCGCAAGAAATTCGTCTACCTCTGCACCAACGCGCTGCTGCTCGAAAAAAAGATCGACCTGTTCAAGCCGAACCCGTACTTCGCCTGGACGGTGCATCTCGACGGCGACCGCGACGACCACGACCGCTCGGTGTGCCAGACCGGCGTCTACGACCGCGCCGTCGAAGCGATCAAAGCTGGCGAAGTCGCGCGGCTTCCGGGTCAACATCAACGCGACCCTGTTCGACAATGCCGACCCGGAGCGGATCGCGCATTTCTTCGACGAGATCACCGAGCTGGGCATCGACGGGATCACGGTCTCGCCGGGCTATGCCTATGAGCGCGCCCCCGACCAGGAGCATTTCCTGAACCGGCGCCGCACCAAGGAACTGTTCCGCGACATCTTCCGGCGCGACCCGAAGCGCCGCTGGTCGTTCAACCAGTCGAGCCTGTTCCTCGATTTCCTGGCCGGCAACCAATCGTATCACTGCACGCCGTGGGGCAACCCGTGCCGCAACTATTTCGGCTGGCAGCGCCCCTGCTATCTGCTCGGCGAAGGCTATGCCAAGACCTTCAAGGAACTGATGGAAGAGACCGATTGGGACGCCTACGGCACCGGCAATTACGAGAAATGCGCCGATTGCATGGTGCATAGCGGGTACGAAGCGACCGCTGTTGTCGATTCGGTCCGCCATCCGCTCAAGGCGGCAGCCGTGGCGCTGCGCGGCGTGCGGACCACCGGCGGGATGGCGCCCGATATCGCGTTAGATGGGCAGCGGCCGGCCGAGTATGTCTTCTCGCGCCACGTCGAGGACGCCATGACCCGTCTCCACGCCGGCAAGCCCAACGCCGGCAAACTCAACCCCGGCAAACGGGACACCGGCAAGCTCGCGGCCCAGGGCGTCGGCGACGACGCCTAGCGCGCGCAGCGCCAGCCGCATCTCGCGCGCGACGCCGAGCAGCGCGCCGATCTGGCGCGGCCGGCGCAACACCTCGCCGATCACCTGGCGAAACGCCGGAGCGCCGTCCACGGTCAGCGGTATCAACGCCGCCGAAGGCAGCGTGCGGTGCGCCGGGTCTGCGATCGCGCGCAGCACCAGAAACGGGAATGCCAGCGTCCTTGGCGGCGCGCGCCACCACGGCACTTTCGAGATCGACCGCGAGGGCGCCGGTGGCCTTCCAGGCCCGCGTCTTGTCCGGCCCGGTGGCGACAATGTCTCGCGCGCCGAGCACGGGCCCGCAAAGCGCACCGATGCTCTGTGCCAGCGCGCCGATTTGCGCCCCACCGGATTCCCAGCGCTCGTCGTCGCCGATGATGTCGCCGGACAGGACCACGTCGCCTGAGCGCAGGTGCGGCGCGAGGCCACCGGCAACCCCAAAGCTGATCAGGCACTCGGCGCGGCGGGCACTCGTCGCAAGAGTTGTCGCCAGCAGGTCCGCGGTGCGGTCAGGGTCGCCGCCGCCGACAATCGCGTCGAACCCGGCGGCGCGCGCGATCCGCGCCTCCGCGGCGAGCCCGCAGGCACACAGCGCCTGGATAAGGTCGGCATCACGCAGCCCCGCCGCGGCTAAGAATTCGCAGGCGGTGCACTATACGCCCGACGCGCGCGTTGGCGAAATACCCGGCACTCCGGCCGGAACCTTGCGCGAAACCGGGTGCGTCGGCTACAGGCCGAAGGTGACCTGCGGCGAATTGGCGAGCGACAGCCGGCGATAGCGCGCCAGCGCCCAAAGCGGGAAAAACGCGCGGTAGCCGTGATAGCGCAGATAGAACACCCGTGGGAAACCGACCGCGGTATACCACGGCTCGTCCCAGTTGCCCTCATCGTCCTGGCTGCGGATCAGGTAGTCGATGCCGCGCGCGACCGCCGGATTGTCGACTTCGCCGGCCGCCATCAGCCCGAGCAGCGCCCAGGCGGTCTGCGATGCGGTGCTGAACGACGCGTTGCCGCGCGGCGCATCCGGCAGGTAGCTTTCGCCGCTCTCGCCCCAGCCGCCATCCGGCCGCTGGCACGCCAGCAGCCAGGCGACGGCGCGGCGCATTTCCGGGGCGGCCGGATCGACGCCGGCGGCGTTAAGACCGGCCAGCACCGACCAGGTGCCGTAGATGTAGTTGGTGCCCCAGCGGCCGAACCAGCTGCCGTCGGCCTCCTGCTCGCTTGCGCAGATAGGCGAGCCCGGTCGCCAAACCGGGATGATCCGGGGCGGTGCCGAGCTGCGCCAGCAAGCCGACGCAACGAGCGCTGACATCGGCGGTCGGCGGGTCGAGCAGCGCGCCGTGATCGGCGAACGGGATGTGGTTCAGATAGGAATGCGTGTTGTCGGCATCGAACGAGCCCCAGCCGCCGTTGCGGCTCTGCATCCCGAGCACCCATTCGGTGGCGCGATCGATGGCCTCGCGGTAGCGTGCCCCGTCAAACCGATCGAGCGCCAGCGCGACCGCGGCGGTGTCGTCGAGATCGGGGTAATAGCGGGTTTTCGTACTGAAAGGCCCAGCCGCCCGGCCGCAACCCCGGCCGCGACACCCCCCAATCGCCGACCGTGTCGAGCACCTGCTTGTCGGCGAGCCAGTCGAGCGCGCGGCGCAGCGTCGGGTCGAGCCGCGAGTCGCCGACATCCATCAGCGCGTGGCAGGCAAGCGCGGTATCCCACACCGGCGACACGCAAGGCTGGAGGTAGGTCCGCTCGCCGTCGATGACGAGCAGCTTGCGGATCGCCGCCTTGGCCGTGATGACGTTCGGATGATCCGCCGGGTAGCCGAGGCAATCGAACATCATCAAGGCGTTTGCCATCGCCGGGAAAATGCCGCCGAGCCCGTGCTCGCCGTTGAGTCGCTCGGTGACAAAGGCGACCGCCTTTTCGATCGCGCGCCGGCGTGGGTCGGCCGGAAACATCGGCTCGGCGAGGCGCAGCAGCTTGTCGAGCAGCGCAAAGGCATGGCCGATCGGCGACGAGGTCGATGACGCGATCCAGTCGCGCACGGTCTCCGGCGGTTCGACGAACAGCTCGGAAATGCGGGTGCCGGGCGGGTTGCGCGCGGTCGGGCGCATGCGCCATCAGCACCAGTAGCGGCACCAGCACGGTGCGCGACCAGTACGAAATCTTGTCGATGTGGAAGGGAAACCAGCTTGGCAGCAGCATGATTTCCACCGGCATGACCGGCACGGCACGCCACGGCACCTCGCCAAACAGGGCGAGCATGATGCGGGTGAAGACGTTGCAGTTGCGGGCCCCGCCGCGCGCCAGGATCGCGGTGCGGGCGCGCACCATGTGCGGCGCGTCGATCGGATCGCCGGCCAGCTTCAACGCGAAATAGGCTTTGACCGAGGCGCTGATGTCGAGGTCGCCGCCGAAAAACAGCGGCCAGCCGCCATGCGAGCCCTGCGACCCGCGCAGGTAGACCGCGATGCGCTTGTCGAGTGCCGGATCGACGGTGCCGAGAAAGTGCTGCAGCAGAATGTATTCGGCCGGGATCGTGGCGTCAGCCTCGAGCTCGAACACCCAGTGGCCGTCTTCGTGCTGCGACGACAGCAGCGATTCAACCGAGCGGCTGATCGTATTGTCGAGCGCTGCCGGTTGGATTGCTTCGTCGAGCAGCAAGTCGCTCTTTTTGGCAGCGGTCATACCGCTATTCATGACAACGCACGCTGACAATCCTCGACGATGGCGGGAGTTTCGCGGACAGGCGCCGGGCCGGAGTGGATCGCCGACGCCTTGTCACGGCCTTGACGCAAGCCAGTCTGACGAACGCCGGCAGCCGCCGCAAAGCCGGAGCGAATAGCGCCTTCGATCGTGGCCGGCAAGCCGGTTTCCACATAATCGCCTGCCAGGCGAAGGTTCTGCCATTTCGTCGCAGACGCCGGCCGTCGCCACAATTGCGCCGGAGTCGCGCGAAACGTCGCGCGCCGCTCCTTGATAATGCGCGCCGGCGGCACGTCGCCGGGCGGCAGGCCGTAGACCTGCGCGACGTCACGCCACAGCATGTCGCGCAGTTCGTCGGCCGGCGAGCCCGACGACATCGTCGGCGGCACTGACGGTCACCGAGACGATGCCGCGCTTGCGAAACACCCACTCGGCGGTGCCGCCGATCACGCCGGTGAACGCGGGCACCTCGCCCGGGAGCGTATAGCGGAAATGCGCGTTGACGATCGGCGCGTCATCATCCGGCACGACAAGGCCGGGGACGAGCCGCGCCGCGACCGCGGCCGGGACCGCGACGATCACGCTGTCCTGCGGTGTTAGCGCGACGGCCTCATCGTCGAACACCAGTTCGGTGAGGCTGTCGCCGGCAAAGCCGAGCGCCTTGCAGCCGGGCGCCAAACCGGATCGTGGCACCCCGCCGCGCGAGAAACGCCAGCGCCGGGTCCACCAGGCTTTCCGACAACCCGTCGCGCGGCAGCAAGCGGCCGGCACGCCGCCGCGCCGCGCCCCAGCGTTTCCGACAGGATGCGCCAGAACGAGGCGCGCCGACGCATCTGCCGCGGCGGTGTTCAACGCGGCGACAGCCACCGGCTGCCACAGCCGCCGAAACAAGCGTCGTATCGGTCGGCAGGATTGCGGCGACCGTGGCCTCCGCCGCGGCAAAGCGCAGCCGCAGCGCCGAGAGGTAGTCGCGGGCGCGGGTGCCCGGTATGCGGCGGGTGGCCCGCAGCACCCACCACGGGATGGCGCCACTGCCAGGCCGCACGCACCAGCGCGCGCCATCGGCGAGATCGACAAACGGGATCGCCGCCTCACCGGGCGGCTCAAAGGTGTCCAGCGCGCCGATCCGCTCGATATAGCCGAGCGCCGCCGTGTTACCCGACAGCAGCAGATGGTTGCCGTTGTCGATGCGGCAGCCAAGCTCGGCATCGAAATACGAGCGGCAGCGACCGCCGGCGTGCGGCCCGGCCTCGTAAAGGCTCACACGGTAGCCGTTTCCGGCGAGATCGACGGCGGCGGCAAGCCCCGCGAGGCCGGCGCCGATGACGTGGACGTGCCCGCCCGGTTCCGCAAAGCTGGGCTCCGCGAGGCTGGGAGGCTCGGCCGTCGCCATCACAGCAGCCCGTGACGCAGGACCAGCCACAATTTCTGCTGCTTTGACAGGCTGACCCGGGTTTTCGGGTCGCGCCAGCCCGAGCGCAGCAGCGCATCGAGCATCGCATGATAAAACGCGCCCATCACCGCCGCCGGCCGCATCGCACGACGCGAGCACTCCCGCATGGCCTGCGCCGCATCGGCGAAATGCCCTTCGGCGATCGCCGCGACATCGCGGCATGCGGCGGGCAATGCCGGGTGGCGCAGCACCGTCAGTGGGTCGGTGGTGCGGATGCCGTGGCGTTCGAGGATTTCGCGCGGCAGGTAAAGCCGGCCGCGCCGGGCATCCTCGTCGAGGTCGCGCAGGATGTTGGTGAGTTGCAAGGCGCGGCCGAGCGCATCGGCGACCCGGTGGGCCGCGCCGCTGGCATCGCCAAAGACGTGCACCGACAAATGCCCGACCGCGCCGGCAACGCGGCCGCAATAGGTGTCGAGCGTCGCCAGATCGGGGGCCGGATGTCTTCGACCGCATCCATTTCCATGCCGTCGATCACCGCATGGAAATCCTCGCGGCGCAAATTGTAGCGCATCACTGGTTCGCTCAACGCGCGAGCGACCAGATGGTTCGGATTCCCGGCGTAAACCGCCTCGATTTCCTGATGCCAGGCGGCGAGACCGGCCTTTTTCTGGTCCAGTGACGGCCAGTCATCGGCGATATCATCGACCTCGCGGCAGAACGCATAGACCGCGTACATCCCATTGCGGCGGTCTTTCGGCAGCATCCGCATCGCCCAATAGAACGAAGTGCCCGCTGCCTCCACCCGCTGGCGAATAGCCTCGCGCAGGGCGTCGTCGTCGGGAATGTCCCCGACGTTCAAGGACAGCGCCTCGGTCATGTCGCGCTGCGGGCGAGAATGCCGGTCAGAAAGGCGCCGGCAACGTCGCGCTTGGTGAGCTTGACGCGGGTGGCGAGCGGGTCGCCGTGGCGCAGACGGCGCGTCAGCCGCGCCGCGAGTTCGACGATGACGGCGGATTCCCAGCGCAGCCCGCGCGAGCGGATTGCGGGGGCCAGGAAGCGGGCCGTCGCGACCAGGGTTTCGGTGCGGTCGAGCAGGCTGTCGAGCACCCGCCGCAGGCCCGGGCTGGCGGCGGGCGTGGTCAGCGCCTCGACACCGATGCCGGCGGCTGCGAGATCGTCGAGCGGCAGGTAGACGCGGTCAAGTTCGCGGTAGTCGTCGGCGCAATCCTGCAGGTGGTTGAGCGCCTGCAACGCGGCGCACAGCGCGTCGGAGGCGGGCCAGGTATCACGGCTTTCGCCGTGCAGATCGAGCAGCTGGCGCCCGACCGGCGCCGCTGAATAGCGGCAATATTCCATCAGGTCGTCCCAGTCGCGATAACGCAGCTTGGTCGCATCGAGACGGAAGGCGCGCAGCACATCGTGGCAATGCTGGGCCGTCACGCCGGTCGCCGCAAGACTGTCGCGCATCGCGGTCGCAGCCGGCGTGTCGTCACCCGCCGCGCCGTCGAGCACCGCTGCCATGCGGTCGAGCCGGCGCAGTTTCTCATCGGCGGAAAAGGCCGCGCTGTCGGCGATGTCATCGGCATTGCGCGCGAATCGGTAAAAGGCATGGACATGCACCCGCAGGTCGCGGCGGATCAGCCAGGAGCCGACCGGGAAATTTTCATCGCCCCGGCCCTTGCCCGATGGCGCCTCGACATTGCCGGCCGCTTCCGGCGGCGTCCCGGCGACGAGCGTCGTCATTGCACGAACCCGTTGGCCCTGAACCAGCCGATCGCGTCGGCGATCGCCATCTTCGCCGGGCGTGGCGCATGCCCCAGTTCTTCGGTTGCGCGCGCCGAACTGAAAAACATCCTTTTGCGCGACATGCGCACCGCATCGACCGTCGCGAACGGCTCGCGCCCGGTCATCCGCGCGACCGCCTCGGCACCGGCGGCAAAGGGCAGTGCGGCCGCGCTCGGCAGCTTGATTTTCGGCGCGCGGCGGCCGGTCAGCTTCGCGATCTCCGCCAGAATTTCACCGAGCCCGAGATTTTCGCCGCCGAGAATGTAGCGCCGGCCGATCTGTCCGGCCTTGGCGGCGAGCAGGTGGCCGACCGCGACATCGTCGACATGCACGATATTGAGCCCGGTATCGACATAGGCCGGCATCCGGCCGCGCGCCGCTTCGACGATCAAGCGGCCGGTCGGGGTCGGCTTGATATCGCCGGGGCCGATCGGCGTCGACGGGTTGACGATGACCGCCGGCAGGTCGCGTTCGGCGATCAGTTCGGCAACCGCCTCCTCGGCCTGGAATTTCGACAGCTTGTAGGGGCCGATCATGTCGCGGGCGGTGCTCGGCGTTTCCTCGTCGGCGATGCCGCCGCGCAGGATGCCGAGCGTCGCGACGCTGCTGGTGTAGACGATGCGCTCGACCCCGGCCTCCAGCGCCGCCAGCATCAGGTCGCGCGTGCCCTCGACATTGACCCGGAACATCGCCTCCGGATCGGGCACCCACAGCCGGTAATCCGCCGCAACATGAAACAGATAGCGGCACCCCGCCGCCGCCGCGGGCGAGCGACATCGCGTCCTCGAGCGACCCCTCGGCGATCTCGACCGCGCAGCCCCTCCAGGTTGCGGCGGTCGCTGCGCGGCCGCGCCAGCACCCGCACCGGATGCCCGCCTTCAGCAACACCCGCGCCACTGCCGACCCGACAAACCCGGTCGCCCCGGTAACAAGGCACAGCCCGGATGGGAGGGCGGCCGATATGCCTATGGCGTTAGTCACCGATGCCAAGCCCTGCTCATTGTCGACGGGTCTGACTTAACACGCCCGGCATGAATTTGCCTTCAAAACGACGCGCATGAGTTTGCGCGTGATGATGCCGACCGATTGCTGGTGGAATTGCGCCTTATAGGCGTCCATTACAGCGGTCAGGCGCGCCGCGAGGTCGGGGCTGCGCTTTGCGGCGACCAGCAGGATTTTGGTCGGGTCGCGGGCGATCTTTTGCGTGGTGGGGTTTTGCCACTGACCGCTGCCGTCGAACACGGTGAACCCGTCGGGGAAATTCGGCGTGATCGTCCGGGTCGCGAACGCCGCCCATTCCGCTTCGGTCAAGGGGCCCCGCCCGGCAATGTTTCGCCCGAAAAACAGCTCCGCCACCAGCATCCGCTCCTCCGATGGCAGCAGACAGGCATAGGGGGCGGGTGGTGATGAAGGCACTGGCGCAACCGCGGCCGGCGCGCTGCAACCAGCGAGCAATAGCAACAACACCGCAGTGATCCATCCCTCTCCGCCCTTCAGGAGAGAGCCTCCCCGGACCTGATCCAGGGAGGGGCCCGTCGCGAAGCGATGGGAGGGTGAGGTGGGTGCTCGCGGGGGAAGCGCCGGTGGAATCCCCCACCTCACACTAACCCTCTCCGCCCCCGGGGGCGGAGAGGGAGATGCCTTGGACCAGGGCAAAGCGCTTATTCGGCAGCGGCCTTCATGCCGATTGGTTCGACCTTGGCGGCGCAGTATTTGAATTCGGGGATCTTGCCGATCGGGTCGAGCTGCGGGTTGGTCAGCACGTTGGCGGCGGCCTCGGCATAGCAGAACGGGATGAACACCATGCCGGGCGCGACATCGCTGTCGGCGCGCGCCTTCAATTCGATATGGCCGCGCCGGGTCGTCACCCGCACCGGCTCGCCGGCGGCGATGCCGAGCCGGCGCAGTTCGGCTGGCGCGAGGCTCGCCACGGCCTCCGGCTCGATCTCGTCGAGCACGCGTGGCGCGGCGGGTCATCGCGCCGGTGTGCCAGTGTTCGAGCTGGCGGCCGGTGGTCAGCACCATCGGGTATTCGGCGTCGGGCTCCTCGGCCGGCGGGATGATCGCCGCCGGCACCAGCTTGGCGCGGCCCGATCGCGGTCGGGAACCCGTCGCCGAACACGATCTCGTTGCCCGGCTTGTCCTCGGCGTCGCACGGATAGGTCACCGAGCTCCTCGCGCAGCAGCCGCTCCCAGGTGATGTTGTTGAGCGACGGCATCGCCAGCTTCATCTCGGCGAACACGTCGGCGCGGGCCGGTGTATTGCCAGTCGAGCCCCATGCGCCGGGCGATCTCCTGGATCGTCTCCAGATCGAGCCGGGCGTTGCCGGGCAACGGCAGCGCGGTGCGGCCCATCTGCACCTGGCGGTTGGTGTTGGAGACGGTGCCGTTCTTCTCCGGCCAGGCCGAGGCCGGCAACATCACATCGGCGTATTTCGCGGTCTCGGTCAGGAAGATGTCCTGCACCACGAGGTGTTCGAGATGCGCCAGCGCTTCGCGGGCGTGCTCGACATCGGGGTCGGACATCGCCGGGTTCTCGCCCATGATGTACATGCCCTTGATCTCGTCGCGATGCACCGCGTCCATGATCTCGACGACGGTCAGCCCGGGCTTGTCGTCGAGCTCGGTCTGCCACAGCGCCTCGAATTTCTCGCGGATCGTCGGGTTCGCGACCGACTGGTAGTCGGGATAGACCATCGGGATCAGACCGGCATCGGAGGCGCCCTGCACGTTGTTCTGGCCGCGCAGCGGGTGCAGCCCGGTGCCGGGCCGGCCGACCTGGCCGGTCACCATCGCCAGCGCGATCAGGCAGCGCGCGTTGTCGGTGCCGTGGGTGTGCTGCGAAATGCCCATGCCCCAGAAGATGATCGCGCGCTCGGCGCGGGCGTAGGTGCGCGCGACATGGCGCAGCGTCGCGGCGTCGATGCCGCAGATCGGCGCCATCTTTTCCGGGCGTGTAGTCGCGGATGTGCTCGCGCAGCTTTTCGTAATCCTCGGTGTGCGCCTGGATGTATTGCCGGTCGGTCAGCCCCTCCTCGATGATCGTGTGGAGCAGGGCGTTCAGCATCGCCACGTCGCGGCCGGGCGTGAACCGCAGCACGCCGGCGGCATGTCGGTTCAGCGTGTGGCCGCGCGGGTCCATCACGAACACCTTCGCGCCGCGCTTCGCCGCCTGCTTGAAGAAGGTCGCGGCAACCGGATGATTTTCCGTCGGGCGGCAGCCGATGGCGATGATGACGTCGGCGTCCTTGGCCGCGGTGAACGGCGCCGTCACCGCGCCCGAGCCGATCCCCTCCATCAACGCCGCGACCGACGAGGCATGGCACAGCCGGGTGCAGTGATCGACATTGTTGCTGCCGAAGCCGGTGCGCACCAGCTTCTGGAACAGATAGGCCTCCTCGTTCGACCCCTTGGCCGAACCGAACCCGGCCAGCGCGCGGCCGCTGCCCGTCGCGGTCGCGGATCTTGACGAGCCCGCCGGCGGCGCGGTCGAGCGCCTCTTCCCAGGTCGCCTTGCGGAAATGCGTGTAGGGGTTGGCCGGGTCGATGTCGACGTCGTGCTTCGACACGCCGTCCTTGCGGATCAGCGGCTCGGTCAGCCGGTCGGGATGGTGGCACATAGTCGAAGCCGAAGCGGCCCTTGACGCACAGCCGGTTCAGGTTGGCCGGGCCTTCCTTGCCCTCGACCGCGACGATGCGGTCGTTCTTGATCTGGTAGGTCAGCTGGCAGCCGACGCCGCAATAGGGGCAGACGCTGTCGACGGCGCGGTCGGGCGCGTTGGTAAAGACGCCGTTCGCGTCGACCTGGGTCGCCGGCATCAGCGCGCCGGTCGGGCAGGCCTGGACGCATTCGCCGCAGGCGACGCAGGTCGAGTTGCCCATCGGGTCGTCGAAATCGAACACGATCTTTTCGTGATGGCCGCGCGCCGCCATGCCGATCACATCGTTGACCTGCACCTCGCGGCAGGCGCGGACGCACAGATTGCACTGGATGCAGGCGTCGAGCTGCACCGCCATCGCGACATGGCTGCGGTCCGGCGCCGGCGCGTGGCGCTGCGGGAAGCGGCTGTCGGCGACATCGAGCTTGTCGGCCCATTGCCACAGCGACGAATTCGGGTCGTGCGCGACCGCGCGCTCCGGCTGGTCGCCGACCAGCAGTTCGAACACCATCTTGCGCGAGAATTTGGCGCGGTCGCTGGCGCGTCTGCACCTTCATGCCGGCGGTCGGCTTGCGGATGCACGAGGCGGCCAGCACCCGCTCGCCCTCGACCTCGACCATGCAGGCGCGGCAATTGCCGTCGGCCCGATAGCCCGGCTTCGGCAGCCAGCACAGATGCGGGATCTCGGTGCCGAGCCGGTTCGCCACCTGCCAGATCGTCTCGTCCGGCAGCGCCTCGACCTCGTTGCCGTCGAGGGTAAAGCGGATCGGATCGCTCATCGCGACACCCTCCTTAACCATGTCGCCCCCGCGAAAGCGGAGACCCACGTTTCAAACTTATGAATGGCGGATCGATGGGTCTCTGCTTCCGCAGGGACGACACATGGAAACGGGACACACGCCATCAAATCCGCCGCAAGCTCTGGATAAATGCATTGACCTCGGGCTGGGTCCACTCATCGCCGTGGTGCCAGAAATCCAACAACATATCCATGTTGCGCGAGACCCATTCGATCACTTGCGGCGACATCTGCCGCAGCGTTCGGTCGGGCAGGCTGTTCGCGACGGCGGTCGGCGCGATCACCGATCGATACTGAGAAACTCGGTTGGGTGCGCCCGGGCTTCTCGAAATATTTGACCCGCGGACCGTGCGCCCCCATCGCCGTCGAAATGAAGATCGTGCCGGCTACACCGGTCTGCGCGCTCGTCAGGTTCGCCATTTCGACATCTTTCTCGCCGGCCAGTTCGTCGGACAAAAGTGCGTCGGCGGGGAT
>CAVTUM010000010.1:0-447314 GCA_963737875.1 uncultured Alphaproteobacteria bacterium | reverse complement strand
CCGTAGATATGCGTCCACAGCGATAGCCCGACCACGGCTGGATTGAGATATCAGGTCGTAAAGCTGCGCGATCGCTCCGATGCGTGCCTGCATAGCCTTATAACCCTGAACGCACTCGGCTGCCGTCGATCTTGCTTCGTAGGCAATCAAGCCGACGACGATCTGCAAATTATTCTTGATCCGGTGAGAAATTTCGTTCGTCAACGCCTGGGAATCACGCTCGCGCTGCTTACGGTCAGTGATGTCCTCGAAGACGAGCAGCATCCGATGTGTATGGTTTCCCGGTTGCGAAATTTTTCGTGCATTCAAGTTGAAGACACGGCGACCGAGGCCCGGAAAATCATCCTCAATCTCGAAACTTTCGATCGGTTTGTTTTCTGGAAGAACTTTCTCCATCAAATTGCGGAGCGCCGGCACGTCCCATTGGTGCTGGCCAAGTTCGGCAACGCGCCGTCCCTGCGTCTCCGCTTCGGTAATTCCGAATATCGTCAAAAACGCCTTGCTCGCGGTCACGATCGTCATGTCGTGTTCGAGGACGACCAGGGGATCTCGGATCGTGTCGACGATACTCTGGGTAAGCTGCCAGGCGCGCTTGCTCTCAGACCGGGCGGCACGCTCCTCGCTGACATCCTCGATAGCGAGCAGGATGTATCCGTCATGGTCGCCGGGACGAAAAATCTTCCGGGCGTTGACCAGCATTGTGCGCCGGCCAATGGTCGGGAAATCGTGTTCAACCTCGAAACCTTCGACCGATGCACGATGTGGGATCACGCTCTCAAGCAAGGTGCGAAGGGCGGGGATATCCCACTGCCGATTTCCAAGTTCATAAATATGACATCCCTCGGTCTCAGCGCGGCTAGTGCGGAACGTCTGGTAGAACGCGCGATTGGCAGATGTGATGTTCAAATTTCTGTCGAGAATAATGAGTGCGCTGGGTACGGTTTCAACAATGTCGCTCGCGGCAATCTCAGACACGGCTTTTTTCCCTGGAGCAATATCCGACATGGGCATTATTTCCTCAGAGATTGCGCGAACTGAAAATTATGCAGCAAGTAGGTTTTCAACAGAAGCTTGAAGCTGATGCTCCGCGTACGGTTTGACCAGGCATTGCGTGCCTTTAACAAACAGGGCTTTCATTTTGTCGGTAACGGTATTTCCAGTCGTGTAGAGCACACGCAATTCGGGCCGGAGGTTTATTGCCTGGCGGGCCAGGTCGCATCCGCCAAGAACCTCCGTCTTGAGATAGATATCGGTAAAAAGTGCGTCAATGTGCCGGGGAGAACGAAGGAGTGAAAGTGCTTCGTCAACGTCGCTGGCCAAAAGTGTGTGGTGACCCCAGTCTTGGATCATCATCTCCGCCATATCGCGGGTGAACACATCATCTTCGACAATCAGTATCACGGCCATCATGACTATTTCCTGTCGCGACAACTAAAATGGCGGCTAACCAACGACGAGGCCACGTGCGTGGTCGTATACCTCTCGACTGCCTGCGATGGATTTGGCGCTCCGGCAGGAAGGCCATAGTTCTCGACAGAAAACGATAACGGGGCATAACGCCCCCTCACATTTGGGAACGCAGCCTAGGGCATCACACCCGACCACCGGCAGGATCGGAAACTACTTAGCCCCAGATCGGCCCATCACCTGGCGCTTGCTCCGGGGCCTCCGCCCATCCCAAATCCATGACCCTCTCGGCGCGCCAGGCCGCCAGCGTAAATAGTTGAAATCGGGACCCCGCTAAATTTGTTCCGTCGAATGTCGTTGCTCTCCAAGACCAAAGAGGGGGACACTCACGTGCCGAGCAGGCCACTGTGGCTCGTAGGCGAACAATCTCGATGCCAGGAATCATGAGAACAGGATCAAACCAGCGTCCGCCCGGACGCTATAGTGGCAACCGCTCGTTTCAAGCTAACCAGCGACCGCCGCAACGAAACCAATCCTTCGACAGCAGTGGCCCCGATACCAAATACCGCGGCAGCGCGCATCAGATTTTTGAGCGATACGTCGCACTCGCGCGGGAAGCGACGGTTGGCGGTGACCGCGTTGCTGCTGAAAATTTCTACCAACATGCCGAGCACTATTTCCGTGCCGCGAATGCGAGCCGCGACGGCACTCAGCAGGAGACAGCGCCGCGACCCAATACGCCAGCCGATGTCGAGATGAACTCCTCTCCTATCGACGGCCCATTCATGGAACGAGACAACGATAATTCCGACTACTCCTAACCTCGCTAGGCCAACAACATGCCGGGCCTACCGATTGATCATCACAGTGGGCGTATCCGCAGTTACGCCGAACGTGACCGAAGGCGCATGGCCTCATTAGCCCGTTCCGCCAGCTCGTCATATTGACGAGCCACATCGAGGAGGTGATCCTTGACAGCAGGCGTCGTCGTTTCCACAACTAGCTCGCGCACGCGCGCCGCATTCTTGCGGTAATATTCAGCCGGCATCGTTGCATCGGGTGGGAAGGATTGCAATTCAGATCAACCTGATACCGACGGCCTCCGGCCCCTTGCCGCCCTCAATCATGTCGACCGCGACACGCTGACCTTCGATCAAGCTGCTAATACCAGCCCGGTTCAACGCCGAGCCGTGGATGAAAATATCTTTGCCGCCGCGATCCCGAACGATGAACCCGAACCCTTTTTCGGAGTTGTACCACTTCACCGTACCGATCTCTTCGACCGAGGCCTGATCGGATGGGGCATAAGATTGCTCGGGCCGAGGGCGCCGAGCGGGCTCTTGGAGCGCGGTGCTTGCATCAACACTCAATACCTCGGTTACCTGCATACCTTTTTGGCCAGGGGCAACCCGGACCTCAAGTGTTGCGCCGGGTGGCACGGTACTGTTGCCGCTGCGCTCGACGACGCTCACATGCAGAAAGGCATCACCCTGGCCGGGAAGCTCAACAAACCCAAACCCCTTGTCGGGGTTGTACCATTTGACCACGGCTCTGACGGCCGGACCGGCCGGCGCTTCGAACTGCGGCCCGCTCGGCGGCGCAAATCCAAATTCGCGCCGCGGCCGTTCAGAATGTGAAGGTGGCGAATAGTTGTCATCATCGAAGCTTCGCCCGCGGGGCTGCCGGAAATCACGATGGTTGCGCACGCGTCCCTCGATCACGGGTTGTATCGCTCAATACTGTCGTTTCCACAAACCTTGCCGTCAACGCCTACCCTTAGGGCAAGGGAGCGGTAGACGAACCAACGTCCCTACAGCAAACCAGGGCCACCATATCCAGCATGTAGCCGTCTCAAATCCGTGACCGCATCGCGGTCCTTATTCGCGGGGCCCTGAGCCCCGATTTTCCCTAACCCGTTGACGGTGCTACGCTCTGTGCACCCGATTATATGACCGGCACACCGAGCAGGACGACCCGCGTCGCGCACACGGACAAGCGCCCGGAGCGCTGCCCGCATTGCGGCAGCACCCAGGTGACGCGAAAGGGAACTCGCAAGAAGAAGATCGAGATCGTCCAGCTCTGGCGCTGCGCGTCGTGCAAACGGGTGTTCACGCCGGCGCCCGCAGCACTCCGGAATAAAACGTATCCGCTGCATGTAGTTCTCGACGCAATCACTCTTTATGACCTCGGCTACTCTCTTGAGCAGACCGCTGACAAGATCAAATCGCGCTTTGGCCGCCGTGCCGGCCGATCGACGATCGCGGGCTGGCTCGCGGAGCACTGCTCGCTCACGACCTACGCGCGCTTGCGCGCCGAAGGTCGGCGACTATTTCCACCGACCCAGACCATTCGAGCCATCAAGTTTTATCATCGGCAGATATATAAATTTGAATACCACCGCCCAAAACTCGCCATGCTACGAGAGGGTAGGGAACACCAACGCTTTGCGTCGGTTGCCGATTTCCTGGAGCGCGTGCCGAGCGACTGTCCGCACGATCTATTCCGGCAAAGCGAACGCGCCTCGCAGAAGGCGGCGAACTTCCTCGATACCAGCCGGCTCATCATCGTCGAGAAAGAAAATGCCGCGACGCGAATGGCGGGGCTGGTCATCCCAACAGTGGGAGATAACCGCCTTCGACATGAAGCCTTGCAGCGGTTCATGCTGTCCAACGACAGCACCACGCTCGCGGTCGAGGTGCTGATTTGGCTCGCGCCCGATGACATCGCGGCGCTTGAAGCCGAGCACGGTATCAAGCTGTTACCAGAGGGCAGCGCCGCCGACAGCATCACCGGTCACATAGATTTTCTGCAAGTCAGGAACGGCGCGGTGCACATCCTCGATTACAAACCTGGTGCTCGCGCCGAGAAGCCCATCGCTCAGCTTATGATTTACGCCTTAGCGCTGACACGACTTGTCCCTGGCCTCAAGCTCTTCGATATCAAGTGTGCCTGGTTCGATCAGGATGAGTACTGCGAATTTTTCCCGCGCCCGTTGGTCCAGCGACGGCGCGGTGCTGATAAAGCCGCCGCGTGAACTGAGAATTAAGCCTTAAAGTGCACCAAAACGCGACATCCCGAAAAGCGGGAAGTGCAAAAATGCGGCTCACCTACGCTATATTTTAATGTGCGCACAATGTTCATTTCGCGCAAAAGTGCTATCTAATATTCATTGCGTAACCATTCTGAGATGCTATACTTTCGAATATGAATACACGAGAAAAAATTGAGTTCTCTAATTCGAGAAACTGCCGAGCTGCCTGAAGAAGCGCAAGCCGAGGTGGTTCAGTCACTAGTTGAAATGCGGTCACAGCATCTTGGCATCTACCATCTGGACGACGACGAGCGCGAGGCACTCGCGCGCAGCGCGGAGGATGAACGCCTCGGCCGCTTTGCGTCCAGCGGCGAGGTTGATCGAACGTTCAGCCGATACGACGTATGAGAGTGCGATATACGGATACGGCCCTTGCCGAGGTTGATGAGATTCTGGCTCGAATTACCAGCGATAATCCCGTTGCCGCTGCGGCCGTTGGCGCGGCGGTCCAAGCAGCCGTTGCGCAGCTCCGCTCATTCCCTCGCACTGGCGTCGAGACGGATGAACCAGGAACCTTTATTGCGATAGCTCGGCACTACCGCTACCTCATCTTCTTTAGGATCGATCACGACACAGTGATCATCCGGAGCGTGCGCCACCCGGCGAGACGCAGGCCATCGCGAAATCACTAACGCGGCTCCTCCCTTTCCCCTACCCTTCCACGGCCCGGTTCTTTAGGGAACATTGAACAAATGGGCGGTTTCGAGCGGAAGCATGGGTTAGAACCGGCGGGAGGCGCGGGTGGTCGCGGCATTCGCGCGGATGTGGACCGCGATTTGTGGCGTCGGCTCGTGGTGGCGAAGCCCAGAGAAGACGGATCGCCTCCCTCGGAATAGAACGCTACCGCGTCGCGAATGTTATCCTGCAACTCCTCAAACGTCGTTCCTTCTGTCACAATCGGCACGTTGACGCCATCAGCGGTGTATATTTCGTCTTCCTGAGAGATGACGAAGTGGATGATGGTGTTCGTAGTTGTATACAGATATTTAGTGAATGCGCCATGTGGAGTAGGCGGGCAATAGGCCCACGTGGTAGAGTGTAGTTATGATACGAGATACCGATCTGAGGTTTGTGCCGACGAGCTGCGCTGCAATCGCGGCAACAGCGATAAGGACCGCGATGAGGCCGTACTCGCCGGCGGTCGTGCCATCTTCATTCTTGGCGATCTTCAGAAGAGTGAAAAACATTAAAGGTGCTCCTCTTCTCAAGCGCGCCGCAGCGTATCGTGTATCTCTGAAAGCATCGTTTAATTTTTCAAACATCGGCTTTTGGGCGGGCGGGTCACGGGAATGAACGGCGAAGGGTGCCGGAGAGGTCACGAATTCTGGGCCGTTGGCGACGGTTTGCCTCGATGAGTTATCGTGAACCAGCGAGGAGGGCGGGTCCGTTGCCGAGATTATAGACAATGTGCGCCGTGACGAGACCGCTGGTCGAAGCGCGGAGGCCCTGCAGCATCGGCTCGCATGCTCTCGTGGGCGAGCGCTACGGCAGTTTTATCGGCCACCCGCTCGAACGAATGCTCGCCTCGCTCGAACGGGTGTCGTTGACCGTACCGGCTTATCTGGACCTCACCAAAAACCTGGATGAGTTTTATCACCCAACTCCGGCAAGCGGCCGGCTACGGAGCTTTTGCCCCGCACTTCCGCCTCCTCGAATTCGGCCGCGGCAATCGCCCGCTCGAGTGCGGCGTGAAGCTCCTTGGCCGTCTCGAGCGTCAGCTCGATGCCCGCCCGTGCCCCCACGTCGAGTTCCGTGTTGATGAAGTCCAAGGTGATCACATCGCCCAGCACCGCATGGCGCGCATGGTCGTAGGCGACCACCGCCGTCGAAAGCGGGAACCACTCGTTCCCGCGCTTCGCCATGCCCTCCGCGCGGGCAATCTCGATGATGGAGGTGCACATTGTCCGAACCTCCTACTTCGCGAGATGCTTGCCGAAGAAGGCCCATATCTTGTCCCAGCCGTCCATCGCCTGCTCGGGCCGATAGAGCGGTCGGTGCCAATAAAAGAAGCCATGGCCGGCGCCGTCGTAACGATGGAACTCGTAATTCTTGCCGTACTTCTTGAGTTCGGCCTCATGCTGGTCCACCTGCTCAGGGCTCGGCGCTCGATCATCATTGCCGAACAGGCCAAGCAGCGGGCAACAGAGATCCTTCGTCATATCGATCGGTGCGACGGGAGTCTTTGCGTTCAATTCCTCCTTGGCCATCACCACGCGACCGCCCCATTGCTCGACGCACGCATCGATGT
Organism: uncultured Alphaproteobacteria bacterium; assembly: GCA_963737875.1. GTDB lineage: Bacteria > Pseudomonadota > Alphaproteobacteria > ATCC43930 > CGMCC-115725 > DATARH01. The sequence goes on along the minus strand of CAVTUM010000010.1, from coordinate 440,568 downwards.
CGTTCCGCTGGCAGGCGTAGATGAAGGCGTGGCGGCCGCCCGAACAGGAGCCGATAAGACCCACCTTGCCGTTGTGGAGTGGCTGCGCGCGCATCCATTTCACAGCGGCTGCGGTGTCGCCGACCATCTGGGCGTCGGCAATGCCGCCCTCGCCGCGCACCTTGGCAGCGACATCGTCAGGGTTGCCGTCGCTGCCGCCACCCTCGCGCTCATAGAGGTTGGCGCAGATTGCGATATAGCCGTGATGCGCAAACCGGCGCGTCGTCTCGATATAGAGTTCGCTCCAGCCCGGAAGATGGTGGATCAGCACGACGCCCGGAAAGGGGCCAGGACCGGCTGGCCTCGCCACGTAAGCCGTTATCGGTACTCCGTTGTCGCCGGTGATGGTGACGTTCTCGCAGCTCATGCCTCGGTAGAATGACATCGATTTTCCTCCCTGAGCCCCCTGGTCTTGGGGGACTCCTCAGCCCAGGCCGTCATCGACAAGCAGGCTCCACCAGCTTTACGGCCCCTCGCACATTGCAGTGCCAGTATTCAATAATCACGCGCTAGGCGCAATAAAGCAGGCGCCGGACGTGATCCTTGCCTGTCCTGACGCGGCAGCTGCCGGCCGATAAGACCGAGCTGTTCCGAAAAATGGCATGGCTACTGACCCGCCGGCAGACGAATTATGCCCGCCGCATATTTATACGATCTCTTGATTGACATCTGATGGATGAATTATGGATAATTGGCTTCTAGCCATTATTGCTGGCCATCCCTGCGATGCGCCGCCGCCTCTCCTGCCGGAGGACAAGCCTTGACCGCCATGGCCGCCCAAGCGACAGCCCCTGTCCCTTCCATTGACCTTGCCGCGCAAGGCATGCCCTTCCGCGGGCCGGTGCACTGGAACCTGACCGCGCCCTTATCTCTACGAGCAGGCCATGCGCCAGCGCGAAGCCGTGATCGGCCATGGCGGGGCGCTCGTTGTTACGACTGGCCGGCACACCGGCCGCTCACCCCGCGACAAATACATCGTCGACGAGGCGACGACCCATGACACGGTGGACTGGGGCAGCGTCAACCAGCCCGTCACGCCAGCACAGTTCGCCAAGCTACACCAGCGGGTGGTGGGTTATCTGCAAGGGAGGGCCTTGTTCGCCCAGGATCTCTATGCGGGCGCGGATCCGCAGTACCGCCTGCCGGTGCGGGTTGTCACCCCGAGCGCCTGGCACAGCCTCTTTGCCCGCAACATGTTCATCCGTCCGCCCGTGGACGAGCTGGCGAGCTTCGAGCCCGCCTTCACCATCCTGCATGCGCCCGAGTTCCATGCCGACCCGCCGCGCGACGGCATTCACTCGCCGACCTTCATCTTCGTCAATTTCGCCGAGCGGCTCGTGCTCATCGGCGGCACCGGTTATGCCGGTGAAATCAAAAAGAGCGTGTTCGGCTACCTCAATTTCGTGCTTCCGTCGCGCGGTGTCTTGCCGATGCATTGCTCCGCCAATATCGGCCCGAAGGGTGACAGCGCTATCTTCTTTGGCCTGTCCGGGACCGGCAAGACGACGCTGTCGGCCGATCCCGGGCGCACCCTTATCGGCGACGATGAGCACGGTTGGAGCGAGCACGGTATCTTTAACTTCGAGGGCGGCTGCTACGCTAAGGTCATCAATCTGTCGGCCAAAGCGGAACCGGAAATCCACGCAACGATTACGCGGTTCGGCACTGTGCTGGAAAACGTCGTCTTCGATCCGGTCACCCGGCTGCCCGATGTCGACGATGCGAGCCTCACCGAGAATACCCGCGCCTGTTATCCGCTCGACTACATTCCCAATGCCTCGGCGACAGGGCTGGCGCCGCATCCCACCAACGTCATCATGCTCACCTGCGACGCCTTCGGGGTCATGCCGCCGATCGCACGGCTCACGGCCGAGCAGGCAATGTACCATTTTCTCTCCGGCTACACGGCGCGGGTCGCTGGCACGGAAGTGGGCCTCGGCAGCGAGCCGGAGGCGACCTTCTCGACCTGCTTCGGCGCGCCCTTCATGCCGCGCCGCCCCGCCGAATACGCTTCCATGCTCGGCGACCGCATCCGCCGCTTCGGCGCGCGATGCTGGCTCGTCAACACCGGCTGGTCGGGCGGCGCTTACGGTACCGGCCAGCGGATGGCGATAGGTCATACCCGCGGCCTGCTTCGCGCGGTGCTCGACGGACGCCTGGCCGCAGCACCCATGCGCCGGGATGGGAATTTCGGTTTTCTCGTGCCCGAAAGCGCGCCCGACGTCCCTCCCGAAGTCCTCGATCCGCGCGCAACTTGGGCGAACAAGCAGGCCTATGACGACGCCGCGCGCGGCCTTACCCGCGACTTCGCGCGCAATTTCCAGGCCTATGCGCCTGCGGTGAGCGCGGAGGTCCGGCAGGCGGCGATCTGTGCCGCATGAACGCTACCGCCCCATCACGACAGGCATGGAAGATTCCAAGATGGTATGGCGGGTCGCACCGCCAAAAATCATCTGCCGCAGGCGACTGGGGGCAAAAGCCCCTGTCACGAGCATATCGACCTGCGCGGCGGCGGCCTGTTCCAGGAACGCTTCGCCTTGCCGCTTTTGCCGTCCCGTAACGGTGCGCAGCGCCACGTTCATTCCCCGCCGCGCAAGCGCCCGCGCGATCTCCCCGCCCTCGGGACCCGGCTGAGGCATGTCTCTCGGCTCAACGGCAATCACGACCATCTCGCGTGCATGGACCAGCAATGGCATCGCCAATGCCAGGGTATGCGCGGTCTCGGTGCTGCCGTTCCAGGCAATCCCGATGCGTTCCCCCAGGACCGCCGGTCCGCACCGCGGGACGATCAGCAGCGGCCGGCCGCTCTCCAAGAGCGCCTCCTCCAACACCACTCCGGGTAGAGAGGCGAGACTGCCGGGTCGCGCGACCACTATCAGATCATAGATGCGCGCCAGCACGCCAAGCGAGCAATGCGGCTTCGCGTCCTGTGCCAGCCAGACGGCGCAGGGCGCGTCCTGTCGTTCGGCCGGCCCTATGATGCGCCCGTCGGGCCGGCGTCCCTGTTTGATGCCGGCGGCCATGCCATTGGTGCGCAGGAACCGATCGAAGCCCGCCTCTGCCCAGTTTTGGCGATCTTGCCGTGGCACCCGCAGATCCGCGCAGCGCGCGTCGGCGGGCTCCCACCTCAGGCGCTCGGCGGACGGGTGATAGAGGCAGGCTATGCGGCTGTCAAACCGCCGCGCAAGCTGCCATACCGTGTGCAGAACGGCGTGGGCGGCACCGTCCCCTACTACGGCGAGCAGGTTTTTCACCCGCCTCGGCCCGGCGCGGAAAGCACCGCTACGGCCTCGGCGACGGCCCGCCAGAAGGCAGTGTTCTTAGCCTGCCCGTGCTGTCGGAAATTCTCGGCCCTAGTGGGCAAGACCTCGTCAGCGTTTTCGCCGAACAGGGTCAGCTGCTGCCTGGCGAGCGCACCCACATCCAGTTCCTCCGCCGTGTTAGCGCTCTGGACCATTTCCGCCTCCGGCGGCGTTGGTTCCCGGACTGCACAGTTCGTTAGATGTGCGGTCAGGGAAAGAAAAATCGGTCGCACATGGGTTCGCCCCCGGATGACGTCGACGCTTACCGCGGCGTAGCCCCGCACCTGTACCCCGCGACAGGATAAGCCCGCGCCGTCGAGCGGTCGCTCAAGCTCCTGTGCACGGCACAGCTTTATGAGCTCCTTGCCGACGCTGTTGACCGCATGCACTGCGGTCCTAGCCACATCGAGATGTTGCCGCAGTCCCGGGGTCCGTGGCTGCACTGATAAGTTGGGCGATTTCGCGCTCGGCTGAGCCCCCGTCCGGCGCGGTTGCGGCGTTCCGGTGCCATGTCGGCATCCCCGCTCCTTCCCGAAGTTTCCCTCGCACCGATCTAACGCGGCGCCTCGGCGGGTACCGCGTCGCCGCTCATGACCTCGGCCCCCGGCGCGGCAGCTCTTTAGCCGAACGTCCAGGTCAGCGCAGCAAACGCGCCCTTCGCCCGCGGCAACAGGAACAGAGCGAGCAGGAGCGCCGATGCCGGAAGCATGCCGTAGAGTACCCAGTCCGGCGCGTTCGCGCGGGAGGCGATCAGCAGGAGCGGGGCCATCACATGCCCGGTGAGCAGGATTGTCGCCCAAGCGGGACCATCGTCTGCCCGCAGATCGCCCAGCGCCATGCCGCACCCGGCGCAGCGCTCGCACAAAGCGAAATAGGATTTCAGCAGCGCGCCCCGGCCGCATGCCGGGCAGCGCAAACACAGCCCGCGCCGGATGGCGGTCCAACGGTCACAATCTTCACGCTGAGCGGCGGGCATCGGATGGGTCTCCTCAGGAATGCCCATCCTATGCACGCCACTATTTGCCGTCCAGCCCAACTAGGTAATTATGCCCTAAAATTATTGACATATGACGTATAAAACATCGACTATATGAGGTAGACGATGAGTTTTAGAGTTGTTCTCGCCGGTGGGGCGTGCGCCCCCTGGCGTCGATGACCCCGCGGGAGAAGCAATGACCGATGGTTATGCACGTTACCACGGCCCCTTGCTGCAGCTTGCGCGCGCCGCCAGGGACGACGGGGCCTGGAAAGCGAAGCTGCGCGAGATACTTGCCAGCTTCGATGTCGAAGTAGCGCCGCTGCCGGTGCCGTGCCGCCGCCGGCTAGCCGAAGCGCTCGCGGTCCAGCTGGAGCACGACATGCTCCGCTTCGCCGATCCCGTGAAGGCGGCAGTGTTGGCGCTCGCCATCAAGCATTTTGACGCCGATGCAAGCTGAGCCGGACACATCAATACGCGGCGCGCGCGCCATGTGCAGGACCAGCATCGGGCAACCCGGCGCCTATGATCCGGCACCGGTTTGACGAGCCAACCCTCGCCGATCCGCTGATCCGGCAGGTGATGCAGAGCGACGGCCGGGCGTTGCCCACTCTGCTCGCGGCGGTGGCGCTTGCGGCTGCGCAACCACGGCTCGTTCCCGGCACTGAGCCGGACCGCCGTAATTTGAATTGAGGCGCAGAATGGAATTTCAGGCTTTCAAAGACGACATCAACGCGGTCGAGGTGGCGCCTGAGCTGCTGGGCGACGTTATGGTGATGTATGCGGGCTTGCCGGCCGCAGACCAGACGTTCGAGGGGCGGGCGAAACGTGTGATCGCCCTGCTCGGCGAGAAAGGCTACGGCCCCGATTGCGGCATGCTCGCCATGGCGATCACCGTCCGGCTTATGGCGCTCGATGTCGTTCTGGACAATGAGGGTGTCCAGCGCTGGACCTTGCCTGGGGATGCGCCCGGCCGGAGTTATGTCCATGCCTGCGTGCTGCGCACGGCTTCGGAAGAGATTGTATGCGAGGGCCCGCAGGGCCAGCCCATTTTCGAGCTGGAGGGTTTTCGCGCGCGCGTCTTGCAGCTCACCTTGGCTTCAGGATCGTCGTAGTGCCAGCGAAGCGTCCGCGCGGCTAGGCCGGTTTGCGCAACCGCACGCCCCTTCCGCCTGCCGCGCTCGTCGCGCCTTCGTTGATAAATTCGATGCCCGCGGCTTCGAGCGCCGTCATCACCCGCGTCAGGCTTTCGATCACACCCCTCACGGTACCGATGCTTGCTTCCATGCGCTGAATTGTCGGCAGCGAAACCCCGGATGCCGCCGCGAGCGCTTTTTGCTCCATCCCGACCAGCGCACGCGCTGCCTTCAGCTGGGCTGCGGTAAGCAAGGACGCTCTCCTTTATATGAGGCCGTTGCGCGGCCAGCCTCGGTTTAGGGCTGACACATCATATCTGAGTTGCACATCATGTCTCAAGCCTTAGGAAAGCGATCCGTACCATCGCGACGGCCTCATTTTGCAGATGCTGTTTCCAGCAGGGCAAGCAGCCCGGCCAGCAGCTGCAAGGGCGTTGGCGGGCAGCCCCGGATATGCAGATCGACCGGGAGCACTTGCGAAACCCCATCCCGCACGGCGTAGCTGCCAGCAAAAACCCCGCCATTGACGGCGCAATCCCCGGCGGCGACGACCCATTTCGGATCGGGCGTCGCGGCATAGGCGCGCGCGAGCGCCTCTTGCATGTTGGCGGTTACCGGACCGGTCACGAGCAAAATATCGGCATGACGCGGGGACGCCACAAAACGCAAGCCGAACCGCTCCAGATCGTAAAGCGGATTATTCAGCGCATTGATTTCGAGCTCACAACCGTTGCAGGAACCCGCATCGACCTCCCGGATGGCGAGGCTACGGCCCAACCGCTCCCGCGCGCGCAACCGAAGCTGCTCGCCCAACTCTTCAAGGTGCGCCTGTTCCAAGGGCGGCGCCGGGAGGGGAAGCGGCTTGGCGGCCAAAGTGCGGGCGAGGATTTTCAACATGGCCATGCGCCCTTACCCGTCATGCCCGGAATAGGAACAATTGAAGGACTTATTACAGATCGGAAAATCGGCCACGATGTTGCCCTCAATAGCCGCTTCCAGCAGCGGCCATTGGAACCAGGACGGGTCGCGCAGATGGGCACGGCGCACACACTGATCGGGCTGCAGCGCCACCCAGGCCAGATAATCGCCGCGGAACCCCTCGACCAGCGCAATCCCCTCCCCTGCCTCCGGCCCAAGCGGCACGTGTATGTCGCCCGGCGGTAACGCTGCGAGAAGTTGCACGATGATTGCGTGGCTCACCTCGATCTCCTGAACCCGGATCAGCAGGCGGCTATGCACATCGCCATCCGTCAGCACAGGCACGTCAAACGCCAGGCGGTCATAAGGCGGATATCCGGGGCTCCGCCGCGCGTCGAAATCCCGCCCCGACGCACGTCCGACATGGCCCCCCGCGGCGAAAAGCCGGGCGAGCGCTGGGGTGACCACGCCGGTACCCACCGTGCGGTCGAGCAAGGAGGGTTTGTCGTCATAGACCGCCATCAGCTCGTCGAGCCGCCGCCTCGTATTGTGAACGAGCGCATCCAACTTCGCGACACCGGCAGCGGCAAGATCACAAGCAGTGCCACCCGGCTGCACGGCGTCCATCATCAAACGGTGCCCGAAACATTCGCCTGCGGTTATCAGCACCTGCTCGCGCAGCACGCCGCAATGGCTCAGCATGAAAGCGAAAGCCGCATCGTTGCAGATCGCGCCGATATCACCCAAATGGTTGGCGATTCGTTCCAGTTCGGCGAGGAGCGCACGCAAAAAGATCGCGCGCTCCGGCACGGACGTGCCGGTCGCGGCCTCGACGGCGTGGGCGAAGGCGAGCGAGCAGGCGACCGTGCTGTCGCCGGAAAGGCGGGCTGCCAACCGCGCCGCGGCCGCGAGCGGCTTGCCCGCCATCAGCGCCTCGGTCCCCTTATGGGTGTAACCGAACCGCTGTTCCAGCCGGACCACGACTTCGCCGTTGCAGTGGAAGCGAAAGACCCCCGGCTCGATAGTGCCGGCATGGATCGGCCCAACCGGCACCTGGTGCAATCCCTCCCCTTCGGCCGGCAGGAACCGATACGCCGTCGGAGCCGGCTGGTCCTGCCGCTCGGCGCCTGCATTCCGCCATTGGCCATGATCGAGCCATGGCCTTGTATCGGCCAGAGCTTCGGCCACCAGCCCGAATAGGTCACGGGCCGCCCGCTCCAGCCGGATCGCGCCCGGACACACCGCCGACAGCGACGGAAACCGCCCATCGGGACAATCGAGCGAGGCGACCGCCACGCTGCCTTCCATCTCATCAAAGAGCGCCGCATGCACCGCGTCGTGATCTCCCCATAACCCCAGCAGCGACCAGCGCGCGCCTTGGGCCAGGCGGCCGACCAGCTCCCGCCAGTGTTGCACGCTCAGCCTGTAGCGCGGCCATGGACGCTGCGGCATGCGTTCGCCGGCGGCGAGGAAAACGGCAAGTGGTGCGTCGGTGTCTTGCGCCATGGTTCAGCCCAGCAGCCGTGCGACGTTCTGGAACCAGGTCACCAGCGGACCCGGCAGATAGATACCGGCGGCCAGCACCAGCACGAAATGCACGAACAGGGGGAAGACAGCGAGCGGGCTTGTCTTCTCGCCCGCCTCGCCCGGACCGAAGGCGAGGCCCTGCAGCTGGCGCAGCAGCGCGCCGAATGCCACGAGGATGCTTAGCAGCACGACCAGAGCAAGCAAGGGCGATCGGCCGAAGGTCGAGGTGATCACAAGGAATTCACTCATGAACACGCCGAAAGGCGGCAGGCCGGCGATCGCGACCACGCCCATGACCAGCGCCCAGCCAAGCAGCGGATGGCTGCTGGTCAATCCCCGGATATCGGCAATCCGCTGGGTTCCCTTGACCTGCGAGATATGGCCGACCGTGAAGAAAATCGCGGATTTGGTGAGGCTGTGCATCGTCATCTGCAGCAGGCCCGCAAAATTCGCCAACGGGCCGCCGATACCAAACGCGAAGGCAATGATGCCCATATGCTCAATTGAGGAATATGCGAAGAGCCTTTTAATATCCCGGCGGCGATAGAGCATGAAGCTTGCAAGCAACAGCGAGCTTAGGCCCATCGCCACCATCAGCGGTCCCGGCGCCAGCGCGTGGGTGTTGGCGGTCAGCAGCATCTTAAAGCGCAGGACAATGTAGAGTGCGACATTGAGCAACAGCCCGGATAGCACGGCCGAGATCGGCGTCGGGCCTTCCGAGTGGGCGTCAGGCAGCCAGGCATGAAAAGGCGCAAGCCCCACCTTGGTGCCGTAACCCACCAGCAGGAAGACGAAGGCCAGATTCAGGATCGCCGGGCTGAAACCCGCCACCTGCGGCATCAGTTCCGACCAGGTCATGGCCGGAAGCCCCTCGCCCATCACCGGCTGCGCCGCCAGATACATTAGCGTCGTGCCGAACAGCGCTAGCGCAATGCCGACACCGCAAAGGATAAAATATTTCCAGGCCGCTTCGAGGGCTTCGTTGGTGCGGTAGAGGCCGACCATCAGCACCGTCGTCAGAGTAGCCCCTTCGAGCGACACCCACATCACGCCCAGATTGTTGGCCGTGAGCACCATGAGCATGGTGAAAATGAAGCCCTGATACATCGAATGGTAAAATCGCAGATTGCCGGTTTCGAGGCGGCCGATCTCGACTTCGTGCCTGATGTAACCGGCGCTGAAAAGGCTGGTCGTAAATGCTATGAAGGCGGTGAGCACAATCAGATAGATGTTGAAATCGTCGATCAGGATAAAGGCTGTGGTCTCGGGCCGCTCGACAAAGAGAACGAGACTTGCCAGCAGCGTAAGGCCCGAGGCTACGACATTGATGGCGGCGGCCGTGCGATGATGCGGCACGCAGGCGAGCAGCAGGCAGGCGCAGGCGGGGAGGCCGACAATCAGTAGGACCGGGTTCATGTCCGGTCCCCACGGAATCGTTCCATGTCGTGGATGTCGAGCGTGTCGAAGCGCTCGCGGATGTGGAAAAAAAAGATACCGAAAATGATAAAGGCGACCATCACCGAGAAGGCGCCCGATAGCTCGACGACCAGCGGCATGCCCTTGACGCCGACCGCCGCCAGAATGAGCCCGTTCTCCATCGACATGAAGCCGACCACCTGGCTCACCGCGTTGCGCCGCGTGATCATCATGAGAAGGCCGAGCAGCACCGTTGCCAGCGCCATGGCCAGGCTCTCGCGCGTGATCGCTCCCGATTCCGTGGTCATCGGCAGGACCAGGAGGATCGAGAGGCCCACCAGCCCGACGCCGACCGCAAGGGTAGGGCCGATCCCGATGACGTTTTCAACGGCGCGCTGAATGTCGAGGTAAACAATAATCCGGTGCAGCGCGATCGGGATGACGATTGCCTTGAAGCCAAGTGCGATTGTGGCCGTGATGTAGAGCTGCGGCGCGGCTTGCGCGTAGGCCTGCCAGGCGGCCGCGGCGGCGAGCAGGAGCGCCTGCAAGCTGTAGAGTTTGAGGATGCCGAACAACCGGCGCTGATAAAGGAGGCCAAAGCTTAAGATCAGCACCCCTGCATCGAGCAGATGGGCGATGTCGTAGGCAAGGTGCGACGGAACCGGCATTCAGAGACCCTGCGAGACATAAAGAAACACCGCCGCAAGTGTGCTGAGCAGCAGCGCAGCTCCGAGGAATTCCGCGACGCGGAACACACGCATCTTGGCGATCGTCGTCTCGAACAGCGCGAGCAGTGCGCCGCCAACGGCCAGCTTGCCCGCATAGCTCGCCAGTCCGATCGCGAGGGCCGGCGCATCCGGCGTGCCCGCGGCCATGCCCCAGGGCGCAAAAATGCTCGCGATGAGCGAGACGTAAAGGAGCAGCTTGAGCATCGCCGCCGCTTCGACCAAAGCGAGGTGGCGTCCCGAATATTCAAGTACCATGGCTTCGTGCACCATGGTGAGTTCGAGATGCGTGGCCGGGTTGTCGACGGGGATACGGGCGTTCTCGGCGAGTGCGACCATGATCAGCGAGACGAGCCCGAGCAGCAGCGACACCCGCACGCCCACTGTATGCGCGAGCATGAATTCAGCAATTTGCGGCAGCGACGTCGAGCGCACGAGCAGTGCGACCGTAAAGGTCACCATCATCATGGCGGGCTCGGCCAGCGAGGCGATCATCATTTCGCGGCTCGAACCGATTCCACCGAAGCTGGTGCCCACATCCATCCCGGCCAAGGCGAGCGCGAACCGCGCGGTACCCAACAGCGCGACGACCGCGATCAGGTCGGCGGTCGGGCCGAGCGGCAGTCTGGTCGCGAAGGTCGGCACGATCGCGGCGGCCAGCCAGGTGGCGGCGAAAATCACATAAGGGCTGACACGGAACAGCCACGAGGCGTTGTGCGCCAGCACCGCCTCCTTGCGCAGGAGTTTTGCGAGGTCCCGATAGGGCTGCAGCAACCCGGCGCCGCGACGGCCGGTCAGCCGTGCCTTGATCCGGCGCACGAGGCCGGTCAACAACGGCGCCAGGGCAGCCAGGACGGCAAATTGCAGCAGCTGCAGGCCCGCGCCGCTCATTGGCTGACCGCCACAACGAGCAACAGCAGAATGAGCGCCGCGAACATCAGGCTTAAGTAGCGCCGGATGGTCAGAAACTGCATGACATTCACCCGGTCGGCCACGGCCATGACCAGTGCCGCTACCGGCAAATAGAGCCACTCCCAGATTGGATCGCGCAGGACCATCGCGAAGCGCGCCGGCCGAAGCTCGCCCGGCGCGGGCATATCGACATGCTCGCGCGCGGCGAACACTGCCGTGCCAAATACCCGCCGGATCGGCTGCGCAAAACTGCTCGCCGTGTACTGCGTCTGCGGGCGCGCGTCGGGGAAGCCGCAATCCCACGCCGCGCTGCGGCGTAGCCGTCGCGAGGCCACGCGGTGGATAACGAGCACCAGCAGCGCGGCGAGCGCGGCTACCACGCCAAATACCACGAGCCCACTATAGGAGCTGTGGTCGGGGCCAAGCGGCTGCAGCCAAAGCCAGTCGCTGGCAAGTGGGGCGGGTGCGCCTTCCCACACGGCGGCGGGTACGCTCTGCAGCAGCGCCAGCACCGCCTGCGGCACGATGCCGACCGTAACACAAATGGCCGCAAGCGCCGCCATGGCAGCCTGCATCGGCAGACCTACTTCCAACGCCTCGCTTGCAGGCGTGGTGCGCGGGCGTCCCAAAAAGACGATGCCGTAGACCTTGACGAAACAGACCGCCGTCAGCGCCGCGGCCAGCGCCAGCATCGCTCCCACGACCGGCACCGCGAATTTAAGCAGCCATGGCGGCAGTAACGCGCCGTTTAGGATCGCCTGGAAGGTCAGCCACTCCGAGACGAAGCCGTTGAAGGGCGGCAAAGCCGAGATGGACACCGCGCCGATGAGGAAAACAAAGGCGGTGACGGGCATGCGGTGGATCAGGCCACCCAGATGCTCCATGTCGCGCGCGCCGGTTGCGACCACCACAGCGCCCGAACCCATAAAAAGAAGGCTCTTGAAGACGGCATGGTTGAAGACATGCAGCAGCGCCGCCGTCAGCGCCAAGGCCGCCAGTGCATCGAGCCGGGCAGCGCGGAATGCGAGCGCGAGCCCCAGGCCGATGATGATGATTCCGATATTCTCGACCGTGTGATACGCCAGCAGCCGCTTGAGATCGTGCTGCATCACCGCGTAGAGAACACCCAGCAGCGCCGTGATGCCGCCAAGCAGCAGCACGATCGCACCCCACCACCACTCCGGCGGTCCTGCCAGATCGAACAGCAGCCGTATGAGACCATAAATAGCGACCTTGGTCATGATCCCGCTCATCAGCGCCGAGACATGGCTCGGCGCCGCGGCATGCGCCGGCGGCAGCCAAGCGTGCAGCGGCACCATACCCGCCTTCGATCCGGTGCCGATCAGGATCAGCACGACCAGAATTGCCCGCTGCGCCGTATCGAGCTTCACCCCCTGCATCGCGTCAAAGCCATAAGAACCGGCGCTGACCGCAAAGAGACCGAAGGCGAGCAGCAAGGCTCCGGTACCGAGGCTGGCCATCACGAGATACAAAAACGCACCCCGCGCTGCCTCCGGCTCACGATGATTGGCCAGCACCAAAAGCCACGAGGTGAGCGACATGAATTCCCAGCTCACGAGGAAGGAAAAGGCATCGGCGGCAAGGATGACGAGGTTCATGCCCGCCACGAAGAGAGGGTAGAACGGCAGCGCTCGCGCGGGCTCTGCATCATGCCCGCCATATTCCAAAGCATAGACACTGATCAGGCAGGCGCCGCCATTGACCACGAGCAGGAAGAAGGCTGAAAGCGCGTCGACGCGCAGCGCAGTGCCCAGCCACGGCAGGCCTATCGGGAGCACACGATGGACGGGGACGGCGTTACTCAGCAGAAAAATCGCGCTGCCGACGGCGGCCGGGCCCGCCCCCACCGCACTGAGCAGGTAGACCCAGCCGAACGCGCGGCGCCGTCCGATGAGCGCGGCCAACGTGGCCGCCGCCCATAGCGCAAGAGCTGTGAATTCTGCCGTCAGCATCGTCTGCCGACCGTGAGCGCAGCACGGGTTGACGCGGTCGCGCGCGCGCCCCGTGGGCCCGTCGGCTTTTGACCCAAAAATCTCCCGGGCCGCACCGGCAATCCCAGCACAGCACTTCGACCGCGTCCGCGGTTCCGCCAAAAGGCCATTCGCGTTCTCCCCCCGCCCGTTTGCACGAGCACCGCCCGCGATCCGTGCACCCCACGGCTGGTAGGTATCGCATCACGCGAGGGCGGTCAACGGTGTGCCCCCGAAACTTCCGGGCTTACCACTAAGAGTTGCTGGCTGACATATCGAAGATAGACGCTAGACAGTGATCAGCGATCCGTGACACTTACGGCGTCTGGTTCCTATCGATCAGGACCCTTCAATGCCTTCCTCCGACGATGATTTCCTGCGCGAGATCAACGCCATCGCTGTTCCGCCGCCATTGCTGGGCGAAGTCACTACCCTGTGGGCGTCACTTCCCGAGGAGGAATGGCGGGATTTCGACCGGCGGCTCGCACATGCTCTCGCTTTTGTCGGGCAGCGCGTGCCTGGTGATCAAGCTCCCATGCTTGCCATGGCGGTTGCGCTGCGCCTGATGGCGCTCGATGTGATCGTCCGCAATCCGGAAAACCGCGCCTGGCTGTTTCCAGGAGCGCAAGACGACATTACTTACCTTCACGGCGATGTCGTAAAAGTGGCAGCGCAAGCCGATCTCCTCACCGACCCCGCGGGTGATCCTTTCTTTTCGCAGGATGTTTTCCGAACACATCTCCTGACCCTCGCCGCGGCGAGGGGCCGGGCTTAAAACGGGTTTTGCAACAAGCGGTCCCCTGCCCCGCGCAGGTACGCATCGAGCGTGGGCTTTTACGATCTCTTTATTGCTGCGGCGGGTGCGTGCCCCGAGGACTTTCAGCGCCTCATTGGGGCCGGATCAGCTTTGAGCGTCAGGGCGGTCGGCTTACCCTCTACCCTACGGGCTTGCATCGCCAGATGGCCGACGGTCGCTGTCTTACCCGAGCCACCCTTCTGGCTCGCAAGCGCGATAATGCGCATTTACATAAATCCTCCATTCTGTATCTGCGCTGTTCAGCATTGCGTCCAAGTCCGTTGAGCAGTTTGGTGATAGGGAAATTCTGTTACTTGTGCACATACCTGGAGCGATCATTATCAAGGTGCTATGCTACGACCAATATGGAAGGAGAAATCAGCGAGCGCGACATAGTGCGCAATAGCACGCCAGAGAGCGACATACCACGGCACCCTTTGACTATCTTGCAGGCAGTCGAATTGTTCGCGGATTTTGGTGTTCCCCGCTCAAAACGATCGGTACAACGGTTCTGCAAGCAGGGGTACTTGGACAGCGTGCAAATTAAAGGCTCGCGTGGCGACCAGTTTTTCATCAATCGCGAATTGGTTGAGCGCTATGCGGAAGAGCTACGCCAGATAGAGGCTGTCGCGGCGCTCGGTGACGAACAGCGCCACAACGCGCCACAACGCGCTATTGCGCGTAATAGCGCGCCAGAGCGCGGCACGATGCCGGGAGCAGGTGTGGAGCCCTCGCACGCAGCCGACGCGCCGGAGGAACATCAAAGCGCCGCGATCGTCCAACAGCTACGCGACGAGAACTTAAATCTCCGTATCGACAATCGCGGCAAGGAGCAGGCCATTAGCTTCATAACAGCGCAGGTGCGAGAGAAAGATCAGCACCTCCAAGACATGAGTTATCGCCTCGGTGTCGCTGAGACCCGTGTTGCGCAACTGGAAGCACCGAGGGCGCACGACGAGGTCCCGCGACAGCGCGCAACAGAGCCCGCCACGGAAATTGCGGAGGCTATTGTGATGCCCGTTGTGCAAGATCTAGAGGCACCCCTTGTGGCAGAGCCACCGCCGCACGCTGCCGAACCGAAGCGGTCACTTTTTGGACGGTTGTTGGGGTAGGGGAGGGGAGCGAAAAGAAACTAGGTTATCCCCCCGAACATCAAGGGAGCGAGATGTGGATGCTAATATTTTGTGATGGAACGCCGAGAAGGGAGAATGCGCTCGATAGGCGAAGTTATTATAGAGCGCAACATCGAGCTAGCGTCGTACGACCCGCTTCTACGTGGTGGCTTTACCCAGATACCGAACGTGTTCCTGAGAGACAACAAGTTGAGCCTAGGTGCGAAAGTCACCTACTCGCTGCTCTTGAGCTTCTTCTGGCACAATAATGCCGTATTCCCTGGCCAAGATCGCCTCGGGAAAGACATGGGCATGAGTACATCTCGGGCGAATGAGTACGTCAAAGAGCTGGAGGCCGCAGGATATATCGAAATCACTCGCCGAGGACAAGGGAAGACCAACCTTTACAAGCTGCATTCCGTCGTAAAGCGCGGTGGGAAAGTGTCTTCGCTGAAATTCTGATTTCGATATATCGAAATCTAGAATCCGGCAGGCCGAAGACCAAATTTCGACTGGCCAAATTGATACTATATTAATAATACTCAGAGAAAAACAAAAAATAAAAATACTAAGTATCCAGCCCGGCTTATAAGCCTCCATTCAGCCCAATCCCAAGAAAACCCAGTGCCTAAGATCGTTCCTATGAAACGAAAAGAAGCCATAACCATTCACGAATACAGCTTCACCGTCGTATACGAGCCTGGTATGTCGTGACCTGCCCGGCGCTACCGGCCGTCGTCACACAAGGCGAGACGATCGAAGAGGCCCGTGCCATGGCGGCTGATGCCGTCCACCTGGTGCTTCAAAATCTCATCGAGGAGGGCAAACCAATCCCGACCGATACGCTCGTCCGCCCCACGCATGAGCCGCATCGACGCCCGGCCGCTTTCCCCAGGCCGTAAGCTTGCGCAAATTTGATCGTCATGTATTGGATTACATATATCCTATGAAAACTACCACACTTCAGGAGAACGGAACCATGGCGCTCGTACGGATGCTCCGTGGCGGGCAAGTCACCTTGCCGGCCGAGGCGCGCAAAGCGCTCAAGCTCGCCGAAGGCGACTACCTTGACCTTGAGGTGACCGATGGTGCGCTGACGCTCAAACCGGTCACGGTCGTCGACCGCGCCGAAGCCGATCGGCAACTCGACGCGATCCTCAGCCGGGTGAGCTACATCGGCCCACAGCCCGAGTCTGGGGGAGGAGGAGGTTATGGACATGGTGGTCGACGAAATACGCGAAGTGCGCGCTGGATATGCCAAAGGCCGTTCTCGATAGCTCGGTCCTCGTTAGCGCCTTCATCACGCCGCACGGCTCGGTCGTGCGGCTTCTTCGTGCTCCGGTGCGCAACCGCTACGATCTCTACCTCTCGGATTACATCCTGACGGAAACAGCCGAGACGCTTCTCAAACCGAAACTTCGCCGCTATGCGGCCTATGCCGACGACGACGTGCGCGGCTACATCCGCTGGCTCTTGACCCAAGCACAGATGGTGCCCGATGGCCCAGCTCCGCGGGTGGTGCTGGCCGATCCCAAAGACGACCCCATCATTGCTACCGCGGTCGCGGCAAAAGCGGAGTACCTGGTTACTGGCGACCGCACCCACTTGTTGCCGCTCGCCGAGCACGAGGGCATTCGCATTATCAGTCCTCGGGCATTCCTTGAGATCCTCGGCGAGCGGATCGACGCCGCGCTTGCCGAAGGTCTTGCCGATATCCAGGCCGGGCGCGTCTCGCCAGCGTTCACGACCGCGGAAGAGATCGCGGCGTGGCAAAAGACCGCGGAATACAAGAAATTTATCGATAAGGAATAAAGGTCGAACTTAGCCGCCTGTGCAGCCAGAGACCTCGATGATTGTCGTCGTGTCTTCAAGCGACGAGAGCGCCATACCGCGGCCTTCGTATGCTATAATGGTCAGGTATGAAATACATCGACTGGACAAATGTTTACGCGAAATACCAGGGCATGTGGGTAGCCCTCGATAAGGACAACGAAACAGTTGTTGGCAAGGGCGCCAGCATCGAACAGGCCGTTACCGAAGCGAAGTCCAAAGGCTTCGCCGAGGCGGCCGTAACCTACATCCCGCAGGAGGTAATTGCCTTCGCGGGCTAGCATGAAGCTCCCGTATACGAAGCTACCGCACGGATTTAAGCGACCGATCGTCCGAATTGCCGTTGGTTACAACGGCCGGCAGGTGCCGTACTTTGCGCTCATCGACAGCGGCGCCGACATGAACCTCATGCACGCCGAACTCGCCCCACTCCTCGGGATCGACCTTGAGGCCGGCGAACGCCGCGAAATCGGCGGCATCGTAGACGGCGAGCGCCGGTCTTTCTACCTCCACCGGTGACGTTGCATATCGGCGACCGGGAGCACCGGAATGTTGAAGTCGGCTTTATGCCGTCGCTCTCCCAAACGGGGCACGGTCTTCTCGGGCAGTACGGCTTCTTCGACCTGTACCGCGTCACGTTTGACCTGGGGCAGGGTCAGATCGAGCTGAAAGAAATTTGACCGGGGCCTTCAGGAAGGCCGCCCCGGGTAATCCCGCGCTGGCATCGTGCTATACTAGGCGTATGGAAACCAAGGGGCATCCGATGCCGAAAGTGCATGTCCGCGGCGACAAGCTGACAGTCACGATCCCGGCCCGCGTCCGGGACGAGATAGCTGTGCATGACGGCGACGAGATGGATATAAGCGCCGAGGGCGGGAGGATCGTCCTCACGCCTGCTGCTGAACAACCCTTGCCGGGTGAACTGGAGGCGCTTGACGAGGCCGAGGCCGAACTCGCCCTGGGGAAGACGTACCGCCTCGATGACGTGCTGCATGGATTGGGACGTAAGAACTCAGTAATCGAGCCAGGCGCGCGCTTGAGCAGATACCGCCGCGTGATCGGGGCCGCATAGAGGCGGCGCTCGTCGACATGAAAAGTGATCCGCGTGCCGGCGACACCCGGCCGCTACAGGGCAGACATCAGGGGGCGTTCCGGCGCCGCGTCGGCTCGTGGCGCATCGTTTTTGCTCTTAAGGCAGAAGGCCGAATGGTGCTCATCGCCGACATCGCGCGACGGACCTCATCGACGTACTGATCGGATTGATCCTGAGCGGCAGAAGAGAGCACACAATTTGACAGCTCGAATGCCGAGCATATACTACAGACACGTTCGGGATTTTCCTGCGGCCCCGCCAGAAATGGTGGGGAATATTATTTCAGGTAGAGAGAACCGAAGCCTCGGCGGATGTGCTGGAGGTCGCTATCGTTCAAAGTACCGAGCTTCGAGGAGAGCCGGCGGTAATCGATTGCCCGGGCCTGGTGCAGGCATGCGACCATATCCCGTTCTTTATGGCGAAACGGCACGAACCATGTACCGGTCCGATCCCGAGTGGTTGTCGGGAGGACAAAATAAAAGCCGTGCGACAGCTTTCTCAGGATGATCACCGGACGGGAAAACAGCTCACTCTTCCCGTTGATCTCAGACCCGACGTTCTCCCCGACACTTGCCCACCAAATATCGCCCGGCCGAAGCGGCCTCACTCTTCCTCCCGATATGAGGCGTTCGGATCGAGGGGCGGACGGAAGCCGAGCCTATAGCGAGCCTATGGTGGCTACCTCTATAAATAAATTTAATTTTATCAGATGGGTAGGGTCATAGCACTCGCGAAATCAAAAATCCGGTGCCTTACCACTTGGCGACGCCCCACCATGACACATGCTGACCGCTAAGTGCTTGCTACTCCGCTATTCTGCTCGCGTCGCCGTGGCACATTTGAGCACCGATGAACCCTGCTACGCCATAGGCTCCTGAACTTATGGCGAGCCCAGATGCCGATAATCACCTTAACCGATCTCGCCGTGCGCAACCTGAAGCCCACGGCCGGTAGACAGCTAACGTACCTCGACAAGAGCCTCAAGGGGTTCGGCGTCCGGATCGGAGCGGCGTCCATGACCTGCGTCCTCACCTACAGCCCAAATCGCACCCGTGTAAAGCTCGGCGAGGCCATTGGCTGGAGGAGCACGACCTGACCCCAGGGTAATCGGGTGAAAGGACCCGTGACAAACGCCTGAAAGGCTGAGTCTGTTGTGCTCCGCTGAGTGGCAGGTGGAGGACGCTGATGGGTTCCGAGGGGGCAGGGTTTGCAGCGATTGCGGAGACGACGAGTTTCCTTCACCATTTCAGCGGGTTGCCGGACCATCGTCAGGCTGGCAAAGTGGATTATCCTCTGCCGGAAGTCCTGCTCCTGATCCTTCTGGCGGTTCTTGCGGGGGCGGAGGCGTTCACCGACATCGCGCGGTTTGGCGAACGCAAGATCGAACTGCTGCGACGGTTTCGGCCCTATGTGAACGGCACACCTTCGCATGATCATCTTGGCGATATCTTCGCCACGCTCGACGCCCGCGCCTTTCAGCTTTGCTTCGTGGCCTGGGTCGCCGCGCTGACCAACACGCCCGCCGAGGTCATCGCGATCGATGGCAAGACCTCACGGCGCTCGTATCAGAGGAAGGGTTCGAAAGAGGCGATCCACATGGTCTCTGCCTTCGCGGCCCGGCAACGCATCGTGCTCGGCCAGGTCAAGGTGAGCGAGAAGTCGAACGAGATCGTCGCGATCCCGGCGCTGCTCGACATGATGTCGATCGAGGGCGCGGTGGTGACGATCGATGCGATGGGCTGCCAGCGCGGCATCGCCACCAAGATCATCGAGAAAAAGGCCGAATACATTGTCGCGCTGAAAGGCAATCAGGGAACCCTGCGCGAGGATGTCGAGGTCTTCGTCGACGAGCAGAAAGCCTTGAAATACAAGGACGCCACGATCAGCACGCACGAAACAGTCGACGCCGATCACGGCCGTATCGAGACCCGGCACTACACGATGATCCACGATCTCGACTGGCTGCGGGCGCGCCACCAATGGCCCGGCCTGAACGCCGTCGTCGTGGTCGAAAGCCGGCGCGAAATCAACGGCAAGATCACCAACGAAACCCGCTTCTACCTCACCTCGCTGGGGCTGTCGGCCGCCGCCGTCGGCCCGATGATCCGCGCCCACTGGGCCATCGAGAACTCCTTGCACTGGGTCATGGACATGGTCTTCCGCGACGACGAATGCCGCGTCAGAACCGACAATGCCCCAGCCAATTTCGCCACCTGCCGGCACATCGCCTACAACCTCACTCGAAAAGCCCCGGGCAAGGATTCCATCCGCCTGCGCAGAAAAACCGCAGGATGGGACGACGAGTATCTCGCAAGTCTCATCGCCGCGTGATTTCCTTCACCCGATTCCCCTGGACCTGACCCGATGAAGTCGGGGCGATGCTGGAGGAGCGCGGCCTGTTAATGCGCCAGAGCCTGCCCCGAGCGAAAGCCGGGGGAACTATCGTCGATGCCACGATCATCGCCGCGCCGCCTTCGACGAAGAACAAAAGCAAGGCGCGCGACCCGGAGATGCACCAGACCAAGAGGGGCAACCAGTGGTATTTCGGGATGAAGGCGCATATCGGGGTGGATGTCGCCTCGGGGGTGGTGCACACGGTGGTCGGCACCAGCTTTGACCAGCCAATCGGTTTGCCGCCGTTTCGGTCGGCGGCCCAAAAATACGCATGCTGGCTGACCCTTATCGTCATATCAGGATGAGTTGACGCCTCGGGGATTTTCCCGTCCTTTGCCGGCTGAGGGAGAAGATTGGGCGATGATCGTCGACGTGCGTTTGTGTGCCTGCGGCAGCGGTTTGCGGCTGGCGCGCTGCTGCCAGATGGATTTTTCGATGGTTCCGCCGGCCGAGGCCACGCGGCCGCTGGTGCCGGTCGTGCAGCGCGCCGCGCAACTGCACGCGCAGGGTGCGGTCGAAGAGGCGGAAAAGCTGGCGCTGGAGACGCTGGAGCTGGCACCGAGCCAACTCGACGCGCTGACGCTGCTCTATCAAATCCGCAAAAAGGGCGGCCAGGAAAACGCCGCGCATATCCTGTTGCGGCGCATCGTGGAGCTGCACCCGAACACGCTGTGGGCGACGCATGAGCTGACCGTCGCGCTGTTCAGCCGGGGTGCCATCGCCGAGGCCGAAATCCATGCCCGCAACGCGGTCCGCATCGCGCCGGAAAACCCGCAATCGCACAACCTGATGGGCATGATCATGACCGAGGCCAACCGGCCTCAGATCGGCGAATACCATTATCGCCGCGTCATCGACCTCGCCCGCAACCGTGATCCGATCGTGCTTGCCAACCTCGCCTGGAATTTGAAGAACCAGGGCCGCATGGCGGAGGCACGCACGCTCTACGAAGAAGTCGAGCGCCGCCGGCCCCAACGTGCTGCAGACCTGGCTCGGCTGGGCCCGCATGGAGGAGGCCGACCGCAACTTCGCGCGGGCCGGCGAGTTGCTGGAGCGCGCCGAACAGCTGGCGCCGGGAAATGCAAGCATCGCCCTGTCGCGCGCTGTCCTGTAGGGCCGCACCGGGGCCTATCCGGAGGCTCTCGCGGCGCTCGATGACAGCCACGCCGGGACCGACGTCGCCGAGGGCGAGCCGAAACCGAATGGCGCCGGGCATCTCGGCCCGGACGAATTGCTCGAAAAAGGCCGGCTGCTCGACCGCATGGGCCGCTACGACGAGGCGTTCGAGGCCTTTGCCGAGGGCAAGCGGCTGTGCCGCGAGGTCAGCGGACTTGGCTATCTGGCGGATCATGCGCAGGGGCTGGCCGGGCGGCTCAAGGGGTTTTTCACCGAAAGCCGGCTGGCAATCCTGCCGCGCGCCGGGCTGCGCGAGGACAGTCCGCAGCCGCTGTTTATCCTCGGCTTTCCGCGCTCCGGCACGACCCTGGTCGAGCAGACATTGTCGGCGCATCCGCGGATCAGCGCCGGCGACGAATTGCCGTTCGTCAACGAGATCACCGAGGCGATGGTGCGGGTGCTGAACAGCCCCCTCTCCTACCCCGAGGCGCTGGCCGAATTATGGATGGGCGACCGCCGTCACGGCCTCGACGAATTGCGCGATTACTACCTCGAACGGGTGCGGCAACTGGCCATCGTCGAGCCGGGCGCGGTGTGGTTCACCGACAAGATGCCGCTCAACGAAACGCATCTCGGGCTGATCGCGCTGATGTTCCCGCGCTCGCCACTAATCCATGTGTTGCGGCATCCGCTCGACATCGTGCTGTCGACGTTTTCCAATCACCTGACGCACGGCTTCTACTGCTCGTATTCGCTCGAAAGCGCGGCGCGGCATTACGCGCTGGTGCTGGACCTGATCGAGCATTACCGCAGCCAAATGACACTGCGTTACCTGCCGGTGCGCTACGAAGACATCGTCGATGACCAGGAGGGGTCGATCCGCCGCATCCTCGACTTTATCGGCGAGCCGTTTGACGAGCGCTGTCTGGCGTTCCACGAAAATCGCCGCTATGCCCGCACCGCCAGCTATGCGCAGGTGACCGAGCGGCTCTATGACCGCTCGCGCTACCGCTATCGCCGCTATCTGAAGCAATTACAGCCGGCGATCGACATTCTGGCGCCGGTGATCGAGCGGCTGGGGTATCCCGTTGGCTGAGCCGGGGATCGCCGCTCCCGCTCCGGCTCTGCCGGTTGGTGCGATCTCCCCGGCCGGGCAGCCGGGGCCGGCGGTCGCACCGCCTGCCGAGGTGCCGGCCTCGGCGGCGCAGCGCGTCACCCAGCTGATGCAGCTTGCGACCGAGGCCGAGCACGCCGGCCGGCTCGACGAAGCCGAGGGCACGCTCCGCCAGGTACTGGCCGAAACCACCGACCATCACCCGGCATTGCATCTGCTGGCCATCGTCGCGTTCAAGAAGGAGCCGGATGAGCGAGGCGGTCGAGCTGATGGAGCGCTCGATCGCACTGGCGCCGATGAACGCGATCTACCACCGCAATATCTGCGAAATCTATCGCGTGGTCGGCCGGCTCGACGATGCGCTGATCGCCGGCCGCCGCGCCGCGACGCTCGCGCCGGACGATGTCCACTGCTACCACAATCTTGGCGTCCTGCATTACCACCGCCTCGAACTCGACGAGGCGATCGCCTGCGGCGAGCGCGCGATGCGCGCTCGACCCGAATTTCCCCGGCGCGCATTTCGGCATCGCCGAGGCGTCGCTGCTGCGCGGCGATTTCGCGCGCGGCTGGGAGGAATACGAATGGCGCATGAAGCTCGGCAACGCGCCGCCGCTGATTGCCGCCGACCGAGCGCCCGCAATGGGACGGCCAGCCGCGCCAGGAGGGTACGCTGCTGCTGATCGCCGACCAGGGCTATGGCGACGTGATCCAGTTCGCGCGCTATATCCCGTGGGCGGCCGGGCGCTGCACCAATGTCGCGCTGGCCTGCAGCGGCGAACTGCACCCGCTGGTGCGGCAATTACCGGGCGTCGGTAAGCTGTTCGACCATTGGGAGCAGGCGCCGGAATTTTTTGCCTACTGCCCGCTATCGGGTCTGCCGCGGCTTGCGAAGACCGACCTCGCCTCGATCCCGGCCTCGATCCCCTATGTGCAGGCGGATGCCGCCAAGGTCGCGGCGTGGCGCGAGCGGCTGGACTCGCTGGTGCCGGCCAGCCATCGCCGCATCGGCATCGTCTGGGCCGGGCGGCCGACACACCATAACGACCGCAACCGCTCGACCGCCCTCTCGACCTTTGCGCCGCTCGCCGAACTGCCCGGCATTTCGCTGATTTCGCTGCAAAAGGGCGCCTCGCAGAGCCAGATCGGCACCTATTGGGGCACCGCACCGCTGGTCAATCTCGGGCCGGAAATCCGCGATTTCGGGGATTCGATGGCGGTACTCGAATGCCTCGACCAGGTCGTGACGGTCGATACCTCGGTCGGGCATCTGGCCGGCGCGCTCGGCCGGGAGGCCTGGATCATGCTTCCCTACGCGCCGGATTGGCGCTGGCTGCTGCATCGCACCGACACCCCGTGGTATCCGACCTTGCGCCTCTTCCGGCAGGGGCCGGAACGGCAATGGGGCCCGGTCATGCAGCGGATCGTGCGCGAAGTCTCGGCGAAACAGGCCGGTCGATAGGATTTCCGTAAATGCCTGAGAATTTCCAGGTTGAAGAAGCGACGATCGCCGCTCTGCACGCGGCAATCCAGGCCGGGCATACCACCTGCGTCGCGGTGGTCGAGCAATATCTGGCGCGGGCGCGCGCCTATAACGGCGTC
Organism: uncultured Alphaproteobacteria bacterium; assembly: GCA_963737875.1. Classification (GTDB taxonomy): domain Bacteria; phylum Pseudomonadota; class Alphaproteobacteria; order ATCC43930; family CGMCC-115725; genus DATARH01. Next base: position 416,572 of record CAVTUM010000010.1, on the reverse strand, counting down.
GCCAGCCTGCTGGTCACGGAGGACGGCGCGCGGGTCTCAGAGGCGCCGGGGACGGTGCGGGCCGGGAAGCCGCTCGCCTTTCCGACCGAGACAGTACCCGCCTCTGCCCTGTTCCCCGATCTCGACAAATACCAGGGGCCGCCGCTCGAATTCGGCCGCATGGAGGCAACCGCCTCCGACCCGGCGGTGCAGCAGCAATACGGCATGATCGTCGGCAAGCCGAATGCCGGGCAGCTCAACACGCTGGCAACGCTGAACATCCGCGGCGAACGCTCGGTGACCTGCAAGGGCGAGTTCGACCGGCATCCGTCACAGGGCCCCCTGCCGGCCGGCGCGCCGCCGGTGTGCGACGAGTTCCGCCATCAGCCTGACGCACTGGAACGCGCCGCCGAACTCGACGCGAAATACGGCAGCAACCCGCCGCTCGACGAGATGCCGATGTACGGTGTCGTCTTCTCGTTCAAGGACCCGTTCGACACCGCCGACATGCGCACGACCGGCGGCGGCGACGCGGCCTACGACATCGATTTCCCGGCGCGCGACCACATCCTGGTCGAACAGCTCCGCAACAAGGGCGCGATCATCTACGCCAAGGCGATCTGCACCGAATATAACGGCCGCGCCGGCAACCCCGGCGGCCGCCACGAGCCGGACAAAATCCTGCCCTCGACGCTCGGCTATCAGCGCAGCACCTGGGGCGGCAACCCGTCAAACGTCTACGACACGACGCGCGCGGCTTCGCTGGGTTCGTCGTCGGGATCGGCGGTATCGGTCAGCGCCAATCTCGTCATGGCAAGCCTCGGCGAGGAAACCCGCGCCTCGACCCGCGGTCCGGCCAACCACAATTCCTGCGCGCTGATATTGCCGCATAAGGCGATGCTCGGCTTTGACGGCGGCGCGATCGGCGCCGACATCTATTGCGACCGCAGCGGCATCATCTGCCGTGCGATCACCGATTGCGCCAAGGTCCTCGACGCGCTGAAAGATGCGGAAAACGGCTATTACGACCCGCGCGATCCGTACACGACGGTGCCGCGTTCATCGGTATTGGCTGGCGGGTACGCGGTGCACGCGCAGGCTGCGGGCGCGGCTGGTGCGTTGAAAGGCACGCGCATCGGCATCGTGCGCGAGTCGATGGTGGTGCGGCCCGGCGAGAAGGCGACGGTGCCGATCACCACCGCGGTCGCGGCCGAGATCAAGGCGGTGCTCGGCGGCAGGCTCGGCGCAACGCTGGTCGAATCGAGCGACCCGCTCTGGACGCCCGATCCCGACCTCGAACAGATGCGGCCGAGTTTTCGCGACGCGCTCGCCAAGCTGGTGCCGGTGTTCATGCCGGACCTGCTGTTCCGGCTCGGCGCCGACGGCACGCCCTTGTTCAATGAATTCGCCGCCGCCATCCGGCCGACCGAGTTCCTACCCGGCAAGGTGTTCGGCAGCGGCACGATGGCGCCGATCGACTATCTGGTCGAACTCGCCGAGGGCCGCATCGCGCCGCCCGCCAATCTCGATATCGGCACGATCCAGCCGCAAGAGCTGGCGATGTCGTTCCGCTTTCACATTCCGCAATACCTGACGCGCCGCGCCGCCGATTGGAAAGCTCGCGGCTTCCGCGAAACCCTCACCGATTTCGTTGCGCTCAATGCGCGCTCGAAATTCTGGGGCGATGACGGCCGCGCCGCCTTCAGGAACTGGGAGGAGGTGACCGACCCGCGCAATCCGCTCGGCGGCCGACAAGGCGTCGACGAGCGCATCATGCTGCGCGAATTGCTGCGCCGGCTCGACATGATGGTATTGCTGGAAAACCGCCTCGACGCTTTTGTGCGCCTCCACACGCCCTTGCCGCCGGCGAAGATCGGCGGCGCCCACGACCCGCTCGGCGGCGGTGGCAATTTGCGCCTCGAAACCTTCTACGGCCCCAATGCGGGCCTTACCGAAGTGCTGATCCCCGCCGGCTATGTGTCGGAAGCCTGGGACCCGGTTTTCACGCTGAGCCCGGATCGCGAGCGCTACCTCCCCGCCGCCGCGACGACCCCGACCCCGCTCGCCGCCCCCGGCCTGCCCTTCTCGCTGGTCTTCCGCGCCGAACCCGGCCGCGAGGACATCGTGCTGAAAATCGCCTCGGCCTACGAAGCCGCCTCGAAACGCCGGGTCCCGCCGCCAATGTTCGGCCGCGTCTAGGACCCACTCTCAGTGGGGCGCATAACAGTGCAGGAGAGGGAAAAGCTCCCTCGCCCCCAACGGGGGAGAGGGTGGCGACCCCGGACTTGATCCGGGGGAGACGGGTGAGGGGGCGGCCACAGGCTCGAACCTCGCCCAACCACCCTCCGATCAGGTTTTTGACGGCACCCAGCGATACACCCGCGTCAGCGTGCCCCCCATCAGCGCGGTCCGCTCGCTGTCGGACAGGCGGTCGGTGACACGAAACGCCTCGACGCCTTGCTCATACGTCAGCAAGTTTACCGCTCGGGTCCAGTCGGTGCCCCACAGACAGCGATCGAAGCCAAACGCATCAAAAATGCGGCCGAGCGGATCCCATAGGTCTTTGTAGGGGAAAGGTTGGTGCGACAGCGTGCAGGCGCCGCTGATCTTCACCGCCACATTGTCGTGGGCCGCCAAAGCCAGCAGCTTTGGCAGATCGGCGAAGGGCTGCGCCGGCGCCGGCGGCACGTGCGGCTGCGGCAGGCCAAGGTGGTCGATCACGAGCTGCGTGTTGGGGTTCCGGGACGCCAGCCCGCCCGCCTGGTCGAGCCGTCCGGTGCACGCCAGGTTGACCGGCAGGGAGTGCTGCGCCGCCACCGCCAGCACATGGTTGATGCCGGGATCGGCGGGGTCCGTCGAAGCGTTGTCTCTCAGGAACACCCGGATGCCGACCCTGCCCGTTGTAGCAGCCCAATCGGCGATCGTATCGGCGACCGCAGGGTCGGTCGGATCGACCGGCTTGACCAGCCCGAACCGGTTGGGATGTGCCGCGTAGACCTCTTTGGCGTAACTCGCATCGTAGCGATACATGCTGAACGGCGAGACCAGCACCGCGCCATCGACGCCGACGGCATCCATGGCTGCCACCATCTGGTCGCCGGTCACCTCCGCCGGCCCGGTGAGAGTGCCAGCCCAGGGGCGGCCGGGATGGTTGCGTTCATAGGCATGCACTTGAGCGTCCAACGTCAGCATTCCAGCCTCCGGTAGCGATTGGTTCAACCCCACAGCATCGCTCAGGACGCTACGTTGCGCGGTCCCGGCGTTCAAGACGCGCGATGCGCCTCGTGCCGGCCGCGGTGAAACCGGGGCACAATCGCAGGTGCAAGGACGCGGCATTTACCGCACATTGCGCAGGTGCGGAAAAACCTGCCCAACCAAAGGTGGCAGGATGACGCGACCGGACTGGGAGGAAAACGATGGCGGACAGCAGCGGTGTGGCTGTGCAGCTCGCGGGGTGGCGGGCGATTACCCCCTATCAGTGGCTGGTGTTTCTGGTGGTCTGGGCCGGCTGGACGCTCGACGCCGCCGATTTCGGACTGTTTTCCCTGGTGCTGCGTCCGGCGCTGACCGAACTCCTGGGTTTCGGCCCGGCCGGCACGCTGGCTCCTGCTCAACTGGCCCAGCTCGGCAAGGTTGGCGGCTTTCTCGCGATGACCGGGCTGCTCGGCTGGGCGTTCGGCGGGTTCATCTTCGGCATCATCGCCGACTATATCGGCCGCGTTCGGGCGCTGATGTTCAGCATCATCATCTTCAGCGTCTTTACCGCGCTGCAAGGTGTGGCGCAGGGGATCTGGGATTTCGGTGCGTACCGCTTCATCGCCGGGATCGGAACCGGGGCTGAGCTGATGATCGGCATCCCGCTCCTCGCCGAGACTCTGGGCGAAACGCACCGCGCGAAAATCTCCGGGATCATGATGACCGGCGGCGCGATCGGCACATTCCTCGGTGCCTGGGCATATGGGATGGTCGGCGGGTTCGGCTGGCGGGTCGTGTTCTTTATCGGCGTGCTGCCGGCGATCCTGTTGGCGGTGATCCGCGGGCGGATGAGCGAGCCGCCTCGGTTCGCCGCGGTGCGGGAGCGGCGTGAGGCGGTGACCGCAGGCCGCCAAACCAGCGCGGACGATCAGCAGTTCATGCGCTTTGTCCCGCTGCAGCTCTTCAACAGGGAGAACCGCTTCAATACTTTGGTCGGGCTGTTGTTCGGACTTGGCTCGCTGCTGGCGATCTGGACCACCAACATCTGGCTGCCGACGATCCTCTCCCTGATGGTACAAAAGGGCGGCGTCACCGGCGCGGACGCGGTGCCGTTCGTCAGCAATGGCATCATGATCTGGAGCTTTGGCGGCATTTTCGGCTACTCGGCCTTCGGCTTTATCGCCGATGCGATCGGCCGGCGGCTGACAATTGCCTTCTACAGCGTCGGCTCGGTCGTGTTCGGGCTGATCCTGTACCTGGCGCTGCCATCCTATGAGCCTTGGTATCCGGTGGTGCTGCCGATCTTCGGCTTCTTCGTGTTCGGGGTATTCTCCGGTCACGCGGTCTACTTTCCAGAGCTGTTCCCGACCCATATCCGCTCGACGGGTGTGGCGTTTTGCAACGGTACCGGCCGGATTATCACCAGCTTCGGTCCGCTCGTGGCCGGATTGCTGGTCGGCGCGTTTGGCGGCAGCTTCAACAAGGTGACCGCCTTTATGAGCTGCTTTGCGCTGCTCAGCGTCGTCGCGGTGATCCTCGGCCGAGAAACCAAGAACGACGAACTGCCGCGGTAGCCAGCCACGATCGTCACCCCCGGCCGGCTCCGGGGGCGACGAGATCGGCGCACATTTGCCGGTGTAATTCCGACGAACGGCATTGGCAAACCGGGCCAATCCGCAGCCTTCTTGCGCCGATGCGTCAACGGCGTGACAATGGTCACGCCGGCACCGCACACGCGGGAACGTCGGACAAAGACGACCGGGCAAAGCCCGGACTTGAACAGGGAAGGAGACGTCGTCATGCGACTGACCCGTCGGTCAGTGCTGCGCGCTGGCGCAGCCCTTGGGTCTGCAGGAGCCTTTGGACATCCCTATGTTGCCAGAGCGGCAGCAAAAACCGCGACCGTTTGGTGGGTACAGGGCTTTGCCCAGGAAGAGGACATTGCCTTCAAGAAGCTCATCGCCGATTACGGCAAGGCGAGCGGCAATATCATCGAAGATGCGATCATCCCCTATGCGCCGATGCGGCAAAAAATCGTCTCGGCGATCACCAGTGGCGAGGTTCCGGATGTGTTCCAGAACACACCGGTCGAGACCATCTCCCTGTTCGCCTGGGACGACAAACTGCTCGACGTAAGCGACGTTGTCGCGACGCAACAGGAGAATTATGCCGAAACCGCGCTGCTGGCGGTGCGTTGTTACAACAATGTCGAGAAACGTCGCGGCGTGTACGGCGTGCCATTCACGGTCGATGTCTTCACCAACCATATCTGGCGGTCGCTGGTCGAAAAGGCCGGCTACCAGATCGAAGATATTCCAAAGACCTGGGACGCATTCTACGATTTCTTCAAGGACGTACAAAGGAAGCTCCGCACACAAGGGGTCCGGAACGTCTATGGTCTTGGCTTTCAGGTGACCACAAATGGCGGCGATCCAAACTCGTTCTTCAACCAATTCCTGATCGCCTATGGCGGCGAAGGCATTGTCACCCCGGACGGCAGGCTCCACCTCGACGATCCGAAGGTAAAGGAAGCCGCGATCAAGGCATTGACCTACCCGACGACCGCTTACAAGGAAGGCTTTGTGCCGACCGGAGCGATCAATTGGAACGATGCCGACGACAACAATGCCTTCCACGCCAAGCTGATCGTGATGGACCTTGACGGATCGCTGTCGACCGAGGTCGCCATCATCAAGAACCAGCAGGATTACAATGATATCGTCACGTGGGGGCTGGCCTTGGGCAACGACGGCAAGCCGGTTCCGAGCCAGACACAATGCCTTTGCGGCCTGATCCCAAAGGGCGCGAAAAACGTCGAGGTGGCCAAAGACTTCCTCAAATATTTGATCCAGCCGAATGTCTGCAACGAGTACCTGAAGACCGGCCTCGGCCGCCGCGTGCCGGCCATGCCGGCAATCGTCAAGACCGACCCCTGGTGGCTCGACCCCGCCGACCCGCACCGGGTCGCCTATACGACGCAAGCTCTAATCGCGCCAACCGTGCCGAGTTTCTGGTGCTACAACCCCGCCTATGCCCAGGTCCAGAACGAGCATGTCTGGCAGACTGCATGGGCCGAAATAATGAGGGATAACGTCGCGCCACAGGCAGCCGCGGATAAAGCATTCAAGAGGATTACCGAGATATTCTCCAAATATCCCATTTAGGAGCGAAGCCCGATCAGGTTCGCCGGGCAGCCTGTGAGTTGCTGGAGAATGGGTCCCGGCTTTTGCAGGGACGACAAATTGAGGACAGGCGAGCGGGTTCTCCCGCCTCGGGTGTACCCGCTCACCGCCCGCCCGGCGGTGGGCGAAGTTCACAAAACCTGTTGTCGTCCCTGCCCACCGGGCAGCCGCTCGGTGACGTCACAGTTTGCGGCCCAAAGTGCCCTCCATCATGTCGAATTGGACCTTGGCCGCAGAGGTCGATCGGATGAAGGCAATGAGTTCGCGCCAGGGATCGAGGACGCGGTCGAGTCCGCTGATGAAAGCCACCACGATGCCGATTTCCGTCCGTCCGTTGAGCACCATCATCCCGCCGACCAGCAGCAGCGCGAAGACGCCGATCGACTGCAGCGCACCGACAAGAAACTTCACACCAAACTTGATCCGGAACACGCGAATACGCACCCGGTAGATTGTCGCAAACGCCGTCCCGATCTCTGTTTCGCCTGAAGCGGCGCGCGCCGCGCCACCGTCTTTCAGGGCATCGACCATCAGGTCACCGGCATGACGCAAGGTGCGGACGCGTTCTTTAACGTGGGCGTTGATCCGGTGCTGGCTGATGGGAACGATGACAATCTGCGGCAGGGCTATCAGCAAAACCACCAGCCCGAGGAGCGGCTCGGTGTAGACCATGTAGCCCAAGACGCTGAGCAGCGTCCCGACCTGGATGATCGGGGTCGATATGCAATCTCCAACAAACTTCCCGACCGCTTCGGCCTCCGCCGATATCATCGCGACGAAGGTCCCTGCCTGGTCTTTTGTCGCGCTATCGGGTGGTTGAGCCGCGCCGACGGACGAAGCGCCGCCGGAGATCGCTTCCCGCAGCGACAGGATCATGGCCTCCCCCAGCGTCGCACTTTTGATATTCAAGATGAATTTGAGACCGCTGATACCAAGCGCGGCGGCCAGATAGGCGCCGCATAGCCAAACCAGGTTCTCGATCCTCTCGCGCCCGGCAAGGGTATTTACGATGTGACGTTGGAGTTCGAGCGGCGCCATCGCCATCAAGGCGGCCGTCGCCGCCAACAGGATCAGAACAATCTGCCGCGACGACGACGAGCGCCAGACAAAGGCGTAAAATTCCCGAATGCCGGTTTGACCGGTCGCGCGCCGCGGTCCGGTCACTGCTGTGACCACCCCTGCTACTCAGCGGGTGGTACGGGAACCGAAATCATCGGGCCACGGTGAAAGGAATGAAGCCATCCGTGAAATCGCCATCCGGCGAAGACTTTGCATGCCAGCGAAGCTGATAATGGCCCGCCGCCAATACGGGAGCGGATGCGGCCAGGACATCGGGCTCACTGTCGGCTGTCGGAACGAGCGTCGCGACAGTTTTCCCCTCTGCGGTAACCTCCAGCCGGGATGCCGCGTGGTCGACCAGCCCGTCAAAGCGGACCACATATTGCGCGTTGCCGCCGCTCACGATCGTCTCCGCCTGCGGATAGGTATCGCGCGCATGCAACGGGCGAGCCTCGGCCAGCCACCCCACCGAAAACAGCAACATCCCTACACCTGCGCCGAACAAGATCCGCATCACGGCCGCCCCCTTCCGCGGCTAACCCCAGAGCCGGCGAGGATACTCGAACAGCACAGCCTGGCGGCAATAATGTTGTTGAATAAGCCGCGCCGATGACACCCCGCCAAACCGGGCGGACCGATTAAGCGCGATCAGGCCGACCACGCACCCAAATCGTCCTCCAGACCGATCAGCGCGAGGCCAAACGCGACGGATTGAAAATTCTCGCCGTCTGCCAGCCGATGCGCGCCGAACCGTGTCTCGAAGACGCGGCGTACCGCGGGAATGAACGAGCTGCCACCCGTCAGGAACACGCTGTCGATCTCCTCGGGCGGCACATTTTCGGTTTGTAGGAGCCGATCGACGGCCTGCTCGATCCTGGTGATGTCATCGGCAATCCAGCGCTCGAAATCCTGACGGGAAATCTCCCGTTCGATATTCAGCTCACCAAGCCTGAGCACGAACGTCGCGGTGGTTGCAGAGGACAGCCGAACCTTTGCGTCCGACACCGCGCGATAAATGTTGAAGCCCCAATCGTTGCGGATGATGTCGACAAACGCCGCGATCTTGTCGGGGGACAGGGAAGTCCGCTGCAAACGCTCCAGTTCGCGCAGGTGTTCGGGGGTCTTGAGCATCGCGAGCTGATGCCACCGCGCGAAACTCGCGTGGTAATGCTGCGGGATCGGCAGAATCTTATCGATTGATTTGAATAGCGTCCCTTTGCCGAGGGGCGGCGAGACCACCGCGTCGATGATCCGATAGTCGAAATTGTCACCCGCCACGGCGATCCCGGCATGGCCGATCGGGGTGGCCCGCACACCGCTGTCGCGCCGCTCGAAGCGGATCAGCGAGAAATCGCTGGTGCCGCCGCCGAAATCACAAACCAGCACCAGCGCGTCGGATTTGAGGCGCTGCGCATAGTAATAAGCGGCGCCGACCGGTTCGTAGACGTAGACCGGGTCGTGGATGCCGATCCGCCGGTACGCTTCGCCGTAGCGACGAACGGCGAGCCTCTCGTCCGGCGCGGCCCCGACAAAGGCAACCGGCCGCCCGGAGACGACGCGACCGCCAGGATCGCCGAGCTGGTCGCCGGCATCGCGGACGGCAAGCCGAAAGAACGCGGACAGCAGGTCCTCGAACTTGTACCCGCGGTTAAAGATACGGGTTTCATCAAAGATGGCGCTGGCGACGTGGCTCTTGAACGACTGGATGAAACGCGTCTCATGGATCGAGGTCAGATAGGCCCTGATCGCCTTCATGCCCGCCGAAGCCTCGACATCAAACCGGCCGGCCGCCAGCTGTTCAAAGCACAACACAGACCGGTAGATGTCGGATTGCTCGCGGCCGTCGCGGAACCTGACCGCCCGCACCGCCTCGCCAGGCTTTGCAACCGCAACGACCGTGTTCGTCGTGCCGAAGTCGATGCCGATCGAAGTCCGGTTCTGCATCGCTGGTCTCGTCAGATTGCTGTCCGGCCGCACGTCGCCATGACGGCCCGCTCCGCTGGTGGTCGGGCCGCTGCTCGATCGGGGTCATGCCGAACTGGCCGGTGGGTTGTTAGATATACCGGAAGGAGATGTTGCGCAAACCGGAAGGGTAACTTGACTGACATAGCCAACGACCTTCTAATGTAGGCACGCTGTCGTTCAAGTTTACCTTGGTACTCATTGCCCACAGCAGCACCTTTCGGTACTAGAGGCAATCTTGGGCTTCCAGTTTACTTTCATCGCAAAGAACAAGGCCGCCGCGATCGATCATCTCGATACGCTGCTGCGCGAGCGCAAGATCGACGATGTGCCGGATGAAATCCGGTCCTACATCGCACAGGGATTGGCTTCCATGCGTCACGAGGGGCACGTCATGGTCTCCGCCGCAGGTCACCTCTGCACCGATGACCCGAACAGTTCCGACATCACATCGGCGCACATCGCGATCAGACCGCTCGAAGACGACCACGCCGGACCGCCGTCACGCGTTCCGCTGGGCACCGAGTGACACCCGCTGTGGAACGGCAATTTTCTTTTTTCGCATTCCCTGCGAAAGCAGGGACCCCACCGGGCAATCGTTCGGGGGTCGGCAGGGTGGGTCCCTTGCTCTCGCAGGGAATGCGAAATTAAATCATGTCATAAGCGTACACCTTATTGAAAATGCCTGTTTCTTTTCGGGTCAGGCTCTCAAACCGGCCGCTCGCTTTGGGTGCGCGGCGGCGAACGAGACCGCAAGCGCGGCGGGCCAGGCACAATGGGGTTGAAGAATGCTTAAAAGGCCCCGGATGATTTAGGACTTGTTAACCATGTCGGCCCGATCCTGCCGCTCGTTTTCTGAAAAGCGGGAGACGTGCCATGAATTCGATGTTCTGGGTGCTCGCGATCCTGTTCGGTGCGATGTTGTTGGGCGGTAGCGCCCTCAATCAAATTGCCAGAATGTTCTAGTGGATCAGCTCTGACGCTTGATACCCGTGCTGCAGGTCGGCTTTCGGTGGAACCCGGACTATCGAAGAGTGGTCAGCTTAAAGCCTTAACCATGTAGACGCGCTTCAACCCCTTCTCGACAGCTCGGTGTGTCTCTGCATAACCAATCCGAGAGTAGAGGCTGATGTTCTCCGTCATGGCTTCATTCGTGTAGAGCCTGATAGCCCGGTAACCCGCGGCCCTGGCGGCTTGTTCCGCGTATTCGAGCATTTGCCGGCCCAGGCAAGACCCTTGAACATCTGGGTCGACAGCCACGTTGTCGAGCAACATCGCATCGTTCTCGGGAACGAGCACGATGATGCCCCGTATGGCGCTCTCTCGTTCAACCACATGAACGCGGCCAGCCTCAATTAAGGAGCCGTAGTCGTCCAACATCGGCCCCGGCTCTCGCCCTATACGGCTCACGTAGTGGGAATAGGCGCGTCGGACGACTTCCTCGACGGAATGCAAATCATCGCTTGTGGCTTGTCGGAGTTTTGGGGGCATGGCGGCATGCTGCCATATCGATGCTGCCATATCGATGCTGCTGCCATATCGATGCTGGGCTGGCGCCAAGCGTTAGATTTTGTCCACTAGCCGCCGGTTTCGATCATCGCCGTCCTTCCGCGCGACCCACCGCTTGTCGGGTCGCCGCCAGCGCCTGAGCCGGCCGCGACAGGCCGTCCTTCCGCAAGGTAGGACTGTGACAACGCTGGCACGACCGAAAGTTTCGATCGAACTTTGGGCTGATCGAGGTCAATGTGCGGGCGCCCCGCTCGACCGATACGAGGGGCTCACGCAACCAAGGCCGCGCTCGGCGGCGGAAGAGGCTCTCCTTCAATGACAAGCAATCGCAGCATTCTGGTGGTATCGGCGCTGATCGCACCGGTTCTTCTCGCCGGCTGTGTCTCGCAGAGTAAATATGACGAACTCCAGGCACAAAATCAGCAGCTCCAATCGCAGAATCAACAACTTCAAAGCCAAATGGCCGCGGCCCGCAGCCAGGTCGGCCGACTGCAGGGCGCCATCAAGTACACGGTCAACAGCGACCTGCTATTTGCCTCGGGCAGTTGGGAAATGTCAAAGGCGGGCCAGGACGTCATCGCCAAGATCGCGCCAAAGCTCGCCCCGGCGCAGCAATCGCCGCTGATTGTCTACGGCTACACCGACAACGCCCCGGTGGGTAAGGAGCTGAAGCGGCGCGGCGTCGACTCTAATCTGGAACTGTCGCAAAAGCGTGCCGACGCCGTGATGCAGTTCCTGATCACCCAGAACGTGCGGCCGGACATGATTTCCGCGAAAGGCATGGGCGACGCCGACCCGATCGCGCCCAATACCTCCGCCCAGGGCCGCGCCCAGAACCGGCGGGTCGAGATTGCGATCGCCCCCTCCGGCAGCTGACCATGCGGCGCCGGCATTCCCTGTCGCGACCCGTCGGGTCAGTGCGCCAGCACAATCATTTCTTCTGATGCTCCAGCAGACGCGGCATCAGCTCGACGAAGTTGCAGGGGCGGAAGCGGTTGTCGAGCTGGTGCAGCAGGATGTCGTCCCAGGCGTCGCGACAGGCGCCCGGCGAGCCGGGCAGCGCGAACAAATAGGTGCCGCCGGCGACGCCGGCGGTGGCGCGGCTTTGGATCGTCGAGGTGCCGATCTTTTCGTAGCTGAGCCAGCGGAACAACTCGCCGAACCCCGCGATCTCCTTTTCGTAGACGCTGTGAAAAGCCTCGGGTGTCACATCGCGGCCGGTGACGCCGGTGCCGCCGGTCGAGATCACGACATCGATCTCGGGGTCGCCGATCCAGGCGCGCAACTGCTCGGCAATCGCGGCGAAATCGTCGCGCACGATGCGTCGCACGGCGATGCGGTGGCCGGCCGCCGCCGCCCGCTCGGCCAGCGTGTCGCCGGAGCGGTCGTCGGCCGCCCCGCGGGTATCCGATACGGTCAGCAACGCGATATTGACGGGCAGAAACGGGCGGCTTTCGTCAATCCGGCCGGGCATCGCTCACTCCCAGAGAGGTGGCTGTATCGGGAAAAATAGGAAGCCTCGCCCGCATCGGCTAGGTCGGCGTGTCGAGGCTGGCCTTTGCGTCGAGGTGGGCTTTCAAGGCGAGCAGGTCGCGCCAGGCGTCGCGTTTGCGCTCGGGGGCGCGCAGCAGGAAGGAGGGATGGAACATCGGAAGGACCGGCACGGGGGCATCGAGGCCGGGGACGGTCAGGTCGAACCAGCGACCGCGCAGGCGGGTGATCCCTTCGCTATAGGGCAGCAGTGCGCCGGCGGCGGTGCCGCCGGCCAGCACCACGACCTTTGGGCGTGCCAGTGCGACATGGCGCAGCACGAACGGCAGGCAGGCGGCGATTTCGGCGGTCGTCGGCTTGCGGTTGCCGGGCGGGCGCCAGTAGATGACGTTGGTGATCTGCACCATCGTCCGGTCGAGGCCGATTGCCGCCAGCATGCGGTCGAGCAGTTGCCCGCTGCGGCCGACAAACGGGCGCCCGAGCCGGTCTTCGTCGGCACCCGGCGCCTCGCCGATGATCATCAGCGGCGCGGCCGGGTTGCCGTCGATGAAGACGGTGTTGGTCGCCGTACGCTTTAAGGGACAGCCATCGAACTCGGCAACGAGAGCGGCCAATGCCTCGATCGACTCGGCGCCAGCCGCCAGCCGGCGCGCCGACTGCGCCGCCTCGGCCAGCGATTTGGCCAACATGCCGGGCGGACCGACCACCGGCGGTGGTGCAGCGGCTGCCGCAGCCTGTCGCGGGACGGGCATCCGGGCTGGCGGCGGCACGGCGGCGACAACAGGAGGCGGCGCCAGCCGGTCCAGCGCGACATCGCCGATCGCCTCATCGGCGCCCATCGCGATCTGCCATTGCAGCAGGGTGCGCGCGGCGTCGGCGTCGAGGGTCAGGGTCGCCATCGGGGAAGATTACCATCGAGCAGTGCCGGCGCCTCGAATATAGTCAGCGACCCGGCAATACAGGTGACGAGCGGTGGCTGAAGTCGAACGCGAACAGATGGAATATGACGTCGTCGTGGTCGGCGCCGGCCCCTCCGGGCTCGCCGCCGCCATTCGGCTGAAGCAGCTTGCCGCCGAAGCGGGCAGCGAACTTGGCGTTTGCGTCGTCGAAAAGGGTTCCGAGGTCGGCGCGCATATCCTGTCGGGCGCGGTGTTCGAGCCGCGTGCGCTGAATGAACTGATCCCCGACTGGCGCGAGCGCGGCGCCCCGCTCAACACCCCGGCGACCGACGACCGCTTTCTGTTCCTGACGAAAAAACACGCCATACGGCTACCGACCCCGCCGCAGATGCACAATCACGGCAATTACATCGTCAGCCTCGGCAATGTGTGCCGCTGGCTGGCGCGGCAGGCCGAGGAACTCGGTGTCGAGATCTATCCCGGGTTTGCCGCCGCCGAGGTACTGTACGACGAGCACGGCCGGGTGCGCGGCGTCGCGACCGGCGACATGGGCATCGGCAAGGACGGCGAGCCGACCGACCGCTACACCCCCGGTGTCGAGTTGCTGGCGCGTGAGACGCTGTTCGCCGAAGGCTGCCGCGGCTCGCTGACCAAAACGCTGGTCGAGCGCTTTCACCTGCGCGAGGGCCACGACCCGCAGACCTACGCTATCGGCCTCAAGGAATTATGGGAGGTGGCGCCGGAGCAGCATCAGCCGGGCCTTGTCGTGCATACCACCGGGTGGCCGCTCGACAACAGCACCTATGGCGGCTCGTTCCTCTACCACCTGGAAGACCGGCAGGTGTTTGTCGGGTTTGTCATCGGGCTCGATTACCAGAACCCGTATCTCAACCCGTTCGAGGAGTTTCAGCGCTTCAAGACGCACCCGGCGATCCGGCCGTTTTTCGAAGGCGGGAGGCGCATTTCCTATGGCGCGCGGGCGCTCAACGAAGGCGGGCTGCAATCGATCCCGCAGCTCGATTTCCCGGGCGGCGCGCTGATCGGCTGCGCCGCCGGGTTTGTCAATGTGCCAAAGATCAAGGGCAGCCACACCGCGATGAAATCCGGCATGGTGGCGGCGGAGACTGTGTTCGCCCGACTGACCTCCGGCAGCCATGGCCGGGTGCGCGATGCGGTGCAGAACAGCTGGATCTGGGACGAACTGCACAGCGTGCGCAATATCCGCCCGAGCTTTCGCCTGGGGCTGCTCGGCGGCCTCGCCTATTCAGCGTTCGATACTTATGTCATGCGCGGCAATGCGCCGTGGACCTTCCATCACCACCCCGACCATACCCAGCTCGTGCCGGCAAGTCAGATGCCGCGCATCGAATACCCGCGCCCCGACGGCAAGGTCAGTTTCGACCGGCTGTCATCCGTGTTCATCTCGAACACAAATCACGAAGAAGACCAGCCGCCCCACCTGAAGTTGCGCGACCCGGCTAAAGCAATCGCGATCAATTATCGGTTTTATGATTCCCCCGAACAGCGCTATTGCCCGGCCGGAGTCTACGAGATAGTAGATCAGGAGAGCGTCGGCGGGCCCCGTTTGCAGATCAACGCCCAGAATTGTGTACATTGCAAAACCTGCGACATTAAAGACCCGCAGCAGAATATCGACTGGGTGGTACCGGAAGGCGGCGGCGGCCCTAATTATCCCAATATGTGAGGCCGGCCATGTGAGGCTGGCCATGTGAGGCTGGACTGCGGCAGCAAGGGAGCGCGGATCACGGCGATGGCGAACCTGTTAAAGCGCGGAACATCTGAAAGCCGCAAGCGGCCGGTGGCCTGGGCGCTCGCTCTCGCCGCCATTGTCGGTATCGCACCGACCTTGGCCGAGGCCGACGCTGCGCCGGCAAAGGCGCCGCCGGCCTCCGCGGCGACGCCGACGGGGCCGGACCCGCTGCTCGGCCAGTATCTCGCCGGCCGGCACGCCCAGGAGGTCCGCGATTTCAATACGGCGGCCAACTGGTACGAAAAGACGATTGTCTCCGACCCGGAGGCGCCAGAACTGATCAGCCGGACATTCCTGACCGAGGTTTGCGTCGGTCGTTTCGACCGCGCCAAGGCTCTGGCGCAAAAACAGCTGAAGCTCGACCCAACAGACGCGGTCGCGCAGCTGGTGCTGCTGGTCGACAAGCTCAAGGCGAACGACGCGGCCGCCGCGGTAAAATACGCCGCATCGCTGCCGACCGACGGCATCCACCGCTTTGTTGGCCCGTTCGCGCTGGCCTGGACCAGAATGGCGGCGGGCGATCTGCCGGGTGCCGACACCGCGTTGCAGGGGCTCGACAAGTTCAACGGGTTTCAGCCGCTGAAGGTGTTTCAGCTTGGGCTGCTTTACGATTTCGCCGGCAAGACCGACAAGGCACAGCAATATTTCGACAAGGCGCTCGCCGGCAGCGAACAACTCAACTGGCGCGTGACCGACGCGATCGCCAATTTCGACGAGCGCCACAATCGCGCCACCGAGGCCAAGGCGCTGTACCAGCGGTTTATCCAGCAAAACAGCGGCAGCGATCTGGGCCTCTCGGTGATGGCGGCCCGAACCGCCGCCGGGGGACCACCGCAGCCGACCATCCGCTCGGCGGCGGACGGGCTTGCCGAAGTCGCTGTTCGACCTGGCGAGCGTGCTGAACCAGGCCGAAACGCTCGACCTGTCGCTGCTCTACAACCGCTTTGCGCTGGCCTTGCGACCGCAATTCCCGCTCGCCCAACTGCTGCTCGCCGACACCCTCAGCGCGCAGAACAAGCCAGAGGAAAGCCTCGCGATTCTGGCCGATATCCCGGCCAATTCGCCGTATTCGTGGTCGGCACGGCTGCGCGGCGCGATCAACCTCGACACGCTCGAACGCACCGACGAAGCCATCAACCAGCTGAAGACGATGGCGACGGAGAACACAAATCTGGTCGGCGCCTCGGTCGAACTCGGCGACATCATGCGCAACAAAAAGCGCTTCTCTGAGGCCGTCGCCGCCTATGACGACGCGATCAAGCGCAATGCCGCGGCCGGCCTCCCCGAGCGCTGGGTGCTGTTTTACGACCGTGGCGTCGCGCTCGAGCGATCGAGCGAATGGCAGCGCGCCGAGGCCGATCTGCAGCATGCGCTCGACCTCAAGGCGGACCAGCCGATGGTCCTCAATTATCTCGGTTATTCCTGGGTCGATCGCGGCGAGAACCTCGATCGCGGCATGAAGATGATCAAAA
Source organism: uncultured Alphaproteobacteria bacterium (assembly GCA_963737875.1). Taxonomy (GTDB): domain Bacteria; phylum Pseudomonadota; class Alphaproteobacteria; order ATCC43930; family CGMCC-115725; genus DATARH01. Next base: position 400,053 of record CAVTUM010000010.1, on the reverse strand, counting down.
AGGCCGTCGAACTGCGCCCGGAAGACGGTTATATCGTCGACAGCCTCGGCTGGGCGCATTACCGGACCGGCGATTACGCCGACGCGGTGCAGTACCTCGAAAAGGCAACCGAGCTGGTGCCGGAAGACCCGACGATCAACGACCATCTCGGCGACGCCTACTGGCAAAGCGGCCGGCTCATCGAGGCGCGCTATCAATGGCGCCGCGCGCTGCAGTTCGGACCGCAGGAAAACGAGATCAAGCCGATCGAAGCCAAGCTTGAACACGGGCTGAACCTCAGCGGCTCGACGCCCCGCGGCGGCTGAGCCGACTGGAACAGACGCGGCCGCGGCCGTGACCATCCAGGTCTTCGCGCCGGCCAAGGTTAATCTGTACCTGCATATCGTCGGGCGGCGGCCCGATGGCTATCACCTGCTCGACAGCCTCGTCGCCTTTGTCGACATCGGTGACACGCTCAGCGTCGCGCCGGCTGCCAGCCTGTCGCTGACGGTCGATGGCTCCGAGGCCGGGGAGCTTGGCGAGATCGGCGAGGACAATCTCGTCCTGCGCGCCGCCCGTCTGCTCGCGTCGGCAAGCCGAACGACTGCCGGCGCTGCGATCCATCTCGAAAAGCGGCTGCCTGTCGCGTCCGGCATCGGCGGCGGGTCAAGCGATGCGGCGGCGGCCTTGCGTGCCCTGGGCCGGCTGTGGGGATGTACCGTTGACCCGGCGGGGGCGCTTGGGCTCGGTGCGGACGTGCCGGCCTGCCTCGCCGCAACCCCGGTTTGGGTCGGCGGCATCGGCGAGCATCTTGAACCCGCAATCGGGTTGCCGCCGGCCGGCATCGTCCTCGCCAACCCACGCAGCCCCCTGCCAACCGCGGATGTGTTCAGACGCCGCCGCGGCGGTTTCACCCCCGCCGACCGCTTCGCCGCGATGCCGGGAAATGCCTCGGCGCTGGCTGCCCTCCTGGCGGCCCGACGCAACGACCTGACCGACGCAGCGATCAGCATCGTACCGGAGATCACCGAAGTTCTGGAGCAGCTCGCAAGTCTGCCGGGTGCGCTGCTCAGCCGGATGAGCGGCAGCGGCGCAACCTGCTTTGCGCTGTTCGCCGACCGCGCCGCCGCCGTCACGGCGCACAAAATGCTCGTGCAGGGCCAGCCGCGCTGGTGGTCTGCCGCCGGCGCGCTGACGATGGCCGCGCCGACAATCGAAAGCGATGCCGGTTAGGGCCGCTGAATTTTCAGGCCGGATTTGAGCATCGGCACGGCTTCGAGGCGCAGCGGTGGGGCATCGAGCGGGGTCGCGGCGGCGTCAGTGATCGGGGCGCGGATCGAGCTGGCGACTGCGGCAGCCTGGATTTGCGCCTGACGTTTGTCGGCAGCGGCAAAGCCTTGAAACAAGTCGCCGGCGCGCTTGCCGGCGGCGGTGTCGCCGCGTTGCGCTCCCGCCCAGTACCAGGCGAAGGCGGCGGTCGGCGATTGCTGCACCCCTGCCCCCTTCTCGTAAAGAATCGCAAAATTGAAGATGGCCGGCATCAGCCCCTGCTCCGCCGCCTGGTGATACCAGCGCGCCGCCGCGACTGGATCAGGCGGCGTTCCCCACCCCTGCTCGTATGCGACGGCGAGATTGTATTGCGCGCGCGCGTCACCGCGATCCGCGGCGCGGCGATACCAGACCAGTGCCTGATCATGGTCCTGCCTGAGACCGAGGGCACGATCATACATCACCGCAAGGTTGAACTGCGCGGCAGTACTGCCGTTGGCGGCGGCCTCGCGGAACCACAACGCAGCACTGGCGAAATCACGGTCGACACCGTCGCCGAGCGCGTACAGCACGCCGACATCGTATTGTGCGGCCGCATCACCGGCCATCGCGCGCTTCAGGTAAAAGGCGGCCCGCACCGCCAAATCGCCAGGTCTGGCGACCGGTGGCGGCGCGCTTGCCGGCACAGCCGCAGGGTTTGGCACGGTTCCTGTCGCAGGTGCTGTCGCCAATACCGGCGCCGGCGCGCCATCGGGGACCACCGCAGGTCCGCGGCTCGGGGCAGAGCCCGACAGCCGCGGCGTCGCGGCGGCGACCCCGCCACGAAGCCCGCTGGTCTGATAGGCGAATACCGCCAGCGCCGACATGCTGGCAACCGCCAAGCCGACGCGCACGAGCCGGGCCGCGGCACGCGGCAGGGGCCGGCGCCACCACGCGACTGCCGGTGGGGCAACCGCGGGTGGGGCGACCGCGGGTGGGGCGACCGCCGCTGGGGCGACCGCCGGTAGGGGCAGCCCCAGTGGCTCGCCTGCCTTGTCTGGCGCAGCTTCCGGCTCGTCAAAGCCGACCCATTCCGGTACGTCGTCCACCGGTTCGCCCATCGCCGCCACAGGCAGGGCCGCCCAGCCCGCGCGACTGTCCCCCGCGCGACTAGCCCCCGCGCGACTGGCATCGTCACGTGGGCTGACAGGCTCGCCGTCGAAAAGCGGCGGTTCGGGCATAAACAAAATCCAACTGAACGCACCGCTATTGAATGCAAAGCGGCAAGCCGGCGCAAGCCGATCTTCGGGCACAGCAGGACAGCGCCCACTCGATCAAGAGTATGGCGCACCGCCACTTTGACGGGTTCATGGTGTTCTGTTGCAACCCGGTGACGGCAAGTGCACTTTCGCGAGCCGTGCAACGTTTGGCCGCCTCTTTACGGGGGGCGGCGAGGCAATTCCTCGCATGCGGGATTTTATCCTTCGGCGGCTCCGGCGCGCCCCGATCATCGGCCCCTTGTGGGACGAGTACGAGCGAATGCGCACGGCGCACGATACCGCGCTCGCCGGGCAGGATGCGGTGCTGGCGGATGGCTATGTGCAGATGTTCTTTCGCCGGGAAGCGGCGCTGCGCGACTTCCGCACACCCGGGCGGCTCGCGGTCAGCCCCGCGCCATTGCAACAGGTGCTGGTGATCGGCTCGTGCTTTGCCGAAACGCTTGTGCATCACCTGCCGCGCGCGATCCCCGGCGCAGCGGCGGATTTCATGCTGTTCCAGCACTATGCGGAATTGCCGCCCGAGCCGCCGCGGCCCATCGACGAATACGATTTTCAGTTGGTGGTCCTGCCGCTGCGGGTCGTGATGCCGGAGCACGGCTATCTCAGGCTGAGCTACAGCGATCTTGCGGCCCACCAGGCATTTTACGATGAGGCTGTCGAGCGCCTGCTCCGGCTGCTCGGCAGCGCCCTCGCCTATTCCCGAGATTTCGGCAAGTTGAGTTTTGTCGCGAATTTCCTCGTGCCGCAGCAAAATCCGCTCGGCCGGCTGTTGCCGACGGCCGATCTGCGCAACCCGGTCTATTTCTGTCAAAAGCTGAACGAGGAACTGGAAAAAGCCGTCGCCGGGCTGACTGGCGTGCACATCCTCGATGTCGATAATCTGGCCGCCAGTTTCGGCAAGCGATGGGTCCAGGACAATTCGATCTGGGCGTTCAGCCACGGTGCCTTCGCCAACGATTGGGATGCTGATCTCGACGCCGGGCGGCTCGACCCCGTAACACCGCTGAGCCGGCAGACACCGCTGCTGGTCGGCAACTTCATGATGGCGACGTGGGACGAACTGGCGGCGATGTACCGCACCGTGCGGCAGGCCGATCCGGTCAAGCTGGTGGTGGTCGATCTCGACGATACGCTATGGCGCGGGGTCGCAGCCGATCAGGACACGCTGCACAGCGACATGACGGAAGGCTGGCCGCTCGGGTTTGTCGAGGCGCTGCAATATGCCCGCAAGCGCGGCATGCTGCTCGCGATCATCAGCAAGAACGACCCGGCGCTGATCGAACGCGTCTGGCCGGACCTGTATGGCGGCCGTCTCGAACTCGCGGATTTCGCCGTCGCGAAGATCAATTGGAACCCCAAGGTCGAAAACATGGAGGAGCTTCTCGGGGAGGTGAATTTGCTGCCGCGCAACACCCTGTTCATCGATGACAACCCGGTCGAGCGGGCCGCGATGTCCGCGGCTTTTCCCGAGATGCGGGTCATCGGCGGCAACCCCTATGAACACCGCCGCCTGCTCCTTTGGGCGCCGGAAATGCAGGTCGCAACGATTACCGGGGAGTCGGCGCGCCGCACCGAGATGGTGCGCTCCCAGGTCGATCGCGAGCACAGCCGGCAACGCCTGTCGCGCGCCGATTTCATTGCTTCGCTGAACCTCCGGCTCGGTCTGCTTCGCGTCACCGGACCGGGCGGTCCCCGCTTCGCCCGCACCTTCGAACTGTTGAACAAGACCAATCAGTTCAACACCACCGGCAAAAGATGGACGATCGAGGAGCTGTCGTCGGCAATTGCCGCGGGCACCGAGATTTACGCCTTTGATGTCGCCGACAATTACACGCGGTACGGGCTGGTCGGCGTGATCCTGGTCGAGGGCACCAGTGTCGTGCAGTTCGTGATGAGCTGCCGGGTCGTCGGCCTGGATGTCGAAGTCGCCGCGATCGCCCTTCTCGCGCGCCACCTCACCGACGCCCGGCCGGGTCGGCTCCGCGCCATAACCCGCGACACCGACGCCAACCTGCTGTCGCGCGACTTGTGGCGCCGCTGCGGCTTCACCCGTCGCGGCGACATCTGGGAAGCCGAACCCGACGCGATCATCGCCGCACCGCGCCACATCCAGATCGTCGAGCAACCCGCCGCCACAGCCTTGGCTGGTATTTGACGCGCGCCTTGGCTATCTCTACCGCGCACGGATGGGGCGTCGCCAAGTGGTAAGGCACCGGATTTGATTTCGCCTTACACGCGTAAATATAAATCATAATATCAATGACCTAGAAAGAATTTATGCCCCGTCGGGCTCGCTCCGGTCTCAACGTAATCAATCTGATCAGTACGTCTATGAGGTCCGCCGCGCGATGTCGGCGATGAGCACCATCTGGTTTTCTGCCTTAAGAGCAAAAATGACGCGCCACGATCCAACGCGGCGCCGGAACGCCCCCTGATGTCTGCCTGTAGCCGCCGGGTGTCGCCGGCGCACCTGCGAACCGATGAAAGCGGTGTCTACTGGCAGACTGGTGAGGGCTTCGCCAGCCATTTGACCGTCAATCATTCAGCGAAAGAGTATGTGCGCGGTGACGCTCATACCAACACTGTTGAGGGCTATTTCAGCATCCTCAAGCGCGGCATCGTTGGCGTTTATCACCACGTTAGTGAAGAACACTTGAAGCGGTATCTCGCTGAGTTCGATTTCCGCTACAACGAACGTATCGCACTTGGCATTGATGACGTTGAGCGGACCAGCCGCGCGTTGCGTGGAATCGTTGGTAAGCGGCTCACCTATCGAACGACTGATCGGAAAGAAGCATGAAACCGAAACGGAAACCGGAGGCAAAACCCGCCGTTCCAAAGCCCGACGACCCTGAGCAGTCGAAGCGCTTCGTCGAGACCGCCCGCGAAATAGAGGCGGACGAGACCGGCGAAGCGTTTCGGCGCGCATTTGCGAGGATTGTGCCGCCAAAGTCACCTACTCCGAAAGATGGGTAGCAACATAATTCATAAACGACCGTGTATGCTCTAGTGCGCTTGCGGCTTGATATTCGTCGTATGTACCGCGATTGTGCGACACATGATTTCGCCACCCATCCTTAAAATAGAAAAATTCCTTTGCTGCCTCCGATAGAAATTGCATTCGTTCGTTCTTCTCTGCGCCTCGGGGTAGCGATTTCCTTGCTTCTGTTATTTTTGCCTCAATCTGCTCAATAATGGTATTCCACTGTTGTAAATCGAAAACCAAGCCAACGTCACGCGCCAGCGCGCCCAATCCATATTCTAATACGCGCATACAATGAAATACAGATGCTGTGTAATGGCCTAACGCAAAACAATCGGCCGCGCTAAATACGTCAACTTGTATCCGAGAAAACCCACCAAGGGCTTTCCCCCAATCGTCTTTCCACGATAAGATCAATTTCACCTTATCTTTCGGATATTGATAGCAATAATAGCCATGTAATTCTCTCTCGATCGCATCTCTGGTCGATCGAGACCGCGTATTCAGCTCTGACCATCCGTTTCGATTGTCATCATCTTCACCCAAATCCTTTAATCGCTCAGCAGCGGCATCAATGTGAATGCAATTTAGGGATTTAAGCCAGGAACTCGCTAATTGAGAACATGCCACTGCCGATTTCCGACAATCTTTCAGTGCCGCTACATTCTTATCAGATTGCAGCGCTTTAGCCTCGCTAATACCCGCGCTAAGTATCCATTCCATATTATGATTACTGGTCCGAATTAGGATATTTAGCTCGCTCATCAAATGATATATCGCTGAAAACCTGAAATTAATCATATCCCACAGGCTCCAAAGCCCGTGTGAGGACCATCCGATTGCGACGGGCTGAGTGCGATCATATCGCGCCCTCGCCAATTTGGGTACGGGAACTATAATAGCGCCCTTACGAGCCCTAACCTGTACGTAGTCGGGGTGGAGCTACGTGTCCTTGATTGTGAGATCCTCGAAGGGAGCGGCATAGGGAAAACCAGCGATCCGGCCAAACGGCGCCTCACCGACCCGGGGGCCCACGCCACTCAGGAACGCCAATAGCCAGATTGGTGCATAGATCGCTTTCTCGTGAACCAACCGCTGCATCTTTTCGAGGATTGCCGCACGTTTTTGCGGGTCGGTCTCGTCGGCTTGCAGTGGATAAAGCGCATCGATATCGGGATAGCTGCCATATACATTAGAACCGCCGGCGACTGCGAACGAGGCCAGCCGTGTTGCTGCGTTTCCAAAGGCCCCGCTTGCCCCGCGCAAGACGCCGCTGGTGTATTTCTTACCCGCATAGGCCGCGGCGAAACCGGCGCGCTCGATTGGTTGCAGCTTGCAACGAATCCCAACCTCTCCGAAATCGTTCACTGCAACTTCGCCGATATTTGAGTATGAACTGTCGCAATAAAACATTCCGGCATCGAAACCACCGGGGAAACCGGCCTCGGCAAGCAGCTTCTTTGCCTTGATGGGATCGTAAACAGCCGGCGGAGGCTGCCAGTAATATTCAAAGGAATCAGGAATAATGCTGTTGGTTGTTTTACATTTACCAAGAAACAACGCCTTACTCATCCCTTCTCGATTGATGGCAAGATTGGCGGCCTGACGCACCCGCAAATCGTGCCAGGGTGATTTTGGGTCCCACTGCTCGGGAAAGTAAATCCAATTCGGCGCTTGCAGAACAACGGACTTGATGCTGATCCCAGGCACATTCTGCAATTCCTCAGCGAGTTCACCGCGGATCGAGTAGGCAATATCGACTTCGCGGCCCTTCAATGCCGCTACCCGCGTCAACTCGTCCGGGATCACCTTCATCACGAGCCGCTTCACCGACGGAACCTTGCGCCAATATCCTTCGAATGCCTCCAGAACCAGCTCCAGACCCGGCTCGAAGGAAACCAGTTTGTAAGGCCCAGCGCCTATCGGGTGTTTCTTGAAGCCTCCCTCACCTACCTTTTCGACATATTTTTTTGGAACGACCCAGCCGGCGCCGCTGGCGGTGGTATAGAAAGTCAGAAAATCCGGCCAAGGTTTTTTGAGGTTGAAGCGCACTGTTCGGGAATTGGGAGTTTCGATCGCCGCCACTTGATCTTTCAGCAGTTTCTGGGAAGCACCTCGATACCGTTCAAATGAAAACTTGACATCTTCGGCGGTTACCAATTCCCCATTGTGAAATCTGACCCCCTCGCGCAGCACGAATTCATATGTCAGATAGTCTTTGGAAATCGACCAGGACTCCGCAAGGCACGGCGTATACAACTTGTCTGGCATCGGCTTTGCCATGGCATCGTGCAATGCGTAAAGCACCATGAAAGGCGTAATGAGTGCCTGTGTTTCGGCCGGATCGAACCAGGTCGGGGCGACGGATACGTGGAGAGCGAAGGTCAGCTGGCTTTGAGGAACAGCTGAAGTTGCAGCGCCCGGCGTCGTCATAACCGCCGCGGAAGCGGCCATCGCGAGGATGTCTCGGCGAGTCGGGTCAGTGGTGCTGCTAAACATCCCGGCGCTCTCGCCGAGGCGAGTTGGGGTCTTCATATTGGCTCTCCCTGTCCGTGCATTGTTTACTGTATGTTTTTTTGCAGAGTAGCGCGGTGGGCGACAATTATCCCGATCTATATCGGCACACTTGCCACCCTTGTGGCACTACTCGCCACCTGCAGACAGACGCGCCAGTGCCGCCCACATTGAGCGTCGGCAGTCCTGGAGGCCTGGGAAGGTCAGGACGCTGCCGGAGTTGAGTACCATCGGGAGTGGGTTGAATTTTGCCGTTTAATGGCCGCGCCGCGAACGGCCGGAATCGGCGCTTATTCGGCGCTGTGGGATCATGGATGTTGGACGCGCGGGCACGCCGGAGGAGGTCACGGATTTTGGTCATGCTGGCCGAAGAATATTGAGATACTTCCCCGCCCTGCTGACGATGGGCGGGGGCTTATTTTAAGCGACGCGGGATTGATGCCATATTTGGCGCTGACTGAACCGACCGCGACCTCTTGTCGCATCACGGACTGACCAGTTCACGTGTCGTAAGCATCCGGCGAAGGCCGCAGGCGCTCGGTGGATCGGGCTGGTCAGCCCATCGTCGCCGGTGGGTTTTTCTTGGCGAGGCGAGCCCTGACGGCGTTGCGCTGGTTGGCGATGCGACTGAGGGCGTAATTGATCGGCAGTTCGTCGATCACATCGGGATCGTAATCGTCGAGCCATTCCTTGGCTTCGACGTGGTTCGGGTGGTTGGGGTCGGCGACGGCGTCGAGCGTCTCGTAGAAGCCGGGGATGCCGCCGCAATCCTCGGGCGGGGCGTTGCGCTGGCCGGCGATGTAGCGAGGGTAGGAGAGATCGGGGTCGCCGGCGCGGATATTGGTGAGCGTGAGCCGGTGCTCCCAGCAATCGCCGAAGTCGTAGAGATAATCGATCGTGGTCTTGCGCGGCCGCAGCACGTCGCGCAGGCGGACCTTGCCGGCGTCGGTGCGCGGTTCGGTTCCCCAGTCCTCGTCGATCGGCAGGCCGTATCGGCGCTTGGCGATGGTGAACTCCCAGAGGTGGTAGTCGAACCACCCCATCGCGACCTGGATGACGTTGTGCAGGACCTTGAGGGTGATCGATGTCGGCACCTCGACCTGGCGCCAAATCACCGGGTCGCTGTCGCGCAACTCGATGCGAACGCTGGCGATCTGGTTGAAGCTGTCGAACGCAGCGCTGGTTGTGGCCGGGCTCATGCCGCCAGTTTGGCAGGCCGGTCCCTCCAGTTCCAGGGTAAGAGCTCGGCAAGACGGGAGGCCGGATGATCGGCGATCCGGCCGAGGATGTCGGCGAGCCAGGCTTGCGGATCGACATCGTTGAGTTTCGCCGTGCCGATCAGGGTGTACACCGCGGCGGCCCGCTCGCCACCACGATCGGAACCGGCGAATAACCATGCGCGCCGGCCGAGCGCAATTCCGCGCAGGGCTCGCTCGGCGGCGTTGTTGGTCAGGCAGATGCGGCCGTCGTCGAGAAAGCGGGTGAAGGCCGGCCAGCGCTTGAGCATGTAATCCATGGCTTTGGCGGTCTCGGCATGGCGCGACAGCCGGGCACGCTCGGCCCGCATCCATCGTTCAAGGTCGCAGACGAGCGGCACGACGCGCTCCTGGCGCGCTGCCAGACGGTCGCCCGCCGAGCGGCCGTTGATGTCGCGCTCGATGGCGAATATCGCGTCGATGCGGCGCACCGCCTCCAGCGCGACGGGCGCTTTGCTGGTGTCGGCGATGACGAAGAACTTGCGCCTGCCGTGGCTCCAGCACGCCGCCTCGGTGATTGGCTTCGGTTTGCGCTTGCCGTCGTAGAGATCGCCGAACCCGGCATAGGCATCCGCCTGGAGGATCCCCGCGTAGCCGGCAAGGTGGCGAGCAGGATGCTCGCCGTTCCGGTTGCGCGAGTAATAGAAGATCGCCGCCGGTGGGTCCGGTCCGGCAAACGGCCGGTCGTCGCGCACGTAGGTCCACAATCGGGCGGTGATCGTCTTGCCTCGGGCCAGCACCGGTACGGTCGTGTCGTCGCCGTGGATACGCTCGGCGGCGAAGACGTGCCGACGGATCAGCTCATTGAGCGGGGCGAGAGTGGCGGTGCAGGCCCCGACCCAATCGGCCAGGGTCGACACGTCGAGATCGATGCCCTGGCGCGCATAGCTGTCGCTCTGCCGGTTCAGCGGCTGGTGCTCGCCGAACTTGGCGTAAAGGATCATTGCCAAGAGGCTCGCCCCCGCCCGGCCCCGGGCGATGACGTGGAACGGGGCGGGCGGCTGGGTGATCTTCTCGCAGGACCGGCAGGTGAACTTCTCGCGAACGGTCTGGATCACCTTCCATTGGCGCGGCACCACCTCCAGGGTCTCGGTGATGGTCTCGCCGAGTTTGGCGAGCTTGCCGCCGCAGCACGGGCAGGCGCTCGGTGCGAGGATCACCACGCGCTCGCGCGGCAGATGCGCCGGAAAGGGAGCCCGCACCGGTTTCCTGCGGGTGAAGCTGCCCACCGAGGTCGTGTCGACGACTGTCGGCTTAGCGGCGGCTTCGTCCTCGGCGGCGCTCGCCTCCAGTTCCTCGAGTTGCAACTCCAGCTGGTCGATCAGCTTGCGACCACGCTCCGAGGATTGCCCGTACTGCTCGCGCTTCAGTTTGGCGATCAGCAGCTTGTAATGGGCCACCATCGCCTCGGCGCTGGAAGCGCGCACCTCGGCTTGCTGCCGTGCCGCGCGCTCGGCGGTGAGCGCGGCCTTCAGCGCGGCGATATCCTCGGGAAGCGGCTCGGGCGAGGTCATGACGCCCGATTGTCTCACCACGTCGATGCCGTGACTCGTCTCTTGCCAGGGGGCAAGTCAAACGGTCGCAGGGTCAACCGGCCATCTCCGGCCGCCACGTGCGAACCGGGTTTCTCCAATCAATCCCATCAAGCATATAGGCCAGTTGCGCCGCGCTGATCGCGACGGTGCCGTCCGCCGCCGACGGCCATATGAAGCGACCGCGCTCCAGCCTTTTGGCGTAGAGCGACATGCCAATCCCGTCATGCCAGAAAATCTTGATCAGGTGACCGCGCTTGCCGCGAAAGACGTACAGATCCCCGGCATGCGGGTCGCGATGCAGTACCTGCTGAACCTGGACCGCCAGGCTGTTCATGCCGCGCCGCATATCGGTGTGCCCGACCGCCAGCCATACCCGCACACCCGAGGGAACGGGGATCATCGGCGCGACAGAGCCTTGACGACGGCCACCGCCAAGGCCGCGGGAATCGAGCCGGGTATCCGGACCCGGGCCTTCCCGGCAAACTCAACCTCGATCGTCGCCTCGGCGCAAGGTGGCACGCCGCTCGCGGTTGTCGGGGCGGAGTCCTCGGCCGGCGCGATCAGCACCTGGGCGAACCCTGCAGCCGCGGCCTGGAACTCCTGCCGCCAGCGATAGATCTGGCCCGAAGAAACGTCAGCCCGGCGAGCCACCTCAGAGACGACGGCACCCGGCGCAAAACTCGCGGCCACGATCGCCCGCTTCTGCTCGTCACTCCAGCGCCGTCGACGTTCGGGCCCGGTAATCACCTCAACTCTTGCCATCGCCCCATCGCTAGCACCGGTGCAAGCACCGTCCTTTGCACCAGTGCTACAACCAGCCTACCCGTCCCGATCGCGCAAGACGGCTTTCACCGGACGGGTACCACGTGTCCAATGAGTTTTAATACATGCACGTTAAAAAAGGCAAACAAAGGGATGAGCGAGCACCTGGGGCTGCTGTTTTCAGATAATTCGATATTGGTGCTTCCGGAGGGGGTAACCGACGTCGAGACGGCCTTGAAAGAGGCTGAAGAACATGATTGGGGAGAACCGCAACCCCACACGCGTATCGTGCGTCTAAAAGTCGAAATCATCGAAGTCTTGTGACGCTCTCGTTTCTATGGCTCTCGAATTTCAGATTCGGCCTTTCTGTGAACTTTAGAAACCCTCAAGTGCCTCGGTATCTCGGGCCCATGTCATCGCTTGTGAGCAATTCTCAACACCAAGTTTTCGAAAAAGGCGCGCTAGGTGCACGTTGACCGCACCCTCAGTAATATCAAGGTCGCAAGCGATTTTCCTATTGGTAGCACCCCGCATCAGTCGACGCAGGATCGCTCGCTCACGTTCGGAGCACGTCATCCCTTATAGCTCCCCAGTAAGGTTGGTGCATGTTCAGTATGTGGCTCTGAAATATAAGCATCCTTGAGTTATAATATGTGACAGACTAGACGATCAATCATGGCTTAAATGTGATTACCCCTGAATAGCCGGATAGGGGTCAGCTTTTAAGGAGACACCGAAGACAGCCGAGTGCTGCGCTGACAGAATCTCGCAGTCGTTCATCCGGTGCACGGTCCCGATCTTGTACCGTAGCCGCCTGCCATCAATTAGCCGAAGCTGGGAAAGGATACCGACCGGTGAGAGGTTCATGGCAGGGGGAGGCAGGAGAGGGGCGCCGGGGTCAGCAAAAAAAGCCGCCCCGATGGCCGGAGCGGCGATTACATGGTTAGATCGAGGACCGGCCAGGGTTGCTCCGGCGAGCACCGCTGATCGCAACAACAATCATGATCGGATTGAGGGTCACGACAGACGCTGCGACGGCGATGTAGCGAGTCCACGAATAGAGGGCAGCCATCGCGCCGGCGCGGGTGTCAGGGTGGCGTCGTTTATGCGCCCAGTAATCTGCGACCGACGCGTAATGGTCTGCCCAGATCTTCGGCAAGGCCGCGATCCGCCGCACATGGGCTTCTTCGAGATACCAAATCGCCGCCTCGTCGGCGGCTTTCGGCCGAACGATCGGCAACAACTCGCGTAAGGGAACGATAGCGTTCAACACGTAGCCCTGGCAGCACCGTACCAAATGTCGCTGCGCTCGCGGCCATATGCAAGGAGATCAGCGCAGCATCTCTCTGAATCACGGCGTCCGGTGCGCTGGCGCGGGTATGCGCGATGGTAGAGTATCGTCGGGCATGCGGTAGCTGCCGTTCTGCGTCTCGACGCGAAATCCCGTGCACTAACGGGCAACGAACGCGTTCGCGAGTGCGGTATCGAGAAAATATTGCCAATGCATCCGCCGGGCTGCGCGGCGGAGCCGGTGGATTGTTCTCCCTGGTCGGGAGCGCTACCTACCGTGCCTTGAGGGTGCACGAAATTGCGCGGGCGGCAAATTCCGAAACCCCGCGGTCGGGAGGCGGCCGCGGGGTGGGGGGATGCCGGTCGCCGGTCCGGGTCAGGCGGCGGCGGCGCGGCTGGTGCTTTCGAGGTAGGCAAGGATGCGCCCGGGGTCGGTTTCGCCGTAGGGGTCCTCGTCGGTGCCGGCGTCGTTGATGCCCGGCTCCTCGAACCATTTTTCAATAACGCTGTCGTTGACGACCATCGCATAGCGCCAGCTGCGGTGGCCGAAGCCGAGATGCTCCTTGTTGATCAGCATGCCCATGCGGCGCGTAAAATGCGCGGAGCCATCGGGGATCAGCTTGACGTTCTTCAGCCCCAGGCTGGTCGCCCAGTTGTGCATGACGAAGGCGTCGTTGACGCTGATGCAATAGACATCGTCCACACCAAGCTCGTGCATCGCCTCATAGGCGAGATCAAAGGCCGGGCATTGCCGGTTCGAGCAGGTCGGTGTGAAGGCGCCCGGCAGCGAAAACACGACCACCCGCCTGCCGGCGAACATCTCGCGGCTGTCGACATCCTGCCAGCGATAGGGGTTGGGGCCGGGGACGCTTTCATCACGAACCCGGGTCTTGAACACGACATGGGGAACAGAACGGCCCTGCATCGGATAACTCCATATTAGAATAATTCTAAAATGGGAGGCCTCAATGGCGATGCAATGGGAGCCTCGCGTCCCCGGCGCGTATAAGATGCCGCAGGCTGCGTGGGTGAGGCGCGTGGCCGGGGAGGGGAGGCGGCGGTGAAAATCTATGAGGGTGCGCGCGGCCTCGACGGGGCGATCGTCACGGTCGATGGGCATAATCTGCCGCCGCGGCACGATCTGCGGCGGCTGTCGAAAACCGGGTTCGAATGGACCTATGAGGGCGCCGGGCCGGCGCAACTGGCGCTGGCACTGCTCGCCGACCATCTCGGCGACGACCGCGCTGCGCTCGCGCAATACGAGCGTTTCATGCGCGAGGTCGTGGCCAACCTCGCCAATGCCTGGCGGCTGACCTCCGACGACATCGACGCCGCGCTCGGCCCCCCGCAGACCGCCTGACTCCAGCAGCGCCGAGCCCGTCTATCATCCGGCGTCTACCACCCGGCGCGATGTTGCGATAATTTGGCTGGCCGCGCCAAGCCCGCGGCGGATGAGAACCGAGGGAGGTTGCGCCATGATGACCGAGCGGCAGGCGGCGTTCCGCGCGTTCTACCGGCCGCGCATTTCGCCGTGGTACAGCGGCGTGCTGCACGTCGCGGTGATCTACGCGATCGGCGTTGCCGCGTGGTGCTATATCATCCCGCATATCCATCGGCCGAATTGGATCGAGTGGCTGGTCGTGCCGGCGGTGCTGCTGGTCTGCAATATCTTCGAGTGGTGGATCCACCGGTTTGTGATGCACCGGCCGGTCAAGGGCTTCATGGGCATCTACAAGCGCCACACGCTGGCGCACCATCAGTTCTTCACCGACCAGGAACCGACCATCGACGGCACGCAGGATTTCCGCATCACCTTCTTCCCGCCCTACGCGCTGGTGACGTTTATCGCGATCTCGGTGCCGCCGGCCCTGGTGCTTGGCTGGCTGTGGTCGGCGAATGCCGGGTGGCTGCTGCTGCTGACCACGGTCGGCATGTACATGAACTACGAGTTCTTCCACTGGTGCTGCCACGTCAAGGATGACCGGATCGTGCGGCACCTGCCGTTCGTCAACACGATCCGCCGCCATCACATCGCCCACCACAACCAGGCGATCATGATGGAAAAGAACATGAATCTGACCTACCCGATCGCCGACTGGCTGTTCGGCACCACCGATCTGAAGCGCGGCCTGCTGGGCCACATTTTCAACGGCTACGACACGACCCATGTGCGCACCGACCTGAAACAGGTGCGCGCCAACGCCGACCGTTCCCAGACCGCCGGAGCGCGTGCATGACCGCAGCCCCGGCCGAGCGGCTGAAGCGCTCGCAGGCATCGCTGATCGGTGGCATCGCCTGCGGTATCGGCGTGATGATCCTCTACCTGCTGCTCGCCGGGGATATCACCGCCATCCATGTCGCGATTGGTGCCGCCATCGGCCTTGCCCTCGGCACCTGGGTCCGCCTCGCGGATTTATAGGATAGTCCTCGTAGGATGGGCTGAGCGCAGCGAAGCCCATCGCTTCCCCTGGAATCGGCAGGACGATGGGCTTCGCTGCGCTCAGCCCATCCTACGGCACTCGATGCCCTGTCCCTCCGACGGGGCCTGACTAAAGACGGGGCCTGACTAAAACTGGACGCGCTGGGTCAGGGCGCCGTCGATGATCAGGTTGGTGCCGGTGATGAAGCTGGCGCGCGGGCTGGCGAGAAAGACGACGGCGTTGGCGACTTCCTCGGGCGTGCCCATGCGGCCCATCGGATTGCGCGCCAGCGTCGCGGCGAACATTTCGGGGTTGCGCTCGCGCACCGTGTCCCACACGCCGCCGGAGAAAAACACGTTGCCTGGCGACACCATGTTGGCGCGGATGTTCTTGGCCGCGAGGTTGCGCGCCAGACCTTTGACGTAAGGCAACAGCGCCGCCTTGACCGCGGCGTAGGCGCGGGTCGGGCCGTAGATCTCGGCCATCGCGGTGCTGCCGACGATCACGATCGAAGCGGCCTCGGAGCATTCGAGCAGAGGCAACGCCGCTTCGACCCCGAATACCGTGCCCATCACGTCGATCTCGAAGCCTCGCCGCCATGAATGCTTCGTCCATGCCCTGGGCGAGGGCGCTGACATTGGCGACGAAGATGTCGAGGCCGCCGAGCGTGTCGGCCGCCTCGGCGACCCAGGCGCGCAACGCCGGCAGATCGGCGACATCGACCGCGCCGCCGGTCGCCTTGACGCCCAGGCGCGCCAGATGGGCGACGGTCTCGTCGACCGGGCCACGGTGCCGTGCGCAGATCGCCACGTCGCAGCCTTCGGCGGCGAGCGTGCTTGCGATCGCGTGGCCGATTCCCCGTGTGCCGCCGGTAACGATCGCCTTCAGGCCCTTCAATCCCAAATCCATCGCCCTGCCATCCCCCTGGAAATGTGTGCCGCGGCCTTATGCAAAAAACCGCGACGCCGTGCCGCTTGCCGGCGTGGTGTCGAAAATGAGCAACCCGGCGAGGCCGCCGCACCTGTAGAGTACGACGCACCGGCCGCGACCAACAATAACAGCCGGCAGCAACAGCCGGGAACGCCTGGGACAATCCTGCGGGTTATGCGTTTCGACCGCTCGTCTTTCACCGCACGCGGCATGCCGCGTGTGCCGGCACCGCAATTGCCGGGCCGGTTGTTGCGCCCGCGCCGCGCTGGGGGCTGCTGGCGAGCCGCGACTTCCGCCTGCTGTGGTGTGTCGGCCTCATCGTATTCGCGGTGCGCTGGCTCGAGATGATCGTGGTCGGCGTGTTCGTTTATCAGCACACCGGCTCGGCGTTCCAGGTGGCGATGATGACGCTGCTGCGCATGCTGCCGATGGCGCTGTTCGGGGCGTTGATCGGCGCTGCGACCGAGCGGATCGAGCGCTACAAGGTGCTGATCGGCGTCGTCGTGCTGATGCTGCTGACCTCGCTGTGTCTTGCGGTGCTGGCCTATGCCGGTGCGCTCGAAATCTGGCATCTGGCGCTGGCCAGCTTCTGCAACGGCGTCGCCTGGGCGACCGACAACCCGGTGCGCCGGGTGATGATCGGCGAGGTCGTCGGGCATGAGCAGATGGGCGCCGCGATGTCGATCGATGTCGGCGCCAACAACGCCAGCCGCATGCTCGGCCCGACGATCGGCGGCCTGCTGTTTGCCGCGGTCGGGATTTCCGGCACGTTCACGGTCAGCGTCTTGTGCTACTCGGCGGCGCTGGCCGCGGCGCTGTTCGTCCGGCATCGCAACAGCCAGGCGGTTGCCGCCGGCACCGCGGTTTTGGCACGAATGCTTGAAGGGCTGGCGTTGGTACGGCGCGACCCGCCGGCTTATCGCGACCCTGACGATAACCGTCATCTACAATGTATTCGGCTGGCCCTTCACCACGATGATCCCGGTCATCGGGCAGGATAATCTGCATCTCGGCGCCAGCGGCATCGGCATTCTCGCCAGCATGGACGGCGTCGGCTCGTTTTGCGGCGCGATCGCGATGGCGCTGTGGGCAAAGCCGGCATGGTACGGCACGCTCTATGTCGGCGGCGTGATGCTCTACATGGCGATGCTGATCGTTTTCGCGCTCGCGCCGAACGTGCCGCTGGCGGGGTCGGCCCTGCTGTTCACCGGGTATCGAACGCGGCCTTCAGCGTCTTGCAGGCGACGCTGATCTACATCGCGGCGCCGGTCGAGATGCGCAGCCGGATGTATGGCGTGTTGTCGGTGTGCATCGGGATCGGCCCGATCGGGTTTCTCTGCCTCGGCGGCCTCGCTGAAGTGATCGGGGCGCGCGGGGCGACCGTGACAATGGGAATGCTGGGGTTTGTCGCATTGGCTGCGACTTACCGCTGGTGGCGGCAGCTTCGCGTCGCCTGAGCGCAGGGAACGCTCCAGCCGGAACGCGCGTTTGAACCAGGGAGACGTCAAGCGCGGGGCTGGGGCGATGGAAAATCCACAAAAGTTGCGTGAGTTGGCGGCATGGTATCGCGAGTTCGCGGAGCGGACGGGAAATCCGGCCATCTGGGAGGCTCGCCTGCGGATGGCCGAGGATTTGGAAATCGAGGCGCAGCGCCTCGAAGGTCGCCAGACGCCGGCATTGGCACTCGCCGAGGAGGGGCTCGCGGAGTTGAGGTGACGGCGCCGCCATGCCGACCGGAGACAGCGGCAGGCGGAGGGGCTAGGGTAAGGCATTGCACAAAAATCAAGGGAGGGTGCGATGCCTCATTCCGCGCGGGTTGCGCTGATCACCGGGTGCGGCAAGCCGATCGGCATCGGCAACTCGACGGCTCGGGCTCTGGCCGCCAAAGGCCTCACGGTCGTGGTATCCGATGTGCGGCCCGCCGGGGTCGCCAACGAGTTCAACGCCCCGGGTGACACGGACAGCAACTGGGGCGGGGTCGACAGCCTCGTCGAGGAACTTACCCGAGAGGGAGGCACGGCATCTGCGGTACTTGGCGATGTCAGCCAGGAGGCCGATGCCAACCGCATGGTCGGCGAAGTGCTGTCGCGTTACGGCCGGCTCGACATCCTGGTCAACAATGCCGGTGCGCCGCAGGGCGCCGATCGCAACGAGATCGAGAACGTGCCCGTCGCCGCCTGGGATTTGACCCTTGGCGTCAACGCCAAGGGCGCTTTCCTGATGTCGCGCGCCGCCGCCCCGGTGATGCGCAAGGCGCAATGGGGCCGCATCGTCAGCGTATCGTCAAAGGCGGCGTTTCGTCCGGGCAGGCACCGCGCGACCTATGCCGCGTCAAAAGCGGCGATCATCGGCTTTACCAAATCGCTGGCGCTCGACCTGGCGCCGCACGGAATTACCGTCAACGCGGTATGCCCCGGCCCGATCCGCACCTCGCGCGCGATCAGCACCAATCGGCGCGAATACGGCGACGATATGGAGACCGGCTTTCGCGAACGGTCCAAGGCGATCCCGATGGGCCGCTTCGGCACCCCGGATGAAGTCGCCTCGATGATCGCCTACCTCGCCTCCGACGAAGCCGGCTTTGTCACCGGCCAGGCGATCGGGGTGGATGGGGGGTGGTAGCCGATTAGCGACGACCGCCTTCCGCCGCCGCCCTTCTGGCGCACCCGATATTTCGCTCTCGATGTGATGCAACGGCCGGATCGGCTCGATATCGCCGAGGTCGATGTCCTGCGGGCGCGTGACCAGCCGGAGCACAAGCAATCGCAAACTGACGGTCGAACCCGCCATTGGCGCTGGGTTCAGGAGCGTCAGCGGTGGCTGCGTGTTATCATTGAACCGGACGGCGAGACCGTTCACAACGCGTTTTGGGACCGGAAATTCAAGCCATGACCCAGGAGCCGGTAATCAATTACTACCCTGACACCGACACGATGGCGATCGAGGTGCGCCCGTGGCCGGTTGGTGATGGTGGCAATGCGGCCGAAATCGGCGGCGAAGACGCCGGCGACGATCTCGTCATCCATTATGCGGCCGACGGACAGCCGTGGCTGTGGGAGATCGAGCACGCTTCGATGCATCCAGAGCATATTGCTGCCGCTATCAACCAGATACGGAAGCGCTGCGCGATCGCCGCATAAGGAAAGCATGGACGGTCCAGACGCCATCGGCGAGGCGATTGTAAGAGCGCTGCGCGCGCGCCAGCCCGAATTGCGCGCCGCTGGTATTTGCCATCTATCCCTGTTCGGCTCCGCTGCCCGCGGCGAGGAAAACACGGAGAGTGACATCGATCTGGCGGTCGAACTTGATCCCGACGCCGGGATCGGACTGCTTGAATTGGCCGCGTTGGAGCGGCACCTCTCCGCATTGCTCGGCCGGACGGTCGATATCCTGCCGGAGCCGGTTGAGAAGCTGCGCCTGCAGGCAAGAATAGACAGGGACCGGCGGCGTGCGTTCTGAGCATGATCCCGCCGACTGTTTGCCTGACATTGTGGAAAACATCGAGCGCATCGAGAGTTACATGCGCGGGCTCGACCGTGACGGCTTCCGCAAGGACGGACGCTCGCGGGACGCTGACATCGCCGCGCGTTTTGTCATCACCGCCCGGCAACATCCCACCCGGCGGGTCGCTCAGAACTCGACTTCGAATTCTTCGATCTCTTCGGGCTCGCTGCGCGCCGCCTCAAACCACTCGATCATTTCCGGCATCTGCATGACCGTCTCGCAATAGGCGGCGCATCGTTTGTCGAGCGGCACGTCGTAGGTGCGGAACCGGGTGACGACCGGGGCGTACATCGCATCCGCCATCGAGCGCTCGCCGAACAGGAACGGCCCCTTGTGCGCCGTCAGGCAGTCGCCCCAGATCGCGGTGATCCGGTCGATATCGGCCTGTGCCCGCGACCACACCTTGAAGCCCGGGAAATGCGCCTTGAGGTTCATCGGCAGCGACGAGCGCAGCGCGGTGAACCCCGAGTGCATTTCGCCGCAGATCGAGCGACAGCGCGTGCGCATCGCCAGGTCGCGCGGCAACAGCCCTGCCTTCGGGTTGTTTTCATGCAGGTATTCGGCGATCGCCAGGGTGTCCCACACCGAGATGCCGTTATGGTCGAGACAGGGAACCAGGATCGACGACGACAACAGCAGCAATTCGGCGCGCATCGCCGGGTTGTCGGCCGGCACGAACTTTTCGGTGCAATCGAGTCCGGCGAACCGCGCGAGCAGCCAGCCGCGCAGCGACCATGACGAATAATTCTTGCTGGTGATGGTCAGCGTGGCCTGGGTCATCGCCGCTTCCTCCGGGTATGCACTGGTTGGGTGTCGTGATTGGCGGGCTGGACGCAAGCAATGTGCCACCGCCGAAGGCAGATGCCTGCCTCGGATGCTGGTGCGCCTATTGCGAGGCGGCGAGGAGGAAAAAGCCACGGCGATCCGCACCTTCAACGACGAATATTTCGCCGTGATGAACATGCCGGCCGTGCTGCGCGGGGTCATCAACGTCAACGAGTTACGATGCGGCGCTGCGGCGTCACCTTAGAAGGATTTTGGCCAACCCGCGTCTTTCAGGATTTTGTTGGCTGTATGCCGGCTTTTCGAACCGTTATCGATCGTCACCCGCAGTCCGGTCTGGGCGTTTTTCCATATCTCGTGGTCGTGTTCGCCTGACGCTCCGGAGTAAACCCGGCCTCGAGCAACCGGCGCTTGATGCGCGGCGCATATTCCAAGGTGAGGTCAGGCTTAATCGCCGATGCCGATATCGGCCAGGCTGTCGCACGCCACCAGCGAGATCAGCACGCCGTCTTCAAGATGACCGGACAATTCCGCCATCTCCCCGCCGATTTCGACGGTGCACGCGATCCAGCACCTCGGCAACGAAGCCAGCCTGCCGACCCTCGACGACATCAACGAAACCCACGCCCGCTTCGACGAAAAACACGAAGTCGTGCGCGAGTTGGTGCCGGCGCAGTAAGTACAGACCGATCTGCCGAAGCGCTATGCAGTCAGCACCGATGAGAAGGAACGTCGCGAAGAAATGAAAAGGAAAATTCGACGCGAAGGCCGCGAAGGATACGCGGAGGACGCCAAGGGGACTTTTTGCGCGAAGCGCTATAATTAGAGCGGAGTCCGATCAAGTTCGATCACCTATTCCCTTCCCGCGGGCTTGACCCGCGGGTCCACGCCTTTGCCAGCAGCGATGCGAACCGAAGACGTAGATGGCCGGGGTCAAGCCCGGCCAAAGCGAATTAGGGATGCGACTCCACTTGGTCGAATGCCGCTCTAAAACTCCGGGGCGGAAGCAAATTGTTGCGCTTCGCGCAAAAAATCCCCTTCGCGTCCTCTGCGTATCCTCCGCGACCTTCGCGTAGACCTTCCTTTTTCTTCAGTGCATGAAGTTGAGTTTGAGGCCCGGTTCCGGCCATTGCATGACGCCGAGTTGCCCCGAGGCCGATAGCGTGATGTAGGCGGTGCGCAAATCGGGGCCGCCAAAGCAGATGTTGGTCGGGTACACGTCGGGCATCTTGACCTGGCGGATGACGTGGCCGGCCGGCGAGATCACCGTGATGTGGCCGGTGACCAGGGTTGCGACGCAGATATTGCCGGCGGCATCGACCGCAAGGCTGTCGAAGCGCTGGAAGCCCGGCAGGCCGCAGACGAGCCGGCCGCTATAAGGCGCCGGAAACGGCTCTTTCTTCAACACACCCGGAGACTCGATGTCATACGCGAAGACCCGCGAGCTTTCGGTGTCGGCGACATAAACGGTCTTTTCGTCCGGCGACAGACCGACGCCGTTCGGGCTCAGCATTGGATGCACCAGTTCGACGATCTTCGACCCGTCGGGCAGTGCGTAATAAAGCCCGCCGTGGTCGCGGTTGCGCGCATAGCGTTTGCCGAGATCGGTGAAATAAAAGCCGCCCTGCCGGTCGAATACGAGATCGTTCGGCGCCGATAATTTGTGCGCGCCGGCATGGGTATAAAGGATTTTGGTCTCGCCGGTCTTCGCGTCGATACGCTGAATGCAGCCGCCGTTGTAGTCGGGCGCCGGCCCTGTCGAGAGGAATTTCGGGGTGGTTTCGTAGACTGCGCCGCCATTGTTGCAGACATAGAGCGCGCCATCCGGCCCGGTCGCGACGCCGTTGGGGCCGCCGCCGGCCTTGCCGATCTCGGTCTTGCTGCCGTCAGGCGCGACCCGCGTCACCTTCTTCCCCGAAATCTCTCCGAGGATCACCGACCCATCGGCCATCCACACCGGGCCTTCTGGAAAGCCCAGGTCGGAGGCGAGAATTTTGACGTCGTCAGGCATGTATTTCTCCTAAAATAGCTTGTCGTCCTCGCGAAAGCGGGGACCCACTTTCCCGCGGCTCGTTGCTCGCCGCGGTGGGTCCCTGCGTGTGCAGGGACGACAGAAATTGCGGTTCAGCCGTTGACGCGGCGGATCAGGCCGGCCCAGTTGTCGAGCATCGGCAGGATATTGTCGGCGCCTTCCGGCGGCAGGCCGGCGACGACCCGGGCGACGCCCAGTTCCTTGTATTTCATCAACTGGTCGTAATCGGCGGCGGCGCCGAACATCGTGATCGGCGCGTCGGCGAGGCTGCGCCCGGCATCGGCCAGCATCTGTTTGTAGGCTGGGAAATACTCGTCAAAATTGCCGTAGATCGCGCGGCCGGCAATCGGGATCCAGCCATTGCCATAGCGCGCCGCGCGCCGCGCCGCGTGCGGGAAGGCGCCGCCGACGATGATCGGCAGCGGGTTCTGCACCGGTTTTGGCCACGCCATCATCGGGGGAAAACCGACGATATCGCCCTGGTACTCCGGCTTTGACTTGGTCCAGATTTCGCGCATCGCCTCGACCTGTTCGCGCATCCGCTTGAACCGCGATTTGAAGTCGGTGCCGTGGTCTTCCATCTCGTCCTGGTTCCACCCGCCGCCGATCCCGAAGAGGAACCGCCCGCCGGAAATCTGGTCGAGCGACGCGGCGATCTTCGCGGTCTGGATCGTGTCGCGCTGGATGATCAGGCAGACGCCGGTGCCGACCTTGAGTTTGGTGGTCGCGGCGGCCGCGGCGCTGAGGATCACAAACGGGTCCATCGCGTCGTAATACATTTTCGGCACATCACCGCCGCCCGGAAACGGCGATTTGCGGCTCAGCGGAATGTGCGAATGCTCGGGTGCCCACAGCGACTCGAAGCCGCGTGCCTCGCAGGCCTGCGCCAGAGCGACGATCGGCATCGAGTAGTCCGTGTGAAACATGAAGGCGCCGAAATCCATCGTCGTGCTCCCGTCCTGCGTCTCGTTCTCATGCGATAATGCCATGCTTCGCGCCGCCGTCGAGGCCCGCATTTTTGCAAAACACCGCCAAAACATTGATGGTAAGCTGGCTGATAGATATCCTTCCTTACGATCTGCAACCCTGCGATGATCGATCCTCGATTGTCGGCAGGTCAGATCGCGGGGTAACCTGAACGACGTTCATAAAAGATGGGTGGCCGTGATGGCGGGGTGGAGCGAACAGAACGTTGAGTTGGGCGACGTCAAGCTGCATGTGGCGCGCGGCGGACAGGGGCGCCCCGTACTGGTTCTCCACCACGATATCGGCACGCTCCCCCGCACCGCGTTTTACGACGCGCTGGCCGACAAGTTCGACGTTATCGTGCCGACCCACCCCGGTTTTGGCGACCCCGAACGCCCGCAATGGATGCGCCACCCGCGCGACATCGCCTCGCTGTATCAATGGCTTCTGGCTGAGCTTGGCGTCGAGCGGGCCAGCCTTGTCGGGCTCGGGTTTGGCGGCTGGGTCGCGGCCGAAATGGCGGCCCTGGCGCCGCGCGATTTCCACCGGCTGGTGCTGGTCGGCGCGATGGGGGTCAAACCGCCACAGGGCGACATCTTTGATCAGGCGATCGTCAGCTATATCGACTACGCGAAAGCCGGCTTCCATGCTGAAGCGGCGTTCGACAAGGTCTACGGCGATGTCTCGACCGACCAGCTGGTTGCCTGGGATTTGTGCCGTGAAATGAGCTTCCGCATCGCGTGGAAGCCCTACATGCACAGCCAGACGCTGCCGCATCTGCTCGGCGGCGTGCGCGCCCCGGCGATGGTGGTGTGGGGCGACGACGATCAGATCGTGCCGAAAAGCGCCGGCGAGGTTTACGCGAAGTCATTGCGCGAGGCGCGGTTCGAAACCGTCGCCAATTCCGGCCATTGCGTCGACCTGGAACAGCCCGAGGCGCTGGCGCGGCTGGTGACTCCGTTCATCGAGCAGAATTGAATTTCTCCCCTCTCCGCCCTTCAGGGGGGGAGAGGGAGGGGCCCGGCGCAGAGCGCTGGGAGGGTGAGGTGGGTGCTTGCGGGGTGAGCGCCGGTGGAAATCCCCCGCCTCACCCCAACCCTCTCCACCCCCAGGGGTGGAGAGGGAGTAAAAAAGGAGATTTTGATGCATCAGATGTATTTTACCGAGCAGCCGATGTCGGCCTACCCGGCGCAGGAAGGGCTCGATTTCGGCTCGACCGCGTTGATGTTCTCGAACAAGCATTTCGACCCGGTCGCCGGCAGCCGCCTCTATAACGAATACCTCGACCATTACCTCTATGCCGAGGAAATGGGCATCGAGGGCATCATGCTGAACGAGCACCACAATGCGCCGTTCTGCATGCAGGCAAAGTGTAACGTGTTTGCCTCGATCCTCGCCGCCGCGACCAAGAAAACGAAGATCGTCCTGCTCGGCAACCCGCTTCCGCTCGCTGAAAACCCGGTTCGGCTCGCCGAAGAGCTGTCGATGATCGACATGATCTCGAAAGGGCGCCTGGTCTCCGGCTTTGTTCGCGGCGGCGGCCAGGAGCAGCTGGCCACCGGCGTCAACCCGGCCTTCAACCGCGAGCGCTTCCAGGAAGCGCACGATCTGATCGTCAAGGCGTGGACGGTGCCCGGTCCGTTCCGTTTCGAGGGCACCCAGTACCAGCATCGCGTGGTCAACCCGTGGGCGGTGCCGCTGCAAAAGCCGCATCCGCGCGTGTGGATTCCGGGAGTCATCTGAAGGAGACGATCGTCTGGGCGGCCGAACACGGCTATCCCTATATCGCGTTGAACACGCCGGTCGACCGCACCAACCAGATCTGGAAGATGTACGACGACGTGGCGCAAGAAGCCGGCTTCACCCCCGGCCCCGACTATCACGGCCTGCTGAAGCAAATCCACGTCGCCGAAACCGAGGAAAAGGCGATCGCGAACGCGCGGCAATTCATGTGGATGCAGGGCGAGTTCACCGGCCTCGCGCATCCGGTGTGGTCGACGCCGTCGGGCTACGGCAGCCCGGAAAACCGCCAGGCCTTTGTCGAGTTCGCCACCGGCCGATCGAAAAACCCGCGCTACCGGCCGCCGCTCGAAAAGCAGATGGAAGAATTGATGATCATCGCCGGTACGCCAAAGCAGGTGATCGCCCGGCTGCGGGAGTTGTTGGAAAAGACCCGGCCCGGCATCCTCGGCTTCTGGGGCAATGACGGCAGCGTCACCAACGAAGACGCGAAGACCTGCATCCGCCTGCTCGGCCAGGAAGTGATGCCGGCGGTGCGCGAAATCGCCAGGGAACTCGACCTGAAAAGCCCGTTCGAAACCAACCAGCCGGTCAGCGTCAATTACCTGCCGGGCCGGCAACAGCAAGCGAGGGTGGCTGCTGAATGATTATAGATGCGGTCGTATCCGTGGGGGTGGGAACGAGAGCAAAATAAAACACCAGTAGCGTTACAGGAGTTAATTTCGTTGTCATTCCGGGGCCGAGCAAAGCGAGGAACCCGGAACCCAAGAACACGGACCGGTGACATCCTGGCAAAGACGGTGTTCTTGGGTTCCGGGTTCAGCCCTCCGGGCTGCCCCGGAATGACAAAAATAGTAATCTTCCCGAGGGGCACCCAGCCTTCACCGGACGATGAGTATAATGCTTTGAACGAGGCCACTTCGTATCGGTCGGACGTCCAGGAGGAACGCCATGCATGTGATGTATTTCACCGAACAGCCGATGTCCGCCTATCCCGCCGACATCGGGCTGGAGACCGGCCATACCGCGCTGATGTTCTCGAACAAGCATTTCGACCCGGTCGCCGGCAGCCGTCTCTATAACCAGTACCTCGAACATTACATCTATGCCGAGGAGCAGGGCGTCGAAGGCTTTATGCTGAACGAGCACCACAACGCGCCGTTCTGCATGCAGGCCAAGTGCAACATCTTTGCTTCGATCCTCGCGGCGGTGACCAAGAAGGCGAAGATCGTCCTGCTCGGCAACCCGCTGCCGCTCGCCGAAAACCCGGTGCGGCTCGCCGAAGAACTGGCGATGATCGATATGATCTCGAAAGGCCGGCTCGTCTCCGGGTTTGTGCGTGGCGGCGGCCAGGAGCAGCTTGCGGCGGGCGTCAACCCGGCCTTCAACCGCGAGCGTTTCGAAGAGGCGCATGATCTCGTCACCGCGGCGTGGTCGCGTACCGGGCCGTTCCGCTGGGAAGGCACGCATTACCAGCACCGCGTCGTCAACCCGTGGGCGGTGCCATTGCAAAAACCCTATCCGCGGGTGTGGATTCCCGGCGTCCTCTCGAAGGAGACGATCATCTGGGCGGCGAAGCAGCGCTATCCCTATATCGCGCTGAACACCTCAATCGAGGCGACCAAGAAGATCTGGGAGACCTATGACGAGGTCGCGCGCGAGGTCGGCTACGAGTTAGGGCCGGAAAACCGCGGCTATCTGCAACAAATCCATGTGTCCGACAGCGAGGAAAAGGCCGAGAAGAACGCCCGCCAATTCCTGTGGATGCAGGGCGAGTTCACCGGTCTGGCGCACCCGGTGTGGTCGAGCCCGTCGGGCTATTTCTCGCCGGAGCATCGCCGCCAGTTTGTCGAGTTCGCGGTCGGGCGGGCGGTCAATCCGCGCGGCCGGCCGACCTTTGAGCAGCAGGTCGCCGATGGCCGCATCTTCTTTGGTACGCCAAAGACAGTCATCCCGAAAATCCGCCGCGTGCTCGAAGAAACCCGCCCGAGCATCTACGGTATCTGGGGCAATGACGGCTCGGTCAGCGACGCGGATGCCCGCACCTGCATCCGCCTCTTGGGCCAGGAAGTGATGCCGGCGATGCGCGAAATCGGCCAGGAACTGGGCCTCAAAGACCCGTTCGAGCTGAACTCGCCGGTCCACCTGAAATACTCGACCGACATGAAGCAGATGCCGCAGGCGGCGGAGTAGCTTCCTCCCTCCTCGGCGACGGACGTATTGTCCGACCGGTTCCACACGTCACTCCCGGCGGAAGCCTTCCGCCGGGAGTGACATTTTCTGTTGTCCTTATCGCGTCCGGTTGTATTCGTAGTCCTCCCGTTCGCCGGCACCGAGGCGCAGGCCGTCGGGGAGAGGTGGGCGGGTCTGGTTCAGTTTGGCGTGGGTGTCGAGCGCCACCTGGCTGCTCCACCGCTCGAGCAGAGCGAGCTTGTCCGGGTTCAGCGCACTTTGAAAAATCTCGAATTGCTCGCAGCCCGGCTCCTTCAGGCATTCTTCGCAACGCGCCTTCATGGCCTGCGCCAGCTGGGTCCCTTTGCCCGGCGCGGCATTGATCGTGACGACGAGACGTACCGACATTTTGGGTCCTCCGGTTTTATGACGGGCGATGCCGCAGCCTAGCACAGCGCTGATCGCCCTGGCGCTGTCGCTGCTGCTGGTCGCCGGCACCCGCGCCGGGGCGCAGCCGATGGGGCTCGAGCCGGTCGACCATGCGGTGTGCCGGCTGATCGAGACCGCGGCGCGCGGCCATAATCTGCCGGTCGGGTTCCTGACGCGCGTCATCTGGCGCGAGAGCAGCTTCCGGGCCGGCGCGGTCAGTTCCGCCGGGGCCGAGGGGATCGCCCAGTTCATGCCGGGCACCGCCCGCGAACGCGGCCTCAGCGATCCGTTCGACCCGGAGGAGGCGATCCCGAAGGCGGCTTCATTGCTGGCCGATCTGCGGCAGCAATTCGGCAATCTGCGCAATGCCGCGGCGGCCTACAATGCCGGACCGGCGCGGGTCGCGGCGTGGCTGAAAGGGCAGGGCGACCTGCCGGCGGTCACCTATTCCTATATGCAGTACGTCACAACCTGGAACCCCGAGGATGCGCTCGGCGACAACGACGGATTTACGCCGATGGATGATGCCGATATCGCCCATTGGGCGCCGCAGACCTGTCTCACCCTGGCCGCCGGACTGCGCCGCGATGATGACTACGAGCCGAGTTCGATCGCCCTGGCGCCGCTGGCGCCATGGGGCGTGCAGCTTGCCGGCAATTTCTCGAAATCCCTGGCGCTGGCGACGTTCGAGCGCGTCCGCCACCGCTATGCCCGGGTTATCGGCGACGCTACCCCGATGGTGATCGGGCGGGTGCTGCGCTATCGCGGCTGGCGGCGGTTCTACATGGTGTCATTGCCGGCCGGCACACGGCAGGCTGCCAGCGCGCTATGCGGCCGCATCGTCTCGGTCGGCGGAATTTGCGTGGTGGTGCGCAGCTGAAGTTGCGGCAAAATCGAGCAACGCTGAAGAACGAAGCAAGAGGATGGGAACGATGTCGCTGGTCATGGAACGGGCGGTCGCTGTCGCGGACCATCTCGCCGCCGCCGCTTTCGAGGTGCGGCCGCTGTCACCGGGTTGCGCCGCCGAGGTGATCGGGCTTGATCTGCGCCAGCCGTTCGGCGAGGCGACCCGGCAGGCGGTCTATGCTGCCTTCGTGCGGTACCATGTGCTGGCCTTCCGCGATCAGAAGCTGACCAAGGACGAGCAGATCGCGTTCAGTCTGCAATTCGGCACGCTGGAGCGGCACATTGCCCGCAACCGCGGCTCCGACAACCCGCTGGTCCACATGGTCACCAACCTGGGTGCCGACGGAAAACCAAGCGGCTCGGTCAAATCCACCACGTGGCATACCGACAAATCGTTCCGCCCGGAGCCGTCGTTGGCGACGATCCTGCACGCGGTGACGATGCCGCCCAATGGCGGCGACACCTGCTTTGCCAATATGTACGCCGCCTATGACGCGCTGAGCGATAAGGACAAGGCGCTGGTTGACGGGCTGCGCGTCATCCACAGCTGGGAATTGTCGCAGGCCAAGAGCGGCAAGCAGGCGACACCGGAAGAGATCGCCGATGCGCCGCCGATGAGCCACCCGCTCGCCCGCATTCATCCGGATACCGGCCGCCGCTGCCTGTTCATGGGCGAGCACGCCTCGCATATCGATGGCTGGCTGATGGCGGACGGCCGGGCGTTGCTGGCGCGGCTCGAAGCGCATGCGACCGATGAGCGTTTCCTTTATCGCCACCGCTGGCTGCCCGGCGACATGCTGATGTGGGATAACCGCTGCCTGCTGCACCGCGCGGATTCGAATTTCGACGCCGCTCTCTACCCCCGCATCCTGCACCGCACCTGCCTGCGCGGCACCGCCCCCGGCTGAGCCCGGCTGAGGGGGCGGCTATCGCCTCGCCTGCACCAGCAAGACGGTGCCGGGCAGGCGCAAGCCGTCCGGCGTCATGTACGGGGCCAAGGCGGTGGCGGTTTCGGCGACGATGGCCTGCCGTACCGCTTCCAGGGCGTTCTTCTCTTCCATCAGCCGCCAGGCCGGGCCGAACGAGGCGGAATGTTCGGCCTCGCTTTCGGCGGTGTCGCCGATGACGGTGAACGGGCGCGGTGTCACCATAACGTCGGCAAACCCGGCCTTGCCGAGGAACTCGCGCAAATAGTCGGGGTCGCGGAAGGCCATCGGGCCGGGGTCGCGTGGGTCAGCCGGTGCCGGCTCGCCGAGATGCCGCACCGCAATCTCGTACGGGATTTTCCAGTGCGTGTTGGCGTCGATCGTCGACCATACCGCCATGCACAGCCGTCCGCCCTGGCGCAGACCGCCGTAGAGGTTGGTGAAGGCGGCGACCGGATCGCTGAAAAACATCACGCCGAAGCGCGAGATCAGCAGGTCGAAACTGTGCGGCGCGAAGCGATGCACCTGCGCGTCGGCGAGGATCAGCGATACGTTGCCGAGCCCGGCAGCATCGATGTTCTTGCGCGCCTGTCCCGAGCATCGGTTCGGAAATATCGATGCCGGTGACATGGCCGCCGGGCGCCACCGCGCCGGCGAACGGGATCGCGGTCGCGCCGGTGCCGCAGCCGATATCGAGTACCCGCTCGCCGGGCTTTGGCTGTGCCGCCTCGTTGCAACAGATCCGGCGACTTCGATGTTGCGCGCCTCCTGGCGCCCGGCGCGCGCGACCCAGCGCGGTCCCGCCACCTCGTTCCAGTGGCGCTGCATGTCGGCGTTGGCAGTCGCGTTTTCGGACATTTAGACCTCGCCTCGAAGGACCCTCACCCGACCGCGGGCTGACGCCCGCGGCCACCCTCTCCCGCGCGCAGGAGAGGGAGAGAGGGCTACTTGCCGAGGATGCCGTCGGCCTTGAGGCCGTCGACTTCGGCGGCGCTGATGCCGAGCCAGCCGCCGAGCACGTCGGCGTTATGCTGGCCGAGCGCGGGAGCGGACTTGACCTTCGACCGGCGCGCCGTCGAAGCGCACCGGCCAGGTCGGCATCGTGACCTTGCCGTAGGTCGGGTGATCGTAGGTCTGCATGATGCCGCGCTCCGCGAGCGAGGGATCGTTCATCAGTTCGTTTGTGTCGAACACCGCGCCGGCCGGCACACCGGCGGCGCCGATCAGCGTCATCGCCTCTTCCTTGGTGTGCTGGCGCGTCCAGGCGGCGATCATCTCGTCGACTTCCTGCGGCGCGCTGGCTGCGCGCCTGCCCGGTTTCGTAGCGCGCGTCGTCCTTCAGATCCTCGCGGCCGATGACCTTGAGCAGGCGCTGCCAGTGGTCGGCATTGGCGCGGCTGCAGAAGACATAGACGTAATCGTTGGGCCCGCCCGGCTTGCACGGGTAGAGCGCCGACGGCACGAGCCCGCCCGGCTGCGACTGGCTGCTGCCGCCGCGCGGCACCGGCTGGCCGTTGTGCTGGGTGCGCGAGAACGGCACGCGCATGTAATGGATCATCGCGTCCTGCATCGCGACCTGCAGGCGGCGGCCCTGGCCGGTCTTGGCCCGCTTGTAGAGCGCGCCGAGGATGCTGATCGCCATCAGCATGCCGGTACCCGTATCGCCAAAGCTGGTGCCGGGCTTGACCGGCGGTGCGCCGCCGCCTTCGCCGGTGACGCTGATCAGTGCCGCCGGCGGCCTGCGCGATCATGTCGAAGGCGAGGCTCTTCTCATACGGGCTGCCGGTGCCAAAGCCCTTGACCTGGCAATAGATGATGCCGGGGTTGATCTTCTTGACCTCGTCATAGCAGAGGCCGAGCCGCTCGATCGTGCCGGGCGCCATGTTCTCGACCATGACATCGGCCTTTTTCAGCAGGTCGCGGACGATTTCGAGGCCGCGCGGCGATTTGAGGTTCAGCGTCATCGATTTCTTGTTGGCGTTGAACTGGTGGAAATACCAGGGATCGTCATCGGGCTGCCCGGACGCAGCCGGCGGCCGGGGTCGCCGAGCCCGGGGTTCTCGATCTTGACCACCTCGGCGCCGAGCCACGCCAGGGTCTCGGTCGCAGGTCGGCCCCGCCTCGAACTGGGTGAAATCCACCACCTTGACGCCTTCGAGACAATCCAGCTCAACGCTCAGCCATCGCGCATCCTCCCAAACCAAATCCTGACCGACACGGTGCGCCAGCCCGCAGGTTCAGTGCAAGCCCTACGAACCGTCATTCCCACAGGCTCTGGAGATCGCCAGCGCGACCCACAGCATCGGCACCGCGCCGCAGGCCAGCGAGAGCCACAGTCCGGCGGCGCTGCGCAGTGCGGTGCTGACCGAGAGCAGTATAGCGACGCCGAGCAATCCCGAGCCCAGCATCATCGCGAGGCCGCGCACCGAGGCTTGCGCGGCAGGCCCGTTGGCGACCGCGACAAGTTCGTAGACGAGTTGCGCCAGGATGACGAGATCGAGGCAGAACACCGCCCAGGCGGCGGCGCGTAGGGTTCTCACGGGCGACGGGAAATGCGGCGGTCAGCACCCGCGCAGATGCGTCGAGGCGGCGCTCGACCAGCCGGCACGAACAGGCCGGCGCCGTAGGGCAGGGCGCTGTCGTTGAAATCGTAGCCGGGGTTGTGGACCTCGCAGGCGCCCTCGCCGTCGCCATTGCCGATCTGGATATAGGCGCCGGGCAGGACCTGCAGCATGTACGAGAAATCCTCCGACGCCATGGTCAGCGGGCCCGTTGCGGTTGACGTTTTCCGGCGCCGACCACGTCGGTCGCCGCGTCGGCGATGAAATCGGTCTCGTCGGCGTGGTTGATCAGCGCCGGGAACAGGGCGCGGAAATCGACCTCCGCGCGTGGCGCCGAACCCGGCCGCGACGCCCTCGGCGATGCGCGCGCATGCGCTGCTCGACGAGTTTCATCGTCTCGTTGCTGAAGCAGCGCACGGTGCCGCGCAGCACCGCCTTTTCGGGGATCACGTTATAGGCGTCGCCGCCGTGGATCTGGGTGACGCTGACGACGCAGGTGTCGTGCGGCCGCACGTTGCGCGACGACGATCGATTGCAGCGCCGTCGTGATGTGCGCCGCGACGACGACCGGATCGATGCCGGACTCAGGCCGCGCGCCGTGCGCCCCGACGCCGGTGATCGCGATGTCGAAAAACGCGCCGCCGGCCATCATCGCGCCCGGCCGGATCTGGAACTTGCCGACCGCGAGGCCCGGGCCGGTTGTGCATGCCGAAGATCACGTCGCACGGAAAACGGTCGAACACCCCGTCCTTGACCATCGCCTCGGCGCCGCCGAGCCCCTCCTCGGCCGGCTGGAAGATGAAATGCACGGTGCCGTCGAAATTGCGCGTCGCCGCGAGGTGGCGGGCGGCGCCGAGCAGCATCGTCGTGTGCCCGTCATGGCCGCAGGCATGCATCCGGCCGGCATGCTGCGAGCGATGGCCGAAGCTGTTGGCCTCGATGATCGGCAGGCAGTCCATATCGGCGCGCAGCCCGATCGCGCGCGGCGAGTTGCCGACCCGCAACCGCCCGACCAGCCCGGTCTTGCCGATGCCGCGCGTCACCTCGATGCCGAACGATTCCAGCTTGCCGGCGACGAGGTCGGAGGTGCGGTGTTCCTGGAAACCCGAGTTCGGGATGCGCGTGGATGTCGCGCCGCCACGCGGTCATGTCGTCGTGAAATTCCGCAATTCCGTCGATGACCGGCATGCCCCAAATCCTCGCGCTGGTGAGTCATATCACACGGCCCCAGTCATGTTCCGAGCCAAGGCTTTGCAGAGTTTAACATAGGTGTAGTTGCCGAGTTGAGCGTGGCGACGGCGCACAAAACCGTGAACGTGCACTTATCGATTCGGAAACACTCTGTCATTCCGGGGCAGCCCGGAGGGCTGAACCCGGAACCTATGAACACGGACATCACCCGGCTGTGACAGGTCCGTGTGCTTGGGTTCCGGGTTCCGGCTCCGCCGGCCCCGGAATGACAGGTAGTGTGGTGCTTACCGGGTGTCGGCAGCGATCAGCGGCGGTGTGCGGCGCTTATCCGTGCATCTTGCGCAGGAAGCCGGTGCGCGCCACCGCGCCGCCCATCATGAATTGCGCGTCCTGCCCCGACAGGATAAAGCGGGCGCCCATCTCGATATAGCGGGGCATGATCGCCTCGTTGTAGATGCCGGCCATGCCGGGGAATTTGTTGTGTTTTTTGCAGGCGGCGATCATCGCCTTGTAAGCCTCGACGACCTTCTCGTTTCCGAAATCGCCGTGGATGCCCATTTCGGCGCACAGATCGTTGGTGCCGATCAACAGCACATCGACCCCCGGCACCGCGGCGATCTCCGCGGCGTTCTTGATCGCGGTCGGGGTTTCCAGCATTACGATCGTCAGGTTCGAGGCATTCAGCGCCGACGCGGCCTCGCCGCTCGACGCCGCGCGCAGCCCGTAATGCGGCCCGGTGCCGCCCATCGAGCGATGTCCGACCGGCGGGTATTTCAGCCGGTCGACGACCTCCTTGGCCTCGGCCGCGCTATCGACATGCGGCATCACGATGCCGAGCGCGCCGTTGTCGAGTGCCCGTGTCGCGATCGAATACTCGCCGCTCGGCACCCGTGCGATCGGCGCAATGCCGGCATCGAGCGCGGCGGTGGAAATCTGCGCGCAGGCTTCGAGCGACATGACGCCGTGTTCCATATCCAGGAACAGCCAGTCGAACCCGGCCACCGCCATTGCCTTGGCGATCTCGACGCTGCGCGTCATGCGGATGCCGACGCCAAGCGATAGATGCCCCTGCTCCAGCTTTTCGCGCGCCACATTGCGGACGGTTTCCGGCATCACCGATCTCCCCAGGCCTGGTTCTGTGCGGGGCTGAGAATGGCGCATTCGCGGGAGATCGTCATCCCCCACGGCCCTATGCGGTGTTGCCGGCGTCGACGGTCAGGACCGTGCCGGTGATGTTGCGGGCCTTGTCACTGATCAGGAAGGCGACCGCGTTGGCGATGTCGGCGGTTTCCGCCATCCGGTTGAGGGCGCTGCGGCGCGCGATCTGGCGGCGCTGTGCGTCGTCGAGGCTGTGGGTCATCTCGGTGTCGATAAAGCCGGGGGCGACGGCGTTGACCGTGATCCCGAGCTTGCCGACCTCGCGCGCCAGCGAGCGGGTGAAGCCGACCAGCGAGGCCTTGGTCGCGCTGTAGGCGGCGAGGCCGGGATATCCGGTCGAGGCGACAATCGAGGCGATGTTGACGATGCGTCCCGCGCCCTGCGCCATCATCGAGCGCACGACGTATTTGGTCAGCACCATCGGCGACAAGGTGTTGAGCCGCACGAGGCGCTCGATATCGGAATCGCGCATTGTCGCAAGCACGCCGGCGGTGCCGAGCCCGGCATTGTTGACGAGACCGTAAATCGGCCCGAAATCGCGCCGGATGCCGGAGACCAGCGCCGGGATCGCCGCGACGTCGGCGAGGTCGCACGGCACGAAATGCAGCCCACCGGCGGTTGCGCTTTCGGCGATTGCGGCGCGGAGCGCGTCGCTTTCCGAGCGGGCGATTGCGATCACACTGTAGCCTGAATCGCGCAGGGTGCAGGCGATGCCGAGGCCGAGGCCGCGGCTACCGCCGGTGACGACGACGTTACGCATTGCGGCGCGCCAGCTTGCCGGCGGTGCCGACATCGAGTGACGCGACGAAGCGGATCGATGCCGGCACCTTGTGCGCCGGCAGGCCGCTGCGGCACACGCCGAGAATATCCCGCCGCAAGTCCGCCAAATCATCGCCGGTGTGCTCGGGCCGCAGCATGATCTCGGCAACCACCACCGCGCCGGTAAACGGGTTTTTGCGGGCCTTGACCAGCGACATCTGCACCGCCGGGTGGCGATTGACGACCGCCTCGACTTCCTCCGGGTGCACCTTCAGCCCGCCGACATTGATGATGCCGCCGCGCCGCCCCATGAAATAATAGCGGTCGCCGCGCTGCTCCAGAATGTCGCCGGTATCGACAAATCCGTCGGCATCGCGCAACGCCCCGCCGGGGCCGAGATAGCACCTTGCGGTGCGGTCGGAACGGAGCTTCAGCGAGCCGTCCTCGATCTTCATTTCGACCTCGGCGCCCGAGCGTCCGACCATTTTGACCGGGAACCCGGCGAGCCCGTCATTGACCGCAAACCCAACCCCCGCCTCGGTCGTCGCAAAGGCGTGCGCCACACCGGCATCGCGGTAGAAGGCCTTGAGGTCGTTGATAATCGCCTGATCGGCGATCTCGCCCGACATGCGCACGTAATGCGGCTTGATGAGCCCGGCGGCCGGGCTCATCAGCGCGCGTCGCCAATGCGACGGCGTGCCCGAGATTTGCGTGACGCCGCACTCGCCGGCGCGGGCGAGGAAATCCGCGGTGGTTTCGCGCGGGCTCGACAGCACCAGCGAGCCGCCGCCCAGCACGCCGCGAAAGAAGATCTGCATCCCGCCATAGCGGCGGATGTCGTAAAACGTGCTCCAGACGCCAGGGTCGGTCGGGGTGTCGCTGTTGGGTTTGATCGCGCCGACCAGGGTTGCCACCGTGTGCACCACGAGTTTTGGCACGCCGGTCGTTCCCGAGGTCAGCAGCACCCATTCGGTCTCGCAGCGCCAGCCTCGGTCCGGCTCAGCCGGCTTGATCTCCGGACTGCACTGTACCGCCTCCACGCCGTCAGCGAGGTCGGACTCTGCCGCCGGGTTGTCGTAGACAACAGCCTCGGTCTCCGCCGTCTGCATGATGACGGGAATATGGTCGGCCGCGACTCCGGGCGGACACAGCACCATACGCCGCGCGATGCCGTCGAGTTCGATCATCGCCAGCGCCGCGGTCAGCTGGTCTTCGGTCGCGACCAGCACCGACCTGCCGGCGAGTTCGTCGAGCGGGACGGACAGGCTGGTGCCATGCACGAGGCTGTCGAAGGCAATGCTGTGGCGGGCACCGTGGAGATAGCGGTGCCCGAGGCCTCCGCCGCGGCGGATCAGGCTCCAGAGCGCCCCGTCACGCTGCTGCGGCATTTTCGTAGAATTTGACGAAATCTCCGAAGGTGACGGGAAATTTCTCGTCATCCGCCGTCTGGAACGGATCGACCTGTAGCGTGTCTTCGAGCCGCGCCACGACGATCGCGAAGCACAGCGAGTTCGAGCCCGGTTTCCAGCAGCATCATATCGTCGGACAACGTCGCGAGATGCTTGTCCTGCTCGCGCGCCACCTGCTCGAACTCCGAGACGATGGTCGATCTTACATTCATGATCGATCTCCTGATTTAGGTGGTCGCAAACCCGGCCGCGACGAGGTAGTTGCCGATTTCCGCCGCGGTCGCGGTCGCGTCATCCTCGACGATGCCGAGATGCGAACCGGGAACGCGGCGGGCTTCAAGATCGCTGAGGTATTTGCGCCAGACTTGCGAGGGGGCCTGCGGTTCGAGGTTCGTCGTGTTCTCGGGCTGCAGGAACACAACCTTGCCGGCATAGCGTGCCGGACGATAGGCCTCGCCGGCGTTGTATGTCGCGACATGAACGCGGCGTTGCGCCTCGCTCCACCCTTCCGGCACGACCGGCGGCGGCGGCAGCACGCCGCTGAGGCCCAGATACCATTTCAGGCCGCCGGCGCGCACCACGATTTCCCGCAGCGCGGCCAGGGACGACATCTTGGGCAGCGACCGTAGCCGGCGCAGCGTTTGCAGGCCGATAACCTGCAAATGGCACGACAGCGGCCACACCTGCCGGCTCGGATAGGTGTCGAGCAGCAAGACCAGCGGCACGCTCTCGCCGGCCGTGGTCAGTTGCTGGGCGATTTCGAGCGCCACCAGTCCGCCGGCGGAATAGCCGGCCAGGAGGTAGGGGCCCTGTGGCCGCACTGTTCGGATCACGCCGATGCTGTATTCCGCCATTTCCCCGATGGTCTGGCAGGGTTCGGCGCCGTCATCGAGGCCCCGAGGCTTGATCGCATAGACCGGCATTGGTGCCGGGATCGCCGAGGCGAGCGGCCCGAGCTGAAAGATGCTGCCGGGGGCGCCGGGCAGAATGAACAGAGGCGGGCCGTCATTGCCGGGTTTCAGCGTGACGCAAGCCGGGGCCGGGCCGGAATCGAGCCTCGCCTCGCGGTTGCGCGCCCAGGACCGGCCGGCCCGCACACTGCGGAACAGCCGCGCGGTGGCTTCCTTCGCCAGTTCGGCGCTGAGCGGGGTGCCGACCCCGGCCGCGTTGCCTTCGCGCAAGATGGCTGTTCCCAAAATCCCGTCCACGGATGCCCCTCGCCGATCCGAGCTAAGCGCGGCGGCGCGCGAGTGGCGCCCAACCGTCTGTACGAGAAGTTACGGTGCGATGCATTAAATTTGGGTCAATAAATTTGGGTCGGCCGGCCACCGTTACAAACTGCGGCAGGCCTCTAACGCGTCAACCAGCGTCAATATGTCCGCGGCGCTGGTTTCGCCATGCGTAACGCAGGCGCGGATGACCGAACGTCCCTCGAAATCCGCCACCGAAATCCAGGCCTCGCCCGAGGCGAGGACGCGGCCGACGATGGTCTTGATGTCGGCCGAACCGGGCGGCGGTTCGAGGCACAGCACCGCCATCGACGAGTCGTTGGCGATGGTCCAGCCGCGTGCCGCCATCGCGCGACCGAGTGCGTTGGTCAGTTCGACCGCGCGCTCGACATGCTGCGCATAACCGTCCCACCCCGCCGCCGCCAGCGCCATGAACAGCCGCAGACCGAGAAACCGCCGCGACCACTGCACCGTCGTGACATAGGGGTCGAGGCCGGCAAGGTTCGACGGCATGTAGCCGGTCGATACCTGAAATGCGGTCGCCAGGATGCCGGCATGCCGCGTCAGCAGCATGCCGCAGCCCATTGTCGTCGCAAACCATTTATGCGCGTCGATGGTGACCGAATCGGCCTGCTCGATACCCGCCAGCAGCGGGCGCAGACGTTCGGAAGCGATCACCCCGCCGCCCCAGGCGGCATCGACGTGAAACCAGACGCCGGCATCGCGGGCGATCGTCGCGCAGGCGGGCAGGGGGTCGATCATCCCGGCGCCGGTGGTGCCCGCGGTCGCGGCGATCATCACCGGCACGCGGCCCTCGGCCTTGTCGGCCGCAACAGCGGCGGCCAGGGCCGTCGCGTCGAGCCGCCCGGCACCGTCGGTGGCGACGAGGCGTACTGCGTCGCGGCCGATCCCCGCCTGATGTGCAATCTTGAACCAGGCGAGATGGCTCGCCCGCGACACGTAGAACACCGGGTCGCCAGGAAGGGCGCGTGCGCCCTTCCTGGCAAAATCGGCGTTTGCGGCAGTCAGGGCACAGATCAGCGCCGTGTAGTTGGCTTCCGCGCCGCCGGTCGTGAAATGACCGGTGGTTTCGGCCGGCAGGCCGGCGCGGCGCGCGACGGCGGCGATCACATGCGCTTCGAGCGCCACCGCCGCCGGCGAGGTTGTCGATGTCGCGAGCTGCGGGTTGAAGGCGGCGACGATGCGGTCGGCGCATTGCGCCGGAAAGGTCGGCGCCGGGTTGAACAACCCGAAATAGCGCGGATGCGTCACGTGGGTGACGCCGCGCTCCAACTTTCCGATGACCCAATCGGCAACCGCAACGGCCGGCTGCGGATCATTGAAATCAAACCCCGCAAGTTCATCGCGGAAGGCGGCGAGGTCGATGGTCGGCGGCACCGCGCCTTGCGCGACCCGGTCCGAGGCCGCGAGCAGGCGCTGCGTCAGCAGATCGTCGCAGCGCTCGCGTTCATCGCGTGGCGGAAACAGAGCCAAGACCGGCGGTGGTGCCGCCTCCGCCGGAGCGGAGGGGACGCGCCCGTCGTCAGCCATGCGCACTGAGCAGCATCGGCGCCGCCTCGACCGTCGGTGTCGGGTTTACGGCGAGACCGGCCGATTTCTCCGCCGCCAGATATGCCAGCCAGTTGCCGTAGAGCCGCACCGCGGCGTCATGCCAGCGGCCATGCGGCGCCATCCGGATTGCCGGGAAATGCGCCAGCAATGCGATATCCCGTTGCTGCATCGCCGCCTCGCGATAGGCCAGCAGCAGGTCGCTTGCCTCGTCGAAATAGCCGCGCGGCATCTCGGGATAGGTGTCTCGCGCGCCGGTGAGATACCGCCCGATATCGCGGCGGTATTCGCGCTGCAACGCGCCGGCATCGTATTCCGGGTGCCCTTGCAGAAACAGGAACGCGCTGTTGCAGCTTTTGGCGAACATATCGACGCCTGCCCCGGGCGACCGTCCCAGGATCTGATAACCGCGCCCCTCCAATTCGTCTTCGCGCAATTCGTTGCAGCGCGAATGCGGTGCGTTCCAGCGCACGGGGCCGGGAGGGAGGAGCGGATAATCCGTGGTCTTGAGGCACTCGAATACGCCCGACAGCTTGCCGCCGGCGCAGGGATGGCGTTCGACGCCGTCGAGGCAGTGCACTGCGGCATGCGCCGCGAGGCACGACCAGATCGTGCTGATTGTATGATCGGCGGCCCAACCCACCAGCTTTGTCAGGGTCGGCCAATGCGGCTCGGCGCTCAGGCGGATCGCTTTCGGCTCGGTGCCGGTGACAATCAGCCCGTCGAGATCGGCGCCCCACAACTCGTTGATGTCTTCATGGAATTCGACAACGTGCTGCTGCGCTGCCTCGGAACGTGCGAGACCGGGAATCGAGAAGATACGCAACACGATGGCGCGCCGCCCGGCGGCCTGGGCCAGCACGTCGCGAAACTGCCGCTCGGTGCTGCGCAACGCCGCGTCAGGCATGTTGTTGACAAGGCCGATGACAAGCGGCCCGACATCATTGGCGTTTGTCAAATCGCGCCATGTCGAATTCAGCGACAACACAGTCATCGTGTATCCCGATTCTTCGGTAAACGCCATTCCGGGCCGTCAGCCCGCGCCCTCCGCGATCGCCAGCGCCTGATCGAGGTCTTCGACGATGTCGTCGATGTGTTCGATGCCGACGCTCATGCGGATCATCTCCGGTGTCACTCCCGCCTTGACCTGGTCCGCCGGCGGCATTTGTCGGTGGGTCGTCGAGGCCGGGTGGCACGCGAGGGATTTTGCGTCGCCCAGGTTTACCAAACGTTTAACGAGCTTTAGCGCGTTGTAGAAACGGATGCCGCCGGCATAGCCGCCGCGCACCCCGAAGGTCAGCAGCGAACACGCCCGGCCGCCAAAATATTTCTGTGCCAGCCGATGATAGGGGTTGTCGGGGAAGCCGGCATAATTGACCCATTCGACGCGCTTGTCGTCGCGCAGGAATTCCGCGACCCGCCGGCCGTTCTCGACGTGCCGCTCGATCCGCAGGGCGACTGTTTCGATCCCCTGCAGCAGCAGAAAGGCGCTGAGCGGCGACAGCACCGATCCGGTCGTGCGCTGGTAGAAGCTGCGGCAGCGCGCGATGTAGGCGGCATTGCCGAAATGCTCGGCGTAGACGAGGCCGTGATACGATTCGTCGGGCTCGTTGAACATCGGGAAGCGGCGCTTGTGTTGGCCCCACGGAAACCTGCCGCTGTCGACGATTGCGCCGCCCAGTGTCGTGCCGTGCCCGCCCATGAACTTGGTCAGCGAATGCACGACGATGTCCGCGCCGTAATCGATCGGCCGCAGCATGATCGGCGTCGCGACAGTGTTGTCGACGATCAGCGGCACACCGTGCTCGTGCGCCATCGTCGCGATCGCCTCGACATCGCAGATATTACCCGCCGGGTTGCCGACGCTTTCGCAGAACACCGCGCAGGTGTCATCGTCGATCAGTTCGCCGATGTCGGCAGGATGGTCCGACCGGGCGAACCGCACCTGCACCCCAAAGCTCGGCAGCAGGTGGGAAAACAGCGTGTGCGTCGTGCCATAAAGCTGCGGCACCGACACCAGGTTCTTGCCGAGCCGCGTCACGTTCAGCACCGCGTAATGCAGCGCGGCCTGGCCGGATGCCACCGATAATGCCTGCACGCCGCCTTCGAGCGCCGCGACGCGCTTGTCGAGCACATCGACCGTCGGGTTGTTGATGCGGGTGTAGCGAAAGCCCGGGACTTCGAGATTGAACAGTGCTGCGCCATGTTCGGCACTGTCGAAGGCATAGGCGGCGGTCTGGTAGATCGGGACGGCGACGGCCCTTGTGGTCGGATCGACGTCGAAACCGCCATGCACCGCGATCGTCTCGTTCCGCATCCGAGGTCTCCGATGGTCTGTGCCGCTGCGGCACCCGCCGCGCCGGCCGGGAGGGGTGAAGCGCCGACCCGGCCTTCTGTCTCTTCTTCCCGCTATGCGCCGCTGTCAAATGCGCGTTGGGCAAATGCGCGTTGGGCGAAGCGGCGACTTGCGCTACTCGGCGGCGATTGCGACCATCGGCTCCGGGACAGAGGCGGTGCGGCTACCGGGCGCGCTCGCCTGCCAGAAGCGCGGCAGCGCGGCGACCAGCAATTCGCGGAAAGCGATCCACAGCGGTAGGATCGCATCGTTGACCGGGAGGTGCCGGCTCAGCGCGCCGTGCCCGCCATCGTCGTCCGAATCGAACCGGATGTGTTCTTCGAGAAAGAACTTGAAGGCCTGTGCCCCGGTGCCGTGCCATTCGGTGGCGCACAGCATCGCGTGGAACACCCGGCTCAGCCCGCCATCCTCATAGCTGACAATGCTCGTGGCGCGCGCGTTGTCGTCGAGGCTGCGGACGCGCTTCAGGTAGGTCTCGCCGACACAGCTCACATAGTCCGCGCCGTCGGCGCCTTCCAGTGCAAGCAGACGGCGCATGAACTCGTCATGGTCCATCTTTTCGCCCTCGGCCGACACCCCGGGGAACGGCGACAGATTGTCGGTGGCGCACTCGCCCTCATGCAGTTCCATCAGTTTGGGGTCGTGCGGATGCAGCCGGCAGGCGATCTCGAGGTTTTCGCGGAACTGGACCGAGAAGTAATAATAGGCCTTGGCGAGCAGCAGCACCTCGGCGCCGTCCAGCGTTGCCCATGGCAGGTCGCAGATGTCGTCAATCACCGTCTGGAACGCGAACGGTTCACAGATGGTCCATGCCACATTGCCCTTGGCTACGTTGCCCCTGGCCATATCATTGGGGTTCGAGTCGAGATTCGAACCTGTCATTACGTTCATTACGTCCCTCGTGGGTATTGGGTGCTGTGGGCCGCGGCCCGCCCGGAAGCAATCACACCGCCGCAACTCAATGATCCGAGGTTATCCCGCCTCTGGGTTAAATTACCGTAAAGGATAAACCGCCTCTGCGCCGTCGGGGATTGACGTGGTACCCGCCGCCCGCACGCGGCTCAAGTGAAATAAAGGTTAATCCGAACCGATTTCTAAATTCTTAAGGAAAATATTGTCGCAGCCCAAGTTGGCGGACCGGTGGCACAAGGAATTGGGCAACGCCGGAGCCGGCCTCAGGTCTCGTCCCGCTCGCCTCTCGCCACGGCAGCCTCGTCCTCCTCGGCAGAGCGCTGGCTCTGCGCCACCTCCGCCCGAATGCCGGTGCCGGAGATCAGCATTTCGGCGGTGAACGCCGCGATGGCGCCAAGCGCGCAAACCACCGCAAGCCCGAACAGGGAGAAGAGAATCCATGCACTCGGTGCCTTGCCCAACTCGCTGACCAAGAGGGCGAGCACCGCGCCGCAGGTCGCCGCCCCGCCGATGGCGGCGAGGACGACCGCGGTATCGAGGGCCAGTGATCGCCGGTGCAATTGCCCCAGCTGGACGGCCAACGCCTTGGCCTGTGCCGGACTGGCGTCATCGAGTGCCTTGCTGAGCGCCTCGACGCGATCGGCAACCCGCGACAGCCGGGTTGAAAACACGTTGAGCAGCGTCGCGATGCCTGACAGCAGAAAAACAGGGGTCAGCGAGACCTGAATAATATGCGCGACCGCATCGAGCGTGTCCTGAGCCCCAAACATCGCCAGCGCCTCAGATCACCCGGTTTTCCGCCATGACGACAAGGTCGCTGCGTGAGAGCCCGAGTTCGTCGCAGAAAATTTCGAGGTTGTGTTCGCCGACCAGCGGCGCTCGCTTCGAGATTTGCCACGGCGAGCCGTTGTAGATCGCGGCTTCGCCGGGGTAGGTGAAACTGCGGCCGAGTTCGGGATGCTCGACCTGTTTCCAGAACCCACGGTCGTGCAGGTGCGGGTCATCGAGCAGAGCTTCGGGAGGGCGTACCGCGCCCCAGGTGAAGCCGCGCTCCTGGGCTCGGTGGTAGATTTCCTCCGCTGGCAGGCTGGCGATGAAGCCGGCGACCAGATCGTCGATGATGTGGGATGTGTTCGCTGCGATGACCGCCGGGTCCTGGTATTTCGGATCGCGCAACTCGCCGCCCATGCCGTTGGTATCGAGCAGATCGGCCAGTTCGCCGATTATACCGCGGGTTGAGCCGGCCGGCGACCAGGGCGCAGACATATCTTCCGTCCCCGGCACGGAACTGGGTGCGTGGGCTCGGTCCGGCGGTGTGATGCCGCCCGGTGTGACGCAACAGCACCTCGCCGCGATAGACGTAATTGGCGATCGCCGCCTCGGTGGTCAGCGCACACGCCTCGTGGATTGAGGCGTCGATGTACTGCCCCTGTCCGGTGACGGTGCGCGAGACCAGCGCGGCCATGATCGCCATGTAGGCGAAATGGCTG
Organism: uncultured Alphaproteobacteria bacterium; assembly: GCA_963737875.1. Classification (GTDB taxonomy): domain Bacteria; phylum Pseudomonadota; class Alphaproteobacteria; order ATCC43930; family CGMCC-115725; genus DATARH01. Next base: position 355,764 of record CAVTUM010000010.1, on the reverse strand, counting down.
CCCATGTGCCAGGCATTGCCGCCGCCGGGCGCAATGGGCGGCGCGTTCGGTATATCGGCATCGTCGTAGCCGGAAGACGCCATTTCGCCGCCCGCCGCCATGTGCAGCAAATCACTGGCGAGAAAGTCGCGCCACGGCCCGGTCTGGCCGAACGGGGTCAGCGAGCACACAATCAGGCCAGGGTTCTGCTCGCGCAGGGATTCGTGGCCGAGCCCGAGCGACGCCAGAAAGCCCGGCGGCAAGGTTTCGAGGATGACATCCGCCGATTCCGCCAGCCGCCGGAACAACGCGGCGCCGTCGGCGGTTTCGACATCGAGTGTGATGCCGCGTTTGGACGTGTTGTAGTACCAGAACGACAGGCTGCGGTCGGGGTGTGGAATATCGTCGAGAAAAGGCCCGAGCTGGCGGCTCGGCGCACCGCCGGGCGGCTCGATCTTGACCACGTCGGCGCCGAGATCGCCGAGCAATTTGCCGCAGAACTGACCGGTTTCGTCCGCCAGTTCGAGAATACGCAGGCCGGTCAGCGGACCGGGCAATGGCGGCGCGTCGCTCATCCGAGCATCTCTTCCATGTACGGAAAGCGCGGACGCCGGGTCGGCCAGAATGTGCCGTCGGCAAAGCCGGCGCGCAGCTCGTCGTGGCTATAACCGAGCAGCCCCTCGACAATCTCGCGGGTGTGCTCGCCAATCAGTGGGCTCGGCAGGTGGTTGGCCGGCGGGGTTTCGGACATCTTGAACGGCGCGTTCTGCACCTTGTAGCGGCCCATCGCGGCGTGCTCCATCTCGAGGTACATTTCACGGTGGCGCAGTTGCGGGTCGTGTTCGACCCGGTCTTCAGCGCTCTGCACCGGCAGCGCGCGCACCCCGGCGGCTTGACAGCGTTCGGTCAGCTCATACTTGCCGAGCGTCATGCTCCAGGCTTCGATGTGTTCGTCGAGTTCCTCCTGATGCTGCAGCCGCCCGGCGACGGTGGCGAATTTCGCGTCGCACGCCCATTCCGGCGCCCCCATCACCTCCACCAGTCGCTGCCATTCGTCGTCGGAATGACACACGATGACGGCCCAGTCGTTATAGCCGCCGGGATCGGTGCGGTAGGCGTTGTGCGGCGCTACGGTCGGCCCGCGATGGTTGCTGACCAGCGGCGTTCCCGGCCAATGCGCCCGGTTGCCCGGTGGAAAGCCCGGCCGCTGCGAACCCCGCCCGTTGACCGTGAAATCGAGCAGGGCCGGGCCGTTGAGCGGCACGCTCGACACCATCTGCGACTGGTCGATGTGCTGGCCCTTGCCGGTCATGTTGCGGTGGTAGAGGCCGGTCAGCGCGCACATCGCACCGTACATGCCGCCGGTATCGTCCATGTATGACCAGCCCCACCCGGCCGGGGGTGCATCCGGCAGGCCGGAAATATAGGTCAGGCCCGATACCGCCTGCGCCACCGGGCCGAACGTCGTGTAGTGGTGGTGCCGCCCGGTATGCCCATACCCCGACATCGAGACATAGACGATATCCGGCTTGATCTTGCGTAACTCATCATAGCCGAGGCCCCATTTCTGGAGAACGCGGGAGCTGAAATTCTCGATGACGATGTCGGAGACGGCGATCAGCCGCTTGACGATTTCGAGCCCCTTGGCGCTGCGGACATTCAGCGTCAGGCTCTTTTTGTTGACGTTGGTGTCGTTGAAATTGCCCGACGTGTTCAGATTGACGTCGAGATGCTGCGGTGTCGTCGTGCTCGGCAGCCGGCCGCGCTCGTTTTCCGGCCACTCGATCTTGATGATCTCGGCCCCGAGCGCGCCAAGCCACCGTGTCGCCCACGGCCCGGCCCGCACCCAGCTGAAATCGACCACGCGGATGTTTTCGAGGGCGCGCGGTTGCGGCATGCGATGTTCTCCGGCGGGACGCGGCTGGGAAGCGGGAAGGCCGTTATCGGCGCTCTATTCGGCGGCGGCGCGGGCCGTGGGGGTTTGCGCTTTCAGGACCGGCAGCACTTCCTTGGCGAACAAACGCAGGCCGCGTTCGGCGACCTCGTAGGGGGTGCCGCCAAAGCGGAAGGCGACGTTGAGTTCGAAATCGCCGATCAGGTTGCGGCGGTGTTCGAGGCCGCGCAGGTACTTGTCGGGGGTGCCCCAGCTCGCCGCCTGCATAAAGCCGGCGACGGCGCCGTCGATCCCGCCCTTGCGCGCGATCTCAGCCTTTTGCTGATAGGCGTCATAGCCCTTCACGGTCTTGAAGTGCTCGCCGAGGAATTCGTAGTGGTGGAAATTGCTTTCGACAAATTTCCCCTGGTATTGCCGCGCCTCTTCTTCCGTTTCGGCGAGGTTGGGGCCGCACACGCAAAACTCGGTCAGCATGACATGCGGTGCCGGTGTGCCGTGGTATTGCCGGTGCAGTTCCTGGCCGCGCTTGATGACCGGCGCCCGCATTTCCCACGGCCGGTCAGCGAACATCACCATGTGCGCGCCCAGCTTGGCGGCGGAATTGACCGAATCCTCGCTCGATGCAACCGCATAGATGCGCCCGTCAAACGAATGCTGCGGCCGCGGCCGCAACTCGGTGCGCGGCTGCTTGTAGAATTTGCCGTCGCCTTCGATGAAGCCGGTCTTCAAGGCGTTGACAATCATCGGCGCCGCTTCGTCGAAGCGCTCGCGCAACTCGTCCATGCTCAGGCGAAAGGCGGCGAATTCGCGCCGCGCCAGGCCGCGCCCCATACCAAGGCGCAGCCTTCCCTTGCTGAGCATGTCGAGCACCGCCGCCTGCTCGGCGACGCGCAGCGGGTCGTGCCACGGCAGGATGACGGCGGCGGTGCCGAGATCGATATCGGGGCACAGCGCCGTCAGATAGGTCATCAACTGAAGGTTGTCGGGGACGAACGAGTAGTCGTTGAAATGGTGCTCGGCCGACCACAGGCAGTCGAAGCCGAGATCGGCGGCGAGCCGGGCGAGGCGGATTTCCTCGTCCCACACGCGGGCGTCGGAGCAGTTGTCCCAGCCATAGCTGGCGAACACCATCATCATGCCAACGTCCATCTTTCGTCTCCCTCCGCCGCGATTGCAACTGGTCGCAAAATGCTTTCACAGGCGCGTGCGCGCCGCAAGCACGCGTCAGGTGCGGTGAGGCCTCCCGAACGGGTGCGGGAGCATCCGTTAACCACAAATCCACCTTCGCTGCGCTAGGCTGGCGGCTTGGCCGCGGGGAGTACGCGGCCGTTGCGGTGTGGATAAATGGCCGAGACAACAAGCCGATACGCTCTCGAAATCAGCGGTCTTGCCAAGTCGTTTGATCGGCCCGCGGTCGATGGGATGGATTTGCGCGTGCGGGTTGGCGAGTTCTACGTGCTGCTCGGACCCAATGGCGCCGGCAAGACGACGACGCTGCGGATGACCACCGGTCTGCTGAAGCCGGATCGCGGCTCCGTCACGGTGTTTGGCGTCGATGTCCTGGCCGACCCGGTCGACGCCAAACGGCTGATGGCCTGGCTGTCCGACGAGCCGATGATCTATGACCGCCTGACGCCGCTCGAATATCTTTATTTTGTCGCCGGGCTGTGGGGGATCGACCAGACCACCGCCGAGGCGCAAGGCCGGCGACCTCCTGACCTTGCTCGGGCTCGGCCAGCATGCCGACGAGCGCTGCGAAGGGTTGTCCAAGGGCATGCGCCAGAAGGTGGCGCTGGCCGGCGCGCTGGTGCACGACCCGCGGCTGATCATCCTCGACGAACCGTTCACCGGGCTGGACGCCGCTTCGGCGCGGCTCGCCAAGAATATGCTGCGCGACCGGGTCAGCGCCGGCTGCTCGGTGATTATGACGACCCACATTCTGGAGGTCGCCGAACGCATGGCCGATCGGGTGGGTGTGATGTCGGGCGGCAGGCTCGTCGCCGAAGGCACCCTCGACGAGTTGCGGTGTCAGGCCGGCGCCGGCAGCGGCACCCTGGAAGACACGTTTCTGGCACTGGTCGAGACCGAGCCTGAGCCGGAGACCGTGGCCGCATGATCGCGTCTGCGATGGTTCAACCGGGCACCGTCCTCTGGTTTGCCCGGCACGAATTGCGCCTCGCGTGGCGGGATTGGATTTGGCTGTCTGTCGGGCGGGCATCGCCGGCGCGGCACCGCGGTGACGCTGGGCTTTGTCGGCTTTGTCCTGCTGATGCACGCCGTCGCCTACGTGACGCTGCCGCGTTATGCCGACCTGACGATGCCGCCTGATCGACGCGTGCTGGTGGTGATCGGCGGCACCCTCGTCCTTTACGGGTCGCTGATGCTGTCGCAGGCGATGGAAAGCGTGACGCGCGCCTTCTATGCCCGCGGCGATCTCGACCTCGTGCTGTCGTCGCCAGCCTCGGCAAGGCGGCTGTTTGCCGTGCGCATCGGCGCGATGGGGGTCTCCATCATGGCAATGGCGCTGTTTCTCGCGGCGCCGGTGATCAATGTTCTCGCGTGGCGGGGCGGCGCTCACTGGCTCGCGGCCTATGGTGTGATGGCGGCGATGGCGATGGCGTCGGTGGCCGTTTCGACGGTCACCACGGTCCTGCTGTTCGCCGCGATCGGCCCGAAGCAAACGCGGCTTGTGGCCCAAATCATTGCCGCGGTGGTCGGCGCGAGTTTTGTGATCGGCGTGCAGTTCTTCGCGATCGCGTCCATCGGGACGCTGTCGCGGATGGAATTTCTCAGTTCGGACATCGTGGTCAACCACGTACCGGGCAGCGACAGCCTCGTGTGGCTGCCGGCCTATGCGACGACCGGCAACGGGCTCGATCTGGCGATCACCATCGCCGCCGGAATCGTTTTGCTGGCGGGCGCGGTCCGTTTTTGCGCACCGCGCTTCGGGACGCTGGCTCTCGCCACCGCCGCGATCTCCGAAGGACGGGCACCGACAGCAGCCCGCTCCGGCCGGCGGCGGTCGGGGTTTCGCCCGGTGTCGCCGGCACAGGCGCTGCGCCGCAAGGAATGGGCATTGCTGCGCCGCGACCCCTGGCTGATGTCGCAAAGCCTGATGCAACTGCTTTACCTGCTGCCGCCGTTCTACATGCTGTGGCGCAGCTTTTACGGCGACAGCCATCTGGCGACGCTGCTCGTGCCGGTGCTGATCATGGCGGCGGGCCAGTTGGCTGGCGGTCTCGCCTGGCTCGCGGTCTCGGGCGAGGACGCGCCGGACCTGATCGGGTCGGCGCCGGTGACGCCGGCGCGGGTATGGCGGGCCAAGGCCGAGGCGGTCGCCGGAGTATTGGCGCTGGTGTTCGGGCCGATCGTCGCGCTGCTCGCGCTCGTCCGAACCGATCTGGCTCTTGTCGCGGTTCTCGGCATCGCGATAGCCGCGGTGTCGGCCACCCTGATCCAGTTCTGGTTCCGGGCGCAGGTCAAGCGTAGCCTGTTCCGCCGGCGGCACGTGTCATCGCGCATCGCAACGTTCGCCGAGGCGTTTTCGTCAATCACCTGGTCGGGCGCCGGTGCGGCAGCCCTGGTCAACCCGTGGCTCGCGATCATCCCCGGCGGTGCCGCTCTCGTCGTCCTCGCCGGAGCTTGGTCGATCCGCCCTCGCCGCCGGTGACCCGTCCCTATGCAGCCCGCAAATCGGGCGGGCGTGATAGAGCGAGCGGCGGAAAGGAGCGCTTGTTCCCGCGCGCCTCGTCGTCAAACCAGCCGACGACAAGCGCGGTCAGTTCCAGTTCGAGCCTTGCCCGAGCGGCACTATGACCATCGTAGTTTCGGCTGCCGTCGCGGGCAGGCAGCATCAGATAGACGTACTGCGCCAACTCGCGAGTGTAGCGCTGCCAGGTTTTTCCGGGACGGCAGCTGGGGATACAGGAATAGGTAGCCTGTTCCGACCATCCGTTGTCGCATGCCTCCGCCCATCGCAACGGCCCGACCAAATCCTCATCGCGACCGCCGAGACGATTGCGGCACCACCTGATCGCTTCGGCGATGTAGCCGTCACGCAGATTGCCCTCGGTTATGACCCTGCCATCCTCACCCCACAATGCGCCGACGCGGGCGTATGCCTCCTGCATCTCAGCCTGCGGATCGGCTGGCGTGTTGCCGGCTGAGGCGTTCGCAGCGTCGTCTTGATCAGGGGTCACCGATGTTTCCTTTTTCCGCGTCCCGCGACGCTCGGTCGTGGTCCAAACCCGGATCAAAATCCTAAATCAATATTGATAAAAAATCACAGAGGGATGGCCGGCCATATTTACGGTGCGTCAGTGCCGTAGGATGGGCTGAGCGCAGCGAAGCCCATCATCCTGCCGATCCCGGGGGAAGCGATGGGCTTCACTGCGCTCAGCCCATCCTACGAAGCGAATTAGTTGCCCCCATTTACGCTGCGTCAGATTTCTCGCGTTATGGTTGCGATAACTGTTACCATCAAACCGAATTTAATAATGGTGGGGGATGAGGCCGTGCAGGGAAGTATCGCCGGGGAATCTTCATCCAATCTTGCTGACCTCGCACCGCCGCAAGCAGGCAGGTGCTTCCCCCTCGGTGCGACGCCAATGCCCGGCGGCACCAATTTTTGCGTTTTTTCCAAGTATAGTCTGGGCGCCCAGCTGCTGCTGTTCGATCATGTCGACGACGCGCAGCCGGCCCGCACCCTCAATCTCGACCCCTACGACAACCGCACCTACCATTACTGGCACGTGTTCGTGCCGGGCGTCACGGCGGGGCAGGTCTATGCCTACCGGATCGCCGGTCCTTTCGACCCGGCGAATGGGTTGCGGTTCGACCCGCAGAAAGTCCTGCTCGACCCCTATGGCCGATGCATCGCGCGACCGGCCGGTCGCAGCCGCGAGGCCGCCGGCCGGCCCGGAGACAATGCAGCGACGGCCTTGCGCAGCGTCGTCGCCGACCCCGCGGCGTATGATTGGGAGGGCGACGCGTTGCTCGGTCGTCCATTCGCCAAAACCACGATCTATGAAATGCATGTCGGCGGGTTCACCCGCCATCCCAGTTCGGGCGTCGCCGCCGGGCGCCGCGGCACTTATGCCGGGCTGATCGAGAAGATACCCTACCTTCAGGATCTCGGTATCAGCGCCGTCGAACTGCTCCCGGTGTTCGCGTTCGACGAGACGGACGGCCCGACAGGCCTCAGCAACTATTGGGGTTACCAGCCGCTATCGTTCTTTGCGCCGCATCCCGGCTACAGTTCGCAGCCCGAACCGCTTGGCGCGCTCGACGAATTCCGGGACATGGTCAAGGCGCTGCACCGCGCCGGCATCGAGGTCATTCTCGACGTTGTCTACAACCACACGACCGAGGGCGGCGCGAATGGACCGACGATCTGCTTCCGCGGCATGGCAAACCGGACCTATTACATCCTCGACGAGGACCGCTCGCGCTATGCCGACTACACCGGCTGCAGCAATACGCTGAACGCCAATGACCCGATCGTGCGCCGGCTGATCCTCGACAGCCTGCGTTACTGGGTCACCGAGATGCATGTCGACGGTTTCCGCTTCGACCTGGCCTCGATCCTGTCGCGTGACGAAGACGGCCGGCCGATGGCCTCGCCACCGATCCTGTGGGATATCGAGTGCGACCCGGTTCTTGCCAATGTCAAACTGATCGCCGAAGCCTGGGACGCCGCCGGTCTTTATCAGGTCGGCAGTTTCGTCGGCGATAGCTGGAAGGAATGGAACGGCCGGTTCCGCGACGATGTGCGCTCATTCCTCAAGGGCGACAACGGAATGACGCGTGCCCTGGCCTACCGCCTGAGCGGCAGCCCGGACATCTATCAGCGCGAGGAGCGCGAAGCCGAGCAGAGCATCAACTTCGTCACCTGCCACGACGGTTTCACGCTCAATGACGTGGTTTCCTTCAACAGCAAACACAATGAAGCCAACCAGGAAGACAACCGGGATGGTGCCGACCAGAACCTGAGCTGGAATTGCGGAGCCGAGGGCGGTACCGACAACCCCGATATCGAGCGGCTGCGCCAGGGCCAGATCAAGAACTTCCTGACCCTGACCCTGCTGGCGACCGGGACACCGATGCTGCTGATGGGCGACGAAGTCCGCCGCAGCCAGGGCGGCAACAATAACGCCTTCTGCCAGGACAACGAAACCTCCTGGTTCGACTGGACGCTGCTTGAAAAGCACGCCGGTCTTCACCGCTTCACAAAGCAATTGATGGCGCTGCGCAACAGTCGTTACCTGCCGACCGAACGGCTCGACATGACGCTGACGGAGCTGCTGCGGCGGCAGCCAATCGACTGGCACGGCGTCAGGCTGAACGCACCTGACTGGAGTGACGCGTCGCATACGCTGGCAGCGACGGTTCCGCTGTTCGGGCTGCCGCTGCGGATGCATATCATCGTCAATGCCTACTGGGAGCCGCTCGACTTCGAACTGCCACCGCTCGACAACACGGAGGCGTGGCGTCGCTGCCTCGATACCAGCCTCGACAGTCCCGACGATATCTGCACCTGGCCGGAGGCTCCGCGGCTCCCGGCCTTGTCCTATCGCGCGGCACCCCGTTCGGTTGTGTTATTGTTTGCGTATTCCTCGCCGCAAGAACAGGTTGCGGCCGGTCCCGCTTGAGTACTCGCAAACGGGCATGTCACAAGCCCAGGGAGAGTATTTATGCCTGACGAGCCAAACCCCGGCCAGCAGCTTTCCGGCCGGCAGCCGACCGCGGAGGAAACGCGGCTGCGCGAGGCGCGAGAGAACGGCGTCGCGTGGCGCCGGTGGGGGCCCTATCTCAGCGAGCGGCAATGGGGAACGGTCCGCGAGGATTACAGCGCGGATGGCGACGCCTGGAACTATTTCACGCACGATCAGGCACGCTCACGCGCCTACCACTGGGGCGAAGACGGTCTCGCCGGGTTCAGTGACGACCATCAGAGGCTGTGCTTCGCACTCGCCTTGTGGAATGGCCGGGACCCGATCCTCAAGGAGCGCCTGTTCGGACTGACCAATGCCGAGGGCAATCATGGCGAAGACGTGAAGGAATATTATTTTTACCTGGATAGTACGCCAACCCATTCGTACATGAAGTACCTCTATAAATACCCGCAGAACGAATATCCTTACGGCCTGCTTCTCGATGAAAACCGGCGGCGCGGTCGTGCCGGTTTGGAATACGAGCTGCTGGACACCGGAATATTCGACGACGACAGGTATTTCGATGTGTTCGTCGAATACGCGAAGGCGGGTCCGTCCGACACCCTGATCCAGATTACACTGTGCAACCGCGGGCCGGACGCTGCGACGCTGCATGTGCTGCCGCATTTGTGGTTCCGCAACGAGTGGAGCTGGTGGCCCGACCGCGCAAAGCCTGGATTACACCAGGCGGCGCGGCCCGACGGGGTGGCGGCCATCGCCGCGGCTCATCGTGATCTGCCAGACATCGCACTGTGCTGCGACGGCGACCCGCATCTGCTGTTCACCGAAAATGAAACCAACAATGAACGGATTTTCGGGACGCCAAACAACTCCCCCTACGTCAAAGACGGGATCAACAATTACATCGTCCACGGCCGCCGGGATGCCATCAATCCGAACCAGACCGGAACCAAGGCGGCGGCCCACTATGAGGTGACGGTCGGCGCCGGAGAGACCTCGATATTGCGCCTGCGGCTTGGCGAAGCGGGCAGCCTCCATCCGTTCGACGACGGGTTCGCGCGGGTTTTCGCGCAGCGCCGCCGCGAAGCCGACGAATTTTACGCGTCAATAACACCCAAAAAAGTCGGCGACGACAGGGCCGCGGTCATGCGTCAGGCATTGGCCGGCATGCTGTGGAGCAAGCAGTATTTCTTTCTCGATACCGACAAATGGCTGGAGGAGCACGGCGTCGATCCCTGGCAGCCCCCCACGCGGCTGGGCGTCCGTAATCGCGAATGGGTCCACCTGATCGGCGAGCATGTCATCTCGATGCCGGACAAGTGGGAGTATCCCTGGTTTGCGGCCTGGGATCTGGCCTTCCACACGATTGCGCTGGCCTCGGTCGATATCGATTTTGCCAAGGAGCAGCTCGACCTGCTGCTGCAGCAGCTTTACCTGCACCCGACGGGGCAAATTCCGGCCTATGAGTGGAACTTCAGCGATGTCAACCCGCCGGTCCAGGCCTGGGCGGCGATCTACCTGTACCGTACCGAACAGGCGCTGCGTGGCACCTCCGACCTCGTTTTTCTGAAACGGGTCTTCGGACGACTGACGGCCAATTTCGGCTGGTGGGTCAATCGCAAGGACCGGTTCGGCAAGAGCCTGTTCGAGGGCGGCTTTCTCGGGCTCGACAATATCGGGGTGTTCGACCGCAGTTCGCCGCTGCCGACCGGCGGCCATCTCGAACAGGCTGATGGCACCGCCTGGGTCGCGCTGTTCTGCCAGAACATGCTCGAAATCGCCTTTGAACTGGCGGCACACGACCAAACCTATGAAGAGCTGGCGTCAAACTACGCCGTTCAATTCATGCTGATTGCCCGCGCGATGAACAGCACCGGCCCGGAGGGAATGTGGGACGAGGAGGACGGGTTTTATTACGACGTTCTGCGGTTGCCGGACGGCAGCGCGCAACGCCTGAAGGTTCGCTCGATGGTCGGCCTGCTGCCGATCTGCGCGGCAACGGCCATCGATAAATGGCAGCGTGATCGCGTTCCCAAGCTGAACGCGGCGATGCTCGACCGGATGGAGCGCATGCCGGAGCTTCGCGAGTCGATACATGCGACGGGACCGGGCCATTTTGGGGTCGCTGAACGCGGCCTGATCGGATTGGTCAACGAGGGCCGGTTGCGCCGTATCCTCACCCGAATGCTCGATGAAAACGAGTTCCTGAGCCCTTACGGCATCCGTGCACTGTCGCGATACCATGATGAGCATCCTTACGTTTTTCCAGTCGGCGGCGAGGAATACCGCGTTGCCTATCTGCCGGCAGAGTCGGACAGCGGGATGTTCGGCGGCAACTCGAACTGGCGCGGGCCGATATGGGTGCCGGTCAATGCGCTGCTGATCCGCGCGCTGCTGCATTACTATTCGTATTACGGCGACAATTTCAAAATCGAGTGCCCGACCGGTTCTGGAAAGCTGATGAACCTGTTCGAGGTGGCGCGCGAGATCGCAGACCGCCTCGCGCGCATTTTTCTTCGTGATGAAACCGGGCACCGTCCGGTGTATGGCGGCAGCGAAAAATTCCAGAACGATCCTCACTGGCGCGATCTGCTGCTGTTCTACGAGTATTTCCACGGCGATAACGGTGCCGGGATCGGCGCCAGCCATCAGACCGGCTGGACCGGCGGCATCGCCGCCCTGATCGAGTTTTTCGGTAAGCTCGACGCCGAAACCGTGTTGAAAACCGGTCGCCAGGGTGCATTCGGTCGCGACCAGGCGACACCCTAGCGCGGGATGGCGAAGAAATGGCGCGCCGCTCCAGCTCCGGAGCTGAGCGTCGCATTGAGTGGCCGGCCCCGTCGTGACAATCCCGGCCAATCAATAATTGATATTGCGGATTGGAACGGCACATGAAGCCCAGTCTCGCCCGGGATGACCTCCCGGTAATGGACCAAGGGGCGGCGGCAAAAACGGTACTTGCCCCCGCTGGCCTTGGGCGCCGGATCGTTGGACGGCTGTTTCATGAGGCGCACGAGGCCGCATTGCCGACGGCGTTCTTCTTTTTTGGCTTTAACCTGATCGTGCTGACGACAAATCTGCTGGTCAGGGAGTACCTCGTGGCGGTCAGCAGCTTCCTGCTGGCAACACTGGCGGCGCTGGTCGTCGGCAAGGCGGTGCTGGTCGCAAACCATCTGCCGTTTATCCGCTATTTCGATCGCGCTCCGCTGATCCAGCCGATTCTGTTCAAGACCGGCATTTATTGGATCATCGTCTTCCTGGCGCGGCTGTTTGAACGTTTCGTGCATTTCTCGATAGGTGAGCACCGTCCGCCGACCGAGTTTCCGGCCTACCTGCTGTCGACATTCTCCTGGTCCCGGTTTGTCGCGATCTCGATCTGGATTGCGGTTCTGTTTTTGATCTATGTGACCGCCACCGAATTCAGCCGCCTATTCGGTCCCGGTGAGATTACGCGACTGATGTTCACCAGCCGGCCGTCGGAACTGCAACTGACGCGTCGGCAGCGCTTTCGCGAGTTGCTGCGACTGAGCCGTTTGGCCGACGAGCATACTGCGCTCGAACTGCGCGATGCCGGCGCGGCAGCCCACGCGGAGATGCTCGACATCCTGACGCGGCTGGCACGGCGCTGACGCGCGGCCGGGGATGAACGTTACTTGCCGACGTCCGGTCCCTTGTTGGGTAGCGCCACATCGGGGCAGCCAGTCGGCTCGACCACGACCGATGTGCTGAGCCACACGACGTGCGGCATTTCGTACTGTTGAACGCTTCACGATAAGCGACAATCGTTGAGATCAACTTCCGATCGTGTTTAACAGGGAAGCGATGCGGGACGTCTCAGAGCACTGAGCGGTGCCCGCCGCCAGGGGTGCGAGGCAATGAGCGCGGTCAGCAGCACAATTACGCACGGCATCACGCTCAGCGCGTCGGGCACATACAAATATCCGCTGACGATCACGGCGACCGGCTACATCGATAACACCGGCACCGGCACGGGGATTTACGGGCCGAGTACGCAGCTCGGGTATGTCGGCAATTTTGGCGCAGTCGCGGGCGGCACCGCCGGGGCCGGCGTCGTGATTGAAGGCGTCGGTTACGTCCTCAACCGAGGCCGCATCACCGGCGGGGCGGGCGCGGCGAATAGTTCCGCGCTCGGGGCTGGCGGCGCCGGCCTGGTACTGGCGGCAGGCGGCAAGGTCTTCAATTACGGAACATTGGCGGGTGGCAGCGGCGGCGCCGGCGGCGCCAGCAGCGCGACCGGCGGGCAAGGCGGGTTCGGTCTTTCGGTCACGGGGACCGGCACTGTTGCCATCAACAATTCGATCATGCTCACCGGCGGCGCGGGGGGCGCGGGTCAGAACGCCGCCACTGCTCCCGGCAGAGGCGGCAAAGGCGGCGGTGGCGTTTCTGTCGCGGGTCCCGCACTCTTCTTGAACACCGGCACGGTCGCCGGCGGAGCGGGCGGGGGCGGCGGATACGCCTCGGCAGGCGGCAGCACCGGCGGTGGGGGCGGTGATGGCGGCACCGGCGTCACCCTCTCCCAGGCGGTATTGTTCATTAACGGTAGCGCCAACGGCAGCAGCGGCCTGATCGCGGGCGGCGCCGGCGGTGCGGGCGGACCCAGCTCGGGCACCGGCGGGGCGGGCGGCGCCGGCGGCGCCGGCATTGTTCTTTCCGGTACGGGCACCTTCACAAACCAGACATCGGTTCAAGGCGGCGCCGGGGGAGTGGGCGCAAGCAGCCCGCTCAGCGGCCAGGGCGGCACCGGCGGAGCCGGGATCATCATGGCGGCCGCCGGGACGATCAGCAACACGGGGGGCCTGATCCGCGGAGGCAGCGGCGGGGCTTCCGGCTCATCGGCGCCCGCCGGTGCCGGCGGCGTGGGTGTGGCGATGGTGGCAGGCGGCAGCCTGAGCAACACCGGGACGATTTTTGGGGGTGACGGCGGTCTCGACGGCGCCCAGCCAGGAGCCTCCGGAAACGGTGTCGTGCTGGTTGCCGGCGGCGTGGTTGTCAATGGCGGCCCGAGCGCTCTCGGCGCGTTGATCGGCGGCAGGAACGGGGTTGTCGCCAACGGCGTGGCCGCCGCGACCGTGATCAATTACGGCGTTATCGAATCGACGGGGGGAGACGCCGGCACGGGCGTACAGTTTACCGCCCCGGGCAGCGTGCTGATCGTCGAAGGCGGCAGTTCTGTGGTCGGCACGGTTTCCGGCGGTGGCGGTACGCTCAAACTGGGCGGTAGTGTCGGCCCGGGCACGCTGAGCGGCCTCGGCAGCCACTATGTCGGCTTCTCCCAGATCAGCGTGCTTTCCGGCGCGGCGTGGTCGTTTGACGGCAGCAACACGCTCGCCGGCGGCACCACCCTGACCGACGCCGGATCATTGACGCTCGCCGACGCCAGCATCCTGTCCGCCGGTGACTCCCTGATCGTTACCGCTAACGCCACGCTGGACGGTACCGGTCTCCTCGCCATCGGGGCCGGGGGCAGGGTCGATCTGCGATCGAGCGCGACGGCGACCGGCACCATCGCGTTCGGGGTCGCCGGCGGCACTCTGGAGATCGACGGGCCGACAATGCCGTCGGTGACGGTCGGTGGCTTTGCACCGGGCGACACGATCGACCTGACCGGCATCGCCTTCACCGCATCCGAAAAAATCGTCTATGACGGCCAGCATCTCGAAGTGACGGATAGCGGCGGCAATCCGCTGGCGACGCTCAACGCCCCGAACCTCTCGATACCGAGCGGCTACCGTCTGGCGCTGGCCGCCGACAATCGGCCAACTCCGGGCGCCGAGATTATTTTCCGGACATCCATCGGCACCATCACCAACACGATTGCCCACGGCATCACCCTCAGCACGGCGGGCGCGTACATCTCGCCGCTGACGGTCACGGCGGCCGGTTATATCGACAATACCGGCAGCGGGGCGGCGATCACCGGGCCGAAATACGCGCAGAATACCCCCGCCTGGACGGTCTCAAATTACGGCCGGGTCATCGGCGGCGGGGCCGGGGCCGGCATCCTGTTCGCCAGCACCGGCACGATCTCCAACGACGGCAGGATCACCGGCGGCGACGGCATCGCCAATAGCGCTACCGCCAGCACCGGCGGCACCGGGGTGTCGCTGATGGCGGGCGGTACGGTGATCAATTTCGCGGCGATGACCATCACCGGCGGCGCCGGTGGTGCCGGCGGATCAAACAGTCCGGCCGGTGGCCAGGGTGGCGCCGGGCTGGTCGGAGCCGGGGCCGTTTCCCTCACCAATGAGGGCCTCGTGACGGGTGGCGCGGGTGGCGTGGGCGTGAACCCCGCATCGGCGACCAGTACGCCACCCAGCGCGGGTGGGACCGGCGGAATTGGGGTGTCGCTGGCCGCCGGTATCTTTGTCAACGTCGGCACGGTTACCGGCGGAGCGGGCGGTGCTCCTGGCATCTACCCGGGAAATACCCTCAGCGTATTCGGCGGCAATGGTGGGGCGGGCGGCACCGGGATTTATCTCTCGGGACCGGTCGACTTCTTTAGCGGCAGCTATAGCGGCAGCAACGGCCTTGTTGAAGGGGGCGCCGGACATGCCGGGGTCACCGCCGTGTACGGCGGTTACGGGGGTGCCGGCGGCGCCGGCATGATTGTCGCGGGATCGGCCGATCTCACCAACGACGAAACCATCCGGGGCGGTGACGGCGGCAACGGCGGCACCGTCGCCTTCGGCTCGCCGGGGGGTACGGGCGGTGCGGGGATTGTCATGAAGGCCGGCGGCACTCTCGACAATGCCGGCCGCATCCAGGGAGGTGCCGGCGGCGACGCCGTCTACCTGTTTTCTGGCCAGAGCAACGCCGCCGGGGGCGCCGGGATCGTGCTGTCCGCGGGCGGCACCCTCAACAATATCGGCACGATCGGCGGCGGTCTCGGTGGCGACGATCCGTCCGGGTTGACCCCGGGAGCTGCTGGAAACGGTGTCGCGCTGACCGCCGGCGGCATCGTCGTCAACGGCAGCGCCGGTGAAAGCAGCGCGCCGCTGATCATCGGCGGTGTCGGGCTTGTCGCGAGCGGCACCGGCGCGACCGTGACCAATTTCGGCGTGATCTCGTCACTCCAGTTTGGCAGCGCCGGCGATGTGCTGATCCTGGAAGGGTCGGGCCGCTTCAACGCCAGTGTTGAGGGCGGCGGCGGTACGCTCGATCTGGCCGGCGATAATGGCGCGGGTCTGCTCGGTGACATCGGCAGCCAATATGCCGGCTTCAGCCAAATCAATGTGCTGGCCGGGGCAAACTGGACGCTGGTCAACGGCAGTACGCTGGCCGCCGGCAGCTCGCTTTCCGTCGCCGGCTCCTTTGAGCTCGCTGACGTCAGTCTGATAGACAACAGCGCGGTGACGCTCTCCTCGACCGGCACGCTGACCGGGATCGGCGCCGTGACCATCGGGGCAGCGGGAACCGTCGATGTGCAATCGGGCGCAACACCGAATGTCGCCTTCGTGTTCGGGACCGCAGGCGGCACGCTGGAGATCGACGGATCGACGCCGTCGCGGGCAACGGTCAGCAATTTTGCGCCAGGCGACAAGATAGACCTGACCGGCATCGCCTTCAGCGCTACCGACTCGATCACCTTCGATGGTCAGTTCCTGAATGTGTCGGATGGCGGCGGCAATATTCTCACGAAGGTGAATGACCCCAGCCTCGTTATCCCGATCGACAACCGGCTGGCGCTGATCGGTGACAGCCTGACGCCGGTTGCAGGCACCGAGATCGTTTTCCAGAGGTTTGGCCACACCATCAGCAGCACGATTACCCACGGCGTCACTCTCAGCACAGCGGGCACTTACATCTCGCCACTGACGGTCGCGGCTGCGGGTTATGTTTATAATACCGGCAGTGGGGCAGCGATCACCGCGCCAAATCTCGGACAGAACACCCCGGTTTGGACCGTCTCGAATTACGGCCGGGTTCTGGGCGGCATGGCCGGGGAGGGCATCCTGTTCGCCACTACCGGTACGGTCTTCAACGACGGCAAGATCACCGGCGGCGCTGGCATCCCCGACAACAACACCGTCGCGGGTACTGGCGGCACCGGAGTGTCACTGGCGGCGGGCGGCACGGTCATCAATTTCGCGACGATGACCATTGCAGGCGGCACCGGCGGTGCCGGCGGATCTGATAATGCACACGGTGGGCAAGGCGGTGCCGGGCTGGTCGGGGCCGCGCCGGTCTTCCTCACCAACGAGGGCACCCTGGCGGGCGGTGCGGGCGGGGCAGGCCTGTCGGTGTCGGCGTATAAGGCCGGCGCTGGCGCTGGAGGGCGTGGCGGCTTCGGTGTTTCGCTCGCTTCCGCAACCTTCGTCAATGTCGGCATCGTTACCGGCGGAGCGGGCGGTGCCGGGGGATCCAATTCCCATGATGGCGCGGCCGGAGGTGCCGGTGGCGCCGGAATCTACCTCACGGGCTCGGTCGATTTCTTCAACGGCAGCTTTCAGGGCACCAATGGCCTTGTTGAGGGCGGCGCCGGAAACGACGGCGCCCGCGGCGAAACCGATGGAAACGCCGGCCCCGGTGGTGACGCCGGCGCCGGCGGCGCCGGCATGATGATCGGAGGATCGGCCGATCTCACCAACGACACAACGATACAGGGTGGCAAGGGTGGCAGTGGCGCGGTGTTCATCGGCAAAGGTGGTGCGGGTGGGGCTGCGATCGTGGCGTCGGCCGGAGGCACTCTCAACAACGCCGGCACTCTCCAGGGAGGTGCCGGGGGCGGCGCGGTCAGCGGCCCCGGCGGTGCCGGCGGCAGCGGCATTGTGCTGTCGGCCGGCGGCACCCTCAACAACACCGGCACGATCGCCGGCGGCAGCGGCGGCGCCAGTCAGTTTGCGGCCGCCGGGATGGGCGGAAGCGGTGTCGTGCTTACCGCGGACGGCTCGATCTACAACGGCACGACGCTGGGCAGCACGGCGCTGATCACCGGCTATGGCGGGGTCTTTGACAGCGGCACAGTCGGCTCTTCGACCATTGTCAATCTGGGCACGATCAGAAGCCTCAGCCCCACCGTCGGCGCGGGCATCGACCTCGCAGCAAGCGCGGTCGTGACCAATCAAGCCGACGGGCTGATCGCCGGGGGTCTCGCCGGTATCGCCATCGCGGATACCACGCCCATTCTGGGCGTCGCCATTTTCAATATCGGCACGATCTCGGGTCAGACCGGGATCAGTATCGCAGCGGCTAATTTGCTGCCCGTCGTCATCAACAATTACGGGACGATCGCCAGCACCCTTGGGGTCAGCGGGACAGCGATCGATCTGGGCACCGTCTCCGGCCAGCAAATACTGATCGGTCCGGTTTCGAGCCTCGTCGGGGTTATTGCCGATGTCCAGGTCGGCGACAAATTTCTCGTCCCCGCTCTGGCCTTTGACGCCACGGGCAGTGCGACGCTGGGCGCCGGCAATGTGCTGCAGATCAGCGAAGACGGCACGAGCTTCACGATCGATCTCGACCCGCAGCAGAATTTTGCTGGCGAGACGTTCGCGCTGACCGCCGGTTCCCTCGGCACGGTCGTCACATTACAGCGCCAGCCGGAGCCCTCTCCCGTCGTGCTGAACGATTTTGGTTGGAACCAGGGCTGGGGCAGCCCGGACAACCCACGCTTCACCGCCGATATCGACGGCAACGGCACCACCGATTATGTCGGCTTCGGGTTCAACACGACCTTCATCTCGTATGGCGGCACGTTCTCTGACGGGCAGGGCCATACCGGTCCTGGCTTCACCGCGGCGGTTGCGTCGGTCGACGATTTCGGCACCGAGGAGGGCTACTCTGCCTCGGTACAGCGCGGAGCGGCGATGACCGGGGCCGGTGATGGAGCCAGCATTTACGGGCAAGGCTTCCTCGGCGTGTTCTGGTACGCCGCGACCGGCGAGACGCCGCAGACCGACGTCGCAGGCAAGACCTACGATGTGCTGCAATATCAGAGCACGCCCAACCTTTACGGCAATTTCGGCAGCCAGGAAGGCTGGACGCCGGCAAACGGCTTCCAGGTGGTGAAAGCCAGCACGGCAGACAGCTTTGCCTCGATCCTCGGCTTTGGCAATTTTGGGATCGTGGTCGGGCCACAGGCCTTTTCCCCCAATGCGACGGCGGCCGACAGCTTCACGATCACTCTGGCGGTCGGCAATAATGACGGCTGGAACCAGCAGGTCGATGTCAGGACCTTTACCGACACTAACGGCAACGCGCTCGACCTCAACCATGACGGCATTACCGATTTTGTCGGCATGGGGCCGCAGGGGCTGGACTACGCCCTCGGCAGCGAGACCGGCGGCACCTATGGGCTGGGCGCGTTGACGACAGCCAATATCGGTGTCAATGGCGGCGGCCCTGATCTGGGCGAGGCGCAGGGCTGGAATGATGCCACGACACTGCGCAACATCGTGAAGGACCCGCAGACCGGGTTCGACGACATCCTGGCGTTCGGCGCGCCCGGCGTGTTCGCGTCGATGGGCCAGGACCCGGCAACACATGGTGGGCAGGCGTTCGGCCAGCTTTATCTGGCGATGCCCGATTTCGGGTCGGACCAGGGCTGGTCGGTTCGCAGACGCCGCGCATCGTCGGCGATGTCAATGGCGACGGCATCCCCGACATCGTCGGCTTCGGCGCCGACGCGACCTTCGCGGCGATCGGCTCGCGCGACGCTCAGGGCAACCTGCATTTCGCGCTCGACCCGCACCAGATAATCAACGATTTCGGGTTTAACGAAGCCTGGAGCGGCACCGACCCGCAGACCATCCGCGCCCTCGGCGATGTCGCCGGCAACGGTCACTCCGACCTGATCCTCAGCGGCGCCTTCAACACCCAGGTGTGGCAGTTCGGATAAGTCGCCGCCGGCCGCGAGAAACGGCGGGCAAACATGATGATGGTGAGTTGGTAGCGGGAGAGGGACTTGAACCCCCGACCTTGGGATTATGATTCCCCTGCTCTAACCAGCTGAGCTACCCCGCCGCCAGAGGCACCGCATATAGGAGATCGGCCGGCGGGCAGGTCAAGTTCTGGCGGTGCGCGCGGCGTATCCAGCCGCCGCCGAGGACGCGGTCGCCGTCGTAGAAGCACCGCGGCCTGACCGGGGGCGACGGCGCCGGCCGGCTCGTCGAGCACCAGTTCGGCCTCGCCGGGTGCGGCGGCGTCGGGATACAGGGTTGCCGGCGACCGGCGGCTGGGCCGAGCGCAGTTTGGCAGCGACCGGGAGCCGGTGGCGGGACCGAGCGGGGTGCCGAGCCAGTTCATATCGGCGAGCAGCACGCGTGTCTCGGCGAGAGCGCTCTTCGGACCGACGACGACGCGGCGGGCGGCGGCTCGATGCGGCATAACGTAAAGCGGCTCGGCGGCGGCGAGCCCAATTCCCTTGCGCTGGCCGACCGTGAAATGCGCGATGCCGTCATGCCGGCCGAGCACGGTGCCGGCGGCATCGACGATGTCGCCGGGCTCGCCGGCTTCCGGGCGCAGCCGCGTCACGAGGCTCGGCGTAGGAGCCTTGCGGCACAAAGCAGATGTCCTGGCTGTCGGGCTTGTCGGCGACCGGCAGGGCGAAATCGGCGGCCAGCGCGCGCGTCTCGCTCTTGTCGAGCGCGCCCAGCGGGAAGCGCAGGAAATCGAGTTCGTCGCGGGTCGTGCGCGTACAGGAAATAGCTCTGGTCGCGGCTGGCGTCATGGGCGCGATGCAGTTCGGCGCCCGTCCGGCCCCGGCAACCCGGCGGGCATAGTGGCCGGTCGCCAGCGCACTGGCGCCGAGATCGCGCGCGGTGCCGAGCAGGTCGCGGAACTTGACCCGCTCGTTGCAGCGGATGCACGGGATCGGCGTCTCGCCGCGGCGATAGCTGTCGGCGAAATCCTCGATCACCGCGGCGCGAAACCGCGCCTCGTAATCGAGCACGTAATGCGGAATGCCGAGGCGCTCGGCGACGCCGGCGGCGTCGCGCACATCCTGGCCGGCGCAGCACGCACCCTTGCGCCCGGTCGCGGCGCCGTGGTCGTAAAGCTGCAACGTGATGCCGACGACATCGAACCCGGCCGCGACCAGCAGCGCCGCGGTCACCGACAAATCGACCCCGCCCGACATCGCCACGACGATGCGGTGATCGGCCGGGCTGCCCGGCAGGTCGATATCGATGTCGCAGGGGAGGGGGGTCAATGGGATCAACCGGCCGCGGCGAGGCCCATCTGCCAGAAATCGGCTTCGAGGCGGGTCGCGGTGGCGAAGGTGGCGGCCAGGGCCGGGAAGCGGCCTTCGCCGCCACGCCGCGCGAATTGCTCGTCGAGCGCGGCGGCGGCATCGCGGGCCAGCGCCTGGTATTCGCCGCCGGCATACATCTCGAGCCATTCGCGGTAGCGGTTGCCGGCAAGCCGCGTCGCCGGGGTCGGCGCAGGCGCTCGGCGGCGATCTCGGCATAGCCGACGATGCACGGCGCCAGCGCGACTTCGAGGTCGAGCCGGTCGCCGGCGAGGCCGCGGTCGAGCACAAAGCGGGTATAGGCGACGGTCTCCATCGCCTCCGGCTCGGCGACGATGTCGGCTTCCGTGAGGCCCCAGCCGCGGCAGATATTCGATGTGCAGCCCGATCTCGACATCGAGCGTCGCCGCCACCAGTGACTGCGCCCGGCGCATCTCGGCCAGCGTGTCGGATTTATAGACCGCCAGCCCCCAGGCACGCGCGAAATGCAGCAGGAACAGATAATCCTGCACGAGATAGCGGCGAAAGGCGGCTTCGGGAAGGTCGCCGCGCGCCAGGCGGCGGGACGAAACTCGTGTCTGGTATAGGCTGGCCAGGTATCGCCGGCGGCGGCGACCAGCCGGGCAAACAGCGCCGCCTGCCATGCCCCCTGCCAAGGCAGAAGCCATGTCAGCGCAGCAGCATGTTGCGGGTGCTCAACGGCAGCCGCACGGTCAGCCCGTCGAGTTCCTCGGTAATGATGATCTGGCAGCCGAGCCGCGACGTCGCGGTCAGCCCGAAGGCGAGGTCGAGCATGTCTTCCTCGTCCTCGGTGGCGTCCCTGAGCAGTTCGTACCATTCGGGATCGACGATCACATGGCAGGTCGAGCAGGCCAGAGACCCTTCACAGGCGCCTTCGATATCGATTTTGTTGCGGTGCGCGATTTCGAGCACCGACAAGCCGAGCGGCGCGTCGACTTCGCGGCGGATGCCGTCGCGCTCGATAAAAACCATTCTCGGCATCGAGCTACCGGTCCGCGGTCGCGGCGGCCAGATCTTCGGCACGGATCGCGGCAGCCAGCGCCGGCGCCTCGCCGCTCGCCGGCGGCGACGAGCTGCAAGCACATTCGATGCCGGCCGCGTCGGCGGCCGCAGTCAGCGCTCGGCGACGCGCCGGGCCGGGCGCCGCCAGGGCCACGACCACGGCATGCGTTACCGGCTGTGCCAGGGCGCGTTCGGCACGCAGGCGGCGCCCTCGAACAAATCCTGCCAGTCGGCAAGCGGTGCGGTCGGCGGCGGGGATCGTCAGGTCGAGCGGAAACTCCTCGCGGTCGGCAAGCACAACGGCATTGCCGCCGACCGCCACCGCCACTTCGGCGCGGGCTCCGGTCAGGTCGATGCCGATCGCTTTGCCCGGCGCGTCGGGATCGACCGGGGAACCATCCGGCTCCTCGATTTGAAACAGCTTCACCGGTGCCTGCTCAGCGCGCCAGCAGCGCCGTTAGACGTGGGCCGACTAGACGTGGAACGACTCGCCGCAGCCGCAGCGGCCTTTTTCGTTCGGATTGCGAAAGACGAAGCCCGTTTGCAGCTTTTCCTCGACGTAATCCATCTCGGTGCCGAGGATGAACATGACGGCCTTCGGATCGACCAGTGATCGTCACGCCCTTGTCCTCGACGATTTCGTCGAACCTGCCCTTCTCGTCGGCGTATTCGAGCGTGTAGCTGAGCCCGGAGCAGCCGCGCGACCGCACCCCGACCCGACTCCGACCGACGGCTTGCCGCGCCCGGCCAGCAAGGCCTGGATACGCTCCGGCTGCCGCATCGGTCACCATCAAAGCCTGTTTCAGCGCCATCATCTCGTTCTCCCGCTCGCCGGCAATCGAGCGATCAAGTACACCAACGATTATGTAGGGGTTCCGCGGCGCCGCGTCATCCGTTCGTCGCGGCCGGGCCTTCGGCATGAAGCTGCGCGGCCGCCGCAGCGATCGCATCGGCCGCGAAATCGACATCGCTGCGTCGCTCGTGAAGCGGCCGAGGCCGAGGCGGATCGAGGCGTTCGCCAGCTCGTCGGACAGCCCGAGCGACGCGCAATACGTAGGACGGCTCGACCACCGCCGAGGTACAGGCCGAACCGGTCGAGATCGCGATGCGTCGGGCAGGCCTCGATCAGTTCGGGCGCGGTGAGGCCTGGGAAGCGACAGGTTCAGGTTGCCGGCCAGCCGATGCTCGGCATCGCCGTTGAGCCGCAAGCCGGCGGACTTCGCCGCGTCAAATTCGCCCGCAAGCCGGTCGCGCAGCCCGCGCAGTCGCTCGGCCTCCCCGCCCATCTCGGCGGCGGCGATCGCCGCGGCGCGGCCCAGGCCGACGCAGAGCGGCGTCGGCAAGGTGCCGGAACGCACGCCGCGCTCCTGGCCACCGCCATCGAACAGCGGCATCAGCCGCACCCGCGGCCGGCGCCGGAGGTACAAGGCACCGACGCCCTTTCGGCCCATAGATCTTGTGGCCGGAGATCGACATCAGGTCGATCTTCATCGCCTCGACATCGAGCGGGATTTTTCCGAAGGCCTGGGCCGCGTCGGTGTGGAACAGCACGCCGTGCGACCGGCACAGCGCGCCGATCTCGGCGAGCGGCTGGATCACGCCGATCTCGTTGTGCGCCGCCAGGACCGACACCAGCAGTGTGCGCTCGCTGAGCGCCGCTTCGCAGGCGTTCGAGCGAAATCGAGCCCGTTCGGCTCGACCGGCAGAATGGTGACAACAAACCCCTCGCGCTCCAGCGCCGCTGCGCTTTCCAGCACGCATTTGTGCTCGGTCGTGAAGGTGACGATCTCGTCGCGCGGTTCACCCTTTGCCGGCGGATGCTCGCGGGCGAAATGCGCGACGCCCTTCAGCGCGAGGTTGTTGGCCTCGGTGGCGCCGGAGGTGAACACGATCTCGCGCGGGTCGGCGTTGATCAGCGCGCGCGACATCAGCCCGCGCCGCTTCGACCGCGGCAGCGGCGTTGTAGCCGTAGACGTGGCTCTCGCTGTGCCGGGTTGCCGAAATGCTCGGTGAAATACGGCATCATCGCGTCGAGCACGCGCGGGTCGAGCGGCGTTGACGCCTGGTTGTCGAGATAGATCGGCAGCCGGTTGGCGCGGTCGATCGCTGGTGAGGTGGTAATAGGAGAACCGGTATCGTTCATGCTGCTGCTCTCGCGGTGGCGCCGCTGCGGCCCAGCCGTCGCGCCAGCGCCGTCCAGGCATCGAGGAAATGAGCGATGTCGGCCTCGGTCGTCGTCCAGCCAAGGCTGACGCGGATCGTGCATGCGGTTATCTCGGGGGGAAGGCCCATCGCCGCCAACACATGGCTCGGCCCGACCTTGCCCGACGAACACGCCGCTCCGGCGCTGACCATGACACCATCGAGATCGAGCGCGATGACCTGGGTTTCCGCCGGCACGCCGGGCAGCGCGAGCGCAGTCGTGTTCGGCAAACGCGGCACGCCGGCGCCGATCACCACGGCACCCGGCACCACGGCACCCGGCACCACGGCACCCGGCACCGCCGCGATGGCGGCAGCCTCCAGTCGCTCGCGCAGTGCAGCGATGCGCTGGTAATCGTTGCTGCCCTGCGCCGCTGCCGCGGCAGCCGCAAAGCCGGCAATGCCAGGCAAATTCTCGGTCCCGGCCCGACGGCCGCGCTCCTGGCCGCCGCCGCGGATCATCGCCCTGACCTCGGTGCCGGCGCCCAGCAGCAGCGCGCCGATGCCCGGCGGGCCGCCGAGTTTGTGCGCCGACAACGTCAGCAGATCGCGCCGCCCGGAACCGGGATTTTGCCGGCCGCCTGCACTGCATCGCAGTGAAACAGGGCGCCGTGCAGCTGCGCGATTGCCGCTATTTCTGTCGCCGGCTGGATGATGCCGGTCTCGTTGTTGGCGAGCATCACCGAAACCAATGCCGGTTGTGGATCAGTGGCGAGCAGCGCCTCCAACAGCGCCAGATCGACGATGCCATCGCGGTTGACCGCGATCCGTTCGGCGTGTGGCACCGCCTGCAAGACCAAATCATGCTCGACCGCCGAGACAAGAACGCGCCCGCGCCCGCTGCCAAGCAGCGCCAGATGATTGGCCTCGCTGCCGCCACTGGTGAACACGACTCCGTCGGCCGGCATGCCGACCAGTTCGGCCACCGCCTGCCGCGCCCGCTCGACCTGCTGCCGGGCGGCGCGGCCCCAGCGATGCACCGAAGACGGGTTGCCGCAATGCGCCGCCGCCGCGTTCATGGCCGCGGCAGCCTCCGGGCGCAGCGGCGCCGTTGCGTTCCAGTCGAGATACGTCTCGCGGCGGGTCATCGCGCGTTGGCGGCGCGGTAGGTCTCGCGTTGGGTCAAACCGCTGGTGCCGAGGACGCGTTTCTCGCAGACATCGCCGAGGGACACCGAACTCAAATACAGATGGATCTGATTGCTCAACTCTTCCCACAGATCATGTGTCAGACATCGGCTGCGGTCGCCGCGACAGCCGACCGCGGCGCCGGGCGTACAGCGCACCGCGTGCAGTGGCTCATCGACCGCGACGATGATGTCGGCGACACGAGTGTCGTCCCGGTCGCGCGCCAACAGATACCCGCCGCCCGGCCCGCGCACGCTTTTGACCAGCCCGCTGCGGCGCAGCTTGGCGAACAGCTGTTCGAGGTAGGACAGTGAAATTTCCTCGCGCTCGGCGATTTCCGACAAGGCAACCGGATTGCCGTTGCTGTGCCGCGCGAGGTCGACCATCGCCATCACGGCATAGCGGCCCTTGGTGCTGAGTTTCACGAGCGGGCTCCCGTCGCCTGCCGCCGCACCGGCTCGTCCGAGAGCGGTACACCCGCCGAATCGCGCTCCGACGCCGCGCTTTCCAGCTCCGATACCCGCGCTCGCACGGTAGCGGCCTCATCGAGCAGCGCGTTCAGCGCGCGCGCGATCGGATCAGGGATTTCGCCGCTGACGCCATAGGGCACAAAAATCGGCGGTGCGTCGCCCGGCGTCGCCCGAAGGCCGGCCGGCCGCGCCGGATTTCCGACCATCGTCGCACGCTCCGGAACGTCGCGCAGCACGACCGAGGCGGCGCCGATGCGGGCGCCGTTGCCGACATGGATCGGCCCCAGCACCTGCGCGCCCGACCCGACGATGACGTCATTGCCGAGCGTCGGATGCCGCTTCTGGCTGGCCTGATCACGGGTCGGCTTGGTGCCGCCGAGCGTGACGCCGTGATACAGCGTGCAGTCGTCGCCGATCTCGGCAGTCTCGCCGATGACCACGCCCATGCCGTGGTCGATGAACAGCCGGCGGCCGATTTGCGCGCCGGGGTGGATTTCGATCCCGGTCATCACCCGCCCGACATGTGATACGAACCGTCCCGCGAGGTGCCAGCGGTGCTGCCAAAGCCAGTGCCCGAGGCGGTAATACAGCAGCGCCTGAAACCCGGGGTAGCACAGCACGACCTCGAGGCGCGACCGCGCCGCGGGGTCACGGGCGATCATCCCATCAATCTCGTCGCGCAGGTTTTTGAAAAGCATTGCAGCCACTATGTTATGGTCAGGTCCGCGATCACCGCTCGCTTTAGCGTCAGGCGGCATCGGCGGACACCAGAACGAGCATATAATTGTCCCACTTCCGCGATCAAGCATGTGACTACACGTCAACCTACGTACCCGAACATACTTGAGCAGCGAAGTCGGATTTAACCCGGATTTGCCATGCCCGACGTCATCATCAACGGCCCGGAAGGGCGTATCGAAGGCCGCTATCACCATGCCCGCGGCGGCACGGCGCCGATGGCGCTGGTGCTGCACCCGCACCCGCTGCATGGCGGCACGATGAACAACAAGATCGTCTATACGATCTATCAGACCTTTGTGCGGCGCGGATTTTCGACGTTGCGCTTCAATTTTCGCGGTGTCGGGCGCAGTCAGGGCAGCTTTGACCGCGGCGAGGGCGAATTGGCCGATGCCGCTGCGTCGCTCGACTGGCTGCAGGCTACAACCCGAATGCGTCGTCGTGCTGGGTCGCGGGATATTCGTTCGGCGCCTGGATCGGCATGCAATTGCTGATGCGCCGGCCGGAGATCGAAGTCGTTCATCTCGATTGCGCCACCGGCCAACCAGTACGATTTCAGCTTCCTGGCGCCGTGCCCGTCATCCGGGCTGATTCTGCAGGGCGATCAGGACACCCTCGTGCCGCCGGAATCGGTGCAGAAACTCGTCCACAAGCTGTCGCACCAGCGCGACATCAAGATCGACTACCGCAAGATTCCGGGCGCTGACCATCTGTTCGCCGACAGCGCCGAAACCCTGGCAACGCATGTCGACGGCTACGTCGCCGCGCATGCCCGCTTCGCCAACTCCGCCGCCGCTGATACCGCCCCGACACCGCGCGGCCGTTAAAGCACCCACCCCTCTCCGCCCATCGCTATCCCCTCTCCGCCCCAGGGGCGGCCTGAAGGGCGGAGAGGGGATAATATCCAGGGCGCTGCGGAAAATCTCTCCCTTTCAGGTCTTCTGCCGCACCGCCCGCAGCGCTGCCCATGCGACCCCCGCGATGCCGAACAGGGTCAGTCCTCCGAACACAAGGACAAACGTGTTGGTTGACCCGACCAGCTGTTCGCCGGCCTGTCCGACGCCGTCGCCGATCAGCAGCAGCATCGGTGCCCACACCAATGCCGACGTGATATTGGCAAACCAGAACCGGCCGCGCTTCATCAGCATGATCCCGGCGGCGAGCGGAATGACGGCGCGGACCGGCCCGAAAAACCGGCCGATGAAGACGCTTTTGCCGCCGTGCCGCTCGAAATACCGGATGCCGTTCGCCAGCAGTTCGGGGTTGCGGGTGAACGGCCAGACCCGGCCAATGCCGCCGCCGAACCGGCGCCCAAGCCAGTACGGACACCGAGTCCCCGAGCGTCGCGCCGAGGATCGCCCCGATCATCACCGGCTCTGCCGCCAGCGTCCCGTCCTTCATCAGCGTGCCGGCCGCGATCAGCAATGTCGTGCCAGGGAACAGCAGGCTGAGAAAGGCGAACAACTCGCCGAACGCCGTCACGAACATCACCGCGATGGCCCAGTGCTGATGTCCCCGGATGAAATCGAGCAGGGGCTGGGCGAGGTCTTCCATGTGCTTGTCCTATCGAGGCTGGCGCTCACCCATCAGGCGCGCGAACCGGGCAGACCTTCAACCGGCGCGACGTTCGGCACGATGCGCCTCGGCCATTTCGGCGAGGCTGCCAAAACGGAAATCGTAACGCACGCTGGTGTCGGCCGCGGGCGTTGCGCCCCGGCCTTCCTGGCCCTGGCGCCGATCGATCCAGGCGGACGCCAGCCCGAGCCGGTTGGCCGGACCGTGGTCGTGAAACAGGCTCTGTGCCGTGTGCAGGACCTCGCCCGGCTGGTGCCCGGCCTTGCCGATCCGGTCGAGCAGATACCGGAAATTGCCTAAATCGGGCTTGTAGGTGCCGATATCCTCGGCGGTGCAGATCGGGTCGAATACGACGCCGAGCCGGATATTGCTGCGCGCAAAACTGGCCCGGTCGACGTTCGACAGGATCGCCAGCCGGTAGAACCGCGTCAGATAGGCCAGCGCCTCCGGCAAATCCGGAAAGGCCGGCCAGTCGCCCACCGAGGCGCCGAAAGCCCGGTCGGCGGTCGCGTCGGGGACGATGCCCCAGGCCAGCGACAGCCGGCGATGCACCTGCGTCAGCAGCTCGGAATAGATCAATTCCGGGGTTTCGTGTTCCTGAGCCGTCTCGTGCCCGGCGAACGCGGCCAGCGCCGCATCGCGCGTCACCGCACCGGCCGCCTTGCCGACCAGCGGCTGCAGCGCCGTCCAGATACCGCTCTCCCAATCGATCAGCGTGCCGTAGCAATCAAAGCTGAGCACCTTGAAGTCGCTGAGCCGCATGTCTCCTTCCCGTTCTGCCCGATGTCATCCCAGGCGGTTACTGTCGCGTTGAATGAAGGCAAGCGTGAGGCAGCGATGACCGTTCCGGCACCCGCCTCATCCTCCCACCGCAACGCGGCGGGCCCCTCCCACTCCCCTGAAGGGCGGAGAGGGGAAACCGTCGCGCTCTCACCCCCGCAATTTGTACCGCTGGATCTTCCCGGTGGCGGTTTTCGGCAGCGTGTCGCAGAACTCGATCCAGCGGGGGTATTTCCACACGCCGACCTGCTGTTTGACGTGGTCCTGCAAGGCCGCGGTCAGCCCGCCGGGATCGTCGCGCCCGGCGTGTTCCTGCAGCACGACAAACGCCTGCGGCTTGATTAGCCCTTCTTCGTCGGATCGCCCGACCACGGCGGCTTCGAGCACCGCCGGGTGGCCGATCAGCGCCTCCTCGACCTCGAATGGCGACACCCAGATGCCGCCGACCTTCAGCATGTCGTCGCTGCGCCCGCAATAGCGGTAATAGCCCCGGGCGTCGCGGGTGTAGGTGTCGCCGGTATGGGTCCACTCGCCGCGGAAGGCGTGGCGCGACTTGGCGCGCTGGTTCCAGTAGCCATCGGCGGCGCTCGGCCCGCGCACCACCAGTTCGCCGGGCTCGCCATCGGCGACCTCGCCACCCGCGTCGAGAATGCGCAGATCGTAGCCGGGCACCGCCTTGCCCGTGGTGCCGTAGCGGATGTCATCCGGCCGGTTTGACAGGAAGATATGCAGCATCTCGGTCGAGCCGATGCCATCGAGAATGTCGCTGCCGACCGTGTCGCGCCAGCGCACTCCGATATGCTCAGGCAGCGGCTCGCCGGCCGAAATGCAGCGCCGCAGCCGCTCCGACCCGGCCGCCGGCCCGATCTCCGGGTGCGCCAGCAATGCGGCATATAGGGTCGGCACGCCGGCAAAGATCGTCGGGTTGTGCTGCCGCATCGTCGCGAGCACCGCATCCGGTGTCGGCCGGTCCGGCAGCAGCACGGTCGCCGCCCCGACCGCCATCGGAAACGTCATCGAATTGCCGAGACCGTAGGCGAAAAACAGTTTCGCCGCGGAGAACATCACATCGTCCTCCTCGATGCCGAGGACTTGCCGCGCATAGGTGTCGGCGGTGGCGCGCAGGCTCGAATGGACGTGCCGCACGCCTTTCGGCATGCCGGTCGAGCCTGACGAATAGAGCCAGAAGGCGACCTCGTCCGGTGAGCATTCCTCCGGAGCGAGCGCAGCGGCCGCTAGAAACTGTGCGAACGGGGAGGGGCTGCGATCCGGGTTGCTGACGACAACGCGTCCGAGCCGCCGCGCCGCCGGCCGCAGCCCCTCCAGCAGCGGCGCCGACACGAACAGCGCCGCGGCCCGGCTGTCGCCGAGGATGTAG
The DNA here is from genome assembly GCA_963737875.1 of uncultured Alphaproteobacteria bacterium. Taxonomy (GTDB): domain Bacteria; phylum Pseudomonadota; class Alphaproteobacteria; order ATCC43930; family CGMCC-115725; genus DATARH01. The sequence continues at coordinate 325,716 of CAVTUM010000010.1, read as the reverse complement.
CCGGTAATGTCGGCCGGCAGCAGCGTATTGATCGGCACCGGGACGACCCCGGCCCGCAATGCTCCCCAGAACGCGATCGGAAAATCCACCGTATCGAGCATGACCAGCGCTATCCGCCGCTCCCGCTCGATCCCCGCCGCCCGCAACCCCGCCGCAAACCGCTCCGAAGCCGCCGCCAGTTCGCCATAGGTCAGACTGCGCCAGGGATCGACAAACGCAATCCGGTCGCCGCGCCCCTCGCGCACATGCCGGTCGAGGAAGTAGTCGACCGCATTGCCGTTCTCGTCCGTCATGTTTCCCCCTGCTCTGGCTCGGACCGCCCGGCGTGGGTCGCCAGTTGTTGCCGCAAGCGCAAGCGTGTTGTTGCGTCTTGCGCCGCGAGGCGTTGTCGTTCGACATTCCGCCCCTGTGCTGCCGCTTGATCAAGAATGTAGTCGCTGGATTGAATAAGGCCGGCATTTTCGAGTTCGCGCAGGAAATCGCCAGTAGTGATCAAGCTCACCCGTTGATCGACAACAGCTTGCCGCCGTGTGAGATCGCTGTCCTCGAACAGCAACAAGGCCGAAGCTGTCACATTGCTGCGGAGAAATCTCTCCAGAGTCTCAATCGCCGCCTGTTCACCAAGGCCCCGGATCGTCCGACCTTCCTCAAGACGGCGTTGCTGGTCGATGCCGATATCGGTTGGGATGATCTGTACCTGATCGAGATGCGAATTGATCCATTCGACGATTTGCCCGGCGCCGGGTGCGCCATGTACGCGCGTCGCCTCGATATAAACGGCATCCGGAATGCGAATGGGCAGAACGGGCCGGAGCAATACGTCGAGCGCGCTGGCCAGCGCGAGAGTGAACAGCGGCGACGTGTCAGTGACAATGAGGCTGAATGGGTTGCTCACTTACGCGCTCGCAACGCGTCGCGGATGATCGATCGGCCACGCAGGCGGGCTTCGACGTTCGGCCCCTCCATCGGTGCGAGCGGGGGTCGCAGGCCGAGTTCGCCGAGTGCCGCAAGAACCTGTACGTAGTCGTCGAAACCGCGCTCGCGCAATGTGCGCCAGGCAATTTCGCCCGCAGCGTATTGGCGGACCAGAATCTCCCGTTCAGTCTCGTTCACGAATGCTCTCCGCTGCAACTCTCGGGCTCAATCCTTTAGTTGGAGCGGCGCTGCGAAATCGGTTTCAGGCAACCCGTCGCTCTCGCACCTCGACACCGATTGTGTATCCAAGCGCCGACAGTGCCTGTTCGAGCTTGGACAATGGGGTGCGGGCCTTCGGATCGAGCAACCGCATCGCCTGCCGCTCGTCGATTCCCAGCTTAGCAGCCAGATCGACGGTGCTGATCGCTGCCGCTCTTAAGGCACCGTACAGCGCCACCTTCAGCGCGATGGTCGGTTCCGGCGAAACCAGATGCATCGCTGGTCCCGCCGGGCTTGGTGTCGGGACCTCCTCACCATCGACGATCCGGCTCGCCAATGCCTCGGAGAGGCAATCGGATGCCTCCGTCAGAGCTTCCGTCTCGTCCGCGCCATCGGTGAGGGCCTCCGGTAAATCGGGAAAATGAACAACGAACCGTCCGTCCTCTTCGGCTTCGAGACGCGCCGGGTAGGTGTAGATCATTCGCATCGACGTCGTCTTTCTTCCAGCAAAGCGCAGGGTGGCATGGCTTCCTTTGCCCTGGCGGCGGTCGACCGTCACCTCGGCGCCGCGCGCTTTGGCGAGTCGCCCAGGCGGCGCAGCAGTTCGTTCCCATTCACCAGGACAATATAGGCCGAATTCGGCCGGCTGGCATCGCCACCCATGCGGGCCTATCTTAGGGTCATGCAGCCATTGTTTGTCGGCGAACGCCCGCTGGGCGATATCGAGCAGCCGTTTCGGCTGCATTCGGAATTTATACCGGCGGGCGACCAGCCGCAGGCGATCGACGAGTTGTGCGACGGGCTCGCGCGCGGTGAGCGCGATCAGGTGCTGCTCGGGGTCACCGGCTCGGGCAAGACCTTTACGATGGCGCACGTCATCGCGCGCATGGGCGGCCGGCGATCGTGCTGGCGCCGAACAAGACGCTGGCGGCGCAGCTCTACGGGGAGATGAAGAGTTTCTTCCCGGAGAACGCCGTCGAATATTTCGTCTCGTATTACGATTACTACCAGCCTGAGGCGTATGTTCCGCGCACCGACACCTATGTCGAGAAGGAATTGTCGCTGAACGAGCAGATCGACCGGATGCGCCATTCGGCGACGCGGGCGATCCTCGAACGCCGCGATGTCATCGTCGTCGCGTCGGTGTCGTGCATCTACGGTATCGGCTCGGCCGAGACCTATTCGAAGATGACCGAGACGATCACCAAGGGCGACAAGATCAACCGCAACAAGCTGCTGGCGCATTTCGTCGAGCTGCAATACCGCCGCAACGACCACAATTTCTTCCGCGGCAGCTTCCGGGTGCGCGGCGACACGATCGAGATCTTCCCGGCGCATTACGAAGACCGGGCCTGGCGCATCTCGCTGTTCGGCGACGAGGTTGAGGGCGATCCACGAAATCGACCCGCTGACCGGCGAGAAGACTGGCGCGCTGCAGCTCGATCAAAATCTACGCCAACAGCCATTACGTGACGCCGCGCCCGACGCTGTTGCAGGCGATCGAGCAGATCAAGCGCGACCTGCAGCATCCGCCTCGACGAACTGCACCGCGACGGCAAATTGCTCGAAGCGCAGCGGCTCGAACAGCGCACGACCTACGATGTCGAAATGATCGAGGCGACCGGCGCCTGCGCCGGCATCGAGAATTACTCGCGCTACCTGACCGGCCGCGCTCCCGGCGAGCCGCCGCCGACATTTTTCGAATACATGTCGCGCGATGCGCTGGTCATCGTCGACGAAAGCCATGTGACGGTGCCGCAGCTTGGCGGCATGTTCGGCGGCGACTGGACGCGCAAGACCATGCCTCGCCGAGTTCGGCTTCCGCCTGCCGTCCTGCACCGACAACCGCCCGCTCAAATTCGAGGAATGGAACACGATGCGCGGCCAGACGGTGTTCGTGTCGGCGACGCCCGGGCCGCTGGGAGATGGAGCGTGCCGGCGGCGTCTTCGTCGAGCAGATCGTGCGCCCGACCGGGCTGGTCGACCCGCCCTGCATCATCCGCCCGACCGAGAACCAGGTCGACGATCTGATGGCCGAATGCCGCGATGCCGCCGCCAAGGGGCAGCGCGTGCTGGTCACGACGCTGACCAAGAAGATGGCCGAGGCGCTGACCGAATACCTGCACGAGGCCGGGCTGCGGGTGCGCTACATGCATTCGGATGTCGATACGATCGAGCGCATCGAGATCATCCGCGACCTGCGGCTCGGCATCTTCGACGTGCTGATCGGCATCAACCTGCTGCGCGAAGGGCTCGATATTCCGGAATGCGCGCTGGTCGCGGTGCTCGACGCCGACAAGGAAGGGCTATCTGCGCTCGCGCACTTCGCTGATCCAGACGATCGGCCGCGCGGCGCGGCATATCGACGGCCGCGCCATCCTCTACGCCGACCGCATGACCGACAGCCTCAAGGCGGCGATCGAGGAGACCGACCGGCGGCGCGAGAAGCAGCAGGCCTACAACGCGGCCAACGGCATCACCCCGGAGAGCATGCGGCACGGCATCGCCGACATCCTCGACAGCGTCTATGAGCGCGACCATGTCACGGTCGGGCTCGGCGAGAGCGACGCCGCGCATTACCAGGGCAAGGATTTGAAGGCGGTCATCGCCGATCTCGAAAAGCGCATGCGCGCCGCCGCCGCCGACCTCGAATTCGAGGAGGCGGCGCGGCTGCGCGACGAAATCCGCCGGCTGGAACAGGCCGAACTCGGTCTCGCCGAAGCGGCGGCCGTCGCGAACGGCGCGCTGCGCGGCCGCTCGACCGGCGGCCGGGCCGGCATCTCGGCCCGCGAAATGACGCGCGCCAAGGTCCGCGCCCGTGCCAAGAGAACAGCAGCAAGCGCCGTGCCCGCGCCTAAGCCTGAGCTAGAACGGATGCGCGCGGGGACTGACCGGCGCGTCTCGCCATTGCCGATCCCGAAGGCGGCGCTGGTCACCGGCGGCGCGCGCGCGCATCGGCCGGGCGCATGGCGCTGGCGCTCGCCGAGGCCGGCTATGCCGTCGCGATCCATCATCACCGCTCGCACGCCGAGGCCGAGGCGCTGGTGGCCGAGATCGGCCGCGGCGGCGGCAAGGCGGTCGCGCTGGCCGCGGACCTTGCCGACGAGGCGGCGGTGCAGGCGTTGCTGCCGCATGCCGCGGCGGCACTCGGGCCGGTCGGCGTGCTCGTCAACAACGCCTCGATCTTCGAGAACGATACGGTGGCGACCGCGACGCGCGAGAGCTGGGACGCGCATCTCGCGATCAATCTGCGGGCGCCGTTCGTGCTGATTCAGGAATTTGCGGCGCGGCTGCCGACCGAATGCCGGCGGCGTCGTCGTCAACCTGCTCGACCAGCGGGTGTGGAATCTGACGCCATATTTCGTCTCCTACACGGTGAGCAAGGCCGGGTTGTGGACCCTGACGCAGACGATGGCGCTGGCCCTGGCGCCGCGCATCCGGGTCAACGCGCATCGGGCCCGGGCCGACCCTGCCGAGCCCGCGGCAGAGCGCCGAGCAGTTCGCCGCGCAATGCGCGGCGATGCCGCTGCAGCGCGGCACCAGCCCGGACGAGATCGCGGCGGCGCTGCGCTTCATCCTGGCGGCGCCGGCGATGACCGGCCAGATGATCGCGCTCGACGGCGGCCAGCATCTCGGCTGGGCCCAGCCGCGGCAGACCATCACGGTCGAATAGCGTGGCTCGACAGCGCGCTCGGACGCGGCAAAATGTCCCGATTAAGCGGTCGGAATCTGTCAGGCGCTTCTGCGAGCGCGATCCAAGTTGTTCACAGTGGGTGTGACCGATCTGTGACACCATGTCCTAGCTCCGAGTTATACGGTTTGTTACCGCCGGTTTACACTTGACAGCTAAAAGATTTAGTAAAATCAATGGTTAAGAAATTGCCTATATTTTAGGCAAGATTTGCAAAGCGCAGAGATTGGTTGATCTCGGGCCTCTCCGGCAGCGAGGTTTTCTACAGAGTTATCCCCAGCTTCGGTGGATAGGTGCCGAAGCCGCGACATATCCGATGACCGTTCAGCCGGCAGACCGCCGCGCGCGGCCGCGAGCGCGGCGCCGCAACGCCACGCCGCTCGACCCGCGCCGCAGCCCCGGACGAACTCGCCGCGGTGGCTCGGCCCGACCTGCCGGCCGACGCGGAACGCCCGACGAAGCCGGCACGTCCGTCCGGCCGGCGGCGGCGGCATTGCGGCCGGGGTCGCGGTGCTGCGGGCGGCGCTGCGCAACGTGCCGGCCAGCCCCGGCGTCTACCGCATGCTCGACCGCAAGGGCGACGCGCTCTATGTCGGCAAGGCGCGCAACCTGAAGAGCCGGGTGCAGAACTACACGCACCCGGCCGGCCTGTCGAACCGGCTGCGCCGCATGGTGGCGGAGACCGCGACTCGTTCGAGATCGTCGTCACGGCGACCGAGGCCGAGGCGCTGCTGCTCGAGTGCAACATGATCAAGCGGCTGATGCCGCGCTACAACGTGCTGCTGCGCGACGACAAATCGTTCCCGTTCATCCACCTGACCGCCGACCACGATTTCCCGCAGCTGACCAAGTTTCGCGGCGCGCGCGACAAGCCGGGCTCGTATTTCGGCCCGTTCGCCTCGGCCGGTGCGGTCAACCGCACGCTGATCGCGCTGCAAAAGGCGTTTCTGCTGCGCTCGTGCAGCGACAGCGTGTTCACCAACCGCACCCGGCCCTGCCTGCTGTATCAGATCAAGCGCTGCAGCGCGCCCTGCGTCGGCCGCATCGGCGCGCGAGGACTACGCCGCGGCTGATCGACCAGGCGCACGCTGTTCCTGTCCGGCCGCAGCCAGGACATCCAGCAGCGCCTCGCGGCGGAGATGGAGAAAGCGGCCGAGGCGCTCGATTTCGAGGCGGCGGCGATTGATCCGCGACCGCATCCGCGCCTTGTCGCTGGTGCAGGGGCATCAGGACATCCATGTCGCCGGGCATCGTCGACGCCGACGTGATCGCGGCGCTATCAGGCCGGCGGGCAGACCTGCGTCCAGGTGTTCTTCTTCCGCGGCGGCCAGAACTGGGGCAACCGCGCCTATTTCCCGAGCCATGACCGCCAGCTGCCGGTCGAGGACGTGCTGACCGCCTTTGTCGGCCAGTTCTACGACAACCGGCCGAAGCCGCCGCTGGTCCTGCTGAGCCATCCGCTCGTCGAGCAGGAGCTGATCGCCGAGGCGCTGTCGCTCGGCGGCGCGCAAGGTGACGCTGGCGGTGCCGCAGCGCGGCGACAAGAAGAAGCTGGTCGACCGCATCGCCGGCCACGGCGCGCGAGGCGCTCGGCCGCCGCCTTGCCGAAAGCGCGTCGCAGCGCCAACTGCTCGACGGCGTCGCCGCCGGCCTTCGGTCTCGACGCGCCGCTCAACCGCATCGAGGTCTACGACAACAGCCACATCCAGGGCAGCCAACGCGGTCGGCGCGATGATCGTCGCCGGCCCCGACGGGCTGATGAAAAACGCCTACCGCAAGTTCAACATCCGCGGTGTGCCGGTGCCGGAATGCCGAAGACTCAACCCGAGGAAGCGCAGAGCGTCGGCCGGGCGGCGATGACTACGCGATGATGCGCGAGGTGTTCCGCCGCCGCTTCGGGCGCGCGCTGAAGGAAGACCCCGAGCGCGAGCGCGGGCATGTGGCCCGATCTGGTGCTGATCGACGGCGGCCAGGGCCAGCTGACCGTCGGCGCAATGAGGTCTTCGCCGAACTCGGCATCGAGGATCAGCCGGTCGCGTCGATCGCCAAGGGGCCGGACCGCAATGCCGGCCGCGAGCGCTTTTTCATGCCGCGGCCGGCCGCCGTTCTCGCTCGAACCGCGCGACCCGGTGCTCTATTTCCTGCAGCGCCTGCGCGACGAGGCGCACCGTTTCGCGATCGGCGCGCATCGGGCACAAGCGGGCCAAGGCGATCGGCGCACTCGCCGCTCGACGAAATCCCGGCGATCGGCGCGCGGCGCAAGCAGGCGCTGCTGCATCATTTCGGCTCGGCGCGCGCGGTTGCCCGCGCCGGGCTGGCCGAAATCGAGCGGGTCAACGGGATCAGCAAGACTGTCGCAAAAAAGGTTTATGACCATTTCCATGCCGACGGCTAAGATGATCTACCGCGCCTTGCGTGGAGGGATGTGTGTTGCTGACCAGCCTGCCCAATCTGCTGACCCTGTCGCGTATCCTGGCGATTCCCGATCGTCATCGCGACGTTTTACGTTCAGGGCGATGCCGCGCGCTGGTTCGGCTGCGCGCTGTTCTCCGCCGCCGGCTTCACCGACTGGCTCGACGGCCATATGGCGCGCCGCTGGGCGCAGCAATCCGAGATCGGCCGGTTTCTCGACCCGATCGCCGACAAGTTGCTGGTCGCCGCGACCCTGCTGATGCTGACCGCGATGTCGCGCCTGTCGCCGCGGCGCGGTGTTGCCGGCGCTGGTCATCCTGTGCCGCGAAATCCTGGTCTCGGGATTGCGCGAATACCTGGCCGAACTGCGGGTCGGCCTGCCGGTGTCGCGGCTGGCGAAATGGAAGACCGCGATCCAGATGGTCGCGATCGGGGTGCTGATCGTCGGCGATGCCGGGCCGGGCTTCGTGCCGGTCGTGGCGATCGGCGAGGCGCTGCTGTGGGTTGCCGCGCTGCTGACCCTGGTGACCGGCTACGATTATCTGCGGCCTGGCCTCGCGCACATGACCCGAGCCGACGCCGCCGCGGCATGGAAAGCCGCAGACGCTTGCCTAGCCCGGCGCTTGCGTGGCAGCCCGATGACGCTTACGTGACGCTGGGTCGCCCATGATGCGTATTTTCGGTCTCGCCGGCTGGAGCGGCAGCGGCAAGACGACGCTGCTGACGGCGGTGATGCCGGAACTGGTGGCGCGCGGGCTCAAGGTGTCGACGGTCAAGCATGCTCATCACGAGTTCGATATCGACCGGCCGGGCAAGGATTCGTGGCGCCACCGCGAGGCCGGCGCCACCGAAGTCATGGTCGCGTCGTCGCGGCGCTGGGCGCTGATGCATGAATTGCGCGGCGCCCCCGAACCGTCTCTCGACGAGTTGGTGGCGCAGATGACGCCGGTCGATCTGCTGCTGGTCGAAGGCTTCAAGTTTCACCCGCACCCGAAGATCGAGGTGCACCGGCCGTCGGTCGGCAAGCCGCTGCTCTACCCCGACGACCCGCATATCGTCGCGATCGCCACCGACGAACCGCTCGACGCGCCGCTGCCGCTGTTGCCGCTTGGCGATCCGCAAGCGGTGGCGCGCTTCATCTCCGACCATCTCGGGCTGGCACGATGGCCCAGCTGACCGACGATTGCTTTGCGTTTGGCGGCGCGCTGCTGTCGATCGACGCGGCCCTGGCGCTGATCGGCGCAGCGCATCACGCCGGTTGTCGACAGCGAGACCGTGCCGCTGGCGAATGCGGCCGGGCGCATCCTGGCGGCGATGTGGTGGCCGGCATCGACTTGCCGCCGCACGCCAACAGCGCGGTCGATGGGTTTGCCATCGCGCATGCCGATCTGTCGCCGGATGGCGAAACCGTCTTGCCGGTCGGCGGCCGGGCGGCGGCCGGACACCCGCTTGGGCGCCCGGTGCGGCGCGGCGAGGCGATCCGCATCTTCACCGGCGCGCCGATGCCGGAAGGCGCCGACACGGTGATGATGCAGGAGGATTGCGTCGTCGCCGACGGCCAGCGTGCATCTGAAACCAGGCATCCGCAAAGGCGCCAACCGGCGCCATGCCGGCGAGGATGTCACGGCGGGGACGGTCGCGCTGGCGGCCGGTCAGCGGCTGAAGCCGGCCGATCTCGGCCTCGCGGCGGCGCTTGGCAATGCCGTGCTGCCGGTTTTTCGGCCGCTGCGGGTCGCGCTGCTATCGACCGGCGACGAGGTGTGCGAGCCGGGGGCGCCGCTGCCGCCCGGCGCGATCTACGACGCCAACCGGCATATGCTCGCGGCGCTGCTGTGCGCGGCTCGGCTGCGTCGTCAGCGATCTCGGCATCCGGCCCGACCGCGCCGCGCTGCTCGCCGACACGCTGGCCGCGGCCAGCGCCGGGCATGATTTGATCGTCACCTCCGGCGGCGTCTCCACCGGTGAGGAAGACCATGTCCGCACCGCGATCGAAAAGCTCGGACGGCTCGATTTCTGGCGGCTGGCGATCAAGCCGGGACGGCCGGTCGCGCTGGGGCAGGTGCGCGGCGTGCCGCTGATCGGTTTGCCGGGCAACCCGGTCGCCGCCGCGCTGACCTTTGCCATTCTCGGCCGGCCGCTGATCCTGCGGCTCGCCGGCGCGACGATGACGCCGCCGCTGACCTTCCCGGTGCAGACCGATTTTTCCTACCGCAAAAAGGCCGGCCGCCGCGAATATCTGCGCGCGACGCTCGCCCGCGACAGCGGCGTCGCGATCGCCCGCCGATTCCCGCGCGATGGCGCCGGCATCCTCTCGTCGATCGTGCAATCCGACGGGTTTGTCATCCTCGACGAAAGCCTCAACGATGTCGCGCCGGGCATGATTGTGGAATTCCTGCCGTTCTCCGAAGTGTTCGGGACATGAGGCTGCTGTATTTCGCCTGGCTGCGCGCCCGCATCGGCCACGCCGAGGAAGTCCTGGCGTTGCCCGCCGGGGTGCACGACGTCACCAGCCTGCTTGCCTGGCTGCAACAGCGCGGCGGCACCTACACCGAGACGCTGCAAGGACTTGTCGGTGGTCCGGGTCGCGGTAAACCAGGAATATGTCGGCCCCGACCATCCGATCCGCGATGGCGACGAGGTCGCCTTGTTTCCGCCCGTCACCGGAGGCTGAACGATGATCCGCGTGCAGCGCGAGGATTTCGATGTCGGCCGCGAACTCGACCGGCTGGCCGCCGGCGACCACAGCATTGGCGGCGTCGCGAGCTTTACCGGGCTGGTGCGCGACATGGGCGGGCCGCAACAGGTCTCGGCCCTGACGCTCGAACACTACCCCGGCATGACCGAAAAGAAACTGGTCGAGATCGAGGCCGAGGCCAACCGGCGCTGGCCGCTCTCCGCCTCGCTGATCATCCACCGTTATGGCCGGCTCGAACCCGGCGACCGCATCGTGCTGGTCGCGACCGCCTCGCCGCATCGCGAGGCTGCGCTGGCCGCCTGCCACTTCCTGATCGATTGGCTCAAGACCGACGCCCCGTTCTGGAAGAGCGAGGAAACCCCGCAAGGCGAACGCTGGGTCGAAGCCCGCCACGAGGACGACGAAGCCACCCGCCGCTGGCGCGACACCAAACCCTGACGACCGCCACTTGCCCCGCCAACGGGGCCGAGGCGATGCCCGTTCCGGTTTCGGACGCAGCGAGTTGAGCCGATCGTCGGTGGAAGGTGTTAACCGCGGAGGGTCTGGCGCGCAAACGGGCGCAATGCCGGACCGCCGGTGGGAGAACCGACGTGGACCTGATTCTGATCATCCTGATCATCGTGCTGCTGTTTGGCGGCGGCTTTGGCTATAGCCGCTATGGCTACGGCGGCGGCCTGGGAATTGGCGGCATCCTGCTGCTCGTGCTGATCGCCTACCTGGTCTTCGGCCGCGGCGGCATTTAGAGGGAACGGCCAACGCCGAAGCGCAATAGCTCAATCCGGCGCCCGCATGCGGTAGCCGACGCCCTGCTCGGTCAGGATGTAGGCGGGCTGTTCCGGGTCGGGTTCGATTTTCTGGCGCAAGGTGCGGATATAGACCCGCAGATACTGCACGTCACCGTCGCCGCCCCATACCTCGCGCAACAGAAAGCGGTGCGTCAGCACCTTGCCGGCATGCGCGACAAAAAGACGGAGCAAATCGTATTCGCGCGGTGTCAGCTTTACCTCGCTGCCGCCGACCATGACGATGCGGCGCACCAGATCCATGCTAAGGTCGCCGCAGCGAAAGATCGGGGTCTCGCCTTCCTGCTGCAGCCGGTGGCGCAGCGCGGCGCGGATGCGGGCGAGCAATTCGTCGATGCCGAACGGCTTGGTCAGGTAATCGTCGGCGCCGAGATCGAGCGCCTTGACCTTGCCGGTTTCGTCGGTCCGGCTCGACAACACGATGATCGGCAAGGTCGATCCCTGACCGCGAACCTGCTCGATGATGTCGAGCCCGTTGATGTCCGGCAGCCCGAGATCGAGCACGACGATGTCGTTCGATCCCCGGCGGATCTGGGCCAGCGCGGCGGTGCCGTTCTCGGCCTCGCTGACCTGATAGCCCTGCGAGGTCAGGCTGGTGCGCAGAAACCGCCGGATCGCCGGTTCGTCATCGACCACCAGCACCTTCACGGGCGCGGCCTTGCCGATCATGCCGCCATGTCCGTTGCGGCGGCGCCGGGAAACATGATCGTAAACACCGCGCCGCGCCGGTCCTTGCGGTTTTCGGCCGTGATCGTACCGCCCATCGCCTCGATAAACCCCTTGCAGATCGCCAGCCCCAGCCCGGTGCCGACGCGCCGGTTGTCGGCCGCCGGCACGCGATAGAATTTGTCGAAGATTTTTTCCAGGTCGCGCGGCGGCATGCCTGGCCCTTCGTCGATGACCTGCAAGCGAACCAGATCACCGTCGCGCCGCGCCGACAGCCTGATTTCGCTGCCGGGAGCGGCGTATTTCCCGGCATTGTCGAGCAGGTTGAACAGTGCCTGCTCAAACAGAACCGGATCGAGTTTCAGCATCGGCGGGTCGTCGCCCAGATCGAGCACGACGCGATGCTGGCCCAGCACTTTCTTTGCCCGGCCGAGCGCGCTGCCGACGATGTCAGCGAGATCGACGACATCGGCCTTCGGCTGCACCGCGCCGGCTTCGAGCCGGGTCATGTCGAGCAGGTTGGCGATAAACCGGTTGAGCCGTTCCGCCTCCTCCTGGATCGTCGCGATCAACTCATCCTGCGCCGCCTCGTCGAGCGTATGGCGGTAGTCCCGCAGGCTGGTCGCCGAGCCGAGCACCGAGGCGAGCGGTGTCCGCAGATCATGCGAGATCGAGGTCAGAAGGGCCGAGCGCAGCCGCTCGGCTTCGGCTTCGAGCCGCGCCCGTTCGACATCCTGCGCCAGATTGATGCGCTCGATCGCCAGCGCCGCCTGATCGGCCAGCGCATTGAACAGCCGGCGCTGATCCGGGTTCAGCAGTGGCCCCGGCCGCGCGCTGTCGAGCCCGACCACCCCCATCGCGCCGCGCGCGGTGTGCATCGGCAGAAACAGCCGTTTCGCGCCCGGCAGCGTATCGGCGCCGCGCCCGGCCGGCTGGTTGTGCTGCCAGCACCATTTCGCGGCGGCGAGATCGGAATCGTCGAGCGTGTCTTCCGGTGGATAGGCGGCCCGCACCGCGATCGCATCACCCTCCGGCAACAGCAGCACAACGTTGACCTTCAGCATCGAGGCGATCTGAAACGCCGTCGCCCACAGCAAATCGTCGAGCGTCACCGATCCGGCTAGCTTGCGTGCAAACTGGTAGAGGTCTTCCGTCGTCTTGGCGCGGTGCTGTGCGGTCAGTGCCTGGATGCGGACGCGCGCCGCCAGATTGCTCGCGATCACCGCCACCACCGCGAAAAAGAACAGCGTGACGACATTTTCGGGATCGGAAATCGTGAAGGTATAGAGCGGTGGCAGGAAAAAGAAATTATAGGCCAGCACGCTGATCAGACAGGCGAACAGCGACGGCAGCAGTCCGTAGGCGATGGCGCTGGCGAGCACCGCGATCAGAAACGCCAGCGAGATGTTCGACACCGCCAGGAATTGCTGCAACACAAACCCGACCGCCATCGCCGCCGCGACAAACCCGGCCGACCCGAGATAGGCCCGCCCGTCGGTTGTCGCCGACCGGCCGTTCAGGGCCTCGGTGAGCCGCGCCGCACCCGTCGCCGGCGACGCCTCCTCAAGCGGTTTGCCGGCGATCACGTGAACGCTGATATCGCCGGCCTGCCGGATCAGCTGGTGCGTCACCGACCCGCGCAGCCATTCGGACCAGCGCGGACGGTGCGATTTGGCGATCACGATATGGGTGAAATTGTTGGCCCGGGCGTATTCGAGCATGCCCTCGCTGACGCTCGGCCCCGGCATCGACAGGGCCTCACCGCCGAGCCGCTCGGCATGCCGCAGATGCTCGGCGATGCGGTCGCGCGCCGCCTCGCCGAGCCGCTGCACGCGGGACGTTTCAATATGGATCGCGGTCCACGGCGCGCGCAGCCGGTCGGCGAGCCGGCGTGCGTACCGCACCACCGCGGCGGTGCTCGGATCGTCGTTGACGCCAACCAGAATGCGCTCGCCGGCCGCCCACGGGCCGTCAATCGCGTGCGCCCGCATATAGTCGACCATCTGGTCATCGACCCGCTGTGCCGTGCGGTGCAGGGCGAGTTCGCGCAGCGCCGTCAGGTTGCCGGCCTGGAAATAATGCCGGATCGCCCGCGCGGCGTTTTGCGGAACGTAGACCTTGCCCTCCTTGAGGCGCTGGATCAGGTCGCCCGGCGTCAGGTCAACGACTTCGACATCGTCGGCCTGATCGATGATCGAATCCGGCACGGTCTCGCGCACCCGGATGCGGGTGATCCGCGCGACGACATCGTTGAGGCTTTCAACGTGCTGGATGTTCAACGTCGTGTAGACATCGATGCCGGCGTCGAGCAGTTCCTCGACATCCATGTAGCGCTTTGGGTGCCGGCTGCCCGGCGCGTTGGTGTGCGCCAGCTCATCGACGATCGCCAGTCGCGGCCGCCGTGCCAGTAGCGCGTCGAGGTCCATCTCCTCGAGCGTCAGGCCTTTGTAGTCGATATGCCGGCGCGGGACGGTTTCGAGGCCGGCCAACAGTGCCTCGGTCTCCTTGCGGCCATGCGCCTCGATCAGTCCGACCACGACATCGATGCCCTCGCGGCGCTTGGCCTGCGCCGTTTCCAGCATTTCATAGGTCTTGCCGACCCCAGGAGCCGCCCCGAGAAAAATCTTGAGGCGGCCGCGGGCTTCCCGCTCCGCTTGCCGCAACAAGACGTCAGGCGACGGACGATGGTCTGAAATCGGCTCGGTCGTTCATGCAATACGCCGTTTCCTGTCGGCGACTGCGACAACACTACGATGCTTGAGCCACCTTTGCGACAGCGGGAGCGTCGCTGTTATTTGGCTCCCGCCATCGCGTCGAGCGCCAGGTTGAGTTTCAGCACGTTGACCCGCGGCTCGCCGATGATCCCGAGAAACCGCCCCTCGACACTGGCTTCGACCAGCTGCCGCACCTGCGGTTCGGCAAGTCCGCGCGCCTTCGCGACCCGGAGCACCTGGAACAACGCGCCGGCCGGGGTGACATCCGGGTCAAGACCGCTGGCCGAGGTCGTCACCAGATCGACCGGCACCGGCATCGAGGGGTTTTCCGCCTGCAATTTGGCGGTATCGTCCTTGACCCGGTCGATCAGCGACTTGGCCGTCGGGCCGGCATTCGAGCCACTGGAATTGGCGGCGTTGTAGGGCGCCGCGACGGTCTTGGCCGAATCGTTCGGGTCAGTGTCGGTGGTGGCCGACGGGCGGCCGTGGAAGTATTTGTTGTCGGAGAAATTCTGCCCGATCAGTTCCGAGCCGATCACCTTGTTGTTCTTTTCGAGCAGGCTGCCATTGGCCTGCCGCGGAAAGACCAGCTGCGCGACCCCGGTCATCCCGAGCGGGTAGGCGAGGCCGGTAATAACCGTCATCACGACGATCATCATAACGGGAGGGCGGATTTCTTTAAGCATGTCCATGTTTAGCCCTCGTAGGATGGGCTGAGCGCAGCGAAGCCCATCGCTTTCCTTGGATCGGCATGATGATGGGCTTCGCTGCGCTCAGCCCATCCTACGGCACCCAATGCCCGCTTCCCTCCGTCAATGCGTCGCGTCACGCCAGCCCGACGGCGTTGACGAACAGGTCGATCAGCTTGATGCCGATAAACGGCACGATGATGCCACCGAGACCGTAGATCAGCAGGTTGCGGCGCAGGATCGAGGCGGCGCCGACCGGACGGTACGTCACCCCGCGCAGCGATAGCGGGATCAGCGCGATGATGATCAGCGCGTTGAAGATGATCGCCGACAGGATCGCGCTTTGCGGCGTCGCCAGATGCATGACGTTGAGCGCCGCCAGCGGCCCCGGATGGCCCTCGGTCGCGTACAAGCCGACAAAGATCGCCGGGATGATCGCGAAATACTTGGCGACATCGTTGGCGATCGAGAACGTTGTCAGCGCGCCGCGCGTCATCAGCAACTGTTTCCCGATCTCGACGATCTCGATCAGCTTGGTCGGGTCGCTGTCGAGATCGACCATGTTGCCGGCTTCGCGCGCCGCCATCGTGCCGGTGTTCATCGCGACGCCGACATCGGCCTGCGCGAGGGCAGGGGCGTCGTTGGTGCCGTCGCCGCACATCGCGACCAGCTTGCCCTGCGCCTGCTCCTCACGGATCAGCTTGAGCTTGTCCTCGGGCGTCGCCTGGGCCAGGAAATCGTCGACGCCGGACTCGGCGGCGATCGCGGCGGCGGTCATCGGGTTGTCGCCGGTGATCATCACGGTGCGGATGCCCATCGTGCGCAGCGCCGCAAAACGCTCGCGGATGCCGCCCTTGACGATGTCCTTCAGGTGAATAACCCCGAGCAGCCGGCCGTCCTTCGCCACCGCGAGCGGTGTCCCGCCCGACTTGGCGATCGTCTCGGCGATGCCCTGCAATTCCTGCGCGGCGGCATCCGGGCGGATCGCCAGCGCGACATTGCCGCGCCCCACCCCCGCCAGCCGGCCGCCGCTGACATGCGCCAGCACCGCATCGACCGCACCCTTGCGGATCGACGAACCCTCGCTGTCGATGCCGCTGATCCGCGTCTGCGCCGAAAACGGGATAAAGTTGGCATGCATCGGCGCCATCTCGCGGCCGCGGATGCCGTATTTCTCTTTCGCCAGCACGACGATCGAGCGGCCTTCCGGCGTCTCGTCCGACAATGAGGCGAGTTGCGCCGCATCCGCGAGGTCGCGCTCGTTCACACCCGCCACCGGCAGGAATTCGGTCGCCTGGCGGTTGCCGAGGGTGATCGTGCCGGTCTTGTCGAGCAGCAGCGTATCGACATCGCCGGCCGCCTCGACCGCGCGGCCCGACATCGCCAGCACGTTGAACCGCACCAGCCGGTCCATCCCGGCAATCCCGATTGCCGACAACAGCGCGCCGATCGTCGTCGGGATCAGCGTCACGAACAGCGCCACCAGCACCAGGATCGCGAGGCTGCCGCCGGCATAGGAGGCAAAGCTCGGGATCGTCGCGACGGCAAAGACAAAGATGATCGTCATGCCGGCGAGCAGGATGTTCAGCGCGATCTCGTTCGGCGTCTTCTGCCGCTCGGCGCCTTCGACCAGCGCGATCATGCGGTCGAGAAAGGTCGAGCCGTAGGCTGCGGTGATGCGCACCTTGATCCAGTCGGAGATGACCTCGGTCCCGCCGGTGACCGCGGAGCGGTCCCCCCGCTCTCGCGGATCACCGGCGCGGACTCCCCTGTAATCGCCGCCTCGTTGACCGACGCCACCCCCTCGATCACGTCGCCATCCGACGGGATCATGTCGCCGGCCTCGACCAGCACGACATCGCCCGGCTTTAGCGACGTACCCGGCACCTGCCGCCACTCCGCTGCGCTGCCCGACAACAGCTTCGCCATCGTCTCGGTTTTGGATTTGCGCAATGTCGCGGCCTGCGCCTTGCCGCGCCCTTCCGCCACCGCTTCGGCGAAATTGGCGAAGAGCACGGTGAACCACAGCCACAGATTGATCTGGAACGAAAAACCGTAACCACCCGCGCCGGTGACGACGTCACGCAGGAACAACAGCGTGGTCAGCGTCGCCACGACCTCGACCGAGAACATGACCGGGTTGCGCACCATCAGCCGCGGGTCGAGCTTGCGGAACGACTGGCCGATCGCGGGCCAAAGGATCGCCGGGTCGGTGATCGTCGCGACCGGCATGCGTTTGCGGGACTGGGACAGTTCCATGGTAGCCATTTGTTTGCCCTCGAAGGCTGGCTTGTGGTGGGTCAGTAAAGCGTGCCGGCATTCATCGCGAAGTGCTCGACCAAGGGGCCGAGCGCGACGGCCGGGAAATAGGTCAGACCGCCGACGATCAGGATCACCCCGACCACGAGGCCGACAAACAGCGGCTGATGCGTCGGGAAGGTCCCGGCCGAGGCCGGGACGATCTTCTTCGCCGCCAGCGACCCCGCGACCGCCAGCATCGGCACGATCATCAGGAACCGGCCGATGAGCATCGCGAAGCCGATTGTCACGTTGTAGAACAGCGTGTTGGCGGAGATGCCGGCAAACGCGCTGCCGTTGTTGCCGGTGCCCGAGGTGTAGGCGTAGAGGATCTCGCTAAAGCCGTGCGGCCCCTGGTTGGCCGGGCCGGCGAGCCCCGCTGGCACCACCGTCGCGATCGCGGTGAAGCCGAGGATCGACAAGGGCAGGACCAGGATGGCGAGCATCGCCATCTTCACTTCCTTGGCCTCGATCTTCTTGCCGAGATATTCCGGTGTGCGCCCGACCATCAGCCCGGCGATAAACACCGCCAGGATCGCGAACAGCAGCATCCCGTAGAGCCCCGAGCCGACGCCGCCGAAGATGATCTCGCCGAGCATGATGTTGACGAGCGGCACCGCGCCGGCGAGCGGCATCAGGCTGTCATGCATCGTGTTGACGGCGCCGCACGAGGCATCGGTCGTCACGGTGGTGAACAGCGCCGAATTGGCGATGCCGAAGCGGACTTCCTTGCCCTCCATGTTGCCGCCGGCCTGCAAGGCGCTCGGCGCCTGGTCGATCTGCAACGCGGCAAAGGCCGGGTTGCCGGCCATCTCGGCCGGGTAGACGATCGCGACGCCGGCCAGGAACAAGACGCCCATCACCGCGAAGATCGCCCAGCCCTGGCGCTGGTCGCCGACCATGCGGCCGAACACATTGGTCAGCGCGGCGCCGATCGAGAAGATCAGCACCAGCTGCACCAGATTGGTGATCGCGTTGGGGTTCTCGAACGGGTGCGCCGAGTTGGCGTTGAAGAAGCCGCCGCCATTGGTGCCGAACATCTTGATGACTTCCTGCGAGGCCACCGGCCCCTGCGCGATCACCTGCCTGGCGCCTTCGAGCGTCGTCGCCTCGGTATAGGCCCCGAGGTTTTGCGGCATGCCCTGCCACACAAAGAACAGTCCGACGACGATCGACACCGGCAGCAGCACGTAGAGCGTGCAGCGGGTCAGATCGACCCAGAAATTGCCGACCGTCTGCGCCGAGCGCCGGGCAAACCCGCGCACCAGCGCGATGGCGAGGGCAATACCGGTCGCCGCCGACAGGAAATTGTGCACCGTCAGCCCGGCCATCTGCACGAGATAGCTCATCGTGGTTTCCGGTACGTAGGACTGCCAGTTGGTATTGGTGATAAAGCTCAGCGCGGTGTTGAACGCGAGGCTCTGCTCGACCGCCGATTGCCCAGCCGGGTTGAACGGCAGCACATCCTGAAACCGCTGCAGTGCGTACAGCGACAGAAACCCGGCGACACTGAACAGCAGCATCGCCACGGCATACGTCACCCAGTGCTGCTCCTGCTTTTCGATCGACGCCGCAGCACCAGTAGATCGCGCGTTCCACCGGTCGCAGCACCGGCGACATAAAGGTTCTCTCGCCAGTGAAAACCCGCGTCATATAGCCGCCAAACGGCTTTACCAGCGCCGTGACGATCGCGGCATAGATCGCGATCTGCAGCCAGCCATTGAATGTCATCGCAGTTGCTCCAGGCTGCCGCCGCCCTAGAATTTCTCGGGGCGGATCAGCGCGTAGACGAGATAGCCCAGCAGGCCGAGCGTCACTGCCGCGGCAAGTCCATAGTCAAGGATCATTGGAAAACTCCGTCAGATCCGGTCGCACCCGACCGTGTACAAAACCGCCACGACAAAAAACGCGCAGCCCATCACCAGCATGATCACGTCAAGCATCAGCTCTCTCCAGCGACCGCGCCCCGAACTGCCGCCAAAGATCGCGGGCAGCGCATATGAATTCGAGACGGGGCGCGGTGCCGGAAGATTAAGAACCCATAAAGATCGCCGCTTCCGGGAGTCGACCTACCAATTCCACGGATCACGGAGGGAAGTAGTCTTTATGGGTCCGATACCGCTAATGGTGGGTGGCCGCGGCGCGGCCGGGTTCGATAAACACCCTGCCGGCATCCCCGTCGGCTTCGCGCAGGGCAAAGCGCAGCGCGTCCTTGCGGGTCGTGAACACACCGCCCAGCAGTCCGTGTCCTTCCACCGCGAGCCAGCGTCCGTGCCGGTCGCGGCAGATCGTGAACTCGCGCGGCAGCGACTTCCCCGGCATCGCATCGATCGATGACATGGTCATGGCTTTTGCTCAGTTTGCGAACCACTGGGGGGCGCATAGCAGGAAGCGCGCGGCCAACCCGCCGAGGCCAAGCAGCGACAGTGCGGCGATACTGGCCACTGTCTGTATCGAGGCCACTCTAGCCGCTGTCGCGCGACGCGGCGCCCACTTGTTCAATTCCGAGATCGTCATGGACCGATACTCCCGTGACACACAGGTGTCGGCGCCAGAGAAGGCCCGGGGCACATAAAAATTCGAGTGGGTGTAGCGGGCTCATTTCGTAAAAATCGAAAATGCAGCACCAGCGAGGCAGCACGCCAAGCCGCATCGACGATTTACCGCCGCCTCCTTCCGCCGTGTCTCGCGCACAATATCGACGCGGCCCCAGTGGCTCAGAGCAGGCGCGGCAACAGGTGTTCGGTCAGCAGCGTAAAGGTTTCGTGGCTGAGGGGAGCGCAGAGCAGGTAGTCGAGGGTGAGGTCAGTGCGCAGCTGTTGGATCTGGTCGAGCACGGTGTCGGGGGTGCCGTGGATAATGACCTCGTCGAGGTAGCGTTGGACCGGGTCGCCACCGGGAGCACTTGGGTCGTTGAGGCCGACCGGGTGATGCTGTGCACTGAAATACGAAATCGACGATCCACTGGGCGCCGCGGCGGGCGACCTCAGCGGCTTTGTCCGTCGTGTCGGCAACGGCGAGGAGGCGCGCAACGGGCAGGTCACGGCCTGCGGTGGAAAAGCCGGCCGCATTCAGACGCTCGGCATAGAAACGGCGCTTGCGGCCGATATCGGCGTGCGAGGCATGTGGGTCCATCAGGATTGAAAAGCCGCGCCCGGCGGCCCAGTCGATCGCGGTCTCCGAAGTCGCCGCCATCCACACCGGCGGGTGGGGCTGCTGCAACGGTTTCGGCAGCACCTCGACACCGTCGAACCGGAAATGGTCTCCGGCAAAATGCAGCCGGTCTTCGGTCCAGGCGCGCAGCACGATGTCAACGGTTTCGTGAAAACGCGACGTGCTTTCCTCGGGCGGCACGCCGAAATTCTCGAATTCGACGCGCGCGAAACCGCGCCCGACGCCCCAATTGACCCGTCCGCCGGATAGCTGGTCGAGAAACGCGACCTCCTCGGCAAGACGCAGCGGATGATAGAACGGCGCTAGCGAGACGCCGGTGCCGATGCGCAGCCGCGTGGTGTGCGCCGCGACCAGCGCCCCCATCATGTGCACCGACGGGCAGACGCTGAAGCTGCTGAAATGGTGCTCGGCCAGCCACACCGCGTCGTACCCGGTGCGGTCCATGATCTCAATGCGCTGCAACGCGCGGCGATAGACGGTCGCGAGATCGGTGCGCCGCTCGGGCCAGCTGAAGAATTGCAGCACACCGATCTTCATGTTCCCGCTCCCGGTTCTGCCGCGTGGTGCAACGTCAGCACCGGAAGGCGGCCGATACAAGCGGCGTCGGATGCCCGTCAGTCTCGATGTCTGGTCAGCGCTCCGGGACGTCCGGGGCCCGGTTCACCCGGTCGCCCGGCGTTTCCGCAACCTTGTCGCGATAGCGCACCGCGAGATTGTTGCGCACAACCAGAACCCCGGCGGTCTCGCGCGCGATCAACTCCGCCTGATAGGCCGAGATCGCGCTATCGACGGTGCCGCTCATCGTGACCTCGCCATCCCGGACCAGAACCTCAATGTCGGACGCGTCGATGAACGGATTTTCGGTCAGCCGGTCGCAGATGTCTTCATAGGTCCGCGCGTCCGAGCGGCGATAGCCGCGCGGCCCGATGCCGCGATAACTGCCGCGCAGGCGCTGCGCTGCGGCGGCCTCGGCCGGGGTCAGGCGCCCCGGCGGGCGTTGCGTCGCGGCTGCTGCCGACGGTGGCGCCGGGGTATGTGGTGGCGCGGGGGCATGCTGCCACGCCTGCGCGGTTGTGCCACCAAGGCCGGCGCGCGGCCGCATAAAGGTTTCGTCGCGCACCTGACGCGGCGGCTCGGCCGAATGCTTCAGCTCTTCCCGCGGCGTCGCCTCTTCGCCGCGCCCGTAGCTCTCGGGATAGCGGTCTTCGTACTCACCCATAACGACTTCCTATGCGATCTGCCCTGCTGTTAATTTTGCTCGATCAGTCCCAGTGGCCGTCGCGCCAGACCCAGCCGTCGGGCCGCTGGTCAAAATGTCCGGGGACCCAGGTGGCTTGAGCACGCGGCGGCTCGGCATAGGAGCCTTTGACCCACAGATAGGCCTGACGCTCCGGGTTCCACGACCAATGGCCCGGCATCCATATCGCGGTCGGCATCGGTGCCGCCGGGCGAATTTCGACCTCGGGTGCCGGCGGCGCCGTCGGAGCGATCACGACGGTCGATACCGTGCTGCCGGATGCCGGTGCATCGGCGTCCGTCGTGTCGCGGGTGATGGTCTTTTTCTCGATCGTAACCTGGTCGGCCGTCACCTGATCGGCGAAGGCCGGGCTGCTCAACAGCAGCACCGCCCCGGCGGCAAGTAATGCGCGTTTCATCTCGTCGTCCTCCATCGTTGGTGCCCTGCGGCTTCCGGGCGGGCACGCCTGTGGAGGTAAACACGAGGGCCGGCGGAGCATTCCCTCCGCCGGCCGGATCGGCCGATCGGGTCGCTTCAGCGATGCGGCGGCTCGATCGGCATCGTCGCGATGTCGGTCCAGGCAACCGGGGCACCGGCCTTACGGGCAGCCTCCGCCGGGGGCAGTGACAGGTCCCAATGCACCGCGAGAAAGCGGCGCCCGGTGACGGCGGCGGCTGCCTCGGACACCAGCCAGTTGAGCGGCGGCGCCATGACCTCCGGCTGGATCATGTCGTCGCGGGCAAAGCCGGACCCTTCGGGGATCATGCCGGTGTTGGTGACGCCGCCCGGCACCAGCACATTGACCGTGACGCCGGTGCCGGCGAGGTCCTTCGCCATAATCGCCGAAAACGCCTCGAGCGCCGCCTTTGACGGGCCGTAGGTCGGCGATCCCTCGCGGATCATCGTGCCGAGGCTGGTCGTGACATTGACGATGCGACCCCATTTGCGCGCCATCATCTCGTGGACGAGCGCCCGCGACAGCGCCATCGGCGCATTGTTGTGGACCGCGACAAACAGCTTCCACTGTTCCGGCGTCACCTCCCAGAACCGGATCGGGTTCTGCCGGTTATCGGCGCGGATTGTCGCCTGCCCGACGCCGGCATTGTTGACCAGGATGTCGATCGCCCCGAACCGCGCTTTCGCCTTGGCGATAATTTCGTCAACCGCGTCGTCGCGCGCCAGATCGGCCTCGATGGTCAGGAGATTGGCGCCCTGCTGCCGCTCCTGCGCTGCCTGCGCAAGTTCCGCCAGCCCCTGCGCGGTACGGTCCACCGCCGCCACCCGGATCCCGGCGCCGAGCAGCCCCCCGACCAGCGACCGCCCGATTCCGCCCGCCGCTCCGGTGACAATCGCCGTCCGCTGTGCGTCGCTCATGGATGCCTCCCTCCAATTACACCCCAGCCTGTCATTGCGAGCGAAGCGAAGCAATCTCGGGCCGAAGGAGCCTCCTCCACGCGAGATTGCTTCGTCGCTCCGCTCCTCGCAATGACAGCCGAGGAGCAGGCGAGCGGACGATGAGCGCTATCGGGCATGAGCGACATACCGGAGGGGCGCTTGCGCCGTCCCCTCCTTGCGCTCATGCTCACGGTAGAGCAAGCAAGCAATACGGAGTGCGTTCGATGCACGATATCGTCATCCGCGGCGGGACCATTCTCGATGGCACCGGCGCACCGTCCATCACCGGCGACGTCGCAATCGATGGCGACCGGATTGTTGAGGTCGGCGGCAAGGCCGGCGCCGCGAAACGCGATATCGAGGCAAACGGCCTGCTGGTGACGCCCGGCTGGGTCGATGTGCATACGCATTACGACGGGCAGGCGACCTGGGACCCGGTGCTGGCGCCGTCGTCGTGGCACGGCGTCACGACAATCCTGTTCGGCAATTGCGGTGTCGGGTTCGCGCCGGTGCGCAAGGAGCACCGCACCGAACTGATCGACCTGATGGAAGCGGTCGAGGACATCCCGAACATCGCCCTGTCCGAAGGGCTGAAATGGGATTGGGAGAGTTTTCCCGAATATCTCGACGCGCTCGACCGACTGCCGCGCACCATTGATGTCGCGGCGCAGATCCCGCACCACCCGCTGCGGGTGTTCGTGATGGGCGAGCGCGGAATCAACCGCCAGGCGGCGACCGCCGAAGACATCGCCGAGATGGGCCGGCTGGCCGGGGAGGCGATGCGCGCCGGCGCGTTCGGCTTTACCACCTCGCGCACCTATTCGCACAAGACGCTGACGGGCGATCTCGTGCCCGGCCATTTCGCCGAAGAGGCCGAACTGTTCGGTATCGGCCGCGCTGCTCGGGGCCGGCGCCTTTGGCATGAACAGTGATTTTGTCGACGAGGCGCGCGAGTTCGCCTGGATGACCCGGCTGTCGAAGGAAACCGGGCGCCCGGTATGGTTCCTGCTGACCGACCGTCCGACCGATCCCGAGCGCTGGCGCCGCATCATGTCCGGCGTGCACCAGTCACGCGCCAATGGCGGCAACGTCACGGCGCAGGTCGCCGGTCGCCCGGTCGGCGTCATCCTCGGACACAACACGTCGCTAAATCCGTTTGCGTTCCGTCCGGCCTATCGCGAACTCGACAAGCTCCCGGCTGCCGAACGCTGGGCGCGGCTGCGCGACCCGGAAGTGCGCGCCCGCATCCTCGCCGAGCCGCCGTCGGAGCGCGAACTCGACCGGCAGGGGCAGTTCATCCGCTTTATCGCGACGCGCTGGGACCGCATGTTCGTGATGGGCATGCCGCTCGATTACGAGCCGACCGCCGACAAGAGCATCGCCGCGATCGCCGCCCGCACCAACCACACGCCGGACGAAGTCGCCTACGACTACCTGACCGAGGGGACCGAGCATTTCCTGTTCTTCCCGGTGGTCGGCTATGTACATGGCGACCATGAGCAGATCCGCGAATTGCTGCTCGACTCGGCGACGCTGCTGGGCCTTGGCGATGGCGGCGCGCATTGCGGCCAGATCGTCGATGCCGGCGTGCCGAGCTATATGCTGAGCCATTGGGGGCGCGACCGCACCCGCGGGCCGGGCATGAAGCTCGAACACCTGGTCAAGATGCAGACCAGCGAAACCGCCGATTTCTTTGGCTTCAAGGATCGCGGCCGGCTCGCGCCGGGGCTGCGCGCCGACGTCAACATCATCGATTTCGACCGGTTGCACCTGCATCAGCCCGAGATCGTGCATGACCTGCCGGCGGGTGGCCGCCGCCTCGTGCAGCGCGTTGATGGCTATCGCGCGACGCTGGTTGCCGGCACCCCGGTATTCGAGAACGGCGAGGAAACCGGCGCCCGCCCCGGCCGTCTCGTGCGCAACGGCCGCTGACGAGCGGGATGCACTGCGGCCATGCTGCCCGTCCGGCGACGGTGAATTTGCTCGCCGCCGACGCTAAGATGCCTCCCAGACCCTAGGAGGTAGCGGAATGGCGGGGACGTACAAGGTCGCGGTGATCGCCGGCGACGGGATCGGCAAGGAAGTGGTGCCCGAAGGCATCAAGGCGCTTGAAGCGGCGGCGAGCCGCTATGGCTTCAACCTCGAATGGACCGAATTCGACTGGAGCTGCGAGACCTACGCGAAGACCGGCCGGATGATGCCGGAAGACGGGATCGATCAGGTGCGCCCCTACGATTCGATCTTTCTCGGCGCTGTCGGCTATCCCGGGGTTCCCGACCACATCTCGTTGTGGGGTCTGCTGATCCCGTTCCGCCGGGAATTCCAGCAATACATCAACCTGCGGCCGGTGCGGCTGATGGCGGGCGTCGACTCGCCATTAAAAAACCGCAACCCCGGCGACATCGATTTCTACGTTGTGCGTGAGAACAACGAGGGCGAATACTCGTCGGTCGGCGGCCGCATGTATGAAGGCACCGAATACGAAATGGCAATGCAGCAGGCGGTCTTCACCCGCCGCGGCTGCGACCGGGTGATGCGTTACGCCTTCGAGCTGGCGAAGACGCGCAAGAAGCACGTCACCTCGGCGACCAAGTCCAACGGCATCATCTACAGCATGCCGTATTGGGACGAACGTTTCGCGACAATCGCCAAGGAATACCCCGGGTTCACCACCGACCAGTACCACATCGACATCCTGACCGCACATTTCGTGCGCCACCCCGATTGGTTTGATGTCGTCGTCGGCTCCAACCTGTTCGGCGACATCCTGTCCGATCTCGGGCCGGCTTGCGTCGGTTCGATTGGTATCGCGCCGTCGGCCAACATCAACCCCGAGCGCGAATACCCCTCGATGTTTGAGCCGGTGCACGGCTCGGCCCCCGATATCGCCGGGCGCGGCATCGCCAACCCGATCGGCCAGATCTGGTCGGGCGCGATGATGCTCGAGCATTTCGGCGAGACCGCGGCGGCCCAGGCCGTCGAGCGGGCAATTACCGAGGTTCTGGCGGAGGGCGGCACCCGCACCCCCGATCTCGGCGGCAACGCCGGCACCAAGGACCTCGGTGCGGCTGTAGCGGCCGCCATCCGGTAGGGCGCCGGCCGCGCGGGTCATCCTGCCGCGCGACTTGATCCCCAAAAGCCCCTCGCCAAACCACGGTGAGGGGGTTTTTCGTTTAACGTCGCGAGTCTACGCGTTGAGGCCGGCTTTCAGCGCCGCGGCACATTCGGTGACGGCGCGGCGTGCGGTGGCGATCAGGCGGCCATAGCGGATAAAGCCGTGGTTGATCCCCTGGTAGACCTTTAGGTCGCAGGGCACTCCGGCGGCTTTCAATTTCCCCAGCAAATTATGGCTGTCATCCAGCAGCGGGTCGAGGCTGCCGACGATCAGATGCGCTGGCGCGATACCCCTGAGGTCGCCTTCCGCCGGGGCGGCGCGCCAGTCGTTCATCTGTTCCGGCTTTTCGAGATAGGTCTGCCAGATCCAGCGCATCTGCGTTTGCGACAACCCCGCGCCCTGGCCGAATTGCTGCCAGGATGGGCTGTCGCTATCGGTCGAGAAGCAGCCGTAAAGCAGCAGCTGAAAGCGCAGCGACTTTTCGCCGGCATCGCGCATCGCCAGGGCGGTCGCCAGCGCCAGATTGGCGCCGGCGAAATCGCCGCCGACCGCCAGCCGGGTCGGGTCGATGCCGAACTCGGCACCCTCTCGCGCCGCCAGCCTGGTGACCGCAACCACCTCCTCGAACGCGACCGGAAACTTCACTTCGGGCGACAATTTATAATCGACCGACAATGCCGCCACACCGCTCTGCCGCACGAGGTCGCGCACGAAATGATGCCAGCTCGGGATACTGCCCTGCATGAAGCCGCCGCCATGCGCGTAGACGATCAGCGGCGCGTTTTCGACGTCATCGGGCAGATAGAGGTGACACGGCACCTGGCCATGCGGCCCCGGCAGCGACACGGCCCGCTCGCGCTTCAGCGGCACCGAGCCCTCGCCGAGAAAGGCGCCGACCCGGTCCTGCGCCGCGCGCACCTCCGCCAGCGACGACGCCGTGCGATCGGGCACGGTATAGCCCTTTTCCTGCAGCAGCCTGCCGGCGGCAATCAACTCCGGATCAATCCAGGGTGTGGCGTCATTCATCGCTGTCCTCCAACCAATCTCGGCTGAATTGTAGACGGGCGCGAGCCCAGTGCGAACCGAAGATTGCCGCTCCCTGTACCGCTATTTGGGTCCCGCTATTTGGCGGCGGATCGCGCCGGAACCTGAACCCGGCTGCCGTCGCCGACCTCGTCGGGCAGATTGAGCGCGACGCGCTGTCCGATCCTGGCGCCCTCGGCGAGTGAGGCCTTGATGCCGTCGGTGTTGGCGACCGTCACCGGCCGCATATCGCACGACCGAATCATCGCCGACATCGGCGATAAAGGTACGGGTGCCGCGCACGATCAGCCCCGCCACCGGCACCTCGGGATAGCTCTCCACCGGCACGTGCAAGCGTCACATAGGCGAAGCTGCCGGGCACCAGGAAGTGGTCCTTGTTATCGACCTCCAGTTCGACGAACAGCGTGCGGGTGCGCGGGTCGAGTTCGCCGGACGTGCGGGCGATCTTGGCCTGCACCTTGCGCGCCGGCGTTGGCGCCGTCGGAGACATCGGCGACGTCGCCGACATGGACGAACGGCACGTCGCGCTGCTCGACATAGACATCGACGCGCAGCTTGCTCTCGTCGGCGATGGTCACCACCGGCTGGTAGCTGGTCTTGTTGGTCGTCGCGTTCTGCACCAGCGCGCCGGGATCGATGAAGCGCGCGGTCACGATGCCGTCGAACGGCGCCCGGATCTGCTCATAGGATTTCAGCGTGGCCAGTTCGGCGCCGCGGTGGCGGTGGCCATCGTGAAGGTCGGTCTCGCGCCTGGTCGGCCGCCTGCTGCGACGTCCAGCCGCGCACGACCAGTATCTTTGTGCCCGCTCCCAGGCGCCTCTTGTTTTCCAGGTCGCGAGCGCGCTGGCGTATTGCTTATCGGTTTCGACCGATGACGACCGTCGCCAGCACGTCGCCGGCCTTGACCAGGTCGCCGCGATCGACGGTGATCGATGCGACATAGCCGCCGACCTTGCCGTAGAGCGTGGCGGTCTGGTAGGGGCGGGCGTCGCCGAGAAGCGTGATCAGCCGCTCGGTCGGCCCTTGCTTCACCGTCGCGACCCGCACCACCGGCCCGCGCGCCACGCGTCGGCCAGCGCCTGGCTCGTGGCGCGCAGCGCGCCGTCCTTGTCGTTCCACAATCGACCAGACTGCCCAACGCCGCGCCGCCAAGCACGACAATCCGACAGGTACAGTAAAGAACGAGCGAACGCGACCGGTCTAGCCATGCGGCGACTTCTCCGGGTGCGGCGCCCGCTGCCTCGGCGGCGAAGCGCGCATCCAGCGTGTGCAGGGTCGGGGGCTGCGGCGCAGCAGTGTGTAGAAAATCGGCACCAGGAACAACGTGGCGAAGGTCGCCATCAGCAGGCCGCCGATCACCGCGCGGCCCAGCGGCGCGTTCTGCTCGCCGCCGTCGCCAAGGCCAAGCGCCATCGGGATCATGCCGATGATCATCGCCAGCGCGGTCATCAGGACCGGCCGCAGCCGGATCGTGCCGGCCTCGATCACCGCCTCGAGCGCCGTGCCGTCGCTGCGCGCGCGCAGATCGTTGGCGAAGCTGACCACCAGGATCGAGTTCGACACCGAGATGCCGACGGTCATGATCGCGCCCATCAGCGATTCGACGTTGATGGTCGTGCCGCTCAGCGCCAGCATCCAGATGATCCCCAGCGAGCGCGCCCGGCACCGCCATCATGATGATGAACGGATCGACCCAGGACTGGAACAGCACCACCAGCAGCGCGTAGACCAGGATGACCGCGATGATCATGCCGAGCGCCAGGCTGCGGAACGAGGCCTGCATCACCTGTTACTGGCCGCTGGATGTGGATATTCGTGGCGATCGGCAGTCCCTTGCTGACCTCGGCGATCGCCTTCTTGATGTCGGCGGCGACCGCGCCGAGATCGCGCCCGTCGACGTTGGCGGCGATGTCGAGGACGCGCTGCACGGTGTAGTGGTTGACCGATTCCAGGCTCGATCGCGGATAGATCGTCGGCGATGTCGCCCAGTCGCATGGCCGAGCGCGGCGGGCAGCGCGGTCGGTGATCGTTGCCGAGATTGGCGTCGGGCGCGCTGACCGGCGTGTCGAGCAGGTCGCTCAGCTCGATTGATCCGGTCGATCGGCGTCTGCACCGCGACGGAAGTAGTTCACGTTGTTCGCCGGGTTGAGGAAGAAGCTCGGCGCGACCAGCGACGACGACGACAGCGTGGTCAGCATGTTGTTGGCGACGTCGCGCTGCGAGATGCCGCAGCTTGGCGGCGCGCAGCCGGTCGACGTCGATCTGCAGCGCCGGATAGTTCAGCACCTGCACCAGATGCGCGATCGGCGACGCCGGGGATCAGTCTGCATCCTCTGCAACAGTCTCTGGCTGAGCGCGTAGGACGCGGTCGAAATTGACGTCCTGGATCTGCACGTCGATCGGCGCCGACAGGCCGAAATTCAGCACCTGGCTGACGATGTCGGCGGTCTGGAAATAGAGCAGGCTGCCGGGGAACTCGGCCGGGCAGGTCGCGCGCGGATGGCGCGGATGTAGTCGATCGACGGGTGATGGCCGGGCTTCAGCGAGATCAGGATCTCGGCGTCCATGGCGCCGACGTTGTCGGTCGGCACGAAGGCCAGGTTGAACGAGATCGGCACGCCGACATTGTCGTTGATCGTATCGAGTTCGTCGGCCGGGATGATCTCGCGGATGCGCGTCCTCGACCTCCAGCACCAGTTTTTCGGTGTCTTCGAGCGTGGTGCCGGGCGGCGCGCGGTAATGCAGCTTGATGATGCCGACATCGGCGGCGGGGAAGAAATCGGTGCCGATCGATGGTCGCCAGCGCGCCGGTCACGCACAGGAACAGCGCCGAAGCAGACCAGCAGGAACGGCCGCGGTGCCGCAGCGCGCCGTCAGCACGCCGGCCATAGCCAGCGCGGAACCGCTCGAAGCCGCGGTCGAACATGCCGAAGAAGCCGCGTCGGCGCGCCGTGATGCTTGTCGCCGGCCAGCAGAAAGCGCGCGAAAGCCGGCACCACGGTGAAGCGACAGCACATAGGACGCCAGCATGCAGAACACGACGGTGATCGGCGAGCGGAATGAACAGGAAGCGCGCCACGCCGAACAGCATCACCACCGGGAAGAACACGATGCAGATCGCCAGCGTCGCGACGGTCAGCGGCTGGATCACCTCCGCCGGTGCCGTCGAGGATCGCCACGGTCAGCGGCTTGCCCGAGTGTCATGTTGCGGTGGATGTTCTCGATCGTGACGGTGGCGTTGTCGACCAGCAGGCCGATCGCCAGCGCCAGGCCGCCCAGTGTCATCAGGTTGATGGTGTTGCCGGTCAGGAACAGGCCCATGAGCCCGGCGAAGATCGACAGCGGGATCGACAGCGAGACGATCACCGTGTTCCGCCAACTGCCGAGGAAGACCAGGATCATCAGCGAGACCAGGATCGACGAGATGATCGCCTCGCGCACCACGTTCTCCACCGCGGCGCGCACGAACACCGACTGGTCGAAATCGAGCTTCAGTTCGAGCCCGTTCGGCGCGGCGGCCTGAATTTCCGGCAACGCCGTCGCGCGCCGCGTCGACCACGGCCAGGGTCGAGGCGTCGGCGTGCTTCAGGATCGCCAGATAGGACGGCGCGCTTGCCGTTGACGTGGACGATGTTGCCCTGGGTCGCGAAACTGTCGCTGACGCGCGCCGACGTCGCCGATCGTGACCGGCGCGCCGTTGAACACGCCGATCGGCAGGTCGTTGAAGCGTTCGACCGACGACGGGCTGGAATTGAGCTGGACGTTGTATTCGCGGTCGCCGATGCGCGCGGTGCCCGCCGGCACGATCACGTTGGACGCCTGCAGCGCGTTGACCACGTCGGTCGGCGTGAAGCCCTTGGCCACCAGCAGCGCCGGGTCGAGATCGACGATGATCTGGCGCGCTTGCCGCCGAACGGCGCCGGGCGTCGACAGGCCGGGAATGGTGAACAGCCGGATGCGGATGAAATTCAGGCTGTAGTCGAAGATCTGCTGCTCCGTCAGGGTCTTCGACGACATGCGTCAACTGCGCGACCGGTGACGTTGGAGGCATTGAACTGGATCACCCCCGGCGGCTGCATCCCCGGCGGCGCGCTGCGCAGGATGGAGTTGTTCGACCGACGTGATCTGCGCGATCGCGGCGCCGATATCGGTGCCCGGCTGGAAATAGACCTTCAGCATGCCGATGCCGGGGATCGATTGCGATTCGATGCGCTGAGATGCCGTTGACGGTGGTGGAATAGGCGCGCTCGCTGATGAACACGACGCGGCGCTCCATGTCCTCGGTGGTCAGGCCGGGATAGTTCCAGACCACCAGCACGACCGGGATGTCGATGACCGGGAAAGATATCGACGATCATGCGGGTGACCGACAGCGCGCCCATCATGCACGATCAGCATCGCCGCGATCGCGGACGTGTAAGGCCGGCGCAGCGCGCTGCGCACCAGACCGATCATGCGGAGCCATCCAGGAAAGCGAGAACGGCGACAATTAGCGGAATTTGTCTGCGTTCAGTACCCGCCCGGCACGCAAGGGGGTATTCCTGATACGCAACCACCGATGGGGATGCTGCGGCAAATGCCAGCATAAATGAGCGGCTCGCGCGTTGCGGTAGCGGGTGCGGCATTTTACGCTGGCGATGACACCGCCCGTTTTTTTCTCCGGAGACCGCCGTGCCGCTGCCATCGCCAGTGCTCGACCATATCGTCGTCGATGTCCGTGACCGCATGGACGAGGCGGCGGCCGTGTTCACCCGGCTGGGTTTTACACTGACGCCGCGCGGGCATCACACGCTCGGCTCGATGAACCATTTGATGATGTTCGCGACCGATTACCTGGAACTCCTCGGGTTTGGCGATGCTGGTGTGGCACGGCCGGAACTGGCGCCGTTTCCGATCGGGCTCAACGGTCTCGTGTTCAAGACCGATGACGCCGACATGGCCTTCGATCACGCGACTTCTGTCGGCCTGCCAATCCTGCCGGTGCAGGCGTTTTCGCGGCCGGTCGAACTCGACGGGCAACACAGCGATGCCCGCTTTCGCACGACCCGCCTCGACCCGACCCGAATCCCGATGGGCCGGGTGTATTTCTGCGAACACCGCACACCGGAACTGGTGTGGCGGCCGGAATGGCAGTCGCATGGAAATGGCGCACGGGCGATCGCCCGGGTCGTCGTCGCAACCGACGATCCGCAGCGCAGCGCCACGCTGTTTACCGGGCTGTTCGGCGACGCGGCCGTGTCCGAAACCGGAAAGGGCCGCGTTGTGACGGCGGGAACCGCGCGCGTCGAACTGGCAACGCCGGCCATGGTCGCCGCCGAGTTCGGCGACGCGGCGCCGCTGGCATCAGGGCGGGCGGAATACCTCGCCGCCGCCGAGCTGAATGTGGCGTCGGTGGCGGCAACGGCCGCATATCTTCGGCACGTGCCGGGTGTACGCATCGAACCGACCCGCGTCGTCGTGCCGGCAAGCGCGGCGTTCAATTCGACGATCATCTTTTCCGCATAGTTGCCGGGCTCATCTTTAAGGCGATGGCGCAAAACATCTACGACAACGACGGCATTTGCGACCAAGCCTCGATGACTGGACCGGGCCATAATCACTTGAATTGAGGACCGAATTGGTCCTTATCGTTGGTTCGCACGCGGCGCTGTGTCGCGACTTCACTTCAGGAGGGGCGAGGCATGGACGCCACCCTGACGTTGATCGATCTCGCCGGCTCGATCGCCCTGCTGCTGTGGGGCGTGCATATGGTGCAGAGCGGCATTCAGCGCGCCTTCGGCCCGCATTTGCGGCGCTTCCTGGCGCGCGCTCTGCGGCGGTCGTTTTGCGGCCTTTCTGGCCGGGCTCGGCGTCACGGCGGTTCTGCAGAGCAGCACCGCGACCGGGCTGATGGTGTCGGGCTTTGCCGCCGGCGGGTTGGTCGATCTGGTGCCGGCGCTGGCGGTCATGCTCGGGGCCAATGTCGGCACGACGCTGATCGTGCAGCTGTTGTCTTTCGACATCGGCCATGTCGCGCCGCTGTTTGTGCTGGTCGGCGTCATCCTGTTCCGCCGCAGCGCGCAGTCGCGCACGCGCGACCTTGGCCGCGTCGCGATCGGGCTCGGGCTGATGCTGTTCGCCTTACAGCAATTTCTGTCGATCATCGACGCCCTATGAGGACGTGCCGAGCCTGCGCATGATGATGGGCGCGATCGCGACGCAGCCGGTCATCGACGTGATCATCGCCGCGGCCGTGACCTGGGCGGCGCATTCCAGCGTCGCCACCGTGCTCCTCACCATGTCCTTCGCGGCCAAGGGCGTGGTGCCGCCGCATGCGGCGTTCGCCCTGGTGCTCGGCGCCAATCTCGGCACGGCGCTCAACCCGCTGCTCGAGGGGGCGGCCGGCGGCGATCCGGCTGGCCAAGCGGGTGCCGGTCGGCAACCTGTTGAACCGGCGTCGGCTGTCGCGCTCGGGCTGGCGCTGCTCAATTGGATCGGGCCGTGGATGGTCACGCTCGAACCCAATGCCGGCGCGCGCGGTCGGCCGATTTCCACACGCGTTCAATCTCGTCATGGCGGCGCTGTTCCTGCCGCTGCTGCAGCCCGTTCGCCCGGCTGCTGGTGTGGCTGCTGCCGGCGCGCGCCAGCGCAGGCCGACCCGTCACAGCCGATCTATCTCGACGAGACGGCGCGCGAGACGCCGGCCGATCGCCCTGGCCGGGGCGGCGCGCGAGGCGCTGCGCATGGCCGATGTGCTCGAAGCGATGCTGCGCGGCGCGCTCGATGCGATCGACCGAGGCGACCGCAAACGGGTCGCGACCACAAAGGGGCTCGACGATGTGCTCGACCGCCTCAACGGCGCGATCAAGGTCTACCTGACCGAGCTCGATCCGGATTCGCTCGATGATGACGACAATCGCCGGCTGACCGAAATCCTCGCCTTCACCACCAATATCGAGCATGCCGGCGACATCGTCGAAAAGGGCCTGATGGCGATCGCCGCCAAGCGGCTCAAGCGCGGCCTCGCCTTTTCGGTCGAGGGCCAGGCGAAATCCGCGACATGCTCGAACGGCTCGCCGGCAATGTGCAGTCCGCGGCGGCGGTGTTCATGACCGACGACGCGCGCGCGGCCCGCCGCCTGCTCGGCGAAAAGGAGGTGTTTCGCGACCTCGAGGCGCGCGCGACCGAAGCGCATTTCGCGCGCATCCGCGCCGGGCGCGTCGAAAGCGTCGAGACCAGCGCGCTGCATCTCGACGTGCTGCGCGACCTCAAGCGCATCAACGCCCATATCGCCGCCGCCGCCTACCCGGTGCTCGAAAAGCGCGGCGAGTTGCTGCCGAGCCGTCTGCGCACCGACGTCGATTGAGGAAGGTTTAGGTGACGCAGAGGACGCAAAGGATACGCAAAGAACGCGAAGACGCTGTGCGAGCGCGAAGCGCTCATTAAACTGAGCGGCGCTTATGAGTGATTGGCGCTGCGCGCCGAGAAAATAACCTTCGCGTTCTTTGCGTATCCTTTGCGCCCTTAGCGTTACCTAAAAAAACAGCACCACTGTCTCGATTCTCCGCCATTTGCTGTCAGAGCTGGCGGAAAATCTGGCGGTGGATGGCGAATAATAAAGACGGGGCAGGGGTTTCCTGGGTGCGGCGCTGGTGGGGTTGACGTTCATGTCGTGAACGCAGTAGGTGTCGCCCTCGATAGCGAGGGAGCCTACGCGGCGTGAGCGAACCCGGCCGGGAAACCGGCGACCCGGAAATCGTGCTCGGTCTACTGAATTCGATCGAGCGCGACAGCACGATCACCCAGCGCAAGCTGGCGGGTGATCTGGGGATCGCGCTCGGTCTGGCCAACGCCTATCTGCGCCGCTGCGCCCGCAAGGGCCTCATCAAGATGAGCCAGGTGCCGCTCAACCGCTACGCCTATTACCTGACGCCGCAGGGCTTTGCCGAAAAGAGCCGGCTGACCGCGGAATACCTGTCGGTGTCGTTCAATTTCTTTCGGCGGGCGCGCGGCGATTGCGCCCTCCTGCTCGGACAGTGCGCGGCGCGCGGCTGGCGCCGGGTGGCGCTGTACGGCGTCGGTGACCTCGCGGAAATCGCGGTGCTGAGTGCCGGCGAGAGCGGCATCGACATGGTGTGCGTGATCGATGCGCGTCAGGCGGGGGGCCGCTGTGCCGGGCTGCCGGTGGTGGCCGATCTGGCGGGGTGCGTCGAGGGGCTCGATGGCGTGATCCTGACCGATACCGAGGCGCCGCAGGCCCGGTTCGAGGAGTTGCTGGCGAGCGCCGCGGCGCTCGGCCTCGCCTCCGGCTGTGTCGTTGCGCCGAGCCTGCTGGGCGTGTCGCTGATGCCCGTAACGGCGGAGGCCGCGCCATGATCTCATGGTACGCGGTGCATACGAGGCCCCAGGCCGAGGCGAAGGCGCTCGAAAACCTGCGGCGACAGGGCTACGACGCCTATCTCCCGCAATACCGCACCCAGATAAGCCATGCCCGGCGCCTGACGAACGTGTTGCGGCCGGTATTCCCGCGCTATCTGTTCGCCGGGATCGACCGGGCGGCAATGCCCTGGCGGCCGATCCTGTCGACGATCGGTGTCAGCAATATCGTGCGTGCCGGCGAGGAGCCGATGCCGGTATCGCCCGACCTGATCGTGCGGTTACGGGAAGAGCAGAGCGCCGGTGTGTTCGACCGGCTAGTACGGCGGCGCTCACTGCAATTGGGCGAACTGGTGCGGGTTACGGCCGGTGCGTTCGAGGACATGATCGGCCGGTTGGTTGAATTGCGCGATCAGGACCGGGTCGTCGTCCTGCTCGAACTGCTTGGGCGCAAGGTGCGCGCCGAACTCGAAATCGCGGCGGTCGAAACCGCCTGACATCCCGCCGCCGCAAGCTGTTGCGGCGCGAGTTTTGTGCATTTCCTCACCGGCGACCTCGCGTCACCCGGACTGCGGTAGCATGGAAAGGTTCTTTACTTGACGAAACAGAATGCCCCTTCGGGGGTGCGGGTTGCCGTTATCGGTTGCGGCTATTGGGGCAAGAACCTGGTCCGCAATTTCGCCGATCTCGGCGCCCTCGCCGCGATTTGCGACCCTGACCGCGCCACGGCCGGGGCGCTTGCCGAGAAACACGGCGTACCGGTCAGTGGCTTCGATGAGGTGCTGCGCGACCCCGCCATTGCCGCGCTGGCGATCGCCGCGCCGGCGGCGCAGCACGCTGAACTGGGGCAGCGCGCGATCGAGGCCGGCAAGCATGTGTTTGTTGAGAAGCCGCTGTCGCTGACCGTGCCGGAGGCGGAACGCCTGTGCGACCTCGCCGAGCGGCACGACCGGCGGCTGATGGTCGGGCATCTGCTGCAATATCACCCGGCCTTTATCGCCCTGCGCGACATGGTACGCGAAGGCGCGCTCGGGCGGCTGCAATACGTCTATTCGAACCGGCTCAACCTTGGGAAGGTGCGGCGCGAGGAGGACATCCTGTGGTCCTTCGCGCCGCATGATCTGTCGATGATCCTGTCGCTGATCGGCGACGAGCCGAGCGAGGTCAGCGCCACCGGCGGCGCCTATCTGCACAAGACCATCGCCGATGTGACGACGACGCAGATGGCGTTTCCCGGTGGCGAGCGGGCGCATGTCTTCGTGTCGTGGCTGCACCCGTTCAAGGAGCAGAAGCTGGTCGTGATCGGCGACCGCGCGATGGCGGTGTTCGATGACGGGGTTCCGTGGGCCGAAAAGCTGCTGGTCTACCCGCACCGCATTGAATGGCGCGAGACGATCCCGGTGCCGATGCGCGCCGAGGCCAACCCGGTCAAGCTGACTGAAGGCGAGCCGTTGCGGCTCGAATGCCAGCATTTTCTCGATTGCGTCGCGACCGGCACCAAGCCGCGCACCGATGGCCGCGAGGGCGTGCGGGTGTTGCGTATTCTGGCGCGCGCCAGCGAGGCCTTGAAGGCGGGGGCGCCGGAACCACCGCCCGTCGCCGCACCGAAACCGGCCGCATTTCCCGGCGTGCAGGTGCATCCCTCGGCCTATATCGACGACCCGGTCGAGATCGGCCGGGGCACCCGCATCTGGCATTTCGTGCATGTGCTGGCGCGCACCCGCATCGGGCGCGACTGCTCGCTGGGCCAGAATGTGATGGCCGGCCCGGATGTCACGATCGGCGACGGTTGCAAGATCCAGAACAACGTCTCGCTCTACAAGGGCGTGACGTTGGAGGACGGGGTGTTCTGCGGCCCGTCCTGCGTCTTCACCAACGTCAACAACCCGCGCGCTGAAATCGAGCGCAAGGACGAGTTCCGCCCGACGCTGGTCAAGCGCGGCGCGACGATCGGCGCCAACGCGACGATCGTCTGCGGCCATACGGTCGGCGAATACGCCTTTATCGCGGCCGGGGCGGTGGTGACCGGCGATGTGCCGCCCTTTGCGCTGATGGCCGGCGTGCCGGCGCGTCGCATCGGCTGGATGAGCCATGACGGCGAAAAACTCGGCGCCGATCTGGTCTGCGTCCGCTCGGGGCGCCGCTATCGCGAAGCCGGCCCCGACCGGATCGAGGAGATTTTCTGATGGCCGATATCGCTCCCGTAACCATTGAAACCAGGCCGGCGCCGATCGAGTTCGTCGATCTCGGCGCCCAGCGCCGCCGCATTGGCGGGCGGATGGACGAGGCGATCAAGCGCGTCGTCGATCACGGCCGCTACATTCTCGGCCCCGAAGTCGGAGAGTTGGAGAAGCAGCTCGGTGACTTTTGCGGCGCGAAGCATGTGCTGAGCTGCGCCAACGGCACCGATGCGCTGGGTCTCGCGCTGATGGCGAAAGGTGCCAAGGCGGGGCAGGCGGTGCTGGTGCCGTCCTTTACCTTCGCGGCGACCGCCGAGGTCGTCGTGTGGTACGGCGCGACGCCGGTGTTTGTCGATGTCGAGGAAGGCAGCTTCAACATCGACCCGGCCAGCTTCGAGGCCGGCATCGCCGCGGCCCGCCGGCTCGGGCTCGACCCGGTCGGCGTGATCCCGGTCGATCTGTTCGGCCAGCCGGCCGAATATGATGCGATCCTCGAGATCGCCAAGGCGAACGGCATGTGGGTGATCTGCGATGCGGCGCAAAGCTTTGGCGCGACCTATCGCGAGCACAAGATCGGCACCCTCGGCGATTTGACGACGACCAGCTTTTTCCCGGCCAAGCCGCTCGGCTGCTACGGTGATGGCGGCGCGGTGTTTCTCGACGACGACGAAATGATCGGCGTGCTGCGCAGCCTGCGGGTGCACGGCCATGGCACCGACAAATATGACAATGTCCGCATTGGCATGAATGCCCGCCTCGACACGATGCAGGCGGCGGTGGTGCTCGAAAAGCTGCGGATATTCGCCGATGAGATCGCGGCGCGGCAGCTTGTGGCGGCGCGGTACGCTGAGATGCTGCGCGATGTCGTGGCGGTGCCGGACGTGCCGGCCGATATGACGACGGTCTGGGCGGCGTATACGGTGAAGCTGCCGCACGGCGTCGATCGCGACGCGGTGGCGGCAAAGCTGAAGGCGGCGGGAGTGCCGACCGCGATCTATTACGCGAGGCCCTGCACCGGCAGACCGCGTACAAGCGAATTTCCGGTTGCCGGCAACGGCTTGCCCGTGTCGGAGCGGCTCGCCGACCAGGTGCTGAGCCTGCCGATGCATCCCTATCTCGACGCGGCGGTGCAAGACCGCATCGTCGCGGCGCTGAAGGCGGCGCTGGCCTCGTGAGCCTCTCCCGCCAATGACGGTTTTGGTGACAGGGGCGGCCGGGTTTATCGGTGCGGCGCTCGCCGGGCGATTGCTGCGCGCGGGCGACGAGGTGCTCGGCATCGACAATCTGACGCCGTATTACGAGGTGTCGCTGAAACAGGCGCGGCTCGATCGGCTGAGGGCGTATCCGCGGTTCCGCTTTATGGCGATCGACATCGCCGATCGCGCCGCGATGCAGCGTCTGTTTACCGGCGAACAATTCACCGAGATCGCGCATCTCGCCGGGCAGGTCGGGGTGCGGTACTCGGTCGAGCAGCCGCTTTCCTATGTCGATGCCAACCTTGTCGGGTTCGGCCACATCCTCGAAGGGGCGCGCGCGCAGCAGGTGCGGCATCTGGTTTTCGCCTCGACCAGTTCGGTGTACGGCGCCAACCGCAAATTGCCGTTTTCGGAAACCGACAATGTCGATCACCCGATCACGCTGTATGCCGCGACCAAAAAGGCCAACGAACTGAGCGCGCACAGCTACGCGCATCTGTTCGGGCTGCCGTGCACCGGGTTGCGGTTTTTCACCGTGTACGGGCCGTGGGGCCGGCCGGACATGGCCCTGCCGAAATTCACCCGGGCGATCCTCGCCGGCGAGCCGATCCCGGTCTACAACGAAGGCCGCATGGTGCGCGACTTCACCTATGTCGAGGACGTGGTCGAAGCGGTGGTCCGGGTCATCGCCAGGCCGCCCCAGCTGGGTGCCGAAGAGGACACCAGCGCGCCGTACCGCATCCTCAATGTCGGCAACAGCCGGCCGGTCGAGCTGATGCATTACATCCGTACGCTTGAAAGCTGTCTCGGCCGCACGGCGCAGTTGCAGATGCTGCCGATGCAGCCGGGCGATATGGAAGCCACCTTGGCCGATGTCAGCCGCCTCGAACGCGCCATCGGCTACCGCCCGACCACGACGGTCGAAGAAGGCGTCCGCAACTATGTGGACTGGTACCGCTCCTATTATCGGGTCGCGGCGTAGCAGACAGCTCTAACAGGAACGATTGCAGCGATGGATATTCGCGGAAAACGGCTGGTGGTGATCGGTGGGGCCGGTCTGATCGGCTCGCATACGGTCGATCTGCTGACAACAGAGGATGTCGGCGAGATTGTCATCTACGATAATTTCGTGCGCGGCACGCCGGAAAATCTGGCCGGCGCGCTGCGTGACCCGCGCGTCAAGGTGTATGATGTCGGCGGCGACATCACCCAGACCGACATCCTGAACTCCGCGCTCAAAGGCGCCGACGGCGTATTCCACTTCGCCGCGTTGTGGCTGTTGCAGTGCCATGATTTCCCGCGCGCCGCGTTCGATGTGAACATCCGCGGCACCTTTAACGTGCTCGAAGCCTGTGTGCAGCAGCAGGTCGGGCGGCTGGTCTATTCGTCGTCCGCGTCGGTCTACGGTGATGCGGTCGAGGAGCCGATGACCGAGGACCATCCGTTCAACAACAAGAATTTCTACGGCGCCACCAAGATCGCCGGCGAGGCGATGGCGCGGGCGTTTCATCACCGCTACGGCCTCAATGTCGTCGGCCTGCGCTATATGAATGTGTACGGGCCGCGCCAGGATTATCGCGGGGCGTATATCGCGGTGATCATGAAGATGCTCGACGCGATCGACCGCGGCGAGGGACCGATGATTTTCGGCGACGGCAGCGAGGCCTTTGATTTTGTCGCGGCCGAGGATTGTGGCCGCGCCAATCTCTGCGCGATCAGCGCCGAAATAGCCGACCGCTTTTACAATGTCGGCACCGGCAAGCGCACCTCGCTCAAGGAACTGGCCGAGATGCTGCTCAACATCACCGGCTGCAATGCCGACATCGGCTACGCGCCGCGCAGTCAGGCGACATTGGTGCGCAACCGCATCGGCTCGCCGGTCAAGGCGCGGAAGGAGATCGGCTTCACCGCCCAGGTGCAGCTCGATGAGGGCCTGCGTCAGGTCATCGAGTGGCGCAAATCGCATATCGCCGATGTCGAGCAGCGGCGTCGCCTGGCGGCCGAGTAGGGGCGGGTACGCACATGTGCGGCGTAGCGGGGATCTTCCATCGTGGCGGCACGCCGGCATCGCCGGTCGCGCTAAAGGCGATGACCGACGCGCTGGCGCATCGCGGGCCGGATGGCGAAGGTGCGTTTGTCG
Source organism: uncultured Alphaproteobacteria bacterium (assembly GCA_963737875.1). Lineage (GTDB taxonomy): Bacteria > Pseudomonadota > Alphaproteobacteria > ATCC43930 > CGMCC-115725 > DATARH01. The sequence continues at coordinate 284,778 of CAVTUM010000010.1, read as the reverse complement.
AAAACGGTTTCGGCATCGGGCATCGCCGGCTGGCGATCATCGACCTGTCGCCGGCGGGCGCGCAGCCGATGATGACCCGCGATAGCCGCTATGTGCTGTCGTATAATGGCGAAATCTACAATTTCCCGGAACTGCGGCTCGAACTCGAAGCGCTCGGGTATCAGTTCCGCTCGCGCTGCGACGCCGAAGCGTTGCTGTACGGGTTGCAGGAATGGGGCGCCGACCTGCTGCCGCGCATCAACGGCATGTTCGCGTTCCTGTTCTGGGACCGTCGGGAACGCAAGCTGATCGCGGCGCGTGACCGCTATGGCGTCAAGCCGCTCTACATGGCCGATCTCGGCCGCACGGTGCTGTTCGGCTCCGAGGTGAAGGCGATTATTGCCCACCCCGATTACCGCACCTCGCTCGATCTCGAAGGGCTGACCGAATATCTGACGTTCCAGAATTTCTTTACCGACCGCACGCTGTTCAAGGATGTGCGGCTGTTGCCGGCCGGGTGCTGGTACGAACTCGACGAGGCGACCGGGTGCGGCCGGGTGCATCGCTATTGGGATTACAAATTCGGCGAGCCCGAGCACAAAGGCGATCCGCGCGAATATCTCGACGAACTCGACCGGCTGTTCCGCCAGGCGGTCACCCGCCAGTTGATGAGCGACGTGCCGCTCGGCAGCTATCTGTCGGGGGCACCGATTCCGGCGCGATCACCACCGTCGCGGCCAAGGAACGGCCGCATCTGTGGTCATTCACCGGCGGCTTTGACCTGACCTCGGCCTCCGGCATCGAACTCAATTTCGATGAGCGTCGCGCCGCCGAGCAGATGTCGTATCTCGCCGGCACCGAGCATTACGAGGTGGTGCTGAAGGCGGGCGACATGGAGCGGGTGATGCCGCGCCTCGTGCATCACATCGAGGAACCGCGCGTCGGCCAGAGCTATCCGAACTTTTATGTCGCGCAGCTTGCCAGCAAGTTCATCAAGGTCGTGCTGTCCGGTTCGGGCGGCGACGAATTGTTCGGCGGTTATCCCTGGCGCTACTACCGCGCGGTGGTCAACGACGATTTCGAGCATTACATCGACAAATATTACGCCTATTGGCAACGCTTGATCCCGAACCGGCAGTTAAAACAGGTGTTGCGGCCGGTCGAGGCTGATGTCAAGCACGTCTGGACCCGCGACATCTTCCGCAACGTGTTTGTATCGCAGGATTCCGAGCTGAGGCGGCCGGAAGACTACGTCAACCACTCGCTGTATTTCGAGGCGAAGACGTTTCTGCATGGGTTGCTGGTTGTCGAGGACAAGATATCGATGGCGCATTCGCTGGAAACACGGGTGCCGTTTCTCGACAACGACCTCGTCGATTTCGCCCAGAAACTGCCGGCGTCATTAAAGCTCGGGCAGCTTGGCGAGGTAGTGCGGCTCAACGAGAACGAACCCGGCGAAAAGACCGTCCGGTATTTCCAGCAGACCAAGGACGGCAAGTTATTGCTGCGCCAGATGATGGCGCGGCACGTTCCGGCTGCAGTCGCCGAGCGCGAAAAGCAGGGTTTCTCGGCGCCGGATGCCAGCTGGTTCAAGGGCGAAAGCATCGATTACGTACGCCGCGCCCTCTATCGCAAGGGCGCCCGCATCTGGGACGTGCTCGACCGCGACGCGGTGCTCGGCATGGTCGATGAGCATCTCGAAGGCCGCGAAAACCGCCGCCTGCTGATCTGGTCACTGCTTTATCTGGAGAACTGGTTTGCCGAGTTCCTCGGCTAGCGCCACCGCCCCCCGGCCGGCTGCCTCGCAGCGGGGCTGGCTGGTGGCGCTCGACCGGCGCACCGGCCTCTATACGACGCTGGTGTTTGCGTGGTTCGAGCTGCGCAAGGCCTATGCCGGCAGCGCTGCTGGGCTGTTGTGGACGGTGCTGGTGCCGCTTGGGCAGTGCCTGATCTATGTCTTTATCTTTGTCGTGGTGTTGCGGGTGCGGTTCGACGTGCGGCCAGGGGTCACCGGCGGGCCGATGGAGTACACGGTCTTCATCCTGTCGGGGCTGGTGCCGTGGATGCTGGTCAACGCCATCGTCACCGGCGGCACCGACATGGTGCAGCAATACGCGCCGTTTATCCGTCAGCCGAATTTCCCCTACCGCATCATCCCGACCGTCGTCGTGCTGCTGGCGGTGCCGGCGCATCTCGCCGGGCTGGCGGTGCTGGGGGTCAGCCTGAGTTTTGTCGATTTCGGCTTTGGCGGGCCGGTCTGGCCAGCGCTCGCCGCCGCCTATGTCTGCGCTTTTTTCGCATTGCGCGGCCTCGCGACGTTTCTTGGGCTCGGCACGATGTATGTGCGTGACCTGCGCCCCGCGGTGGGGCTCGCGATGTCATTCCTGATCTACCTGTCGCCGGTGCTGTACGGCCCGTCGCAGATGCCCGAAAAACTGCACCTGCTGTTGTACGTGAACCCGTTCGCCTACGCCCTGGGCTATGTCAGATACGCGTTCACCGGTGACCCGGCGAGCACCTTGCTCGGGCCGGGCGGCGATCTCGCGGTGTTCGCCATGCTCGCGGTGCTCGGCTGGGCCTTGCAGCATTACGGGCTGGCGCGCTTCCGCTCGCGGGGGATCGACAGTGTCGGGTGACGTGGCGATCAGCTGCGAGGGGCTGAGCAAGACTTATGTCGTGCGCACCCACGGGCTGCGCGGTCTGGTCGGCGGTTTCCTCAACCTGCGCCTTGGCAATGAGCGGCTGGTCGAGGCGTTGAAATCGGTCAGTTTCGAGGTCCGGCGGGGCGAGGTGTTTGGCCTGATCGGCAGCAACGGCGCCGGCAAATCGACCTTGCTGAGCTGCATCGCCGGTGTCACCGCGTATGACAGCGGTTCGCTGACGATCAACGGGCAGGTCGATGCCGTGCTCAAGGTCGGGGTCGGGTTTCATCCGGCACTGACCGGGCGCGAAAACGTCATCATCGGCGGGATTTCGATGGGGCTGCCGGCGCATGAGGCGATGGCCTGCGTTGATCAGGTGATCGCCTTTGCCGAGGTCGAGAAATTCGCCGACCTGCCGTTCTATACCTATTCGAGCGGCATGCAGGCGCGGCTGCAATTCGCGGTGTCGGTGCAGCGCACGCCCGACATCATGATCATCGACGAGGCACTGGCGACCGGCGACGCACGCTTTATGCGCAAGAGCCTGCGCCGCATCGAGGAAATCTGCGCCGGCGGCAGCACGGTGCTGCTGGTGACACACAGCATCGGCATCCTCGAATCGCTGTGTCACCGGGCGCTGTGGCTGGAAGCCGGCGAGGTTGTCGATATCGGCTCGCCGCGCACCATTGGCCCGCGCTACCTAGAACGCGGCGCGCAGCGCGACGCCGCCAACCTCGCCAGCGAATTGCGCCAGCGCAGCGGCGATACCGGGAGCGGCGAGATCATCATCGACCGCGTTACCGTCAACGGCGCCGAGGAGGGCGAGGCGGTGTGGAACCAGCCGCTCGAAATCTGCGTCGACGCGCATACCACGCGCCCGATCGAGAACCCGGCCTATCGGCTGCTGTTTTGCAACGCCCGCGACGGTGCGTTGATCGCGGCGTTCTGGAACTGGCACGCGGACGCCGCCGGCGAACTGCGCCACACCGACCTTGGGGTGCTCGATGGCGAGTGCCGGCTGCGTTTCCGTATTCCGCACTGTCCGTTCGGGCGCAACAGCTACAGCTTTTCGCTGACCCTGGCGCCGGGTGACGGGATGGCGTCAGGCGGGACGGAGCCGCTGCCCTATGTGCACCGCTCGCATGCCGGATTTTTCCAGGTGAGGTCGTTTCCCCAGGCACCGTGGGATGCCGGCCGTGCCGCGCTGGTCGAACCCTGCGTCGATATCACGGTCGAAGCCTTTAGCGCGGCCCTGGCCGAAGCGGTGGCCTCTTGAGCGAGTTGCGCATGTCGGATGCCTATTTCAGCGACGCCTTTCGCGACGCCGTCATGGCCGGTCCGCTGTTCTGTTTCACGGCAGACATGGACTGGGCCGACGACGAGGCGATTTCGTTCCTCTATTCGATCTTTGACGAATACGAGGTTCCACTCACTCCGTTCATCACCAACCAATCGGATTTCCTGACAAGGCGGTTCGCGGATGACCCCGCGCAAATCGGGGTGCATCCGAATTTTCTGCCGGGCAGCACCCACGGTGAGACGGTCGCCGAGGTTTGCGACCATGTGACCGCGCTGAACCCGGCCGCCAAATTCTACCGGTCGCACTGTTATTACGAGGCCTCCACCGTCGCGAGCGCGTTTCGCCAGCGTGGCTTCGAATTCGACAGCAATCTCGATCTCCTGCCGCAGCCGGGGTTGCAGCCCTTGCGGCATTCGTCGGGGCTGGTCCGCTACCCGGTGTTTCTCGGTGACGGGACCTGGTTTGAAATCATCCCGGCGCGGATTTCTCTGATCTGCTGCGGCTGCTGCCGACCCCGGGGTTGAAGATTTTCAGCTTTCATCCAATTCACGTCTGCCTGAACACGCCGGATGCGGAACATTACCGCTCGTATCGGGCCGCGAAACGGCACTGGCGGGATTGCGTGCACCAGGGCGTCGGCACTCGGAGCAATCTGCGCCGGCTTTTGGATGAGGTGCGCCGGCGGCCGGGTTCGACATGCCGTTCGCTGCCGGACCTGCACCGGTTCGCGGTGTCGGGCGAGGCGGCGTCGGCATCGGCATCGGCATCGGCTAGTGTGACCGGCCAATCGCAGACCGCGATCACCCGCCGAGAATACGACCAGATGAACAACGCGCAGCGGGCCGCCTACAAGCGCGCGGCCTTTAACGAGCTGGCGTCGCGCGGGCTTTACGCGACATCCCGCGATTTCAACCTGCGCGAACTCGAAGTCGAGTTCATCATTCAGGAGATCGAACATTTCGCCGAACGCAGCGACCGCCGCTTGCGGATCGCCGATCTCGGATGCGGCAACGGATACACGACATTGCGCATCGCCGAAGCGGTCGACGCCGACATCGTCGGCATCGATTTCGCGGACGCGCTGATCGACGGAGCCAGAGAGCTGGCGGAAGATTTCGCCGGCCGCCTCCGTTGCGCGCCGCGTTTCGAACTCGGCGACATCACCACGATGCCGCTGCCGCCGCAGCATTTCGACGTGGTGGTGACCGAACGCGTGTTGCTGAACATGACCGACATCGCCGCGCAGGCGGCAATGCTGCGGCGAATTCATGATCTGCTGCGGCCGGGCGGTATCTACGTGCTGGCCGAAGGCAATCGTGACGGGTTGCGGCGCCTCAATGCCCTGCGCGTGGAACTGGGGCTGGAAGCGATCCCGGATCGCGAGGAATACCAGAATGTCGGCTCATTGAAGTTCGACGAAGACGCGTTCGAGACGATGATCGACGGATTGTTCAAAACCCTCGCGACCCGCAATTTCGGCAGTTATTTCCTGATCAGCCGGGTCGTCCACCCGCTCCTGGTCGCGCCGAACGCCCCGACATTCGACCACAAGATCAACGAGATCGCCCGGCACCTGCAGAGCTGCCGGCCGGACCTGTTCGACGGCAGCCATCTGATGGGCCGGGTGTTGTTGCGCGATGACTGACCCGGCGGTCGCCTTGCGACGCGAAGGGGCGCCGGCCGGCCTGCGGCAATTGTGGCGTCGCGCCGTGTTGCCGGTGGTCGATGCGCTTGCCGCCCGCCTTTCGGGGAGTGGCGGCGGCACCGGCCATGACGCTGATGCCGATAAACACGCGGCGTTAAGGCTGCTGATCCAGCAATGCGCCCGCGGCGTGGCAGCGAGCGGCGACCATCGCGTGCTGCTGCCGACCGGGGCGGGCAGCCGCCGCGGGACCGATCCGTTCGGGCTGCGCATCGCGCTGTGCGGCAACATGGCGAACAACGCCTATGCGACGGCGCGGGCGATGCGGCGGCTCGGCTATCAGGCCGACGCGCTGGTCTGCGAGAACTTTTTCGACGATTTCGTGATGAGCCGACCGGCCTGGGAAGAGGTCGAGGTCGAGGCTGATTCCTATGCCGAAGCCCTGGTCAGGCTGCCGGCCTGGGAACCGCCGCCGTTTGTGCGGAATTTCACCTATGATCCTGAATTCGGCCTGGAATTCTGCCTGTCGCTGCCGGGCGCGGCGGCGGCGCGGCGGCTTTATGCCGAGCGCTGCGGCGTCGAATTGCCTGAGGATGTGGGGTTTCTGCTGGCGCAGATGATGAGCCACTGGCCCTATATCGCGGCGCTGGCGGATTACGACATCGCGGTGTTCATGGCCGGGCCGATGATGCTGGCGCCGTTCTGCCCGATCCCGTTTGCGTGCTACCCGGTCGGCGGCGACCGCTTTATCACGCCGTTTCAGGAGAACCTCCCGGGGCTGCTGACCCGCGCCGGCTACCGGCGCAGCAGCGCGGTGTTCATGAGCGCGCCGCATTTCAGTGAATGGTACGACCGGCTGGGCGTCACCGACCGCTGCGCGCTGAGCGACTATTTCATCGATACCGACAGCTACCACCCCGGCGACGAACCCGAGTTGCGGCGCGAGTGGAGCGAGCGGGTCGGCGGCGACACCTTTATCGTCTCGACTTGCCGGCAAAGCTGGCCCGACAAGGGCAATGACCGGGTGATCGCCGCCTTTGCCCGGCTGGCGCCGCGATACCCTGGATTGCGCCTGGTTTTTGTCGAATGGGGCGACGATGTCGCGCGCAGCCGGAGTCTGGCGGCACGGCTTGGCGTCGGAGAGAATCTGTTGTGGCTGAAGCTGGCGTCGAAACCGCTGACCGCCCGGCGCCAGCGTGCCGCCGACATCATCGTGGATCAACTGGTGATGGCGTCGTTCGGCACCTGCATCATGGAATCGATGGCCGCGGCAAAGCCGGTCATCGCCCGCCAGGATGCCTCCGACATGGCGGCGCCCGGCTATGAACCGCCGCCGATCGTCGCGGCGGCCAGCGAAGAGGAGGTCGTGGTGGCTTTGGAGCGCTGTCTCGACCCGGATTTTTGCCGGGAACGCGGCGAGGCCGGCCGCCGATGGATGCTGCATTGGTGCAGCCACGAGACCAAGGCCGGCCGCTTTGCCGAGCAGCTGGCCACCATCGTTGACCGGGCGCGAGGGGCCTGATGGAACAGGCGGCGATTCAGCAATATGTCGATCGCATCGAAAAGGCGCTGGCCGCCAACGGCACATCGCGCGCGGCACTGTGCGACGGCAAAGGCGGGCGCCAGGATGTGCGATTTCCGGTGCTGGCGGCGCCGGCCCTCGCGAAGCCGGATTGCGCTGTGCTCGATATCGGCTGCGGCTTTGGCGATCTCTACGGGTTTCTGACACAACACGGCTGGCACGGCCGTTATACCGGCCTCGACATCGTGCCGGCCCTGCTTGGCGAAGCGCGGCGGTTGCATCCGGGCGCGACCTTCCTCGAACGCGACGGCTCGGCCGGGTTGGAAGGGTTGCCGCCGCACGATGTCGTCGTCGCCAGCGGCATCCTTAACCTGAAGCTGCCGGACGGCAGCAACGAGGCGCATATCGGGCGCCTGCTGGCCTTGATGTTCGAGCACGCGCGCGAGGCCGTCGCAGTCGATTTCATGACCAATCAGGTCGAGTTCCGTCAGCCTGACGCCTGGCATACCGACCCGCTTTGGGCTTATGCGCTGGCCAACCGGCTGACCCGGCGGCTGCTGCTGCGAGCGGATTACATGCCCTACGAGTTCGCGCTGCTGCTCTACAAGGATGTGCGGGTGTCGGCCCGTACCGTGTTCGAGGCGGTCGAGCCATGAGCGGCGGACCGTATCTGCTGGTGCTCGGCGGCAACCGCATGGCGGTGCCGGCGATCGAGGTGCTGGAAGCCAGCGGCTATCCGACGCTGGTGGTCGACCGCTCGCCGGAGGCGCCGGCGCGCCAGGTGGCGTCGCGCTTTATCGCGGTCGATCTGTCCGACGCCGCGGCAACCGCCTCCGCCGTCGCCGATATCGAATTGAGCGGGGTACTGCCGCTCAACGATTTCGGTGTCCGCACTGCCGCGACAATCGCGCGCGATCGCGGGCTGCGCGGCATGAGCGAACTCTCGGCGCGTCGGGTCACCAGCAAGATCGCGATGAAACAGGCCTGGGATGCTGCCGGCCTGCCGACGGCCGCCTGGGTGTGGGCCGACCGGACAGATATTCTCGCCGGCCGGTTTCCGGCGTGGTCGCGCTTTCCGTGCATTGTCAAACCGGCGTTTTCCGGCGGCGCCAGCCGCGGCGTCGGCCTTGCGCGCGACTGGGCCGAGGTGCAGGCGATCGTCACCGCCGGCGCCGCCAAATACCTCGACGCTGAAGTCGTGATCGAGGAGTACATCGAGGGCACCGAGCACACGATCGAAACGGTGATCGCCGGCGGCGAGCAGTACCTGCTGTCGATCTCCGACAAAGAAAACTACCGCGGCAGCTTTACCGTCGTGCAGCGGCTCGATTTTCCGGGGTCGGTCGGCCATGCGCATTACCGCGAGATCGCCGAACTGGTCGCCGCCTCGGGTCGCGCCCTGGGCGTCGAATACGGCACGACGCACACCGAAATCATCATTCGTGGCGGCCAGCCCTATCTGATCGAAGTCGGCGGCCGGCCGGGCGGCGGTATCAATTTCCACCCGATTTGCGAATTGTCCACCGGCTACAACTACCCGTGCATTCTGGCCGCCGCGTTGACCGGCCGCCCCGTGGATATGACCCGCGCGCCGGCCTGTCACCTCGCCTGGGAGTTCTTCGATCATCCGCCGGGCCTGATCCAAGACATCCGCGGCTTCGAGTCGCTGCGCGGCGAACCCGATGTTGTCGATATCGATATGTACGAGCGGGTCGGCCACCCGTCCTTCGATTTGCGTGATGACCTCGCCCGGCCCGGTTATGTGCTGGTCAGGGCGGCGACGCGTGACGCAGCCCGCGCCCGCGCCCGCGACCTTGCCGCCCGCGTCGAATTCGATGTTGCGGCCACCTCCGATGCCCCGCCGTACCTCACTGGACAGATCAACCCGAAATGCAGTTGACATTTCCGCAATTCGGCGAGGAGGAGATTGCGCTGCTGCGTCAGTGCCTCGACTCGAAATGGGTCACGCAGGGGCCGCTGACACAGCGCTTTGAGGAATTGCTCGCGGCGCGGCATCAGGCAAAGCACGTGCTGGCGACGACATCGTGCACCGCCGCCCTGCACCTGGCGACCGCCGCGCTCGGCCTCGGGCCGGGCGACGAGGTGGTGGTGCCGGCCTTTACCTGGGTGACCTCGGCGCATGCCGCCGAATATGTCGGCGCGACGCCGCGTTTCGCCGATGTGCGGGCTGGCGATTTCAACCTCGACCCCGCCGCGTTCGAGGCCGCGATCACGCCGCGCACCCGCGCCGTCATCGTCGTGCACCTGTTCGGCCTCGCCGCCGACATGGACGCGGTATTGACGATCGCGCGGCGGCATGGGATCGCGGTCATCGAGGACGCAGCCTGCGCGATCGGCACGACCTATGGCGACCTGCCGGTCGGGGCGATCGGCGATATCGGCTGCTTTTCGTTTCACCCGCGCAAGATCATCACGATGGGCGAAGGCGGCGCCGTGATGACCGACCGCGGCGACCTCGCCGACCGCGTCAACAGCCTGCGCAACCACGGCGCGACCGGGGTTCCCGACCCCGAGGAGGAGCCGCACGGCCCGTGGACAATGGCCAGGTTCGAGCGGCTCGGCTTCAACCTGCGGCTCAGCGATATCCAGGCGGCGGTTGGCGTGGCGCAGATGGCGCGGCTCGACGGGCTGCTGGTCGAGCGCCGCGGCCTCGCTGACGGCTATACCGAAATGCTGGCCGTGCTCGGCGATGACCTGGCCCTGCCATTGCCGACCAACGCTGCGACCGGTCACACCTATCAGTCCTATGTCGTGCGGGTGCGCCATGGCGGCCGGGCGCGGCGCAACGCGGTGATGGCGGTATTGGCGGAGCGCGGCATCCAGACCCGGCCGGGAACGCATGCGGTGCACCGGCTCGGCTATTACCGCGACCGCTATCAGCTGCGGCCGGAGGAATTTCCGGTCGCCGCCGCCAGCGAGGACGAGACGATTGCGATCCCGCTCTTCCCCGGTATGACCGAAGCCGACCAGTCCGAGGTCGTTGATGCCTTGCGGGCCGGGCTGGCGCAGAAGGTGGGTTAGATGTCGATCGCCGAACTCGATACCGCATTCGCGCCGCTACCCGCGGCAACCCCGCCGCAAAGCGACGACGAGCATGCCTGGCTGCGCGATTTCCGGAAGCGCCACGGCCGCGATCTGCGCGTGCTGCATGTCGGCAATATCGCCAACAACGCGTTCCTGAATTCGAAGTTTCTGCGCCGGGTCGGCGTCGAATCCGACGTGCTGTGCTACGACTACTACCATGTGATGGGCACGCCGGAATGGGAGGATGTCGATGTCCGCCGCCCCTATGGCGACGACTATCACCCGCAATTCGCCGCCGAGGACCTTGCCGGCTACCAGCGTCCGCCGTGGTTCTTCCAGGCACCATTGCCTGAATGCCACCGCCAGATGCGCGCGGCCGATGCGGTCGCGTCCGGCGAAAAATCCAGGGCTCCCTTGCCGCCGCTCGCGGGCCGCGCGGTGCGTGTCGGCCCTCGCGATTACGTCTACCAACTCCTGAACACAATCATCCGCAGCCCACGCTTCCACATGGTCTGGCGGGGATTGCGGCTGCGCTATGTGCTGGCGCCGGCCGCGGTGTGGATTCTGTCGCGGATGGCGATGCGCGAGTCCGGCCGCTACATCGCCGAATTCGCCAAGACATTCCCCGAGCGCCCGGACCAGCTGCGGACGCGCGACCTCGTGCCGTTTTTCGCGCATGTCTCGCTGTTCCGCGAGATTTTCGATCGCTATGACATCGTGCAGCTGTACAGCACCGACCCGATGTTCGGCTGGCTCGCCGGCAACCGGCCCTATGTCGGGTTCGAGCACGGTACGCTGCGCGACTTCACGCTCGGCGACAACGCGATCCACCGGCTGACCGCGATGGGCTACCGCAAGGCCGATCACGTGTTCATTACCAATGGCGACTGCCTCGAATACGCCCAGAAGATCGGCGTCGAGCGTTACAGCGCGATGCTGCACCCGGTCGATGTCGAGCAGCACCGCGCAATCGCGGCGGAACCGGGAAACGATCTGAAGGCGCAATACGGCGCCGATGTGCTGCTGTTCTGCCCGATCCGCCATGCCTGGGAGGCCAAAGGCACCGACGTCAACATCCGTGCCTTCCCGCTGATCCGCCAGCGGGTCGGCGGGCGGGTCAAGCTGCTGTTGTCACGCTGGGGCGAGGATCACGAGCGTAGCGCCGAACTGGTCCGCGAACTCGGTATCGAAGACGATGTCGTGTGGCTGACACCGCTGGCGCGGCCGGCGATGATCCGCCATCTCGCCGCCGCTGATGTCGTGCTCGACCAGATCGGCGTGCCCTGCTTTGGCGTGACAGCGCCGCAGGCGCTGGCGATCGGCACCCCGATCGTGTCGAGCTACAAACCCGAAAGCACCGACTGGATCGTCGAGGAACCGGCGCCGATCCTGCCGGCGTTCTCGGCCGCCGAGGTGGCCGACGCGGTGGTGCAGGCGCTCGATCCCGCGTGGCGCCGGGGTTTCAACGAAAAGGCGCGCGGCTGGGTCGATCGGCAGCATAGCCCGGCCCGGCTGGTCGCCGAGCACCTCCGCGTCTATCACAAAATCGCGGTGGAGCGCGGCCTGCTGTGAGCGCTGGGGCGGTGGTGTCAGCTTTGGCCGGGCGGCAGCAGGACGAGCCGGCGTGGCGCGTTGTAGGTGCGGTCGGTGTCGAGCAGGACGGCCTGAGCCTGCTCGAACCCGTTGCGGACGATGGTTTCGTATTTCTGTTCGATCGGCTGCTCGGTTTCGGTCCACCATTCGGGGTGGAGCAGGAGCTGCAGATGCGGGTGGCGGCGCTCGTGCAGCAACACCGTGGCGCAGGCCTCGCGCCAGATCATGTTGCTGTCGGAGATATAGTGATACCCGGCCATGTCGTCGCGGTCATAGGTGTTGACGCAGCGAATTTTGACCCGGTTTTCGAGAATCGCCGGCGTCGGCTGGTGGAACGAGACGGTGGTGATCTCCTGCCCGAACAGCCGATACAGCAGCGCGCGCTCAGCGTCGATCCGGTCGCACAGCGCGGCGTTGCCGTCGTCCGGGTAGTAATCGGTCGAGAAATGCAGAGCGACCCGGTGTCCGCCGGCGACGATCGCCTCGACGATGGTGCGGGTCTGTCCGGACATCAGATTGTACAATTCGGAATGCAGCATAAAAAACCAGGTGCTGTGGATTCCGAGCGAGCTTTCGATCCCCGCCAGTTCGCGGGCCGGCACGAGATCGTAATCGCAATCATGGCGCAGGATGCAGCCATAGGGGGATTGCAGCAATTGCCGGCGCTGTTCGTAAAACCCAAAGGCGTAGCCGGCGTCGAGCGCGGTCGTCAGCATTTTTTCGTAATGCGCGAAGGTAAACGGTCGGCTCATCAATCTCCTCCGCTGCCATCCTAGCGTGGCAGCCGGGCGTCATTAGTCAGGGAAGCAGGATGCTGGGCAAGTTCAATGCGGATACGGCCGCGCTGCGGCGGCGCGAGAGCCTCAACGCCTCGCTCGCGGCGCGCGATCTCGAGGAATGGATCGTCGAGCAGGCCCGGCCGCGCGCCGGCGAACGCGTTCTCGATATTGGCTGCGGCACCGGCAAGCAGATCTTTTATCTCGCGCGGCATGTCGGGCAGCTTGACCAGCTTGGCCTCGACATTTCGCCGGATGCCGTCGCGGCGGTGCGGCAGCGCGCCGCGGAGACCGGTGTTACGGGAGTCGCCGCCGAGCGAATCGGCATCGACGAATGCGTCGAAAAACTGCCGCCGCAATCGTTCGACCTGATCCTCTCGACCTATGCGATCTATTATTCGCGCGACCTCGGGCATCTGGTGCCGAGCCTGGCTCGGCTCGCCCGGGCCGATGGCCGTGCATTCCTGAGTGGGCCGGGCGCCGGCACCAACCGCGAGCTGATCGCGATTGTCCGCGAGGTGGCGGGCGATGTGGCGGCGCTTGGCGATATCGACGATTTCATCACGCCGGCCCAAATCGAGGCGGGGCGGCGCGAGTGGGGGGCGGCCGACAGCCATCGGCTGGAAAACCATGTCGCTTTTCCGGGCACCGATGCGGTGCTCGACTGGTGGCGCAATCACAATTCCTACCGGCCGGAACACGAAGCGGGGGTCGCCACGGCGATCGGCCGGATCATCGCGCGCGACGGCACTTTCCGGCTGACCAAGAATGTGCTCGGCATCCTGTTGAAGCGAACGTGAAAATCCTGCTGACCGGTGCTTCCGGCTTTATCGGCGCGCGCGTCGCCGACCGACTGGCGCGGGCGCATCAGCTTTATTGCCTGGTGCGCGGCGCCGAAACAGCGTTGCCGCGGGGTGCCGAGGCTGTCGTTGCCGATCTCGGCGGTGCGCTCGATGCCGGGGCGTTACCGGCGCGGGTCGATGTCGTGCTGCATCTGGCGCAATCGCGCGACTATCGCCAGTTTCCCGAGCGCGCCGCGTCGATTTTCGCGGTCAACACGGCCGCGACCGCCGCCTTGCTGCGATACGCGGCAAGTGCCGGCGCGATCCGTTTTGTGCTGGCCTCGACCGGTACGATCTATGAACCCTATGCCGGGCCGCTCGACGAAGATTTGCGGGTCGCGCCGACCAGCTTTTATTCGGCGACGAAACTGGCGGCGGAATTGTTGCTGCATGGCTGGCAGGGGCAGCTCGGGACCTGCGCGCTGCGGCTGTTTTTCCCGTACGGGCCGGGGCAGACCGGCCGGCTGATCCCGGAACTGGTCAAGCGCCTGCGCGATGGGCGGCCGGTGACTCTCGACGGCGATGGCGATGGCCTAGTGTTGGCGCCGACCTATGTTGACGACATCGCCGCGGTGTTCGCGGCGGCGCTCGATGATAATTGGCGCGGTGCCATCAATGTCGGCGCGCCGCAGCCGGTGAGCCTGCGCCATCTCGTCGAGCAGATCGGTCATACCATGGGCATCGCGCCGCGTTTCGAGCGCAGCGGCGCCACCACCGTCGCGCGCATCGTGCCCGAACTGGGCCGGCTCGCGGCGCTTTACGACATGACGCGGTTTCGCCCGCTTGCCGCCGGTCTTGCCGAGGCGTTGGCTTGAAGGTTCTGCACCTGCCGACCAGCGTCGGCGGCCAGGCTTTTGGCCTGTCGCGCGGCGAGCGCGCGATCGGGATCGATTCGCGCGTCCTGGCGCTCTACGACAACAGCCTGCGCTACCCGGCGGATTACGCCTGGGGGCTGGAGCGGCGGCCCTATCCGATCCGCCTCGCCGGCCATGTCGCGGCGTTTCTGCGCTATCGCTCGGGGTTTGACGCCTATCATTTCAACTACGGGTCGAGCCTCGTGCATTTCCTGCAACGCGGCATCCTGTTGTGGGATTTGCCGTATTACAGCAGGCGGGCGCGCAAGGTGTTCACCTTCAACGGCTGCGACGCGCGCCAGAAATACCCGACCATGGAACGCGCCACCGCCTCCGGCAGCGCCGCCGCCTGCCTCGATGCCGGCTGTTATGGCGGCATGTGCAACAGCGGGACGCTCGACCGCAACCGCCGTGACGCGATCGATAAGGCAGCGCGCCACGCCGACCATTTCTTCGCGGTGAACCCCGATTTGCTGGCGTTTCTGCCGCCGGGAAAATCGAGTTTTCTGCCGTATTCGGTCGCCGGGTTCGCCGACATTCCACAGCGGCCATACCCGCTGGCGCCGGGCGGCCGGGTGCGGGTGGTACACGCGCCGACCGAACAGGTCGTCAAAGGCTCGCGTTACATCCTCGCGGCACTGAAACAACTGAAGGAGGAATTCGGCGACCGGCTCGAGGTGCTGATCGTCGAGGGCCGGCCGCATGCCGAGGCATTGCAACTTATTTCAACCGCCGATCTGTTTATCGATCAGGCGCTGATCGGCTGGTACGGCGCCGCCGCAGTCGAGGCGATGAAGATGGGCATCCCGGCGATTTGTTTCATCAACCCGGCGCATCTGGCGCAGACGCCGCCGCAATTCGCCGCCGAGCTGCCGATCATCTCTGCGGGGCCGTTCGAACTCGTCGAAACCATCCGGCCCCTGCTGCGCGAACCCGAGCAACTCACTGAAATCGGCCGCATTTCGCGTGCTTTTGTCGAGCGCTGGCACGATCCGCAAAAGCTCGCGGGGATCACCGCCTCGGTTTATCAGGGCCGGCCGCCATTGCCGCTCGAAACCGCGTGCGCCGCCTGATGGAGCAGAACAAGCGGCAGCGCGTCCTGATGATCTGCGCGCACGAACCCAATCTCGACCCGCGCATCCGCTGGGAGGCCGAAGCCGCGGTGCCGCGTTTCGAGGTGACCGTGCTCGGGTTCAACCGCGACGATTTCTCATTGCCGGAAGATGAAATATCCGCCGGCTACCGCATCATCCGCCTGAAACGCCCGTCGCTGAGCGGCCTGACCTATTTCTGGCGGCTGAAGGACGTGATCCCGACAGATGTGCTGGTGCCCCTCGGCGTGGCTCTGGTGCTGTTGGCGCCGTTGCTGGTGCTCGCCGAAATCGGCGGGCGGGGCTTGCGCGGGCTGTTCCGGCTGGGGTCGCGGTTCGCACCGATCGCTAGGTTGTTACAGACGACACGACTGGCGGCATTGCTCGATCGCCTGCGCGGTCAGGTATTGATGCGCCTCGAATACATCCTGGCGGTGTTGCGGCTGCAATTCGCGCCGGCCACCGTGGCGTTTCTGAAACATCTGCACGCGATGCCCGAGGCACCCGATATCGTGCATTGTAACGATCTCGATACGCTGCTGGTCGGTGTGCTGGCGAAACGGCGCTATGGCTGCCGCCTGATCTATGACGCGCACGAATTCTACCCGGTCAGCGACCCGCACGGAAAATGGCTGGATATCACGCTATTCACCTGGATCGAGCGGCTGCTGATCCGCAACACCGATGCCGCGATCACGGTGAACCCGCCGCTCGCCGAGGCGATGCGCGCGACGTATCGGCTCGACCGGGTGTACGCGGTGCCCAATGCCGAACCCTGGGCCGAGCACCGCGTACCACCAGCGGCAGACGGCGAAATGGCGCGGCTGGCGCAGGGCCGGATCAAATTCCTGTTTCAGGGCCGGTTCACGTCGGGCCGCGGCATCGAGGAAATGATCGAGGGCTGGAGCGGTGTCGATGCTGGGCGCGCGGCGCTGTTTTTGCGCGGCCCGGAAAACATGTGGCGCAAGGCGGCGATCGAACAGGCGGCGGCGCGCGGGCTGCTCGATCGCGGCATCTATTTCCTCGACGCCGTGTCGGAGGACGAACTTGTTTCAGCCGCCGCCGAGGCCGATGTCGGGATCGTTCCCTACAAGCCCTTGATTATCAACGACCGGCTGTCCTGCCCGAACAAGCTGTCGCAATATCTGCATGCCGGGCTGATGGTCGTCGCCAACGATCTGCCCTATGTGCAATCGGTGCTCACCGAAGCTGGGGCGGGAGCGTGTTACAACTCGGCCGATCCCCGCACGCTCGCAGACGCGGTACAGCGGATCGTCGATGATCCGGAGTTGTTACAGCGCAGCCGTCGGAACGCGCTGCATTACGCGCGCAGTTGCTTCAACTGGCAGGTGCAGTCGGAAATCCTTTACGCGCTGTATCGCGGCAACCCCGATCGCTCCGAACTCGCGCGGCTGCCGACCGCTCAGTTGCCGCAAGCCTCGGTCTGACACATGTGCGGCATTGCCGGTATTGTAACGCTCGACGGCACACCGGTGCCGCGCCTCGACGCGTCGCTCTCGGTACTTGACCGGCTGATCTCGCATCGCGGCCCGGACGGGCATGGCGCGTGGCGCAACCCGTCGGGCAGCGCCGGGCTGGTGCATCGCCGGCTCGCGATCATCGATTTGAGCGAGGGCGGGCGGCAGCCGATGCTGGCGCCGGGGCCGACCGCGATCACCTATAACGGCGAAATCTACAATTACCTCGAACTGCGCCGGGAACTGGCCGACCGCTGGCAGTTCCGCTCCAATTCCGATACCGAGACGATCCTCGCATCCTACGCGCGGTACGGCACCGACTGCCTCGACCATCTGCGGGGCATGTTCGCGTTCGCGCTGTGGGACGAGCGGGCGCGGCGGCTGTTCTGCGCGCGCGACCGCTTCGGCATCAAGCCGCTATACTATGCGGTCGTCGGCAATCTGTTTGTCTTTGCCTCCGAGGCAAAGGCGTTGCTGCCGTTCCTGCCCGACATCGAGACGGATACCGCCGCCTTTGCCGAATACCTGACGTTCCAGTATTCGCTCGGCGAAACGACGCTATTCCACGGCATCAAGCAGTTGATGCCAGGGCACGCGTTGAGCCTCGAAAACGGCCGCGTCCGCGTCTGGCGCTATTGGGATGTGCGCTATGAGATCGATTTCGAGCACAACGAACGCTATTTCGAGCGCCGCCTGATCGACCTGCTCGGCGATACGGTCGATGTGCATCTGCGCAGCGACGTCCCGGTCGGCGCCTATGTCTCGGGCGGCATCGATTCCAGCCTGATCGCCATTCTCGCCGCGCAGACCGGGCGCGGGATGGCCGACTGTTTTCACGGCCGCTTTACCGAGTTTCCTGGTTATGACGAGAGCGGCTTCGCGCAGACCGCGGTCGATCAGGCCGGCGCCGACCTGCACACGATCGACATTACCGCGCAGCACTTTCGCGATCACATCCACGACGTGATCTACCATCTTGATTTCCCGGTGGCGGGTCCGGGGTCGTTCCCGCAATTCATGGTGTCGCAACTGGCCGCGACGCGCCTAAAGGTGGTGCTGGGCGGGCAGGGCGGCGACGAGATTTTCGGCGGCTATGCCCGCTATCTGCTGGCCTATTTCGAGCAGTGCATCAAGGCGGCGCTTGATGGCACCTACAAGAACGGCAATTTCGTCGTGACGATCGAATCGATCGTGCCAAACCTAGGGCTGCTGCGCGAATACAAGCCGTTGATGACTGATTTCTGGCGCGAAGGGCTGTTTGGCGGCCTCGATGAGCGGTATTTCCGGCTGATCGACCGCTCGACCGATATCAGCGCCGAAATCGACTGGACGGCGCTCGACAAGGGACAGGTGTTCGACAATTTCCGGGCCATCTTCAACAGCCAGGATAACGTCCACAAGGAAGCCTATTTCGACAAGATGACGCATTTCGACTTCAAATGCCTGCTGCCGGCGCTTGTTGCAGGTCGAGGACCGGATGAGCATGGCGCATGGCCTCGAAAGCCGCGTGCCCTTCCTCGACCACCCGCTGATCGAATTTCTCGCGACCGTGCCCGCCGATGTGAAGTTTGCCGGCGGCCGGATGAAACATCTGCTGAAGCTCGCCTACGGGCATCAACTGCCGCCTGCCATTGCGGAGCGGCGTGACAAGATGGGGTTCCCGGTGCCGCTTAAGGAATGGTTCGGCGGCGAGTTGCATGGTTTTGTGCAGGACATTTTCCGCAGCCGCAACGCCGCGCAGCGCCCCTTTCTGAACGCCAAGGCGGTGCTCGCCAACATCGATAATTCGGGGCGCTTCTCGCGCAAGGTGTGGGGCCTTTTGAGCCTCGAATTATGGCAGCAGATGTTTCACGACCGCGGCGCCGAATACCGCGCGATGCTGGCGACGGCCGAGCCGGCGACCGTCTGAGCAAGGGCGATGAGGGTGGGTTCGCAGCCGGTTGGCGGCCATCTACGGCGCAGGCCGGGGCTTTGCTGTTCGGTGCTGGCCGAGTTCGCCGCCGTCGCCCGCGACTATCTGCGGTTTGACGCCGCCATCGCGGCGATCGTGCTCATCTTGGCGCTGGTGCTGCTGCCGGGACTGGCGCGCACCGCCGACAACCCGCAAATGCTCGAAGCCTTTGTCGATGACGAGGTGTGGCAGGCGCTGGCGCTCGACGGGACATTGCGCTGGCCCTACGGCAATCCCGCCAACTACCTCGACCCGACCGGGCACGCCTATGCGACGATCCCGGCCACTTGGGGCGACATCCGCTATCCCGGCACCTTCTATTACGGCGGCGCGTTTTATGCCGTGGCGGCGCCGGTCTACGCGGTATTGCGCGCGGCCGGCGCCCCGGCATTTCCGACCGTGATCATCGTGTTGCGAGCGATCACGCTCCTCACCGCGCTGCTGGGTCTGGTCTTCCTCTACAATTTCGCCCGGATTCATGCGTCAAAGGCCGTCGGAATCCTGGCGGTGCTGTTCGTCGCGGCCGATCCGAATTTTGTCTATTACACGGCCTACGCCCATCCCGATCAGTTGCAGGTCCTGCTGGGTCTCGTGGCGTTGGCCCTGGCGATCCGTCACGCCAGGGGTGGCGATGACGCCAGCCTTGTCGCGCTCGGTCTGGCCTGCGGTTTTGTTCAGGGCACCAAGCTCGGTGGCGCCTGGACCGTCCCGATGGCGGTTCTGGCTCTGTGGTGGGGGATGCAGGCGGTCGGCCTCGACCTTGGCGAGCGGCGCGAAGCGGCGCGCCGGCTGATCGCGCTGGGTCTCGCGGCACTGGCCGGGTGGGTCATCAGCACGCCCTATGGCTTTGTCGATCTCTACTACGCAAAGCGCGCGGCGGCGCAATTGCTGGTGCAGGGACCGGCCGCGGCAGACGGACCGTTTGGCAGGCTGACGATGTGGTCGTGGTGGCTGAAAATCTATCAGGATTACAGCCTGTTCGGGCTGGTCCTGTGTGGCCTCGCGATCGCCCGGATCGCGGCGCTGATCAAGGTGCCTGGGCGGTTCCAACCGCTGGCCCTGGCGCTGGTGCTGTGCGCCTCGCAGCTGGCGGTTTACGGCTCCGGCAAATACTGGGTGGTGCTGGGGTATCTGCTGCTGGCGATCGGGCTGATGGCGGTGCTGGCGTTCGACACGCTGGTCGTGCTGGTGCGGTACGCGGCGCTGTCGATCCTGCGCGAGGAACCGGCCGCCACGCGGGTGACGGCCGTGCTGCTGACGGTCGGCTTCATTCTGCTCTATCCGCCTTATGCTCTTGCCGCGGTGTCGGGAATGCTCGACCCGCAGATGTATCGCAGCAGCACGCAGGTCGCGCTGAACCGCTGGGCCGAGGCAAATGTGGCGCGCGACAAGGCGATCCTGTTCGACGCCTACGCCTATTTCGACCCGCAGCGCTTCTCCCGTGTGGTGCGGTCGCCGCACCCGAACTGGCGAAAGGTCACCGGCTACGACCCGGATTACCTCGTGTTGTCGTCCGGTGTGTACGATTTTCCGCTCTATCGGGCTCTGATCAAGCAGCAAAAGCGCTCGGCCGACGACACCGACCAGTTTTCGGTGCGCCTCTATCAGGACCTGCTGCGCACCGAACAACTCGGGCCGACCGGTGTGCAGGGCGTCGAATACGTTGCCGATATCGCGCCGGCGGGGCTGCCACCGGTCGCGTCGATTTGGGTGCCGCAAGTTCAGGCGCCGGGCATCGGATGGGCGCTCGGCAAGCTGGCGCAGACAGAGGCGATGACCCGTCTGGTCGCGGCCAAGGCCGAGACGATCTGGTCGCCATCGCCGGTGCCGGTGGTCGGTGCCGCCTTCCGGGTCTACCGCTTCAACCCGCCCGGCACGCCAAACGGCCGCCCGGCCGCGATTGCCAGCAGCGCGCAACCCGGCCGCGAAGCCCGCTATGCCTTTGACGGCTCCCCCGCCTTCTGGGCCGCCGCCTCCGTCGATCAGAGCGCCGCGTATGTCGGCTATGATTTCGGCGACCACAGCGCGCGGCCGGTCCGAGAGGTGCGGGTGCAATGGGTTGGTGCCGCGCAAACGCCCGATTCTGTCGCCGTCGCGTATTCGGACGACGGTACGGACTGGACCGTCGCGGGGAGTTTTCCCATTGCGCCGCTCGCCGCCGGAGCAAAGCGCGTTGATGCGTTGCCCTTGCCGGCCGGCGACCCTCACCGTTTCTGGCGCCTGCAAGCCCACTGCTCAGCGATGGCCGCTGATTTCGCCGTCGCCGAATTGTATTTCGATCGCGAACCCGCGGCACGGCGATAAGAAAGCCCGTGTATTCGCTGATCATTCCGGTTTATCGCAATGCGGCGTCGTTGCCGCGGCTGCTCGAGGTGGTCGCCGGTTTTCCGGCGCAACTTGATGCGCCGTTCGAGGCGGTGTTTGTGGTCGATGGCAGCCCCGACGACTCGCTGGCGATTTTGCGCCAATTGGCACCCGCCGCGCCGTTTCCCGCGGTTATCCTGGCCCTGTCGCGCAATTTCGGGTCGTTCGCCGCGATCCGCGCCGGCATGGAAGCCGCGCGCGGCCCCTATCTCGCGGTGATGGCGGCCGACCTGCAGGAGCCGCCCGAAATGGCGCTGGAGATTTTCCAGCGATTGCGCCGCGGCGAATGCGATGTCGTCGTCGGGACCCGCGCCGCGCGGGCCGACCCGCTGCCGTCGCGCGTCGCCTCCGCGATCTTCTGGACCATCTACCGCCGCTTTGTGCAGCCGGAGATGCCGGCTGGAGGCGTCGACATCTTCGGCTGCAACGACGCGGTGCGGCAGGCTCTGCTGCGCATCCACGAGCGCAACACGTCGCTGGTCGGCCTGTTGTTCTGGGTCGGGTTTCGCCGCGCCGAGATCGCCTATCAGCGGCAGCCGCGTTATGGCGGCGGCGCCAGCGGGTGGACACTGGCGCGCCGGTTCCGCTATATGCAGGACAGCATTTTCGCCTTCTCTGACCTGCCGATCCGGCTGTTGGTGTGGCTCGGTGGGCTTGGCGTGATCCTGGCGGCGTTTCTCGGGCTGGTGATCCTGATCGCGCGCCTCATCGGCAACATCGAGGTGCCGGGGTATACCGCGACCGCGCTGCTGGTGCTGTTTTTCGGCGCGCTGAACCTGGCGAGCATCGGGATTGTCGGTTCCTATGTCTGGCGCGCCTTTGAGAACACCAAGGGGCGGCCCGGTGCGATCGTGCTGTCCGAGGAGCGGTACGAGCCATGACGGCGTTCGTTCACCCGCAGGCCGTGTGCGAGGCCGAGGCGATCGGCGAGCGGACCCGAATCTGGGCCTTCGCCTATATCTTGAAAGGCGCGAGGATCGGTGCCGATTGCAACATCTGCTCGCACGTTTTCATCGAAGGCGACGTCGTGCTCGGCGACCGGGTCACGATCAAAAGCGGCGTGCAGTTGTGGGACGGCGCGATCATCGAGGACGACGTGTTCATCGGCCCCAATGTGGCCTTCGCCAACGACAAATTCCCGCGCAGCAAGCAATATCTCGACGGCCACCCGCGTACCCTGATCTGCCGCGATGCCTCGATCGGCGCCAACGCCACGATCCTGCCCGGCGTCACGATCGGGCGGGCGGCGATGGTCGGAGCCGGCGCTGTGGTGACCGGCGACGTGCCGGCTCATGCGATCGTCACCGGCAACCCGGCGCGCATCACCGGCTATGTCGATCAAGGGCTGCCGGCGACGATTCGCACCCGCATGGTGCCGCAACTGCCGGAAAACGGGCGGGTCCGGGCGGGCGTCTCCGGGGTCGAGCTGGTGCGGCTGCACGCGGTCGAGGATGTCCGCGGCAATCTCGTGGTCGGCGAAACCAGCCGCGAACTGCCATTCTCGCCGCAGCGGATGTTTCTGGTCTATGGCGTCGAGGGCAAGCATGTGCGCGGCGAGCACGCGCTGAAAACCTGTGCGCAATTTCTCGTCTGTGTCAGTGGCTCATGCGCGATCGTGTTCGATGACGGCACCGCGCGCGAGGAAGTGTTGCTCGACCGGCGCGATCTCGGCATCTATCTACCGCCCCTCACTTGGTGGGTGCAGTACAAGCATTCCGCCGATTGCGTGCTGATGGTCCTGGCCTCGGCGCCGTACGATGCCGGCGACTATCTGCGCGATTACGACGAATTTCTCCGCGCCCGAGGCCTCGCCGCCGGCCGGTCCTGATCACGGATAGAAAAAAGATGAAAGTGTTTGTGACCGGTGGTTCGGGCCTGGTCGGCTCGACCGTCATCGATCTGCTGCTGGCACGCGGCGACGAGGTGCTGGCGATCGACAATTTCGCGACCGGGCGGCGCGATAACCTCCAACCGCATCCAAATTTGCGGCTGGTCGAGGATACGATCGTGAGCGCCAGGGTGGTTGACGAACTGGTCGGCGGGTTTCGGCCCGATGTCGTGATCCACACCGCCGCGTCCTACAAGGACCCGGACGATTGGGAAAGCGACGCGCAGACCAACTGCACCGGCAGTGCCAATGTCGCCAAGGCCTGCAAGACCTATAAGGTCGGCCGGCTGATCTATTTCCAGACGGCCTTGTGTTACGGCACGTCGCCGAGCGAACAGCCGATTTCGCTGTCGCACCCGATCGACCCGGTGAACAGCAGCTACGCGATCTCAAAAACCGCCGGCGAATATTACATCCAGCTCAGCGGCGTCGATTGGCTCACCTTCCGCCTCGCGAATGTCGTCGGGCCGCGCAATGTCAGCGGGCCACTGCCGATCTTTTACGACCGGTTGGCGCAGGGGAAACGCTGTTTCGTGACGCCGGCGCGGCGCGATTTCGTGTTTGTCGGCGACCTTGCCGGCAATGTGCTGCGCGCCGCCGACGGGGTCGGGCACGGCACGTATCATTTCTCGTCCGGGGGTGATGTCGCGATTCGCGAGCTTTACGATGCGGTCGTGCGCGCGATGAAACTCAACGAGTATCCCGAGCCGGAGGTCAGGCCGCTCGGCGAGGATGAGGCGCCGACGATCCTGCTCGACCCGACCCGCACCTTCCGCGATTTCGGCGACGTGAAATTCACGCCGCTCGACGAGATCGTCGGCAAAGCGGTGGATTATTATCGCGCGCATGGCGCCGGCGCCGGCTACACGCATCTGAGCAGCAACAAGAATGGGTGATTTGGGCAACAGTGTTGGCGGCGCGTCGCTGCTGGTGGTCGGCGGCGCCGGGTTTGTCGGCAGTGCGCTGGTCCGCCGCCTGATCGGCGCCGGGGCACATCGGATCGTCATTATCGACAACCTGTTATCGGCCGATCTTCACAATGTGCCTCAGCATCCGGTCGTCGAATTCCGCCAGGGATCGATCGCCGATGACGCAGTGCTGGCGGCGTTGCCGCGCGACCTCGACATTGTGTTTCACCTGGCCTGCTATCACGGCAACCAGTCATCGATCCACGACCCGCTCGCGGATCACCAGAACAACACCCTGACCTCGCTCAAGCTGTTCGACCGGCTAAAGGATTTTCCGGCGCTAAAGAAAATCGTCTACGCCGCCGCCGGGTGCGCGGTGGCGGAAAAGACCTTTGACGAGGCGGCGGCGACGCCCGAGGACGCGCCAGTGTCGCTGTTCCATGACAGCCCCTACTCGATCTCCAAGCTGATCGGCGAGATGTACGGCAATTATTATTTCACGCGGTATCGGATGCCCTTTGTGCGGGCGCGGTTTCAGAACGTGTACGGACCGGGCGAAATCCTCGGGGCCGGCGAGTGGCGCGGCACGCCGCATACCGTATGGCGCAACGTCACCCCGACCTTCATCTGGAAGGCGCTGCAACGCGAGGCTCTGCCGGTCGAAAACGGCGGCATCGCCGGGCGCGATTTCATCTATGTCGAGGACATCGCGCGCGGCCTGATCGCCTGCGCCGAGCGCGGCGAGCCGGGCGAGGCCTATAATCTAGCCTCGGGTGTCGAAACCTCGATCCATGATCTTGCCGGGCTGATCAATGAGTTGACCGGCAACCCGACAGCGATCGCGCTGGCCCCGGCGCGCGACTGGGACCGTTCCGGCCGCCGCTTTGGCGATCCGACCAAGGCGCGCGAGCAACTGGGGTTTGCGGCCGAAACATCGCTGCGCGACGGGCTCGCGCAGACCATCGCCTGGACCCGCGCCAACCGCGATGTGATCCGCCGCTGCATGCTGCGGCACGCGACCCATCTGCCGGGCCTCGCCGCCGCGCTCGCATGAAGCGGGTGCGGCTGCTGACGGTCGTCGGGGCACGGCCGCAATTCGTCAAGGCGGCGGCGATCTCGCGGGCGGTCGCGGCGCGCGACGATGTCGAGGAAATCCTGCTGCATACCGGGCAGCATTTTGACGCCGCGATGTCGCAGGTGTTTTTCGACGATCTCGCGATCGCGCCGCCGCGCCTTAATCTCGGCATCCACGGCGGCTCGCATGGCGAGATGACCGGGCGGATGCTCGCCGGCATCGAGGCGACGATTCTCGCCGAGCGGCCCGACATCGTGCTGGTGCCGGGCGACACCAACTCGACGCTCGCGGGCGCCCTGGCTGCCGCCAAGTTGCAGGTGCCGGTGGCGCATCTCGAAGCCGGGCTGCGCTCGTTCAACCGCGCGATGCCGGAGGAGATCAACCGCGTGCTGACCGACCATGTCAGCACGTTGTTGCTCTGCCCGACCGAAACGGCGATCGACAATCTGCGCCGCGAAGGCATCACCGCCGGCGTCCACGACATCGGCGATGTGATGTACGACGCGACATTGTTCGCGGCGGCGCAGGCGCGTTCGTCACGTGCTCGACCGGCTCGGGCTTGACCGAGCGGACCTATGCCATCGCCACGGTGCATCGCGCCGAAAACACCGACACCGCGAACGCTTGGCCGATATCGTCGCGTATCTGCGCGAGCGGGCCGGCGAGAGCAGGGTGGTGATGCCGCTGCATCCGCGCACCCGCCAGCGCCTCGCGGATTGGCAGATCGATCCCGGCCCGATCCTGATGCTGCGAGCCGCTCGGCTATCTCGACATGCACCGGCTGCTGCAATCGGCCGGCGCGGTCTACACCGATTCCGGCGGGCTGCAGAAAGAGGCATATTTCCATCGCGTGCCCTGCGTCACGCTGCGCGGCGAAACCGAATGGGTCGAGACCGTCGCCTGCGGCTGGAACCGGTTGTGGCAGGGGCCGGACTATGCGCCGCGCCGCGACATTGCCGCCTATGGCGACGGGCATGCCGCCGGAGCGCGCGTCGACCTGATCGTTTCCCACCTGCGATGATCGGCGACAGCCGCATCCGCACCGTCGTGCTGACGGTGCGGTATGGCGTGCGGGCCTCGTACTACGAAGACTGGCTCGACGCCTTCGAGGCGTCGCCGCATTTTGCGGTTACCTCGTTCAATCTGTTCGCCGGCGACGAGCGGCGCGCCGCGATGCGCGCCGTGCGGGATGCCGAGCTTATCGTCGCGCTGCATGCCTGCTCGGCGGATACGCTCGAATACATCGACCCGCTGCGCGTCGGCGCTGAAGGCGCGGCGCGGCCGGTTTCTGGCATTCTTATCGGCAACGAATACAATTTGCCGTGGATCCGCCTCGCCGATAAGCGCGACTTGCTGCGCGAGACCGGCGCCGATTGGGTCGCGACGCAATTGCCGCTCGAGGCCGGGCAATGGCTTTACGACGATACCGGCGCCGCCGTGCTCGCCCTGCCGCACGCTGCCAACGAAACGTGTGTTCCGCCGCGACAAGCCCGACGCCGCGCGCGGCATCGATCTCGGCGGGCGCAGCTTTCGCTATCCGGTGTTCCTCGGCGACGACGATCGCAACCGGGTCTACGATCTGTTTTCGACGCTCGGGCCGGCGGCGGGGTTGCGCGTCGATATCGCCAACAATGCCCGCCTCGATCGGCCGCAATGGGCCGCGTTCCTCAACGATTGCCGGGCGACCATCGGCACCGAGGCGGGTACATGGTATCTCGAACGCGACGACGCGACCGCGCTGGCGATCCGCGAATTTCTCCGCGGCCGGTCAGGCGGCCCGACGATCCGCGCCGATGGCTGGCTGCACGGGCTGGCGCGGCGCCTGCCGTATGGGGTCAAGGCCGGGCTCAAGGCGGTGCTGGCACGTTCATCGGTGCGGCACGAGGCGCTCGACATGTCGCCGAGGCGGATTTCGCCGAAATCCAGGCGCGCTTCTTCGCCGGCCGGCCCCATTGCCCGGCCTATTCGAAATGCATCTCGTCACGCCATTTCGAGGCAGCCGCGACCGGCACCTGCCAACTCCTGGTAGAGGGCCGCTACAACGACATCCTGGACGCCGACGAGCATTACCTCGCCGCTCTCCCACGATCTGAGCAACGCCGCCGAAGCTCTGAACCGGTTCCGCGACCCCGCCGAGCGCAGCCGCATCACCGACGCTGCCTACGCGCTAATCCACGACGCCCACACCTACCGCCACCGTCTCACCACCCTCCACACCGCCGTCTCGGCTTCCTGAAGAAGTTTTAGGTAACGCAAAGGACGCGAAGAGGATTTTCGAGCGCGCAGCGCTCATCAGTTCTGCGCGGTTTGAATTTTGGGAGCGCTTCGTGCCGGGACACAGTCGCCATCGCGCCCTTTGCGTATCCTTTGCGCCCTTTGCGTTACCTAAAATCGCCGCTTTGCCTCCCTATCGCAGTCGCGGGCCGGCCTGCATCAGCCAGACCAGCGGAACGCCGGCTGCGGCGGTCATCGCGAGCAGGTAGAAGGCGTTGATATAGCCAATCATCGCGGCCTGGTGCTGAATCTCGTTGGCAAGGCGCATCAGGCCGCTGGTGCTGTCGATGCTCCAGGCGAGCGGCAACCCCGGCAATGTCAGCGCCTTGTTGAACGGGGTGATGAACTCGGTCATCCGCGAGTAGTTCGCCGCCGTCGACCGCAGCAGCATCAGCACGACGACTGAGATGTAGAGGCTTGACCCGAAATTGCGCACCAGCGTGAAGACGCCGGAGCCCTCGGTGATCTTGGTGGCCGGCAATGTCGCAAATGCCAGCACCGTCATCGGTGTATAGGCGAGGCCAAAGCCGAACCCCTTGCAAGGCATTGGTCCAGAACACATCGAGGCTGGTCAGGTTGATGTCGAACTGCGCCATCGACCAGCCGGCGATGGCCTGCGCGGTCAATCCGGTGGCGACCGCCAGCCGCGGAAAGCGCCGGGAAAACGGCACGACGACGAGAAACGCGACCCAGTTGCCGGTGCCGCGCGCCGCCAGCAGCATGCCGATCGTGCTGTCCGGGTAGTCGCGCAAATCGTGCAACAGCGCCGGGAAACAGCACCAGCGTCGTGATAGCTCAGCATCCCCATGAAAAAGGCGATCAGCAGCCCGATCGAGAAATTGCGGTCGCGCAGCAGCCGGGGATCGAGGAACGGCCGCTCGGCCGTCGCGCTGTGGGCGATGAAAATCCAGAACGACACCGCCGCGGCGCCCGCCTCCAGGCAGATTTCCGGCGAGTTCGAACCAGTCGAGCCGCTGGCCGCGGTCGAGCATCAACTGCACGCCGGTGATCGCCACCGACAGAGCGATAAAGCCGGTCCAGTCGAGGCGGGTCGGGCGCGCGGTCACGGTATTCGCGCAGCGCGAACCAGATGCAGATCATCGCGACGATGCCGGGCGGCACGATCATGAAAAAGGCGGCGCGCCAGTTATAGGCCTCGGCCATCATGCTGCCGAAAATCGGTCCGAAAACCGGCCCCATGACGCTGCCGGCGCCCCAGATCACCATCACCGCCGCGTGCAGATGGCGCGGAAAGGTCGCGAGCACGATCCCCTGTCCCATCGGCATGATCGTCGCACCGAACAGCCCCTGACCGACGCGGTACAGCACCAGCGCTTCGAGACTGTCGGCGATACCGCACAGAAACGATGAGACGGTGAAGCCGAGCACCGAAAAGAACATCGTGTTGCGCCAGCCGAGCCGGCTCGCCAGCCACCCGGTCATCGGCGTCGCCACCGCGGTCGCGACCAGGTTCAGCGTGATGACCCAGGCGATTTCGTCCTGCGTCGCCGACAGGCTGCCGCGCACTTGCGGCAGCACGACATTGGCGAGCGTGATCGTCATGCCGAACAGCAGCGTCGACAGCTGCACGGTCAACAGGATCAGCCATTGCTTGCCGCTGATGCTGAACAGCCCGCCCGTCGTGGGCGGGGGGCTGGCGGCCGAGGGGCTGGCGGGCGCGGCGACAGGGCGTACCGGCACGCGATCCACCGGCGCGGCCTGAGGCGGGCGGCCCGCGTCGGCTAGAGGCAAGCGCCCTCCCAAACCCTGCGCCGTTTATGGCGCGGTTCCGCCGATCCTACAGCGTGCGGTGCGTCGCGGCCATCGCGGGCCTGCACTGATCAGCCGTCGCCGTATTTGGCGTGGCAGTGCAGGTGCGCTGACGGGTTACTATCCGATTGATGGCACCCGGTAATGGGGGAGGTTCTGACTTTCACCGCGGCGATACGGGCATTGAAAATCGCATGATACCTCCTGCCATCGGTCTGATTTCCTTCACCATTATCTTCGGTAGCGCTCTACTCGGCATCCTTGTTGCGCGAGCGCTGCCCGATCATCACCTTAGCGCCGAGACGCGCACCGCGGTTTCCGTGTCGACGGCCATCGTGGGTACGCTTTCGGCCCTGGTGGTCAGTCTGATGATTTCGTCGGCGAGCAGCTCGTTCTCGTCACGGTCAACTGAAGTGAATGACATGTCCGTCGATCTGATCCGTATCGGGCGGCTGTTGCAGCGTTACGGACCGGAAGCGCAGGATGCGCACACAAAGCTCCAAACTTATACCGCGGCAAAGACGCGGGAGCTTTTCCCGACGCCGGGAGAGCCGGCACCGGCCAACGGCGCAACCGCAGGGATGCTGGAGGCATTGCAGGACGTGATCCTGTCGCTTGCTCCGGCTGACGAGATGCACCGCTGGCTTCGCTCACAGGCACTCACGCTATCGGACGGCCTGTCGCAGGCGCGGTGGCTGCTGGTTCAGCAACAGGGCGTCAGCAGAATCCCCACACCATTCATAATTCTGTTGATCTTCTGGCTTGCGCTCGTTTTCGCCAGCTTCGGCCTATTCGCGCCCGTGAACGGTACGGCGATCACCGCCCTGTGCCTGTGCTCGATGGCGGTTTCCGGAGGCATCACAATGATACTGGAGCTGGACACACCCTTTTCCGGCCTCGTCCGTCTTTCCGCCGAGCCCATGCACAATGCGCTGAACCAGATTATGCATTGAGGCATCAGAGCTGCTATCCGTGTACACTTTCTGGCCTGTCGTGGGGATCGGGACACGTAAAGGGGAGATTTACGGCGTGTCACGGCAAGCTACATTGGGTCACCGCGGGCTATCGGATTGACGCCGGGGCGCCGCAAAAACCGAGGAGATATCAGGTTATGAGCGAACCGACCGTTCTGGAGATTTTCACCGACTACGTCTGACCCTGGTGTTATCTCAGCACCGTGCGTGTTGAAAAACTCAAGGAAGCGTTCGAGGTCGAGACGAAACTGGTGCATTTCCCGCTGCACCCGGACACGCCGATGGAAGGGCGGTCGATGGCGGAATTCTATGCCGGGCGCGGTATCGACCCGGAGGCGTCGTATCAGCGGATGAAGACGCTGATGGATGCTGAGGGCCTGCCCTATGGCCGACGCACCCATACCTACAACAGCCGTCTCGCACAGGAACTCGGCAAATGGGCCGACACCCAGCCGGGTGGCGAGGCAATCCACGACCTGCTCTACAAGGCCTATTTCGTCGAGGCAAAAAACCTCGCCGATATCGACCTGCTGGTCGAGATTGCCGCCTCGGTCGGATTGCCGGCGGACGAGGCACGCGCGGTACTGGTGGAACGCCGGTTCAGCGATGCGGTCGATGCCGATTGGGCGAAATCGCACCAGTACGGTGTGACCGGGGTCCCGACCTTTGTGGCGGCCCGCTACGGTGTCGTCGGGGCGCAGCCTTACGAGGCGCTGGAACAGCTGCTCGACCGCGTCGGTGCAGTGCGCCGACAGGTGTAACAGGCTTGGTGTCATTGCGAGGAGCGTAGCGACGCGGCAATCTCGGGCGGAGAAAGCTCCAACGGCCCGAAATTGCTTCGCTTCAGCAATGCCACAACCTTCCGGTTCCTGACGGCTGCTAGCGCCGTAGGATGGGCTGAGCGCAGCGAAGCCCATCAACAGCCGTCGATGCGGAAAGACGATGGGCTTCGCTTTGCTCAGCCCATCCTACCAGCTGAAGGCTTAGCGCCGCTCGCGGAAAAACCGGCGCAGTAATTCGGCGGCCTCGGTCTCGGCGATGCCGCCATAAACCTGCGGGCGGTGGTGGCAGGTCGGCTGGTTGAAGATGCGCGGGCCGTGCTCGACGCCGCCGCCTTTGGGATCATAGGCGGCAAAATACAGCCGGCGGATGCGTGCCAGCCCGATCGCGGCGGCGCACATCGGGCACGGCTCAAGCGTCACATAAAGGTCGCAACGAGAGAGGCGCTGTTCCCCGAGCCGCGCCGCCCCGGCACGCAACACCAGCATTTCGGCATGCGCGGTCGGGTCGTGGTCGCGCTCGACGCGATTGCCTGCGATGGCGATCACAACGCCGTCGTCAGCGACCAGCACCGCGCCGACCGGCACGTCGCCCGCCGCCGCAGCCTCTGCCGCGGCCGCCAGGGCACGCGCCATTGCGTCGGCGGCGGTCATCGCCGGCAATTGCCCGGACGGGCCGGGCGGCCTATGTGTCCTGTCCGCATAAGGATCCACCATGACACAGCCCAGGCTGCGGCAGCCACCACGGACGGCGGCTCCCGCTCCCGTTCCCCCACAAGGCGACCCGGAAGGCGACGCCCCGGAACGCATCGCAAAGGTGATGGCGCGCGCCGGGCTGTGCTCGCGGCGCGATGCCGAGCGCTGGATCGCCGAGGGGCGCGTTTCGGTCGATGGCAAGGTGCTGACCACCCCGGCCGTCACCGTCACCGACGCCAGCGACATCCGGGTCGACGGCAAGCCGTTGCCGGAGCCGGAGCGGGCGCGCCTGTGGCGCTATCACAAGCCGACCGGCCTTGTGACGACGCATCGCGACGAGAAGGGCCGGCCGACCGTGTTCGCCGCCTTGCCGGCCGAGCTGCCGCGGCTGATCTCGATCGGCCGGCTCGACCTCAATTCCGAAGGGCTGTTGCTGCTGACCAATGACGGCACGCTGGCCCGCCGCCTCGAATTGCCGGCGACCGGCTGGATCCGCCGCTACCGGGTGCGGGTGCACGGCATCGTCGAGCCGGCGCGGCTCGGCACCCTGGAGCGCGGCGTCACGATCGACGGTGCCGCCTACGGCCCGATCCGCGCCCAACTCGACCGCCAGCAGGGCTCCAACGCCTGGATTACCCTGTCGTTACGCGAGGGCAGGAACCGCGAGGTGCGGCGCGTGCTGGAGCACCTGGACTATCCGGTCACCCGCCTGATCCGCCTCGCCTACGGCCCCTTCCAGCTCGGCAACCTGGCCCGCGGCGAGATCGAGGAGGTACAGAAAAAGGTGCTGGCCGAACAGCTGGGCAAGAGCGAGCGGTGATGCGTATCGTCGGCGGGGTGCATCGGGGGCGGCGGTTGTTGGTGCCGCCGGGGGAGGCGGTGCGGCCGACCAGCGACCGGGCGCGCGAGGCGCTATTCAATATTCTGTCGCATGGGAAGCTGGCCGCCGAGGGGGTGCCGTTTGCCGACCGGCCGGTGCTCGATGCGTTTGCCGGCACCGGGGCGGTCGGGCTTGAGGCATTGTCGCGGGGGGCCAGTGCCGCGGCGTTTATCGAGGGCAATCGCGAGGCGATCGGCGCCCTGCGCCGCAACATCGCGACCCTCGACGAGGGCGACCGTGCGCAGGTCATCGCCGGGGATGCGACGCGGCCCGTGCGTGCCGCGTTTGCCTGCGCCGTGGCGTTTCTCGACCCGCCCTATCGCAGCGGGCTGGCCGGGCCGGCGATCACGGCGCTTGCGGCGGCCGGTTGGCTGGCCGCGGACGCGCTGATCGTCGCCGAGGTCGCGGCGCGTGAGGAATTCCCGCCGCCGATCGGCTTTACGCTGGTGGATGAGCGCGTTTACGGTGCGGCGCGGCTGGTTTTCCTGCGCCGCGAGTAAAAGCGGAGACCCGACATGAGCGACACCCTGCCTCGCGTGACCCTGCCGGACGGCGAGTTGGTGCCTGCTTTAGGGCTCGGCACCTGGCACATGGGCGAAAACTGCCGCCTTGTCGCCGAGGAGACCGCCGCGGTAAAGCTCGGCATCGAACTCGGCGTGACGCTGATCGACACCGCCGAGATGTATGGCAACGGCAATGCCGAGGAAATCGTCGGCGCTGCCACCGCCGGCATCCGCGACCGGCTGTTCATCGTCAGTAAGGTGCTGCCTTACAACGCCTCGGCGAACGGTGTCGTCGAGGCCTGCGAACGCAGCCTGAAGCGGCTTGGGACTGACCGTATCGACCTGTACCTGCTGCACTGGCGCGGCTCGGTGCCGCTCGCCGAAACGCTGGCGGGGTTTGCCCGGCTGCAGCGCGATGGCAAGATCCGCCATCACGGGGTCAGCAATTTCGGCCTCAAGGACATGCAGGAATGGGTCGGCCTCGCCGGTGGCAACACCGTCGCGTCAAACCAGATCCTCTACAATCTGAGCCGGCGCGGCCCGGAATGGGACCTGCTCCCGTGGTGCCGCGAGCGGCGGATTTCGATCATGGCCTATTCACCGATTGACCAGGGCCGCATCCTGTCCAATCGCACTTTGCAGCAGGTCGGCGCCCGGCACGGCGCGACCGCGGCGCAGGTGGCGCTCGCCTGGCTGCTGCGGCAGGAGGGGATGATCGTGATCCCGAAGGCGACAAACCAGGATCATGCACGCGAGAACTGGGGGGCGCTGAACGTTAAACTGACCGATGACGACCTCGCGACACTCGACCGCGCGTTCCCGCCGCCCAAGGGCCGCAGCCCGCTCGGCATGCTGTAGCGCGGACATTTTTGGGGTCGGTTGCCGGCGCCGCGTGTTCTCGTCAGAGTAGCGCCCACCGCCACTCGAGGGGGCCTGATGGCTGAGCTGACGATCTATCTGGGGAACAAGAACTACTCGTCGTGGTCACTGCGGCCGTGGCTGGCGCTGAAGCGCACCACGGTCGATTTCGACGAGGTGGTGATCCCGCTTTATCAGCCGGGCACGCGCGAGACGATCCTGAAATACTCGCCATCGGGGCGCCTGCCGGCGCTGCGGCATGGCTCGCTGCTGGTCTGGGAGAGCCTGGCGATCTGCGAATACCTCGCCGAATCGTTCCCGACCCTCGAGTTGTGGCCAAAGGACCCGGAGGCCCGGGCCCTGGCCCGCGCCGTCAGCAACGAAATGCATGGCGGCCTTCAGGCGCTGCGGCAGGCATTGCCGATGAACATCCGCTCCAGCTTTCCGGGCCGCGAAATCACCGTCGAGGTTCAGGCCGACATCAACCGCGTGATGGCGCTGTGGCGCGATTGCCGCACCCGTTTTGGCGAAGGCAACGGCGACCTCCTGTTCGGCAATTTCACGATCGCCGATGCGATGTTCGCGCCGGTCGTGACGCGCTTCCGCACCTACAGGATCGAACTGGAGCGTGAGGCCGAACTTTATTGCGATGCGGTCATGGCGCTGCCCGCGATGCAGGAATGGGTCACCGCCGCCCGCAACGAACCGATGATTATCGACGTCTACGAGTTCTGATTTTTCCCTCTCCCGCACCGCGGGAGAGGGTGGATCGGCGCGATAGCTGCGAGACGGGTGAGGGTATTTCAGTGGCACGACCCTCACCCGTCCGCGTGCTGGCGCCCGCGGCCACCCTCTCCGGCGGTGCGGGCGAGGGAAGTCTGGGGGCACCGGCATGGAGGCATTCTCCGCTGAGGGCGTGCGCGGCTTTCTGCACCGGCCGGAGGTGCCGGATGGGCGCGGGGCGGTGCTGACGCACGGCGCCGGCGGCAACTGCAACGCCGCTTTGCTGGTGGCGGTCGCCGAAGCCTTCGCGGCGCGGGGACTGCACGTCCTGCGCTGCGATCTCCCGTTTCGCCAGCGACGGCCTTCGGGGCCGCCGTCACCGTCGGGTGCGGGGGCTGATCGGGCCGGGCTGCGCGCCGCGGTCGTCGCGCTGAGCGGCATCGCGCCGGGCGCGATGCTTTTGGGCGGGCAGTCTTATGGTGGGCGGCAGGCGACGATGCTGGCGGCCGACGAGCCCGGGCTGGTCACGGGCCTGCTGCTGTTTTCCTATCCGTTGCATCCACCCGGCAAGCCCGAGCGGTTGCGCACCGAGCATTTCCCGCGTCTGCGAACTCCGGCGGTATTTGTGCAGGGCGCGAATGACCCGTTCGGCACGATCGACGAAATCGGCGCGGTGCTGCCGTTGATCCCGGCGCCGACGCGCCTGTTGCCGATCGCGGGGGCCGGCCACGACCTGAAGCGTGGGCGCTTCGATCTGACGCCGGTCATCGCCGCCGGCGTAGAGTTGCTTACCCGATAGGCAGGTGGTTCACATCTTTGGTAGCAGTCGCCGATCCGATGGACGAAGGCGGGCCGGAGTCCTACGCTCGCCGTCGCAAGCCGCGTGAAACCCGAGCTGAACGATAGCCGGTGGCGCCGCGCGCCATCCGACCGTCAGCCGACGCTGGGAGTACGGCGATGGTGTCTCTGAATATCAACGGCAAGATTTATCAGGCTGACGTCGATCCGCGCACGCCGCTGCTGTGGGTGCTGCGCGACTCGGTCGGGCTGACCGGAACCAAATACGGCTGCGGCATCGCCCAATGCGGCGCCTGCACGGTGCATGTCGACGGGGTCGCGACGCGGTCGTGCTCGGTGCCGGTCAACATGGCCGGCGGCAAGAAGATCACGACGATCGAAGGCCTCGCGGTCGACGGCAAACTGCACAAGGTGCAGCAGGCCTGGGTCGACAACGACGTGCCGCAATGCGGCTATTGCCAAAGCGGGATGATCATGGCGGTGGCGGCGCTCCTGAAGGAGAACCCGAACCCGAGCGATGCCGATATCGACGGCACGATCACCAATATCTGTCGCTGCGGCACCTATCAGCAGGTGCGCGAAGCGATCCACATGGCCGCCAAGGCGTAAGGAGGCCGCGATGACCGTCATAGCCAGGATCGCTGCGCCGCAACTGAACCGCCGCTCGTTTCTCGCCGCAACCGCCGCAATTGGCGGCGGGCTGTCGCTCGGCTTCCGCGTGCCGTTTGCCGAGGCGGCCGACGCCGCCGTGCCGGAAATCAACGCCTGGGTCGTCATCAAGCCCGACGACACGGTGGTGATCCGCATCGCCCGCTCCGAGATGGGGCAGGGGACGCTGACCGGCCTCGCCCAACTGGTCGCCGAGGAACTGGAATGCGATTGGGCGAGGGTC
This sequence comes from uncultured Alphaproteobacteria bacterium, assembly GCA_963737875.1. Classification (GTDB taxonomy): domain Bacteria; phylum Pseudomonadota; class Alphaproteobacteria; order ATCC43930; family CGMCC-115725; genus DATARH01. Next base: position 248,681 of record CAVTUM010000010.1, on the reverse strand, counting down.
ACGACCGAATACCCGACGCCCGGCGAAAACGCCGCCCGCAAACGCGTCTGGGGCAATTTTTCGACCGGCGGCAGCCGCGGCATCCGCGAGTCGCACCAATACGTCCGCGAAGGCGGCGCTGCGGCGCGTGACATGCTGATCCGCGCCGCGGCCGCGGCGTGGAGCGTGCCCGCTGCGGAATGCAGCGCTGCCAACAGTATCGTGACTCATACGCCGTCCGGCCGCACGGTCAGCTACGGCAAGGTTGCCGACGCCGCCGCCAGGCTCGACCCGCCAAGGGACATCAAGCTCAAGGACCCGAAGGACTGGAAGATTGCCGGCAAGGGGCTGAAGCGCCTCGACACCGCCGACAAGGTGATCGGCAAGCAGATCTACGGCATCGACGTGAAGCTGCCGGGCCTGCTGACCGCGACGATCCGCGACTGCCCGGTGGTCGGCGGCAAGGTCAAAAGCTTCGACGCCGCCAAGGTACAAAATATGCGTGGCGTCAAAAAGGTGGTGCCGGTCGGCGAGAGCGCCGTCGCGGTGGTAGCCGACAATTTCTGGAACGCCAGGACCGCGCTCGCCGTGTTGCCGATCGTGTGGGACGAAGGGCCGAACGCCAAGGTGTCGAGCGCCACGATCGCCGAGATGTTGAAAGGGGGTCTCGACGCGCCGGAGGCCTTTATCGGCAACAAGGCGGGCGACGCCAAAGGTGCGATCGCCGGCGCGGTCAAAAAGGTCGAGGCGGTTTACAGCTACCCCTACCAGAACCACGCCACGATGGAGCCGATGAACGCCACGGCGCTCTACACGGCCGATAAATGCGAGGTCTGGTGTCCGACGCAGAACGGTGAGGCAGCGCTGGCCGCGGTGGCGGAAGCCTCGGGCCTGCCGGTTGCCAAATGTGATGTCTACAAGCTGATGCTCGGCGGCGGGTTCGGACGGCGCGGCCGTACCGACTATGTCCGGCAGGCCGTGCTGATCGCCAAGGAAATGCCGGGTACGCCGATCAAGCTGCTGTGGACGCGCGAAGAAGACATGACGCATTGCGCGTATCACCCGATCACGCAATGCAAGATGAGTGCGGGCCTCGATGCCGACGGCAAGGTGGTCGGCTGGCACATGCGGATTTCCGGCCAGTCGATCCTCGCCTCGCTGGCGCCGCAGAACCTGAAGGACGGGATGGACCCGGTGACCTTTCAGGGTCTCAACCAGGGCGGCAAGGAAAGCGCCTTCGGCTATGACGTGCCGAACCTGCTGATCGACCACGCGATGCGCAACCCGCCTGTGCTCGCGGGCTTCTGGCGCGGGGTCAACACCAATCACAACGCGATCTATGTCGAGAGCTTTGTCGATGAGATGGCGCATGCGGCGGGAGCGGACCCGCTCGAATTCCGCCGCAAGCTGCTGAAGCCGGCGCATTTCGCGGTGCTGAAAGCGGCGGCGGACAAGGCCGGCTATGGCAAGGCGCCGGAAGGGCACTTCCACGGTCTGGCGCAGATCATGGGCTTTGGCAGCTATGTCGCGGCCTGCGCCGAGGTGTCGGTCAGCAAGGATGGGCGGCTCAAGGTGCACCGCATCGTCGCCGCGACCAACCCGGGCCACGCGGTCAACCCGGCGCAGATCGAGCGGCAGATCGCCGGGTCGTTCGTCTATGGCCTGTCGGCGATGCTGTACGGCGAATGCACGGTCGCCGGCGGCGCCATCGAACAGACCAATTTCGACACCTACAATGTGATGCGGATTGACGAGATGCCGCAGGTCGAGGCGATCATCATGCCGTCGGGCGATTTCTGGGGCGGGGTCGGAGAGCCGACCATCGCGGTGGCGGCACCGGCGGTGCTGAACGCGATCTTTGCCGCCACCGGAAAGCGCATCCGTACCCTGCCGCTGATGAACAACGACCTCAGAGCAACCTGAAATGAACTCAAAGATATCAGTGATATAAACGTGTTTTCCCAACGGCGGAATTTTACCGTTGTGTCGTCCCTGCGCAAGCAGGGACCCACGGAACGATTGTCTGTACGTCGGCAGGGTGGGTCCCTGCTTGCGCAGGGGCGACAACGTTATGTTATTGTAAACATTGGATTCATTTCCAACCAAGATATCAGGGCAACCTGAGCCTTCGGGAGGATGCTGATGCTGGTGCGGTCGGTCCTGGCGGTTCTGGTGATCGCATTGCCGGTCGCGCCGGCCCTCGCGGCTTCGCCTGCGCCGCCGCCGGGGGCGCTGTCATGCTCCGGCTGCCATGCCGCCAGCACCGCTGTCGCAACCCCGGTGCCGCGCCTTTCCGGCCGCAAGGCCGACGACATTGTCGCCGCCATGCAGGGTTTCCGCACTGGCGAGCGTCCGGCGACGATCATGGACCGCCTCGCCAAAGGCTTTACCGACGACGAGACCAAGGCCATCGCCGAGTGGTATGCCGGGCAGAAGGACTAGCCGGTGAACCCCAATCCTCCTGCTTATACCTGGCGGCGGCGCGATCTGCTGCGGCAAGCCGTAGCCATGGGGGCGGCCTCCTCGCTGCCGGCCCGGATCGCGATGGCGCAGCAGCCGGTGACGCAGGTCGTCGTGATTGGAGGCGGCTTTGCCGGCGCGACCTGCGCGCGCATGCTGCGGCGCCTCGACCCGCGCCTTGCCGTGACACTGGTCGAACGCGAGCCGACCTTTACCGCCTGCCCGTTCAGCAACGAGGTGGTGGTCGGCCTGCGCGAACTCCCGCAGCAGCAATTCGGCTACGACAAGCTGGCCGCCGAAGGGATCATCGTCGTAACCCGGTCGGCCGCCGGGGTCGATCCTCAGGCCCGCACCGTCAGCTTGGAAGATGGCTCGCGCCTCGCCTATGACCGGCTGGTGCTCGCGCCGGGCATCGATTTCCGCTGGAACGCGCTGCGCGGTTACGACGAGGCGACGGTCGAGTTGATGCCGCATGCCTGGAAGGCGGGGCCGCAGACGCTGACGCTGCAGCGCCGCCTGATGGCGATGGACGATGGCGGGCTCGTCATCATCACCGTGCCGGCCAACCCCTATCGCTGCCCGCCCGGCCCCTACGAGCGTGCCAGCCTGATCGCGGGCTATCTGAAACAAAAAAAGCCGCGATCGAAAGTCATCATTCTTGATGCGAACGACGCGTTCTCGAAGCAGAAGCTGTTTCAAAGCGCGTGGCGTGAACTCTATCCCGGGCTGATCGAGTGGGTGCCCCTGTCGAAAGGCGGCAAAGTCACCTCGGTCGATCCCGCGACGATGTCGCTGACCACGGATTTCGCGCGTTACGACGCCGATGTCGCCAACGTCATTCCGCCGCAAAAGGCCGGCACCATCGCCGACCTCGCCGGCGTCGCCGACAAGACCGGCTGGTGCCCGATCGACCCGGTGACGTTCGAGTTGAGCTTGCAGCCGAACATTCATGTGATCGGCGATGCGGCAATCGCCGGTGCGATGCCGAAATCGGCCTTCGCGGCCAACGCCCAGGCCAAGGTGTGCGCCGCCGCGGTGGCGGCCCTGCTGGCCGGCGACAAGCCGACGACGCCCAAGCTGATCAACACCTGCTACAGCCTGGTGGCGCCGGATTACGGCATCTCGGTCGCCGGGGTGTATCAGCCGAGTGACGGGCAACTTGTCGAAGTCCCCGGTGCCGGTGGCACCAGCCCGCTCGATGCGCCGGCATCGCTGCGGGCGGCAGAGGCGAACCTCGCGGATGGCTGGTTCCGGACGATCACCGCGGAAGTCTTTGGCTGAATGGCGGGCGATCCTCGCCGTGCTTGGTGCGACCGCGCTGTGGACCGTTCCGGCGGTGGCGGGTCAGGCGGTGGCGGGTCAGGCGGTGGCGGGTCAGGCGCAGGTGTCTTACGAGATCGTCGGCGACGCGATCCCGCGCCCGCTGACCGGGTCACCGGGCGATGCGGTGCGCGGTCGTGCCATCGTCGTCACGCGACAGGTCGGTCTTTGCCTGCTGTGCCACACCGGGCCGTTTCCCGAGGAGAGATTGCAGGGCACGCTGGCGCCCGATCTGGCCGGCGTCGGCTCGCGCTATTCTCCCGGTCAGTTGCGGCTGCGCCTTGTCGATGCCAGCCGGCTCAACCCCAACACCATCATGCCGCCATATTACCGGACGCAGGGTTTGGCTCGGGTCTCGCCGGCCTTCGCCGGCAAACCGATCCTGACCGCCGGGCAGATCGAGGATGTCGTGGCCTTTCTCGCGACGCTGAAGGACAAACCCGGTGACCGGTGACGCCCTGACCCGGCGGGTCGTGCTGATCGGCTCGGCGGCGGCGCTGCTGCCGCTATCCGCCGGCGCGACACCGCAGCAGATGCAGGACGCGATCCGCCAACTCGTCGGCGAAGGCACCGTGCAGCACGGCCGGATCACGCTCGACGTGCCGCCGCTGGTCGAAAACGGCAATGCCGTGCCGCTGACCGTGTCGGTCGAGAGCCCGATGACCGCGGCGGACCACGTCAAGGCGATCCACATCTTCAACCAGAAAAACCCGCAGCCGCAGGTGATCTCGGTGTCGCTCGGGCCGCGCGCCGGCCGTGCCAGGGTCGCGACCCGCATCAAGCTGGCGGATTTGCAGCAGATCGTCGCGTTGGCCGAAATGAGCGACGGGTCGTTCTGGAGCGAAACCGCCGATGTCATCGTGACGATCGCGGCCTGTGTCGAGGACGTGAACTGATGGCGCGCGCCCTGATTAACGTGCCAAAGAGCGCCAGGCGCGGCGACATCATCGAGATCAAGACGCTGATCTCGCATCCGATGGAAACCGGCCATCGCGCCGGCACCAACGGTACGCTGATCCCGCGCGACATCATCACGCTGTTCACCTGCGCCTATAACGGCACGGAGGTGTTTCGCGCCGAGTTGTCGCCGGCGATCGCGGCCAACCCGTTCCTGACCTTCTGCACGGTCGCCACCGAGAGCGGCACGCTCGAATTCCACTGGACCGGCGATAACGGGTTCGCGGCGATCGAGACGGCGGCGATCACGGTCGAATGAGGCTCGGCCGGCTGGCCGGTGTCATAGTGCTGTGCCTGTCCGCGGCGGCCGGCGCAGCCGATGACCAGCGCCGCTCCGGCTACGAATTCATGAGCCGCGAAACGCGCGCGATGCAGGACGACGATGCGGCCAATCCCGGCATGCTGTCGGTGCTCGACGGCGAGGCCTTGTGGAACCGCGCCGAGGGACCCGAGGGCAAATCCTGCGCCTCCTGCCACGGTGACGCGCGCAGCAGCATGAAGGGCGTCGCGGCGCGCTACCCGGAAGTCGACGGTTCGATCGGCCGCCCGATCGACCTCGAACAGCGCATCAACCGGTGCCGCATCGACCATCAGCACGCCGCAGCCTTGCCATTCGAGAGCAGTGACTTGCTGGCGCTGACGGCCTATGTCGCGCACCAGTCGAAGGGCCAGCCGATCACGGTGGCTGACGACCTGCAGACCCGCCCCTTCATCGATTTCGGGTCGCGCTCTGTATCAGCGGCGCCAGGGTCAGCTGAACCTGTCCTGCGCCAACTGCCACGACGACAATTCGGGAGGCAGACTTGGCGGTTCACCGATTCCCCAGGCGCACCCGACCGGCTACCCGATCTACCGCCTCGAATGGCAAAGTCTCGGGTCGCTGCGCCGCCGCCTGCGCAACTGCATGATCGGCATGCGCGCCGCACCCTACGCCAATGACAGCGAAGACATCGTCGACCTCGAACTGTTCCTCAGCTGGCGCGCCCGCGGCATGCCCGTTGAGACCCCCGCCGTGCGCCCTTAATTTCCCTCGCCCGCACCGCGGGAGAGGGTGGCTCGCCGCGGCAGCGGCGAGACGGGTGAGGGTGGTTGGGTCGGGATCGAACCCGTAACCGCCATCTCCGGCTACTGGCGAAACCCAGGCAATGATGACAATCTTCCCACCGTGTCAGAGGCAAGAGGGCGGAGGGCGGTGAAGCTGCGAGACCCTCACCCACCTGCACGCTGCGCGCTCCGGCACCCTCTCCCGCGGTGCGGGAGAGGGGATTTGGGGCGGTGCGTGTCTGTGGCGATAGTTCACCTGTGGTCTGAGCGACTAATTGAACACTCGGTTCCGCGGGTGGATCGCCGATGCTGATCCTCAGCCTGCATTCTGGCCCGCACGATTCATCCGCGGCGCTGTTCGACAATTACCGCGTGCTTGCGGCGGTGGCCGAAGAGCGGATGAACCGGGTCAAAGGTTCGGGCGGGTTTCCCGAGCAGTCGATCGCCGAGGTGCTGCGCATTGCCGGTGTCGAGCGGCGCGATGTCGATGTCGTCGTGTGCACTCGCGCGTTTTTTCTTCGGCGTTACTACACGTATTGGCGGGCACACGAAAAGGTGCGCGAAGGGCTGCGGCGGCTGACCGGCCACGAAAAAATGCGTGAGATGAATGTCGTCGTCAGCAAGCTCGGGCGCTCGGCAGACGAGGTTTTCGATGCCGCCGCGTTCCTCGCCGATCTCGGGTTGCGCCCGGACGCCAGGCTGTTCTTTTCGAACCACCATTTCAGCCACGCGCTGCCCAGCCTGTTCTTTACCGACTGGGAAGCGGCGCTGCTCTACACCGCCGACGGCAGTGGCGATCAGGTCTATTACAGCCACAACCTGCTGCGCGATGGCACCCTGACCAACCTCTACGGTGATGACCGCTGGCTCGGCCGCGCGCGGCCTTCCGGGAGCCTCGGTCTGGCCTACGGGTATGTGACCGAGGCGCTTGGCTTCCGGATGAACCGGCACGAGGGAAAACTGACCGGCCTGGCTGCCTATGGCGAGCCGACCCTGCTGCCCGAGATGCAGCGGCATTTTTCCATTTCGCCCGATGGGCTGATCGAGATGGACTTCGCCGACGACCTAGCCTTGCGCGACGGGTTCCAGGCCCTGGCGCGCAGCGAGACTCGCGAGAACGCCGCCGCTTCGGTGCAAGCCCTGCTCGAATGGGGTATCCATGAGGCATTGCTGCGGCTGCTCGATCGCCACGGCGCGCGGCATCTCGGGCTCGCCGGCGGCGTCTTCGCCAATGTCCGGCTCAACCGGCTGCTGGCCGAGAGCCTGCCGGTCGATGAGGTGTTTGTCGTGCCGCCGATGGGCGATGACGGGCTGGTGATCGGCGGCACTTTGCAGTTTCTGCTCAACCGCGACGGGGCCAGTGCCTGGCTTAATCAGCGTTACCGCCTGACCAATGTGTACTGGGGCGGCACGCACGAGGATGAGCGATTCGGCGGAAAGCCGGGGATCGTGCGGCACGACGGCGATCCCGCCGGGGTGACGGCGGCGTGGCTCGCCGAGGGGAGGATCGGCGCGCTGTATCATGGCCGCATGGAATACGGGCCGCGGGCGCTCGGCGCCCGCAGCATCCTCGCGAACCCGGCCGATGCGACGGTGAACCAGACCCTCAACGACCGGCTGCAACGCAGCGAGTTCATGCCCTTTGCGCCGGTGGTCGGCGAGGCCGCGGCGAGCGCGGTGTTCGATCTCGGCGGGGTCAACCGCTATGCCGCGCAATTCATGACGATCTGCTGTGCGGTCAAGCCGGAATGGCGCGAGCGCATTCCGGCGGTCGTGCATATCGACGGCAGCGCCCGGCCGCAGGTGATCCGTCGCGCCGACAACCCGCTCTACGCCGATATTCTGACGGAATTCACCGCCCGCACCGGGCTGCCGGTGCTGGTCAACACCAGCTTTAATGTCCACGAAGAGCCGATCGTCAACCGGCCGGCGGAATGTCTGAAGGCGCTGAGCGATGGCCGGGTCGATTTCGTGACGACGGCCGACGGCGTGTGGACGCGTGACGATTTGTGATTCGCTCAAAAACGATACTTATCCGTACCGTTTCCGGGAATGATCCCCGCGGACCATACGTTCTCCACTCAGAAGCCGGCGTCGATGCCTTCGGGGCGGCCCGGCCGAGAGATTGGAGGATAACAATGGCGATGATCGATCTTGCGAAGAAAACCGGGCGCGGCATGGCCGTGGCGGCCGGGATCGCCGCAGCGGTGTCGCTGACCGTGGCGCCGGGTACGGCAAATGCCGCCTGGAACCACGGCGGTGGCTGGCACGGCGGCGGCGGTTGGCACGGTGGCGGTTGGCATCGTGGTGGCGGGCATGGCGGCGGCTGGGGCCGGGGCGTTGGCTTGGGTATCCTCGGCGGCGCGCTTGCCGGTGCGGCGATAGCCTCAGCGACCAACCCTTACTACTACCCGTATTATGGGTATTCCTACGCCTACCCGCCGGCGACGTATTACTCGCCGTATTACAACTACTACGGCTACTAATCGCGCCGCCTCGGAAACCCCGCAGGGTGCGAACGAAACCAGCGGATGATGATTGCGGCCGGCTTTTCGCCGGCCGTAATCATGTCGATTTGATCGCCGAAGCCGGGGGTGAAGCGATGGTGCGTGACCGGCACGCCGCGCCGGAATTGTCTGGCGCGCCCGCCCGTTATCTGCTTGCAAAGCGTTGCGCTGCGGGCCTTATTAGACGCGGGCATCCGCACGCCTGAACGTTGAAAACGATGCCGTTCGTGTGGCATTGGCGCTTGGGTTCGGATTGGAGGGACCAAAATGGCCATCATCGATTTTGTTAAATATACCGGGCGCACCCTCGTCGCCGCCGCGATCGTCACGGCGGTATCGGCGACACCGGCAGCGACGCCCGCGCTGGCGGGCGGCGGGATCAGCCCGGGCGCGGCGGTCGGTATCGGCGTTGGTTCGTTCGCGCTCGGCTCCGCGCTCGGCGCCGCCGCGGCCAACCCCTATTATGGCGGCAATCCGTATGGCTATGCGCCGCCCGCCGCGTATTACCCGCCGCCGCCCGCCTATTACCAGCCGGCGCCGCGCAGCTGCTGGGACCCGTACTACCGGCGCTACTACTACTGTTAGTCACACGCGGCCCGCGAAAACGAAACGGGCGGCCGATGGCCGCCCGTTTGTCGGCGTTTATTGCCGCTCGCTAGAGGTATTTCGCCGGGCGGATCATCGCGCGCCACATGTGCGCGACCGGGCTGTTGTCAAAGCCCAGCCCGTCCTTGGGCTGCTTGAAGTTACGGCCGATAATGTCGGTGAACTCTTCCAGTTCGACCTCGACGGTCGGGTCGAACGAGTAGATGTCATGCACGGTGATCATCCGGCCTGACATGTACCATTTGTGGTCCCGCATCCGCTTGTAGTCTTCTTCGATATACGGATCCGGCTTGTAGTCTGCGCCGAACGACTTGACGTAGGATTGCGGATATTCGTAGCCGACGGAATCGTCCGGGTAAAAGCGCAGCACCTGATGCGCCCGGATGGCCCACGTCACTTCTTCGTCGACATAGGGTTCGACCAGCTGCGCGCCCCAATAGCCGTGGTCGCCGCGGATAAAGCCGATCGTCGAAATGTCATGCAGCAGGCAGGCCAGCACCATCTTTTCGCTCAGGCCGCCCTTGACCGCATGCCGCGCGCTTTGCAGCAGGTGCGCGCAGGGGCCGAACCGGTAGTGAAAGAAATCCGCGAGAGTCGGCTTCTCGGGCATTTCCGGGAGCCGCGGATCGTCGCCCATCAGCACCCGCGCATTCGGGTTCTTCGCCATCTCGGCCGCGGCGTTCGGCGTTGGCGCGAAATCGGCATCCGCCATCGAATACAGGCGGGACTTGATGACAATGTAGTCGAGCTCGTCGCTCATCTTTTCTTCAAGCGCATCGGCGCGCTGCGATAGGGTCATTGTGTCGTTCATGTCGGCGAATCCTTCCAGGCAGGCATGGTCAACGGCAAGCGTAGCAAACCTTAACGGTTGGCCGCTACGCTAAAGGCTTTTGCCGTCAAACGGCATCGTCGGGAGTTCGGCGATATCGACATCAGCGAGGCAGCGGACGTTGATTGCCACCATCTCGCCGCCGCCGGGTCCTTCGCCCCGCGCAAACGATTCGATACCGCAAGTCCGGCAGAACTGATGATGGATGATTTTCTTGTTGAACTGATAATCGACGAGCTTGTCGCCACCCGACAGCAATGTGAACTGATCCGATGCCGCGAAGATCAGCAGCAACCCGCGCTTCGCGCAGATCGAGCAGTTGCACGAGATGACGTTGTCGAGCGCAGCTGTGACCTTGAACTGCACCGCACCGCAATGGCATCCGCCGGTATAGGCTTTGGCATCCGACATCCGAGACTCTCCTATGGGGCCTTAACCCCAGTGTGCCCCAGACCTTCAGGGCGCAGTGGGCCGCAATATGTTGGAAGTCTCTGTCGGTTGCCAATATCGTGGCGGAGGCAAAGCTGTGCCAGTAAGGCATCTATCGTACCGGTCTGAATGCCGTGGCGCCGACAGGAATTTCTGAGTTCGGCGGCGTCGATGTGATCATGTCGATCGGGCGTGAGGAGCGGCACCGCCGAAAACCGATCGAGTATCTGTGCTCGATCTCGCGGTCCCGAAAAGCCTTGCAGAAGCTCTTGAAGAACCAGCCCCGTGGTGAACAGCGTCTCGCCATTTTTGATGGCGCGGAGGAGTTCGCCGACCTCGGGTTCGGCGGCAGGCGCGTTGCGCCGAAACGCGAGCGACCAAACGCTGGTGTCGATAAAGAGGCTCAACGGCGTTCGCGCTCGGCCTTGTAGTCGAAGCCATCATCCCACTCGAGGTTACCCACCAGATCGAGCAGGCGCCTCTGCTGATGCCGGGCAATGAACTCCTCAAGTGCCTTGGTCACCGCTGCCTTTTTGGTTCGCTCGCCGCTTAGCTCCAGCGCGCGATCCAGCAGCTCACGATTGATCGATAGGTTGATAACCATTGCGATCCTTTCTCAAATTAGCCGCTTTGTGCTCTTGCCCAGCTGTCGCGCAGGCCGATGGTGCGGTTGTAGACGAGGCGGGCAGGCGTCGAGTTACGGTCGCGGCAGAAATAACCCTGGCGCTCGAACTGCACCGCCGCGTCGCCATTGTCGCCGGCAAGGCCGGGTTCCACACGGGCATCGGCGATGATTTCGAGCGAATTGGGGTTGAGGTCAGCCATCAGATCGCCGTCGGCGCCGGGATCGGGGCGGGTGAAAAGTGGGTTGTAAAGGCGGATTTCGGCCGGCAATGCGTGCGCGGCCGAGACCCAGTGGATGGTGCCGCGCACCTTGCGGCCATCGGGGGCGTTGCCGCCGCGTGTCGCGGGATCATAGGTGCAGCGCAGTTCGACGATGTCACCGGCTGCGTTCTTCACCGTCTCGCGACAGGTGATGAAATAGGCGAAGCGTAACCGCACTTCGCGCCCCGGTGACAGGCGATAGAAGTTCTTTGGCGGGTTTTCCAGGAAATCGTCGCGCTCGACATACAGTTCGCGGCCGAACGGCAGCCGCCGCGTGCCGGCGCTCGCATCATCGGGGCTGTTGATCGCCTCGACCTCCTCGCTTTGCCCCTCCGGGTAGTTCTCGATCACGACTTTCAGCGGCCGCAATACCGCGAGGCGGCGCGGCGCGGCGCGGTTCAGCACCTCGCGCACGGCATGCTCGAACATCGCGATATCGACGATGCTGTTGGCGCGCGCGACGCCGACCCGCTTGACGAACTCGCGCAGCGCCTCCGGCGGCACGCCACGGCGGCGTAACCCGGCGAGAGTCGGCATGCGTGGGTCGTCCCAGCCGGAGACATGCCCTTCATCGACCAGCGATTTAAGAAACCGCTTCGACATGACGGTATAGGCGAGGTTGAGCCGTGCGAATTCGTACTGGCGGGGCCTTGACGGCCCGTACTTTTCCTGAATTGGCAGGTGTTCGATCAACCAGTCGTAAAGCGGCCGATGGTCCTCGAATTCGAGGGTACAGATCGAATGGGTGATGCCCTCGATCGCGTCCGACTGGCCATGCGCGTAGTCGTAGGTCGGGTAGATGCACCAGGCCGTGCCGGTGCGCGGGTGCGGCGCGTGCAGGATGCGGTAGAGCGCCGGGTCGCGCAAATTCATGTTGCCCGACGCCATGTCGATCCTGGCGCGCAGCACGCGAGCGCCGTTGGGGAATTCACCCGCTCGCATGCGGCGAAAAAAGTCGAGGTTTTCCGCGATGCTGCGGTCGCGAAAGGGCGAGTTACGGCCGGGCTCGGTTAGCGTGCCGCGGGCGGCACGCATTTCCGCCGGCGTCTGGTCATCGACATAGGCAAGGCCTTTCTCGATCAGGTACTCCGCCCACTGATAAAGCTGATCGAAATAGTCCGAGGCGTGGTGCAGGTGGCTGCCCCAATCGAAACCGAGCCAACGCACGTCGCGCTGAATGGCGTCGATATATTCCTGCTCTTCCCTGGTCGGGTTGGTGTCGTCGAAGCGCAGATGGCAGCGACCGCCGAATTCCTCGGCGACGCCGAAATTGAGGCAGATCGACTTGGCGTGGCCGATATGCAGATAGCCGTTCGGCTCCGGCGGAAACCGCGTCACCACCTGCGTGCTGCGCCCGGCCGCGAGGTCGGCCGCGATGATGTCGCGGATGAAATCCCGCCCGGCTTCCGGTGTCGTTGCCTCGACCGCACTCATGCCATACCCGCTCCGCTATATGCCCGCTGTTATGTGGCCGATCGTGGCACCAAGTCCAAGCCTTGGCGACCGGTGGCTCGGCAGACCTATTGATATTGGGAGAAAATGACCAAATACTTGGTCATCTTCGGCGCGGGAGGGGAGCGATGAGAAGCGTTAACCTGGCGGAAGCGAAGGCGCATCTGAGCGAGTTGGTCGAGCGGGCGGCCGCCGGCGAGCCGGTGTGCATCACGCGTCGCGGCAAGCCGATCGCACAGATCAGCGCGGTTGCTCCTTCGCGCAAGCCGATCGACATCGCAGCGCTGCGTGCGATTACGGACGCAATGCCGATGCAGTCTGAATTGGCAGGCGAGTTCGTGCGCAGAATACGCGACGAGGACCGTTATTGACGCTGTACCTCGATACGTCGCTGCTTGTCGCATCGCTGACACGAGAGGCCAAAACCGCGCAAGTACAGGCATGGCTGGGCGGTCAACAGCTCAGCGACCTTTGCATCAGTGAATGGGTGATAACGGAGTTTTCCGGTATTCGGGCGCAGATGGGACCAGTTTGCGGGCCGGTGACTGACCGGCTATCGTGACCCCGGCATGGCGGAGCTACCGGCACATATCCAGGCAATGGCGGCTGAGCTGCGCCGCCCCTTGATCGCCCTCTCTTTACCTACTGGCATAGTCGAATGCCACAGGCCGGGGCGAGGGAGTTCGTTGCGATGGCGCCTGTCGGCCGCCTCCCGTTGAAGCTATAGGCCGATACCCGTTATAGTTTCTATAGAGGAAGCAAGATCAGCGAAGCTTTTTTTGAACGAATCACGGCTCGTTTTCATTGTCGCTAGTATTTTCCCGACAGTTCCTATTTGTTTGTCCGTTAATGCAAACACTGGCGTGCTATGTTCCTGGGATTGGGCAATCAATGAATTAAAGTCGGCTATGTTTATCAGATTATACGGCGCATCTGACGCATGACAATTCATAAACTCCGCTACTGTTATTGCCATGTTCTGGGCCGCCAATGCAGGCACAAGCTGCGTATCAACCGTATTCTTTATTCTATCGATCCACTTCTGAAACGATTTGGCTGGGCTGCCGCCGCGAGGGAGGTATCTCTGAGATATTATTCCACAAAACCGAGGCGGCGCAGAGGGTAACGGATATTGCGACGCCGACCGAAACCTTTGCGCATTTTGATGCCATCTCGGCAGAACACGCGACAGAGACGAGATAGCTTGATTACAATAATAATCCGGAGAGGTTGGAACGATAAAATAATCACTCCCCATGAGAAAGCATTGATTTATGGCACCGACGCTCGGGCTCATATCTACAATGACTATATCAATGCCATTGACATCGGCCGTTATCCTAAGCAACGCGCACAGCGAGCCCGGCATATTTTGAAGTGCCGGGATAGTGTCTGGCGTAGATAACGCGACTGAAATTTGGGTTTCATTTTCTGATAAATCAATATTTCCCGCCAATAGAAAAAGATTTTTATGTGTTGTGTCAGTAATTGGGGCGGCAGATAGCGTAACTCCAGTGCTTTGAAACACAGGCGCTAGAGCGGCGCTAATATTTGCCTTTGGATCGCTCGAATAAAACTCGCCAAAGTCATCAATTCCGTCAAATCCCAACACCGTACCAGTCAAATTACATTGGGGGTCGCCATCCACTATTAAGACGCGATGCCCAAGATCAGCCAGCGCCCATCCGAGATTGAATGTCGTGGTCGTCTTGCTCACCCCACCCTTATGATTAAAAAGCGATATGACTGGTGCCAAGGCCGCGCCCCCTGCAAAAGTTGTTTCCGCAACGTATCCCGTTCACGCTCAGTCTCCAAGAGCGCGCAGCTACCTAACACCGATATCGGCCGACGCGGACGCGGTATCGTTGGCCCCCCTAGGTCGCCCATCTAATTTGGTCCCATCTGCGCCCGAATACCGGAGTTTCCTGCCGCCTTGTCGGTGAAACTGCGAACGGGCGATCTCACAGCGATGGACCGCGCCAATGCACTGGCTGCGTTCGCTCGCTATGCACCGACACACTGACGATCCTGCCGATTTCAAGGTTGGACTTTCGCGCAGCGGCTCGATTTGCCGACAGTCATCCCCTGGGGTTGAGGGCGGGTGATGCGCTGCACGTGGCCTTGTGTGCCGATCATGGCGCGGTGCTCTGCACGCTCGACCGCCGCCTCAGTGACGCGGCGACGGTGCTGGGTGCTCCGGCGATGCTGCTGTAGACCCACCGCGCGGCGCATCGCCAGCCATCAGGGCCGCCGCTTCTTCGCGCAGCCCGCGGCGGAAGAGTTTCCCGGTTTCGGTGACCGGCAGCGCGGTGCGGATTTCGATGCGGTCGGGTACTTTGTAGCTCGAGGCGAGGTCGCGGCAATGCGCGCGCAGATCGTCTTCGTTGAGCACGGCCACGGGATGGGGCACGACGAAGGCGACGATCGCCTCGCCGCGTTCGCCGGCGGCGGCGCCGACCACGGCCGCTTGCGCGACGCCGGGGTGTTGCAACAGCAAACTCTCGACCTCGGCGGGGGAGACGTTGATGCCGGCGCGCTTGATGATGTCGGCGTCGCGCGCGGCAAAATGAAAACCGCCGGCCTCGTCGAGGCTGCCGAGATCGCCGGTGCGGAAATAGCCGTCGGCGGTGAAGGCGGCGGCGTTGTGCTCGGCGCTGGCGTTGCAATAGCCGGGGGTCAGGTAGCCGGAAACTTCGAGCGCGCCAGTGTCGCCGGCCGGCAGTTCAGCGCCCGTTTCGGGATCGACGATGCGCAGGGTGACGCCCGGCAGCGGCGGCCCTTGGCCCGCCATGCGGCGGTCGAGCGGCCAGTCCCACGGGGTAACGCAGCAATTGCCGTAGGTTTCGGTCGAACCGTAGATGTTGCAGATCTCGGCGGCACCGAGTTCCTCGGCGGCAATCCGCACCTCCTCGGCCGAGCCGATCATCAGCCCGGTACGCAGGCTCGCCAGTCGCTCCTTGCGGAAGGATGGGTGGCGCAGCACCGCGCCGGTGATGCTCGGCAGGGTATACGCAGCGGTACAGCGGTGGCGCTCGGCGAGGTCGAGCCATTCGCCCGCGTCGAAACGCGGCTGCAACACCAGCGCGGCACCGTGCGACAGCGTCGCCGGCAGGGCATTGCACGCGCCGTAGGCCCAGAACAGCGGCGGCGCCAGCAACACCCGGTCATCCGGCGTCAGCCCCATGCGCTCGCCGATATTGAAACCGTTTTCGATGACCGCGAAATGCTGTAGCCGCACCGCTTTCGGCCGGGCGCTCGACCCCGAGGTGTAGAGGATCAGCGCGTCGTCGGCAGCGCCCGCGCCGATGCCTGGCGCCAACGCTGCGAGAGGCGCAGCCTCGGCGCGGAACCGATCGTAACCGATCCAGCCGGGTTGCGGATGGCCGCCGATCAGTACGATCAGCCGCAGCTTCGGAAAATCGCGCGAGCGCCAATGGTTCGGCACCGAGATGCTCGCTTCCGGAACCAGCCCCGCCAGCACGACAGCGAAATCCTGGCCGCCGAACGAGTCGACGGCGATCAGGCCATCGACCGCCGAATCTGACAGCAGATAAGCGAGTTCGGCGGGCTTCGACCAGGTGCTGAACGGCACCGCGGTGACGCCAAGCGCGGCGGCGCCAAAACAGGCTTCGAGCCACTCGACCCGGTTGTTGATCAGAATGCCGACCCGGTCGCCGCGCCCGATCCCGTGCGCCATCAGCGCCGCGGCGATGCGGCCGGATTCCTCGGCCAGCGCCGCGATAGCTCACCACCCGGTCGCCGTCTATCACCGCGGGGCGTTCCGGGTAGCGCTCGGCCTGTTCGCAGCAGAAGTTCGAATAGGGTGCGGCTGTAGGGCGTTCTCATGCTGTAGGTCTTGGTTCGCCGGCTCGGTCCGCCCGTGTACTGCTTTGCCGAAGCCGACGGAACCGATTTCACCGCTGCGGCTGCTGCTCAACATCCTGTGGCTGGTCTGCGGCGGCTTTGCCGGCGGCGATGGCCTGGGTCATCGCGGCCCTGATCGATGGCGATCACGATCATCGGGCTGCCGTGGTGCTTCGCGGCGTTGCGCATCGCGTTCTACACGCTGCTGCCGTTCGGCCAGGAGATGATATCCCGGCCGGATGCCGGGGTGCTCAGCACCCTCGGCAACATCGTATGGTTCGTGCTCGCCGGCTGGTGGCTGGCGCTCGGGCATCTGCTGCTCGCGTTAGCGCTGGCGATCACGATCATCGGGTTGCCGTTCGCCTGGGCCCATCTGAAGCTGGCCGGAGCCAGCCTGGCGCCGGTCGGCAAGGCGATCGTGCCGCGCGCCAGCGTCCGGCCCTGGTGAGCTACACCGCCTTCTTCGCGTGCAGTGCCGCGATCGCGGCTGCGTCGTAGCCGTATTCGCGCAGCACCTCGTCGGTGTGCTCACCCTGGTCGGGGGTGGAGCGCAGGCGCTCGGGCTGCGGGAAGGCGCTCATGTGGATCGGCTGGCCGACGATGTCGAAGGTGCCGATCTTCGGGTGATCGACCGGCCGGCGGATGCCGAGATGCTGCACCTGCGGGTCGGCGAACACCTGGTCGATCGTGTTGATCGGGCCGCACGGCACGCCGGCCTTGTTCAGTTCGTCGACCCAGAACTTGGACGGCTTGCTGCGCACGACGTCGTTGAGGTGCGCGATCAGCGCGCCGCGGTTCTTGGCGCGCAGCGGCACGGTCGCGAAATCCGGGCGCGACGACAGCTCCTTGTCGCCCGACACCTCGCAGAATTTCTTCCACAGGCTGTCGCCCGAGGCGGCGATGTTGATGTAGCCGTCGGCGGTCTGGAACATGCCGGTGCCGGGCGAGGTCGGGTGGAAATTGCCCTCCTGCTTCGCGACCTCGCCCTTCATCGTGTAGCGCGACGCCTGGAAGTCGAGCATGAAGATCTGCGCCTCGAGCAGCGAGGTGTGGACCCATTGCCCCTCGCCGGTGCGCTCGCGCGCCAGCAGCGCCAGGGTGATGCCGTTGGCGAGCAGGATGCCGGCCGAGGTGTCGTTGATCGCGATGCCGACGCGGATCGGCCCCTGGCCCGGCAGCCCGGTGATCGACATGAGGCCGCCCATGCCCTGCGCGATCTGGTCGACGCCGGGACGGCCTTCATAGGGCCCGTCCTGGCCGAAGCCGGAGATGCTGCCATAGACGATGCGCGGGTTGACCTTCTTGACCGACTCGTAATCGACGCCGAGGCGGTATTTGACGGTCGATTTGTAATTCTCGACGATGACATCGGCCTTCTTGGCCATCGTCATAAAGACCTCGAGGCCTTCCTTGGTCTTCAGGTTCAGCGTCAACGAGCGCTTGTTGCGGTGCAGATTCTGGAAATCCGGGCCGTCGCGGCGGCTGCCGGTGGCGTCGGTGTGCTCGCCCGGCGCCTCGATCTTGATGACATCGGCGCCCCAATCGGCAAGCTGGCGCACAGCCGTCGGTCCGGCGCGATGCGCGGTCAGGTCAATTACGGTGAACCCGTTGAGCGGCAGCGGTATCGTCATCTGCGATGTCCCTCGGATGCGTTGATTTGCGCACAACGTACCGGCTGCGCCCTGCCGACGCCACAGATTGCGTACCGTACCGGCTCAGGCCAGTTGTGTTGCCGGCGCGGGGGCCAGTTGGCGCGGCTTTGGCTCGGGCTCTGGTTCGAGACGCGGCGGCGCCTGCCACTTGCCGGCGTCGATCTCGGCGATCTGCCGATCGATGGCGGCAACGACAAAACGCGAGAAGGGACCGACATGCAGGTAAAGAGCAGCGAGCATGCCGACATAATCCACCGCACGCGGGTTGTGCCGGGCGCATTCGTAAAACGTCCGCAGGAATGGCCATAAGGCGACGGGCTGGTGCGTCGCAATGCGCCGCAGCAGGCGCCAGAGCAGTGAGAAATCGCGCAATGGGATGCCGAACAGGCGCCGTGCCGGCGCATCCGCGGTGGCACTGCGGTCCTGCACTGGCCGGTCGAGCATCCGTGCCATTGTGCGCACCCGCGCGTAATAGGCGCCCGGGCGGTAGATGTGGGCCAGAACCGTGCGGTAATCCCGCAGGATATCGCGCCGCGGCCGGGCCGTCGCAAAGTTGAGCCCGCTGGTGCACTGGTCGCCCTCGCCATCGGCGACGGCGCGCTGCACCGAATAGTCCGGCGGAAACAGGCGCCCTTCGCGCCCCAGCCGGCGGGTCAACTGGGTTGTCGGCAAGGCGTAGAGAAGGCCAACCATGCAGAACGGGATCGATGTCGCCTCGATGCACTCGATCATCGCCTCGGCGACCGACTCGGGTTTCGCCGTCAAAGCCGAGAATGAAGCCGGCATTCACGAACATGCCCGCCTCATAGACCTTGTGGACGCTGTCGGCCAGCGAGCGGCGGGTGTTCTGTTTTTTCTGCATCGACACCAACGTGTCGGTGTCCGGGCTTTCGATGCCGACGAAAATCGTAAAGAAATTCGCCTCACGCATCAGACGCAGCAGCACCGCGTCATCGGCGATGTTGATCGACGCCTCGGTCGAGAACTGGAACGGGTAGCCGCGCTCCTTCTGCCACGCCGCGAGGCGGGGCAGAAACGCCTTCACCATCTTTTTGTTGCCGATGAAATTGTCGTCGACAAAATCCAGCTGGCCGCGATGCCCGCATTCGTACAGCGTCTGCAGTTCGGCCAGCATCTGGTCGGCGGTCTTGACCCGCGGCACGCGCCCGTAAAGCTCGATGATGTCGCAGAATTCGCAGTTGAAGGGACAGCCGCGCGCGAACTGCACGCCGAAATAGGCGTACTGGTCGCGCTTCACCAGATCGAAGCGCGGGATCGGCGTTTTGGTCACGTCGACGGAAAATTTCTTCGCCTCGAAGACGCCGTGGCGAACCCCGGAATCCCAGGCGTCGATAAACGTCTCGATGATGCCCTCGGCCTCGCCGAGCACCCGGAAATCGGCGCTCTCGTAGGCTTCCGGCGACGAGGTTACATCCGGGCCGCCAATCACAACCGGCTTGCCGCGCGCCTGCGCCAGCGCGATGACGGCGAGCGCATCCGGCTGTTGCGGCAGCATGCCGCCGGTCATTACCATGTCGGCCCAGTCGAGGTCAGATTCCTGCAATTCCTCGGTGTTGCGATTAACCAGCCGGCATTCCCACGTCGGCGGTAACAGCGCCGCGACGGTCATCAACCCCAGCGGCGGCGCCGGAAACCGGGCCCCGTAAACTTCGCACGCCGCGGTAAAATTCCAGAATGACTGGCCGTTAAAGCGCGGCGCGATCAGCAAGACCTTGCACGAAGACACCAATTTTGGCCCTCAAGGCGAAACGCAGCCGGACAAGCCGGGCTGCTGGAAAAATGATGCTTTGAAAAGGCCTCACCCGCGTCAGGGATTCCCTTCCGGCCAAACTGGTTGCAGCGAACGCGGATCGCCCGGTCACGTTACGCGCGAAACCTCCCGGCAGCAACGCCGCCGGCCCGGTGCGCTCTCCATCCGCATTTTCTGTGCTGATGCCACCGAGATGCTACTCTCCGCCGATCCCGTTCCTCCGGCGAAAGGCTCCCGCGATGACCCGCCATTTCGGCGTTCTGATCCCCTCGACGAATACGACGGTCGAAACCGAGTTCAGCCATCTGTTACCCGCGAATATCCTGCAGGCGCATTACGGGCGGGTCCTGTCACGCAGCCCGGACAAATCGCCGTTTCATCCGCCGCTCGATTCCGATGTCGAATACCAGTCGAAACTGCTCGGCACCGCCAAGGTCGAATCGATCATTCTGCTGCAAAGCTCGGCGAGCCTGTTCGAGGACGATTTCGACGAGAAGACGATCGCCCGCATCAAGGCGGCATCCGGCGTGCCGGGGATCACCTCCGCCGGGGCGGTCGGTGCGGCAGCACGCGCGCTGGGCGCGATGAATGTGGCACTGGTGTCACCCTATTCGGAGCCGGTCAACGCCAGCGCCCGGCGGTATTTCGAAGGCCGCTACGGGCTGAAGATCGTCGCGCTGGAGGGGTTTGCCGCCACGGATTCCTACGCGATTGGCAATCTCGGGCCGGAAAACGCGCGCGACGCCTTTGCCCGCATCAACCGGCCGGAAATCCAGGCGTTTCTCGTGCCGGGCGGCAACTTCCCGACGATGGCCTCAATCCCCGGCTGGGAAGCGGAGTTCAAAAAGCCGGTCATCACCACCAACCAAGCCGCGATCTGGATGATGATGCAGAAGATCGGCTGCACCGAACGGCTGCCCGGCCTCGGCCGCCTGCTGGAGCAGATGCCGGCTGCCTAAGTCAGGCCGCCTGAATCAGACTGTCGGTTCCCAGAGGCCGGTGACGGCATAAGCCTCGCCGTCGCCGGGCCACGGCGGCATCGTCACCGCGACGGCCTGCAAGGGTTCGCCGCTGTCGCAGCGGAACTGGAAGCAGGTTCCGACCGGGATCGTCAGCGACACGCCGGGTGCGAGGGCGGTGATTTCTTCGTGATCACAGGCTTTTCGCCACATCCGCCCGCCGCCGGCGACGACGTACCAGATTTCCTCGACCGTGCGATGCGCCACCGCCTTGGAGACCGCGCCGGGCTGCAGGGCGAACAGAATCGTGCTGCCGCGCTCCGTCGCGCAGAGCACGCGCACCGCGGAGCCGTCCGGTGCCGCAACCAACGGAGCGGCATCGGCCTTGACCGTGGCAAGCGGGCTGAGAGGCATCAGGGGTGCCGCTGCTTAAGGAAGTTTAGGGTACGCAAAGGTCGCAAGGGATACGCAAAGGACGCGAGGGCAACGCGTCCGGCGCGAAGCGCCCTTAAGCTTTCGGCAGGTTTTTGATGGCGCTTCGCGCCGATTAACCTCATCGCGTCCTTCGCGTATCCTTTGCGGTCTTCGCGTACTCTCTTAAGAGGCAGATGCCCCTTAAGCAGGCCTAAGCAGGGGGCGTGTCGGCCGAAGTTGCGGCGTTCGCGGGATAACGAATTGACAGACGGGGCGCCTCACGCGCTGCGGAGCGGGATGTCCCAGATGTCGGAGGCGTATTCGGCGATCGTGCGGTCGGCGGAAAACCAGCCGACGCGGGCGATGTTGAGGGTGGCGGCGGTGCCCCAGGCGGCGGGGCGGCGCCACAGCGCCTCCACCTCGGCCTGCGCCGCGCGGTACGCGTCGAAATCGGCCGCGACCATGTACGGGTCGACATAGCGCAGCCCATCGCTGATCGTGCGGAAGCGGTCGCGGTCGTCGGGTGAAAACAGGCCGCTCGCGATGGCGTCGATCACCGCCGACAGTTCGGGCGAGGCGTCGATTGCATCGCTGGCGTCGAGCCCGTGGTCACGACGGCGCGCCGCGACCTCCTCAGCCTTCATGCCGAAGATGAAGATGTTTGTCGTCGCCGACGCATTCGCGGATTTCGACGTTGGCGCCGTCGAGCGTGCCGATCGTCAGGGCGCCGTTCAGCGCCAGCTTCATGTTGCCGGTGCCCGGAGGCCTCCATGCCGGCCGTCGAAATCTGCTCCGACAGATCGGCCGCCGGAATGATCATCTCAGCGAGGCTGACATTGTAGTTGGGCAGGAACACAAGGCGCAGCAAATCGCGCGTGTCCGGATCATTGTTGATGACCGAGGCGATGTCGTTGGCCAGCTTGATGATCAGCTTGGCCTGGACATAGCTGGCCGCCGCCTTGCCGGCGAAAATCTTGACCCGCGGCACCCAGTCGGCAGTCGGATTGGCGCGGATCGCGAGATAGCGCGCCACGGTGTCGAGCAGGTTCAGCAGCTGGCGCTTGTATTCATGGATGCGCTTGATGTGCACGTCGAACAGCGCATCCGGATCGACCGGCATGCGGGTATGCTCATAGATCAGGCGGCTGAGCGCGCTCTTGTTGGCGCGCTTGACGGCAGCGAGCCGCTCGATGACGGCAACATCGTCGGCGCGTTCGGCGAGGCGGTCGAGCGGCCTCGTATCGTCGAGCACTTCGCTGCCGCAGATGTCGCTGAGCACCCGGGTCAGCCGCGGGTTGGCCTGGTGCAGCCAGCGCCGGAAGGTGATGCCGTTGGTCTTGTTGACGATGCGGTCGGGGTAGAGCCGGTGCAGATCGGCGAATACCGTCTGCTTCATCAGCTCGGTGTGCAGCGCCGAGACGCCGTTGATCCGGTGCGAGCCGATAAACGCCAAATGGCCCATCCGCAGATGGCGGCCGTGGCGCTCGTCGATGATCGAGATCGCCGCCTGTTCGGAATCCGACGAGACGCCGCGCTCGCGCGCCGCCTCGAGGTGCATGCGCATTGATGCGGTAGATGATGTCGAGATGGCGCGGCAAGAGGCGCTCGAATAACGCCACCGTCCAGCTCTCCAGCGCCTCGGGCAGCAGCGTGTGGTTGGTATAGGAGAAGGTGCCGACGGTCGTGCGCCACGCCAGCGGCCCACGGCAGATTGTGTACGTCGATCAGCAGCCGCATCAGTTCGGCGACGGCGATGCTGGGATGCGTATCGTTGAGCTGGATCGCGACCCGATCGGGCAGGGATGGCAGATCGCTGTAATACTGCAGATGCCGCTTCAGAATGTCCTGCAGCGAGGCCGAGACAAAGAAATACTCCTGGCGCAGCCGCAATTCGCGGCCGGCCGGTGTGTTGTCGCTGGGGTAGAGGATTTTCGAGATCGCCTCGGCGCGCGACTGTTCCGACAGCGCGCCGACATGGTCGCCCTCGTTGAATACGTCGAGGCGCAACGGATCGGCGGCGCGCGCCGACCACAGCCGCAGCGGGTTGACGTGGCGGCCGCGCCAGCCGACCACCGGCGTATCGTAGGCCACCGCCTCGATCGTTTCCTCGGGATGCCAGACCGATCCGCGATCGCCGTGCTATCGTCACGGTATCGAGCCGGCCGCCGTACTGGATGTCGTAGACGACCTCCGGCCGCGGGAATTCCCACGGGTTGCCGAACGCCAGCCAGTCCTCGGCGTATTCGTGTTGCCAGCCGTCGCGGATCACCTGGCGGAACAGCCCGTGATCGTAACGGATGCCATAACCAAAGGCCGGGATGCCGAGGCTCGCCATGCTTTCCATCAGGCAGGCTGCGAGCCGGCCGAGGCCGCCATTGCCGAGCGCTGCGTCGGGCTCGGCGCGGCGCATCTTGTCGAGATCGACGCCGAGATCGCCGAGCGCGGCCCTGACCGTCTCGGTCATCCGCAGATTCTCGACGATGTCGGCGAACAGCCGCCCGATCAGGAATTCGAGCGACATGTAATAGACGTGCTTGCGCCCTTCGGCGTGGCTGGCGCGGTTGACCGCCAGCCAGCGATGCACGACCCGGTCGCGCAGGGCGAGTGCGGTCGCGACGAACCAGTCGCGCGCGGTTGCGGCGTCGCCGTCCTTGCCAACCGACAGCGCCAGTTTGGCGAGCACGTCGGACTTGAAGGCGTCGATGTCCTCTTCACTCGGCGGGGCGTCGAGGATCGGGGTTGGCAGGGCCGGCTCAGCGCGGCTTAGCGGTGGATCATCCTTTGGCATGGTATCCGTGGGTGCGTGCAAGGACGGGGCCGGAACCCCGTCTGGCGGGCGGTTTTGTCTGCCTATATGCGCGACGGCGCGGCGTGTCCATTGCCCGTTCGGATGCGCGTTTACGCCGGATGATCACGCCGCGCCTCAGGTGAGGTTCAGGCAGACGCGCCGTGCTCTTGGCGCGCTGCTGCCCACACCTCGCGCGCCGCGTCCGAAGTCAGCGCCGCGATCCCCAGATCGACCAGCAGGTCAGGCCAGGCGGAATCGCTGCAAACGGCGAAACCGAGCCGACCGCCGCAGCCCCTGAGAGGAGGAAGCCTCTGAGGCGCCGCCGAAAACCGGGAAGACAACGCGGTCGCCAGGCTTGATGCCGACGCCGATATGGCAACCTTAGCCTCTGTCATTGCGAGCAACGCGAAGCAATCTCGTGCAGATAGGGGCTCCTCCGCCCGAGATTGCCGCGTCGCCTCCGGCTCCTCGCAATGACAGGGTCTGAGAACTCGCTCGCGAAATAGGCGAGGTTGAGCAGCGCGACCAGCCGGACGACCTGCCCCCATTTCGTTTGGGAGAAGCTGCCATCGTTGCGCCGTCTGATCGGCTCGTCCAGTATGGGCGCATGGCGATTTTTTAGGCATTCGGCGTCGATTGAGGAGCGGAATGGTTTTGGCGGAACGGCACATTGCGCGGCGCTGGCCGCGCGTTTTTGTTACAGCTCTTGGGTTTCTGGCGGCAACGATCGGGACGGCTGCCGCCGCCTCTGAGGCGCCAAAACTCGACGGCAGCAGCACTGCCTGGGTGCTGACGGCGTCGGCGCTGGTGCTGTTCATGACCTTGCCCGGGCTGGCGCTATTCTATGGCGGCCTGGTGCGTGCCCGCAATCTGCTGTCGGTACTGATGCACTGTTTCGTCATCACCTGTGTCGTGTCGATCCTGTGGATGGTGTGCGGGTATAGCCTGGCGTTTGGTGCCGGCAATCCGCTGATCGGATCGTTCGATGCCGCCTTCCTCGGTGGCGTTCGTGACAAGCTGCAGGCGAACGGGCTGCCGGAAGGCGCGGTCGCGTTGTTCCAGATGACCTTCGCGATCATCACGCCGGCATTGATCATCGGCGCTTTTACCGAACGGAGCCGCTTCAGCTTTGTCATCCTGTTCTCGGCGATCTGGCTGGTGGTGGTCTACGTGCCGGTGGCCCACTGGGTGTGGGGCGGCGGCTGGCTTTCCACTTCGGGGACGCTCGATTTCGCCGGCGGCATCGTCGTGCATACGACGGCTGGTGTATCGGCGCTGGTTGCCGCGCTGCTGATCGGTCCGCGTGAGGGGTTTCCCCACCGCCTCGATCCGCCGCACAGCCCGGGCATGACGATGGCCGGCGCCGGGATGCTGTGGATCGGATGGTTCGGCTTCAACGGCGGCAGCGCCCTGGCCGCCGACGCGTCGGCAGTGTCGGCGATCCTGGCGACGCATCTGGCCGCGGCGGCGGCCGGGCTCACCTGGATCGCGGTCGAGCGGGTTCGGCTGGGAAAGCCGACCTCGGTTGGCATCGTCACCGGCTGTGTCGCCGGGCTGGCGACGATTACCCCGGCGTCCGGCTATGTCGGTCCGCTCGGGGCGACGGTGATGGGAGCGGTCGGCGGGCTGCTGTGCTTTTTCGTGACCGGCTTTATCAAGGGTCGTCTCAAGATCGACGATTCGCTCGACGTGTTTGCGGTGCACGGCGTCGGCGGCATGCTCGGCTCACTGCTGGTCGCGGTGTTCGCCTTGCCCGCGCTGGGCGGGAGCGGTTTCGGCCACGACCTGACACCCGGCGCACAATTCGGCGCCCAGTTGCTGGGTGTAGCCGCGGCTGCAGCGTGGTCCGCGATTTGTACCGCCGTCATCGTCAAGCTGCTTGACCTGACGATCGGAGTTCGCGTCAGTGTCGAGGAACAGCGTGATGGTCTTGACCTGAGCACTCACGGCGAGCGCGCTTACGATCTGGCGTGACGCTGATTTGCGTGTATCGCACGCGCTCCGCGGCATATCTTCCGGTGCCATGAGTCCCGGCATTGCTCGGGCGAAACAATGACCTGCCGCGAGCGCCGCCATGCCTCTGGATAACCCGCCTGTCTCCCGTCTCGAACAGCGCCTGCGCCGCGAGATCAAAGGCGATGTGCTGTTTGATGCGTTCAGCCGCGGCCGCTATTCAGACCGACGCGTCGATCTACCAGATCGAGCCGCTCGGGGTCGTCGTCGCCGAAAGACCGCGAGGACATCGCGACGGCGATCGCAGATCGCGCGCGAGGAGGGCGTGCCGGTCTTGCCGCGCGGCGGCGGCACCTCGCAATGCGGCCAGACGGTCAACCGCGCCCTCGTCGCTCGATTGCAGCAAATACATGCAGGGCGTCGTGTCGCTCGATGTCGAGGCGCGGCGCGTCAAGGTACAGCCCGGCATCGTCATGGAGCGGCTGAACGCGCAGCTCCGGCAGCACAAATTATGGTTTCCGGTCGATGTCTCGACCGGCGACCGCGCGACGATCGGCGGCATGACCGCGAACAATTCCTGCGGCGCGCGCTCGATCCGCTACGGCAACATGGTGCACAACGTGCGGGCGATCGACGCGATCCTTGCCGACGGCACGCAGGCGCATTTCGGCGAACTACCCGGCAATTTCGGTGAGGACGTGCAGCCCGAACGCTACCGCTGCCCTGGTGCGCGACATGCGGGCACTGCATCGCCGCGAAGCCGACGAGATCGACGCCCGCTTTCCGAAGCTGCTGCGCAAGGTCGGCGGCTACAACATCGACATGATCAGCGATGAAGGCCACAACATGGCCCATCTGCTGGTCGGCGTCGGAAGGCACGCTGGCGTTTTTCAACGAAATCGAACTCGATCTTGCAGCCGATCCCGCCGCGACCGGGTGCTCGGCATCTGCCATTTCCCGAGCTTCTACGAGGCGATGGAGGCGACCGCAGCACATCGTCAAGCTCGGCCCCGCCGCGGTCGAACTGGTCGACCGCACGATGATCGAGCTGGCGCGCGACATCCCGATGTTCCGCGCCACGGTCGACCGCTTTGTCCAGGGCGAGCCCGAGGCGATTCTGCTGACCGAATTCGCCGGCGACGACCCGGCCGACAATCTGCGGCGGCTGAAACAACTCGTCGAGCTGATGGGCGATCTCGGCTTCCCGAATAGCGTCGTCGAGGCGACCGACCCGGCCTTCCAGAGCGCGGTGTGGAACGTGCGCAAGGACGGCCTCAACATCATGATGTCGATGAAGGGCGACGGGAAACCGATCTCCTTTATCGAAGACTGCGCGGTGCGGCTCGAAGACCTCGCCGAATACACCGACCGGCTGACCCAGGTGTTCCACAAGCACGGCACCTACGGCACCTGGTACGCGCATGCCTCGGTCGGCACCTTGCATGTGCGGCCGGTGATCAACCTGAAGCAGGAACTCGGCGCCAAGCAGATGCGCGCGATCGCCGAGGAGGCGTTCGCGATGGTGCGCGAATACAAGGGCTCGCATTCCGGCGAGCACGGCGACGGCATCGTGCGCTCGGAATTCCACGAGCCGATGTTCGGCAGCCGCATCGTCCGCGCCTTCGAGGAGGTGAAGGACACGTTCGACCCGGCCGGCCTGTTCAACCCCGGCAAGATCGTGCGCCCGCCGAAGATGGACGACCGCAGCCTGTTCCGCTTCAAGCCGGGCTATCGGCATGATGCCGGTCGAGACCGCGCTCGACTGGTCGGATTGGGGCGGTTTCGCCAGCGCCGCCGAGATGTGCAACAACAACGGCGCCTGCCGCAAATCCGACCCCGGCGTGATGTGCCCATCCTATCGCGCGACCGGCGACGAGCAGCATCTGACGCGCGGCCGCGCCAACACGTTGCGCCTCGCCTTGTCCGGCCAGCTCGGGCCGGATGCGCTGACCTCGGATGCGATGCGCGAGACGATGGCGCTGTGCGTCTCGTGCAAGGGCTGCCACCGCGAATGCCCGACCGGCGTCGACATGGCGAAGATGAAGATCGAGTTTCTGCACCAGTACAAGAAACGGCACGGCTCGACGCTGCGCGACCGGCTGATCGCCTATCTGCCGCGTTACGCCCCGTGGGCGGCGCGGTTCGCCGGGTGCTGAACCTGCGCAACCGCATGCCGATGCTGGCGCGAGCTTGGCGAGACATGGCTCGGGCCTCAGCGCCCGCCGCCAATTGCCGCGAATGGTCCTCGCGAACCCGTATCGCGGCGCTAGCTCCGGCGGGGCTGGGCAGGGAAGTCCTGCTGCTCGTCGATACCTTCAACCGTTATTTCGAGCCGGAAAACGCGCCGCGCCGCCGAGCGCGTGCTGACCCGCGCCGGCTATCGCGTCACGACGCCGGAGCCCGCCGTCGGGCGGCCGTTGTGCTGCGGCCGCACCTTCCTCGCGGCCGGCATGGTCGATGAGGCGCGCGAGGAAGCCCGCCGCATGCTCGATGCGCTGGCGCCGGCGATTGCCGCCGGTACGCCGATCGTCGGCCTCGAACCCGCCTGCCTGCTGACCTTGCGCGACGAGTTCCCGTCGTTGCTGCCCGGCGCCGCGACCACCGCGCTTGCCGACCATGCCCAGTTGTTCGAGGAATTCGTCGAAACCGAATGCGCCGCCGGCCGCTTCCAACTGCCGCTTGCGGCGATGCCCGGCCGCACCGCGCTGCTGCACGGCCACTGCCACCAAAAGGCGTTCGGCACCGCCGGCGCCGCCGCCAAGGCACTCCAGCTGATCCCCGAACTCAAGGTCGAAACCTTCGAATTCGACCTGCTGCGGCATGGCCGGCTCGTTCGGCATGGAGGCCGAGCATTACGAGGTGTCGATGAAGATCGGCGAACTCGGCGTCCTGCCGAAGATGCGCGCCGCCGCCCCCGACACGCTGCTCGCCGCCTGCGGCACCTGTGCCGGCACCAGATCGCCGAAGGCGCCGGCCGCGACGCCCGGCACATCGTCCGCCTGCTCGACGAGGCTTCCGCCGCGCCGTGACAGGGAGTCGAGCTACAGGCAAATCTCGGCGGTAATCCGGTCCACGCTGGCGCGGACGGCGCCGCTGGAACGGTTGAGCAGGCCGGCTTGTTCGAGCGCGGTGACATCCGCGTGCACCCGGCGGTACTGACGCCCGAGCGCGCGTGCCAAGGCCGACACCGACGGCTCGGGATGCGCATGAACATGGCGAAGCAGCCGGTAGCGCTCGCCGGTCATGATCCCAGCGAGTGCCTCCCAGCTTTCGAATGCAAGCACGGTCTCGTCGACACTTTCGCCGCCCTCCGCCCGGTGCCAGGCGTCGAGAAATGCCGCCGCATCGTCCGCCAATTCGCCGCCGACAATGATCTTTGCTTCAGCCATCGTGATCATCCAATTCGAGGCGTCGCGCCGCCCGCACATCGGCAAGAAAGTCGCGGATCAGCTGCTCTGGTGTCGTAAACAGATAGGGCTCCTCGCCACCGAGGTAATGCCGATGGTCACCCTTGCCTGGCTCGTTGTCGTACCCGACCAGCCGTTGACCCGGCCGCCCGAAGAACAGGCTGTATTTGAAGGAGTGCGTCGAGCCGCGCACCGGATCGGGGACAAGGCATAACGTAAGCTCCGAAATCGTGCCGTCGTCATGATGACGTTTGCGATAAAAGATGCGCCTTGCGCGTCGCCGCATATGACATAGTTTGTCATAAGCGGTGCACTAAGACCAACGAAAGTCCCGTGGATTTGGACCCTCGATCGATCCTCGTCTACATCACCAGCGACGCCGACAATGCGCTCGGCGAAAACGTCCTGAAACTGCCGCTGCTGCTGGCGCTCCGCAGTGCGTTTCCGCTGGCGTGGATCGTGTGGGTGCCGGGGACCAGCGGGTCGTTTTATCTGCGCAACCATCTGGCGCCGCTGGTCGATGGGCGGATCGACGAGTTCATCACCGACCTCGCGATCCCGACCGATCCACGCCCGGCGTTGCGCATGGCGTTTGCCCGGGAGCATCCGATCTTCGACCGGCAGTTCGATCTGATCGTCGATACCCAGCGCTATCTCGGCCGTACGCTGTTTCTGCGGCGCATCCCGCATCGCCGGTTCATCAGCGGCACCTGGCGGTATTTGTGGTCCAACCGGGCGCCGCCGCGGCCGTTGACCCGGCGCCCGCCCCGGCTCGTCGATAAGCTCCTGGGTCTTGCCGCCGCCGCCGCGGGGCATCCGATCGCGGTGCCGAACCCGATCCCCCTCCCGCCCGAATTGCGCCGTCGCGCCGGCGAGTTGCTGCCGGCCGGGCTGGTTTATGTCGGCCTGTCGCCCGGCGCCGGCAACAAGCAGACCGGCAAATGCTGGCCGCTCGACGCCTTTATAGCGCTGGCGCAGCGGCAGGTCGAAGAGCGGCGGGTGCCGGTCTTTCTGATCGGGCCGGAGGAGCGCGACTGGCTGGCCGCGTTGCGCGAGGCGGTGCCGCAGGCGCTCTTTCCCGAGCAGGACAATGCCGCGCGGCGCGACGGCATCGGCGGCCCGTGCCTCGCTGCGGCGCTTGGGGAACGGCTGGCGGCGGCGGTCGCCAATTGCTCGGGCGCCGGTCATTTGCTGGCGGCCGGCGGGGCGCCGATGGTGTCGCTGTTCGGGCCGACGCGGCCCGAAAAATACGCGCCGTTCGCACGGGCATTGATCTGCCTGAAAGCCCAGGATTACGGTGCCGATCGCATCGACGCGATCCCGCTCGATGCCGTCACCGCGGCGGTCGAGCGGCAGGTCGCGGTCGGCCCCGCCTGCCGCGACGGCGCACCCGCATCAGCGCAAAGCAAAACAGATGCCCTTATTGGTGCCGATCTCGGTCGGTGAATTGCTCGATAAGATCAGTATCCTCGAATTGAAGGCCGGGGCGCTGACCGACGCCGCCAAGCAGGCTAACGTCGCCGGCGAACTCGCCGCGCTCAATGCCGTGCGCCGCCGTGAGGTGCCGCCCTCGCCGCAACTCGACGCTGCCTGGGCGGAATTACGCATCGTCAACCGCCGTCTTTGGCAGATCGAGGACGATCTGCGCCTCCACGAACGCGAAGGCTGCTTCGACTCGGGGTTCATCGAGCTTGCGCGCGATGTCTACCGCAACAACGATCGCCGCGCGGTGTTGAAGCGCCGCATCAGCGAGTTGACCGGCTCGGAAATCGTCGAGGAAAAGACCTACGTTTGACGCTGGCCGGCCGAATAGGATTTGCCGTCCGGGTAGGTGTCGTGCCTGGGCAAATCCGGGTTCAGGTGTTCCCAGGGCTGGGCGCTTTTGACAAAGATGTCGGCCTCGGGCTTGAACTCGCTCGGGTCGTCGAGCGTGCCAACCCGCAACCCGACGATGTCGGGGCGGGTCGAGACCTGGATATAGATCGGCGAGCCGCAATCGCCACAGAACAGCCGTGTTACCTCGTTGCCGCTATCGGCCTTTGCGACGTAACGCTTCGGGGTGCCCTGGGTGACGCGAAATCCGGAAGACGGCACCCGCATCGCCGCGACATAGGCCGTGCCGCTCGATTTCTGGCAGTCACGGCAATGACATTGCAGCGAAAACTGGGGCTCGCCGGCCAATTCGTACCGCACCGCGCCGCACAGGCACCCACCCGTCCGCCGTTCCGCCATTTGTCGCCTCCCTCACCAACTGGTCGCGAGATTGCTTCGTCGCTGCGCTCCTCGCAATGACAGCTTATCCTGCTGTCATTGCGAGCGGAGCGAAGCAATCTCGTCGCCCCAACAGGAGAGCTGCATGACCGACTGGATTTTGCGCGGCGGCACGGTGATCGACGGCACGGGCGCGGTGCGGTTTCGCGGTGATGTCGCGATCGCCGGCGACCGCATCGCAGCGGTCGGCGATGTCGCGAAGACCGCCGGGGCGCGTGAGATCGATGTCACCGGAAAGATTGTCGCGCCTGGCTTTATCGACGTGCACACGCATGACGACCGCGCGCTGTTCGCCTCGCCCGAAATGCCGGCCAAGGCGAGCCAGGGCGTCACCACCGTCATCACCGGCAATTGCGGTGTCAGCCTTGCGCCGCTGGCGCTCGATCACGCGCCGCCACCGCCGCTCGACCTGATCGGCGACGCCGCCGATTACCTCTATCCGCGCTTCGCCGACTACCTCGCCGCGCTCGACAAATCGCCCGCCGCGATCAATGCCGCCTGTCTCGTCGGCCATTCGACCCTGCGTGTCGGCGCGATGCTTGACCTCGACCGGCCGGCCAGCGCCTCTGAAATCGCGCGCATGGAAGAGCGGCTGCAGGAGGCGCTCGATGCCGGGGTGATCGGCTTGTCCACCGGGCTGTTCTATGCCCCGGCATCGGCCGCGCCGGCGGCCGAGATCGAGGCGCTGGCCGCACGGCTGCGCCCGGCCGGCGCCCTCTACACGACACACATGCGCGACGAGGCCGAGCATGTGTTCGACAGTCTGGAAGAGAGCTTTCACGTCGGGCAGGCAGCCGGCGTGCCGGTCGTGATCTCGCATCACAAGACAACCGGTGTCGCCAATTTCGGCCGCACCGCCGAGACGTTGCCGAAGATCACGGCGGCGATGGCCGGACAGGAAATCGGGCTCGACGCCTACCCCTATATCGCCTCATCGACGGTGCTGCGCGCCGGGCGGGTCGGGCAGTCAATGAAGGTGCTGATCACCTGGTCGAAATCGGCGCCGGAACAGGCCGGGCGCGAACTCAGCGAAATCACGCATGACTGGGGCGTCACGCAACTGGAGGCGGTCGAGCGGTTGCAGCCGGCCGGCGCGATCTACTGGATGATGGACGAGGCCGATGTGCGGCGGGTGCTGGCGTTCGACCACACGATGATCGGGTCGGACGGGCTGCCGCACGACATTCACCCGCACCCGCGGCTGTGGGGCACCTTTCCGCGGGTGCTCGGGCATTACTGCCGCGAAATCGGGCTGTTCGGCCTCGAAACCGCGGTGCACAAGATGACCGGTCTGTCGGCGGCCCGTTTCGGGCTGACCGGGCGCGGCGTCGTGCGCGCCGGCGCCTATGCTGATCTGTGCGTGTTCGACGCTGACACCGTGATCGACCGCGCCACCTTCGCGGAGCCGAAGACCCCGGCGGCCGGCATCGAGCAGGTTTTCGTTAATGGCGGGCTCGTGTGGTCCGCCGGCAAGGCGACCGGCGAGCGCCCCGGCCGCGCCTTGCGCCGCCAGCGAATGCAGGCCGAAGCGCGGTAGCTTGCGCCGGCTCATGCCGACTGGGCACAATCAGGTGGGATGAACGGGGAGGGGCCGATGACGAGCACAACGGAAATATCGGGGCGGCTGCCGCTCGCCGGCCTAGTCGTGATCGATTTCGGCCAGATCTATCAGGGACCCTATTGCACGGTGCTGCTGGCGAAGGGCGGCGCCGACGTGATTAAGATCGAGCCGCCGCACGGCGAGCCGCTGCGCCGCCGGGCCCGTCCAGGCACCAGCGCAACGCTGCCCTTTGCGATGCTGAACCAGAACAAGCGGGCGGTGACCCTCAACCTCAAGCATCCGCGCGGCCGCGAATTGCTGTTCGAGATGGTGCGGCGTGCCGATGTGCTGCTGGAGAATTTCTCGCCCGGTACGATGGACGATCTCGGCGTCGGCTGGAGCGTGCTGCACGAGATCAACCCGCGGCTGATCTATGCCACCGGCACCGGGTTTGGCATCAGTGGGCCGGACCGCGACAACCTCGCGATGGACCTGACGATCCAGGCCGCCTCGGGGATTATGAGCGTCACCGGCGCGCCCGACGGCCCGCCGATGAAGGCCGGTCCGACGCTCGTCGATTTCATGGGCGGCATCCACCTCTACGCCGCGATCATGACCGCCCTCTACGACCGCGACCGCAGCGGCGAGGGTCGCCTTTGCGAGGTGGCGATGCAGGAGACGGTGTATCCGAGCCTTTCCGCCAGCTTTGAGTACTACCACCGCACCGGCAACCCGCCCCCGCGCACCGGCAACCGTCAGGCCGGGCTATCGACGGCGCCGTACAATGTCTATGCGACCGCCGACGGGCATGTCGCAATCCACTGCGTCACCGAAGCTCACTGGAAAAACCTGGCCAAGGCGATGGGGCAGGAGGATTTGCAGCAGGACCCGCGCTTCGCGACCAACGCCGACCGCATCCGCCATATGGACGAAATCGACGAGGTGATGACGGCGTGGACCGGGACGCTCGGCAAGATGGCGATTTTCGCCCTCCTGAAAGCGAGCCGGGTGCCCTGTGCGCCGGTGCGCACCGCACCCGAGGTCATGCACGACGTGCACATGCATGAACGTGGCATGCTCGAAGACGTCGAGCACCCCGAACTCGGCCCGATCACGGTACCGACATCACCGCTTCGTCTGCACGGATTGGCCAGGGCGCCAACTCTGCCCAGCCCGAGAATCGGCCAGCACAACGCCGACATCTACGGTGGCTGGCTCGGGTTGTCGGAGAGTGAGATCGCGGCGCTAAAGGAAGCCGGCGCGATCTAATCGGCGGGCGGAACGAATTGGTAACCGATGCCGCGGACGCTGCGGATTGCCTGCGGTTTGGCGGGGTCGGCTTCGACCTTGCGGCGCAGGCGCATGATGCGGTTGTCGATGGCGCGGTCGAAGGCTTCGGCCTCGCGGTGCGAGGTGGCTTCAAGCAGCCAGTCGCGCGCCAGAGTGCGGTTGGGGTTTTCGACAAACAGCTTGAGCAGGTCGAATTCGCTGGTCGCGAGATCGTCCTCGGTGCCGTCGGCGAGGATCAGCACGCGGCGGTCGAGGTCGAGCATTGCGGTGCCGATCCGCGCCTCGCTCCGCAGCGGTGCAGGAGGCGCGGTGTCGCGGGCGCGGCGCAACTGGGCGCGCACCCGGGCCAGCAGTTCGGCGGGCTCGAACGGCTTGACGACGTAATCGTCGGCGCCGGATTCGAGGCCGACGACCCGGTCAACCGTATCGCCGGCGGCGGTCAGCATGATGATACCGATACGGGCCGACCTGGCGCGCAGCCAGCGTGCCAGGTCGAAGCCGTTTTCCGATTCGCCGAGATTGACGTCGAGCAGTGCGACATCGGGCATCGCGTGCTGTGCCAACCGCTTCAGTTCGGCGCCGGATGACAAAGCGATCGGACGCAAGCCATGCCGCGCCAGGTATTCGGTAATGACCTGGCGCTGATAAGGCTCGTCTTCGACGACAACAATCGCCGGCCCTGGTGTCATGGACAGCCGCTGATGCGTCCCTCGAATTTCTGAGCGGCCATCTTATCAGCCGGCGGCGTCAGCGCTAGCGGCCTTGCTAGGCGAAGCGGCCCGAGCGGGGGAAGCCTTGCGGAACACCGTGGCCGCCGCCGCCGCGAGGGCCACGCCACGGGGTGAGGTCGATTTCGGTGCGCACGCGGCTTTCGCCTTGCCGCCAGGAAAGTCCGTCGGCGAGGCGGAACACCCGGGCGTCCGCAAGGCCTCCGGCGCGGAAGCGTTGCAGGATGACGCCGCGGCCGCGCGCCATTTCGGGGATGTCCGTCGCATCGACGACCAGCATGCGGCGGTTCTCGCCGACAAAGGCGACCGCATCGCCGTCGATTGGCAGGCACAGCATCGCCTGAGCGCCGGTGGCGGCGGTCAGTACCTGCTTCCCGGCACGGGTCTGCGCCACCGCCTCGTCGCCATCGACCAGGAAGCCGCGCCCGTCATTGGCGGCGACCAGCAGCCGCAAACCGGGGCGGTGCGGGAACAGCGCAACAACATCGTGCTCGTTCGGCAGGTCGATCATCAACCGCAGCGGCTCGCCCTGGCTGCGGCCGCCCGGCAGGCGATCGACGCCGATCGTGTAGAATCGGCCATTGCTGCCGAAGATCGTGAGCCGGTCGGTGGTTTCCACTGGCAACGCGAAGCGCGGCCCGTCGCCTTCCTTGTATTTCTGGTCGGCGGCGGGAATGCCGTGTCCTTTGACCGCGCGAATCCAGCCCTTTTGTGAGCACAGCACGGTCACGGGCTCGCGCTCGACTGATGCCGAGACCGGGATTTCGACCGGCTCCGGCGCCGCGCCGAGCAGGGTGCGGCGGCGGCCGAGCGCGGTGTCGCCGCCGAATTCCTTTTGCGTCGCGGCAACCTCTTTCGCCAGCACTCGCCATTGCCGTTTATCGCTGGCGAGCAGGGCTTCGAGCCCGGTGCCTTCGGCCGAGAGTTCAGACAGTTCCTTTTGGATCGCGATTTCTTCGAGCCGCCGCAGGGTGCGCAGCCGCATGTTGAGGATCGCTTCGACCTGGGTGTCGGTGAGGCCCCAGCGTTCGATCATCTCGGCCTTCGGGTCGTCCGACTCGCGGATGATGCGGATCACCTCGTCGAGGTTGACGTAGACGATGACAAACCCGCGCAGGATTTCCATGCGTCGCGCCACCGCGGCGAGGCGGTGCCGGCTGCGCCGCTGCAACACCTCGCGGCGATGGTCGAGAAAGGCCTGCAACGCCTCGCGCAAATTCATCACCCGCGGCACGCCGGTCGGGTCGATGACGTTGAGGTTGAGCGGCACCTTCACTTCCAGCTCGGTCAGCCGGAACAGCTGTTCCATCAGCACGTCGGCATCGACGTTGCGGTTGCGCGGCTCGAAGACGAGCCGCACCTCGGCGTCGGACTCGTCGCGGACATCGGCGAGCAACGGCAGCTTCTTTTCTTCGAGCAGGGCCGCGATCTTCTCGATCAGCCGGCCTTTCGGCACCTGATACGGGATTTCGCTGACGACAATCTGATAGAGGCCGTGGCTCAGTACCTCCTTGGTCCAGCGCGCCCGCAGCCGGAAGCTGCCGCGGCCCGTGGCATAGGCTTCGACGATGTTTTCCGCCGGCTCGGCCAACACTCCGCCGGTCGGGAAATCGGGGCCGGCGACATGCGCCACCAGTTCGGCCGTCGTGCAGGCGGGGTTGTCGATCAGGCGCAGCAGGGCATCGCACAACTCGCCGACATTGTGCGGCGGGATGCTGGTCGCCATGCCGACCGCGATGCCGGCGGAGCCGTTGGCGAGCAGGTTCGGGAAACGTGCCGGCAACACGACCGGCTCATGGTCTTCGCCGTCGTAGGTAGCGCGAAAATCGACGGCGTCTTCGTCGAGCCCGTCGAGCATCGCCTGCGCCACGGCCGACAGGCGGCTTTCGGTGTAGCGCATCGCCGCGGCGTTATCGCCGTCGATATTGCCGAAATTGCCCTGGCCATCGACCAGCGGATAGCGCTGCGCGAAATCCTGCGCGAGACGCACCAGCGCGTCGTACACCGACAATTCGCCGTGCGGATGAAACTTGCCAATCACATCGCCGACGACGCGGGCGCATTTCTTGTACCCGGAGCCGGGGTTGAGCCGCAATTCGGCCATCGCATGCAGGATGCGGCGATGCACCGGCTTCAGCCCGTCACGCACATCCGGCAGCGAGCGCGCCATGATCGTCGACATGGCGTAAGACAGATAGCGCTCGCCAAGCGCATCGGCAAAATCGACATCGCGGATGTCGCCGGCCACAGCGGGATCGGCCATGCCTACCAGACCTCGTTGTTAAGAACGCGCAATACTACCAGCCGCGGGGGCGGTGTGGCGACGCATGCGTTCGACCAGCCGGTCACGCGCCTCGGGCAGTTTGCCGCCATGCGGCAGCAGCAGGTGGTTCAGCAGAAAGTGTCGGGTCAGCGTAAGGCCGGCAACGATATCGAGTGGCGCGGCCGGCTCGTCGCGCCACAGAAAGCCGGGCAGCGGCAACAGCTTGTCGTGATATGCCGCGCCTGCGATGCGCGATACCGCGCGGCCGGTGCGCGGCGACACGTAGGCGAGGTCCTGGTTGGTGCCGGTGACGGCGCAGCGACCGAGATCGAGCCCGAACCCGAGCGCCGCCAGCAGGTCGCATTCCCACGCTACATAGGTCGCGGCCCAGGTGCTCGAAATCGGCGGCGGGGTCGAGCGCTTCCAGCAAAATCTCAAACGATCGATAGAGGCCGGCATGCGGCTCGCGCTCGGGGAGCGCGGTCTGGAGCAGCGCGCTCGCGGCATTCAGCGCGGCCAGCCGGTCGGGGTCATCGAGCAGCCGGGCGGCACGCGCGTCGAGCAACTCGCAATCGAACGAGCCCAGATGCTCGGGCAATCGGCCGCGCCACATCACCGCGACGCTGTTTCCTGGCTGCAACACCGCCCGGCGCCGCGGCGACTGCCCGCCGCGTACCAGACCGGCATGGCGGCCGTGCTCCAGGGTCAGCAATTCGGCGACCAGCGCACTTTCGCCATGCCGCCGCGTCGATAGCACGATCGCAGTGTCGTGCCACTCCATCGCTTATCCTGTCCCCTCTCCCGCATTGCGGGAGAGGGTGGCTCGCCGCGGTAGCGGCGAGACGGGTGAGGGTGGGTGCGGCCGAAACACCCTCACCCGACCTCCGGCTTCGCCTTCGGCCACCCTCTCCCGCGATGCGGGAGAGGGGATTTGTGCAGGTTACACATTGTAGTCTAGGCCGATGGCGGCGTAACGCTCGGGGTCCTCGATCCAGTTGTCGCGCACCTTGACGAACAGGAACAAATGGACGCGGCGGTCGAGTTGCTGTTCGAGTTCGGCGCGGGCGCGGGCGCCGATCGACTTGATGCGCTGGCCCTTGTCGCCGAGCACGATGGCGCGCTGTCCCGGCCGCTGCACATAGATGATTTGATCGATGCGGGCGCTGCCATCCCTGCGCTCCTCCCAGGTTTCGGTCTCGACCGAGGTGGCGTAGGGCAGTTCGTCGTGCAGTTGCAGGAACACCTGCTCGCGGGTGATTTCGGCGGCGAGCCAGCGCTCCTGTGCGTCCGAAAGCTGGTCTTCCGGAAACAGCCACGGGCCGGGCGGCATCAACGCCGCGAGGTGGCGTTTCAAATCTTCGACGCCGTCGCCGGTGAGGCCGGAGATCATGAACACCTGATCGAAACAGCCATGCGCGGCGAACCGTTCGGTGAGGCCCAGCAAGGTGTCGCGCCGCACCACATCGACCTTGTTCAGCGCCAGGATCGCGCGGCGTTTGCTGGCGACGAGGCGATCGACGATGCGCTGGGCGTCGGGATCGTTGGGGCGGGTTGCGTCGATCAGCAGCACGACCTGGTCGGCGTCCGAGGCACCGGCCCAGGCCGCCGCCACCATCGCGCGGTCGAGACGGCGGCGCGGCTCGAAGATGCCAGGCGTGTCGACCAGGATCAGCTGCGCATCGTCAACCAGCACGATGCCGAGGAGGCGGGTGCGGGTGGTCTGCACCTTGGGTGTGACGATTGCCAGCTTGCGCCCGACCAACTGGTTCAGCAGCGTCGACTTGCCGGCATTCGGCGCCCCGATCAGCGCGACATACCCGCACTTCCGTTCCCTCTCCCGCAATGCGGGAGAGGGTGGCTCCGGCGCCAAGCCGGAGACGGGTGAGGGTGTTTGCGGCGAGTTGGTTGTCAGACCCTCACCCGTCTCGCCGCTGTCGCGGCGATCCACCCTCTCCCGCGGTGCGGGAGAGGGCTCATTATCGGCATTCTTTTTCCTCGGCATCCTAGCCTTTCGCGGCGCTGAGCCGCTCCAACAGGGCGGCGGCGGCGCTGGTTTCGGCGGCGCGTTTCGAGCTGGCGGTGGCGGTGGCTTCGTCAAACCCGGCAACGCGCACCGCTACCGTGAATTGCGGCGCGTGGTCGGGGCCGCTGGTCGCGACCAGTTCATAGGCCGGCAGCACTCGGCCGCGCGCCTGCACCCATTCCTGCAACGTGGTTTTCGGGTCGCGCGGCGGGCCGTCCATGTCGGCGAGCAGCGGTTCCCAAAGGCGCTCGATAAAAGCGCGCGCCGCCTCGAACCCGCCGTCGAGATAGATCGCTGCGATCACCGCCTCCATCACATCGGCGAGGATGCCCGGGTTGCGCGCCGCACCGGAAGCCGCTTCGGACGGCGACAGCACCAGATGGCGCCACAGCTCGATCGTTTCGGCGACCCGCGCCAACGCCTCGCGCCGTACCAGATGGGTCAGGCGGCGCGTCAGATACCCTTCCGGTTCCTTGTCAAAGCGCCGCCACAGCAGATCGGCGACGACCAGCCCCAATACCCGGTCGCCGAGAAATTCGAGCCGCTCGTAGCCGCCGCGCACCGCCGGCTGGCGGACGCGCCGCCCACGCCGTTGGCCACTACGCTGCTGCGGCAACGCGCTCGGATGGGTCAGCGCGTCGATCAGAAGCTCCGGCCGGGCAAAAACATGTCCGACCGTGTCGGCGGCACTGCCAGCAGTAATCGAGGGTGCGACGTCGTTCACCGGATCGATGTCAATATCCGGTCGGCACCGCGAGGAGCGTCAGCATCTGCCACCCCCATCTTGCCTCCGGCCGCCGCGGTCAGTTGATGCCGTGGAACAGCCGCCAATAGCGCACCGCGAACGGCCATCGCCACACTTCCCACCAGCGCGCCGACCCGTCGGTCGAGAAGAACAGGAACTGGGCGCGGCCGACGAAATTTTCCTCCGGCACATAGCCGACCGCCGACAGCACCCGGCTGTCCTCCGAATTGTCGCGGTTGTCGCCCATCATGAAGTAATTGCCCGGCGGCACGGTATATATCTGGGTGTTGTCGAGCATGTTGTCGTCGCCGTGCTTGATGATCGGGTGCTCGACGCCGTTTGGCAGCGTTTCGGTATAAAGAGTGCACATCTGTAAGGGCCGATCGACACATTGCTCGTCGCGGAGCGACTTTCGCGCCACCAGTTGATCGTTGATGTAAAGCTCGCCGTGGCGCATCTGGATATGGTCGTTGGGCAGGCCGATCACCCGCTTGATGAAATCGGTGGACGGGTCGATCGGCAGTTTGAACACCGCGACATCGCCGCGTTGCGGCGGGTGCGAAAACGGCAGGAAGACCCGCCCCGAAAACAGCGGCAATCCGAACGGCAGCGAATAGCGGCTGTAGCCGTAGGAGAATTTCGACACGAACAGGTAATCGCCGACCAGCAATGTCGGAATCATCGACCCCGACGGGATGTTGAACGGCTCGTAGGCGACGGTGCGCACGACAAGCGCGATCAGCACCGCGTAGACAACGGTTTTGACCGTCTCGACAATGCCACCCGATGAATTGTTCACCGAAGCGGCTTTCTGACCAAATTTTGATTTCATGACCAAACGGGCGGCGCTAGACGCGCGCGACTAAGCCTGCCGGGGCGCGGCAAGTCAAGCTGCCGGCGGCAGAGCGGGCGCCGGCAGCGCAGGCAGAGTGGCCGGGTCTGACGCAGGCACGGCGGTGATGATGACGATGGCCTGGGCGAGTGGCGGCTCGTCGGTCAGGCTGACGTCGAGACGGGCCCGCATGCCGGGCGGGGTGATCGCCTCGAGCCGGCGCAAGGCGCCGCCGGTCAGCTGCATGCCCGGCTGCCCGCCGGGCAGGTTGACGACGCCGAGATCGCGCCAGAACACGCCGCGGCGAAACCCGGTGCCGAGCGCTTTGGCCGCAGCCTCCTTGGCGGCAAAGCGGCGGGCATAGCTTTCGACGCGGGTCAGCGCGCGCCGCTCGCAGCGGCGGCGCTCGGATTCGGTGAAGATGCGGTCGAGGAAACGGTCGCCAAACCGCGCGATCGTCTTTTCGATGCGGCGGATGTCGATCAGGTCGCTGCCAACGCCAAGGATCATCGCCTGGACACCGAGATTGCTTTGTCGCTCCGCTCCTCGCAATGACAGACCCATTTGTTGTCATTGCGAGCCCCCGGGTCGGCGCTACGCGCCGCCCGAGGACAAGCTCCGCGAAGCAATCTCGTGCCGTGTTGCCGAGTTGTTTCCACCGCCTAGCCGCGGGCGCGTTCGACGGAGTTGATGACCGGCGTCGCGCGCAACGCGGCGATGATCGTGGATAGCTGCTTTACGTCGGCAACCTCGATATCGACCATGATCTCGAAGAAGTCGGTTGAGCGGTTGGTGATCTTCAGATTGCTGATATTGCCGCCCTGCTTGCCGATCGTTGTCGTCAGGCTGCCGAGATTGCCGGCCTCGTTGGCAATCGTGACGTTGATGCGGCCGACATGCCCGATATCAGCCTCGTCGGCGCTCCAGGCGACATCGAGCCAGCGTTCCGGCTCGGCGGCGAAGCTCTCCAGCGTGTCGCAATCGATCGTGTGGATCGTCACGCCCTTGCCGGTCGTGACGATGCCGACGATGCGATCGCCCGGCAGCGGGTGGCAACAACCGGCGAAATGCAGCGCCATGCCCGGTATCAGCCCGCGGATCGGCACCGCCATGTCACGCCCGTTGCCTTTGCGGCGAGCGCGGGCGATCGGGACGACCTTGTCTTTATCCTTGTCTTCGGCGGGCTGCGGGAAGGCGGCGTTGACCACCTCGCGGCCGGTCGCCAGTCCCTCGCCGACCGCGACATAGAGGTCTTCGACCGCAGCGCAGTTGAACTGGGTCAGCACCGCGCCGAGCGGCTTTTCCGAGAAATCCTCGCCCTGCTGGCGAAACGCCTTCTGCACGATGGCGCGGCCGAGATCGAGATACTGCGCCCGTTGCTGGGTGCGGATAAAGCGGCGGATGCGCGCGCGCGCCTTGCCGGTGACGACAAATCGTTCCCAGGTCGGCGACGGAGTCTGCGCCTTTGATGTGACGATCTCGACCTGGTCGCCATTCGCCAGCTGCGTGCGCAGTGGCAGCAGGCGGCCGTTGATCTTCGCGCCAACGCAGGTATCGCCGATCTGCGAATGCACGGCGTAGGCGAAATCGACCGGCGTCGCACCGCGCGGCAGCGCGAACAGATCGCCCTTCGGGGTGAATGCAAACACCTGGTCCTGGAACATCGCGAGCTTGGTGTGCTCCAGGAACTCCTCGGGGTTCGATGCCTGGTCGAGGATTTCGAGCAGTTCGCGCAGCCAGCGATATTGCCGCCCGTCAACCCGGTCGGCCTGCTGCTTGTAGACCCAGTGGGCCGCCACGCCGAGTTCGGCGATCTCGTGCATTTCGCGGGTGCGGATCTGCACCTCGATGCGCTGCCGCTCCGGCCCGATCACGCCGGTGTGCAGCGAGCGGTAATTATTCGGCTTTGGCGTCGAGATATAGTCTTTGAAGCGGCCGGGAACGACGTGATAGGCCGAATGAATGAGGCCCAGCGCGTGGTAGCAATCGGCCGTGCCGTCAACCAGCACGCGGAACGCCATCACGTCCGCCAGCCGCTCGAACGACACGTCCTTGCGCTGCATTTTGCGCCAGATTGAATAGGGCGATTTCTCCCGGCCCGAAATGCCGGCGGACAGGCCGCCTTCGCCGAGCGTCCCGTTCAGCTCTTCGACGATGCGTGAAACAATGTCGCCGCCCTTGTTCCGCAGAAAGCCGAGGCGGGCGACGATGCTGTCGCGGGCATCCGGATGCAGCTCGGCAAAGGCCAGGTCTTCGAGCTGGTCCTTCATGCGGTGCATGCCGATGCGCTCGGCGAGCGGAACATAGATGTCCATCGTCTCACGGGCAATGCGCCGCCGCTTTTCCTCGCTCTTGATGAAGTGCAGCGTCCGCATGTTGTGCAGCCGGTCGGCCAGCTTGACCAGCAGAACGCGGATGTCTTCCGACATCGCCAGCACGAGCTTACGAAAATTCTCCGCCTGCTTGGTCTGGTCAGATTGCAGCTCGATCTGCGACAGCTTGGTAACGCCGTCGACCAGCCGGGCGATTTCATGCCCGAACAACTGCTCGATATCGTCGAGCGTCGCGACCGTATCCTCGACCGTGTCGTGCAGCAGCGCGGTGACGATCGACGCGCTGTCGAGCTTCATCTGCGCGAGGAGGCCGGCGACTTCGACCGGATGCGAGAAATACGGGTCGCCCGAGGCGCGGCGTTGGGTCCCGTGCGCCTTCACCGAATAGACGTAGGCGCGGTTGATCGCCGCCTCGTCCGCTTTCGGATCGTAGGATTTGACCAGCTCAACCAGTTCGAACTGGCGCATCATCGGGCGGTCATCTCCCGGTTACCGGCGGGCAGGCGACAAGGCCGGTTCGCCCGCGCGTCAGGGTTCGTCGTCGTCGGGAAGCGCGGCGGCGGCCTCCGGATCGAGATCGACATCCTCCTCAATCGACAGCATGTCTTCCTCGAGTTCGGCCTCGACCGCCTCTTCGTCCACGTCATCCTCGCCGATCACGGCACCGACCGGTTCGGCGAGACCGAACAGGGTCTGCTCCAGCTCCGGCGCGTCTTCCGGCTCATCCATCTCAACATGCTTCTGCATGCCGCGGATCAGCGAATCCCGCAGATGGTCCAGCTCCATCATGTCTTCGGCGATTTCGCGCAATGCGATAACCGGGTTCTTGTCGTCATCGCGATCGAGCGTCAACGGTGCCCCGGAGGTGATTTCGCGCGCCCGCTGCGAGGCGAGCAAAACCAGCTCAAACCGGTTGGGCACTTTGACGACACAATCTTCGACGGTCACACGCGCCATTCTCAAATCCTTCAGGAAACCATCGGGAAACACCAAATATATGTGCCGCGCCGGCATGCGGCAACACCGAGGGAGCCGCTAAAGCGACGCGCCACCACTGCAAATGGGGCGCGGCATCGAATGGCCGCGGCGCGGCGCCGCGCTTGACCCCCAAACGCCTCGCGCCTATACCAGCGCCGCCGCCGGCCGGATGGCAGAGTGGCTATGCAACGGACTGCAAATCCGTGTACAGCGGTTCGATTCCGCTTCCGGCCTCCACCTGATCCCAGCGGCACAAAAGCGCGGCATATGCGCGATCGCTCCCAGCCGAACTAATTCCCCGGGAATTTGTCCACGGCGCGCTTCGCGTCGTCATCGATGCGCCTGCAACCAGGGCGTGTCTCTCTTGTAACTTTCCGTGACAAGTTGAAACATCTTGTGGGCAATCGTGCCAAGACTTCGCGAGGTTGCTGAGCGATAGGTTTAATCACCCGGTCGTTCGGGTATCCGTAATTTCAGCGAGCACCTGGCATGGCTTCAGTACCCGGCTCATTCCTGATCTTTAACGCACCTTCCGGCGATACCAGGCCTGTTCATCTGGTT
This sequence comes from uncultured Alphaproteobacteria bacterium, assembly GCA_963737875.1. Classification (GTDB taxonomy): domain Bacteria; phylum Pseudomonadota; class Alphaproteobacteria; order ATCC43930; family CGMCC-115725; genus DATARH01. Next base: position 203,841 of record CAVTUM010000010.1, on the reverse strand, counting down.
GTGACACCAGATGGTGCCGGGGCGCCGACCCTGGCCGGTGCTTTCAATATCGAGATTTTCACCTCCGTTGCCGGCACTGCCGCAAAGGGGTTTGACGCCAGCGCCTTCATCCAGGGTGCGGTTCAGAACCAGCCGAACGAGGTCCGGGCGGGGAGCATCATCTCCACCGAGCAGATGCTGACCGGCGCCTTCCAGATGACCGACGTGACCGGCGGCGAAACGATCGTCGGGGGCAACGCCGCCAACCAGACGGTTTATGGTGCATCGGCAGACACGATTATCGGCGGTAGCGCGGACGGCTTTACCGTCAACGCGCAAAGCGGCAAGCAGACGATCATCCAGGGCACCGGCGCTAACGCCGCGCTCTTCGGTGGTATCAGCGACATCATTCTGCCGAGCACGACCGCCGCATCGAGCACGGCGTCCGGGCAGATCACCGGCGCTGCGAACATGCAGATCGGCGTGAACGCGGCCGGCAACTACACAATCACCAGCGGGACCGGCACCACGATCACCGGTGCGGGCAGCGCCGCCAATGTCAACATCATTGGCTCCAAGGGCGATCTGATCAACCTGACGGGGTTGACCGGCAATGCCAGCCTGACCGGTGCAAACGGCGGCGATACGCTGATCGGCGGCAACGGCACCAACCTCTTCATCGGTGCGACCGGCGACTTGATCGTCGGTGCCGGCACCTCTCAGATCATTGCTCTGGCGAGCGGCGAGACGATCGTTGCCGGTGCGGCCGGTGCCGAGACGGTCAACAGCGGCGGCGGCAACGTCATCAAGGCGAATGCCGGCAACGCGACGCTGGCGATCGCGCCCGGCAAGGGCGACGTCGTAGACCTGACCGGTAATACCGGCTCCGTCGGCATCAACGCGACGCTCAACGGAGCCGCCAATGCGACGATCACGGCGGGTAGCGGCAGCACCACGCTGATCGGTGCGGCCGGCGATTCGCTGATCGGTGGGGCCGGCGGCACGGAGCAGGTCCTCGCCAATCTTGCCACCGGGATTTCGGTGGTCGTCGGCTCGGGCGGGGCCGAGACGATCAACAGCGGCGGTGGCAACACGATTACCGCCCTGGCTGGCAATGCGTCCGTCCTGATCGCCGGCGGTGCCAAGGACAAGATCAATCTGACCGGGAACACCGGCTCTGAGACGGCGATCCTCGGTTCGGGCGCCGCCGTGACGGTTGGCAATGGGCTCGCGCAAGTCGCTGGCGATGCCGGAACGTCGACGATCGTGCTGAGCGCGACCGGCAGCTCTACGGTTACCGGTGCCGGCGTCGGTGCGGCGGGCAGCGGCGACACCATCACTGCGACCGGTTCCGGCAAGCTGGTCTTCAATCCGGGCAATCCGGGGGTTGGCGGGATCAATACCGGGCGCGACTACATCGACCTGTCCAAGTCCAGCGGAGCCAACGTGCTGAATACGTTCAGCAACGGCGCTACGCTCCCCTCGGCCAACGTTCAATACACGACGGTCAACGATACGATCCTCTCGGGTACCGGTTCCGACTCGGTATGGGGCGGGCCGGGTGACTCGATCGGCGTCGGCACCTCGACCAGCGCCGGCGGGTCGCATACGTGGGACCACTCGACCTCGATCGCCGGGGCGACGATGAAGTTCGGTACGGACGACAGCGTCACGTCGTCATCGTCGGCCAGCGTCACGGTGACGAACTTCCAGGTCGGAAGCGATCTGCTGTTCTATCAGAACGAGGCCAAGGCGACCTCGGACGCTATCGTTGCCACCTCGACGCCGACGACCGTGGGCGGTCAGGCCAGCGTATTGCTGCACCTGCCGGACGGCACGGCAATGACTCTGGTTGGTGTTACTCAGGCGTCCATCAACACGGCGAATCTCGGCGGCAAACTCTTCGGGTAGCCCGCGCCCGGCGGCCGGTAAACCGGTCCGCGCTATCGATCCAATGGAAGCGGCGCGCATCATACGGGTGCGCGCCGGTTTCATTTGGGGTGGCGACCCTACTTGGTCGAATGCCGCTCTAATCGGCGAACGCGACGATGATCCGGCGGTTTTGCCGGCCCTTGTTCTCGATCTTGGTGATTGTCACCGGGCCGATTTCGGCGGTGTTGCGGATGTGGGTGCCACCGCACGGCTGCAGATCGATGCCGGCGATCTCGATCAGCCGTACCCGGCCGGCGCCCATCGGCGGCTTTACGGTCATGGTGCGCACCAGTTCGGGATGGGCCAGCAACTCGTCGTCGCTGATCCAGCGCGCCGCCGCGTCATGGCCGGCGGCAACCAACTCGTTGAGCCGGGCGGCAATCGCTTCCTTGTCGAGACTCGACCCCGGCACGTCGAAATCGAGCCGCCCGCGCCCGTCCGATACCTGACCGCCAGTCACCGATCCTGGCACCACCGCGCACAGCAGATGCAGACAGGTATGCATGCGCATCAGCCGGTGACGCCGCTCCCAATCGAGTTCGGCGGTCGGTCTCGACCCCCGGCTCCGGCAGCACGGCGACCCTGGCGCCGCAACGTGCACCACCTCGTCGGTCTCCGCGCCCTTGACGGTGTCGGCGATCGTGATCACCTCGCCGGACGCCAGCCGCAAGCGCGCCGGTATCGCCCGGCTGGCCGCCGCCGGTCGGATAGAACACGGTGCGGTCGAGCCGGATGCCGCGTTCGTCGACCGCGACGACCCGCGCCGTGCAGGAGCGCACATAGGCATCGTCGCGAAACACCAGTTCGGTCATCGAGGTGCCTTTGTTGCCATGATCCGGATCGCCCTCACGCCAGCCAGCGCGGCAACGGCAGCGAACGCTCGGCCAGGATAGGCGCGGGTTGAACAGCTTCGACTGATAGCGCGTGCCGGAATCGGCGAGGATCGTGACGATCGTGTGGCCCGGCCCGAGCTCCCGCGCCAGGCGGATCGCGCCGCAGACATTGATGCCGGTCGACCCGCCGAGGACCAGCCCTTCTTCCTGCGACCAGGTCGAACAGGACCGGCAGCATCTCCTCGTCGGTGATCTGGAACTGGCCGTCGGGCTGAACCCTTCGAGGTTTTTGGTCTCGCGGTTGTTGCCGATGCCTTCGGTGATCGAACTGCCTTCCGGCTTGAACTCGCGCGCGCGCGTACCAGCTGTAGATGCCCGAGCCCATCGGGTCCGACAGGTAGATCTTGATGCTCGGGTTGCGCTCGCTTGCAGCGCGATGCCGACGCCGGAGAGGGTCCCGCCGGTGCCGACCGAGCAGATGAAGCCGTCGATCTTGCCATCGGTCTGCGCCCAGATCTCCGGGCCCGTCGTCTCGTAATGGCCGCGCCGGTTGGCGAGGTTGTCGAACTGGTTGGCCCAGATCGCGCCGTTCGGCTCGCTGGCCGCGATCTCCTGCGGCGAGCGCGCCCGGAATAGCGCACGTAGTTCATCGGGTTGGTGTAGGGCACGGCCGGCACGAGCCGCAGATCGACGCCGCACAGCAGCAGCATGTCCTTCTTTTCCTGGCTCTGCGTCTCGGGCATCACGATGACCGTGCGGTAGCCGCGCGCATTGCCGACCAGCGCAAGGCCGATGCCGGTATTGCCCGGCGGTGCCCTCGACGATGACCCCGCCGGGCCGCAGCAGCGCCGCGCTCCTCGGCATCCTTGATGATGAAGAGCGCCGCCCGGTCCTTGACCGAGCCGCCGGGGTTGAGGAACTCGGCCTTGCCGAGGATCGTGCAGCCGGTCGCTTCCGAGGCGCGGCGCAGCTTGATCAGCGGCGTGTTGCCGACCGAGTTCGATAAAGCCGTCGCGGATCTTCATGCCTCGCCTCCGGGCGCTGCGTCAAAATGTTGACCGCACACTATCGGGCAGCCGCGACAAAGGGCAATGCGGCACACCGCTCTCTAGCCGATGACCTCGGCGATCGCCTTTTTGAGGTGCTGCTCTGTCAGACGATGTCTCCAAAATCAAAGGGCGTCGCGGCTCAGAGTCACTGTTCGCGCACACGGATGAAGTCGACAAAGTCCTCGATTTCGGCGATGCGTTCGGCCGGCAATGCCTCGATCTTCTCCATCAGGAGCCGCGTGTCGGCGGGCATTGGCGCTCCTTTAGCAAAGCGGTTAAGACATCACATCCTACAGCAAGGTATCGCCTGGAACAGGTGTGAACCGCGAACGGAGGATGTTGGCTGCATGACCGAAGGGCAGGCCGGGGCGCTGTTTCCGAGCGGCGAAAGCGAGCGGTCGACCGGGTTGTGGCCGTCGCAGATGCTGCGCAGCGCGGTGTCGCTTGGCCATGACGTGATGGCGGCGACACCGATCGCCGACGACCAGATCCAGCCGGCCAGCATCGATCTGCGGCTCGGCGAGTTCGCCTACCGGGTGCGTGCCAGCTTTCTGCCCGGTGCACGGTCCAGCGTGCAGGATAAGCTCGAACAATTGTCGATGCACCGCATCGACCTGACGCAGGGCGCCGTCCTCGAAAAGGATTGCGTCTATATCGTGCCGTTGCTTGAGCACCTGGCGCTGCGCAGCCGGGTGACGGCGATGGCCAATCCGAAGAGCTCGGTCGGGCGGCTCGACGTGTTTCGCCCGCGTCATCACTGATCAGGGCATCGAGTTCGACCGCATCCGCGAGGGCTATAAGGGGCCGCTTTATGTCGAGTTGTCGCCGCATGCTTTCAGCGTGCTGGTGCGGACCGGGTCGCGGCTCGTACAACTGCGCATCCGGCGCGGCTCGCCGCTGTTTCGCGACACGGCGTTGCGCCGGCTGCATGCCGAGACGCCGCTGGTCGAGGCGTCACCCGGCACCGCACTTGGCGCGCCGGCGATCCGCAACGGTGTCGCCTTTACCGCCGATGTCGCCGGCGACCCGGTAACCGGGGTGATCGGCTACAAGGCGCGGCGCCATACCGACGTCATCGATGTCGATCTTGTCGATCATTACGACCCGCGCGACTTCTGGGAGCCGGTGCATCGCCACCGCGCGTCGCGCGGGCCCGCCGGGCTGGTGCTCGACCCGCAACGATTTCTACATCCTGGCATCGCGCGAGGCGGTCGTCGTACCGCCCGACCATGCCGCCGAGATGATCCCCTACGACGCCTTTGTCGGTGAGTTCCGGGTGCATTACGCCGGCTTCTTCGATCCCGGGTTCGGCTCCGCCGAGGCCGACGGCGCCGGCAGCCGCGGCGTCCTTGAAGTGCGCTCGCACGAGGTGCCGTTCCTGATCGAGCAGGGACAGGTCGTCGGCCGGCTGATCTACGAGCCTCTGATCGCGCGCCCCGACCGGCTCTACGGCGGCGGTATCGGCTCCTCGTATCAGCGGCAGGGACTGGCGCTGTCAAAGCACTTCAAGCGGATACCGTTCGGCTGAACCCCGGTTCACCCCGCCGGCCACTCGCTGCGCAAGCGCTCGCGGTGGCGCAGCAGCCAGTACAGGCCAAGGACCGTGTGGGCGCTCTCGATCTCGCCGGTGTCGAGCATGGTTTCGATGTCGGCAATCGTTTTGACCGTGACGCGGATGTCCTCGTTCTCGGCGGCGAGGCCGTGGATGCCGCCGGCCTTGCTGGAATCGACCCGGCCGCAGAACAGCCACACCACTTCGTCGAGGCTGCCGCAGGCCGGCAGCATGACCTGGATCGGCAATACCGCGCCGATCAGATCGAGATTGGCCTCTTCCAGGGCTTCGCGCCGCGCCACGTCCTCGGGCGTTTCGCCGTCCTCGTCGATCAGCCCGGCAACCGCCTCGATCTGCCACGGCGAACGGCCGCCATAAAGCGCCGCGAGGCGGAACTGCTCGATCAAGACGACCTCGTCACGATCGGGGTCATAGAGCACGATCGCGACCGGCCCCTCCGCGGCGCACGATGTCGAAGACCCGCTCGCCGCTCCACCCGCCGTCGAACCGGCGATGGCGGAAGCGCACGACATCGATCCGCAGATGCCGCGAAAACGGCGTTTCGGTTTCAATGATGTCGAGATCGGGGTGGGTCGGTGGCGGCTCGGGCGCATGTGGCTTCTTGGCGGCCATAAAATCGCTCCGATGATTCCTGGTCAGGACAGAACGGGTGCGTCGAGCAGCGGTTCCGGCGCGGCGGTTTCGATCTCGACGACCCACAGATCAGGGTCACGGCCGCGCTGCCGGGCAATATAGGCGTCGGCTTCCGCTTCGGTGACGGGCACGGCACCGGTGGCGCGCATCCACACCGCGGTGCCGTCCGGCCGGCGCGCCTGGGCCAGCACGCAGCAGCCGGCATCGCGCCCGCCATCGCGCCCGAGGAGCTTCAGCAGGATCGCGCCGGCGTCAGGGTCGCCGCGCGCCGCCACGACAGCGCCGATCGCAGCGAGATCGCAGCGCCGGATCAGCGCCTTGACCGTCAGCCCGCTCTTCAGCCGCGCTTCCATGATTTTGCTACAAGCCGGGCTACAAGCGGGTCATCTGCTCGACGGCTGCGACATCGCGGTCGCGGTGGATGACGACCATCTGGTGCGCGTCGAGCAGCACGTAGGCGCTGTAGCCTTCGCCGCAATTGACCTCTGCGACCTCGTAATCCGGCTGTACCAGCAGCCTCGTCAGCCGGGCTTTGAGGTCGGGTTGACGCGGCGTCAGCTTGAGCAGCGAGTCCCGGTCCTTGTGACCGAACGCGAAACGGTAGGTGCCCTCGCAGGAGGTGGCGCTCATCGCCGTCGGTTGCTCGTTGGGCAGGGTGATGACGATCGAGTTGCCGCGAAACCCGATCTGCTGGTGTTCGGACGTGGCCCAGACACCTTCGAACTCACCCTGCTGCTGCAGGTCGATACACCCGGCCGGCAACAGGGCGGCTATCGCGGCGAGCGACAGCAGGGCGCGGCGAAGGCGGGAAGGCAGGAATGCGCTGGGGATCACGGGCGTTCTCGGTGAAGCTGGGACACCTGCAGGTTTCAATAAGTCATCTGACGTGCGCACGAAAGCGGCATCGCCCAGAACAGCCTAGGGATCGGGCAGGATTTCGCTTAAAGTGACCTTGCAAGTTGCTTTCTTGCCCGTCGGGGGGCGGTCAAGGAGGGGGGAAATGGGGGAATATCACCGATATCGGTGGCGCGGCGTCATCCGTGCCATAACCGTGGCGGCAGTCGCCGGTATTGTCGCGGCCTGCGCCAGCGACAACCAAAGCCCGGCACCCGTCTTTCTGAACGGCACCGGCTCGGATGCTGGTGGTGTCGTGGCGGGCATGGCGCCGCCGGCGCCGGCGGCGGTCCCGCGGGCGTCGCGCACCGTCACGGTGCGGCCGGGCCAGTCGCTCGGCCGTATCGCGGAGACCTATCACGTGCCGTCGCGCACAATCATCGCGGCCAACCACTTGTCGCCGCCCTATAAAGTCGAGATCGGCCAGCGCCTGGTGATTCCGGGCGCCGCCGGGGGAGCGCCGATGATGGCGAGCGGCGGGCCTCCGATGACGGTATCGTCGGCACCGCTGCCACCGCCATTGATGTCGGCCCCGCCAATGGCTTCTCCGACGATGCCGCCGGTCGCGGCGGCATCGTCTCCGCCGGGGCGGTCGCCCGATGTCATTCCGCTCGACGGCCCGCCGTCCGCCACTCCGCCGCCCGCCGCTCCGCCGCGCACCGCGACGCTGACCCCGCCCGCGGCAGCCGGGCCGGCCTCCGCGGGACCGCGGGAGACGAGCGCCGCCGCCGAGGCACGGGCCGAGTCAGCGCCTGCGGCGGGCGGCGCTGCCGCACCGAGCGGCGGCGCCACGCTGCCGCATGGTGGACATTTCGCATGGCCGGTGCGTGGCCATGTGCTGGCCGGGTACGGGGTCGCCACCGGCGGCGCGCATAATGACGGCATCAACATCGCCGCGCCGCGCGGCGCCCCGATCGCGGCGGTCGATGGCGGGGTCGTCGCCTATGCCGGCAACGAGTTGCGCGGCTATGGCAACCTCGTGCTGGTCAAGCACCCCGACGGCTGGATCACCGCCTACGCGCATTGTGACGAACTGCTGGTCAAGCGCGGCGACAAGGTCAGCCGCGGCCAGGTGATCGCCAAGGTCGGCGCCACCGGCGGCGTTACCGAACCGCAGCTGCATTTCGAACTGCGCCGCGGCAAACAAGCCGTCGACCCCCGCGAATTCCTCACGCCGGCCCCAAGCGCCGGTGGCGGCGAAAGCGCCAAAGCGGGCTAGGAAATCTCTGCCTTTTTCAGCCGCGGCCGTATTTCGCGTGGAAGTGCGGCAAAACCTTCTGGCCCATCATTTCGATGACCCGCAGGATTTTCGCCGCTTCCATGCCGGGCCAGCCCATGCGGAAGATCAGGTAGTTGGTGTCGAGCCGGCGAATGCGTTCCTCGATCTGTTCGATGACTTCATCGGGGGTGCCGAGGATGAAACGGTCGCGCGCCAGTTCGTCAAACGCGACGCGAAAGCTTTCCTTGCCGGGCATGACCTTGTCCTGGCCCCATTCGGCATAGGCGGCGTATTTGGCTTCGAGGTAGGGCTGGGCGGTCGCGACCGCTTCCTCGTGGGTCGGCGCGACATACAGTTCGAGCGCGATCGGCCGCGTGGCCGGCATCGGCTGGCTGGCCTCGGCGAGCGCCTGCTTATAGCGCTCCCATTGCCGCTCGATGGTCGGCAAGGCGCCGTGCGGATTGATGAACCAGGAATAGCCGAGCCGCGCGGTGCGCAACACGGCCGGGTCGGCATTGGCGGCGATCCAGATCGGCGGCATCGGCTTTTGCACCGGGCGGATCGTGCAGGTCGCGTTGGTGACCCGGAAATGCCTGCCCTCGAAGGTCACGACCTCCTCGGTCCACAGCCGCTTGATCAGGTTGAGCGCCTCAAGCATGCGCGGCACGCGCTGGCGCGAGGTCATGCCGAACGCTTCGTACTCGACATCGCGATAGCCGATGCCGATGCCGAACACGACCTTGCCCTCCGACATGATGTCGAGGCTGGCGACTTCCTCGGCGGTCTGCACCGGGTTCAGCATCGCCAGCAGCAGCACCGACAGGCACAAATCAAGGCCCGGCGCCTCGGCGGCGAGCCGTGCCATCATCGGCAGGCTCTGCAACGACTGGTAGGGCGGCGACAGGTAATGGTGGCCGGCCGCCAGCGCGTCGAACCCGGCCGCCTTGGCGAGCCGCGCCACCTCGCACGTCTCGCGGAAACGCTTGACCGAGTTGTCGGTACGCGGCTGCTGCGCGTTGACGAAAACTCCGAATTTCATCGCCTGTGCTCCTCTTTCAGTCCGCCTGCGCCGGTTCGAGGCTGGCGATTTTGCGGCCGAGCGTCTCGGGCAGCATCAGCAGCATCACGATCATCAACAGCGAGGCAAGCGTGGAGAACAACGCGACCGCCGTGCCGAGCGGCATGACCTGCGAGGCAAAGCCGACGATCGTCATAAAGACCGAGCCGACCGCGCGGCCGGCATTATAGCAGAACCCCTGCCCCGTGCCGCGCAGCGCGGTCGGGTACAGTTCGGTCATGTACGGGCCCATCGGCGCGAATTTCATCAGGATCGAGATGCTCAGCACCACCCCGAGAAATAGCAATGTGGTGTCGCTGACCGGCACGAACATGAAGATCAGCACCATGACGATCGTCAGCACGGCGGAGATAAAAAATGTCCATTTGCGGCCGATCACGTCGCTCAGATAAGCGCCGATCAGAAAGCCGATCAGCGCGCCGACCATCTGCACCGCGACAAACAGGCTGGCGTTTGACGCGGAGAAATGGCGCACGGTGCGCAGATAGGTCGGCATCCAGAACTGCACCGCCCAGACGCCGCCCTGGGCACCGGTCACCATCAGCGACACCTTGATCGTCAGCCATAGATAGGGCCCCTGGAACGCGGCGAAGAGCTGCGATGCGCCGATTTTTTCACGCTGTCCGCGCTGTCCCTCGAACGAATCAGATTCAGGAATGTTGCGGCGAATCCACAAGACGAGCAGCGCCGGCAGGACGCCGACCGCGAACAGCGCCCGCCACGCCTGCACCTCTGGCAGCAGCGCGTAGAGCGCGGCTGCCGCCAGCGCCGCCCCACCGGGGCCGAACGCCGCGCCGGTCTGCACAAAGCCGACGCCGCGGCCGCGATATTTGTCGCGGATCACCTCGCCCATCAGTACCGCGCCAGTGGCCCACTCGCCGCCAAAGCCGATGCCGTGCAACGCCCGCAGGATGAACAATTGCTCGAAGTTCTGGGCGAAGGCGCACAGGAAGGTGAAGGCCGAGTACCACAGGATGGACAATTGCAGGATGCGCACCCGGCCGTAACGGTCGGACAGCGCTCCGGCGAGCCAGCCGCCGAGCGACGAGGTCAGCAGCGTGACGGTGCCGATCGTCCCGGCGGCGCCGGCCGACATGCCCCACAGCGCGATGACCGTCGGCACGACATAGGTATAGAGCTGCGAGTCGAAACCATCCAACGTCCACCCGCCCCAGCAGGCGAGCATCGTCTTGCGCTCTTTCGGGTTCAAATCACGCAGCCACGCGAACATCATGCCCCTCCCCAGGATGCCGCCGCTTGTTGGGATTGCGGTCGGCTATGGCCGGAGTGTAGCGGTTCAGCGCCGCGCGTGCAGGCCCGGCGGTGCATGGCTGCGCCGCAAGGGGACGCGCGGAGTGCCGGCTGTCAGTAAGGCGGACCTTGCCGCATCGCGGTGCCGCCGCGGACCGGACACAACTCGCTTTGCAGGTGGAGGTTGACCTGCTCGCCGGCGAACCGTCCGCTGACCTGGTAGGCGCGGACATATCGCGTCCCGACCACGCCAGGTCGCGTCGCGCCGGCGAAGCTGCCGTCTGGCTGCAGAATCAGGTTTTCGAGCGGGGCATTCGCCTGCGACAGCGACAGGATGCCGGACAGGTGGCCGGCCATGCTGGTCAGGCGGACAAACCAGTCACCGCAGGCCATCCCGGGGATCGCCGATCCGTACACGGTCCACACGCCATCCGGCAGACCTGCGGCAGCGGGGCGAGGTGCGCCGCTCGTCAGCAAAACCAGCGCCACAAAGAGGGATCGCAGCATAGCCACGCCGCAGCGGTTCATTCGGGAGCCCCCCTCAGCCGTGTTTGGCGAGCGCGTCGCGCAGCGCCTGTTCCTTGGTTTCGTCGAACGAGGTGCGCATCACGGTGCCGCCCTCGCCCTGTAACGCGGCCAGCACCTTGTCGGTCGTCATCTTGCGGATCAGCAGGAACAGCGCCGCCTGGCCCGATTGCAGCGCGGAGGCAGACTCTTTCATGAAATTGTCGTTGATGCCGACATCGGTCAGCGCGCCGCCGATCGCGCCAGAGGCCGCGCCGATCGCGGCGCCAGCCAGCGGGTTCAGGAACAGCAGCCCGATCAGCGAACCCCAGAACGTGCCGGAGAGCGCGCCCGCCGCGGTCGGGTGGAACAGCTGGTTGAGCTTGACGTGCCCGTCGGGCTGTTTGGTCGCGATGACCGCATCGCTCAGTTCGATCAGATACTCGCCCTGCATCTTCAACAATTTTTGTCGCACCCGCTCCGCTTCTTCCTCGGAGGAGAACGCAATCTGCACAAGGTCGGCCATCTGTTGCTCCATTGCCGCGCCACCGATCCGCGTGGCGGTCATCGCGCGACATTACATCAGGCCGGTGACGTTGTCGTGGCGTGCCCGTCGGCGCTGCCGCGGTTGAATTTTGTCTCGGGAGGTCCGCTTTGCCCGGCCAAAGGGGAGGGAGGGCAGCCGCCTACGCCGCGGCGAGTTCTCGGGCAGGGCGGAGGAAGTCGGGGTCGAAGACGCGGGTCGCCATGACCTGGCAGCGCCGGATCAGGCGGATTTCATCGGGACGGTAATCGCCGATCGCGCGGTGGATCGTGCCGAAATGGTCCCAAATCAGCAGATCGTTTTCGCTCCACACGTTGGTGTAGCGGAATTGCGGCTGCAGCTGGTGCTCGAACAGATATTCGAGCATTTCGTCGCTTTCGTCTTCCGGCAGCTCGTTGATCCGCTCGGCGAAGCCGGGGTTGCAGTACAAGACCTTACGGCCAGTGATCGGGTAAGTCAGGAACACCGGATGCACGACCGGCGGGCGGCGGCGGCGCTGTTCCTCGGTCATCGGCGGGCGCGGGCTGTTGCGCTCGCGGCGCATATGCTCCCAGAACTTCTCGATGTTATGGGTGGCGGTCATGCCGTCGAGCCGGGTCTTGATTTCCTGCGGCAGCGCGTCATAGGCGGCGTGCATGTTGGAAAATTCGGTGCCGCCGAGCGTCTGGCCGTTGCGTTTCGGGATGCGCAGCCCGTAGAGCACGTTCACGAAACCCGGCACCGTCCGGTAGGTCATGTCGGTGTGCCAGTCCTGCCCGGCGTCCGGAGCACCGATATATTCGCCTTCCTCCTTGAGGTTCGACAGGATATCGATTTCCGGGTACGGATTTTTCTCGTTGCGGGCGTGGTTTTGCGGCCCCTGGATTTCACCAAACCGCTCGGAAAACCGTTTTAACGCGCCGAGGTCGAGATGCTGCTCGGGGAAGCGCACAACGCCATGATGCCCGAGCGCCAGCAGAACCCGCCCGAATTCGCGCTCGCTCATCGGCTGTGACAGATCGATGCCATATGCCGTGACGCCGAGCACCGCTCCGGTCGGTTCGATCGTCAGCATGATGCGGCCTCCCTATTTGTCGAGCCAGATCGTCTCGAAGCGCGGCCCATTGTAAATGCTGTTGACCATCGGCGTGTAGCCTTTGACGTATGGCTGCCAGCACGTCGCGGTATTGGTGTGGAAGATGATCGGGCGGGCGACATCTTCCTGCAGCCTGCTGTCGATTTCCCACACCAGCTTGCGGCGCTTGTCGAAATCAGTTTCCTGCGACTGCTTGTCGAACAGTGCCTGCAAATCCTTGTTGCAGTAGCGGCTGAAATTGCGCATCGCACCGCAGGCGTAATTCTCATAGAAATTCTGGTCGGGATCGTCGATCGCGCCGCAGGTGACGTTGGGGCCGATAACGTAATCCTTGCGCTCGATTTTGGGGAACCAGTTGGCGGTTTCGACCGTCTCGAACTCAGCGTCGATGTAGATCGACTTGAGCTGATCCACCAGGATCACCCCGGCGTCGCGGTGCTGTGAGACGTTGCGCGCCGACACCTTGAGCTTGAGCGGATTGTTCGGCCCGTAACCGTGCTTTTCCATCAGCTTGCGGGCTTCGGCGCGGCTCTTTTCGACATCGGGGTCATAGCCCGGCAGCTTGCGCAGCATCTCCTCCGGCATGCCCCACACGCCTTCGGGCGGCGGTTGCATCGCGGCGCCAATGACGCCCTTGCCGTCGGAGATGATGTCGATAAAGGCCTTGCGGTCGATCGCCAGCGCGACGGCGCGGCGAATGTCGGGCTCGTCGAAGGGCGGTTTCTCGCGGTTGATCAGCAGGTTCGAGGCGCAGTTGTTCGGCCCGGATACGCAGACCGCGTTTGGCGCCGCGGCGCGGTACGCCTTCAACAGCGGCGGGGTGATTTCGTAGGGAAAAGTCATGTCGATCTGGCCGGTCGAAAACGCCAGCATTGCGGTCGACGAGTTCGGAATGATCGTGAAATCGACGCCGTCAAGATAGGGCAGACCTGGCTTCCAGTAATCGGTGTTGCGGGTCAGCTTGATCAATTCGTTGCGCTTGAACTCGACGAACTTGAACGGTCCCGTGCCGATCGGGTGCTGCCGCATCTGCGCCGGCGCAACATGGCACGGGTAGATCACCGAATAGCCCGAGGCGAGCAGTGCCAGCATGGCCGGCTGCGGCCGCTCGAGCTGAAATGTCACCTCAAAATCACCGTTGGTCACCACTTCCTTGAGGTTGTGATACCAGCCGTCGCGTGGGTTGATCCGCAGCTTGTTGGGCCCTTTGCCTTGCAACAAATCCCAGGTGCATTTGACGTCGGCGGCGGTGAACGGCTTGCCGTCATGCCATTTGACGCCCTGATGCAATTTGAAGGTCAGCGCGGTCTTGTCGGCGTTCCATGACCAGCTTTCGGCGAGATCGGGGCGGATCGTGTCGGCCGAGTTGCGTGGTACGTCCTGGTCATAGATCACGAGGTTGTTGAACACGGCCATGAACGGCGTATTCACCGAATTGCTCAATTCTTCGAGGATCGACGGGCTCCCTGGGCTGTCACGGTGGAACAGGTGCAGGATGCCGCCATGTTTCGGTTCCTCTGCCGCGGCAACCGACCCCAGAACCCATAAACCGGCGACGGAAATCGCCAACGCTACGCGCAACCACCCGACCAACGCTCCGCTCCCTCATCTGCATCATCCTTGAGGATGCGGCGGGGAGGATGCGGCGGGACCGCCGGCATCAGCACTGCCTTTCGCGCATGCCGGACGCTCTGGCGCCTGCCTTGCCTGAGGCTCCCGGCTGAGCCATCCTGCCGGCCATTCTGCTCGGGAGGATTTCGCGATGGCTATCAGCTTTACACCGCTGACCCCGGTTTTCGCCGCCGAGTGTTCCGGCGTCGATATCAGCAAGAAGCTGACCCCGGGCGAGATCGCGACGATCGACGCCGGCATGGACAAGTACGCGGTCATGGTGTTCCACCGCGATGTGCCGCTGAGCACCGAGGAACACATCGCCTTTACCAAGAATTTTGGTGAGCTGGAGCCGCCCTACACGCAAATTCGCCAGCGCGACGGCGGCTCGCGGCTCGCCAGCCCGAACCTGTCGGACGTGTCGAACCTTGGCACCGGCAACCAGTTGCTCGATCATGGTGACCGCAAACGCCTGTTCAGCCTCGGCAACCAGCTGTGGCACAGCGACAGCAGCTACAAGGTCATCCCGGCGCGCTATTCGATGCTGTGCGCGCATGTCATCCCGCCCGAAGGCGGCAATACCGAATTCGCCGATATGCGCGCTGCCTACGACATGCTCGACTCCAAGACCAAGGCGCTGATCGAGGATTTGATCTGCGAGCACAGCCGCATCTTCTCGAAGGGCGCGCTCGGCTTTCCGTTCACCGAGGAGGAGCAGCGCGCCTTTGCGCCGGTGCGCCAGCGGCTGGTGCGCACCCACCCAAAGACCGGGCGCAAGTCGCTTTATCTGTCGTCCCATGCCGGCCGCATCCTCGGCTGGGAGACGCCGGAGGCATTGCTGCTCCTGCGAGAACTGATGGAGCACGCGACGCGGCGCGAATTCGTCTATTCACACAAATGGACCGCCGGCGACCTCGTGGTGTGGGACAACCGCACCGTCATGCACCGCGCGCGGCGCTATGAGGACGAGAAATACCCGCGCGACCTGCGCCGCACGACGCTGACCGACGGCGTCCCGACCGTGGCGCAGCAGCCGGCGGACATCGGGATGGCTGCTGAATGACGCCCGGCCTTGAGCCGATGAGCGGGATCGGGCCGCTCGACGCTTCGGTGCTGCCGCAAGGTGTGCGCTCGCGGTTCATCGACGACATCAACGGCCTCAAGGTGCATGTGCTGGAGGCCGGGTTCGAGACGCCGGGCCGGAAGCTGGTCGTGCTGCTGCATGGTTTCCCGGAGATCGCCTATTCCTGGCGCCGGGTGATGCCGGCGCTGGCGGCGGCCGGGTATCGCTGTGTCGCGCCCGATCTGCGCGGTTATGGCCGCACGACCGGGTGGAGCGCCGATTATGATGCCGATCTGCGGCCGTTCCGGCAGCTGAACGCGGTGCGCGATACGCTGGGGCTGGTGCATGCCCTGGGCTACCGCGAGGCGGCGGCGGTCGTCGGGCACGATTTCGGCGCATCGGTCGCAGCGTGGAGCGCCCTGGTGCGGCCCGATGTGTTCCGCTCGCTGGCGCTGATGAGCGCGCCGTTTTCGGGTCCACCCGATTTGCCGTTCGACACCGAGGGCAAGCCGCCCGCGGTGCCGCAAAGCCCGACGATCCACGAGGCTCTGGCGGCACTGCCGCGGCCCCGCAAGCATTACCAATGGTGGTACTCGACCCGGCCGGCCAACGCATCGATGTGGCATTGCGGGCAGGGCGTCCACGACTTCCTGCGCGCCTACTACCACCACAAAAGCGCCGACTGGAAAGACAACAAGCCGCACGAGCTGGCGGCGTGGAACGCAACCGAACTGGCGAAGATGCCGACTTATTACATCATGGATTTGGCCGACGACATGGCGACCGGCGTCGCCAGGGAAATGCCGTCGCCGGCCGAGATCGCCGCCTGCCAGTGGCTGCCGGACAGCGAACTCTCGGTGTATGCGGGTGAATACGGCCGCAACGGGTTTCAAGGCGGGCTCAACTGGTATCGCTCGCGCACCAGCGGGCATTTCGAATCGGAACTGGAGCTGTTTGCCGGCCGCACGATCGATGTGCCGTCAATCTTCATCTCTGGCAAAAGCGATTGGGGCGTCTACCAGCGCCCCGGTTCGCTCGACCGCATGCAGAAAATTGCCTGTCCGCAAATGGTCGGCTGCCACCTGCTCGACGGCGCCGGCCACTGGATCCAGCAGGAACAATCCGCGGAAGTCAGCCGCCTGCTGATCGACTTCCTGCGCCGTTAAAGAAAACACCGACGCGAAGGAACGCCAGGGATACGCGAAGGACGCCAAGGTTTTTGCGCGAAGCGCCTGAAGCCAAATGTCGGCAGATGGATTACTGCGCTTCGCGCCATTAACTGCTTCGCGTCCTTGGCGTATCCCTGGCGTCCTTCGCGTCGACGTTTCTTTTTTGACTAGGGATTATGCCTTCCCTAATTCGTCCTACGCATCCTCAAATCGCGATTTCCAGACCGTCATAGGCCGAAATGACCTCGACCTTGTGGTCTTCGCGGCTGATTTCTTCGTAACGGACGGTTTCGCCGAAAACGCGTTCGATGCGGGCGTCGTCGAAGGCGGGTTCATGGTGGAACAGGACGAGGCGCTTGGCGCGTGCCAGCTGCGCCAATTCGACGGCGATGATGTTGCTGGAATGCCCCCAATCCTCCTTGACCGACACCGCATCGGCCAGCGAGTACATCGCGTCGAAGATCAATAAATCCGCGTCGCGGAAGAAGTCGACAAACGGGTAGGATTCGTCGAGCACCGAGGCCTTGTGCTCGCAATCGGTGGAATAAATGATCGTCTTGCCGTCGCGGGTGAAGCGATAGCCATAGGACTCGCCCTCGTGGAACTGCCGGATCGGAGTCACCTTGAACCCGGCGATTTCGTATTCCCTGCCCGGTTCCAGTTCGACGAACTCGATCGTTGATCCCAGCGACTCGAACAATACCGGAAAGCATGGGGCCGATTGCTGCCGTACCAGCGCCTCGCGCAAGGTCTTGTGACAGCCGTGGATGCGAATGCGGTTGCCCGGAATGTAGGCCGGTGTGAAAAACGGGAACCCCATGATGTGGTCCCAGTGCACGTGCGACATGAAGATGTTGAAGCAGTTGGGCTTGCTCGGCCCGTGACGCGCCATGATCTGGTTGCCGAATTCGCGAACCCCGGAACCAAGATCGCACAACAGGTATTCGTCACCGCCGGTAACGATTTCGACACAGCTCGAATTGCCACCGAACGTACCGCGGATCGAAAACGGCAGCTCATGTTCGATGAACTCGTCGATCGCGTCAGGGTTCGTCAGGCGCTTGTCGCGCGCCGCCATCAGCGCCTCGCGGATTTTGGCGCGCACCGCCTTGTGGTTGAGCGGCGCCGGCAGCGAACCGCGCGTCCCCCAGAACCGCACCGGGATCACCGACGGGATCGCGGGCCGCGTCTGCGTCGTATCGGCCGGTGCCGCACGTCCCTCCCAGGCAGCGGCGGCCGCGGTCAGCGAGGAGAACAGCGGGATAACCTCTTGGAAGCGGCTGATCGTAAAGACTTCCTGGACAATCGGGTTGGCCGCCGCGACGGCGAGGCGGCGACCGGGCGGCTTCTGCCGCGACGCGCTCATCAAGGCACGCAGCCCGGCGCTGGAGATGTATTCGACCTGCGCGAAGTCGACGAGGATGTCGGCTGTTGCGATGGCCAGCAGTTCGACCAGACGCGCCTGGAACCGGGAACTTGTTCCATTGTCGAGCCGCCCGATCGGCTTCAGGACCAGATATTTGCCAAGGTGCAACTCGCCGATCTGCACAGTTCCGTCTCCCGCGGGTCAGGCGAGTATGTTCAGCGGGCCGGTTTAGCGCAAGCAGCCGGAACTCGGCGGTTTTCCGGCAACTTGAACGCTCGTTGACACCGGGTCGAGGGCGGTCAGCCGCGCCGCGCGCCAGGGGTATAAGGAGCAGCCCCGATGCGGGGCGTGTCAGTCCGCGACTGCGATACCCTGTACCTCGACCAGCATTTCCGGGCGGGCCAGGGCGGCAACGGTGATAAGGGCGCTGGCGGGAAAATTGTCGCCGAAAATCTCCTTGCGCAGGGCGGTGAAGCGGTCACCAAATCGCGCATCAGTTATGAAGACCGTCATCGTGACCATATCGGCGAGGCTTGCGCCGGCTTCCGCGAGGGTCTTGCCAAGCAGCGCGAAGATTTCCCGCGTCTGACCATCAAAATCGCCGACCAGCGAGCGGCCGGCAGCGTCTTCTATCGCCACCTGCCCGGCAAGCCAGATCGTGCGCCCGCCCTCTGTGACTACCGCCTGCGAATAGGCCCGTGACTGTGCCCGGTCGCGCTTGATGTACTGTCGGAGCAGCGTTTGTGGCATCGATCCTCTCCATATTGTGCGACGGTTTGGAACCCTAAACGGTCAAACCGGCGTCGTGCGTGTTTTAAGTGCACTTGCGAGCCCGGCTTCGATTGTAGAGCACAGTCGGCTATGCTGTTTGGCATGGCGATGCACCCAACCCGATCGGATTCAAATTCACGCGAGCGAGCGGCGCACTGGCTTGCCGCGTGGGACGGGCAGGGCATTCATCGCACCGGCATGGCCGGCGATTATGCCGGGGCGGAGTGGCTGGCGCGCGAAGCGGCGGCGCTCGGCGCGCAGGTGTCGATCGAAGAATTTGCCCTCGACCGGCTCGATCCGGTTTCGGCCTATCTCGATATCGGTGGCGAGCGCATCGCCGCCGTGCCGGTGTTCGACGCGCCCTCGACCGATGCCGCCGGGGTCAGCGGCCGGCTCGGCCCGGTGGGCGGCGCGGGCGAGATCGCGGTCGCCGAGTTGTCACCGCGCACGGTTTACACGGGGGAGTTTGAGCGGTTGCGGCGCACCGCCGGGCATTGCGGCTTTGTCGTGATCTGCGCCGGCGAGCAACCCGGCATGGGGCTGATCAACGCCGAGAGCTTCCGGCAGCCCTATGGCATGCCGGCAATCCATGTCGCCAGCGAGGTGCGCGAGACCGTGCTGGACAGGGTGCGGCGCGGCACCGCCGCGCGGCTTGTATCTGCCAGCCGGCGCACGCTGGCTGACGCTCGCAATGTCGTCGCGACGGTTAGTGGGGCGGTTAGCGGAACACCGCTGGTTGTGATGACGCCGCGCAGCTCCTGGTGGCAATCCACCGCCGAGCGCGGCGGCGGGCTGGTGTGCTGGCTCGAAGGATTGCGCGCCGTGCTCGCGGCGGCGCCCAACCGGCCGGTCGTGTTTACCGCCAATAGCGGGCATGAACTGAACCATCTCGGGCTCGATGATTTTGTCGCGCGGCGGCCGGGCTGGGACCGCGCGCCGCGCGACGGCGGTGCGGTCTGGGTGCATTACGGGGCCAATCTCGGCGCCGCCGGCGGGTCGCTGTCGGTCATGTCGGCGGATGACGAATTGCGCCGCTTTGCCGGAGCCGAACTGACGCGGGCCGGGCAGGACTTCATGCTGGTGCCAGCCGATGTCGTGCCCAGCGGGGAAACCCGCGACATCCACCGTATCGGCGGCCGCTATCTGACCCTGGTCGGCACCAACCCGCTGTTTCATCTGCCGCAGGACCGCTGGCCATACGCCATCGACCTCGACGCCGTCGTGCGAATCGCGGCGACGTCCGCCAGCATGGTGCTGAGGTTGACGCGCTAAGCTAGACGCCGAGGTGGCGGTGCAGGCTGTCGGGGTTGTCGCGTATAGCCTGCGCCGTCAGTTCTTCGACCACATGGCCGTTGTTGAGGATGTATACGCGGTCGGCCAGGGTCATCGCGGCGGAGATGTTCTGTTCGACGACAATGATCGTCTGGCCGGCCTCGGCAAGGTTGCGGCAGGTGGCCAGCAGGTCTCGCACGATAATCGGCGCGAGGCCCTCGAATGGCTCGTCCAGCAGGACGATTTTTGGGTCACGGATCAGCGCGCGGGCAATCGCCAGCATCTGCTGCTCGCCGCCGGACAGGTCGGTGCCGCGGCTGCGGCGCCGCTCGCGCAACCGCGGAAATATTGACCAGATCCGGTCGATCGGCCAGCGAGCCGGCGCAGTCAGCCCGGCCAGAACAAGGTTTTCCTCGACATTGAGGCTGCCGAAGATGCGGCGTTCCTCGGGCACCAGCTGCAGCCCAAGCGCGGCGATCGCATGCGGCGGCAATCCGACGGTCGGGGTCCCGTCGAGCGTGATCGTCCCGGAGCGCGGCTTTACCGCGCCGATCAGACTTTTCAAGGTGGTGCTCTTACCGGCCCCGTTGCGCCCCAGCAGAGCCACGACCTCGTTTTTCTCGACGCGCAGCGACACGTCGAACAGGATGTGGCTGTCTCCGTAATAGCTGTTGATCCGCGCGACTTCGAGCAGCGCGCTCATGCCGCGATGCCGCCGAGATAAGCCTCTTGCACGAGGCTGTTGGCCTGGATTTCGGCCGGCGTGCCTTCGGCCAGCAGCGTGCCTTCGTGGAGGACAGTGATCCGTTCCGCCAATTCGAACACGGCATCCATGTCGTGATCGATGACCACCAGGGTGCGGCCGCGGCGGATATTTTTCAGGAGCTGCACGGTTTCAGTGCGCTCGCGCGGGCTCATGCCGGCGAGTGGCTCGTCGAGCAATAGCAGCGACGGGGAGGCGGCGAGCGCCAGCGCGATTTCCAGCCGCCGTTTTTCACCATAGGCGAGTTGGGCCACCGGGACATCGGCGCGCAGGGTCAGTCCAACCAGCGCCAAAGTGGTTTCGACCTGGGTGTCGAGCCCGGGCACCCGGTCGATGCGGCGCAACAGATCGAGCGAGAACGTTCCGCGCCGTTCGGCCAACGCCGCGATCACGACGTTTTCGCGCAGGGTCAGGCGGGCGAAAAGCTGGTTGACCTGATAGCTCTTGGTCAGGCCGAGCTGGCAAACCGCGTCGACGCCAAAGCCGGTAATGTCGCGCCCGTGAAAGAACACCTGTCCCGCCGTTGGATGCATCTCGCAGGTCAACATCTTGAAAAAGGTGCTTTTGCCGGCCCCGTTCGGGCCGATGATCGCGCGCAGTTCGCCTTGGTCGACCGCGAAGTTGATGTTGCGGTTGGCGACAATGCCGCCGAACGACTTGGTCAAGCCGCGCGCTTCGAGCGCCGGCCCGGTGAACGCTGTCTCCCGGCGGCGGCGAGCCGGCCCGACGCTGGCAAGTGACGGGGCCGCGGGTGAGGCGGCGATATCCGGCGCCTCCGCTGGGGCGGGTAAGGGCGGCTTGGCGGCGAAATACGTAAAGGTGAAATAGGTGAAAAGGTCGCGAAGCCCGCCGATCAGGCCGTGTCGCAGAAAGCACACCAGCAGCACGAAGATGACGCCGAGCACAAGCTTCCACGAACTGCCGAGCCCGAGCGCCGCCTGCAGGAAATCCCGCAACGACAACCACACCGCGGCGCCGACCAGCGGGCCGAACAATGTGCCGGCGCCACCGATCGCGGTTTGCATGACAAGTTGACCGGAGGTGTCGAACATGAACGCGTCGGGCGGCATGAAGCCCTGCAGCACGCCGAGCAATCCGCCGGCAAGCCCGGCATAAGCCGACGCGATCACGAAAGCGGTCAGTTTGTAGAGGCTGACCGAATGGCCCACGGCGCGGGCGCGCAACGGGTTGTCGCGGATCGCGCTGAGGATCGCGCCGACCGGCGAGCGCACGATGCGCAGCGCGATGACCATGCCTAAAAAATAGAAGGCGGCCAGAAACCAGTACATCGACCAGCCATTGCCGACTTGATACGACCAGCCAAACAGCGCGAATTTCGGTGACGGCACACCGGGCAACCCGTTCTCGCCGCCGGTATAGGCGGATAGCGGCGAAAACTCGATAAAGAAGAACATTTCCGCGATCGCGACCGTGATCATCGCGAAATAGATGCCGGTGCGGCGCAGCGCCACGATCCCCACCAGCACACCGGCGATGGCGGCTCCGAGCGTGCCGATGATCAGCGCGCCCATCACGTTTGACATGATGTGGTTGGTCAGCAGGTAGGCGGCGAGAAATCCACCGGTGCCGTAGAAGGCCGCCTGTCCGAATGACAGCATGCCCGGTGTAGCCAAACAGAATGTCGAACCCGATGCCGAACAGGCCCCATATCAATATCTGGTTGACAGTATTGGGTGCGAAGCCGGCCACTGGCAGGACAAATGGCGCGGCGATCAAGCCGAGCGCCGTCAGGGCTTCGACCAGCAGGGGGCGGTGGCGCTGCATTGGCTGTTCGCAGCTATTCGCGATACTGCACGCCGAGCAGACCTTGCGGCCGGACAAGCAACACCAGAGTCATCACCGCGAACAGCATCACCCCGGAATAGGCGGGATTTACCATCGAGGTCAGGCTCAGAATCTCGCCGGAAATCAGCCCGCCGAGGATCGCACCGGGAAACGAACCGACGCCACCGATCACGACGACCACAAAGGTCTGCACCAGGATCGCCTCGCCCATGTCCGGCGTCAGCGACGCGACCGGTGCATTCACGATACCGGCAAATCCCGCCGCCTCGCGCCGACCCCGAAGACCACCATAAACACGCGGTAGACGTTGATTCCGAGCATGTCGACCATCTCGGAATCCTCGATCCCGGCGCGCACAATGATCCCGAGCCGTGTGCGGTACAGCACGACGTAAAGCACAACCAGCGCGGCTGCGGCGATTGCCAGCACGACGATGCGGTAGGTGGGGTAGATCAGAAAGCCCATCGGTGTGACGCCAGCGGCCCAGGAGGGCGTCGGCACAGTCTTTGACAGACTACCGAAGCCAAGGCGCACCAGCTCGACGATGACAATGCCGAGGCCGAAGGTGACGAGCAGCTGGTCTTCCGGCGGTCGATCGTAAAAGCGGCGGACAATGACCAGCTCGATGATGATACCGACCAGCACAAGAAACAGGGAGCCGGCCACCATCGCGATGACGAACGATCCGGTTGCCTGAAACGCGACATAGCCGGCATAGCCGCCCAACATGAACATCGCGCCATGCGCCAGGTTCAAACCCCGAACGTACCGTAGATGATCGTCAAACCCGAACTTATCAGCGCCAACAGCGCGCCCGCCGCCAGCCCGTTGAACAATTGCGAGAGGAAATTGGGCCAGGTGATCATCGACGTCTAATTCGGCGAAATGCGGGTGAGGAAATGACGTGCAAACTCGACGGGCCAGGCAACCTGCGTTGCCCTGCCCGTCGAAGCTCCCACTTTATATGACGCCGGGCTTGCGTCAAATTACCCTTCAGATGCCCGGCAACCTTCTTTAGGTGTAGTCGCCAAGCTGACAGCCGAACGCGTCCGGTGCCTGCATCAGAGGCAGGCCGGGGACAACCTCCTTCACCTCCCAGAAATCTTCCTTACCCTTCATGTCGGCTGGCTTCTTGCCCTGCACGATGATGACCGGCCGCACCAGCTGATGATCGGCGGCTCGGAAGTAAACATCGCCGACCGTCAACTCGATGTGTTTTGTCCGGCCTCATAGGCCTTGATCACATCGGGCGGGTAGAAGCTGCCGGCGCGCTCGCAGGCATCGGCCCACATTGCAAATTGCATGTAGGCGTTGTTGGCGCCCCATTCCGGCTTATAATTGTACTTCTTCTCGAATGCCTCGACGAACATCTTCGCGACGGGATACCTGTCTTCCAACGTCCACCAGAAATCGGTTGCGGCAAGAACCCCCTGCATGATCTCGGGCCCGACCTCTTTTGCCAGGAACGGGATCTGGTAGGAAATCACCAGCTTCATCTTGCTGAAGATACCGAATTGCTGCGCCTGCTGAATCGACAGGACCGCGTCGTGGCCCCAATTGACGTTGATCAGATAATCGGCGCCGGAATTGGCGACGTTGAGCAGATAGGAACTGTAATCCGGCGCACCGAGCGGCGCGATCTGGTTAGTCGCGGTGGTCCAACCGCCGTTCTTGCCGAGGAAATCCTCCATCGATTTCTGCACGGTGTGGCCGTAAGTGTAATCCGGCGTCAGATAGGCTGCCTTCTTGTTCTTGCCGTAGTCCTTAAGCATGACCGGGCCGATCGCCGCGGCGGCGGTCTGACCATAAAAGCACTGGCGGAAACTGTAGCGGACACAGTCCTTGCCGGTGGTGTCGTTTGACCCGGAGATCGCGACGACGTAGAGCACCTTTTCGCGCTGCGCCAGCTTGTTGAGTGCCACCGCAACCGCGCTTGACGTCGAGCCCGTCATCAGGATCGCCTTGTTCTCGCTGATGAAGCGTGACTGTTCCTGCACCGCGGTGTTGGGCTTCGCTTCGGAGTCGGCGACGCCGTATTTCACTTCTTTGCCCAGCACCCCTTTGGTGGTCTTGGGCGAGATTTTCTTGATCAGAGGGTCGCCGCTGTTGATATGCTCCACCGCCAGCTGAAAGCCCTTCAGCTCGTCCTCCCCTTGGACGGCATAGGTGCCAGTGCGCGGTACGGTGATGCCGATAAACACCGAAGACCCCTCGGAACCGACCGGGTAGGTGCCGATCGGCGGATGGGTTTCGGCGGCGAGCGTGAAGCGCGGCAGTGCCGCCGCCGCAGCGATTGCACTGCCGGCGGTCAAGACACGACGACGGGTCGGCGTCCTCTGATACGAAGCCATCAAAATCCTCCCCCTTCCCAAAGGGCTGTTATTTCGCCGCCTCCCTGTCAGGCGAACGGCTCGACCGGCTGTACGCCTGTCTTGGTGCAGCTTTTAGGCTCAGCGCCGCATCGAGACAACATGCTAGATCGGCTGGGTAGTGGCAGCTGCCGATGGCGGTGCGGTGCCCGACGGCGACGAGGAAAGGGGCGGCTACTCGGCGACGACGCAATAGGCGGCGAGCTTGTTGCCGTCGAGGTCGCGACAATAGCCGGCATAGGCGTTGGGCCAGAAACTGCGCGGTCCGACAGGGCCTTCGTCCTTGCCGCCGAGATCGAGCGCCGCCTTGTGGAATGCCGCGACGGCGGCGCGGCTGGGTGCGACAAAGCTGATCGTGCCGCCATTGGCAGCGCTGGCGGGTTTGCCGTCGGCCGGGATCAGCACCATGAACTCCTCGCTGGTCGCGCCCCAGCACGACCCGCCGTCGCCAAAATCCTTCAGCCGCTTGTACCCGAGCGGCCCCAGCACCGCGTCATAAAAGGCGCGCGCCTTGGCAAGGTCGTTGGTGCCGACCGTGACATGCGTGAAAATGGGCATGGCTTCCTCCCTGGGGTCGTTGACGCCGGAACCGTAGCACGGCGCGGCCAACCCCTGGGGAGGTCTTTCAGTGCGGCGAGGGGTCGTCGCCGGGCCGCCATATGTCGCCTGCTTTCAGCAATGGCGCCACCTCGACGGGGTATTCCTGATCGACTGAGTATTCGTAGCAGCGGATGCGATCGAGATCCGGATGGGCCGCGGTGACGGCCTTCAGCGCTTCCGGCAATTGCTCGAAATCGCCGGCGAATAGCAGGCGGCTGTTCCACACTCCGCGCGGCGCCCGGCTCAGCCATCCGCGCGTGTAGTCGTTGGTTTCCGGCTCGCGGTCGATATAGGCGGTGATCTCGACGCTGACGGCGCCATCGGGTCGCGTTTCGTCCCGGGTGATTTCGACGCGATACGTTTCGTAAGCCATTCACAGAGCTTATACTGCGGTCCGCGGTCCGGCGCTAACATGGCGCGACGAACGATCGGCAGAGAGGGGAGGGTTGTGATGATCAAGCTGGCAGGTATCGGTCATGTGCTGTTGCGGGTTACCGACGAAGAGGTGTCGAAACGCTTCTACCGCGATGTGCTCGGCTTTCTTGTCGCCGAGCAGGACCCCGAGCACGGCGGTGTGTTCATGACGCTGGGCGACGGCTTTCACACCCTCGACATTACCCAGCACCCGACGCCGCACGACGCGTCGCGGCCGGCGCGCGGCCAGCTTGGGCTCGTGCATATCGCGTTCAAGGTCGCCAGCTATGCAGCGCTGCGGGACGCCTACACTCACCTGCTCGCGAACAGCGTAGCGATCCAGCGCGCGGTCGACCATATCTGCCAGCGCAGCGTCTATTTCACCGATCCCGACGGCAACGGCCTCGAAATTTATTACGAGATGCCAAACGCGCTGCATCTGTTCCCCAACGGCCGCGGCGACGACGACGAAGTGCTGCCGCTCTCCGGTGCCGCCGATCCTTTGCCGGGATGGCTCAACGAGGACTGGCCGGGCCCTGCCGCCATGGCCAAGGTCGAGCAGCTCCGCCGGCTACCGGCGCCCGCCGCGGCCGAGTGAGGTATCAACCGTAGGATGGGTAGAGCGCAGCGAAACCCATCATCCGGGAGCCACCCGCCGCCTGCATGGCAAACTATCGCCGAAGCCTTCTGTCGGGCGGCACCTATTTCTTCACGGTTAATCTCGCCGACCGGCGTCGTGCCTTGCTCACCGAGCATATCGGTTTGTTGCGCGCGGCTTTCCGGTCGGTCCGCGAATGCCACCCCTTCGGAATGGAGGCGGTGGTGATCCTCCCGGATCATCTGCATACCGTTTGGACCCTGCCCGAGGGCGACGCCGATTACGCGATGCGCTGGCGTCAAATCAAAAGCACCTTTTCCCGCGCGCTGCCCAACCGGGAAGCGATTTCAGCCAGTCGCGCCGGGAAGGGCGAACGGGGCATCTGGCAGCGGCGATACTGGGAGCACACGATCCGCGACGAAGACGGCTTCGGCCAGCATGTCGACTACATCCACTTCAACCCCGTAAAGCACGGACACGTCATGCGGGCTGATGATTGGCCCTTCTCATCGTTCCACCGCTGGGTGGGTCTGGGCGCCTATTCTCCGGGATGGGCCTGCGACGCCGACAATGAGGCGATGCCGTTCGGCGAGCGGTGATCGATGGGTTTCGCTACGCTCTACCCATCCTACGATTGACGGTGCAACAGCGGAAACAGAAGGGGCCGGCCTTTGCAGGCCGACCCCCTTCGTGACAGCCGGGCCGTGACCCGGTCAGGAACGAACCGCGATGATCAGGTGTGCCAGCGGAACGCCTGGGCCTTGCGTTGCGAGCCCTGGCTCAGCTTGATGTTGACCACACCCGGGCCGGGGAAGTTCATCAGCTCATCGAGCGCGCCGCGAACGTCCTTGGTGTCCTCAACATAGGCGCCGTAACCGCCGAACGCCTGCATCATCTTGTCGTAGCGGGCGCCGTAGATCAGCGTATTCGGCCGCATGTTGAGCATCGGGTCGGACGGGATTTCCGGCATGCCGGGCCCGATGCCGCCATTGTTGAGGATGACGATCTTGGCCGGCATGTTGTAGCGGCACAGCGTCTCCATCTCCATGCCGGAGAAGCCGATCGCCGAGTCGCCCGAAATGTGGACGACGGGCCGGTCGGGATGGACGCAGCAGGCTGCGACGACGATCCCGAGGCCGACGCCCATCGTGCCGTAGCTGCCGGCGTTCATGTACGAACGCGGATTTTCGAGCGGCATCTGGGTGCCGCCGATATCCATCGTCGTCGCGCCTTCGCTGCACAGCACCACGTTTTTCGGGAGCCACTCGCGGATGTCGCGGAACAGCCGGTAATAGCCACCCGGCGACGAGTCGTCGGCGATCTGCGGTGCGATCATCGCGGCGTTTTCGGCCGCCTTCTTGGTGATCGCGTCGCGCCACGGCGATCCCGCAGGGTGGAACCACTGGCGGCCCGCGAGTGCGGCGTTGAGCTGCTGCATGATCGCTTTGCCGTCGCCCAGCAGCGGCACTTCGGCCGGCTTGTTCTGGTGCATCGACTCCGGGTTGATGTCGAGCTGAATGACCCGGACGTTCGGGCTGTAGCGCGGCGCCTGCCCGAAATGGAGGATCCAGTTGAAGCGAGCGCCCATCAGGAACACGACGTCGGCCTGCTGTAGGGCCAGCGTGCGCGCCGCACCGGCCGACAGCGGATGATCATCGGGCATCACGCCCTTGCCCTTTGGCGTGCGGACGAACGGAATCTGGGCACGTTCCATGAACTTGCGCACTTCCTCGGTTGCGCCCGAATAGGCCATGCCTTGGCCGATCAAAGCGAGCGGGCGCTCGGCCGACTGGAGCACGTCGAGAGCGCGCTCGATGTCCATCGGCATTGCCTGGGTGCGCGGCGGCTCGGGGCATTTCGCGACCGCGTCAACCGTGCTCTCATCGCACGAGCCGGTGATCAGGTCGTCGGCGATGTCGAGATAGGAGGCGCCGGGGCGGCCGTAGGTCGACTGCCGCACTGCCATCTCAACATAGAAGGGGATGCGGTTGACGTGTTCGATCGCGTGTGCCCATTTGGAAACCGGGGTCGCGGCCAGCACCTGGCGCTCTTCCTGGAACGAGCCCATACCGTTGCGGTAGGTCTCCGAGGCGCCGCCAATCAGGATCATCGGCCAGCAGTTCTGCGTGGCGTTGGCGAGGCCGGCCATGCCATGGATGACGCCGGGGCCGGTCACGACGATGCACGCGCCGGGGCGCCCGGTCAGGAAGCCGACGGCACCGGCGGCATAGGACGCGGCCTGCTCGTTGCGCATGCCGATATAGGGAAGGCCGACCTTCTGGGCGGCGTCGGCGATCGGCCCGACGGGGAACCCGACGACGCCGAACATATACTCTACGCCCTGTTCCTTGAGGCTCTTCGCCAGCAAGTCGGCGCCTTTGATCTCAGCCATGTTTCCTCCTGCGTAATGGGCAGACCGCCCAAATTCGGGATGCCCCGAGAACTGATTGATTTGGCCGCCGGCACATTACGCATTTATTGCGTGTCGGGTCTAGTACGGCTCTGGGCGGCTCGCGGCATGACTGAACACCGTTCAAGAAAATTGCCGGGCGGCAGAACTTGTGCCGTGCGGGTGGACCGGCGATATTACCGGTAATCATGGAAAGATCGATCAGACGTCCCGGCAAGAAGGCGGTCGCGGAACATCGCAAGAGGCTCAAACAACGGGGCCTCGTGCGCATCGAACTGCAGGCGCGCCAGGAGGATGGTCCGTTGTTACGCCATATCGCCGGCGTGCTGACTGATCCCGTGCACGCCGCCGAGGCACGCCGGCTGTTACACGCGCATTTCGCGGTGCCCACCCAGACCGGCCTGAAGGAGTTGCTGGCCGCTGCGCCGCTGGACGGTATCGATCTGGAGCGCAACCATGATCCCGGTCGACCGATAGAGCTGTGAATTACCTGATCGACACGAACATTATTTCGGAAGTCGGCAAGGGCACGCGTTGTGATCGACATGTTGCTGCGTGGTACGCCTCGATTGATGACGGTGACCTATATCTGAGCGTCGTCGTCAGGGGTGAAATCCGCAAAGGCATCGAATTGGCGCGCCGCCGCGACGTCTCCCGGGCCAACGCCCTTGAGCGGTGGCTCCGTGCGGTCGACGCCGCGTTCGGCGACCGCATCCTGCCGATCGATCGCGCCGTCGCCGATGAATGGGGCCGCCTCAATGCGGTACGACCTGTTTCAGTAATCGATGGGTTGCTCGCTGCTACCGCGAAAGTGCATCGCATGATTCTAGCGACGCGCAACGAAGGCGATGTCGTCGGCCTCGACGTGCCGGTGCTGAACCCATTTAACGTTTCCAGCTGAGTGCCCAAGGCTGTAGCAAGGATTAGCCGCCGGCCTCGACAAAGAACCGGCGCATGCGGTCGGCGTCGGGGGCGGTGCCGGTGAACAGGCGGAAGGCGTCGACCGCCTGATATACCGCCATGCCGCCGCCATCGAGCGTGCGGCAGCCGAGGGCGCGGGCCTGCCGGAGCAGCTCGGTTTCGAGCGGGAAATAGACAATCTCGGCGACCCACAAATCCGGTCGCAGCAGATCGATCGGCAATGCCAGCCCCGGATGGCCTTGCATGCCGGTCGGCGTGCAATGGATCAGCCCGTCGGCCTGGGCGAGTGTCGCCGGCAGGTCGGTCGCGGCGGTGGCGCGGTCCGCCCCAAACCGGGCGTTCAGGCTGTCCGCCAGCGCTTCGGCGCGGCTGGAATCGATGTCGTAGATCGCCAGCCGGGCGACCCCGAGGCCGAGCGCCGCATGTGCGACGGCCGACCCGGCGCCGCCGGCGCCGAACTGCACGAGCCGGTTTTTCGCAACCTCGGGCAGACCCCGGCGAAACCCCTCGGCAAAGCCGGATGCGTCGGTGTTATGACCAACGCGGCGGCCATCTCGCAGCACGACGGTGTTGACCGCTCCGATCGCCCGCGCGTCGTCCGACAACTCATCGAGCAACGGCAAAACCGCCTGCTTGCACGGATGCGTGATGTTGAGCCCGGCAAAGCCCATCCGTTCGGCGGCGATCAACAGTCCGGGCAACGCCTCGGCGCCGCAGCCCAGTAGGTCGAGGTCGATCAGTTGATAGAGATAGCGCAGGCCCTGCGCCTCTCCTTCGCGCATGTGCATTGCCGGAGAGCGCGACGCGGCAATGCCGCTGCCGATAAGGCCGATCAGGATGGAGGGCTTATCATTCATCGTGATTTGGCAGGGTGCGCCGGATCACGCTTCAGCGGATGCGGCGGCATCCATCAACCTAACCAATTGGTCGCGGCCGGCCAGCATGTCGTCGAGCGACCCGAAGGCATTCATGTAATGGCCGCGAAACCCGGCGGCTTCGACGCGGCGGAACATGTCGGCGAAATCGAGATCGCCGGCGCCCGGCTTCAGATGCACCTCGTAGCCGTTGCGGAAGCAATCGGCGAGGCGGACCTCTTCGACGCGCGTCAGGTCGATCGCATCTACAAAGCCGGGGATGCCCTCCGGCACCAGATGCGCGTGATTGACCGTGAAGGACAGGCGGAAAGCGGGCGACTGGATGCGTTCAATGTAATAGCGCCATTCCTCGACGGTGTGTGCGAGGTAATGCACCTCGGCGTCGGCCGGCTCCTTGTTGAGGTTTTCGAGCAGGATCAGGGCTCCCTTGCGCTCGGCGTAGGCGGCGACGCGCTGCAGCCGCTCGCACCCGGCCCGCATGCGCTGTTCGATATCCGAGGTGAAATGAAACCCGGCATGGACGACGATCCACTCCGCGCCAAGCCGCACTGACGCATCGACATAGGCCTTGAGGTAGGCCTCGACCGCGTCGGCAACATAGGGCGCATATTCCGCGACGTTGACTGCCGACGAGGTGTGCAGCCCGAGATGGATGCCGTGCCTGTCGCATTCCGCATGCAGCGCAGCGGCGCGGGCATCGTCGATCGTGCCGAGCGCGTTGGCGCCGGTGTCGAGTTGCATGTCGATGTAGCTGACGTGGTGCTCGGCCGCCCAGGCGACGGCGTCTTCCAGTTTCAGCTTGCGGCCGATATCGATGCCGATCCGGTCATAGAAGTTCATGGATTTGTCTCCGCCGGGTCAGCCGTAATGCTCGATATAGCTTCTGATGTAGGCTTCCCAGGTGATACCGCGGCCGTGGCTGAGATAGCGGGTGCGTTCGGTGACCCATTCGATGCCGAGATCGCGCGCGACCCGCGGGTGGATCGGCACTTGCGGGTTGCGCAATGACGCATCGATGCTTTCGGTTAACGAGATCGGCTCGATCACGCCAACAAGTTGCGCGACGAACCGCATCATCAGGTTGAAGACTTCCCAATTCGGCCGCGCGGTGGTGTGGAAGACGCGCCGTTTGCGAAAATTCTCCAGGATGAAGGCGCCGATCCGGCAATCGTATTTCTCGTCGATCGCGATCAGGCGGCGTGCCTCCATATCGTGCAGCCGGCGGTAATTGACGATGCCGGGCGTCTCAAGCGACCGATAAGCCTGGAACCGCGCCTCGCGGTCGGGAATATCGCGACGCAGCCGGCCAAGCAGCCCGTCGAGATAGGGGAAGGTCAGGTTGGGCGCCTCGCGATGATGCGCCTCCTTATCCCCTGGGCCATTCCAGGTGTCGAACGGCCACGGCGAGCCGAAACGCACCAGCGGAAAGCGCACTTGGTCGGCGCCGGGCCTCACATGGTCGCGCAGCGGAAACTCGTCCCACAGCCGGATGTCCTGGATCATCAGGATGTCGCAGGTTTCGAGGTCGCGCGCAGCGAATTCCTGCAAATTCCTCGGCAGCTGCACAAAATGGTATTTGACCTCGAAGCGCCGGTTCAGGCTTTCGATATGCGTAAAACCCTGACGCAATGTCTCCGACTGGCAGTTGCCGATCATCACGATCTTGCGCCGCCCGCTCGGCCGCAAATGCGGCGCGGCCAGCACGGTTTCGGCGACGGTGACATCGAGATCGCGCAGCGCGAAGCCGCCGGCGCCAAGACTGTCGACCGCGACCGCTATTCCCCAGTCGCCGGCGCCCCCTGCGAGCGCGGCTGGCACCTCGAAGTCGATTGATGTCCCTGATGCGAGTTCAGTGCCCGTCACATTCCGGTGCGCCAGCAGCTGCGGCGAGGTCGTCAGCGCTTCGGCAAGCGACGGATGTGCGGTCACCTCGGCCCGCAGCAGCGGTCCCTCGGTTGCCGCGTCGCCGCGCAGGTTCAGGCGATAAAGGCCTTCCGCGAGGCTCAGCAAGCCGCGCCGATCGAACAATAGGCGTCCCGCCGGTTCGCCGTCGCGGACGCTGACCGCTCCAGCGGCGGAACGCTCGCCAATCCGGGCCTGCCGCAGCCGTCCGAGAAGTCGCCAGCGTGACGGTGTTTGTGTCTCTGGCTCGCCGAGTTCGATCAGATCCACGGCGTCGATCGTGACCGAGGCGTTGCCGAGATGCCGGACCTTGATCTCGAACGGCGCATCGGCTCCGGCTTCGAGTGCGATTTCGGTCGGCACCGCAAAGTCCACGGTGATCGGCCCGGTGGCGATCTCGGCGGCGGTGGCGTCGCGCCAGGCGTGCGGCCGGCCGCCCGGCTCCGGCAGGCGAACTGCCTCGCGCAGCAGCCCCTGAGCGCGCCAGCGGCTTTGCGACCGGATGTCGATCCCCAACACGGGATCATTGGGAAATAACGGCGCTCCAGCCCGCGCGCTCAACAACAGCCGGTAATTGCCGCGCGGCAACCGCAGATAGGGCCACCCGCCGTAAAGCACGCAGCCAGCCGGCAGGCCGCGCGGCACGGCAACCCCGCCGGCACCATTGCGCCATCCCAGCCACGATTTCTGCAGCCGCCCGAGCAGCCGCCAGCGCCGCGGCGGCAGTTCCGCGACCTCCGCCGCCGGCAGACGCTCGATATCGACCGCCGATATGCAGAGATCGGCGTTGGCGAGATGAAAAAAACGAAACTCGAAGCGGCCTTCGTTTTCGCCTTCGAGGCTGTGCTCCCGCGCCACGTCAAATTCGAGCGCCGCCGTCCCGCCGGCCAATTCTCGGGCGGTGAAGTCGCACCATTGCTGCTGAAACCGGCTCAGCACGATGACTTCGATGCCGAGCACCGGCTGGTCGGCGAGACGCGGCCTGCCACTGTCGCACCGGAATGATACCCGGTAGCGCCCTTGCGGCAAATGCAGGTAGGGGCCGTACAGAAAGCAGCCGCCCTGTTCGCGGCGGCGAACCCGCATTGTGCCGTCGGCACTGCGCACGCCGATCGCCGTGCTTTCGAGTTGCTTTAGCAGTGATCGGCGGTAGGCGCCGCTATCGGCCTCATCCGGCGATTCCGCCGCCATCCGGGCCAATGTTGTGCCGGCGATGTCGTCAGGCATTATGGTCGGCCGGGCAGGCGATATCGTCGCCGCGCATGTCCGCGCTGTGTCCCATCCCAACCCGCGACTTGACCCCTCTTGATGGCAAATGTAGCGTCCGCCGCGCCGCACTGGCAATAGGGATAGTAGCCGTAAAGTATCGGCTTCTCGGCCATGTCCTCTGCCGGCCCATTATGTCGCATCGCCTGTTGAAGTCATCTGAGGAGGGGTAGGCTTGCCGCCGGATAATGCATCCGAATCCGAAATCCGCGACTGGTGTGTCGCTTACATGCGGCGAATCATCGACGATTCTTCGATTACGATTGGCCCAGATGTTACTTTCGTTCAGATGGGATTGGACTCCGCCACATCCGCCTATTTCATTGTCGAGCTGGAAGAATGGCTCGGCACCGAACTTGAGGCCGAGCTGGTGTTCGAGTACCCGACCATCGTCGAGCTGGCGCGCCATATCGTAGCCCGACGCGGCGGGAGTGCCGGTGCCGGGTGACATCACGACGCTGATCGACCTGCTGTGGCGCCACGCGGCGGCGCAGCCGGATTCCCGTGCCTGCGTCGTGCTGTGGGATCGTGGGCGCGAAGAGGCCTCGGTCACCTTTGCCGAACTGGCGGAACGCGCCACCGCGATGGCACGTCGGATCGCCACGCAGGCGGCGCCGGGCGAACGCGCCCTGCTGCTGTGCCCGACCGGGATCGATTTCATGACCGGGTTTCTCGGCTGTCTGATGGCCGGGGTGATCGCCGTGCCAATGATGCTGCCGCGCCGGCAAAGCGCGCGCGACGCCAGCGTCAGTATTGTCGCCGATTGTACACCCAGGCTCGCGCTCGCCCCCGCCACCTTGATCGGCGGTGATCGCAGCATGCTGACCGAGCGCGTCACCGCGCCGGGGCTCGAATGGCTCGCCGTGGATGTACCCGAGGAAGCCTGCGCCGGGCCATTGCCGGCTCTGTGCGGCGATGACATCGCGTTCCTGCAATACACCTCCGGCTCAACCTCGGCGCCGAAGGGCGTCATGGTCAGCCATGACAATCTGATGGCCAATCTGGCAATGATCGAGACGGCGTTCGGCAATACCGCGCGATCGACCTGTGTCAGTTGGGTGCCGCTTTATCATGACATGGGCCTGATCGTTAACGCCTTACAGGCTCTGTATCTCGGGTCGCTCTGCGTGTTCCTGGCGCCGGTCGCGTTCATCCAGCGGCCATTGGTGTGGCTGCGCGCGATCAGCGACTACCGTGCCGAAGTCGCCGGCGGCCCGAACTTCGCCTACGACCTTTGCGTCGAGCGCTACCGCGCCGACCAGATGGATGGCATCGATCTGTCGGGCTGGAGGCTCGCCTTCAATGGCGCCGAGCCGGTTCGCGCCACAACCCTGCGCCGCTTCGCCGAAACCTTTGCGCCGCACGGTTTCCACCCGGCTGCGATGTACCCGGCCTACGGCATGGCGGAAGGCACCGTCCTGCTGTCGGCGAACCCGCGCGGCAGCGGGCCGGTTATCCGACGGATTAGCCGCGAGGCGCTGCGTCGCCGGGACGCCGAGGTCACGGCTGCCGGTGATACCTACGAGGCGGTCGGGTGCGGCCGTGCTTTGCAGGGCGAAAGCCTCGCCATTGTTGACCCGCAGACTCTGCAGCGGTTGCCGGCGCGGCGGGTCGGGGAAATCTGGGCCAGCGGGCCGCATGTCGCGCGAGGCTATTGGCGCAACCCCGAGGCCACCGCTGCTGCCTTCAGCGCGCGGATCACCGGCGAAACGACAGAGGGGTGGCTGCGCACCGGCGATCTCGGCTTCCTCGACGAAGACGGCCAGCTGTTCATCACCGGGCGCCTCAAGGACGTGATCATTATCCGCGGCGCCAACCACTACCCGCAGGACATCGAAGACACGGTGCAAACCTGTCATCCCGGCCTCACCCGGCATGGCGGCGCCGCTTTTGCGGTCGGCGACGAGAAAGGCGCTGAACGGCTGGTCATCGTGCAGGAAGTCGAACGCACCTTCCGTCATCAGCTCGCCGCCGCCGACCTCGTTACCCGCATCCGCGAAGCCGTCATCGGCGAGCACGAAGTCGCGCCGCACGATATCGCTCTGCTCCGCCCCGGCGCCCTTCCGAAGACCACCAGCGGCAAAATCCAGCGCTCGTTGAGCCGCGAACTCTGGCTGTCCGGATCGCTGGAGCGTCTGTCGTAGGTCCGCGTCAGCCGAGCACCTTGAGGCCGCCCATATAGGGTTGCAGCGCCTCGGGGATGGCCACGGTGCCGTCGTGTCGCTGAAAATTCTCAAGGATCGCGACCATCGTGCGGCCGACCGCGAGGGCCGAGCCGTTGAGGGTATGGACCGGGCGGGTGCCTTTGCCCTCGGCCGGGCGATAGCGCGCTTTCATACGCTGCGCCTGGAACGGACCGCAATTCGAGCAGCTGGAGATTTCGCGATAGGCATCCTGGGCCGGCAGCCAGACTTCGAGATCGTAGGTCTTGCGGGCCGAAAATCCCATATCGCCGGCGCACAACAGCATCACTCGATACGCGAGGCCAAGGCGGCGCAACACCTCTTCGGCGCAATTTGTCATGCGCTCGTGCTCGGCCTCGGAATCCTCCGGCCGGGTGATCGACACCAGTTCGACCTTGGCGAACTGGTGCTGTCGGATCATGCCGCGCGTGTCGCGCCCGGCCGCACCCGCCTCGGAGCGGAAGCACGGGGTCCACGCGACATACCGCTGCGGCAACGCCGCTTCGTCGAGAATGTCGCCGGCGACGAGGTTGGTCAGCGGCACCTCGGCAGTCGGGATCAGCCAGAGCCCTTCGCGGGTCTGGAACATGTCCTCGGCCGCTTTCGGCAACTGGCCGGTGCCGAACACAGCTTCGTCGAGCACCAGAAACGGCGGCGCCACCTCGGTGTAGCCGAATTCGGTCGTGTGGAGGTCGAGCATGAACTGGGCGATCGCCCGTTCGAGCCGGGCCAGCGCACCCTTCAGCACGACAAACCGCGACCCCGACAGCCTCGCGGCGCGCGCAAAATCCATCAGCCCGAGCTTTTCGCCGATCGCCTCGTGCGGCAGAACCGTGAAGTTGAAGCGCGGCGGCTCGGCATGGCGCCGCAATTCCTGGTTGGCGCGTTCGTCGAGCCCGTCGGGCACGTCGTCGGCCGGCAGGTTCGGCAGCGCCGCCAGCACATCGTCTATGCCGCGGCGCAACTCCGCCGCCTGGGTCGCGATTGCGGCCTCAACATCGCTTCGTCGATCAATCTGCGCGAGCAACTCGTCCACCGCCTCGCCGCGCTTCTTGGCGTTGCCGACCTCGCGCGATAGCCGGTTGCGCGTTGCCTGTGCCTCCTGCGTACCGGTCTCGAGATGGCGCCATTGTGTATCGAGCGCCAAAACCTCAACGGCACGCGGCGGCAGCCCGCGTCGCGCCAGGCCACGGTCGAATTCCTCCGGATTATCCCGAATCCATCGCAGATCGTGCATTTTGATCTATCTCAGCGCCGGGTCACGGCCAAAGCAGCAATATAACCCTCTCCCGCAGTGCCGCCGCGGGAAAGGGATTTGGCTAGCGGCCTGAGCGGTGCAGCAATTCGGTCAGGTCGGTGACGCTCGCCCAGTCTTCACAATGATCGATGGCGTTCTCGACCGCGGTGACACCTGCGTCGGTCAGGACCGTGCCGGCGAGCTTGTGGAATTTGTCGCGCAGTTCGCCTTCGGTAAAGGGCAGGTGGAAGTCGCCGCGGTGGCTTTCGACCGCGTGCGTCAGCTGGCGGCCGTCATTCAGCGTGATGGTGATGCGGGCCGGGCGCAGAGCCGGCGTCTTGGCGCTCATCGATTTGTCCTCGCTGACCTGCACGCGATGGCGCAGCCCGGCGATGACCGGGTCCTGCAAGGCGCTGTCGTCGAGGGCGGCGAAATCGGCGGCGCCGCGCACCACCATCGTCGCGGCGGCGTGCGGCAACGAGTATTTCGACGCGAAATAGTTGGGCGGGTCCGGGTTGCGCATCACCGACGCGAAGCGATAGGTGGCGAACTCGATGCGCGCGATCTGGTCGGGGCGCGGCGCGTGTTCCTTCAATACCGCGGCGAGACAGTCGAGCGAGGGGTGGATCGGGTTGCAGCAGGCATAGAGGCGGAAATAGTTGCGGGTGATCTGCCAGCGGGTGCCGAGTTCGTCGAGCAGGTGTTCTGCGGTGAACCCGCCGCCGACCAGTTGGCCGAGCGCCTCCTCGATCGCATCCGGTTGTGCCTCGAAGCCGGCGAGCGCCAGTTCGGGTGCCAGGGTGCCGGCAAACCCGCTCATCCCGCCAGCGACGTTCAGCGTCGTCGCACCGGCGACGGCATTGGTGTAGCTCGGCGTCAGCAGCAAGGTCGTCGCGATGCGCATGGCCCGGCTGACCCCGGCGGCGTCGAGACCGCGCAGCCGTGCGCCTGCCGCCGCCGCGGCGAGCAATGACACCTGCCCGTTCTGATGCGCCAATGGCCGTGGCGTAAAACCGCCGCCGAGCCGCCCGACGAGGTCGTAGCCGAGAATAAAGGCGGCCAGCATCTCGCTGCCGGACGCCTTGGCATGCTCGCCCACCGCCAGCACCGCCGGCAACACCTGCATCGCCGCCTGCCCGGTCACGAGGCGCAGCCCCTCGCACAATTCGATCGCGCGCCCGGCGATGCCGTTCAGCAGGGCGGCGCTGCGCGGGTCGAAGGACGGCCAGCCGCGCGCGTACACCGTCGCGCCGCTGCCGGCGGTGGGTGCGAGGCGGGTGCGCAAGTCACGCACCTCCGGACGTTCACCGCCGGCGAGAATCACGCCCAGCGTGTCGAGCATCGTCAGCCTGGCGTGCCGCCGCACCGGGGCGGGAATGTCGGAAAGCGGCGTCTGCGCGACAAAGCGCGCCAGTTCTTCGATCTGCTGACCCATGCGGCATCACCCTGTTCTGGTCCGGCGGCATCGTCACCCGATCTCGCCTTGGCGGCAACCGCGCGAGGAACTAGCCTCGCATGCGTGCAGCACTATTCGATCTTCTCATTGGCGCGTCAGGCGCTGTTCGGGCACCGCGGCTGGGAGCCGGCATGGCGCAAGGCGGCGCCGCGGGCGCATTACGATGTCGTGATCATCGGCGGCGGCGGGCACGGGCTGGCGACCGCCTATTACCTCGCCCGCGAACACGGCATCCACGATATCGCGGTGCTGGAAAAGGGCGCGATCGGGCTCGGCAATACCGGCCGCAACACGACGATCATCCGCTCGAACTATCTGTGGGACGCCAGCGCGCGGATTTACGAACATTCGCTGAAACTGTGGGAAGGGCTGTCGGCCGAGCTTAATTTCAACGTGATGCTGAGCCAGCGCGGCGTGCTGAACCTGGCGCATAACGACCACGATATCCGCGAAGGCCAGCGCCGGGTCAGCGCCAACCGGCTCAACGGCATCGACGCCGAATGGCTCGGCCCGGATGACGTCAGGCGTTTCTGCCCGATCATCAATATCGACGGGAACGCGCGCTACCCGGTGCGCGGCGCCACGTTGCAGCGGCGCGGCGGGGTGGCGCGGCATGACGCGGTGGCCTGGGGCTATGCCCGCGCCGCCGATGCGCTACGGCGTCGATATCGTCGAGAATTGCGAGGTCTCGGCGATTCGCACCGAGCGCGGCCGGGTCATCGAGGTCGAGACCAGCCGCGGCACGATTGCCGCCGGCAAGATCGCGATCAGCGCCGCCGGGCACAATTCGGTGGTGGCGGCGATGGCCGGGGTGCGGCTGCCGTTGCAGAGCCATCCGCTGCAGGCGCTGGTGTCGGAGCCGGTGAAGCCGGTGCTCGACTGCGTCGTGATGTCGGGCACGGTGCATGTCTATGTCAGCCAGAGCGACAAGGGCGAACTGGTGATGGGCGCCGGCATCGACGGGTTCAACTCGTATGCGCAGCGCGGTTCGTTCTACGTGATCGAAAACCAGATGGCGGCGTTGCTGGAGCTGTTTCCGATTTTCTCGCGATTGAAGATGCTGCGCAGTTGGGGCGGCATCGTCGATGTGTCGCCGGACGCGTCGCCGATCATCGGCAAACTGCCGGTCCAGGGCCTCTACCTGAACGGCGGCTGGGGCACCGGCGGGTTCAAGGCGACGCCCGGCGCCGGCTGGGTCTTCGCCCATACGATCGCCCACGACCAGCCACACCCCTACGCCGCCCCGTTCGCCCTCGACCGCTTCACGACCGGCGCCCTGGTCGATGAACACGGCGCCGCTGCGGTGGCACATTAAAGGAGCTGTTGATGGAGATTTATGACGCTTTGACAGCACCTGATCCGAAGGAATGGCTTGAGACGGACGAGTATGAACAACTCGATCTTGTTGAGGATTACCATCGGCGGGTTCGAGCACCGCTGTCGCGCAGCCAACGCACGCTGCATGCTAACCTGCACGTGGTTATCGAGAATCAGATTGCGGCCGCGGATCCCGCCTTGGCAGGGCAGACGGTCGAACGCCTGATGAAGGAAGGTCTCGATCGCCATGAGGCTGTTCATGCCGTCGCCGCGATCATGGCTGTGAAGATTCAGGAGGTCGTCCACAACAACAAACTGTTCGATCAGCCGGATTACCTGACCCAGCTCGAACGCCTGAGCGCGGAGCGCTGGCGCCGACAGGATGAATAGGCGGGGATCGGCAGATGCTGTTGATCCCCTGCCCGTGGTGCGGGCCGCGCGACGAAGTTGAGTTCCGCAACGGCGGCGAGGCGCATATCGCGCGACCGCCCGACCCCGACGCGCTCGACGACGCGGCCTGGGCCGACTACCTGTTCATGCGCACCAACCCGAAAGGCCTGATGGCCGAGCGCTGGGTGCACCAATCCGGCTGCCGCCGCTGGTTCAACCTGCTGCGCGACACGGTCTCGCACCGCATCCTCGCCGCCTACCGCATCGGCGAACCGCCGCCGCGAGTGCTTGAATGAATATCCGCCATTGGCGTATATTTGGGAACGCTGGATAAATGCCGGCGCCTCTCCACACGATTGTGGAGACCCCGGAATTTCTGGCATGTGCGAGAAATCTGTTTACCGAGGAGGAACGGCGCAACCTGATCGATTTCCTCGCGCACGACCCGATATCGGGTGATCTGATGCAGGGCACCGGGGGCGCCCGTAAATTGCGCTGGGGCGCCAGGGGTAAGGGCAAGCGAGGGGGAGCGCGAGTGATCACGTTCTACGCCGGACCGCGCGTGCCGGTTTTCATCCTCAGCGCCTTCGGTAAGGGGGAGCGGGTGAATTTGAGCAAATCCGAGCGCAACGCTCTTCGCGAAGTGTTGGCGACGCTGGTTGCCGAGTATGAAAGGGCATGACGGGAAATGTCTAAGGCTGGTGAGAGCATCCTGCGCGGGGCGCGCCAGGCGCTGGCTTACGCGCACGGTGCGCGCGAGGGCTTTGTCGCGACTGTTCCCGACGAGATCGATGTCGCGGCGATCCGCAGCCGCCTGGGCTTGTCGCAGGCGCAATTTGCCACCCGGTTCGGCTTCAACCTGGACGCTTTGCAGAACTGGGAGCAGGGACGACGCCGGCCGGACGGCGCCGTGCGTGCGTTTCTGCGGGTTATCGAGCGCGAACCCGAGGCGGTCCGGCGTGCGCTGGCGGAATAGGGCGATGATCGACTGCCTCGGCTCGTGACCCCGCCGCCGGACCAGCCGTTTCGTCTCCAGGTCGGCGGGCTGATCGACCGCGGTCAGCGGTTGGCGTTTCGTTTTGACGGGCGGGATTTCCAGGGGCATCCGGGCGATACGCTGGCGTCGGCGCTGCTCGCGAATGGCGTGCGGGTGGTGGCGCGCAGCTTCAAGTATCACCGCCGGCGCGGCATCGTGTCGGCCGGCATCGAGGAGCCATCGGCGCTGGTGCAGCTCGAAACCGGCGGTTTTACCGAGCCCAACCGCCGCCCGACCGATATCGCGCTCTATGACGGTCTGCGCGCCGCCAGCCAGCACGCGTGGCCGGGCCTCGCCATGGATTTCGGCGCGCTGGTGGGGCGGCTCGCGCCGCTGTTTCCGGCCGGGTTCTACTACAAGACCTTCATGCAGCCGCGCGGGTCCTGGGAGCGGCTGTGGGAGCCGCTGCTGCGCCGGATGGCGGGGCTCGGCACGACGCCGGCCAAACCCGACCCGTCGCGCTATGACAAGCGCCACATTCATTGCGATGTGCTGGTGATCGGCGCCGGGCCGGCCGGCCTCGCCGCCGCGCTGGCGGCCGGACGGACCGGGGCGCGGGTGATCCTGACGGATCGCGACGCGATTTTCGGCGGCGCGCTGCTGCGCCGGAGCTACCGGATCGGCGATTCCGACGGTCTCGCCTGGGTCAACGAAACCGTCGCCGAACTGGACGCAATGCCGGATGTGCGACAGCTGCCCGGCACGACCGTCACCGGCCATTACGACGGCAACTACCTGATCGCCGTCGAACGGGTCGGCGAGACGTTGGGTCCGACCGCGCCGCTCGGCCTGCCGCGCCAGCGCCTGTGGCATATCCGCGCCGGCCGCGTCGTGCTCGCGACCGGGGCGATCGAGCGACCGCTGGTGTTCGCCGACAACGATCGCCCGGGCATCATGCTGGCGAGCGCGGTCGAGACCTATCTGCATCGCTACGCGGTGATGCCGGGCCGCCGCGCCGTGCTGTATGCCAACAATGATCATGCTTATGACGTGGCAATGCTGCTGGCCGCGTCTGGCGTGGCGATCGCCGGCATCGTCGATCCGCGCGGCGCGGCAGGGGAGGCGGCGCATGCCCAGGTCGCCGGTATGCCGATCTTTTCCGGCCACGTCGTCAGCGGCACTGCCGGGCGCGCCGGGTTGCACCGGGTGTGGGTGCGCCCGGTGACGCCGGACGGCAATTCGGTCGGCCGCGATACGGCGATCGACTGCGACCTGCTCGCGGTGTCGGGCGGCTGGAACCCGACCCTGCATCTCTATGCCCAGGCGCAGGGCCGGCTTTATTTCGACCAGACGATCTCCGCCTTTGTCCCCGATGGTCGCGATGCCGTGCTCGATTGCGTCGGGGCGGCGCGCGGCAGCTTCGCGCTCGGCGATTGCCTGGCGGAAGGCGCCGCGGCCGGGGCCGAGGCGGCGGCATGGTGCGGGTTTGGCACTGGCGAGCCGCCGCCGATGCCGCCGACCGAGGACATTGATGAGGCCCTGCCCGGCCCGTTGCTGCCCCCCTTGTCGCGGCGCGGCCGGCAGCGGGCCTTTGTCGATCTGCACAACGATGTGACCGCCGCCGATATCGAGCTGGCTACGCGCGAAGGCTACAGCGCGATCGAGCATCTGAAACGCTACACGACGCTCGGCATGGGCACCGACCAGGGCAAAACGGGTAATGTCGCGGGCCTCGCGATGCTGGCGGCGCTGACCGGCCGCGACATCGCCAGCACCGGCACCACGACCTTCCGCCCGCCTTATGTGCCGGTGTCATATGGCGTGCTGGCCGGACGCGAACACGGGCACCTCGCCGACCCGGTGCGCGTGACGCCGCTGCACGACTGGCATGTCGCGGCCGGCGCGGTGTTCGAGGATGTCGGGCAGTGGAAGCGACCGCGCTATTACCCGCGGCACGGCGAGGACATGGCCGCGGCGGTGCGGCGCGAATGCCTCGCGGCGCGCGACGGGGTGGCGCTGCTCGACGCCTCGACGCTTGGCAAGATCGAGGTGTTCGGCCGCGATGCCGGCCGCTTTCTCGACCGCATCTATGTCAACCACTGGCAGACGCTGCCGGTCGGGCGCTGCCGCTATGGGCTGATGTGTCGCGACGACGGCATGGTGTTCGACGATGGTATCGGCGCCCGCCTCGCGCCCGACCGCTACCTCTTGACCACGACGACCGGCAATGCCGCCGCGGTGCTCGACTGGCTCGACGAGTGGCTGCAGACCGAATGGCCGGAACTCGATGTGTTCTGCACCTCGGTCACCGAGCAATGGGCCAACCTGACCCTGGTCGGGCCGCGGGCGCGGGCGGTATTGCAGACGGTGATGCCGCAGGTGCCGCTCGACCCGGTCTCGCTCCCGTTCATGCGGCTGCGCGAAACCGAGATCGGCGGGGTGCCGGTACGGCTGTTCCGCGTCAGTTTTTCGGGCGAGCTGAGCTATGAGATCAACGTGCCGGCCGATTACGCGGCGACGTTGTGGGAGGCATTGCTCGACGCCGGCGCGCCCTACGGCATCACCCCCTACGGCACCGAGGCGATGCACGTCCTGCGCGCCGAAAAGGGCTTTATCATCGTCGGGCAGGACACTGACGGTTCGGTGACGCCGCTCGATCTTGGCCTCGCCGGGATGGTGGCGCAGGACAAGGATTTCCTCGGCCGCCGCTCGCTGGCGCGCAGCGACACCGCCCGCCCCGACCGCAAGCAGCTGGTCGGCATCCTGACCGACGACCCCGGCGACATTCTCCCCGAAGGCGCCCAGCTCGTCGGCCCGCCCACCACCGCGCCACCGGAAGACGGCGCCCTGCGCGCCGATCCCCTGACCGACCGCGCCACCCCGCCGCCAATGCCGGTCATCGGCCATGTCACCTCGACCTATCACGGCCCCCGCCTCGGCCGCGGCTTTGCCCTCGCCCTCGTCGAGAACGGCCGCGCCCGCCACGGCCAACCAGTCTGGGCCCCGCTACCGGACCGGGTGGTGGCGGCAAGGGTGTGCCCGCCGGTGTTTTATGATGCCGAAGGGAAGAGGCGGGACGGTTGAGTTCCGGTAGCAACCCCCGGCTTTGTCATTCCGGGGCAGCCCGCAGGGCTGAACCCGGAAACCAAGAACACCGTCTTCGCCCTTTAGGCACCGTCCGTGTTCTTGGGTTCCGGGTTCCTCGCTCCGCTCGGCCCCGGAATGACAGGGAAAACGAAACAGAGAGTGCTCGCGTCTGCGCGGATAATGCTCCTAAAAGCCCACCCGTCGCAAATCCTGCCGGTCGTGCTCAAGGTCATCCAGAGTGTAGGGCTCGAATAAATCACGGGCCTTCAGGAAGCCGTCAAGTGCATCGCGCGTGCCGAAGCCAAGCAGCCGCCGCAGTTCCGGCTTGGTCAGGTGCCCGAGCTTGTATTCTTCCAGCGCGCGGCGTTCCAACTCGCCGACGATGCCGAGCCGTCTGGCAATGTCATACATAGCTTGATGGCTTTCGCTATTTGTGCGGCTAACCCCAAGCTCGGCCTTTTTCGTCGCGATGGCGCGCACAGCTTGTTCATGTGCCGTTCTAACGCGGCCGGGCGGCCGGAGCGAGGTTTTGGGGGGTCGCAACGGGTTGTAGCGGAGCATCGTGGGTCCCCCAAATCAATTTATGCTACGCTCCGGCCAAC
Source organism: uncultured Alphaproteobacteria bacterium (assembly GCA_963737875.1). Lineage (GTDB taxonomy): Bacteria > Pseudomonadota > Alphaproteobacteria > ATCC43930 > CGMCC-115725 > DATARH01. The sequence continues at coordinate 158,853 of CAVTUM010000010.1, read as the reverse complement.
TCGTTCAGGTTGGTGCGATCAAGGAGGGGCTGGTGCCGGAGCAGGACAATTCGGGCAAGAAACTGACGACCGTGGCCGGGGCGCCGGTCGTCGACAACCAGAATGTGATCACCGCCGGGCCGCGCGGGCCGGTGCTGCTGCAGGATGTCTGGCTGCTCGAAAAGCTGGCGCATTTCGATCGCGAGGTGATCCCCGAGCGGCGCATGCACGCCAAGGGTTCGGGCGCCTTCGGCATGTTTACCGTCACCCATGACATCACCCGCTATACCCGCGCCAAAATCTTCTCGGCGGTCGGCAAGAAGACCGACATGTTCGCCCGGTTCACCACGGTGGCGGGCGAGCGCGGCGCCGCCGACGCGGAGCGCGATATCCGCGGCTTCGCGCTCAAATTCTATACCGAGGAAGGCAATTGGGATCTGGTCGGCAACAACACGCCGGTGTTCTTCCTGCGCGACCCGCTGAAATTCCCCGACCTGAACCACGCGGTCAAGCGCGACCCGCGCACCAACATGCGCAGCGCCGCGAACAACTGGGACTTCTGGACGTTCGCTGCCAGAGGCCCTGCATCAGGTCACGATCGTGATGAGCGATCGCGGCATTCCCGCCAGCTATCGCCACATGCACGGGTTCGGCTCGCACACCTTCAGCTTTATCAATGCCGCCAACGAACGGCATCTGGTGCAAATTCACCTTCCGCACGCAGCAGGGCATCAGGAACCTGACCGATGCCGAGGCCGCCGCGATTGTCGGCAACGACCGCGAGAGCCATCAGCGCGACCTGTTCGAAAGCATCGAGAAGAGCGATTTCCCGCGCTGGACGCTCTATGTCCAGATCATGCCGGAAGCGGACGCATCGAAGACACCGTACAATCCGTTCGACCTGACCAAGGTATGGCCGCATGGCGACTATCCGCTGATCGAGGTCGGGGTCATGGAACTCAACCGCAACCCGGAAAATTATTTCGCCGATGTCGAGCAGTCGGCGTTCAACCCGGCGAAGGTGGTGCCGGGCATCAGCTTTTCGCCGGACAAGATGCTGCAGGCCCGCCTGTTTTCCTATGGCGACGCCCAGCGTTACCGGCTCGGCGTCAACCACCACCAGATCCCGGTCAACGCGCCGCGCTGCCCGGTGCACAGCTATCACCGCGACGGCACGATGCGGGTCAACGGCAATTACGGCGGCACGCTCGGCTATCAGCCGAACAGCTATGGCGAATGGCAGGAGCAGCCGGATTTCCGCGAGCCGCCGTTATCGGTCGAAGGCGCCGCCGACCACTGGAACCATCGCGAGGACGCCGACTATTACTCGCAGCCGGGCAAGCTGTTCCGGCTGATGTCGCCGACGCAGCAGCAGGTGCTGTTCGAGAATACGGCGCGCTCGGTCGGCGGCGCGCCGCGCGACATCCAGATCAGGCATATCGGCAATTGCTTGAAGGCCGACCCGGCTTACGGCAAGGGTGTCGCCGCCGCGCTCAACATCCCGCTCGGCGACGTGCCCGGCGCCTGAGCGATCGCGCCGGCGAGCTTCAGTGGCCGATGTAGCGGCGCTCGCCGGTGGCGGCGTGAAAGTAAACTGTCACCAGTTTGCCGCTTTCGGGATCGACAAAACGCTCGCTGGTGGCGGACCAGCCGGGGCCAGTCGGGGCCTGTTCGGTGAGCGGCTTGTAGCGCCAGCGCTCGAACAGCACGCCGAACACTATCAGCGCACCCCAGAAGCCGGCCGCGGCCGCCGGGCCATAGCACCTTGCCCCCAACAGCAACAGCGCGGCGCCCAGCAGCAGCCCGCCGATCACCAGCAGCGCGACGCGCAGCGGCGAGAACGCCATATCGGATTCCACAGAGGTTACTCCGGCAGGCGCTCGACGATCGCCGCGGTGCCGTAAGCAACGATTTCACTCATCGTCTGGCCGATCTCGGACAAATCAAACCGCATCATCAGGACGGCGTTGGCACCCATCGAGGTCGCGTTGCGTACCAGCCGATCGACCGCGTGGCGACGCGCTTCCTCGAGCATCTGAGTGTATTCGACGATTTCGCCGCCGACGATCGAGCGCAGACCCGCCATGATGTTGCCGCCAATCCCGCGACTGCGCACCACGACGCCAAAACACTGCCCGACGATTTCGACGACCCGGTGGTGCGGGATGTTCTCGGTGGTGACGACAAGCATCGCTGGTCTCCCTCGACGGTTCGCGTGTTGATATAGGAAGCGGCAGCGATGTTTGCCTGACGTTTGCGCAGCGTCGTCGGGGCTGCGATATGAAAATTCAGCGGGGCAGGGGGATTGCGGTTGTCGGTAAACGATCTACCCGGGGTTAGACACGATCTGCGACAAGTGAGGCGAGGCGGTGGAATCCCCCACCTCACCCCGGCGCTCTCCGCCCCCGGGGGCGCAGAGGGAGATACGCGAGGGGCGGCAGTGGCGGTGAGCTTGGAGCGGCGATCGGCGCTCGACGGGGTTTTGCCGTGGTCGCTGATGGATGATGCCGGGAACGCGGTTGTCGCGCTGACCGAGCTGCGGTTTGCCGACCAGATCGGGTTGCGGGCCAAGCCACCGGTCGCGGCTTATCTCGGCGGTGTGCCGTTACCGATGGAACCGAACCGGGTCGCCAGCATGCGGGCCTTGCGCACATTGTGGCTCGGCCCCGACGAATGGCTGGTGACCGCGCCGCAAGGGCTGGCGACCGAACTGGTGCCGCGCCTTGTGCGGGCCCTGGCGGGCCGGCATGCGACGATCCTCGACCAGTCGTCGCGCCGCGCGATCATCGAAATTGCCGGGGATGGCGGCGCGCGAGCTTGCTGGAAAAAGGCTGCGGCCTCGACCTGCATCCGCGCGCCTTCACCGCGGGCTGCTGCGCGCAGACCGTGTTCGCGCGGCTGCCGGTCATCATCGACCAGATCAGCGAGGCGCCGCTCTATCGGCTGTTCGTGCAGCGCTCGGCGGCACGCTGGCTGGTCGATTGGCTGATCGACGCCGCCGAGGAGTTCCGCCTCGCCGATTACCGCTAGCGGGTCAGCGGGGCGAGCCTGTCGCCGTCCGGCGGGATGGCGACGTCAAAAGCGTTCACGACCCCCGACAGCATCGCGTAGTAATTGGCGATCGCGGTCATCTCGACCATCCATTGCACGCCGTGCCGTTCGTTGAGGCGGTCGAACACCGACTGGTCGACGCGGTTGGTGCGCATCAGCTGCCGCACATAGGTGACGATGTCGCGCTCGTCGGCGGTCAGCGACGGCCGGGTCGCCCTTGGCGCGCAGCAGGTCGATCGTCGCTTCCGCCAGTTCGGCCCGCCGCGCCGCCCCAACCTGGGCGGCCCAGACATAGGCGGCCTCCTTCTCGCGCACCGCCGACAGGATCGCGATCGAGCGCAGTTTTGGCTCGACGATGGTCTGCTCGCGGTTGAAGGTGACCATCGGCAGCAGCTTGCCGGCGAGGACCGGGCTGTGCAGCAGCACGCTGAACGGTCCGCGCACCTGGCCGAACACGCCGATCACGTCATCGACGACGCCCTGGTGTTCGGGCGCAACATCGGACTTGCCGGTTATCGGGGCAACCCGCGGCATCGTTTCCTCCTCACTCGTTGTTTCCGTCATCCCCGGGCTTGAACCCCGGGATCCAGCAGCGCGGCCGCCGAACGGAGTTCTGTGGCTACAGCCCCGCGTAAGGCTTGCCCCACTGGTCGCCGTAGACGACGTCCTTCAGCGGGCCGCGGCCGAGCGGGCCGAAATTGCCCATCGGCCAGCCGATCGGCAGGATCGCATAGGAATGCGCGTTGGGCGGCAGGCCGAGGATCGCATCGACCTCCTTGCCGTAGCCGGTGTGCCGGGTCGTCAGCGTCGTGCCGAGCCCGAGCGCCGCGGATCGCCAGGCACATGTTCTGCACCGCGCCATAGATCGACGAACCGGCGGTGCGGCCGGGGTTTTCGCCGTCCATCAGGCAGGCGACGATCCACACCGGCGCTTCGTGGTAATGGTCGGTCAGATATTCGACCGCGGAGTGCTGGCGCTTGTACTTCGCGGCATCGGAACCCGGCGGCGGTGCGCTCGCGGCGTAACGCGGCCCGACCAACTCGTCGAACAGGCGCTTGTAATAGACCTGGACCTTCTTCTTCACCTCGGGGTCCTTGACCACCATAAAGCGCCAGGTCTGGTTGTTGCCGCCGCGAGGGCGCCCATTGCCCGGCCTGCAAAATCTGGTGGATCAGCGCGTCGGGCACCGGGTCCGGCTTCAGCCGGCGCATCGCCCGCATCGTGCTCATGACCTCGAAAAGTTCAGGCATCTTATCCTCCTGGGTGTGGTTTTCCGCAGCTTAGTCTGTGGAACCGGTCGCGCGAAGCATCGATTTCCCTCTGCCGCGGTGCAGCGCGGGAGAGGGAATGTTCCTATTTCGTGGCGGGCAGCTTTTCCGCGAATTGTTGCAGCGCCTGGGCGAATTTGTCGGGGCGATAGGCCTGGTCGCTGGCGACGGTGTCATAAAGGGCATCGAGGGCATCGTTCAGCGGCTTGACCTGGGCGTCGTCGATAAAGCCTTGCAGCTTCATCGCGGCGAGGATGGAGCCGAGGGCCATCGTCTGCTGCTGGGCGGCGCTGTAGTCGAGATCGTCGCCGGAGGTGCCGACCGCGATGACGCCGCGGGCCAGGGCCTGCGCGTCGTCGCGGTCGAATTTGTGCTGTGCCAGCAGCGGGATCAGCTCGTCGGCGGCCTGACGCACCGTGGCGGCCTCGTGCGTCACGGCCGACCAATCCCGGGTTGTCGCCACGTGCAGCGCCAGCATATGCTCGCGCAGCCGCTTCGCGGTCTCGGGCGCGACACGGTCGGCGATGACGCGCAGCATCACCGCGGTCGCGTCGTAGAGGCGCAGGCGGCCGGGGGGCAGGCCGGTCGAGGCGCGGGCGCGCCATTGCAACTGGTTGGTCGCGTGGTGGCAGGCCTGGCAGTCGAACAGCGCCAACTCGGGCTGCAACCCTTTCGGCGCGTTGTGCGGGTCGAGCAGCGCGTCCATGCGGCCTTTCAGGTCGCGCGCCTGACCGACCGCCCAGAACCGAATGTCGTCGGGCCGGCCCTTGCGCTGGAGATAATCGTCATCGACCCGGAAATGCGCCGGCTGGGCCGCCGTGTAGGTGTCGAGTTCGAAACCGAGCGGCGGGTGGCCGGCGCCCATGATCTGGTGCGTCACAGTGCGCTTGTCGTCGCCCAGATGGCAGCCGAGACAAAGCTCTGCCCGCGCTTTCGGCTGGTCGGTCGGGTACATCCCGGCGGCGAGGTTGGCGGCGTGCCCGACGCCGGAAATATGGGTGCCGAGCCAGCCGATCGCGCCGCCATGGCAGGTTTCGCAGCCGACCCCGTCGCTCAGCTTGAATTGCTGGCCGCGGCGGGCCGGCGGTACGTTGTCTGTGTGGCAGCCGAGACAGAGTTCGGCATGCTCGGCGTCGGGCAGGCCGAGATTGGCGGCGATGCGCCTGCCGCGCTCTTCGCCTAATACCGCGAAGGCCTTGCTGTGCTTATCCTTCTGCGACCAGATCAGGTATTCGTTCTGGCCGACGCGCGAGGTTTTGAACGGCTCGACCGCACCGTGGCAGTTGTTGCCGGCGCACGACGCGACGCCAAGATGCACGGCGTCGGTCGTCGCTGGCGGCGGTGGCGTCTGCGCCCATGTCACGCCGAGCGGCACCAGGGCGAGCAATGCCGCGAGGATGACGCCGCGCCAGCCGCGTTTCATGGCTTGATCGCCCGCTGAAACTCGCGCAGCGCGGCGGCGAACGCGTCGGAGCGGAAGGTCGCTTCGTTGGCGAAGCTGGCATAGAGCGCGTCGAGCGATTTGCGCACCGTCGCATCCTGGGCGTCGCCGAGCGCACCGGCCGATTTGAGCGCGGTGGCGATCGATTCCAGCGCCATCGTGGTTTGCTCGGCATGCGAAATGCGCCAGCCATCCGGGCCGTTGCCGAGTGCAATGACCGCGTCGGCCATTGCGCGAATGTCGTCGGCCGTGAAATTTCGCGTCGCGAGCGGTGCCACCAGCGAGCGGGCGGCGACCCGTACCGCTTCGGCCTCGCGCTTGACGGCTCCGGCGTCGTCATCGGTGGCGCGGTGGAGGGCCAGCATGTGGGCGCTCAGCGCCTTCGCCGCGGCCGGAGCGGCGCGGCCGGCGGCAACTCCCAGCATCGCTGCATTGGCGTCGTTGAGCTTGACGGTGCCGGGGCCGAGACCGCTGCTGCTCGGCTGCGGCGCCCGCGCCGAGTCGTAGGGGTGATGACAGCCCTGGCAGTCGTAGAGGACCAGTTCGGGGAAGAGGCCGTGGCGCGCCCGCTTTGGGTCGAGCAGTGCGGTCATCCGATCGGCCAGCGCCATCGCCTGCCCGGTGGCCCAGACCTGCATGTCGGTAATCCGCCCCTTGCGCTCGACATAGCGCGAATCGACCGTGAAATGCGCCGGCTCGATCGCGGTGAAGGTGTCGAGTTCAAACGGAAGCCGCGGATGGCCGGCGCCGATCAGCCGGTGATCGACAAACCGGGTCGCGTCGCCGAAATGGCAGCCGAGGCATTTTTCGGCACGGGCGACCGGCTGTTCGGTCGGGTACATGCCGGCGTTCAAATTGTCGCGGTGGCTGGCGCCGGAAATATGGGTGCCGAGCCAGGTCGAGGCGCCGCCGTGGCAAGCCTCGCAGCCGACCCCGTCGGAGACCTGGAACTGCCGGCCGCGTTGCTCCGGCGGCACGTTGTCGGTGTGGCAGTCGAGGCAGATCTTCTGGCTGGCGGCATCCGGCAGGCCGAGGGCGCGGGCGATATGGATCGCGCGGTCGCCGAGCAGCACGGAATAAGCCTGTCGGTGTTTGTCGCGTTTTGACCAGATTGTGTATTCGTCGCCGGCCACCGCCGAGTTGGGCTGGCGCTCGCTGGCGCCGTGGCAATTGCTGCCGGCACAGGTCGCGACGCCGAGATGCACCGCGCCGGAGGGGTCAGCGGACGATGCCGGGCCGCACAGCGCGAGCGCCAGCAAGACCATGCCAAAGACGGCGGCACATCCGCGCAACGCCGCCATTGCCACCGCCCTCCACGCCGAGAGTGTTGTTACCCCTCGCGTAAGGCTACCGATGCGGGCTGCAAGATTCAACTTGCCGTATTGGTGATGGGATTTTGCTACATCGGCGGTCGCGCGGGACGGCTGCCGAGCGCGTTGCCGGGCTGCAGATCGCCGTCGAGCATCGCGTAAGGCTGCGTGCCGATGCCGGCAATGCGCGGACCCCAGATATGGATGACGGCGCACAAGCGGCTGGTCGCGAGATCGACGCACAGCCGGTTGTCGGCGAGCGACCATTTCGTCTGCGCCGCGGCGGTGTAGCTGTTGCGCTCCGGGGCCCATTGCCGGACGACAGCGCTGCCGTCGGCGGCGAGATAGGCCTGCAACATGATCCGCTGCAACGTGCCGCCGCCGGGCGCGCCGGCCGGGCGCGGCACATACGCAACCGCGCTCAGCGTCTTGCCGGCGAGTTGTGCCGGCAGCACCGCCAGCGGCTCCGCCGCGCCCGCGACGCCGGCGGCAAAAATCAGTGCCGTCGCGATCGGGGGGAGGGCCGGCATTCGTCGCGAGGCAAAAGGCATGCGATAAGGTAGCCGTCAAATGACGAAGCGCACCAGCCAGGTTTTACGATCGTTGGTGAATGCAAGGAGGATACGCCGTGGATAAGACGCCGCCGCCGGTATCGCTTGCCGCGGCTCGTAACCTGCCGTGGCGGCCGGGGCGCTCGGCCGAAGTGCTGATCGATGGCGATCTCGAAATCCGCTTTACGCCGCGGCCAACCAACGGGCCGCAGACGCCGCACCAGCGCGACGAATTCTACATCGTTGCTGCCGGCACCGGGCATTACCGCGTCGAGGGCACGGTAACCCCGGTTGCGGCCGGCGATCTGCTGTTCGCTGCCGCCCACATACCGCACGGGTTCGAGGATTTTTCCGACGATTTTGCCATCTGGGTGGTGTTTTACGGTCCCCAGAAATAGCGGTGGATATTGTTGGCTGGGCCCTGATTCTAGCGGCGCCGGTCATCGGCAGCTTTCTTGGCGTCGTCGTGCGGCGTCTGCCAGAGGGTCGGCCCGTCATCTGGGGCCGCTCGCGCTGCGAATCCTGCGGCGTGTTGCTGGCGGTCATCGATCTCGTGCCGCTCGCCGGTTGGCTCGCGACCCGCGGCCGATGCCGCCACTGTACGAACTGGCTGGGCTGGTTCTATCCCGCGATCGAACTCGCCGCGCTGGCGGTCGCCCTGGTTTCACTGATGGTCGATGACATGCCGCGGGCGGCGTTCGACTGTGTGTTTGGGTGGTGGCTGCTGACGCTCGGCTGGATCGATCTGCGTCGCTGGGTCCTGCCGGACGCGCTGACATTGCCACTGCTGGCCGCCGGGCTGGCCGAAGCCTTCCTGCTCGAACCGGAGACACTCCTCGACCGGCTGGTCGGCGCCGCGCTGGGCTACCTGGTGCTGCGCGCGGTGGCGATCGCCTACCGCCGGCTGCGCGGCCGCGAGGGGCTTGGCGGCGGCGACGCCAAGCTGCTGGCGGCGGCGGGCGCCTGGGTTGGGGGCTTGGCATTGCCGCAGGTGATCCTTGGCGCCGCGCTCGGCGGCCTCGCCGCCGCCGCGATCCTGCGCCTCGCCGGGAGGCGGCTGGAGGCCCAATCGGCCCTGCCGTTTGGCCCCTTCCTGGCGCTTGCCGCGTGGGCGGTGTGGCTGTGGGGGCCGCTCGCGCTGTAGGTTTGCGCCATGAATAAAACGCCCCGACGGAGCATTCGGCGCCGGCCAATCGCGTGTTGCGTGCCCTGGGCGTGCCTGCCATTGTCGCGCGCACTTCGAGAGGAGGAGAACGCTCGATGAAGCCTTTTGACAAGCGGCCGGTCAGTGTCGTCGCCGCGGCAGTGATGCTGTCTGCCTGCGTCGGCCCGATGGGTCCGTCGCCGCAACTCATGCCGCCGCCGAGTCCAATGGCGATGTCGGCCGACGCCACCTGCCGGCAATATGCCGACGCCCAGATCGCACCGCTACGCGACCAGGCCAATGCCCAGACGGTTGGCAGCACACTGGTCGGCGCCGGGCTCGGCGCGGCGTTGGGCGCGGCGATCGGCGGCGGGCGCGGTGCGGCGATCGGTGCGGCCTCGGGTGGCGCGCTTGGCGTCGGTGTGGGCGCCGCCAACGCGCAGAATGCCGCCTATGATCTGCAAGGCCAGTACAACGTCTATTACGCCAACTGCATGGCCGCGCAGGGCGCGCCGCCACCACCGGGCTATGCGCCGCCCCCGCCACCGGGCTACGCACCCCCGCCGCCACGCTATTAGCACCAGCGCTGACGAAAAGCCCCGCCGAGCGCGGGGCTTTTTCTGTCCTACGCGCCGTCGCGGCACATCACCATGCCGGGGCGGCTTTTCGAGCGCCGGGCCTCGACGATCTCGCATTCGGCGAGGATCGTGTCGCCGGCCACCGGGTTCTCGATCGTCAGGGGAGCGTTGTCCTTACCTTTAGCGCGGCGAGGCTGTATTAACATCGCCCGATGCGCGCCCATTAGCACCAGGAGAGATAATTGCGCATCGCGCTTATTCACGCCGTCACCGTCGCGATGGCGCCGGTCCATGAGGCATTTGCCAAATTGTGGCCGAAAGCCGAATACACCGATCTGCTCGACACCGCGCTCGCGGTCGACCGCGAGCGCGACGGCGAACTGACACAGGCGATGTCTCGGCGCATCGGCGTGCTGGCCGAATACGCGGCTGGGACCGGTGCCGCGGGCATCCTGTTCACCTGTTCGGCCTTTGGTGAGGCGATCGAGGCGGCGGCCGCGGCGCGCAGCCCGTTGCCGGTGCTGAAGCCGAACGAGGCGATGTTCGACGCCGCGTTGAAGGCCGGCAAGCGCATCGGCATGCTGGCGACTTTCCAGCCGGCGGTCGCCGGCATGGAAGACGAGTTCCGTGCCCTCGCGGCACTGCGCGGCTCGCCGGCGACGATCGAGACGATCTGCGTCGAGGGCGCGATGCAGGCGTTGAAGACCGGCGACGGCGCGATGCACGATCGCATTCTCGCCGCCGCCGCGCCAAAGCTGTCGCGCTGCGACGCCGTCGTGCTGGCGCATTTCTCGACCGCGCGGGCCGAAGAGGCGGTGCGCGATCACTTGTCGTGCCCGGTGCTGAGCGCGCCGAGCGCCGCGGTGAACCGGATCAAATCGATGCTCGCGTGAGCCACGCGAAGGAGGTCAGATGCAGGACAAGGTAGCGCTCGTCACCGGCGGGCTGCGCGGTCTCGGCCGCGCGATGGTGTTCGGACTGGCGACCAGCGGGTATCGCGTCGCGGCGGTCGGGCACATTTTCACCGATATCGCCGATATCGAGGACGCGGCGGACCAGCTCAATCTGCGTGAAATGATCCTCCCGCTGGCCGCCGATTTGCGCGAGACCCACGGATTGCGACGAGATCATCGGTGATGTGCGGGCCCGTTTCGGCAGCGTCGACATCCTGGTCAACAATGCCGGGCTGACCTTCACCTATATCGATCCGCCGCGCTTCCGGCGCGGGACGCCGCAGCCTTTCTGGCAGGTGTCGGACGAGATCATTGAGAATGTCATCGCCACCAATTTCCTCGCCGCCGATCGGCTGAGCCGCCGCGTCGCCCCGGCGATGCTGGAGGCAGGCTGGGGCCGCATCATCAACGTGACAACCAAGCTCGACACGATGAACCGGCTTGGCACGCACCCTTACGGTGCGTCGAAGGCGGCGCTCGAAATGGCGACCGAAGTGTGGGCCAAGGACGTCGAGGGCACCGGCCTGACGATCAACATCGTCAACCCCGGCGCCGGCGCCAACACGCCCGGCATGGCGATCGAGATGCGCGAGATGAGCGCCGACGGCCGCGCCCCCAAGCTGGTCGAACCGGACGAGATGGTGCCGCCCTTGCTTTACGTCGCCTCGCGCGAAGCTGACAAGGTCAACGGCTACCGCTTTGACGCCAACGCCTGGAACGCCAACCTGCCCCCCACCGAAGCCGCCAAAGCCGCCGGCCGCCCCGCCGGCTTCGTGCTGCACCCGGTCGCTTAGAGGCAGGTTACTGTCCGGTTAGGCCTCGTAGGATGGGCTGAGCGCAGCGAAGCCCTCGCTTTCTTTGGATCGGAAGGATGATGGGCTTCGCTGCGCTCAGCCCATCCTACGGACTGCACCCCGTGGCCTAGAGCGCGGCGGCGGGAAGCGGGAGGAGTAGCGTCGGGTCGTCGTTCTTGACGTTGCCGACTGCCGGGCCGACCGGGTAGACGCGCATCAGTTCCGACGGGTAGGGGACGAGCAGGGCGTGCCGCTCGTCGGGCGTGGCGTCGGTTTCACCGAGCCATGCCGACCACGCGGTGCGCGGCAGAATCACCGGCATCCGCTCATGGATCGGCCGGCACAGATCGTTGGCGCCGGCGGTGACGATCGTGAAGCTGCGCACGATGCTGGCGTCGGTGGGGTTGCGCCAGCGCTCCCACAGCCCGGCAAAGGCGAAGATACTGTCATCCGCCGGCACGATGGCGTAGGGCAGGGTGGTCTTGGGCCCGGTCTTCTGCCATTCGTAAAACGCATCGGCCGGGATCAGGCAGCGTCGGCGCTCGAAAGCGTCGGCGAAAATCTTGTTGGTGGCGACGGTTTCCGAGCGCGCGTTGATACATTTCGGGCCGAACGACAAATCCTTTGCCCAGAGCGGCACCAGCCCCCAGCGCAGCAGATCGAGCACCCGCGCCCGGGTCTGCGGGTTGTAGCGCACCACCGCGAGGTCCTGGGTCGGTGCCGCATTGAAATGGGACGGCGCGTTCGGGACCGGATTGGTGGTCTCGAACAGCACGCGGATTTCGCCGAGCGGCGTCTTCTGGACAAACCGGCCGCACATCGTCGGTTCGGGGTTGGCTCAGGCGAGGCCGGGCGGGTGGCGCTGGTGCCAGTCGGTGGCGTTCTGGTAGGCCCAGCCGATGCGCAGCGCGGTGGCCTCTTCATAGGGCCGGCAAATGATCTGCAACGATAGCGGCAGTCCGGTGGCGGTGAAGCCGTCGGGGACCGACAGGGCGCACAACTCCAGCAGGTTCACAAAGCGGGTGAAATGCGCCGGCGTCGTGGTCTGGTCAACGGTCTCGACACGGATCGCGGCGGTCTGCGTCGATGGCGTCAGCAAGGCGTCGACATCGGCGAAAGCGGTGAGGAAGCGGCGCTTCAGCTCGGCCTGCTCCGCGAGGGCGGCGAGGTATTGCCGCGAGCTGACGCGCTGGCCAAGTTGGATACGCGGGCGCACCGCGTCGTCGATCGGCAGGCTCATATCGTCGACCAGATCGCCCACCAGCTGGTAGGCCTCGGAGCCGATGATCCGGCCGGCCATCACCGTCGTGTCGGCAAAGCCGCAGGGCAGGAGGAGATCGACGATCTCGGCGCCCAGGCGTGCCAGTGTCTCCACAGCCGCGTCATAGGCCGCGAGCATGTCGGAGGAGCAGCCCTGGCGTTCGTCGGCCGGCATCCGCGCGAGACGCAGGCCACGCACGCCGCGCTTCATGCGGGCGAGCGGGTCGCCGGCGGGTGGTACGCCGAGCGTGCGGTGGTCGAGCGGGTCGGCGCCGTGCATGACGCTGTAAAGCAGCGCAGCGTCTTCGACATTGCGGGCGAGGGGACCCGGCGTGTCGAGCGACGGCGCCAGCGGCAGGATGCCATAGGTGCTGACCCGGCCGATCGTCGTCTTGAGACCGCTCAAGCCGCACCACGATGCCGGCAGCCGCACCGAGCCGCCGGTATCGGTGCCGATCGCCCACGGCGCAAACCCGGCCGCCACCGCGACCCCCGAGCCGCTGCTCGACCCGCCCGGGGTGCGCTGTGCTTCGAGGTCCCACGGGTTCCACGGCGTGCCCATGTGCTGGTTGGTGCCCCAGCCGCCCATCGCGAACTCGACTGTGTGCGTCTTCCCCAGCACGATCATGCCGGCGGCGATCAGCCGCCGCGCCAGCGTCGCGGTGACCTTCGAGCGCCGGTCGCGCCATGCCATCGAGCCGCCGGTCGTGACCCGGCCCTCGATATCCATCAGGTCTTTCAGTGCGATCGGCACGCCGTGCAACGGCCCGACCGCATGACCGGAGCGGATCGCCTTGTCCGCGCCCTCGGCGGCGAGGCGTGCGTCGTCACCGTAGACATCGACAAAGGCATGCAGTTTCGGATCGTACTTCTCGATGCGCGCCAGCAGGCCTTCGACGATATCGACCGGCGACAGGCGCCGCGCCGCGATATCGGCGGCAAGCTGCGAGGCCGACAGGTAACTCGGATCGGTGTTGGACAGGGCCATTGTGTTGGACTGGGCCATTGTGCTCACTTCGGATAAAGGCGGCGGTAGACGCCCGGCGAGCCGACATCGTGCCGCATGAACGGGCGGATGCGGTTGCTCCACACGTTGCCGTCACGTGCCTTGTTCCAGGGATCGCTTTCCGACACGGTCGCGTTCTCGAATTCGTACAGCGTCAGGTATTTCGGCTGGCCGTCGATCGCGACGTAACGGCGGGCGCCGAGGCAGCCGGGCACCGCGCGATAGGGCGGGATGTAGGCGGTATTGTACCAGTCGTTGAATTCCTCCTCGACCATCGCCGGGATGTCGATGCGGCCCATTTGCAGGAATGGGGCTGGTGGCTGGGTCTGCTCGACCGGGTTGGTCTTGAGCGGGAAAATCTGGCGGTAGCCGTTGAGCAGAAAGTTGCGGCCGATTGCGTGGCCGGACGCCGACGGGCAAAAGCCCAGGCCGTCGAGCAGGGCCGCGCTGCGCAGCACATCCGGCGATTCTCAGTTCGTAGAGCGCGACATATTTCGGGCTCCCCTTCAGCGCGACATAGCGCCCGGCGCTGAGGAAACCCGGCACCGATAGCACCCGGGGGATATGCTCCTCGTCATACCAGCGCTGATATTCGGCTTCGTGTTCCGGGCCGATGTCGGCCCATACCATCAGCAGGCCGGTGCCGCGCGTCTTCGCCATCGCGTTTCCCTCTCATGCCGCCTTTGTCGGACCCGGCCATTTAACACCGCGGCCCGCGAATGTCCTAGAATGCCGCCGTGACCGAGCACGATGACAGTAAGCAGATCATCCGGCGGTGGAACCGGGAGATCGAGGACGAACTGCGCCGGGAGGCCGCGCAAGACGACAAGCGGGGCCCGTGGCGCGCTGTCGTATGGGGTGTGCTGTGGCTGTTGTGGCTGGGTCTGCTGGTATGGGTGACGCTGCGCTGATTTTTTTTCCCTCTCCTGCACCGCGGGAGAGGGCGGATCGCCGCGATAGCGTCGAGACGGGTGAGGGTCGTGAAGCTGCGACACCCTCACCCGCCTCCACGCTGCGCGCTCCGGCACCCTCTCCCGCGGTGTGGGAGAGGGAACTATTCCCGTGCTTTATCAGTGTCACCCAAGGAGGTCTCTCACCTGTTTTTTGGTCAGAAAGCGCGTTTTTGCGCCTCGCAGCAGCAGGTACAGTTTTGCGGTTTCCTCCAGTTCCTCGATGGCGTTGACAGCTGCGTCGAGCGATGATCCGGCGACGACCGGGCCGTGATTGGCCAGCAGCACCGCGTGATGCTTCCCGGCAAAGCCGCGCACCGCCTCGGCCAAATCCATGTCGCCGGGCTTGAAATAGGGAACCAGCGGCAGACGGCCGACGCGCATCACGTAATAGGCGGTGATCGGCGGCAGCACGTCATGTTTGTCGATTTTGGCGAGGCACGACACCGCGACCGAATGCGTCGAATGCAGGTGTACGACGGCTCCGGTGTCGTGGCGTTCCTCGTACATGACACGGTGCAGAAAACTCTCCTTGGTCGGCGCATCGCCGCTGACCAGGATGCCGCGCTCGTCGAGCATCGACAGCCGCGCCGGGTCGAGCCGGCCGAGCGAGGCGTTGGTCGGGGTCATCAGCCAGCCGCCCTCGACCCGCATGCTGATATTACCCGACGACCCGGCGGTCAGGCCGCGGTTGAAGATCGAGGCCCCGGTCTCGCAGATCGCCTCGCGCGCCTTCGCATCACTCATGGCGTTTCCTTTCGATAATGACGGTCGGTCATTGCGAGGAGCGGAGCGACGAAGCAATCTCGGGCGGAGAAGGCTCGCCCGGTCGAGATTGCTTCGTCGCTCCGCTCCTCGCAATGACACCCGATAGTTGGACGGCTGTTAGGCGGCCGAGAGCACGTCGAACGCGCGCAAGAAGAAATCGGGCGCGCCGAAATTGCCGGATTTGAGGGCGAGGGCGATCGGCGGGTCGCCAAGGCTCATCGTCCAGGGGACGCCGGGGTCGATCTGGCGGCCGATGCGCAATCCGGTGATGCCGAGCGCCTGCACCACGGCGCCGGCCGTTTCGCCGCCGGCGACCACGAGGCGGCGTGCTCCGGCTGCGGCGAGGCCTTTGGCCACGGCGGCCATCGTCTCCTCGACCAGCGCGCCGGCGCGCTCGCGGCCGAGCCGCTGTTGCACCGAGGCGACGATATCTGGCGCCGCGGTCGCCGACACGAGGATCGGGCGGTCGCCGAGCAGCGGTCTGGCCCAGGTGAGGGCGTCGGCGGCGACGTCGCGGCCCTCGGCGACGGCGAGCGGGTCGATCGTGAACACCGGCGCCCGGTCCTGCATGTAGGCGACCTGTCCCTGCGTCGCCGTCGAGCACGAGCCCGACAGCACCGCCGCGCTGCCGCCCACCGCGGGCAGCATATCGGCGCCGCCGGCGGCCGCGAGCAGGCCGGCGCGGCGGAAATTCTCCGGCAGGCCCAGCGCGATGCCTGACCCGCCGGTGATCAGCGCGAGGTCGGACGCCGCCTCGCCGATCGCTTCGAGGTCATGGTCGGCGATGGCGTCAACGACCGCGTGGCGACAGCCCTGCTGTTGCAGCGACGCAAACGCGGCGCGGATCGCGGCGGCGCCCTGCGCCACCGTCGCGTGCTGCACGAGGCCGACCTTGCCCGGGGTCTGGCGCTGCAGCACGCGGACCAGCGAGGGGTCGCGCATCGGGGTCAGGGGATGGTCGCGCATTCCCGATTCCGACAGCAGCACGTCGCCGACAAACAGATAGCCCTTGAAGATGGTGCGGGCATTTTCCGGGAAAGCCGGGCAGTACAACGTGAACCCGGCGCCGAGCCTGTCGAGCAGCGCATCGGCCACCGGGCCGATATTGCCGGCGTCGGTCGAATCAAAGGTCGAGCAATATTTGAACAGGATTTGCCGCGTCCCGGCCTGTTGCAGCCAGGCCAGCGCGGCGAGGCTCATCGCTACGGCGTCGGCGGCCGGAATCGTGCGGCTTTTGAGGGCGATAACGACCGCGTCGGCATCGGGCACCCGGCTGCCCGGCGGTGGCACGTCGATCAGTTGCACGGTGCGCATGCCGCGGCGCACCAGCGTGTTGCACAAATCGGTCGCGCCGGTGAAATCGTCGGCGATCGCTCCGAGCAACACGCTCATTCCGGCCTCCTCCGTCACACCGATGCTGGCGGCCCGGCGAGAGTAGCGGGCGGGCGCGGCGGCGGCAAAGGCCGAACGTGGTGCGAGTGCGGCGCGGTGCGGTCTGTCGCTATGCGGCGGGTGCGCGCGGCGCGGCCGTGCTCGTCTTGTCGACGATGCCGTAGGTCTTCAGCCCCAGGGTGCGCGCCAGGGCTTTTGCCTGGAGCTTCGCCTCTTCCTTGCTCTGAACCAGCACGATGGACGGCGGCTGCGTGACCTTGCCGGCATCATCACGCTGCGAAATCGTGGCTCGGAAGCCCTCGCTGCTGTCTTCGATCTTCAAGCGGATGGACAAGCTTCCCTCCCAAATCGGTTCGTTAAGGCTGGTCGCGGCTGCGACCGCCGGATCAGGGGTCTTTGCCGGATCAAGGGTCTTTGCCGGATCAAGGGTCTTTGCCTGGTGGAATTTGATGTTCCGCCCGCACCAGCCACGGGTCGCGGACAATCAGTGCCCGCTTGGCCCAAGGCGTGCCGTTCGGGTCGCTGGCCTCGTAAAGCTGCTGCGCCAGCGCTTCGACGCGGCGGCGTCGTTCGATGACTTCATTGTCCACAGTCATGATGCGACCGTTCCATACGGTTGGTAGAGGTCAGATTGGCTGAATTTCACACCGCCGCAACGGATGCCAATGCCTCTCGCGGCGCTGTTCGACTAAAAATCATATCTCAAACGCGCAAAAATCGCCAGTTTTATTTTTCACAAGCGCAAATGATCGAAAAATATAATTAATACTATACACCCGTATCACTAATCTATCCACGGATTCTATTATATTGAGATTTGTCCAATTGCTCGTCGTCTGCCTTGTATTGCAGCGATCGGCGTGCCACCTATCGAAAACGCGATTGTCACTCGTCACCAGACAGTGCCAACAACCGCAAAATCTGGCCCCGAGGAGACAAAAAATGGAACTGCGTCCCTTACAGGACCGCGTCCTGATCCGCCGTGTTACGCCGGAAACCAAGACGGCCGGCGGCATATTCATCCCCGATACGGTGCAGGAAAAGCCGATGGAAGGCGAAATTATCGCCGTCGGCCCCGGTGCCCGGGATGAGGCGGGCAAGCTTCATCCGCTCGACGTCAAGCGTGGCGACCGCGTGCTGTTCGGAAAATGGTCCGGCACCGAGATCAAGCTCGACGGCGAAGACCTGATGATCATGAAGGAATCCGACATCATGGGCGTGTTCGACCACGCCGCCGCGACCCAAAAAGCCGCTTAACCAGGGGTATCGAACATGCCAGCCAAAGAACTTAGATTTAACGGCGACGCCCGCGACAGCATGCTGCGCGGCATCACTCTTCTTGCCAACACGGTCAAGGTGACGCTCGGCCCGAAAGGCCGCAACGTCTTGATCAACAAGAGCTATGGCGCCCCACGCCTGACCAAGGATGGCGTCACCGTCGCCAAGGAAATCGAGCTGACCGACCGGTTCGAGAATATGGGCGCGCAGATGGTCAAGGAGGTCGCCTCCCGCACCAGCGACCAGGCGGGTGACGGCACGACGACCGCAACCGTGCTGGCGCATGCCATTGTGCAGGAAGGCGCCAAGGCGGTGGCCGCCGGTATGAACCCGATGGATTTGCGGCGCGGCATCGACCTCGCCGTCGCCTCGGTCGTCGAGGACATCCAGAAGGTCTCGAAAAAGGTTTCGACCAGCGCCGAAATTGCCCAGATCGGCACGATCTCGGCCAATAACGACCGCGAGATCGGCGAGATGATCGCCCGCGCGATGGACAAGGTCGGCAACGAGGGCGTCATCACGGTCGAAGAGGCCAAGGGCCTCGAAACCGAACTCGACATCGTCGAGGGGATGCAGTTCGACCGTGGCTACCTCAGCCCGTATTTCGTCACCAATGCCGAAAAGATGACCTGCGAACTCGACAGCCCTTACATCCTGCTGTTCGAGAAGAAGCTGTCCAACCTGCAGCAGATCCTGCCGCTGCTGGAGGCGGTGGTGCAGAGCACGTCGCCGCTGCTGATCGTCGCCGAGGACATCGAGGGCGAGACACTCGCGACGCTGGTCGTCAACAAGCTGCGCGGCGGCCTCAAGGTCGCGGCGGTCAAGGCGCCGGGCTTTGGTGATCGCCGCAAGGCGATGCTTGAGGACCTGGCGGTGGTGACCGGCGGTCAGGTGATCAGCGAGGATCTCGGCATCAAGCTCGAAGGCGTCACGCTCGACATGCTGGGCCGTGCCCGGACCGTGCGGATCGACAAGGACAACACGACGGTCATCGACGGCGCCGGCGACAAGGCCGACATTGCCGCCCGCTGCACTCAGTTGCGCGCGCAGATCGAGGAGACCACCTCGGAGTACGACAAGGAAAAATTGCAGGAGCGGCTTGCCAAGCTGGCGGGCGGTGTTGCGATCATCCGGGTCGGTGGCGCGAGCGAAGTCGAGGTCAAGGAGCGCAAGGACCGGGTCGACGACGCGGTGCACGCGACCCGCGCCGCGGTCGAGGAAGGCGTCGTGCCGGGCGGCGGCGTCACCCTGCTTTACGCCAGCCAGAAGCTCGGCCGTCTCAACCCGGAGAACAACGACCAGAAGGTCGGCATCGAGATCATCCGGCGGGCGCTGCAGGCGCCGGCCCGGCAGATTTTCACCAATGCCGGCGAAGAGGGCTCGATCATCGTCGGGAAGCTGCTCGACAAGGGCGAGGCCAATCACGGCTTTGACGCGCAGACCGGCACCTATGTCGACATGGTCAAGGCCGGCATCATTGACCCGACCAAGGTGGTGCGTCTGGCCTTGCAGGGCGCCGCCTCGATCGCGGGCCTGATGGTCACTACCGAGGCGATGGTCGCTGACGAGCCGGCTGAGCCGGCGGCCGGCGCGGATCATCACCACTGACCACCGCTGTCGTGAGCGGGCACCTGCCGCACGCCGCTGAAGCCGGCGACGCCGCGGCGCAGCCGCCCGCCCACGACACGACCGCCGCGACATGATCGCGGTGCATGGAACAGAGGCGTGGGCGGAATAACGCCCATGCCACTGCGGCACCACTCGCTGAAAAGGGGTATCGCCGCGATGAAAAAGCACCTTCTGGAAGCCGCCGAACGCGGCGATGCCGCCGCGCAATTCAACCTCTCGATCATGTGCGAGAACGGCTTTACCGACAGCCGCCACGTTACCGAAGGAAACCGTCCCGAAGCGATGCGCTGGCTGCAGGCTGCCGCGGAACAGGGCCTGCCCCGTGCGCAGATCAGACTCGCCGATATCTATGCCGGCGAGGCGACCGGACCTGAAGGTGTCGTGATCGCCTGCGGCTGGTACCTGCTGGCGGCCGCGGGACTGAGCGGGGCCCAGCGCCAGACCGCGCAAGCCGCCTATCAGCGCCTCTCGGATCGACTGACCCCCGAGCAGGACGCGGAAGCGACGCGGTTTGCACAGGAGTGGAAGGCAAAAGTCAGCCCCGCGGCCACCGAAACCCTTCGGAACAACGCTGCGTGACCGCGGCCTGGTTTCTCGCCGCCTCCGATGATGCCGCGGCGCAGGCGCTCGCCCGCGACATGATCGAGGTGCACGGGATCGCGGCGGCAACCGTAGCGCGAAACAACGCCCGCGCCGCAGCAGTTGCGGCGCAACTCGCGCAGTCCAAATCCTGGATCAGGGTGCTGACGCTGATCCAGCGACAGGAAGCCGAGAAGACGACGCGACCGCTCGGGCCGGACGATCTGCCCGCCACGCCCGTCTAACCGCAAAGGACAACCGCGATGCGTATTTCCCTGACGAGCAGCACCGCCAACGGGTTCAAGCGGTGGTCGGATGAACACCCGGCCGGCAATGACGATGACGACAATTCAGGCGGCGCTACGCCGATCGCCATCATGGAACCGGTCGCTGAAGATCACCCGGCGATCGAGGAGCCGGCGCATCTTGCCTGGGCGGTCCCCGGTGTCGGCGGTTCGTTCTGAGCTAAACCAAACACAAGTTGAACAGGAAGGAAACGTCGATGGCGAAATCATATCCCTGGCTGAAGCCGGGCATCTGGGGCGGTGTTATCGGCGCCGTCGCAATCATGATCCTGGGGTTTTGGCAGTTCGGTTGGGTCCTCGCCAGCAAGGCCGATCAGATGGCCCACGATCAGGCCAGCGTGGCCGTCGCCGAGGCGCTCGCCCCGGTGTGCGCCGCCAGGTTTTTCGCGCAGGCCGACGCGCCTGCCAAACTGGCCGATCTGAGGAAGCTGACCTCGGATTATGCCCAGCGCGATTTCATCGAAAAGGGTGGTTGGGCGGTAGCGGTCGTATCAAAGAGCCCGAACTACCAGCTCATCTCGGAATGCACCAAGAAGATACCTGGCGGACAAGCCTGCATAAATTGTGCGCGATGATGAGCCGGCCGAAAACAGCGGCCGGCTCTTTCGGGCGGATGGGCTTGTCTTCCGGCGGCTGACGGGGAAGAGTGGCGGCTCGATGCGAGGAGCCGCCGATGCCGAAATTCGCCGCCAATCTCAGTATGATGTTTCAGGATATCGGGTTTCTTGAACGCTTCGATGCGGCCGCGAAGGCCGGGTTCAAGGGCGTCGAGTTCCTGTTTCCCTATGACCATCCGCCGGAAGTCATCGCCGAACGACTGGAGCGCAATCGCCTTGCGCTGACGCTGTTCAACACCGTGCCGGGCGACTGGAACGGCGGCGAGCGCGGGCTGGCAGCCCAGCCGGGGCGCGAGCAGGAATTTCGCGACGGCGTCGATAAGGCGATCATCTATGCCAAGGCGGCGAAATGCCCGCTTTTGCACACGATGGCCGGGCTGTGGCCGGACGGCCGCGACAAGGCGGAGGGCGAGCGCGTCTATATCGAAAATCTGCGCTGGGCCGCTGACCGCATGGCGCCGGCCGGGCTGACCGCACTGATCGAACCGATCAACACGCGCGACATTCCCGGCTATTTCCTGAACTACTCGCACCAGGCGCTGGCGATCATCGAGAAGGTTGGGCGGCCGAACCTGAGACTGCAGTTCGACCTGTACCACGCACAGATCATGGAAGGCGATCTCGCCCCCAAAATCCGCGCGCTCGCCAGCCATTATCCGCATGTCCAGATTGCCGGCACACCGGGGCGCCACGAGCCGGATGTCGGCGAAATCAACTACCCGTTTCTGTTCGATCTGTTCGATGAGATCGGCTATGGCGGCTGGATCGGCTGCGAATACCGGCCGAAGGGCGACACGCTGGCCGGCCTCGGCTGGGCCAGGAAATACGGGATCGGTTGATATATAACCCTCCACCGTTCGTGGCCGGGCCAAGCCCGGCCACGAACGGTGGAGGTTGGTTTTCGGAGAATCGCGACATGCGGATTGTGATTACCGGTGGGTGTGGGTTTCTCGGGCGGCGGGTGGCGATCCGGCTGCTGGAGGAGGGGAGTGTCCTCGGGCCGGTTACCGAGCTGGTGCTTTTCGACAATGCGCCGCCGTCCCTGCCGCTGCCCGAGGACAAGCGCATCCGGCTGGTGACCGGCGACATCGCCGATCGCGCGATCGTCGCGCAGCTGATCGGGCCGGGCACCGATGCGGTGTTTCACCTCGCGGCAATCGTCAGTGGTCAGGCCGAGGCGGATACCGATCTCGGCTACCGGGTCAATCTCGAGGGCACCCGGGCGGTGCTCGATGCCTGCCGGACGCTCGGCAGCAAGCCACGCCTGGTGTTTGCCAGTTCGCTGGCGGTGTATGGTGGGGCGTTGCCGCCCGAGGTCGGCGAGAGCACCGCGCTGACCCCGCAAAGCTCCTACGGTACGCAAAAGGCGATCGGCGAGCTGCTGGTCAACGATTACAGCCGCAAGGGTTTTGTCGATGGCCGTGTCTTGCGTCTGCCGACCGTGGTGGTGCGGCCGGGATTGCCGAACCGCGCCGCCTCGACCTTTGCCTCGTCGATGATCCGCGAGCCGCTGACCGGCAGGGACGCGCTGTGCCCGGTGTCGCCCGACACGGTCATGGCGCTGGCCTCGCCGCGCCGCATCGTCGCCGGTCTGGTGCACGCGCTCGGCCTGTCGGGCGAGGCGCTCGGCGCCAGCCGTATCCTGCAATTGCCCGGGTTTTCAGTGTCAGTTGGCGAGATGGCGGCGGCGCTGCGCCGCGCCGGTGGTGACAGTGCCTATGCCCGCCTCCGCTGGCAGCCCGATGCGACGATCCAGGCAATCGTCGGCAGCTGGCCGCAGGCTCTCGCGACGCCGCGGGCCGAGGCGCTCGGCTTTGGCCGCGACAATAACATCGACGAGGTCGTCCAGTTCTTTATCGACGACGACCTCGCCGGGCAAAAGCAGCTTGCCGGCTGACCCGAGGCCAGCCGGCAAACGGTAATCAGGCAAGCTCGGGCGCTGGCTCGGTAAAGCTTTCGAGCTGTCCGATCGTCTCGCGGCCGAACAGCACCGGCACCAGCGCGCCGGTCGTCACGACAAGCGCCAGCGTGCCGAAAAAGATCGAGGGCGAGCCGGTATGCGGCTCCAAGAGGAAGGGGATGATCACCCCGGCGACCAGGCGCGCCGCCGATTCATCGAAGAAATGCCCGCGACCGCGCAACGATGTCGGGAATTGCTCCGAGATGTAGACCCGCACTGCCGGGAAACAGGACAGGACGGTAAATCCGGCGATCAATACGCCAGCGATGAACACCGTCTGCGCATAGGCGCCGAAACTGTGCGCCAGCATCATCATCAGAAGGCCCGGGATGCTCAGCGCGAATGACAGCGTGATAGTCCAGCGCCGGCCGATCACCTCCATGATATAGCCGTTAAACAGTTTGCCGGGGATACTGGCGGCGAAGATCAGCGTGCTGAGCCCA
This sequence comes from uncultured Alphaproteobacteria bacterium, assembly GCA_963737875.1. Lineage (GTDB taxonomy): Bacteria > Pseudomonadota > Alphaproteobacteria > ATCC43930 > CGMCC-115725 > DATARH01. The sequence continues at coordinate 135,596 of CAVTUM010000010.1, read as the reverse complement.
AAGCTCAACGACACTGCGGTCCCCTGGTCGACCAGCGCTTTCGGCAGCAGGATGGCTGAGCAGTAATAGCAGGTGGCGCCGCACAAGCCGCACAGGATGCCGACCATCGTCCAGCGCAATTGTCCGCCGCGGAACAACGCGCTGAACGGCGGCAATTGCTCGCGCGCGCGGTTGAGGTTGCCGCCGAGGTCATCGACGGTAATCGGCGCGACCCGGTCGCCGCCGCGCCGGATCAGCAGATTGACGGTGTCGACCGCATCCTGCACCCGGCCGCGGCGTAACAGCCAGCGCGGACTTTCGGGAATGAAGTAATAGATCAGCAGCGGAGCGACGAACAATGTAATGCCGCCAGGCAGGCCAATCAGCTTGTAGCCGATCGGGTTGCCGGCGAGGACATAGCCGACAAACGGCAACAAGGTGAACGACAGCGCCAGCATGACCTCGTAGATCGCGCCGTAGGTGCGGCGATGCTGGGCCGGCATCAGTTCGGCGGCGATTGGAAACGGCGCCGAGATCGTAAACCCCAGCCCAAAGCCGGTGATCAGGCGCAGAATGATCAACTGCTCGGCGTCGTTGGCGAACAAAATCAAGAGGGTGCAGAACGTGCTGATGATGACGCCGGCCTGCATGACGCCGACGCGGCTGATCCGGTCGGACATCGCCGCGGCGCAGAAGCCGCCAATCACCACCATGAATTGCGGCGCGACGGCCAGCCAGCGGATTTCCTCCGGCGACATGTGCAGCGGTGTCTTTGCCAGTACCAGCAACGATCCGGACAGCGCGAGATCGTAGCCTTCGACAAAGCCGACAAATCCCAGCACGACAATCAGTGCGACGTGGTAGGCGCTGAACGGAATACTATCGAGTTTTTGCCCCAGAATATGGCTGGCCGGTATTGAATATCCGGCAAAGCCGGTCGCACTGCTCATGGCGTTCTCCCAGATCGTTCAATCCGGGACCCGGTACGTCGGCACGAAAACGCGAGCGGTCGAGGCTGTTCGGGTTAATCCACGAAGGTGCTACGGCGACTGAACAGTGCGGCGGCGATGCTCCTTCGTCTCCAGTGCCAGCCGCATCGATGCCGCCGGTGTGAACCTGTTGTTGCTCCAGTTCGAATGAGGCGGTGAGCCGCCTTCTGTGGTTCACCCGGCGCTCGGCCGGGGTCTCATCACCCTAGGCCGCCGCGCCGGAGCTGTCATCCGTGAAAAACGGCGCCGGCGGCACTGCGTTGTCGCAGGCCGGCCGACGCCCAGGGAAGGCTCAGCCAAGGCAGGCTCAGCCAGGGCAGCTCAGCCAGGGCAGGCTCAGCCAAGGCAGGCTCAGCCAGGGCAGGCTCAGCCGGTGGCCGCAGTGGCGGGTTCGCCGACCGCGACGGGCTTGGCCGGGGTCTCACGGACGCAGATTGCCGACACCAGCGCCGCCAGTAGTGCAAAGCCGGCCAGTGCGTAGAGACCGCCGGCGTAGCTGCCGGTGTAGTCCTTCAGGTAGCCCATGATCGGCGGTGACACGCTGCCGCCGAGAATGCCGACTGAATTGACCCAGGCGATGCCGCTCGCCAGCGCCGGGCCGGCGAGAAATACCGACGGCAGTGGGAACAGATGCGCGTTGCCGGCGTACAGCCCGACGGTCATCAGCGACAGCCCGACGATCGACACCCAGGTCCCGGCATAGAGCCCGGCGAGCAGGCAGCCGAGCATCATCACCGTGCACGAGCCGGTCAAGTTCCAGCGCCGCTCGTTCTTGCGGTCGGAATAGCCGCCCCAGAGGATCATGCCGAGGGTCCCGAAGATGTAGGGAATCGCGGTGGTGAACCCGGTCTCCATGTTGGTGAGGCCCATGCTCTTGATGATCTGGGCCGAGAACACAGCCAGGCCGACGCTGACCCCGGCCTGGCCGAAATGGATCGCGGCGAGCGCCAGCACGCGCGGGTTCACCAGGGTCTGCAAGATCGAGAAGGTGCGGTGTGCCGTGACGGAGTCTTTTTCCTTCTGCATCTCACTGGCGAGCCAGCGCTTTTCGTCGTCGTTGAGCCAGCCGACCTCGCCCGGGCGATCCGGCAGGTAGCGCAGGCACAGCAGCCCGAAGATCAGGGCCGGCACCGCCTCGCCGAGAAACAGCCATTTCCAACCGGCGATCCCGAACACCCCGTTCAGTTCGAGAAATGCGGTCGATACCGGCGCCCCGAGGCCGAGCGATACCGGGATCGCCGCCATGAACCCGGCGATGATGCGCGCCCGGTGCAGCGGCGGGAACCAGAAGGTGAAATAGAGGATCATGCCGGGGAAAAAGCCTGCTTCGGCCAGACCCAGCGCAAAGCGCAGGCAGAAAAAGCTGATCGGCCCCTGGGTGAAGGCGAAGCAGCCGGAGACGACGCCCCAGCTGATCATGATGCGGCAGATCCAGCGCCGCGCCCCGACCTTGTCGAGGATCAGGTTGCTCGGCACTTCGAGCAGGAAATAGCCCCAGAAAAACGCCCCGGCGCCAAGCCCGTAAATATAGGAGCTTAGCCCCAGATCCTTGTTCATCGTCAGCGCCGCGAACCCGATATTGGCGCGGTCGAGGTAGCAGATGAAATACAAAATGAAACAGAACGGCAGCAGGCGCAGGTAGACCTTGGTCATGGTCTGCCGCTCGATAGCAGATGCCGCGTGCATGGCGACTCCTCCCGGTTGATTTTGGTTGCTGTGGTTTCTTCTTGTCGCGAAGTGAAGCCGCCTGATGCACGCAATGCCGGGCTTGTTGCAGGTGACCCGGCTGTCGCGTACCGCGTCACTCTAACGCGGCGCGACAAAAACGACAGCCGGTTTTCATACGGGTTAGATGGTTCGCTGTTTGATCTCCGCTAACGCGATGGTTGGACTGAGTTTTCGGCGCAGGTGAAATTTGCCGGCGCAGAGGATAATTGTTGTCCGGAGAACAGAATCGGAAGGTCCTTGTCGTGTCCTTGGCTACAGCACCGCATTCCCCGCCCGAGACCGTCGATTACGTTCGCCACGCCCTGACCCTCGGGCCGGTGATCAAGGACGCGGCCTCGCGCAACGAAGCATCCCGCGAACTGTCAGGCGATGTTGTCACCGCCCTGCACGATGTCGGGATGTTTCGCGTGCTGATGCCGCAATGGCTCGACGGCGGCGAGGCGCCGCCCTCGACATTCATCCAGGTCATCGAGGCGGTTGCCCAGGCCGATGCCAGCACGGCGTGGTGCCTGTGTCAGATGAATGTGTGTTCGCTGTCATCGGTGTATCTCGGCCGCGATGCCGCACTGCAAGTCTTTGGGGCGAAGGATTCCGCGCTTGCGTGGGGAACACGCCGCACGCCAGGGCGGTCCGGGTCGATGGCGGCTACAAGGTCTATGGCGAGTGGGATTTCGGCAGTGGCTGCCATCACGCGACCTGGCTCGGCGGCCACTGCCCGGTGCTCGACGAACGCGGCAGTCCCGTGGTCGGGCCGGATGGCCAGCGCGAGGAGCGCACGCTGCTTTTCCCGAAGCAGGACGCCAGGATCATCGACATTTGGCGGACCATTGGCCTGCGCGGCACCGGCAGCGACAGCTATGCGCTCGACGGGCTGTTCGTGCCGGAGGACCGGGCGATCGTGACGCTGCTGCGCTGGCCCGACGCCACCCGCCAGGGCATGCCGGCGCCTTATTGCTTCGGCGGCGGCAGCCTCTACGCTTCCGGTTTTGGCGCGGTCGCGCTCGGCAACGCGCGCGGCATGTTCGACCTGTTCGTGTCGCTGGCGCAGGAAAAGACCGCGCGCAGCACGGTCAACCCGCTCGCGGCAAGCCCGCTGATCCAGGTCGGCGTCGCCGAGGCGGACACCAGGCTGGCGGCGACGAAGACCTATCTGGTGCAGACCCTGCGCGAGATCGAAGTGGCGGCGACCGAAAGCGGCGGGCTGACGATGGACCAGCGCATGAAAATCCGTGCCGCCGGTACGTTCGCGATCCGCCAGGCGACCCGGGTTGTCGACGAACTCTACGAAATGTCCGGCACTACCGCGATCTTCGAGGGCAGCCCGTTCGAGCGCCGCTTTCGCGATGCCCATACCGTGTCGCAGCATCTGCAAGGCCGCATCAGCCATTTCGAAACCGTCGGTAAACACCTGCTCGGGCTCCCGACCGAAGCGCGGTTCGTGTAGCTTTCCCGTCCAGGCCGGGTTGTGGACTTGGCGCGATAACAAGGGAGGGACGCGGTGCGGATCGTTGATGCCCAGATTCACCTGTGGGGAACCGGCCTGCCGAGCAACCAGTCACACAGGCAGGTGACGCATTTCACCCCGGAGGAGGTCATCCCGTTAATGGATGAAGGCGGCGTCGATGCCGCGGTGATCCATCCGCCGGGCTGGGACCTGGGTTCGACCGCGATGGCCTTCAAGGCGGTTGAGGACTATCCCGGCCGCTTCGCGATCATGGGCGCCCTGCCACTCGACCGGCCGGATTCCCGCGAGCGCATTGCCGCATGGCGCAAGCAGCCGGGCATGCTCGGGCTGCGCTATGGGTTCCTGCATGACCCGGCGCGCACCTGGCTGGCCGACGGCACGCTGGACTGGCTGTGGGCCGAGGCGGAAAAGGCCGGCGTCCCGGTTTCGGTGCTGGCGACCGACTTGCTGAAGGACCTCGCTCGGGTCGCCGAGCGCCACCCCGGCCTGCGCCTGACGATCGATCACCTGGGCGGCCGCGGCGGTCTGACGACGTTGAAAGACCACGCCGCGATGACGCACATGCCCGATCTCGTGGCGCTGGCGAAATTCCCCAATGTCGGGGTCAAGGCGACCGGCGCGCCGGGCTATTCGGCCGAGGCCTATCCCTACCCGATCATGCAGACCTATCTGCGCCGGATTTACGACGCGTTCGGCCCGCAGCGCATGTTCTGGGGCACCGACATCACCAAGATGCCGTGCTCGTGGAAGCAATGCGTCACGATGTTCACCGAAGAACTGCCCTGGCTCAGCGACGACGACAAGCGTCTCGTCATGGGCGACGCGCTATGCGCGTGGTGGGGCTGGACCCAGTAAATCACCCTGCCGACGTCCGTGAGCCTCCGACCGCCTGGGATTGGAACTGACCCACCGTCTGGCGTTTCCAGCCGGCCTGGGGCAGCCGCCCTGCCTGCCGCGCGCCCACGAACCGGAGCGGGGGCGATGTGGCAGATGGCCGGGTCAAGCCCCACTTGATCCGGCCACCCACGTCTTGGAACGATGAGGTGCTTTAGCCGGCCTGGTGCAGTTGCAATCCGGCGACGGGCCAGTCGACGGCGACAAGGCGGCCGGTATAGGAAAGGGTGATGTACGCGGTTTTGAGGTCCGGGCCGCCAAAGCAGATGTTGGTGGTCATCGGGTCGGGGAAGGCGTGGTGCTCGACATGGCGACCGTCGGGCGAGATCACCGTGATGCCGCCGTTTATCAGCGTAGCGACGCAGATGCGGCCGTCTTCCTGCACCGCCAGCGAGTCGAAGCGCTGGTAGCCGCCCATCCCGGCAACCAGCCGCCCGCCATGCGGTGACGGCCAGGCCTCTTTCCTGACGACGCCTGGAGCCTCGATCGGGAAGGCCCACAGGCGCGCCGCTTCGGTTTCGGCGACGTAGAGCGTCTTTTCGTCTGGCGACAGCCCGACGCCGTTCGGCGTGATCATCGGGAACGCGATTTCGGTGATGAACGAGCCGTCGGCCTTGGCGTAATACACCGCGCCGCGGTCCATTTCGCGCGCCCGCACCTTGCCGAGATCGCTGAAGTAAAAGCCGCCATGCCCGTCGAACACGAGGTCGTTCGGCCCTTTCAGCGGCACGCCGCCGCAGTCACGGTACAGAACCTCGACCTCGCCGGTTTCCAGATCGATCCGCTCGATGCGGCCGCCGGCATAATCCTTCGCCTGCATGACCGGCCGGATGTGCCCGCCTTCGCGGTGCCACTCGAACCCGCCATTATTGGCAATGTAGCACTTGCCGTCGGGCCCGACGGCTGCCCCGTTCGGGCCGCCGCCCGTCAAGGCCGCGATGCCTTTGCTGCCGTCCGGTCCGACGCGGGTCAGCGCACCGCCGGCGATCTCGACCAGCAGCACCGACCCGTCTGCCATCGCCACCGGACCTTCGGGGAATTGCAGCCCCTCGGTGACAGTGCGGAACTCCATCCCGGCGCGCTCCCCTGCCGCGTTTCTTTCGAGGCGCCCATCAGCGGATGCCTCGGAGGCCTCGTCCCGTTCAGGCGATGGTTACGCTTCCGGCGGCGACATCATCCGCCAGTACCAGCCGTAGAAGTCGCGATCGAGCGAGGCGGCGGCAATGCTCTCGGCGCCGTCACGCAGGGCATCACCAACGGGATCGCTGTTGCCGTCGGTGCGGACCGAGCCGCTGCCATTCGGCATCTCGATCAGTTCGACATCGGTCTGTCCGGGGAATTTCGGGATGATCCGGGTCAGTACCGAGTTGCCGCCCTTGGTGGACACAAAGCTCAAGGGTCCGAGCGCGACGACCGAGTCACAGCTGTCGCCGCCAAACGGCAGCTCCGGCGCGCTCAGCAGGAAGTTGCGCAGCTTTTTCCAGTTGGTTGTCGTCTGGTAGCGCTGCCGCCGGACAACCGGACGGTCCGACAGGTCGGGAATGTCGCCGAGGTCGAGCGGCTTGCCTGGCGGCGGCTCCGGCGCGAATTTCGACATGTCGATCATGATCAGGCCACGTTCGATCTTCATCGCATAACGCGGCAAGCGATAGCGCGAGCGGTCCTCCATGTCGGGCCGCAAAACCGGCTCGGTCAAGCGGCCGTCGAGCGCGTAGTACCAGCCGTGATACTGGCAGAAGAGCTGGTTGGTGCGGCCGCTCTCCTCCTCGCACACACGGTAGCCGGCGTGCAGGCAGGCATTGCGCATCGCGTGGATCTGATCGGCGGTCTCGCGGACCACGACGACCGAGCGCGAACCGATCTCGGCCCGGAAGTAATCGCCGTCGGCCGCCAGCCGGCTGGCATGGTCCAACGCCAGCCAGGGCTGCGTTAAAATCCGCACGACTTCGGCGGAAAAGACCTCATAAGCATCGAACAATTCCGGGTCCGGCGCGATATCGCTGCCCTTCTCGATCTGTTCGCCAAGGTCCAAGACGCTGTCGGGTAGCTCCATCGCCATAGGTCCGATGTGATTGCTGCACTGCCGCTATAACCGGGTTTTCCGCCGCTGCCTATCGAAAGATCGCGGCTCCGCCCGGTACGCATAGCTGACCGGCGCCGTGTGCTCCAATTCTTGCAAGCGGGAGCGCAGAATCGTGCCGGAACCGACGGCAATCGCCCGCTATTTGCGCCCGGCGGGGAACCCCTGGGTTTGGTGTGGCGCGTGTCAGGCGATCCGGCCGGTCGGCCGGGTCAGTCTCGGCGGTGCGCCTCGAGTTCCATCGTGACGAGGCGGGCCAGCAGCGTGGCCGGGTAAAGCTGGCCGATAATGCCTTCGAGGTTGGCGATGGCGCGGGCGATGGGATGAACCGGCACGATGTCGCCGTAGCCGATCGTCGTTAGGGTGACGAAGCTGAAATAGAGCAGAGACCCGGATGCCTCCCACACATCGGTCGATGAGGGAACGCCCGAGATGGCGTTGGGGATCAAGTCCCAGATGACACGATAGCAGCTTCCCGCGATCAATCCGAAATTGAGGTAAAGAACAATAGCGCCGACCACTCGATGCGTCGAGATCGGCCCCGGCGCGAAGACGGCGCGCCCAATCACGATCGCGACAACCGTTGCGCCGGTAATACCGCCGATATGGGAAAGCAGGAAGATCGTCGTCGTCGGGGCGATCACGCTGTACACCGTGCCGACCATCGTCGAGGTGGTCGCTATGACCGCGACGACGGTGGCTACACGACCGCGCGCAATCAGGATCGCCAGAAGCGCGTAAATCATCACCAGCGACCCCATCGTGGCGCGTGCGCCGGGGTAGCCAAGGGCGGAGTAGGGGGCGCCGACGAGAATGATGAGAACCTGAACGACCAGCATCGTCGTCAGCGCGGGTTCGCGGAACCGATCCCGCCACACCCAGAACCGACGCGGTCCGCGCGGCATGCCGTGCCCGCGGGTCAGGCTGGCGTGGGTTGCTGCGCCGCCGGCGGCACCTGCTCGCGTGCGGCGGCGGCGTCCCACATCAGCCGCGGATCAAATGTTTCGGCGGCCAGCATCGTCAGGATCACGACACCACAAAACGCCACCGCGCCGACCCCTGGTTCGATCGTGATGACCGAGCCGAAGATGACGAGAGCGCCGAGCAGCGACTCCATGAAGATGTCGATCATCGACCAGCGCCCGATGAACACGACAATGTGGTAGAGCCGGGTGCGGTCGCGCAGCCAGCCGGCATGGCCGACCTGGATCGAGATCAGCATGATCGACAGCCCGACCAGCTTGAGCATCGGCACCAGGACGCTGGCAAAAAACACCAGCGCGGCGAGCGGATATTGCCGGGCCTCGATCAGTTCCTCGATGCCGCCGATGATCGTGCTCGGCGCGCCGGCGCCGAGCTGCATCACCGTCAGCACGGGATAATAGTTGGCCGGGATGTAAAGGACGGCGGCGGCGATCGCCATGGCCCAGGTCCGCGCGACGGCGTTGGGCTTGCGAAAATGCAGCGCGCTTCCGCAACGGCGGCAGTGCGCGTGTTCGTGCTCCACGACATTGACGAGGCCGCACACTTCACAGCCGATCATCCGCTCGGGGTCATAGCCCGGCACCTCAAGCGGGCTGTCATGGTCGAGCCTCTCCCAGATCGTCTCGGGGTCGAGCGCGGAATCCATCCACACGAGCACAAAGGTCAGCGCCAGCAACGCGTAGACGCCGGCATCGATGCCGATCGTCACGAGGTCGCCGAGCTTCACATAGGCGACGAAGACACCGAACACGAAGACATCGATCATCGACCACGGCCGCATCTTCTCGGTCCATGCGAGTATCTTGCGCAGATGGGGGGCCGGCTGAAGCTCGTGCGAGCGGATCAGCACATAGATCATCCCGGTCAGCCGGGCGAACGGCGCCCCCACGGTGACGAACAGCACGACCAGCGCGAGCTCGCCCATACCGTGCTTGAACAGCTCCTCGGGGCCGGAAAACAGACCGGCGACATGCCCGATACCGGCGGTCTGCACGCTCATCAGCTGGTTCGAGCACATCACGATGAGCAGGATCAAGGCGCTGAAAGCCAGGGCGGCGAGGTGGTCGTGCCGGTGTCCGCTGGCGCGCCGGAGTGTTGTCCCGCAACGCCCGCACTGCGCCGACAGGCCGGGCCGCAATGCCCCGACATGCTGTATCAGGCCGCAGCCGGGGCATTCGCGCAGCTGCGGCCGGGTGACTGTGATCGGGGCCGACTGCATCTGGCGACCGGGGCGCTAGCGGCCGGCGAGCATCGCGGCGATGCCGTCGGCGAGTTGCCCGAGGGCGGTGCTGATGGCGGTCACCTCCCCCTTGACGGTGTTCGCCGGCAGCGGCACCTCGAAACGGAAGCTCCGCAGGGCCGGGTTCGGGCGGCCGCGCATCGTGACGCTGACCTGCGCCTGCAGGATCAGGTTGGTGCCGGCATCCTGGTCGAGCCGCTGGATGTTGACCGCAAGCGTCGCGTCCGGAGTGGCGGTGACGGCGCCGGTCTCACCGAGAACCGTGCTTTGCGGCATGCGCTGCCCCAGTTCTTCATTCAGCACGCGTCCGAGCATCGCCGCCAGCGGCTCGCCCCACCAGTCGTTTGACATCACTTCGAGCTGGTAGTTTTCCGACGAGCGCACGATCTGTGAGCGTTCGAGATAGCGGGAGGTTGCGACCTGCTGCAGCACGATCACCTTGGGCCCGCCGCCCTGCGGTGTGCCGGTCACCGGGGCAATCGTGTAAAGCACCGGGTTTGGCGAGGAGCAGGCGGCGAGCGCCAGACCCAGGCTCAGCGCCGCGGTGGCCCTGAATTTTCTCGGCCAATATCCCAATTTGCGGTTCATTCCACCCCCCCGGCCGGTCGGCCTTTGATCAGCACTTCCGGATGACGCGCCAGCAGGTCCGCGAGCGAGCGGAACGAGCGGACCGCATCGTCGGTCTGCACCAGCAGCCGATCCAGGTCGCGGTAAAACTTGGTGTCGTTGCCATAACCGGAGTTGAGCGACGCAGTCAGTTTGACGACATTGGTCAGGGCCCGCTGCAGCGTCGCCGAAATTTCCGGGAGTTGTCGCATCGCGGGCGACGCACCCGCGTCGATCTTCTTGACGAGGTCCTGGGCCGAGGCGAGCGTTGCCGCAAGATTCTTGACGGCTTCCTTCAACTCCGGCCCCTGCGTCGCGTTGTTGACGGAGGAGAGGATGCCGTTGATGCTGGTGCCGATCTGCTTGAACGGGATCGTGTTGAGCTTGTTCAGCACCTCGGTCGCCGACGCCGCGAGGCTGGCAAAGCCGCCGCCCTCGATTGACGGGATCACAAAGGCATCGCCCTCTTTGGCGATGGGCACCTCCGGGGCGTCGGGGACAAAGTCGATCGCCACGACCTGTTGCCCGGTGATCAGGCTGGCGCTTTCCAGACTGGCGCGCAGCCTGAGTTTCATCATCGCCGCCATGGTTTCGTCTTCGGTCTTGTACTCCCGCTTTCCGACACCGACGATGCGTTCCGGCTGCGCCTCATAGGTGACCCTGGCCCGGATGGTGCCATTGCTCTGATCGGGGGTGAGCCGCACATCGGTCACCATGCCGATCTTGATGCCGTGCATCGTGACTTCCGAGCCCGGCGCCAGCCCGCGGACCGAGTTCGAGAAATAAGATACCGCCGGTATCATCCGCGTGTACGACGCGGAATTGGCCGCCTCACGGTCAGCGAACAGGGGAAATACATGGTTTTCGGAGGCTTCGGTTGAGTCGTCCTTCGCCCGCTTCGTCTCGAACGCGATACCGCCGAGGATCAGCGCCTTAAGTGATTCCATCTGGAGTTCGATCCCCGACGCGCCGAGCTTGATCGATAGACCGGAGGCATTCCAGAAGCGCGTGTTGTCGTTGACGTAGGTGTCATACGGGGCGCGGATGAAGGCCCGTATCGTGACGCTTTCCGCCATGTTCGCCACATCCCAGCCGAGCACCTCGCCGACCGCGAGATCGCGGAAGAAGACCGGCGAGCCGACCGAAATCGAGCCGATCCGGGTTGACTTCAGTTCGAAAATCCGCCCCGGAATATGCGCTTCGAGGATTGGCGGGTCTTCCTGGCCCTTGAATTCGCGCTGCGGTTTGCCGCTGGCATCGCCCGGCACCATGCCGACATAGGAGCCGGACAAGACGGTCTCGAGACCCGAGACGTTGCCGGCGAACAGGCGCGGCTTGACCACCCAGAAGACCGTCTTGTCGGTCAGTAGCGGTGTCGCCTCGCGCGTCGTCTTGATCGTGACGATGACGTGCCATTGGTCAGGCGTCAGTTCGAGGCTCTTGACCGTGCCAAACACGATGTCCTTGTACTTGAGCTGCGACTGGCCGGCCTGCAGGCCCTCACCACTGTCGAAGGTGATCTTGATCGTCGGTCCTTCCTTGGACAGCGTGTCCCACGCAAGGTAGGCGCCGATCAGCAGCGCAACAATCGGCACGATCCAGATGATCGAGATGCGCCGGGACCGGTGCGTCGAGGCACTCGGCGGTGTTCGGGGCGGGGGGTAAGTCATGTGTTACCTGTGGGGATCGCAGGTTGGGGAAAGTAACGAACTTGCGAACGAATTGCGCCCCGGGAGGAGGGGCTAGGGAGGAAGATTGGCGAGCACAGCGCGCAACGGCGCGCTTGAGACCCGTAGAAATCCGTCAAACGACCGATCCAGTTCCATGATCATGAAAAGCGCCGTCGATGCCGAGAAGGCGCAGACGACGAGCACGGCGATGACCGTCGGGTTAGGCGGCGCAAACAGCCCGAACCCGGCGAAAATCAGACAGAGCCACGATGTCAGGACGATGACAAAGGCAATCGGAATGGCGCCGCCGATGCGTCCGGTCTGCAGAACACGCGTCTGCCCAAGCTCGAAGACCATCTGCAACGCCCGGGCTTTCAGCTGGCGCTGGGCGTCGGTCGCGGGGGACAGGCCCTCGATCTCGGCGTAGAGCAATTGGGCCGGAGACCCGGTGGCCTGCATCATCGCGATCTGGCTGCCATCGGTTGGCCAGATGCGCTCGATGTTGGCCGCCACAGCCTGCCGCAGTTGCGCTCGCGCATTGCCTGCCTCCGGTCCGTAATGGTTCAGCAGCCAGTCAACCAGAATGATGTTGCTCGATAAAGCGACGACTTCCTGGTTGCGGGTGTCGTACGAGGTCTTGGCCGACGCGATCAGCAACCCCAGGACAAGCGCGCTCATGGTCGCAAGCAGGGCCATCGCCTGCTTGATGACGTCTTTCGCGTCCGCATTCAGCTGAGCCGCCGGCAGCACCTTCTGCAAAAGGATGCCGAACATCGCTCCGCCCGATATGCACACAAAGACAAGGCCGGCGATCAGCAGCGTACTCAACTCGTTCCCTCTTTGGCCGCCGAACCCCGCGCCGGTGCCGGCTCGCTGCCGTCCCGGCGGACGGCTACTTGTGACAGACGCCGGCCTGGATCAGGCGATCGCGCAGCAGCACGCCCCAGGCTTCAAAGATGTGCCGGGCGTCGCGCCAGTTGTCGAGCGTGTTGGCGACCAGCGCGGTGGTGCCGCCGCGCCGGTCGGCTGCCTCCCACAACAGCGTTCCGTTCATCGCATCGGTTGCGAAACCCTCGCCGGTGGCGGTGCCGGAGAAGTAGCCGACGCCCTTGTTGAAGGTGAATGAGGCGACGCTGTACGCGGTGCTGGCATAGGGCGCGTAGGTCGCGACCGTGTTGATCGTCGCATTCGGCTCCTTGGTGTCGACCAGTGCAAAACGCAGGTGGATCGTGCCGGGCGATGCCATCCTGACCATCGTACAATGCCCCTTCAGGGCGTTGTACAGGTCGGAGTACATGGCATTGGCGAGCGCCTGCTGCTGATCGGCCGGGACGCTGTTCAGCCCGGAATTGGGCCCGGTCCAGATGGTGACCGGGTCGATCAGAACCTTGTTGTAGCGGGACAAGCTGACGTTCGGGTTGCGGTAGACGAGATCGGCCTGTCCGGATGCGCCCGGCGCCAGCAGATCGGGTCGCGGCAGAAACCCACCGACAACGGGACCTTCGATGGCCATCTGCTTGGTCGCACCGCCGACGACCTGGCCGGCCTGCAGCGTGGCGTTCGGTTCCTGCTTGATCGGGTTCGAGATGCCGAGCTGCGCGCACCCGGCAAGCGCCGCGACGATCACTGTCAATGCGCCGCGGTGCGCCAGCCGCCGGCTGAGTCGAACCGCCAAGCTCATGTTCTCTCTCCGCCAGCCAAAATGGGCAATTCTGGGTTTATCGTTACAGGGGGCGATAAAAACTATCCAGCGAAATGCCCATGCCGGACCGATCACGATGCGATTGCACAGTGGCGTATCGCGCCGGACGAGCCGGACCTCAGTAGGCGTACGGCGAGTAGTACGGCGGCGGGTAGTAGTTGTTGGTCTGCGCCGCGTAGGCGGATGCGGTTGCCGCGCCGACCACGGCGGCGCCATAGGGATAGCCGGCAGTCACGGTGGTCCCGCCGTAATAACCGCCGTGGTAGCCGTATCCGTGATAGCCGTAGGCCGTGCCGCCATACGCCCCGTGATAAACGGAAGCGCTGCCGTAGGCGCCATGGTAGCCGTAGGCCGATCCGCCATAGGCGCCGTGCGCCTGCCACGAGCCGCCGCCACCCGAGGCCGTGCCGCCGCGATAGCCGGTGGCGTTCCACGATCCGTGGCCGCCTGACGCGCTGCCGCCGCGGGCGGTCGACGCGCTCCACGAGCCGCCGCCCCGCGAGAACGAGCCGCCATAGGCACCGTGATAGCTGCCGCCGCCGCCACGCCAGGCAAACGCGCTCGGCGCCGCCGCTACCGCGAGCAGCGCGCTCAGGCCAATGATTGCCGTGCGCTGCATCACTTCGCCCCCTTCACCGGGGCCGCGACGGGATCGGCCTGGACCTGCTGCGCCCCCGCCGGTGGCTGGAACGTGAAGTCCGTATTGGCCGCCACGTCCATGCTCCAATCGGAAAATTCGGCGACGAAGTCGGGCTGCCCCGGCAGTTTGCGATAGGTCACGATCAGCCGGCGCGGCAACGAGCGCTGATTATTTTCGACCCACAATTCGAGGTCGATACCGCTGGCCTGCGAGAAGAACAGGTGCAGGTATTCGGTGCCGTCAATCACCGTCCTGCCGACGACCCGGCCGGTCGTGGCGCCGGTCAGGAACGCCTTGTGTGGCGCATCGCTGAAAAATTCGGCCAGCGGCAGGTCGACACCGTAGCGGCTCAGCGCGTCGGTCAGCATCGCATCGATCGTCGCGCCCTCGGTCGGCGCCGGGATGCTGACGAACTTGTTGTCGGCCGGCGAGAAGATGACGAGGCTGCGGCCGTCATAGGACAACCGATGCACCCCGTCATCGCCCAGGGACTCGACCAGCAGCCGGTTCGGCCGCACCGCGTTCAGCGACAGCGTATGGAAGATATGCAGCGGCGCGCCATCGGCCGCATCGGCATAAACGCGGATCGTGCGTGCCTTGAACGACAGCTTTTCCGAGCGCAGTGACTGGCCGGTGCGCAGCAGCGCGGCGGCGGCCTCATCGCTGACCGCTGGCCTGGCGGCCTGGGCCGCGTAGGCGGCGGGCACCGGCACCTGCATCAGGACGGTGCCGGCAAATGCAGCCAGCCCCGCAAACAGGCTGGCAAACCCTCGTCTCATGGATACCTCCGCACGAAATTTTCTGGGATCGCTTTGTCGGCATCGACTGTCGCCCGCCCCCGGCAGTCAGCGGCGATCAGGCCGTCAGAAGTGGAGCGTGGCCCCGGCGATCGGGCCATACAGGTGCATCACGATATCGGCGCGGCTTGCACCGAAGTTGAAATTCAGGGCGCGGACGCCGAAATGCAGGTCGAGTCCCGGCTTCCAGGCGTAATCGAGCGTGCCGACAACCTGCCAATCGACGTTGGCGCCAAGCCCGAAGCCGCCGACATCGCCATAGGCCGTCGCGCTGAAGCCGTTGCCGAGTTCGGCGTGATAGCGGATCGAAAGCATCGGATCGACCCAGGCCTCGCCGGTGGATACATTGACCGGCGCCCGCACGCGGCGGTTGACCGAGATGCCGCCGTCGAGCCCCCAACCGCGAACCCCAAAGCCGAGGTCGAGCGATTGTCCGGGCACCGACCACGGCCGGTAGAGAAACATCGCGGTCCCGGTATCCAGGCCGATGGTGCTGTTGGCGCTGGTGAACACGATGCCCTTGGTGCTGACACCGGTTTTCAGCGGCGCGTGAATGTAATCGAGGATCAGGCCGAAATCGCCGTTGCGGAACTCGACCTCGCCCATGAAGGGCACCCAGGTCAGGTGGCTGAATAACTGGTAGGGGTCGATCGTGGTCGAGGCACTCGGAATGTTGGCATTATTCGGCGTTACATTGCTGCTGACCCAGGGGATCCAGACATAGGGTGTCGGCAGGATACTCGATGTTCGTCCCCGGTATGGTGCTCGGCTGCCCGCTCATCAACTGCGCCTGAGCCGGCAATATGCCGGCGGCGATGGTCGATATGATCGTCGCCGTAAAAAGCAGCACTGCCCCCGCAGCGCTCCTTGTCGATATTGCCATCTGGTCCCCCATGGCGCCGGCGCGTCGACTGAGCAGTCTCGGCGCAACCCACAGTATAATACCTGATTATTTCTACGCCGCCCATGCTGCCGAGCGAATGGCAGCCGCCCCCGGACGCGTCGCGCGACGCGGGTTTTCGACAGTGCAACCGGAATGTGACCGCTCAAAGTCACGTTGGCGATATCGGCGTCGTCGGATCGGCGGCGCCGGGTGGGTCCGCCCAGGGCGTACCGTCGGGCCACGGTGCGGCGGGGCGGGTGCCGATGACATGGCAGAACCAGCGAACAGCGTCGGGGCCGCCTCCAACGCGTGATTTAATTTGTCATCAATTGCGCCGCAGATTGGCATACTACGGCACTGGGTTGGCTCTGGCGCGTGGTGGGCCGACCGAAATCCGTTGGATCGCAGGAGAATGACAATGAATTTTCGACTGCCTCGATGGTCTGGGACCAGCGCGCTTGCTGCCGCGCTGCTACTGGCCGCTACTGCGCTTCCACCCCCCGCAGCGGCGCAGGCCCCCGCGCGCAAACCCAATATTCTCGTCATCATGGGCGACGATATCGGCATGTGGAATATCGGCGCGTATCACCGCGGCATGATGGCCGGCAAGACGCCGAACCTCGACAAGCTCGCCAAGGAAGGCATGCTGTTTACCGACTATTACGCCGAGGCAAGCTGCACGGCGGGCCGGGCCAATTTCATCACCGGCGAATTGCCGATCCGCACCGGCATGACCACGGTTGGCCAGGCCGGCGCCAAGATCGGCATCCCGGCTGAAGCCAGCACGATCGCCACCGCGCTGAAGGAACAGGGCTACGAGACCGGGCAGTTCGGCAAGAACCATCTCGGCGATCTGAACGAGTTCCTGCCGACGGTGCACGGGTTCGACGAGTTTTTCGGCTACCTCTATCACCTGGATGCGATGGAAGACCCGGCGCATCCCAACTATCCGCAAAACCTGCTGAACGTCGTCGGCCCGCGCAACATGGTCCATAGCTGGGCGACGAATGTCGACGACGCGACGGAAATGCCGCGCTGGGGCAAGATCGGCAAACAGAAGATCGAGGATGCCGGCCACGCTCTATCCCAAGCGGATGGAGACGGTGGACGACGAAATCCGCGACCTCGCGATCAACTTCATGGACAAGGCCAAAAAGGACAACAAGCCGTTCTTCGTCTGGCTCAACCCGACCCGCATGCACATCGTCACGCATCTGTCGCCGAAATACGAGGCGATGCGCAATTCGGAGAATGGCTGGTCCGAGGAAGAAGCCGGCATGGCCCAGCTCGACGACGATGTCGGCCTGGTGATGAAAAAGATCAAGGACATGGGCGAGGACGACAACACCATCGTCGTGTTCACCACCGATAACGGCACCGAGGTCTTCACCTGGCCGGACGGCGGACAGACGCCGTTCGCTCAATCCAAGGGAACCGTTCTTGAAGGCGGCTTCCGAGTACCTGCGCTGTTGCGCTGGCCGGGGCATGTGCCGGCGGATTCGGTGCAGAACGGCATCTTTTCCGGGATGGACTGGTATCCTACCTTCCTGGCGGCGGCGGGCAACCCGAACATCACCGAACAGTTACTCCAGGGGGTGAAACTCGGCGACCGCACCTACAAGAACCATCTCGACGGCTATAACCAGCTGGATGCGATCACCGGCAAGGGTCCGTCGGCGCGTCACGAAATCTTCTATCTCGGCGAAAGCACAGTCGGCGCGGTGCGGATCGACGACTACAAGTTCCGCTTCATCGACCAGCCGGCTGGCTGGCTGGGCGAGAAAACCCACCCCGACGTGCCGTACATCACCAATCTGCGGCTCGACCCGTTCGAGCGCACCGGCTGGCCCAGCAATGGGACGAAAGACGGCGCTCAACAATACTTCGATTGGTTCAAGTACCAGTTCTGGCGTTTCGTGTTCGTGCAGCAGTTAATGGGCAAGGAAATCCAGACCTTCCTCGATTTCCCGCCGATGCAGCGCGGCGCCAGCTTTAATCTCGACGCCCTGAAGGCGGAAATGGCAAAGAGAATGCAGGAGGCCGAACAAGCCGCCAAAGGCCCCAGCAACTAGAGCGGCATTCGAACAAGTCGAGTTGCATCCCCAACTCGCTTTGGCCGGGCTTGACCCGTGGGCCTTCAGCCCACGGACATTTGACCCGTGGGCATCTACGTCTTCGGGTCGCGTCGCTTGCTGACAAAGACGTGGACCCGCGGGTTGGGGTGAGGTGGGGGATTCCACCGCCCTTCGCGCCACCCACCTCACCCTCCCATCGCTGCGCGATGGCCCCCTCCCCCCGGATCAAGTCCGGGAGAGGCTCTCTCCGCCCGGAAGGGCGGAGAGAGGAAAAGAGGAATTTTTGAGCCGAGTATTTTGAGCTTCTCTGATTCCAGGTACTAGCCCGACACCTTCGAGCCATCCGTGGCCGCAAGCGTGTCGATGGGGACACGCGCAACTTGGAAGCATTGAATGAAAATCAACCAGCCAGGCGGGACATCAGAGCCACCAGCTCGGCTTGCCGATGGGTGTCGGTTTTAGCGAAAACCGCCTTGAGTTGATTTCTGACCGTCGCCAGCGAAACGCTTAACTGCTCGGCAGCCGCTTCGGGTGTCAGGCCCGCCCCGACCAATCCGGCGAGGCGGGCCTCGGCGGGTGTCAGGCCGAACAATTTGCACAACAAGCGATCCGTCGGAACAGAGGTGAATTCCAAGTCTGTAAGGGTCAGCAGCGCGCACGCACCGAGAAACGGGTCGCGGGCTCCGGATGGGATAGGAAGAAGTCGGATCAGAAGCGGTCGTTTACCGTCGCGGCGAACAGGAATTGCCTCTGTGCTTAGCGTTTCAGTGTCTGTCATCGTTCTTAGTTGTGCGATAAATTTACCCAGATCGGATCGCGCAGCGGGATCACGAAGAACTAAATGTCGGTTAACAACTCGGATCTGGTCATCGAACAGCCGCTCTGCCGCGGAGTTATACTCCAGTACAACACCCATTCGATTGACCACGAGCGCGGGCTGCGCGACGAGGCTCAGGATATCTGTCATACCTTTTATGACAGCTCGTCCGACCGCGTCGGATAATGTTGCTGCTTCGGTAAGCCTTGACGACAACGTGCCAAGCAGAAGCTTGTCCTGCGGGTCGAAGGGTCCTTCCTGGATGGTCCGCTGGATTGAGAGAGCCCAAAAAGCTTCCCCGGCCCAAAATCCGATGGCGGCAAACCACTGAAAACCGAGCCGTAGAAGGGCCTCTTGGTAAAAAGCATCGCGGCGCATTTCATCGGGGGTGATGAAATCCTGATCGATCACGACCTTCTCCTTGCCCAGCAGCAAGGGCACAGATCGCTTTGCGCGTAAATCACGTTGGTGCCAACCATTCGAGAGGTACTCTCGGTACAGGTGATCAACACCAGCGGTTCGTGGCACATCGGGCGTGCGCAGGTCGGCTTGCAAAAGCATCGCGCCGCTCGCGCCCACGGCGCGGCAAAGCTCTTCCATAATTTCAGTCCATACCGACGGGTCGAGCGCTGCATCGCCAAGCCGGCGGCTGACCCGCTCGACCCCGCCTGTATCGATGCCGTGCATCGGCAACCCTCCCTGCGAAGACGCTTTCTGCACAACTTAAGGAACAGGAAAATTTGCGCAATTAGCCCGAATGGGTCATGACCGATGCGCGACAACTCCCGATTGTACCCGTTGTGATGATGCAGCGGTAACGCTGGTGACGGAAATCAGGAGTAGCGGCGATGGCGCTTACGCTCAGCGGGACTTACACTTCAACCGTCTCGTTAACCAATCCGGCGGTGCAAAATCCGGCAACGATAACCTCGACCGGGCTGCTTAGCGTCAACTCGGCTAATACTTTCGTTAGCGCGCTATACGGCACTCTGGGGACCGCGTGGTCGGTCACGAACCAGGGAACGATCCAGAGCTTCGGAAGCTCCGGGCGCGGCATCTTTTTGGCATCCGGTGGGAGCGTCGACAACACCGGCACGATATTTGCGCCGGACATCAACGGCGCTGCGATCGCCTTCAATGCCGGTGGAACCGTTACCAACGGAAGGAATGGCGCTTCCGGAGCCCTGATCCAGGGCGGCGGTGGTGTAGCCATCCGGGATGTTTCGGGCACGACCGGTTCAAGCACAGTCGCAAATTACGGCCGCATCATCGGCACCGGGTCCCGCACAACGGTCTATTTTTTTCACGCTGCAGGGACGGTAATCAACGGCGCCGCCGCTTCGACGAGTGCACTGATCAGCAGCAATCTCGCAAGCGCGGTTCACGTCCACGACATCGCCGGCACGGTAGTCAATTACGGCACCATTCTCCAAACAGGCCACACCTCCAACGGTAATGGGCAAGGGATATTCCTTGGAGCCGGGGGCGGCGTGACAAATGGAGCTGGCGGTACGATCTCTTCCTACCACTTCGGCATAAACTCATCGAACGGGCAATACGCACCGCTTGCGGCAACAACCATTGTCAACTCAGGCCTGATCGTCAATACGGGTTCGACAAGCGGCGGCGGCGTCAACATCGGCGGTGGCGGCACTGTTACGAACAACGCCGGCGCAACGATAAGTGCTATTGCCGGTAACGCCATTGCCTTCTCCAATAGCGCGGGAACCGTCGTCAATCTTGGTGTTGTTCTAAATACGTCAACCGCATCACCTGCCGTGCGCCTCTCTGCCGGTGGCGAGGTTACAAATTACGGCGAAATTTCAGGCGTTCGTACTGGAGTTTCGATTGGCGGTTCGGCTGGTACTATCAATAATTTCGGAACGGTAATCAGCACAGCGCCAACTTCTGCGACGGCAGGGGCCGCCGTCTATTTGCAAGTTAGCGGGGCAATCGTCAATCAGCGGAATGCGCTACTCACGGCGGAACGCGTTGGCGTCTCAATCAGCAACACTTTAGCAACCTCGGGTTCGGTGTCGGTCGCCAATGCCGGCATTATTACCGGATCGGCCGGCATCGTTATCGGGTCACTCGACACCGGTAATAACACGGTCGTCAATTACGGAACGATCAGCGGCACCAGCGGCTCGGCGATCCGGTTCAGATCGGGTAATGATCTGCTTGTGCTCCACCCTGGCTCTGTACTGAATGGTACGGTCAATGCAGACACGGGCAGCAACACGCTTGAATTGACGGGTGGCGGCTCGGGATCACTGGCCGGGCTTGGTACGAAGGTCATCGGCTTCTCGACCTTGCAGTTCGACACCGGCGCTGCATGGACGGTCGAAGGCACGATCGCCGGCATTCCCGGCATCATCACCGGGTTTGTCGCGACTGACGCAATCGTCGTCGATGGGTTTGTCGCGGTCAGCGAGTTGTTCACCGCGAGCGGCCTCTTGCTGACCGACGCGGCGAACAACCAGATCACCCTTGGCTTCCAGGGCGGGTACGTCACTAGCGATTTCCGCGTCGCAAGCGTTAATTCCGGTACCGGCACTCAGGTTACAGTGGCCGGGCCGCAGCAATCGCCAATTATCCTGAACGATTTCGGCTGGGCGCAGGGGTGGGGCAGCCCCGACAATCCGCGCATCACCGCGGATGTCGATAGCAACGGCTCGACCGATTATGTCGGGTTTGGCTATCAGGCGGTTTTCATCAGTTATGGCGGCACGTTCTCAAACGGCCAGAATACCGGCCCGGGATTTACCAACGCGGTAGCGTCGGTTCAGGATTTCGGCACGGCCGAAGGCTACACGGCGAGCGTGCAGCGCGGCGTCGCGGCGACTGGCGCCGGGGTCGGCGACACGATTTATGGGCAGGGCTTCGCCGGCGTGTACTGGTACGCCGCAACCGGGGCAACCCCGCAGACCGATGCCAACGGACACACGATCAACGTGCTGCAATACCAGAGCACGCCCAACCTCTACGCCAATTTCGGCAGCCAGCAGGGCTGGACCCCCGATAACGGCTTTCAGATTCTGAAGACCAGCGTCAGCGACAGCTACGCCTCGATCCTCGGGTTCGGATTTGCCGGTATTGTCGTGGGGCCGCAGGCTTTCGCGCCGGGCGCCGACGCCTCGGGTTCGTATGTGATTCCGTTCGCCGCTGGCAATGGTTCGGGCTGGAGCCAGTCGGTCGATATCCGCACGTTCCAGGCCGGCGACGGCAGCACGATCGACCTGAACCATGACGGCATCGCCGATTTCGTCGGGATGGGGCCGCAGGGTTTGTCCTTTGCCTTTGGGAATACCGCCGGTCCCGGTGGGGCCTATGGGCTCGGCGATTTGCAATCCGCCCATATCAGCGGCGGCAACACCGATCTCGGTGAGGCGCAGGGTTGGACCAACGCAACGACGTTGCGCTACGTCGTCGCCGATCAGAAAACCGGCTTTGATGACATCCTCGCGTTCGGGGCGGCGGGCGTGTACGTCGCGATGGGGCAGGACCCGGCGGCGCATGGCGGCGAACCGTTCGGCCAGCTTTACCTGGCGATGCCGGATTTCGGCTCGAACCAGGGCTGGTCGGTATCGCAGACGCCACGGATTGTCGGCGACGTGAACGGCGACGGCACCCCGGACATAGTCGGCTTTGGCGCCAACAGCACCTTTGCCGCATTAGGTTCGCGCGATGCCAACAACAACCTGTTCTTCAATGTCGACCCCAGCCAGACGATCAACGATTTCGGCTTCAATGAAGCCTGGAGCGGCGCCGACCCGCAAACGGTGCGCACCCTTGGCGATGTCGCGGGCACCGGCCACTCCGACCTCATCCTCAGCGGCGCATTCGACACGCAGGTGTGGCAGTATGGGACCGTGTTGAAATGAGGTTTCGTGGGGTCCGGTGGCAAACGCTGACGATCCGTTTTTGTGGCTGGAGGAGGTCGAGGGCGAGGCGGCGCTCGACTGGGTGCGGGCGCAGAACGCGCGCACGCCTGGCCGTGCTCGAAGCCGATCCGCGCTATGCCGGGCTGTATGCGGCGGCGCTGGCGGTGGTCACCGCGCCGACCGCATCCCCTATCCGCGGTTTCATCGGCGACGGCCTCGCCAATTTCTGGCAGGACGACGCGCATGTCCGCGGCTTGTGGCGCCGACGAGCCTCGCCTCGTATCGCGGCGACCGACGCCGCAATGGCAGCCGATCGCTCGATGTCGATGCGCTGGCCACCGCCGAGGGCCGCAACTGGGTGTTCCAGGGCGGCCCGCTGCTGCGGCCGGAGGACCGGCTGTGCCTCGTCAGCGCTGTCGGACGGCGGCAAGGACGCCGCGAGTGGCGCGAGTTCGACCTGAGACGGCAAGCGCTTTGTCGAAGGCGGTTTCCTTCTGCCGGAAGGCAAGCAGAGCGCCTCCTGGCTCGACGCCGATACGCTGCTCGTCGGCGCGCGACTGGGGGCCGGGCACGATGACCGCCTCCGGCTACCCGTTCGTGCTGAAACGGCTGGCGGCGCGGCACGCCGCTCGCGACGGCCGAGGAGATGTTTCGCGGCACCGCCGACGATGTCAGCGTGCGCGCCACGGTCTTGCGCGACCCCGACGGGGCGGTGCGCGGCATCCTCGCGACCCGCGCCGTCAATTTCTATCGAAAGCGAATTCTTTCTGCTCGGCGAGGCGGCGCCGATCCGGCTGCCGCTGCCGGCGAAATCGAGCTTCCGCGGCTTTGTCGCCGGCCAGCTGGTGTTTTCGCTCGAAGAGGACTGGCATCTGGGACGGGACGCCATCGCGCCGGCGCGCTGGTGTCGCTCGACCTCGCCGCCTGCCTCGCGGATGCCGCTGCCGCCGATGCGCCGCTGGTCTATGCGCCGGGGCCGCGCGAGTCGATCGAGAGCGTCGCGCGACCCGCATCGCCGGCTGCTGGTCACGATCTACCGCAACGTGCAGGGCAGCGCCGTCGCCTTCCGCTTCGAGGACGGCGCGCTGGCTGGCGACGCCGCTGCCGCTGCCGGACAACGCCTCGATCCACCGTCGCCGCGCCAACGACCGTGACGACCGCGCGTTTATCGATGTCGCCGGGCTATCTGCACGCCCGAACACGCTGTATCTCGCCGATGCCGCCGCCGGCACCGCGACGCCGGTCAAGTCGCTGCCGGCCGCGCTTCGACGCCTCCGGCTGCACCGTCGAGCAGTTCGAGGCGACCTCGAGCGACGGCACGACGATCCCCTATTTCGTGGTGCGCCCGAAGAGCGCTGCCGCTGGACGGCTCGACGCCGACCCTGCTCTACGGCTATGGCGGGTTCCAGGTGTCGATGACGCCGTCCTATGCCGGCACGCTCGGCAAGCTGTGGCTCGAACAGGGCGGGGTCTATGTCGTCGCCAATATCCGCGGCGGCGGCGAGTTCGGCCCGGACTGGCACGAGGCCGCGCTGAAGCCGACCGCCAGCGCGCCTATCGACGATTTCATCGCGGTCGCCGAAGACCTGATCCGCCGCAGGATCACCTCGCCGCGCCGGCTCGGCATCATGGGCGGCTCGAATGGCGGCCTGCTGATGGGCGTGATGCTGACGCAGCGCCCGGATCTGTTCCGCGCCGTGGTGATCCAGGTGCCGCTGCTGGACATGCTGCGCTATCACAAGCTGCTCGCCGGCGCGTCGTGGATGGCCGAATACGGCGACCCCGACGACCCGCGAGAGGCCGAGTTTCTGCGCCACATCTCGCCCTATCACAATCTGCGGCCGGGCGTCGCCTATCCCGAGCCGTTCTTCGTCACCTCGACCAAGGACGACCGGGTGCACCCCGGCCACGCCCGCAAGATGGCGGCGAAGATGGCGGCGATGGGCCTGCCGTTCCTCTATTACGAGAACATCGACGGCGGCCATTCCGCCGCCGCCAATCTGCAGGAGCGGGCCCGCCGGCAGGCGCTGGAGTTCACCTACCTGGCCCGGAAGCTGATGGATTGAGCTTACGTTGTCAGTGCGAGCGCAGCGAAGCAATCTCGTCGCTATGTGGCCCGAGATCGAGATCGCTTCGTCGCTGTCGCTCTCGCAATGACGGCGTCTCTGCTAAAGGACGACGCCATGATCAACAAATTCGCCACGGTCTATGCCGGCCATATCGATTTCCCCGATCACGGCCAGAACGCGACGCCGGCCAACGAGCGGCGCTTCAACAACGACCAGCTCGCCGGCGTCTACGACAAGACTCGAAGCGATCGCCAAGACGATGGACCGGCTCGGCTACGACACGCTGTGGCTCGCCGAGCATCATTTCCAGTACGAGGGCTATGAGTGCCTGCCCAACATCCTGATGTGCGCGGTGCACCTCGCGCATGTGACGAAGCAGCTCAAGATCGGCTGCGGCTTCAACATCGCGCCGATGTGGCACCCGCTGCGCATGGCCGAGGATTTCGCCACCGCCGACATCCTGACCAAGGGCCGCACCGTGTTCGGCGTCGGGCGCGGCTATCACACCCGCGAGGTCGAGACCTTCGGCTCGCCGATGCTGGACCAGAACGCCAATCGCGAACTGTTCGAGGAGCAGGTCGAGATCATGTTCAAGGCGTTCAACAACGAGAGCTTTTCGCACAAGGGCAAGCACTACACCCTGCCGCCGGAAGTGCCCTATCGCGGCTATCAGCTCAAGGAACTGACGCCTGGTGCCGCGGCCGGTCAACATGCCGGTCGAATGCTGGCAGCCGATCGTCAGCGCCAACCCGCGCGGCCTCGATTTCATGGTTCAGGCACAACATCAAGGGCGCGGTCGGCGGCGGCGCCGCGACGATGCAGGCCGGGCCGATCCAGGGCTATCAGCGACGCCGCGGCGCGGGCCGGACGCGACCTGAAGCTCGGCGAGAATTTGATGCTTGGCGTCCACGGCATCGTCGCCAAGACCCGCGAGGAGGCGCGTGCGCGTCCTGACGCCGATCTACGAGGAGCACGCCAAGATGTTCGCGCCGCTCGGCTTTGTGCCCGGACTGACCCCGGAGCAGGTCGCGGCGGTTGCACAGCGCGGCGGCTGGGACGCGCGCCGGGCGTGCCGAAGGTCGAGCATTTCATGAAGCTCGGCTCGTGGTTCGCCGGCACGCCGGACGATCTCGTCGTGTTCCTCAAGGGCATCGAGGAGAAATATCCCGGGCATGGAGCACATCAACTTCGCCTCGCCGCTGACGACGCCGAAGGATTTGATGCTTGAACAATTCGAGATCGTCGCCAAGGAGGTCATGCCGCATTTTGGCAGCAAGCCAAAGCTGGCTGACGCAGCGAAGTAGGAATTTAACGCAAAGTACGCAAGGGATACGCGAAGGTCGCGAAGGCGAATCAACCTTTGCGTCTTTCGCGTATCCTTCGCGCCCTTTGCGTTAACTAAAAAGCCTTTTCAGGTACTACAGCCACCCGGTTTCGGCTTCCAACCCCATCAGGTGCTGCCCAACGGTTTCGAAATGCTGCTGGCGGCCCTGCAATTGCTGCGCGACTGAGTGGATGTCGCGGAAGCGGCGTTCGAACGGGTTGGTGTTGAAGATCGCGGTCGCACCGGCTGCCTGATACAGCACATCGACGGTTTCGAGGGCGGTATGGATGCCGTAGGTCGAGGCTAGGCGGATCGTCATCCGCTCGTCGAGCGTGATGTGGCCACGCTCGGCGACCGCAGCGGTGATCGTCTCCAGCGAATGGATCAGCCAGTCATAGGCTGATGCCAGTTTCGCCTCGGCCCGGCCGACCTGCGACTGCGTCACATTGTTGTCGCGCATCGTTTTGCGGGCGCCGCGCGGGATCTTGTCCCGCGCCAGTACGATGAACTCGTTGAGCGTCGCCCGCGCGATGCCGAGCGCCACCCCGGCAAACCCGGCGGCGTACAAGGACAGGCTGCTGAAGCGGTAGAGCAGCCCCGCCTCGCGCGAGGTGCCGGCGCGGCGCGACAGGATGTCGATCGAGTAATCCTCGGGCACGAACAGATCCTTGACCGAATACTGGTCGCTGCCGGTGCCGCGCAGCCCGATCGTGTGCCAGATGTCGGTGAACTCCGTCGCGCTTTTCGGGAACAGCATCGTGCGTACCGCCGGCACGCCATCGGGGCCGAAGCGCGGCTTGCCATCCGCCTCGATGACCGGCACATGACAGCCGAGCCATGTCGCATGATGGCTGCCGCTGGCAAAGGCCCATTTCGCCGTCACCTTGTAGCCGCCGGGGACAGCGTGCGCCTCGCCGGGGCCCGGCCCCCAGGCGAGGATGCCGCGTGGCCCGCCAAAAATCTCGCGCGCCACCTCCGCCGAGAGGTGCGCCGCGGTCATCGAGCACCCGGAATTCTGGTTGACGCACCACGCCGTGCTGGCGTCGATCTGCGCGATCGCGTGGATGATCGGCACGTATTGCGCCGGCAGAAGTTCCGCCCCGTCGAGCGAGCGCGGCAGCAGCAGACGGAAAAACCCGTCCGCGACCAGCGCATCCACAACCGCCGCCGGCAACTCCCGCTTCTCGTCGATTACGGGACCGGCGCCGGCGATGACCGGCCTGATCCCGTCGAGCCGCGCCAGGTATTCGGCAGTCGGATTCCCTGAAGGGGCAGGGGGCACGGGTGACGCTGCCCAATCGGTTGACGTCCGCTCGGCGCTGCTGCGGGCCATTCGCTGCACTCCTCCCCAATTTCCTGGCCGCAGTGCATCGGGAAGCGGCCGCGCTGTCAAGGTTGGGCCGTTAGGCGCGCGTGAGTTGAATTGGGGCGACAGGCCGGGTGCCGCGATCTAGGCTGCGGCGCGATGCGACGGCAGGGCGAAGCTCAGTGCCAGCGGACGAGACGGTAACCGGCGGCCGGGCGGCGGCGCATTGGCTCAACGCCGAACGTGTCCAGGTCTATTCCTGGATGATCGTGGTGATTTTCGCGGCCATCTGGGTCGTGTGGATCGGCATGTCGCTGCCGAATCTGGTTGATCCGCGCGGCAAGCCGCTTGGCTACGACTTCATGGCCTATTGGAGCGCCGCGCGGCTGGTGCTGGCCGGCCACCCCGAAGCGGCCTATGACGGCGAGACCATTGCGGCGGTACAGCACGCCGCCGTGCCGTTTCTGCCGGACATCTCGTTCCCGTGGCACTACCCGCCGGTCTGGCTGATGGTGGTGGTGCCGCTCGGCCTCGTGCCTTACGCGGCGGCGCTGACGCTGTTTTCGCTGGGGTCGGCGGCGGCGTGGGCAGCGCTGGTACGCCGGGTCCTGGCCGATCGCCGCGCCTGGATCGTCGCCGCTGCCGCCCCGGCCGGGCTGATCAACCTGCTCGACGGGCAAAACGCGTTCTACACCGCGGCGCTCGCCGGCTTTGCGCTGGTGCTGCTCGATCGCCGGCCGGTCGTCGCCGGGGTGCTGGTCGGGCTGCTGGCAATCAAGCCGCATCTCGCGGTGCTGTTCCCGGTCGCGCTGCTCGCCGAAGGACGCTGGCGCAGCATCGCCGCCGCAGCGGTCACCGTGCTGCTGCTGGTTGCGACCAGCGTCATCGTACTCGGCCGCGGCGTCT
This sequence comes from uncultured Alphaproteobacteria bacterium, assembly GCA_963737875.1. GTDB lineage: Bacteria > Pseudomonadota > Alphaproteobacteria > ATCC43930 > CGMCC-115725 > DATARH01. Next base: position 107,558 of record CAVTUM010000010.1, on the reverse strand, counting down.
GGGAGGTCTTTTTGCACCATCTTCCGCTCACCCAGGCGATGGCAGATACCGGCGCGGTCCCGTGGGGCATGATGCCGAGCCCCTACGTCTTCGCGCTGTCGCTCGGGTCGCCGCTGCGGCTCGCCTGGCTGTTGCAGACCGCGATCGCCCTGTTTGCGGCCGTCTGCGTATGGCTTGCGTGGCGCAACCGCACCGCGCCGTTCGAGGCCAAGGCAGCGGTGCTCGCCGCCGGTTCTCTGCTGGTGTCGCCGTATTTGTTCTACTACGACCTGACCTGGGCGGCCCTGGCGGTCGCGTGGCTCGCCCAGCTCGGCCTGCGCACCCGCTTCCGCCGCGGCGAGCGCGAACTCTACCTCCTCGCCTTCCTCGCCCCCGCCCTGATGCCACCGATCCAGATGCTGACCGCGGTCCAGATCGGCTTCCCGGCGGTCTTCCTGTTGCTGTTGGCCGCAATGCGCCGAACGGCTACAGCGTCAACGAGTGACTAAAATGACAACGCTGCTCAATACTTTTCGTATCGCACTCTGGATCAACCGCGAACGCCTGATGCGCTGGGGCATCGGTTTTGTCGTGCTGGCGATCGCGGTACTGGCGCGAGATGCCATCATCCACACGACCTTCGGCTTCACCAATGCGGCGGGAGAACATATCGGCCGGGACTTTGTAAATTATTGGTCCGGCGCGCGACTTGCCGTCAGTGGACAGGCCGCGCTTGCTTATAATACCGCTTGGTTTAACAATTATGAGAAGTCTCTGATAGGTCCATTATCCGAGTTCAAGCTCTACAGCTACCCGCCAATCAACATGCTCATGACATTGCCTTTGGCGACGGTCCCCTTTCTCTTGGGGTTGGTTATTTGGACAGTGCTTGGGATTATTTGCTTTGCGTCGGCACTGGCGCGCCTTGTGGGGTGGCGCGCGGCGACGATCATATCGGTCGGTGCGCCAGCCAGCATCTTGAATTTACAGACCGGCCAAAACGGCCATTTCACAGCAGCCCTATTCGGGGGAGGCTTGATGCTATTAGAGCACAACCCCGTGTTGGGCGGTATCTGTTTTGGACTACTATCATACAAACCGCACCTGGGCGTGTTGTTGCCCATCGCGCTGGCCGCGGGCGGTTACTGGCGAGCGTTTGCCGCAGCAGCGACTACTGTTTGCGTGCTGATCGGGGTCACTACACTCCTGTTTGGCGCTGCGACCTGGATCGGCTTCGTTTGGCAGTCCGAGCTTCAGAAAGAACTGATGGAGGTCAACGATGTCTTGTGGTATCGTACCCAAACCGTCTTTTTGGCTATTCGCCTGCTTGGCGCAAACGTCACGATCGCGTACATAGTGCAAGCCTGCTCGGCCCTGATGGCGATTGGCGCGGTTATTCTCGTATGGCGCGGTTCGGCTGCCCGGGGGATCAAGGCAGCTGTTCTCATTGTGGCGACGTTTCTCACGGTCCCCTATGCGTGGGACTACGATATGGTCGTGTTGAGCTTCCCTGCCGCCTGGCTGGCTTTAGCAGGTATTGAAACCGGCTTCCTAAGCTGGGAGCGGCTGGCCGTTCTGTTGCTGCTCGTGCAGCCAATACTGACCATAAAGCTCACTGATCTAACTGGAATTCAGATTGCTCCGCTCGGCCTCTGGTTTGTCTTCCTGGTGCTGGTGCGGCGCGCCTTGTCTCAATCGCAACTGACGGGCTCGATGACGCCAGATTCCGTTTATGATTCACGATCCGTTAAGAATGTAATCCGAACATAGTGCCGCCTTGCCGAGAATCTCCGCTTACTGAGAAGGATTGCGCCCCAATGATGCTCTCGGTCGTTATCCCGGTGTTTAATGAGATTGCGACGCTCGGCCGCGCGCTCGCGGCGGTTGCCTTGGCTTTGCCAGGGGTTCAAAAACAGATCATCGTGGTCGATGACGCATCAACCGATGGGACTCGCGACTGGCTGAAGCAGCGTTTTCCCTCTGATGGCGGACGATTTAAAATACGACAGATTGTCGGCTGCGAGATGCCGGCACCGCCGGAAACTCTCAGCAACAATCAGCCGGACATTGACATCCGGATTCTCTTCCATGATCGCAATCAGGGAAAAGGAGGCGCATTGCGTACCGGCTTCGCTGCTGCAATGGGCGATATTATTGTTATTCAAGATGCTGATCTCGAATACGACCCGAATGACTGGCAGCGTATGTATCCTTTGATCGCTGAACGTAAAGTAGCTGATGTCGTTTATGGGAGTCGGTTTTACGGCGCACCCCATCGCGCTCTGTATTTCCATCATTACCTGGCGAATCGGTTTATCTCATTTCTCTTTAATATTCTATTTAATCAAACACTGACAGATATCGAAGTTTGCTATAAGATGATGACGCGCGACGTCGCGCAAACATTGAATCTGACCTGCCATGATTTCGGTGTAGAGATTGAGATGAGTGCCAAGATAGCCCGCGGCCACCGTTGGCGCGTTTACGAAGTAGGAATATCTTATTACGGCCGCACTTATGCGGAAGGCAAAAAGATAGATTGGCGCGATGGTATGAAAGCACTCTGGTATTTGTGGAAGTTCCGATTTGCGCCAGCCTAAATATCTCGGCGCCTGCTAGGAAAGCACTGAACAATGCCGGGCATGGGGCCCACGTTGAGTAGAGTGCGGTGGCAGAACAAAGAGGCGAGACAATACAGCAGCAGCGCAGATTTTCACAAGTGGAATACGCCGGCAAGAAGAAGCGGTTACTTCCTGCAGCAATAGTGCGGGCTGGCTCACGAAGCGTTAACCTCTTCGCATCTTGATATCTCGTGTCGTCCGGGAAAACGGCGTAAACTCCCGGGATGACGATCCGCCAGCTCCCACCCGTCGTGGTCAACCGCATCGCCGCCGGCGAGGTCATCGAGCGGCCGGTGGCGGCGGTCAAGGAACTGGTGCGGTTGCGATATTCCTGACCTCCACCATGTTCTACGACCCGAGCGTTTATATGACAACGACACGTGCCATTCGAACAGACCGCTGGCTTGTTCCACTGTCTGCTGCGATCGTCGTTGCCGTACCGTTTGTTTCTTTCACTGCATTTTATCTCTCGCATTTCTACACAACCGGCAGTTTTCTGCTGGACGCCGGCTGGACATCGTATCTGATCGCGCACGGCGGTCTAGAGCTGCGCTATCCGTTGGTCCTCGGCCAAGAGAGCTATTTTCATTATCACGTGTCTCCGATCCTGATCGGGATCGCACTGTTTCGATCTATCCTGCCCGTTTCCGATCTGCAGTTTGTGGCAGGTTGTCTCGGCTTTTTTCACGCACTCCCCGGCGTGGCCGTCTTCTGGATTTTGCGCACCGGCTTCGGCCTGACGGGGTTGTGGACCATTCCGATTACGATCGTGGCGATCGCCTTCGCGTTCAACGGCGAAGCGCTGGCCATCGCACGTTACCCACACCCGGAAATAATGGTCGTTGCCGGGATCGTGCTGTTTCTGGCGGCGTTTGCGCGCCGCCGGATGGTGCTTGCGACAATCTTCTTCCTCGTCGCGCTCGCCGGGCGGGAAGATGCCGGTTTTCACCTGTTCGGCATTCTGTTTATCGTGATTGTACTCAACCGGTGGCATCGGGTGTCGTGGGGGGCGCAAGCAGCAGAAATCTGCTTTGCCGCGGCTGCATTTGTTTACAGCGCCACAGCAATCGCTTTGGAGCGCGGTCTGGCGCCGGGACCGTCGACAATGACGCTGACATATCTCGGTAACCCGCCTTTCCAAAAAATTACTCTCAGCTTGTTTCTGGATCGTCTGCTGTTTTGCGTCGCGTATCGTCCGTATTTGGTGCTACCCGCGCTCGTTGCCGGTTTCTGGGCGGCCCGCACGCGCAATCCCTACATCGTTGCCGGCTATCTCGCCTTTATTCCCTGGACGCTACTGCAGCTTGTTGCTCACTCCGACGTCGCGGGGACGTTTTCGGGCTACTACGCCTATCCCTATATGATCGCCGCCTTCTTTCCGCTAGTCGGTGTGCTTCTTGCGCAACGGCAGGCCGGCATCGGGGTGGAAGCAGCAACGACGGCATTCGCGTTCGCTGTCATGGTGGCCGTCTCCTTTGTGGGGATGAGCCTGCAATACAATCCCGGCAGGATGAACCTGGCGACGAGTTTGCTTTCCCCACCAAGCCTGGAACAGCAAGCCTTGACCGATGGGGCCTTGAGGCAACTGACGGATACGACGCAGGCGCTCGGCCTCGTGGTGGCGGACACCAGCGTTGCCACACTCGCCCCTGATGCCTTCACACCAGCGGGAGCCTTGCCGCATGACGAACTCGAGCGGATGGCACCCACACTGCGCCCGGACACCGTCCTCTACTTTGCCGGAGGGATCGATGCTGATCGGGCGCGCCGGTTTGCGTCGGCAGCCGGGTTGGCGCTGCATTATCGCATCCGCGGAACGCAGCTCCGTCTTTTGACCGGCAGGCCGGTGCCGCTACCCCTCGCGGCACTGCTTGAGAGGATGCCTGACTAAAGTCTCCTGCACCAAAAGGCTATAACCGCTGCGCGACCGCGAACAGGTTCTTGCCGAACAGCCGGCCGCAAATGCTGTCGAGCCGTCGGCTCAGGGGAAAGATGGCGCGATCGTAGGCGATGACCGCATGGCGGTTGATTGAGCCGGAATCGTTGCCGATCAGTTTGAAGAGCAGCGTGGCGAGAAATCCCAGCGAATCCCGATAGCCGATCTGTTTCACCTCAAATCCATTGTTGGCTAGCAATCGCGCCAGCTGACGCCGACGGTAGCGGCGAATATGCCCGACCTTGCGGTCCATGCTGCTGTATAGGATCGGGAAGGCCGGGACGTAGACGAGCAATGTCCCGCCCGGTTTGAGCCGTTCGCGCAAAGCTGCCACGGCGCCGGCATCGTCGCGGATGTGTTCGAAAACGTTGATCGAATAGGCAAGGTCGATGCTGTCGCGAGCCACGCCGTCCAGTGTCGCCGCGACCGTGAGACCGTTCCGCTGCAACCCGAAGCGCAAGCTGTCGTCCGGCTCGACGCACCGGATACGATGTCCCGCCGCGAGGAGCGGGAGCGCCAATGTACCGCTGCCTGCACCAAAATCGAGAATATCGTCGTCGGCTTGCGCCCGCTGACCGATAAGGTCTTGCAGGAAGGCGTTGTAGTTTCGCGCTTCCGCCATCACCTCGAGATTGTCGACGCCGGCATAAGACGCAGAGCGGGCCTCGGTTGTCACGGTTGCCTGCCATTTCCCGGCGCCGGAAGGCTCAGATAAAAGAGGCGCTTCATCTCGTTGCGGCCGCGGGTCACGGTATCGAGGACAAAGCCGCAGACAAGGCTGAGAAAGGCCACCAGCATGACCCCGGTGGCGAGTATCGCCGTCGGGAAGCGCGGCACCAAGCCGGTCTCGGCAAAGGTTGCGGCGATTGGCGCCGCCAACGCAATCGAGACGGCCGCCAGGATCGCAAAGATCAGGGCGAAGAAGGCGAGGGGCCGCTCGTCTTTGATTAGGGTAAAAATCGCGCCGAGAATGCGGCAGCCATCGCGCACCGTATGCAGTTTACTGTCGGAACCGGAAGGGCGGCTGCGATAGGGGGTCGGCAGCTCTGCCACGGGCATGCGCAGGCGCAGCGCGTGTACCGTCAAAGCGGTTTCGATTTCGAAGCCAGTTGTCAGCATCGGAAAGGATTTGACGAACCGGTGCGACAGCACCTTGTAGCCGGACAGCATGTCCTCGAAGCGGCTGCCGAACACCCAGCCGGTGACGCGATTGAACAGTTCGTTGCCGAGTCGATGCCCCAATCGGCTATGTTCGCCGCGTCGCAACCCATTGACCAAATCGAGCCGGTTTTCAAGCAAGTGCCCTGTGAGAGAGGGGGCATCGGCGGCATCATAGGTGTCGTCGCCATCGACAAGCACGTACACGTCGGCATCGACATCAGCGAACATCCTCGCGACGACGTGGCCTTTACCCTGCCGCCCCTCGTGCCGCACGATTGCGCCAGCGGCGCGCCCGATTGCAGCGGTGTCGTCGGACGAGTTGTTGTCGTATACATAGATTTGCGCTTGCGGCAGCGCCGCTCCGAATCCAGCAACGACCGCGCCAACCGACAAGGCCTCGTTAAAGCAAGGAATTAATACCGCGATCCTGGTCGCGCCGGTCTCCGCGGGGGCCGATATGCGTGGACACCGTGGTGCCAGAATGGTCGTTAAACTTTCCATCTTTGGCAATTCAAATTCCCGGTCCGGCCGAGACATCAACGATAGGATAATCCAGCCTGAGCAAAGATGAAGCAGCAATCCGACTGGGTCGTGCGTTGCCTCAGCCGGTAAACGTCGAGTCGCGGCCAGGCCGCCGGTTTGCGCTGAAACAAAGTTCTCCGAACCGAGCGCCGACATCGTAGAATTGCCGCGATGCCGATCCGCCAACTCCCGCCCGTCGTGGTCAACCGCATCGCCGCCGGCGAGGTCATTGAGCGGCCGGCGGCGGCGGTCAAGGAGCTGGTCGAGAACGCGATCGATGCTGGCGCGACCCGTATCGACATTGTGTTGCGTGAGGGCGGGCAGGCGCTGATTTCGGTGGCCGACGACGGTGCTGGCATGAGCCCGGCCGAGCTCGATCTCGCGGTCGAGCGCCATTGCACCTCGAAACTCCCGACGACGACGTATTCGACATCAAGTCGCTGGGGTTCCGCGGCGAAGCGTTGCCGTCGATCGGCGCGGTCAGCCGTCTGCGGATCGTGTCGCGCCCGCCCGATGCCGACAGCGCTTGGGAAATCTTCGTCGAAGGCGGCACCAAGCGGGAGCCGTCGCCGGCCGCCCATTCGCCGGGCACACGCGTCGAGGTGCGCGACCTGTTTTTCGCGACCCCGGCCCGCCTCAAATTCCTCAAGACGCCGCGCAGCGAGCGCGACCAGGCGGTAGATACCGTCAGGCGGCTGGCGATGGCCTGCCCCGGCATCGCCTTTACGGTCACTCGGCGATGACGAGCGCGTGCTGCTGCGCCTGCCGGCGGCGGCTTCGCGCGAGGCGCGGCTTGGCGCGTTGCTCGGGCGGGATTTCGCCGAAAATGCGGTGCCGGTCGCCGCGACGCGCGAGGGCTTTACGCTGTCGGGCCTGATCGGCCTGCCGACGCTGAACCGCGGCCTGCCGCGCGACCAGTACCTCGTCGTCAATGGCCGTCCGGTGCGCGACAGGCTGCTGGTCGGGGCGGTGCGCGGCGCTTACCAGGATGTGCTGGCGCGCGACCGCCACCCGGTCGTCGCGCTGTTCCTCGACGGCCCGCCGGCCGAGATCGATGTCAACGTGCACCCGTCCAAGGCGGAAATCCGCTTTCGCGATGCCGGCCTCGTGCGCGGCCTGATCGTCGGCGCGTTGCGCCACGCGCTGGCAGAAGCCGGCCACCGCACCTCGACCACCGTCAGCGCTGCCGCGCTGGCCGCGTTCCGACCGGCCGATGGTGCTGGCGTCGCCTCAGCCGCGCCGCGCTTCAGCTTCCCGCCGAGCCTCCCGCCACGCCAACTCGCCGAGACCGGCAACGGCTTCCTGGCGCCTTCCGAACCCACCGCCGCGCCTGACCTGGCCGACCCGCCGCTGGCCGACCCGCCGCTGGCCGACCCGCCGCCGGGCGACAGCCTGCTCGGCAGCGCACGCGCCCAGTTGCATGGCACCTACATCCTCGCCGAGACAGCGAACGGCATCGTCCTCGTCGATCAGCACGCGGCGCATGAGCGCCTCGTCTACGAGCGCATGAAGGAGGCCCTGGCCCGGCATGGCGTGGCCCGCCAGACCTTGCTGCTTCCCGAGATCGTCGAACTCGACCCGGCTCTCGCCACCCGGCTCGCGGCGCGCGCCGGGGAACTGGCCGAGTTCGGCCTGGTGCTCGAAGCCTTCGGCACCGGCGCGGTGATCGTGCGCGAAGTACCGGCTCTGGTGCCGGGGCTCGATGTGCGCGCGCTGGTGTGCGACCTCGCCGACGAACTCGCGGAGTGGGGCGATGCGCTGGCCTTGCAGGAGCGGGTCGAGAGCGTCTGCGGCACGCTCGCCTGCCATTCCAGCGTCCGCGCCGGCCGCCGCCTCGCGCCGGCTGAAATGGACGCCCTGCTGCGCCAGATGGAAACCACCCCCAACAGCGGCCAATGCAACCACGGCCGCCCGACCTACATCACCCTCGCCCTCGCCGACATCGAACGCCTGTTCGGACGGCGTTAACATCATCTCGTGCTGATCCATTCTCCAGCAATTCAAAGGCTGCCCGGTGGGTCCCTGCTTTCGCACGGGGCCACGCGGAGAGGGCCGGGGTGAGGGGGCGGCACGGTGCTTCAACCCGACCGGAATTCGCTCTAAGTGAGAGGGAATAGCTAAGCCCGCGCGGCGATTTTTTCCCACAGCAATCGGGCGTCGCGTTCGGGGTCGGTGACGACATGGCACTCCCTGTCGAACACCATTGTCGCGCGCGCCTCGGCGGTGAAGGTGGGCCAGGCCGGCAAAGCCACGCCGGCGGGGTTGCCGGTGCGGGCGAAATTGGCCCAGGTCGCTGACATGATTGCGGCGAGGTCGGCAGCACCCGGCGCACCCTTGGTCGTTCCGGGGATTTCGGTGTTGTCGAAGACGAACGGGAGGTCCATCGCGTGGTGCGCCATCAGCCGGCCACCATGCGATGGCGAGCGCCAGTTGAGTGAATACATATAGATCGGAGCCCCCCGGCGGGCCGCCTTGCGCTCGGCGAGCAGCACCGTCCGCACCCAGAAATTCGAGCCGGTCAGTGCCGCGATCAGCGCCTTTTCCAGCGGCTCTTGCGGGTACATCGTGCGATAGCAGTCGATGATGCGGGAGGCATCGGGTCCGGCCACCGCCGTGATCCGGTTGCGGAACAATTCCCCGGTCAGCCGCCCTTCCCAAATCTCGTCGTCATCGGCGAGGAAATAGCCGCTTTCCTCATGCGTACCCCCGATCAGCAGCGGAATGTCGTCGGCGATGGCCGGCGCGGCGGGGTCGAAGGGTTGCTGCGGCAGGTCGATGCCGTCGGCGACCGGACCGAAATCGTAGCGGTCGAGCAGCGGATAGGCGCGCTTGCCGGCAGCGCGCGAGGCCGCCGCGATTGCGCCCGCCAGCACCTCGGCCGGCACGTCCTGCAGCCGGGCGACGTTCTTGCTCGGCACGCCGAGTTCGCGCAGCACCGCGTCGGCCAGAAGATTGGCGCGCTCGCGGGTCGAGACGCGGATCGTCGCGCCGCTCTGGATCACCGCGCGGTGGAAGAGGCCGCGTGCCTTTGGCATCGCCAGCAGCACGCTGACCTTACCGCCACCGCCGGATTCGCCGAAAATCGTCACGTTGCCGGGGTCGCCGCCAAACGCGGCGATGTTGTCGCGCACCCATTCGAGCGACGCCACGAGGTCGAGCACGCCGGCATTGCCGGAATGCGCAAAGCACTCGCCGCCGATCTCGCCGAGATCGAGAAACCCGAAAATGTTGAGACGATGGTTGACGCTGACCACGACGACATCGCCGCGCCGCGCCAGATTGGCGCCGTCGGTCACCGCGCAGTTGCCCGAGCCGTAGGCGAAGGCGCCGCCGTGCAGCCACACCATGACGGGCCGCTTCGCGCCATCGCTGAGGCCCGGCGTCCAGACATTGAGGCTCAGGCAGTCTTCGCTTTCCAGCGTCAGGTCAGGCGGGCCGAGGACGGTTTCGAGCTCCGGGCGGTGCTTTGCCCGGCCCGGCATTTGCGGCGCGTGGCCGCGATAATCGAACGCGTCGCGCACCCCGGCCCAGCCCTGAGGCTTTTGCGGCGCCATGAAGCGGTTGCCGCCGCTGGTCGGCGCGCCGTAGGGAATGCCCTTGAAGGCGTGGATGCCGTCGGCCGACAGGCCGCGTAATTTGCCGGCGGTGGTTTCGACGACCGATGTCTGTTCGGTGGTGATCGTATCCATCTTCGTCGGCTCCCTTGGCTTCTGGTCAGGCGCTTCGGCTATCGTGGACGCACGCGCATTCAGGGCCAGGATACGATGAAAATCCTGTTGGTGAATTACGAATACACGCTGACCGGATCGACGCTGATGCTGGTTTATCTCGCCGATCATCTGCGCCGGTCTGGGCACGAGGTCAGCGTCTGCGCCGCGCTGGCCGCACCCGGACCGATCAAGGAGATGTACCAGCAGCGCGGCTTCCCGCTGCTCGAACCGCCGATTTCCGGCCGGTTTGAGCTGGCCATCTGCAACACGATCCTGACCGCGCCGCAGCTTTTGGCGTTCCCCGAAGCGCTTAAAACGGTGTGGTGGATTCATGAGGGGTCGGTCGGGCTCGACCACCTGCTGCGATATCCGGCGCATGTCGCCGCGTTCGCACGGGCCAGCGCGATCGTGTTTCCGATCGCGCATCTGCGCGACGACATCTACCGCTCGTTCACCTACACGCTTGAGGCGAGCCGGCTGGCGGTCATCCCCTATGGCATTCCGCCGGTGCTGCCGAACCGGACGCGCGACGAGGTGGACGGCACGTTCCGGATCGTGTCGGTCGGCAGCGTCTATCCGCGCAAGCGGCACGAGGATTTGATCCGGGCGATGGCGCTGTACCAGAACCCGGCGGCGCGCTGCACGATCGTCGGCAAATTCTATTCGTTGCCCGACGACTGCCTGCAACTGATCGAGGCCAACCCGGAAAGGTTCAAACTCGCTGGCGAACTCGACCGCGCCGGCACGATCGAACACCTCAGCAACGCCGATGTGTTCTGCCTGCCATCCGACTCCGAGGTCATGCCGCTGACCATCCTGGAGGCGGCGATGCTCGAAAAGCCGATGGTGCTGTCGGATTTGTCGGTCTACGAGGGGTTCTGGCGGCATGGCCGGAACTGCCTGATCTACCCGGTTGGCGCGATCGGCATGCTGGCGCAGGCGATCGCGATGCTGGGCCTCAATCGCGATCTGCGCCTGCGCCTCGGCACGGCCGCGCGGCGGACCGCCGCGCCCTATACCGAAGCCGCCTTTTACGCGCGTTTTGACGCGCTGATTAGCTGCCTGTGACCGAGGCGCGTCGGTGCACCGCAGGGGCCAGCACGCAGAGGATTTCGAACATCATCGTCGCGCCGACCAGTGCGGTGTTGCCGGAGGGATCGAACGGCGGCGCGACCTCGACGACATCGCCGCCGATCAGGTCGAGGCCGGCGAGGCCGCGGATCATCGCCTGCGCCTCGGCCGTCGAGTACCCGCCGATCTCCGGTGTGCCGGTGCCCGGCGCATAGACCGGGTCGAGCCCGTCGACATCAAAGCTGACATAGGCCGGGCCGTCGCCGATCACCCGCCTGATTTCGGCGATAACGCCTTCGGTGCCGAGCCGGAAGAACTCCTCGATATGCACGATGCGGATACCGACGCTCTCGGCCCAATCCTTTTCGTCGGCGGAATACATCGAGCCGCGGATGCCGATCTGAATAATGCGGCGCGGATCAATCAGCCCTTCCTCGACGGCGCGGCGGAACGGCGTGCCGTGGGTATATTTCTCGCCGCCGAAATAGGTGTCGCCGGTGTCGGAATGCGCGTCGAAATGGATAAGCCCGACCGGCCGACCGCGGGCGATGGCGCGCAGGATCGGCAGGGTGACCAGATGGTCGCCGCCGGCCGAAAGCGGCGTCGCGCCGGCCTTGTGCAGCCGCGCGAAGAACGCCTCGATGCGCTTCAGCGAATCCTGCAGGTTGATCGGGTTGACCGGCGTGTCACCGTGGTCGCCGACCCGGCAGAGTTCATACGGCGCGACCTTGCTGACGTGATGCACCCGGCGCATCAGCGTCGACATGTTGCGGATTTCGCGGGGCCCGTGGCGCGCGCCGGCCCGGTTGGTGGTGCCGCCGTCCCATGGCACCCCGACCAGCGCGATGTCGAGCTTCGCCGGGTCGCGCTCGATCGGCAGGCGCATGAATGTCGGCACCTCGCCAAAGCGCGGCACCTCCATGCCGGAAAGCGGCTGGGGATTCTGATTGTCTGGCATGCTCATCATATAGGGACGTTGCGGGGCAAGGCGAAGCGCGGGATGCTTCGGCGAACGGCCCAAGGAGGAAAACCATGCCGACGCAAATCCGCGAAAACCATGCCAAGCGCATGCTGAAGAACAACGAACTGGTGCTGTGCTTCGGGGTCAACCAATTGCGCACGCCGAACATCGCGATGATCGCGGCGGCCTGCGGCTTCGACGCTGTGTATATCGATCTCGAACACAATCCGACCTCGCTCGAAACCGCGGCCGGCGTGTGTGTCGCGGCGCTCGGCATGGGGATTACGCCGATCGCCCGCATCACCTCGCACGATCCGCATGACGCGACCCGCATCCTCGATTGCGGCGCCCAGGGCATCATGGTGCCGCACATCCAGAACGCCAGGGAAGCCAAGGCCATCGTCGATGCCTGCCTGTACCACCCGAAAGGCCACCGCTCGGCTTTCGGCAGCGGCCCGCAACTCGGCTATGCCGCGATCCCGCAGGCTGAAGTGTGCCAGATCATCAACACCGAAACGGTGCTGATGGCGATGATCGAGACGCCGGAGGCGGTCGAGAACGCCGACGAAATCGCCGCGGTTGACGGCATCGATGTCGTCCATATCGGCGCCAGCGACCTCTCGACCGAGATGGGCATCCCCGGTCAGTACAAATCGGACCGCATGCGCGCCGCCTTCGAGAAGGTCGCCGCCGCGGCGAGGAAGCATGGCAAGGCGATGGGCGTCGGCGGCGTGCGCCAGGATTTCGAGTTTCAGAGCTGGCTGGTCAAGATCGGGATGCGCTACCTGACCGGCGGCTCCGATATCGCCTACATCCTCAGCGCCGGCCGGGCCGACGTGAAGCAGTTGCGCGAGTTGAAGGTCTGACGCTCCGGGCGGCGACTGTCGCCGATCTGCCGCAACTCCTCGCGATCCGCGACAACGCCGGCGACAACCGTCTTTCCGACCCGCGCGTGGTGACCGAGGCAACCGCACTGCGGCTGATCGCCGAGGGCGCACTAGCTGTGTGGCAGGAAGTCGGCGAACCGGTCACCGGCTTTGCCGCCGGCGAGGCACGCGACGGCACGATCTTCGCCATCCTCGTGGCCCCCGGCCATGACGGCAAAGGCATCGGCCGCACCCTGCTCGCCGCCGCCTGCGATACGCTGCGCGCCGCCGGCCACCGTACCGCCATCCTCCGCCTCGAACCCCGCACCCCTGCCGAACACCATTACCGCGCCGCCGGCTGGATCATCGAGGCTGCCGACGATTGCCGAGTCGTCTTGCGAAAGCTGCTGTGAGAGCACCCGGTCGTAGCAACCATTAAACGTGCCGGCGTTATTTGAGGATGACGCCGTGCTCGCCGCCGTCAAGGACGCGGTGCGCCGCTGCGCGGTGGCCTTGCGGCCATCCTGGACGGCGACTGTGCGCGGCGTCCTTGGGGAAGCCGGGTCGGGACGAAGAAACGGGCTGTTTGGGTCGAACCAAGAAACGGCGTGTTGGCGTTAGACGGCGGTGAGCTAGACGGCGGTGAGCTAGACGGCGGTGAGCTAGACGGCGGTGAGCTAGAGGGGGAGTAGAGGGGTTGGGGGTGCCAGGGGGTGCCGCGGGCGACGACGGCGTTGGCATAGGTCAGCAGTTTACGGGCGCAGGCGATGAGCGCGACCTTGTGCGCCTTGCCGGCGGCGCGCAGGTGGTTGTAGCGGGCCTTGAGCGGTTCGTTCCAGTGGAAGGCGGCGGCCCAGTGGAAGGCGGCGGCCCAGTGGAAGGCGGCGGCCCAGTGGAAGGCGGCGGCGAAGGGGGAAGGCGGCGGTATAGAGGGCGTGGCGCAGGCGTTCGCGGCCGCCCTCGATATGGCGCCGGCCGGTGCGGTCGCCGCTGTCATCGTCATAGGGCGCGAGCCCGGCCAGCGCGGCGGCCTCCTCGCGGCTGACCCGGCCGATCTCCGGCAGGCGCACCAGGATGGCGATGGCGCTCGCCAGCCCGATGCCGTCAATGCTGGCGATCAGGTCGAGCCGCTGTGCGAGGTCGGCGTGATGGCGGATCGCCGTGTCGAGCCGCTTGAGGACCTGGCGCCGGGCCGCCTTGAGCCGGGCGATCTCCGCTTTCCAGTATTGCTTGATTTCGGGATCGTGGCAGGTCTCGCGGCGGGTTTTGGCACAGGCGACATCCTCGCCGAGCTGGTCGAGCAGCGTCAGCTGCGCCGCCAGCGGCGCCAGCCGCGGGTCGGGCGGGGCATGGATGGTGCGGGCCGCGGCGGTGCACCGGGCGATCAGCGCGGCGTCGAGGCGGTCGTTCTTCGCCCGCTGCAGCACAAAGCGGGCATAGGCGCGCACCTGCCCCGGCTGGAAGACGATGACGATAAACCCGTCGCGGCGCAGCTGTGCCACCACCGCGCCCTCATAGCCGCCGCTCGCCTCGATCCCGACCCGTTTGACGCGGTGCCGCCGCAGCCACGTCGACAGCTCGCCGTGACCGCCGGCATGGTTGGCGACCTGTAACCGCTCGCCATCCTCACCCCCGAGTGCGACATCGAGTGCGACATCGAGCGCGCATCCAGCCGGGCCTTGCCGGTATCGATACCGGCGCAGCGGGCCCGCGATGCGGTGCCGGACTTGCTGATCGCCGGACTTGCTGATCGCCGGCTTGCTGGTGTTAGACTTGGCCATCTTCTTCGACCCTTCCTTGAATGCGAACCCAGGGTTCCGTCAACCATTCGGGTCCGATGAAGAGCCGACCGCGATCCTGCTACGCGACAGCCGAAAAGGCTTGGATGGGCAACGATCCGACGATCGGCGGCCCGGTCCGGGAGGCCTCCCGGACCGGGCCATTCCTCACGGAACGCACGCAGTCTAACCACACCAGCTGATACAAGGATGGGTTGAGCGCAGCGAAGCCCATCATCTTGCCGGATGAACGGCTTTGATGGGCTTCGCTGCGCTCAGCCCATCCTACGAGTGCCGTGATTTACAGCAGCAGGCCCATTTGCTGCGGCGAGGGCGGGTCGGCGTAGAGGATCGTGCCGTCGGGTTGCGGCTGGGCGCCGGGGGTCAAACTACCCGGAGAATGGTTGCCGGGCCCCATGATGTGCGTCACGGCGATGCCGCGCGCGAGCAGGTAGTCGGTGATCAGGCGGCGGTGACAGCGCCACCACACCGCCTCGGCGCACATGATCGCGCAACGTTGCTGTTTGGCCAGGGCGAGCAGCGTGTCGAGGCCCGTGCGGAAGGCCGGGGTCATTGCATAGTCGGCGTAGTTGCGGAACGGGCCGCTGCGCCACAGCGTGTTTGGTGATTGCGGCGCGCCTTTCGGATGGTGCCGCAGCCCGCCCAGCGCCTTCAGGTGCAGATAGCCGATGCCGGCCGCCGCCAGCGGCGCGGGCAGTGCGTCGGTGTTGAATTGCGGGTTCATCCGCGAGCGCGGCACCGAACGCACATCGACCAGCAACTGGACGCCAGCCTCGCGCAGCAGCGCGATCAGCTCGGCCGCCGACCGCGTCGAATGCCCGATTGTGAAAATCGCGGGCGTGAAAATCGCGGGCGTCAAAATCGTGTCAGGCAAAGGCTTAATACATATGCTGGCCGCCATTGACTGAGAGGGTCGAGCCGGTGATGAAATCGGCGTCGTCGGCGACCAGGAACATCACGGTGCGGGCGATGTCCTCGGCCTTGCCGAGGCGGCCGACCGGGATGCGGGCGACGATCTTTTCCAGTACGTCCTTCGGCACCGCGCGCACCATCTCGGTATCGACATAGCCCGGCGCCACCGCGTTGACGGTGATGCCGCGGCCGGCGCCTTCCTGGGCCAGCGCCTTGGTAAACCCGTGGATGCCGGATTTTGCGGCGGCGTAGTTGACCTGGCCATACTGCCCGGCCTGTCCGTTGATCGACCCGACATTGACGATGCGGCCGAAGCGGCGGTCGCGCATGCCGTCGATGACCGCCCTCGACATGTTGAAGCACGATGACAGGTTGGTCTGGATCACCGCGTTCCAGTGCTCGAAGGTCATGCGCTGCATCGTGCCGTCGCGGGTGATGCCGGCATTGTTGACCAGCACCTCGACCGGGCCGAGCGCCGCCTCGATCGCCTTGACGCCTTCGGCGCAGGCCGCGAAATCGGCGACGTTGAACTTGAACACCGGGATGCCGGTCTCGGCGGAAAATTCGGCAGCCTTCATCGTCGTCATTGCCGTAATTCGCCGCGACCTTGATACCCGGCATCCTTAAGCGCCATCGAGATCGCCCGCCCGATGCCGCGCGTGCCGCCGGTGACCACCGCCACCCTCGCCATAGCTTCCTCCCGCTCACCTGTCTGGATCGCCGTCGATCTGCGCGCGCAATCCAATGAGCGACGCTCAGTCGCGCGCGAGGCACATCGCAATCCCCATGCCGCCGCCGATGCACAGCGTCGCCAGCCCCTTTTTGGCGTCGCGCTTCTGCATCTCGTGAGCAGCGTCACCAGCACCCGCGCCCCCGAGGCGCCGATCGGGTGGCCGAGCGCGATCGCGCCGCCATTGACGTTGACCTTGCCGGGTCAAAGCCGAGGTCCTTGCCGACCGCGCAGGCCTGCGCGGCGAAGGCCTCGTTGGCCTCGATCAGGTCGAGATCGTCGACCGACCAGCCGGCCTTCTTCAGCGCCATGCGGCTCGCCGGGATCGGCCCGGTGCCCATGATCGCCGGATCGACCCCGGCCGTCGCCCACGACACGATGCGCGCCAGCGGCTTCAGGCCGCGCTTCGACGCCATCTCGGCGCGTCATCAGCACGACGGCGGCGGCGCCGTCATTGATGCCGGAGGCGTTGCCGGCGGTGACCGTGCCGTTCTTGTCGAAGGCCGGGCGCAGTCTTCGCCAGCACCTCGAACGTGGTGCCGTGCTTCGGATGCTCGTCGGTATCGACGATCGTATCGCCGCGCCGCGCCTTGATCGACGACCGGCACGATCTCGTCCTTGAAGCGGCCGGCCTTCTGCGCCGCCTCGGCCTTCTGCTGCGAGCGCACGCGGCGAACTCGTCCTGCTGCTCGCGGGTGATCTGCCAGCGCTGCGCGACGTTCTCCGCCGTGTTGCCCATGTGATAGCCGTTGAAGGCATCCCACAGCCCGTCGCTTGATCATCGTGTCGACCATCTGCGGCGTCGCCCATCTTGACGCCGTTGCGCAGATGCATGCAGTGCGGCGCCTGGCTCATGCTTTCCTGGCCGCCGGCGACGACGATGTCGCTGTCGCCGGTGCGGATCGCCTGATAGCCGAGCGCGACGGTGCGCAGCCCCGAGCCGCACAGCTGGTTGACGCCATAGGCCGTCGCCTCGAACGGGATGCCGGCGCCGACCGCCGCCTGCCGCGCCGGGTTCTGGCCTTCGCCGGCGGCGAGGATCTGGCCCATGATGACCTCGGAAACCTCCTTCGGCTCGACCCCGGCGCGGCGCATCGCCTCGACGATCGCGACCTCGCCGAGCTTGTGCGCGGCGAGGCTGGCGAGCCCGCCGTTGAAGGCTCCGACCGGCGGTGCGGGCGGCGCTGGCGATGACGATGTCGGTCATGCGAAATCTCCTGGCGGAAGGGCGACTGGCGGAAGGGGCCGCGCGTTTCACGGCCTATGTGGGCCGGGTCCCGGCGATGTAAAAGCCGATGCCGGGCAAAGTCCAGCACGCACGGCCGGCCGGCTCATGCGAATTGCGCCCGCAGCCACGCCGCGATCGGCTGCCAGACGGTTTCCGGCGCCTGCGGCCGACGCCATCATGCCGATATGGCCGAAGGGCGGGCGCAACACGGTCGGGTTCGGTGATTGCCGCGGCCAGCGGCTCGGCCGAGCGTCGGCGGCACGATGCGGTCGCGGCTCGGCAGGACGACGAGCGCCGGGGCGGACAGCGTTTCCGGACGCACCACCTGTCCCGCCACCCTCCAGGCACCGCGGCCGGGATCGTTGTCGCGGTACCATGATTCGGGCACATTCGAGTGCGGCTTCCCGCGCCAGCGGCACCCCGTCATTGATCCAGTCTTCCAGCGCGACGAACTCTCGCGCCGCCGCGCCGTCCGGGTCGTAGTCCGCGAAACGGACAAATTTGCGCTCGGCAAGGAAGGGGTCGAGCGCCATGAACAGGCCCTGGATCACTGCTACCGGAACGGCGTCGCCATCGGACGAGGAAATGTGACACGCGCTCGCATGACATCCGCGAGCAGCTGCGCCAGCGCTTGCCGCTCGGCATGGAAATCCCACGGGGTCGCGAGCAGCGCGAGGCAGGCGATATCGGCCGGCTGCCGCAAGGCCAGCGCCAGCGCCAGCAGCCCGCCCATGCAATACCCGCCGAGCGCGATCGGCCGGCCGGCCAGGTTGCGCGCCGCCGACGCGCCTCGGCCAGCGGCCCGGTGATGTACGTCGCTGAGCCCATGAGCCGCGCTCGGTATCGCCCGGCTCGCCCCAGTCCAGCACCAGCGGCCGCAGATCTTGCGTCGCGAGATAGCGCGCGAAACTGCGCTCGGGCAACAGATCGAGAATGTAGTAGCGGTTGATCAGCGACGGGACCAGCAGCACGACCGGTCCGCCGCCGCCGGGGCTGTAGTCGAGCAGCCGCGCAGCGCCCCGCTGCCAGCGGCATTTCGGCAGGCGGCTCGGCGCGTCGGTACGGGTGGCGGCGGTAGGTTTCGAGGCCCTTCAGAAAGGCGGCGGCGCGCTCGCGGCAGCTGGCGGTCGAGCGCGGCACCGACCGCCTCAGGACCCGAGCGGCGGATTTCGCCGGCGAGCGCGGACAGCCGGTCGCCCGGCTTGTTCGAGAGCGCCAACCCGTTCGACAAGCTCGTCAATGCGGCGCGACAGCTCAGCCATAGCAGCATCGCGCTCGCCAGATGCGCCGGCAGTGGCCGCGGCGCCAGCCGGCGGTCGAGGCCGAACGGCGGCGCCGTCACCGCGGTGCAACGCCATCCGCCGCCGGCATCATCGCGACCCAGCGGCGCATGCATCTCCGCCATCTGCGGGTCGGCCGACAGCGCCGTCAGGTATTCGGCCCACAGCGCAAAGAAGCGCCCGGCAAGGTCCTCCTCGGTGCTCATGCGATCCAGTATAGGGCGCGCCCCTTCCGCCGGCAGCCCGCCATGCCCATTCTTTTCGCATCTGCGCAAAACAGCGCGATTGATGAGGCGCAAACGCCAATTCGTTGTATTGTTGCATAGCAGCATTCTGTCGATGGCGGGACGGCGGGCCGATGACAACAAATAGTGCACAGGCGGACATCGAGAAGCCGGGCGGCGAGATCAAGCCCGTCGTCGTCAAGAAATACGCCAATCGGCGGCTCTACAACACCGCGACGAGCAGCTATGTGACGCTTGAAGATCTTGCCACGATGATCAAGGAAGGCGGCCATTTTCGTCGTCTACGACGCGAAGACCGGCGAGGACATCACCCGCTCGGTGCTGACGCAGATCATCGTCGAGCAGGAGCAGAAGGGCGGGCAGAACTTGCTGCCGATCAGTTTTCTGCGGCAGTTGATCAGCTTTTATGGCGATAGCATGCAGTTTCTGGTGCCGGGCTATCTCGACCAGGCGATGATCGCCTTTACCCGCAACCAGGAGCAGATGCGCGACAATCTGCGCGCCACCTTCGGCATCTTCCCGTTCGGTCAGTTCGAGGAGATGGGCAAGCAGAACATGGCGATGTTCGAACGCGCGATGAAAATGCTGACACCCTTCGGCGCCGCCGGCAAACCCGTGGCCCCGGAAGCGCCGCAGGGCGCCCCAACGACGGAACAGGAAGACCCGCGCCTGCGCCGCCTCGAAGCCCAGGTCGAAGCCCTGCGCAAGCAACTCGAATCCTTCGGCCGCGACCGATAGGTGCTGTAGGAAAAAAGGCCGACGCAAAGGGCGCGAAGGATACGCAAAGGACGCGAAGGCGACTTTTCTGCGCGAAGCGCATTAAATCTATTCTGCGGTCGCTCGCCTGATTAATGCGCTTCGCGCAGAAAAGTCGCCTTCGCGTCCTTTGCGTATCCTTCGCGCCCTTTGCGTCGATACTTTTTTAGCCGGATCAGCGGTTGCAGGCTGAGGTGCGCATCTTGCACTGGCCTTTCGCGCGCTTCTGGCAGTTGTTCACCGCGGCGAGTTCCGCGGCGGCGCGTTGCGGGCGCTTGCCGGCGCCCCAGGCGTTGCCACTTTCGGCGGTGGCGATGGCGCCGCATTCGCGCGCGACGGTGCGGAAGACGATCGTGCATTTGTCAGCGCCGCATTCCTTTATGGCGACCTCGTCGGCCTTCCCCTGTGTCGCCTCATCAGTGCTGAGCCCGTATTTGCCGGTCGCCTCGTCACGCGCCAGGGCGCCAAACCCGGCAAACGCCGGTGCGGCAGCGGTCGTCAAAATCGCCAAGGCAAAAGCGGCGATGATCGTAACGCGACGCATTCGAACTCTCCTGTTTCCATCTGCCGAGGGCCATAAATATGGCTCGTGCTGCTGTGCCGCAACCGGCCGGTCGCCCCGCCGGTGCTCGCCTTTCAACTTTCGCGTGGCGTATGATCGGGCGCTCGATGCGCGGTGACAGGCGCGATCCGCGACAGGGAGTTCGGCTGATGTCGAAAAAGCCCGCGCCACTCGCACAATTATCGGCGGATCGCCGAGCGGCCATCCGCTTTGTGCTGAGCGATATCGACGATACGCTGACCAGCGACGGGCGACTGACCGCGGCGGCTTACGCGGCGCTCGAACGCCTCTCGACCCGGTTTCGGGTGATCGCGGTCACCGGCCGGCCCGCCGGATGGTGCGATATGATCGCGCGATTTTGGCCGGTCGATGCGGTCGTCGGCGAGAACGGTGCGTTTTATTTCCGCTACGATCATCGGGCCCGGTCAATGCGGCGCCGGTACTGGCTGTCGGCGACGGAACGGGCGGCAGCGCGGCCGCGCCTCGACCGGCTTGCCGAGGTGGTGCTTGCCGCCGTGCCGGGCGCCGGGGTTGCCGCGGACCAGCCCTATCGCATCGCCGATCTGGCGATCGACTACCGCGAGGATGCCGGGCCGCTGCCGGTCGGCGCGGCCGAGCAGATCGCCACGATCATGCGTGAGGCCGGCGCGACGGCAAAAATCAGCTCGATCCACGTCAATGGCTGGTTCGGTGATTGGGACAAGCTGGCGATGACCCGCCGCCTGTTCCGTGAGGAATACGCGATCGACCTCGATGAGAACCGCATGGTGGCGGTGTTCATCGGCGACTCGCCAAACGACGAACCGATGTTCGGGTTTCTGCCGGTCAGCGTCGCGGTCGCCAACATCCGGCCCTATCTGGCGCAGCTCGCTTCGCCGCCGGCTTTTATCACAGAGGCGGAAGGCGGCGCCGGGTTCGTCGAATTTGCCGAGGCTCTACTGTGGTAAGCGAGGTGCTGGACCTGCTGGTGGTCGGCGGCGGCATCAATGGCGCTGCGATCGCGCGCGATGCTGCCGGCCGCGGTCTCAGCGTATTGCTTTGCGAAAAGGGCGACCTCGCCGGGGCCACGTCCTCGGCCTCCAGCAAATTGATCCATGGCGGGCTGCGCTATCTCGAACATGGCGAATTCCGTCTGGTGCGCGAGGCGCTGGCCGAGCGCGAGGTGCTGTTGCGCATGGCGCCGCACCTGGTTCGCCCGCTGCGCCTCGTTCTGCCGCATGGACCGGGGTCGCGGCCGCGCTGGATGCTGCGGCTGGGTTTGTTCCTTTACGACCATATCGGCGGCGCCCGCACTCTGCCGGCATCGCAGGCGCTCGACCTGCGGACGGACCCCGCCGGGGAGCCCCTGCATGATGCTGTGTCGTTCGGTTTCTCCTACCCCGATTGCCGCACCGACGATGCGCGCCTGACGGTCGCCGTCGCGCGCGACGCGGCCTTGCACGGCGCCGAAATCGCCACCCGCACCGAACTGGTCGAGGCGCGCCGCGATGCCAATATCTGGCGAGCCCGGCTGCGCGGTGCCGACCAGGCCGAACGCGAGGTGGCGGCGCATATTCTCGTCAACGCCGCGGGACCCTGGGTCACTGAGGTGCTTGGCCTGGCCGGGCTGCCGCCGCGGGCATCGCTGCGCGACGTCAAGGGCAGCCATATCGTCGTGAAGCGGCTTTACGCTGGCGAGCAGGCCTACCTGCTGCAAAACGACGATCGCCGCATCGTCTTTGTCATTCCCTATGAGCAGGAATATTCGCTGATCGGCACGACGGAACTGCCGTTCACCGGCGACCCGGCGGGGGTCCGGATCACGCAGGAGGAAATCGACTATCTGTGCCGGGCCGTCGGCCGCTGGTTCCGTACCGCACCGCGCCCTTCGGAGGTTGTATGGCATTACGCCGGGGTGCGCCCGCTTTACGAGGACCGCGCCAGCAGCGCCGGTGCGGTCAGCCGCGACTATGTCTTCGATCTCGACACGGGGGGCGCGCCGGCCTTGTCGGTGTTCGGCGGCAAATTGACGACGCATCGCCGCCTCGCCGAACACGCGCTGGCGAAGCTCGCGCCCTATATTCCGCAAGCCGCCCCGGCCTGGACCGCGGCATCGCTATTGCCCGGCGGCGCGGGCATGACAGCCACGGAATTGCTGGCGAAATTCACGTTTCTCGATGGCGCGACCGCGGTGCGCCTGGCCCAAACCTATGGCAGCGAGGCGCCGCAGGTCCTTGGGCAGGCCCGCAGTCCGGCCGATCTCGGCCGCGATTTCGGCGCCGGTTTCAGCGAAGCCGAATTGCGCTGGCTGATCGAGAACGAAATGGCGCGCACCGGCGACGACGTCTTGTGGCGGCGCACCAAACTCGGCCTCCACATGACGACGCCACAGGCCGCCGCCGTCGGTGCCTATCTCGATGGCCGCCAGTAAGACGGCGGCGATGGCGGTCAGTACGTCGAGATTTCGATCGAATGCTGGTCCGGGTCGTCGATATAGACCGACTGGATCGTGCCGATGGCGCCGGCGCGCGGGCCTTCCATGCGGACGGGCACGCCGCAGCTTTCGAGGTGCGATTTCACCTCGGCGATCGGCGTATCGGTAACGAAGCAGATATGCGCCGGCATCCGCTTGTCGCCGCTCGCCGCCATTGAGCTGCCGGCGAGGTCGAGGTGGATTTTCTGCTGGCCGAACAGCAGCGCGGCGCGGCCTTCGCCCATGCTCTCGGTCTTCAGGCCGAGCACCTTTTGGTAAAACGCGACGCTCCGGTCGATATCGGCGACGGTGATATTGAGATGGTCGATGCGTTCGATGTTCATGGCAAACCTCCCTGGTTAATGCCCATCAGTTTGGCCAAACCGAGCATGGCCGCGTATTCAGCAAGAATATTCACCCCGGTCGCCGCGAAAATCATCCTGATGATTCGAGCCTGCGTCCGGCCTGCGCTGGCTTCGATCTCCAGCTTGAGCCATCCCGGCTATTGTATCTGTTGCGTACCCTTTCCGGCAAACCGCGCGTTACCCCACCGGAACGATGCGCTTTGCCAGTTCCGCTTTGTTGAGCCGGAGGCCGAGACCGGGTTCGTCGGATAAATGGAACAGGCCGCCAACCGGGAACGGCGGGTTTTCGAACACCGCATGGGTGCGCGATGACGGGTCGTTCCATTCGCACGGCTTGGTCGCGCCCATCTGGCGGGCGGCGATATGCAGGCTGGCCATATGGCCGATCGTCGGCTGGGTCTGGTGCGGCACCAGTTCGGCGCCGTGCGCCTGGGCCAGCGCCATGCACTGCATCAGCCCGGTGATGCCGCCCATCTTGACGATATCCGGCTGCACCATGCGCACCCCGGCCTGGATCAGATCGGCCAGCGCAGAGCAGCGTATAGGTCTGCTCGCCGGCCGACACGGTGATGTCGAGGCGCTGCGCGACCTCGCCCATCGCCTTGACGTGATAGTGCTGCACCGGCTCCTCGAACCACCAGTAGCCGAGTTCTTCGAGCGCCCGGCCGACCCGGATCGCGCCGCCGACCGAGTAGCCGTTATTGGCGTCGAAGGCGAGCGGGAAGGCGTCGCCGACCAGCTTGGCGCACCGCTCTGGCCTTGGCGATGTCGCCGGGGATATCGACATCGGCCTTGGTGCGGTCGGCGTCGAAGCGGATCTTAACCGCGGCCGGCTGGTCTTTCAGACGCGCCTCGACGACGCGCAGCACCTCGTCGACCGCTGCGCTCGCCATTGCCGCCGATCGAGGCATAGAACGGCAGGGCGGTCCGCCACGCGCCGCCAAGCAGCTTGTAGATCGGCTGCCTGAACAATTTTCCCTTGATGTCCCACAAGCGCGATGTCGAGCGCCGCCAGCGCCCCGGTCAGCGCGCCTTCCGGGCCGAGCTTGACGAGGCGGTGGAGGGCCGTGTCGAGCAACACCGCGTGGTCGAGCGGATCGCGGCCGATCAGACCCGGTGCGATGTTGCGCGCAATAACACCCAGCGACGCAATGCCGCCCAACATCGGCGACGCCTCGCCGATCCCGACGATGCCGTCCTCGCAATGCACCCGCACCCAGGCACTGTTCTGCGCCCGGCCGGTCATTCGGCGACCACCGCACCTGGAAGGTCTCGACCTGGGTAATTTTCATGCCGGCTTTTCCCCTCCTGTTTTCGTTGTGGGGTCCGCGTGGCCGTGAGCCCGGAACCCAGGCGACACGGTCCGCCGGCGTCGAGCGACTTCGCCGCCGCGTCAGTAATTCGAAATCTCGACCAAATTCTGGTCGGGATCGCGGATATAGACCGACTGGATCGTACCGATCGCCCCGGCGCGCGGCCCGGGGCCGGTGATGATCGGCACGCTGTTCGCTTTCAGATGCACGACGACATCGGCGATCGGCGTCTCGGTGATGAAGCAGAGATCGCCCGAACCGGCTGTTGGCTTGTCGGCGACGAGGCCGGGAATCCGGTCGGCCGGGTGCAGGTTGATCTTCTGCTGGCCGAACCGCAGCGCGGTGCGGCCCTCGCCAAAGGTCACGACCTCCATGCCGAGCACTTTTGTATAGAAATCGCAGGTTCTTGGCGATATCGGCGACGGTCAGGACGAGGTGGTCGAGACGTGCGATCTTCATGGCTGGCCTCGTGTGAAATGGTCAGGCACAGTCTGCCACGCAGGCGCACGAGGCGCCAAGGGCGACCGCTCGTCGCCGCCATTCCGCTCATGAGGCAGCAGGCCGTAGAAATATTGCATGCCGCCGCCGATAAAGGTCAGGATCGACAGGGCAACGAGCGCGAGAACGATCGCCGATCCGCACGCCATAGGAGAACGGGATCGCCAGGCCGATCAACAACGCGGCGAAAGCGATTATTAACCCGTACGTGACCATCGGCGCGCCTCACGCAGGCGAGGAATGCTAACGTCTTTGATGCCGCATTTTTTTGCAACCCGTCAACCTCCGGGCTGCGCCTCAAATCGGCGACCTCCTCACTCGCCGGCGGCGATCGGCCGGAGCGCTTCGCGCCGTCTGCTTTGTCCGGTCGCCTTCTGTGCCGCGGCGCGAATCTGCAGCAACGGCGCGATCAGCCCTGTCCAGCCGGTCTGGTGCGACGCGCCGAGGCCGTGTCCGTCATCGCCGTGAAAATATTCATAAAATAGCAGGTACTCGCGGAACGCCGGACGGCGCGGTCCTGGCTCGGTCCCGAGCACCGGCCGATGGCCATGCCGGTCCGGCAGGAAGATGCGGCACAGGCGCCGGGTGATCTCGTCGGCGACATCGGCGAGGCTCAGCATCTGGCCGGAGCCGACCGGGCATTCGACCCGGAAATCGTCACCGTAATAGGCTGTGGAAGCGGTGCAGCGACTCGATGATCAGATAGTTGAGCGGCATCCAGATCGGGCCGCGCCAGTTTGAGTTGCCGCCGAAGATGCGCGAGTCGGAATCGCCCGGAACATAGCCGACGCTGAACTCGTGGCCTGCCTCGCTCCAATCTCATAGGGATGGCGCTCGTGGTATTTCGACATCGAGCGGATGCCGTAATCCGACAGGAATTCGCTCTCGTCGAGCATCCGCTGCAACAGGCACTTCATGCGATGGCCGCGCAACAGCGACAGCAGGTGCCGCTCCTCCGAGCTGCCGTCGAGCCAGTGCGACACCAGCTTCGCCAGTTCCGGCCGGTGCTCGAACACCCAGCGCAGCCGCCGCTTGAAATTCGGCAGGTGCTCCAGCAGGCTCGGCATCGAGCACCTCGACGGCGCAGAGCGGGATCAGCCCGACGATCGAGCGCACCCGCAGCGGCACCGGCGCGCCTCGCGGCGCCTGCAGCACGTCGTAATAGAACTCGTCGGTTTCGTCCCACAGCCCGAATTGCGGGATCGCCGATACGGCTCATCGCCTCGGCGATCAGCAGGAAATGCTCGAAGAACTTGGTCGCGATATCTTCGTAGACGTGGTCGCCCGCGGCCAGTTCGAGGGCCACGCGCATCAGGTTCAGCGTGTACATCGCCATCCAGGCGGTGGCGTCGGCCTGGTTGATCTGGCCGCCGGTCGGCAGGGGCTGGCTGCGGTCGAAAATGCGGATGTTGTCGAGACCGAGAAACCCGCCCTGGAAAATGTTGCGCCCGTCGGCGTCCTTGCGGTTCACCCACCAGGTGAAATTCAGCATCAGCTTGTGGAAGACGCGTTCGAGGAACGCGCACGTCGCCCTTGCCGCCGCGCGCCTCGCGGTCGATCTCGTAGACCCGCCATGCCGCCCAGGCATGCACCGGCGGGTTCACGTCGCCGAACTCCCACTCGAACGCCGGCAGTTGCGCGTTCGGGTGCATGTACCATTCGCGGGTCAGGAGGATCAGCTGGTCCTTGGCGAAATCCGGGTCGACCTGCGCCAGCACGACGCAATGGAACGCCAAATCCCACGCCGCGTACCACGGATATTCCCACTTGTCAGGCATCGAAATGACGTCGGAATTGTAGAGGTGCAGCCAGTCGATGTTGCGGCCTTCGAGCCGCGACGGCGGTGGTTTCGGACCAAGCGGATCGCCGCGCAGCCACTGCCGGATATCGAGGTGGTAATACTGCTTCGACCACAGCATGCCGGCGAAGGCATGCCGCTGTACCAGCCGCGCCTCGGCATCGTCGATGCCCGATTGCAGCGCCGCGTAGAACTCGTCGGTTTCGGCGCGGCGCTGTTGCATGACCGCGTCGAAATCATCAAGGCCGGCGCCATTGGCGGTCAGCCGCACCCGGACGCTGACCTGGCCGCCGGCCGGCACCGTAAAGCGGTAATGCGCCGCGACCTTGGTGCCGACCCGCGCCGGGTTCACCGCCGCGTCATGGCCGCCGACGATGTAGTCATTGATGGAGTCCTTCGGATAGCCGACCCGCTCGTGGCCCCACAGCCGCAACGCGTTGCTTTCATTGTCGCAGAACAGCAGTTCGGGGCTGCCCGTCGCAGACCAGCCGCATCGGCTGCAGAAAATGGTGTTCGGCGGTGACCGACGCCGTCGCCGGCGGCCGCGAGGCGCGGTTTCGCGGTGTTCGGCGCCCACGACCAGATGTTGCGCGCCCATAGCTGCGGGATCAGGCGCAGCGGCGCGGCCTCGGGGCCGCGGTTGCGGACGGTCAGCAGCATCAGGATGTCGTCGGTGCCGCCCTTGGCGTATTCGATCTCGACATCGAAACAGCGCAGCCCATCGAAGATGCCGGTGTCGATCAGTTCGTATTCCGGATCGTGCGCGGTGCGCTTGGCATTTTCGTCGACGAGGTGCTGGTAGGGGTATTCGCTCTGCGGATAGCGATAGAGCATCCGCATATAAGCGTGGCTCGGGGACGCCGTCGACGTAGTGGTAGAGCTCCTTGACGTCCTCGCCGTGATTGCCTTCGGAGTTGGTCAGCCCGAACAGCCGCTCCTTGAGAATCGGGTCGTGCTCGTTCCACAGCGCGACGCCCAGGCACAGATTGAGATGATCGTCGCCAAACCCGCCGAGCCCATCCTCGCCCCAGCGATAGGCGCGGCTGCGGGAATGGTCATGGGGCAGGTATTCCCAGGCGTCGCCATCGGCGCTGTAATCCTCGCGCACGGTGCCCCATTGCCGCTCGCTGAGATAAGGTCCCCACCGCCGCCACGGCACCCCCGCCCTGATCTCCTCCAGCCGCCGCCCCTCGGCGGTGTTGTTGACGCGAGGTGTCGGCCCGATGCTGTTGTCGCTCGCCATCATGGTTGCAGCTTTTCCTGTTGGGAGCACCGCGACGGTCACGTCCCGCTTTGGTGCTCTCGGATCGTCGGTGCCCCGGTTTCAGTTTCTCGTCCGATGAAGTATATGTAGGACGTACTACGTCTGGGTGACGAATGAAACAGGTCACGGCACGCGAAGCCAATCAGCGATTTTCGCAGGTTCTTGCCGCGGTCGAGAAGGGTGAAGAGGTCGTGATTTCCAAACGCGGCAAACCGGTGGCAACGCTGTCGCCCTATCGTCCGATGCACGACGCCGAGCATGAGGCGGCTGTGCGGCGAATGATCGCCGCAATGGATGAGCCGGTGCCGCTGAACGGCGGCTTCCGCACATTCTCCCGCGACGAGATGCATGAGCGCTAATGGCCTGCACCTTTGACACCAACATCCTGGTCTATACGCTGCCGCATCCCGACAATCCCAAGCACGGGCAGGCCCGTGACTTGCTGATCCGCGCCGCGCGACCGGATGTCGGCGTGCTGCTGCTCCAGTCGCTCGCCGAGTTCAGCAATGTCGCCGCGCGAAAATTCGGCATGGAGGTTGACGCGATATTGCGGCGCGTCCGCGGCTGGCGCGACGCCATTCCGACGCACGCCGCTGGAGAGGAGGATTTGTTCGCCGCACTGGCACTCGTGCGCGATCATCGGCTGTCGTTCTGGGATGCGCTGTTGTGTGCGACCGCGAGCAATGCCGGGATGCGCCATCTGCTGAGCGAGGACATGCAGGACGGCAGACGGATTGGCGGGCTGACGATCATCAATCCCTTCGCGCCGGCGAACGCCGCGCTGGTCGATCGCCTGCTGCCGCCCTGACCCGCGGCCTGCGCTTGGGTCACTCAGCCATAGATTTCGGCAAGGTCCGTGGGAAGTTCCGCCGCATTGATGTTGCGCACCCGGGCTATCAGTTTCTCCTGTGAGCGGTCGGTGGTCAGCCTCTGGCGCGGCATCCTGTCCGTCAAGCCTCGACCAGGTGATGCGATGCCGGTATCGCTACCCTTGAAACGCTACCGATGTAAGAGCCTGACCCAAAATGAACGACATGATTTCAGCGACATGCCGCCAGCGGTGGAAAAACGTTCCTTTTTTTTCATTACCTGCGAAAGCAGTGACCCACCGGGCAATCGTTCGGGGGTCGGCAGAGTGGGTCCCTGCTTTCGCAGGGAATGCGAAATTAAATCATGTCATAAGCGTCCACCCTATTGAGAATTCTTGATTCTTTCCCGGCCAGGCTCTGAGACACCGGGT
The DNA here is from genome assembly GCA_963737875.1 of uncultured Alphaproteobacteria bacterium. Lineage (GTDB taxonomy): Bacteria > Pseudomonadota > Alphaproteobacteria > ATCC43930 > CGMCC-115725 > DATARH01. The sequence continues at coordinate 78,289 of CAVTUM010000010.1, read as the reverse complement.
CGAATGAAGGGCTGGGCGTGCGGCTTTTGTCTGATCGCGCTCGCGGCCCTGCTGCCGGCTGCCGCCGCGGACGAGGCGGATACCACTCGCCTCACCGCCGACCTGGCGGCGGCGGAGGCGCGCGACGGCGGCACGAGCCCATCCCTGCTGCCGGTAATCGACGCGCTTGCCGAAGCGCAGTGGCGCGACGGCGCACTCGACCGGGCGGCGGCGTTGCGGCGTCGGGCACTCGGTATCGCGATCGCCGCGTTCGGCTGCGACTCGGCGAAAGCGGCTGACGCGATGACGGCGCTGGCTCTCGTCGAGATCGACCGGCGCCACTATCTCGATGCCGAGGCTCTGCTGATCGCCGCGCGTCAGGCGTTGGGCGAAGACGATACGGCACTCGCCCCGGTGCTTGCCGGCCTGGCTCGCGTTGCACTGGCACGGGGCGACACCGACGCCGCCGACGCGTGGGCCACGAAGGCGGTCGCGTTCATGCGCCGCCAGCCCCAGCCCGGCCCGGCTGAGCCGCTGCGGGCACTGGGCGCGGCGCTTGCAGCAGCCGATCGTTTCGATGCAGCTGAAGCGGCCCTGATCGAAGCGCTGACCCAGGACCGTCGGCAATTCGGTGCCGACAGCAGCCAAACCGCGCGCAGCCAGTCGCAGCTTGCCAATCTGTATTTCCGCGAAGACCGGGCCGCCGATGCGTTGCCGCTGATCGAAAAGGCGACGTCAATCGACCAGCGCAAACTCGGGCCGACCCATCCGCTGATCGCCGACGATCTCTACGATCTCGGGCAGGCTTATGAGGCGTTGCACCGCCAGCAGGAAGCGCGGGATGCCTTCATCGCGGCACGCAAGCTGCTGGAAAGCGGCGACGGCAGGGAGACGCCGCGCGTCGCCTATGTCGAAACCGAACTCGCCAAGGTCTACCGCGCCCAGGGCGACGCCGCCGCGGCCGATACTGCGTCCGGCGACGCCCGCCGCATCCTCAAAAAGGCCGAGGCCGAGGAACGCAAACGTGAACGGCGGGTGTGAGCGCAAACGCACTGCCAAGAGACCATCTGCCGAGAAATTGCAATGTATGCCAGTCAGGCATACATTCCGCCGATGACGTCACACGCCAACACAACCGCTGTCCAAGCCCGGCGAGAGCGGGTTGTGGCACGTGTCAACGCCGAGCAGAAGCGGCTGTTTCAGCGCGCCGCCAGCCTGCAGGGCCGCACACTGTCCGATTTTCTGGTTACAGCGCCCAGGAGGCCGCGCAGCGAGCGATCCGCGACGAAGAGATGATGGTGCTTGGAGCGCGTAACTTGGAGGCGTTCGTCAAAGCCCTCCTGGACCCGACACCGGTGAACGACCGTCTGCGCGACAGTTTTCGCCGGTATGCTGACTTGATGCGGCGACCGGAGGGTGACTGAAGGTCCGCCACCGCCACCGCCACCGTTCGTCGAACCGCTCGCTTCGACGCATGATCGGGTGGCGTTCTCCTGTGGTATCGCGGCTCTCGGGCCTCGTCCGCTGACTATTGCGCGTAGCTACGCGCAACTCCTATATCAGATGGAGCGGCGCGGGGCGGCTTGCTATCGTCGGCAACGCGCGAACGGAGGAGAGCGGGATGACCGGATGTATCGTCGGGTGGGCGCACACCAAATTCGGCAAGCATGATGGCCGCGATGTCGAATCGCTGATCGTCGAGGTCGCGCAAGGCGCGCTCGCCGATGCCGGGGTGTCGGCTGCCGATGTCGATTCGATCTATCTCGGCACGATGAACGGCGGTTTCGTGAAGCAGGAATTCCCGGCCTCGCTGGTGTTCCAGGCCGATCCGGCGCTTTCGCTTCAAGCCGGCGACGCGCGTCGAGAACGCCTGCGCCACCGGCTCGGCGGCGATCCATATGGGGCTCAACTCGATCGCCGCCGGCAAGGCGCGCATTGTGCTGGTGGTCGGTGTCGAGAAGATGACCGAAGTCACCGGCGCCGAGGTCAACGACCTGTTGCTGCGCGCCTCCTACCGCAAGGAAGAGGACCAGATCGAGGGCGGCTTCGCCGGCATTTTCGGCCAGATCGCGCAGAAATATTTTCAGCGCTACGGCGACCAGTCGGACGCGCTGGCCCGCATCGCCGCGAAAAACCACAAGAACGGCGTCGCGAACCCGCTGGCGCAGATGCGCGCGATCTCGGCTACGAATTCTGCCGCAATGTGTCGGAGAAGAACCCGCTCGTCGCCGGGCCGCTGAAACGCACCGATTGCTCGCTGGTATCGGACGGCGCCGCGGCGGTGGTGCTGGCCGACACGCAGACCGCCTTGTCGTTCGGCAAGGCGGTGGCGTTCCGCGCCGCCGAGCAGGTCAACGACTTCCTGCCGATGAGCAAGCGCGACATCCTGGCGTTCGAAGGGCCGGCGCTGGCCTGGAAGAAGGCGCTCGGCGCCTCGCGGCTGAGCCTCGACGATCTCGATCTGGTCGAGACGCATGACTGCTTCACAATCGCCGAGCTGATCGAATACGAGGCGATGGGGCTGACCCCGCAAGGCGAGGGTGCCCGCGCCATCCTTGAGGGCTGGACCGAGAAGAACGGCAGGCTGCCGGTCAACCCGTCGGGCGGGCTGAAATCGAAGGGCCATCCGGTCGGCGCCACCGGCGTGTCGATGCACGTACTGGCGTCGATGCAGGTGACGGGCGGGGCGGGCGACATGCAGATTCCGGGTGCGAAGCTCGCCGGCGTCATGAACATGGGCGGCGCGGCGGTGGCGAATTTCGTCAGCATCCTCGAACCGCTGCGGGCATAGGGGGGCTACCCCGCCCGAGATTGCTTCGTCGCCCGCGGCTCCTCGCAATGACAAATCGTTTCAAAGTGGCTGTCATTGCGAGCCCCGGGTCGGCGCTACGCGCCGCCCGAGGACAGGCTCCGCGAAGCAATCTCGTTCCGGTGGAGGTTTCTTCCTCGGCCGCAAATGACAAGGGTGTGTGCTGATGGCTTCGTTTAAGGCGCTGGTGCTGCATGAAGAGGGCGGCAAGGTGGTGCCGCGGCTCGAAAGCGTCGATGACGCTCAATTGCCGGCCGGCGACGTGACGGTCGCGGTCGAGTATTCGACGCTGAACTACAAGGACGGGATGATCGTCCAGGGCCTCGGCCGGCTGGTCCGACAGTACCCGCATGTGCCGGGCATCGATTTCGCGGGCATCGTCGAGCATTCGGCATCGCCTGAGTACAAGCCGGGCGATCGGGTCGTGCTGACCGGCTGGCGGGTCGGCGAGGCGCAATGGGGTGGCTTTGCCGAGCGGGCGCGGGTCAAGGCCGACATGCTGGTGCCGCTGCCCGACGGGCTGACCACGCGGCAGGCGATGGCGATCGGCACCGCCGGGTTCACCGCGATGCTGGCGGTGATGGCGCTGGAACAGCATGGCCTGCCGGCCGGCGGCGAGGTGCTGGTGACGGGTGCGGCCGGCGGGGTCGGCAGCGTCGCGCTGGCGCTGTTGTCAACGCTCGGCTATCGCCCCGTTGCCGCGACCGGGCGGCCGCAATTGCGCGACTATCTGACCGGTCTCGGCGCCGCCGATCTCATCGAGCGCGCCACGCTGGCCGAAAAGCCCACCCGTCCGCTCGACCGCGAACGCTGGGACGGCGCGATCGACGCGGTCGGCGGCAACACGCTGGCGACGATCCTGACCCAGCTCAAATACCGCGCCAGCGTCGCGGCCTGCGGACTCGCCGGGGGCAGCGACCTGCCGGCGACGGTCCTGCCGTTTCTGCTGCGGGGGGTCAATCTGCTCGGTATCGATTCGGTCATGTGCCCGTGCGATCCGCGGCGCGAAGCCTGGCGGCGCCTCGCCCAGGCCCTGCCGCTCGACCGCCTCGAACGGATCACCCAGGAGGCGCCGCTGGCACAGCTGCCCGACCTCGCGCCGCGCATCCTGAAGGGCGAATTGCGCGGCCGGACAGTCATCAACCTCAAGGCATAACAGGACGCGGGACGAAGCTCCCCGCTTCCCGCTCCCGCACGCGGAGAGGAAAATTTCGCTGCAATTGCGCCATAGTATCGCGCGATAGTCCCTAGCTGTCCTGTCGGGGGTGGGGGGTATGCGGGACATCTGTACAGCGCGCCGGGGGGTGGCGCGCCGGACGCTGCTGGCGTGGGCTGTCGGTGCGGCAGTGTCCGCGCGGGCGGAGGCGCGCGCCCGTCACAAATCGGCTGAACACAAGCCGCCAGAGCACAAGAAGGCGGAACCGCGCGGCAGGAAGTTGCTGCGCACGGTGGTGGTCGATGCCGGGCATGGCGGCCGGGACCCCGGCGCCGTCAGCCCGCACGGCACCTACGAAAAGAACGTCACCCTGCCGGTGGCGCGCGAACTGGCACGGCAGCTCGCAGCGACGGGCCGCTACCGTCCGGTGCTGACCCGGCGCGGCGACACCTTTGTGCCGCTGCGCCAGCGGGTCGCGCGGGCTCGCGACGCGCGGGCCGAGTTGTTCCTGTCGATCCATGCCGATGCGCTGCCCGATGCCGGGCTGCGCGGCCTGTCGGTCTATACTCTGTCCGACCAGGCCTCCGACCGGGAAGCCGCGGCACTGGCGGTGCGCGAAAACAAGGACGGCTTTGCCGGCGCCTTGCGCCTGTCGTCACGGCCGCCGCCGGTGATCGGCGCAATCCTGCTCGATCTGGCGCAGCGCCGGACCAACAATTCGTCGCTGACCCTGGCGCACGCCATCGTCGCCGATCTGGGGCACGTCGTGCCATTGCTGGAAACGCCGCATCGCGAAGCCGGCTTCGTGGTGCTGACCGCTCCCGACATCCCGTCGGCCCTGGTCGAACTCGGCTGCCTGTCGAATGCCGAGGACGAACGGCTAATGCTCCAGCGCGCCTATCAGCGCCGGCTTGCCGAAGGGTTGGCTCGCGCGATCGACGATTTCTTCGCCGCCCGCGTCACCGCCTGACCTACCCAAAAATGCCGAAAGCGTGATTACTCCGGCGTTGCGGGCATCGCCGCGACGCCGCACTCTTCGCGGCCAGAGCCATAATGGTCAGGGTATGGTGGTTGCCGTTAATCGCCGCAATGACGACACGAAAGGAAGCGGAAATGAGGCTGGTGGATATCAGGCGCGAAGGCAGCGTCCAGGATGCGGCGGAGTGGCAGGCGCGGGTCGATCTCGCGGCGGCGCACCGCATCGCGGTGACCCACGGGTTCAGCGAAGGCATCTTCAACCACTTTACGTTGGCAGTGCCTGGTAAGACCGACCGGTACTACCAGATCCCGTTCGGCCTGCACTGGTCGGAGGTGACGGCGAACTGCCTGATGGAAGTCGGTTATGACGGCACCGTGCTGAGCGGCGAGGGCGAGGTCGAGCGCTCGGCCTTTTGCATCCACGCACCGATCCATCGCCTGGTGCCAAAGCATGCCTGCGTGCTGCATACCCACATGCCGTTTGCCAGCGCCCTGGCGCGGCTGGAAAATCCGCGGCTGGCGGCGCTCGGCCAGACCGAGATCGGCTTTCTCGACACGATGGCCTATGACGACGAGTACACCGGCCTCGCGATGGAAGTGGAAGAAGGCGAGCGGCTGGCGCGGGTGCTCGGGCCGGAACGCTCGGTGATGCTGATGGCCAATCACGGCGCGCTGGCCTGCGGCGAGAATGTCGCCGAAGCCTATGACCGGCTTTATTACTTCGAGCGCGCCTGCCAGCAGCAGATTTACGCGATGTGGACCGGCCGCCCGCTCAAGGAAGTGCCGGCGCATGTCGTGGCGCGCACGCTGCGGCAATACGCCAATTCCCCGGTCTATGGCGGCAAACCGGCCTATGAGCATCATTTCGCCGCGCTGAAGCGGCTGCTCGACAAGAGCGAGCCGGATTACTCCGGATAGGGCACAGCGTTCGGCGGGTTTCGGGGTGCGGGGGAGGTCTGGGTGATTCGCAAATTGCTGCTGGTGATGGCTGTTCTGGTGCTGTCGGTCGCCGGCGCCTCGGCGCAGAGCACGTTGCGGATCGGGCTTGCCGAGGACCCGGACGTGCTCGACCCAACGTTGGCGCGCACCTTTGTCGGGCGCATCGTCTTTGCCTCGCTGTGCGACAAGCTCGTCGATATCTCGCCCAAACTCGAGATCGTGCCGCAACTTGCGACCTCGTGGGAGTGGACCGACGGCAATCGCGCCCTCGTGATGAAGTTGCGGTCGGGGGTCAGGTTCCACGATGGCGAGCCGTTCGACGCCGCCGCCGTCAAGTTCAGCATCGAGCGCCACCTGACGCTGCCGGGGTCCACCCGCAAGGCCGAGATCAGTGCGGTCAGCGAGGTGCAGGTTGTCGATGAGCACACGGTGAAGTTTGTGCTGACGGCGCCGTTCGCGCCACTGCTCGCGCAATTAAGCGACCGCGCCGGCATGATGGTGTCGCCGAAGGCGGCGAAATCCGGCACCGAATTCGGCAGCCATCCGGTCTGCGCCGGCCCGTACAAATTCGTCCAGCGGGTGGCGCAGGACCGCATCGTGCTCGAACGCTTCGCCGATTACTGGAACAAGGATGCGATCCACTTCGACCGCATCACCTTTCTGCCGATTCCGGATTCGACGGTGCGGCTCGCCAATCTGCAATCCGGCGGGCTCGATCTGGTCGAGCGCGTCGCCGCCACCGATTTCGACGGCGCAAAGCAGGATGCCCGGCTGAAGACCGCCGGCATTACCGGGCTCGGCTACACCGGCATCACGCTAAACGTAAACAACGGCGCGCGATCGAAGACGCCGCTCGGCCAGGATGCCCGGGTGCGCGAGGCGCTTGAGCTGTCGATCGACCGCGAAGCCCTGAACCAGGTCGTGTTCAACGGGCTGTTTCAGCCCGGCAATCAGTGGGTGCCGCCGGGCAACCCGTTTTATGTGAAGGGCGTGCCGCTGCCCGGCCGTGATATCGCCAAGGCCAAACAGCTGCTTGCTGCTGCTGGCGCACCGAACCCGAGCTTTACGGTGATGGTGCCGACCGACCCCGAGGTGCTGCGCGCTGCCCAGGTGGTACAGGCGATGGCCGGCGAGGCCGGGTTTACGATCAACATCCAGGCGGTTGAGTTCGCCTCGTCGCTGCAACTCGCGACGAACGGCGAGTTCGAGGCCTATATGATCGGCTGGAGCGGCCGCACCGACCCGGACGGCAACCTCTACAATTTCGTCTCGTGCAAGGCGCCGCCGGCACTCAACGCGGCGCATTATTGCAACGCCGAGGTCGATCGGGAACTCGACGCCGCCCGAGCCGCCGCCGCTCCGGCCGACCGCCTCGCGCACTACGCCAAGGTTGCCGAACACACGCTGAAGGACCGCCCGATCATCTATCTGTGGCACCTCAAATGGCTGTACGCGATGAACAAGAAACTGTCCGGCTTCACCCCATACCCCGACGGCCTGATCCGCCCGCAGGGGTTGAGGATGGAGTAGCGCCGTTGCTTAATGGCAACTTGCCGCTTATATGATCGGCATGTTGCCGAAGAGGGGCGCTGATGACTCAGCCACCATCCGTCACCGAGGCCGTTTACCATAAGCTCGGAGGACGACGCGTGTTGGGGCGCGAGATTGCATCGGATGCTGATCTTGTAGCTGCAATCGTCTCGGGAATTCCGCTTGGTGCGCTGCATGCCGTCCGCCAGGCTGGCTTTTCGGATCGCGAGATCGAACGCTTCGTCATACCGTCGCGCACCCGGCGCCATCGTGAGGTCCGCAAGGAGCCGCTGACCGTGGATGAATCAGATCGGCTGGTACGGATGGCGCGGATTCAGGCGCTCGCCGAAGATGTGTTCGACGATGCCGCGAAGGCAAACAAGTGGCTGCGTCAGGAATTGTCCGTGCTGGATGGCCGAGCGCCGCTTGAACTCGCCCGCACCGAGGCTGGTGCGCGGATTGTTGAACAAATTCTCGGCAAGATCGCCTGGGGTGCGGCGGCGTAATGCGGCTGTGGCGGCTGTCTGACCGGCGGTTCGCGCGCAGGTTTGATGGAGGATATGGTCTGGCGTTTGACGGGCGCTGGAACACACGCGGCCGGCCGGTGACCTATTGCGCGACCGTGCCGTCGCTCTGCGCGCTCGAGAAGCGGGTGCATGTCACCGCCCCGGAATTGCTGGCGGCGCAGACGATGATTGAGTTTGAAGTGGCCGACGATTTGCCCCGAGGGGAGATCACGTTGGCGCAGTTGCCGGTGGATTGGGGCCGCCGCGAAGCCCACACACAGCGGCTCGGCGACGATTGGCTCGATCGTTGCGCCGAGGTTTTGCTGGTTGTGCCTTCGGCGATTGTGCCGATTGCAACCGCACCTGATCGGAATGTGCTGATCAACCACCGTCATGACAGTGCCGGACGCATCAGGATCATAGACGCCGTGCCATTTACACTCGATCCACGCTTGTTTAAGCGATGACCGCCTTCCTCCTCCGCCGCATCGCGCTGGTCGTGCCGACGATTTTTTTCGTGTCGCTGCTGATCTTCGGCTTGCAGCAACTTCTGCCGGGCGATCCGGCATTGGCCCTGGCCGGCGAGGAGCGGATCCCGGTGTCATCGCCTTCCTGCGCGAAAAATACCACCTCGATGAGCCGTTTCCGGTGCGGTACGCGCTGTGGGTCAAGGGGGTGGTGCATGGCGATCTCGGCGAGTCGATCCGCATCAAGAAACCGGTGCTCGACCTCGTGCTCGAAAAGCTGCCGGTGACCGGCGAACTGGCATTGTTTGCAATTGTGATTGCGCTGGTGATCGGGGTGCCGGCCGGCATCATCGCCGCCGTCAAAAACAACACCGCGGTCGATTACGGGGCGACAATGGTCGCTTTATGGGGCCTCTCGATCCCCAATTTCTGGCTCGGCATCCTGATGATCCTGCTGTTTTCGGTGGTGCTCGGGTGGCTGCCCGCGTCGGGATTTGTCAGCCCGATGGAAAGCCTGCGACAGAACCTGCTGACATTGATCATGCCGGCTTTCGTGCTCGGCAATGCGATCGCCGCGGTGATGATGCGGCACACCCGCAGCGCGATGCTGCAGACGCTGTCCACCGATTACGTGCGCACCGCCCGCGCCAAGGGATTGCGCGAACGCAGCGTGATCCTGAAGCACGCATTCCGCAACGCGCTGGTGCCGGTGGTGACGTTGGGGGCGCTTGAGTTTGGTGCGCTGCTGTCGGGGGCGGTGCTGACCGAGCAGGTGTTCACGATCCCCGGTTTCGGCAAGCTGATCGTCGATGCCGTGTTCAACCGCGATTACGCGGTCGTGCAAGGCGTCGTGCTGTGCACCTCGATGGCGTACATCCTGCTTAATCTGCTGGCCGATATCGCCTATGTGCTGGTCGATCCGAGGCAGCGCGCATGACCGCAGAAGCCGTCACCGGCAGCATTCCCGATACCGAGCGCGGCGAACGACCGTGGAACCGTTCCGTCCAGCGTCTGATGAAACGGCGCGGCGCGGTGGTCGGCCTCGCCGTGGTGTTGCTGTTCATCGCCATCGCGGTACTAGCGCCGCTGATTTCGCCCTATGACCCGATCGCGACCAATTGGGCTCTGGTGCGCAAGCCGCCGTCGATGCAGCACTGGTTTGGCACCGACGAGATCGGCCGCGACGTGCTGGCCCGCATCGTCTGGGGCACCCACGTCTCGCTGCTGGCGGGGCTTGTCTCGGTATCGCTGGCGCTGGCGATCGGGGTGCCGTTCGGGCTGGTCGCCGGGTATTTCGGCGGCATTATCGACGGCACGATGATGCGGCTGATCGATGCGATGCTGGCGATCCCCTTTCTGATCCTGGCGATTGCGCTGGCGGCGTTTCTGGGGCCCAGCCTGACCAATGCGATGATCGCGATCGGGGTGTCGCAGACGCCGATCTTCGCCCGCCTGACCCGCGGTCAGGTGCTGACGGTCAAGCATGAGGATTATGTCGAGGCGGCGCGCGCGGTCGGCAACCCGCATTACCGCATCATCCTGCGCCATATCTTCCCGAATATCGTGCCGCCGCTATTGGTGCAGGCGACCCTGGCGGCCGCCGCCGCGATTATCGCCGAGGCCAGCCTCAGCTTTCTCGGCCTCGGGCAGCAGCCGCCCTACCCGAGTTGGGGCAGCATGCTGAACACCGCCAAGAATTTCCTGTCGCAGGCGCCATGGATGGCAGTGTGGCCGGGGCTGGCGATCTTCTGCCTGGTGCTGTCGCTGAACCTGTTCGGCGACGGCCTGCGCGACGCCCTCGACCCCCGCCGCGGCGATTAGAAACCGATCCGTCACGCGAACCTTCGACAGGCGACATCGCCGCTTCCGGTTGCGCGGTTCTTGCGAAAGCGACACAATGCCGCCGCTCGCAAACAACTTGTCCGCAAGCTGTATCGCGGCCCGCAACGAGTTGGAGCGAGCCTTGCAGGGAGCAGTGCAGGAAGACCCGCCGGCCATCTGTGTCGCGGTCGTGATGGGCGTCTCGGGATCAGGCAAGACGACGGTGGGCCGTGCTTTGGCAGAACGGCTTGGCTGGGAGTTTCAGGAAGGCGACGCACTGCATCCGCCGGAGAATGTCGCGAAAATGCACGCCGGGCAGCCGCTCGATGACAACGACCGCGCGCCGTGGCTCGCGGTGGTCGCGGCATGCGTCGACGCGTGGCGCCGCGACGGCTCCTGCGGGGTCATCACCTGCTCGGCCTTGAAGCGCAAATACCGCGACACGATCATCGGCCCCGACCGGCCGGAGGCGCGCCTGGTCTTCCTGACCGCTCCGCGCGCAGTCCTCGCCGAGCGGATCGGCCACCGGCAGGGGCATTTCATGCCGGCCACGCTGCTCGATAGCCAGCTGGCGACGTTGGAGCCGCCGACTCCGGATGAAAATCCGATTATTGTCACGGTAGAGACCTCGGTTGAGGTCATTGTTGAGCAGATCACCGCGGCACTAACCGCGGCACCAATGCCGGCGCGGGGCGTTGAAAATCGGTAGAACGGTGACAGGTAACGATATGCTGGGCCGGCCGGCGCGCCGGCCTTGCGGCAGAAAGGTAGCAAGATGACCAATCCGCTGAAGTCGCTCCCGGAATACGGGCAATCGGTGTGGCTCGATTTCGTCAGCCGCGAATTGCTGCGCAGCGGCGAGTTGACCCGGCTCATCAATGATGACGGGCTGCGCGGCGTCACGTCGAACCCGTCGATCTTTGAGAAGGCGATCGGGCATGGCGACGATTACGACGCGCTGATCGCCGAGTTCGAGGCGAAGGGTGATCTCGACCCCGGAGCCTTGTTCGAGGATCTGGCGATCCACGACATCCGCGAAGGCGCCGACGCGCTGCGCCCGGTCTATGACCAGACCCAGAAACATGACGGCTATATCTCGATCGAGGTGTCGCCCTATCTGGCGATGAAAACCGGCGAGACAATCGAGGAGGGGCGCCGTCTGTGGCGCAATGTCGGCCGCCCGAACCTGATGGTGAAGGTGCCGGCGACCAAGCCCGGCCTGCCCGCGATCCGCACGCTGATCGGCGACGGCATCAACATCAACGTCACGCTGCTGTTCGCGCGACAGGCGTATGCCGAGGTCGCCGACGCCTATATTTCCGGCCTTGAGGATTACGTCGCCAAGGGCGGCGACCCGAACCATGTCGCCAGTGTCGCGAGCTTCTTTGTCAGCCGCATCGATACGCTGGTCGACGAGGCGATCGACAAGCGCATCGCCGGCGCGACGAGCCCGGCCGACAAACAGGCGCTCACGGCTCTCAAGGGCAAAATCGCGATCGCCAATGCGAAACTGGCCTACCAGCTTTACCAGAAGATTTTCACCGACGAGCGCTGGCAGCGACTGGCACAGAAAGGCGCGCAGACACAGCGACTGCTGTGGGCCTCGACCGGCACCAAGAACAAGGATTACAGCGACGTTCTCTATGTCGAGGAACTGATCGGGGCACCGACGGTCAACACGATGCCGCCGGCGACGATGGATGCATTCCGCGATCACGGCCGCCTGCGCAACAGCCTCGCAGAGGATGTCGCGGGCGCGGAGGCGACGCTGAAAGGGCTGGCGGATGCCGGCATTTCGCTCGACGAGATCACCTCGAAGCTGGTCGCCGACGGCGTGCGGCTGTTTGCCGACGCGGCCGACACGCTCTACGCGGCGGTGCAGAAAAAGCGCCGCGCGGTGCTCGGCAGCAAGCTCAACCTGATGAGCTACAAACTGCCGAAGGAACTCGACGATGCGGTCAAGGCGGCGCTCGAAGACTGGCGCAAGGAAGGCAAGGTTCGCCGCCTGTGGGCCAGCGACGCAACGCTGTGGACCAGTACCGACGAAGCCAAATGGACCGGCTGGCTGAATGTCGTCGATGAGCAGATCAAGGCGAAGGCGCATCTCGATGCGTTCGCGGCCGATGTCAAGGCGGCCGGGTTCACCGATGCGCTGCTGCTTGGCATGGGCGGGTCCAGCCTCGGACCCGAGGTCCTGGCGCTGAGCCTCGGCAATAAGCCGGGATTCCCGAAATTGCAGATCATCGACTCGACCGATCCGGCACAGATCAAGCGGCTGGAAAAATCGGTTGACCTCAAGCGCACGCTGTTCTTCGTGTCGAGCAAATCGGGCAGTACGCTTGAGCCCAACATCTTCAAGCAATATTTCATGGAGCGCGCCAAGGCCGAACTCGGCGAGGCCGAGGCGGCGAGGCACTTCGTCGCGATCACCGATCCGGGGTCGCAGGTCGAAAAGCTGGCGCATGCGGAAGGCTTCCGCGGCGTCTATCACGGCCTGCCGACGATCGGCGGCCGCTATTCGGTGCTGTCCGATTTCGGCATGGTGCCGGCGGCAGCGCTCGGCATCGATACCGGCGCCTTCCTCGAAAGCGCGGCCGAAATGGCGCGGTCATGCTCGGCCAACGCGCCGCCGGTCGAAAATCCCGGCGTGATCCTTGGTGCGATCATGGGCGCGGCAGCCCGCATGGGCCGCGACAAGATGACGATCATTGCGTCGCCCGGCATTACCTCGCTCGGGGCGTGGCTGGAGCAGCTGCTCGCGGAGTCAACCGGCAAGCTTGGCAAGGGCATCGTCCCGGTCGATGCCGAGCCGATCGGCGTCCCGGCGGTCTATGGCAGCGACCGTGTCTTCGCCTATCTGCGCCTCGCCTCCGACCAGGACAGCGAGCACGAAACCGCGGTTGCGGCGCTCGAAGCGGCGGGGCAGCCGGTCATCCGCATCATCGTCTCCGACGCGATGCAGATCGGTCAGGAATTCTATCGCTGGGAAATGGGCACGGCGGTTGCCGGCTCAATCATCGGCATAAACCCGTTCGACCAGCCCGATGTCGAGGCGCAGAAAATCAAGACGCGCGAACTGACCAGCGTCTACGAGAAAACCGGCAAACTGCCGGAAGAGGCGCCGTTTTTCAGCGAAGGGGGCATTTCACTGTTCGCCGACGCGCGCAACGCCGCGACGCTGAAAGGCGCGACGAGCCTCACCGGCGTGCTGAAGACCCTGTTCGGTCAAATCAAGGCCGGCGATTACGTCGCACTGCTCGCCTATATCGATCGCAACCCCGCCGATACCGACGCCTTGCAGCGAGTGCGCCGGATGATCCGCGACCAGACGCATGCCGCGACCTGCCTCGGCTTCGGCCCGCGTTTCCTGCATTCGACAGGGCAGGCCTATAAGGGCGGCCCGAACAGCGGCGTCGTGTTGCAGATCACCTGCGGCGACGCGGCTGATTTCCCGGTGCCGGGCCAATCCTACACCTTCGGCGTTGTCAAGGCAGCGCAGGCGCTTGGCGATCTCGACGTGCTCGCCGAGCGCGGCCGCCGCCTGCTGCGCGTCCACCTGCCGGCGGATGTCGAAGCCGGGCTGAAAACGCTCAGCGCCGCGGTCGAACAGGCATTGCAGAAGTAGGTTTGAAGCTCTGTGCAAGCTTTCCCCACTCTGTCATTCCGGGGCGGCCAACGGCCGAACCCGGAATGACAGACGGGGAGTAACCCCATTCGACGGAGAACTCACATGCAGCTAGGAATGATCGGTCTCGGCCGGATGGGCGGCAACATCGTGCGGCGGCTGATGAAGGCCGGGCACAGCTGCGTCGTCTTTGACAAGAGCACCGACGCGGTGCAGGGCCTCGCGGGCGAAGGCGCCACCGGCAGCCAGGACCTCGCCGATTTCGTGCGCAAGCTGGAAAAGCCCCGCGCGGTTTGGGTCATGCTGCCGGCCGGCAAGATCACCCATGAGACGATCGTCGAACTCTCCGGCCTCCTCGAAAAGGGCGATGTGCTGATCGACGGCGGCAACTCGTTCTTCCAGGACGATGTGAAGCACGCGGAAATGCTGAACGCCAAGGGGCTGCACTATCTCGATGTCGGCACCAGCGGCGGCATTTGGGGCCTAGAGCGCGGCTATTGCATGATGATCGGCGGCGACAAGGTGGCAGCGGACCGGCTCGACCCGATCTTCAATGCGCTGGCGCCGGGCAAGGGCACCATCGACGAGACGCCGGGCCGCGAAGGCCGCGACCCTCGTGTCGAGCAGGGCTACATGTATTGCGGCCCGGCCGGCGCCGGCCATTTCGTCAAGATGGTCCATAACGGCATCGAATACGGAATGATGCAGGCCTTTGCCGAAGGCTTTGACATCCTGAAAGGCGTCAATTCGCCGGTGGTGCCGGAAAACCGGAGGTATCAGCTCAACCTGCCCGATGTCGCCGAGGTCTGGCGGCGCGGCAGCGTCGTGTCGTCGTGGCTGCTCGATTTGAGCGCGATCGCGCTCGCCGAAGACGCCGAACTCAGCGAATTCACCGGTCGCGTCGACGATTTCGGCGAGGGCCGCTGGACGATCATGGCGGCGATTGAGCAGGCGGTTCCGGCCGAGGTCTTGTCGGCGGCGCTCTACACGCGGTTCCGCTCGCGCCAGGACCACACCTTCGCCGAACGCATCCTGTCGGCGATGCGCAAGCAGTTTGGCGGCCACCAAGAAGCCCCGAAGACCTGAGCGCGGAGCGCCTGCCATGAATGACGCTGCCAGCCCCGCCAAACCCCCGGCCGAGGCACGCGATGCCACCGCGCCGCCCTGCACCATGGTCATTTTCGGCACCGCGGGCGACCTGACCAAGCGCCTGCTGATGCCGGCGCTCTATAACCTGTCAAAATCCGGGCGGTTGTCGGAGCATTTCGCACTGGTCGGCGTCGACCGGTCGAAGCGTTCGATCGACGCCTTTCGCGACGACCTCGCGGGCGGGGTCAAGAAGTTCGTCTCCGACACCGGCGGCAGCTCGGAGGGCGGGGGGACGGGTGAAGCGTTCGACGAGAAGGCCTGGGATTTCGTTGCCCAGCGCCTGCATCTGGTCGATGGTGACGTAACCAACCAGGAAACCTACAAGGCTCTCGAACAGCGGCTGGCGGAGGCTGAACAGGCCCACCAGACGAAGGGCAATGTACTGTTCTACCTGGCGATGGCGCCGGCGCTGTTCGGGCCAATCGTCGAGTCGCTGGCCGCGGAAAATCTGCTGAAGGAGGAAAACGGCAGTTGGCGGCGGGTCATCATTGAAAAGCCGTTCGGCCGTGATCTGGCCTCGGCAAAGGCGCTCAACGAGCGTATCCGCAAGGTCGTCGACGAGTCGCAGATTTTTCGGATGGACCATTTCCTCGGCAAGGAGACGGTCCAGAACATCATGGTACTGCGCTTTGCCAACGGCATCTTCGAGCCGCTGTGGAACCGCGACCACATTGATCACGTGCAGATCACCGTCGCCGAGACGGTCGGTGTCGAGCGCCGTGCTGCCTTTTATGAGGCGACCGGCGCGATGCGCGACATGGTGCCGAACCATGTCTTTCAGCTGTTGAGCCTCACCGCGATGGAGCCGCCCAACTCGTTCGGCGCCGATGCGGTGCGCACCGAAAAGACCAAGGTGCTCGACGCGGTCGTGCCGTTCGGCGAAGACGATCTGCGCCGTAATGTCGTGCGCGGCCAGTACGCCGCCGGCATCGTGCGCGGCCAGCCGGTCACCTCGTATCGCGAAAGCGACGGCGTCGCACATGACAGCATGACTGAAACCTACGTCGCGATGCGGCTTGCGGTGGACAATTGGCGCTGGGCCGGGGTGCCGTTCTACCTGCGCACCGGCAAGTCGCTGGCGCGGCGTACCAGCGAGATCGCGATCCAGTTCAAACACGCGCCGTTTGCGCTGTTTCGCGACACGTCGGTCGAGAACCTATCGCCCAACGTGCTGGCGATGCAGATCCAGCCGGATGAAGGCATCTCGCTGGAATTCGGCGCCAAGCGGCCGGGCACCAAGATCACGCTCGGCGGCGTCCGGATGAATTTTCGTTACAGCGACTATTTCAAATCCGCGCCGGCGACCGGCTACGAGACCTTGGTTTATGATTGCATGATCGGTGATGCGACCTTGTTCCAGCGTGCCGACAGCGTTGAATCCGGCTGGTCGGTGGTGCAGCCGGCGCTCGACATGTGGGCCAACGACAAGCACGTGCCGCTGGAGTTCTATGGTTCCGGCAGCGATGGCCCGGACGCCGCCGAGCAGATGCTGTGGCGCAGCGGCCGGCACTGGCGGCCGATTGCATGAGCCAAATTGCATGAGGCTGATCGCTTGATCCGAGGCGGCATCGTCGCATGAGCGGGTCGGTTATTGTCGCACCGTCGATCCTGTCGGCCGATTTCGCGCGGCTGGGCGAGGAGGTGCGCGCGATCGAGGCGGCAGGTGCGGACTGGGTGCATGTCGATGTGATGGATGGCCGGTTCGTCCCCAATCTGACGATCGGTCCGGTCGTCGTGGCGGCGGTGCGGAAGGTCACGACAAAGCCGCTCGACGTGCATCTGATGATGGTCGAGCCGGAACGCTATCTCGACGATTTCGCCAAGGCCGGCGCCGACCATCTGCTGGTGCATTGCGAGCCGAGTTCGACGGTACATCTGCACCGCACGCTGTCGCACATCCGCGATCTCGGCAAGATGGCGGGCACCGTGCTGAACCCGGCGACGCCGCTGGTGATGATCGAGCATGTGCTGGATTTGTGCGGCATTGTGCTGATCATGTCGGTGAACCCCGGGTTTGGCGGCCAGAAATTCATCCCGGAGGTCCTGACGAAAATCCGCGCCCTGCGCGATATGTGCGACGCGCGCGGCCTCGACACGATCATCGAGGTCGATGGCGGGCTCAGCGGCGCCAATGCCTGGCGGGTGATCGATGCCGGCGGCAATGCGATCGTCGCCGGCTCGGCGGTGTTCGGCGCGCCGGATTACGCCGCGGCGATCGCCGCCATCCGCCATTCCAAGAAACCCGCATAGCCGAGAGGGCCGCGTGAGCGACGACCAACACCGCGATCATCTCAAAAGCCTCGCGGCGCAGCGCGCGGTGCAGTTTGTCGAGAGCGGGATGATCCTCGGTCTCGGCACCGGCTCGACCGCGGCGTTTGTCGCCGAGCACCTGGCGCCGCGCATCACCGCCGGGTTGCTGATCATCGCGATCCCGACTTCGGAGCATACCGCCGAACTGGCGCGCCAGCTTGCAATCCCGCTGGGTTCGCTGGCCGAGTATCCACGCATTGACCTCGCGATCGATGGGGCGGACGAGGTGGAACGCACCAACCTTGCGCTGATCAAGGGCGGAGGCGGCGCGTTGCTGCGCGAAAAGATCGTTGCCGCCGCGAGCGACCGCTTCATCGTCGTGGTGGATCAGGAAAAGCTCGTGCAAAAGCTCGGTCAGCACATGCCGGTGCCGGTCGAAATTGTGCAATTCGGCTGGCAGGCGACCACCGCGGCGTTGCGGCGGCTCGGCGGCGACCCGGTCTTGCGGCAGCGCAACGGCCGGCCGTTCATCACCGACGGCGGAAACCTGATCCTCGACTGCAATTTCGGCCTGATCGATGACCCGGCCGATCTTGAGATTGCGCTGAACATGACGGTCGGGGTGGTCGATAACGGATTGTTTGTCGGGCGCGCCTCCGAGGTGATCGTCGCGACCGATGCCGGTGTCGAAATCCTGACGTGCAACCGGGAGAATCTTCGATGAACAAAGTCTCGCTTGTTGTCACCGATGTCGACGGCACCCTTGTCACCACCGCCAAGACCCTGACCCCGCGCGCCAAGGCGGCGGTGCACCGGCTGCACGATGCCGGCGTGCATTTTTCGATCTGTTCGAGCCGGCCGCCGTTCGGCCTGAAGATGATGCTGGAGCCACTGGCGCTGAAACTCCCGTTCGGCGGCTATAATGGCGGGTCGATCGTCGAAACCGACCTCACCGTCATCGAACAGAAGCTGATCCCGCCCGCCGCCGCCAGGGAGGCGGTACAGACGTTTCAGCGCAACGGCGTTGATTGCTGGGTGTTCATCGGCAACGAATGGGTCATCGCCAACCGCAACGGCGCCCATGTCGATCACGAAATCCACACGATCGAGACGCCGCCGACGGTCGTGCCGGCCTTCACCGACGCGCATTTCTCGGCGGTCGGCAAGATCGTCGGGCCGAGCGACGACCATGCTCTGGTGATCCGCTGCGAAACCGAATTGCGCGCCTCGCTGGCGGGCAGGGCTTTCGCACAGCGCTCACAGCCCTATTACTGCGACGTGATCCCGCCGGGCATCAACAAGGGGCGGCTGGTTGATGTGCTGATGGCGCGGCTCGGCGTCCCGCGCGAAGAGGTGCTCGTGCTCGGCGACATGGAAAACGACCTCGACCTGTTCGCCGCCGGCGGCTTCGCGGTCGCGATGGGCAACGCCCCGCCGGAGGTCAAGGCCAAGGCCAAGGGCACCACCCTCTCCAACGAAGAAGACGGCTTCGCCGCCGCCATCGACCGCTACGTCTTCGGGGAGTAGCCGCCATCCGCCTCTCCCGCGGTGCAGGAGACGGGTGGGGGGGCGGCCACAGGGTCGAACCTCGCCCAACCACCCTCACCCGTTTCGCCGCTGGCGCGGCGATCCACCCGCTCCCGCGATGCAGGAGCGGGAAATTTCATGAGTCGCGCTTCACTGAGAGTGGGTACTAGCGAAACGCGAATTCGCGAAAGCCGCCGGCCGCGATCTCTTCGCATTTGCGGCGGTAGTGGACGCCGTTGCCGTTATAGCCCAGCACGCGCCGGACATTGCGGCCCTCGACGTTGCGGTTGACGCCATGCTTCGTCTTCCTCTCGTCTGCGCCGTCTGAGCGATTTGACCGCCCGAGCGATTTGACCGGCGCCGCCAAATTTACCAAGAATTCCGTGAATTGAACCGATTTATCGACGCAGCGTCCAATCCTGCGTAGAACCCGCCGGTCGCGACCCCGGCGGGCGCGGTTCCTGATCCGGTGGAGACCTGATGGGTCGAGAGGGACGATGGGCAAGATTGTCGTAAAGATGGCCGGCAACGATCTGTTCGAGTGGACCGGCGGCCAGGCCGAGATTGCCGATCTTGAAAAGCGGGTGCGGCGTGCGGCGCGCAGCGTGCGCAAGACGGTCGGCGAACTGTCGGCGCTAACCTTGCAGACTGCGTTCTCGCTGAAGGGACTGATGGCCGACCCGGACAGTCGCGAGATGCAGATCGGGGGCATGGTCCACCATCTGCTCCACATGCCGACCTCGCGACCGGATCATCCGGGGAAGCATCGCGAATATGTGATCGCCGGCTGGGATTTCGTGTTCGACCTATATCCGGAGCAGGCCGGCCGTGGCCGCATTGAGGTCACCAGCCGCGAGGATTGGTGAGGCCGCGAGGATTGGTGAGGCCGCGCTGCCGCTATGCGCGTCAACGACAGTCCGCCCCGCCGACAGCCGCTCTCTTGCGCCGCTGTTCGACGGCGTGTTAACTAGGCGGGAACTCGATCAAGTTCGATCGCCGATCAAAACCAAGGCGAAATAGGTGCGACCACACTTGGTTGAGTGCCGCTCTAATGGGCACGGGCGGACAAACGCAGTGCGGAGCTGCTGATGGATTTCGTGCAGGAGCAGGCAGGCGACGCCGTCATCGTCAGGCTTACGGGCAGACTCGACGGCACTGTGGCGCGTGCCGTTGAAGACCAGTTCAACCGGGTGCTCGCGGAGGGCGGCACGCCACATATCGTCGTCGACATGGCAGGGGTCGAGTATATCAGCAGCGCCGGGCTTCGCGTGCTGCTGGTGGTCGGCAAAAAACTGCAGCAGGCCAAAGGCAAGCTGGCACTGTTCGACTGTACGCCGCACGTCTATGACGTCTTTTCGATGAGCGGCTTTGACAGGATGGTCCCGATTCATTCGGGGTCCGCCGCGGCAATCGCCGCGGTTCGCTGACGCGCCGGCGATGCTCGATTTTGCTGAGGAGATCGTTCTTCTTCAGCTCGATTATGCTGGCGGCCGATCCATTGAGCTGCCGTCTTCGGCCTTTGAGATCGTGGTGGCCGGCGCGACGTTGATGGAACTGGCGCTGCGCAATCGCATGGACGCCGACCTCGACCGGTTTTTCCTGATCGACCTCACTCCGACTGGTGATGTCGATTCTCGACGACGCGTTGCAGCAGCTGGAACTGGCCGGCGCCGAGTTCAGTGCGATGACGGCGCTGCAGTGCACCAGCGATCACGGCGATTTCTATCGTCGGACAGCCCTCCAGGGCTTGGTTGCAAAGGCCATCATCCGGGAAGAAGGCGGCCGGTATTCGATCATCGACGAGCGCGAGCAGCGCGAGCTGAAGGCCCGGCTGCGCCAGGAATTGATGAGCGACGAGATTCCCGATCCGACCAACGTGATGCTGTTGTGCCTCGTCGAGGCGGCCGGTCTGCTCGGGCTGGTGCTGACGCCCGATGAGGTCGCGAAATCGCGTGACCGCGTGGAGCAGCTCAACCGGATCGACATCATTGCCCACGCCGTCGCCTGGGCGGTCGCCGATATGCGCTCCATCGTCCGGCACTGAGCACGGGGCGGGATGTTTCGCAGATTGGCGCCGGTGCTGCTGCTGCTCGGATGCAGCGGCTGCATTCAGCCGATGGTAACCGGCAGCGAAATCAATGCCGCCTATATCGACCGGGTCGTGGTCGGCAGCACGACGAAGGCCGATGTCCTGGCAAATCTGGGGCCGCCGCCGGGGAAATTCGTCGAAGACGGCGACGCCAGCGAAACCTGGACGTGGTCCTACGAATCCACTGGCGGCGGCGGTCCGATCCTCGATTACAAGGGCAGCAGGTTGCGGACGCTGCGCGTGTCGTTCGAGGGCGATGTGGTGTCTGATTGCATGCTCGCGATGTCGGATGATTACGGCGCGGTATGCAGCGGCCTCCCTCGCGAATAGGCCCGCGCCAAACCTGCTGACGTTAGGCGCTGGCGCCGGCAACGACGATCGAGTCGTCTTCAAGCAGCAAGCCGCCGGGGAAGTCGGTGTCGCGGGGCATTGCGGGCAGGGGTCCGGGGACGGCCAGCGCAACGACATGGCCGTCGAGGACCAGCAGCAGACGCCGCTCCACCAGTTGCGCGATGGCCGTGCGGACAGCTTCAGGCGACAGGTCACCGCTTCGCGCGATGCGGCTGATGGCGCTTTCGAGCGGCGGGCCGTCATCGCACAGCAGATAGATGTCGCGGTCGAGGCCGGTCAACTGCGCCCTGCGGGCGATGGCGCAGGGCCGGGTATCGACGATGCTCAGTGTTGTCCCGTCATCTTCCATGACCATGATCGGGCGCGGCCCCACGTGCCAGCCGCGGTTCCACTCGAGCAGGACGCGGCGCAGGCTTTCCAGCGCCGGCCGATCCGACAGATCGGCGCCGAGCAGGTAGTATCCTTTATTGTTCCTCCGCTGCGCTTCGAAGAAATAGACAAGATCAGCCAGCTGTGATTTCTCGACGGGGTAGAAGTAGCTGTACATTTCCGATGGGCTGAGTGCGAGTTCGTAGGTCGCGGCGTCGCGGAAATACGGGCTATAGCGGTCAAACCGGAGGCCTTTGATCTGACCCGGCTCAAGATGTGCGATCAGCGGCAGCCACTCGGCCATTTCGCCGAACCAGGCCTCGTCTTCTCCCGGAAATCCGCACAGGATCGCCCAATAAAGCCGCACCCCAAATTGCCGGCCATAGCGCAGCAACTGCACGTTGCGCCATGCCTGACTCCCCTTGTCCATCAGGTCGAGCATGCCGGTGTGCATCGATTCGATGCCGGGTTGCAGCCAGATGACGCCGGCCTCGGCCAGCGCCTTGACCTGGGGGCGCGACAGGTTCGACTTCGTCTCATAGAAGAATGACGCCCGCGGTTCCGCCTCGGCAAGTTGCGGCACCAGGTTGTTGAAGTATTTCAGGTCGATGATGTTATCGACCGCCAAAAACTTGTGGACGCCGTAGCGCTCCCGCAAAGCCGCTATTTCACTGAACGCCAGATCGGCCGGTTTTGAACGGAAGGCCATCGTCACCCCGTTCAAGCCGCAGAACTTGCAGTGCTTGATCTCGCCCCACCAGCAGCCGCGCGAGGTTTCGATCGGCAACGCCACACTAACCCGGCGACGCAGCGGCGATTGTTCGAGTTCACTGAAATAATCGTCGTAATCCGGGATCGGCTGTGTTTGCAGCGACGCGGCAACGGCACGCGGCGCGCCATCGCCATAAGTCACCCGGGGATAGCCAGTGTCGCGGTGCGCCGGGCCGAAGACGCCTTCGGGCAGGCGTCTTACCGGGAGGCCGTCGGGATGCGCGATGATATCCCGGCACAGCCCGGGCAACAGATCTTCCGCCTCGCCAGACACGACATAATCGACCCACGGAAACGACTGGTGCGTGGTCCGCCCCATCACCGTCTCGCAATTGGCGCCACCAATCATCGTGACGATCTCGGGGGCACGCTCCTTGAGGCGGCGCAGCAAGGCCAGACTGGCGACATGCTGTTGAAATGTCGACGTGCAGCCGACAATGCGCGGCGCCAGCGCAATGACCTCGTCAACCGTCTCGTCGATAAAGGCCGGCGCCCGTTCGCGCAGTCTCAGCAGCGCCGCGGTGTCGGTCGATCGGTCGGCCGACCACAGGATCGGGTTGCGCTCGCGGACACGGGCGAGATAGCCCTCGACATCGCCCGGATGCTCGGGAAATGCAACGCCCGAAAACGCCCAGTCAACCGGCCCGTCCTCGATCCGAATGCGCGACAGCAGCGAATAGGTGCGCCGGTTGATCTCCTCGGTGAAACGCAGGCAGGGATAGCGCACGACAACATCAAGTCCAGCCTGCACCAGGACTGCCTTGAGCAGTCCCAACGCATAGGAGGGGCGCTCGATGGGCGAAAACGGCATCGACAGCAGGCACACATCGCTCGCCATGTACTTCCCTTCCCGTCTGCGACGAAACGTTACCGCGCGGCTGGCAAGACCACATTCCCAAGATTTCGGCATCGTGGAAACAACTTTCACTGCCGAAAATGCACGACAGTGAATGCCGCCCAGCCGCGTGATTTTCGCTGACTTAAGGTGGTAGAAGTGACGGTTGCCTTGGAGCCCGCCGACCCTGGCACCGCTAAAATTCGAGGGGCGCGCCCTCTCGCAAGATGAGGTCGGCCGCTGCGGTAAAGCGGCCGTCAGCCTCGTGCAGAATCATGCCCGGCAGCAGGCGGGCGGGTGCCCGCACCTGCTTGCGGGCGCGCATGATGATGCGGCCGGCGGCGCGGCCCGCAGCCGGCCAAAGCGGAAAAACCCTGATGTCGCCGGCGCGTCCGCCAGGGCGCCGAGCAGGGCGTCGATGCGGTCGGCGCGGTGGATGAAGGTGAGCGTTCCCTTTCGGACGCAGCATCGTCAGCGCAAAGCGCAGCCAGTCGGCGAGCCTCGCCTCACCCTCGACGGTCGCGGCAGCCTGTCCGGGTCCGCGGCGGGGTGCCGCTGCCGTGCGCCAGGAAAGGCGGGTTGGCCATCACATGATCGAACGTGCCGGCACCAGAGCCGCGGCGGCGGGTGCAGCAGGTCCCCGGCGATGACCGACAGACGCCCGGCCATGCCGTTCAGCGCGGCGTTGTCTGTCGCGAGGCGGGCCAGATCGGGCTGCAGTTCCAGACCGACGACGCGGCATTGCCGGCACGCGCGCCGCGAGGCACAGGGCGGCGGCGCCGCTGCCGCATCCGATGTCGAGGACCATCCGGCCCGCCTCGGCCGGCACCGCGGCCGCGAGAAACACCGGGTCGATCGCAGCCCGGGCGCCGTTGGCCGGCTGGCGCAGGCGAACCCGGCCGCCGAGCAGCGCGTCCTCGGAGAAATCGCTGTCCGGCGCCGATGCGGTCAGCGCAACTCCTCCTCGGCGGCCGCGATGAGCGCCTGGGCGCGCGCGTGGTCGCGGTCGGCGACCATCACGCGGCGCGGGATCGCGCCGATGCTGCCTTCGACGAGGCTGGTGTGCTGATCGAGCACGAGGCATTCGATCCCGGCGTCGCGCAGCCGCGCCTCGACCCAGGTCAGGCGAACGATATTGTTGGTGCGCAACAG
Organism: uncultured Alphaproteobacteria bacterium; assembly: GCA_963737875.1. Lineage (GTDB taxonomy): Bacteria > Pseudomonadota > Alphaproteobacteria > ATCC43930 > CGMCC-115725 > DATARH01. The sequence goes on along the minus strand of CAVTUM010000010.1, from coordinate 53,986 downwards.
TTCCCGCATTCCCCCGCGCCCTAACCATCCCGGCGACCACGCCGGCCGCCCGCCGCGACCCTTTGCCCGGCACTTGACTCGTGTCCGGTCATTCTATGCTCGCTCGCCGGGAAGCGCGTCAAGCCGTGCGGCGCCGCGCCGAACCTAGGAGAAGCCGGTGGAGCCGGTGACGAGCATCGATGTCCCTGCCGAACCGGCGACAGCCTCGCTCGATCCGCTGTTTCGGCTGTTGCAGAGCGATCTGGAGAGCGTCAACCGGCTGATCGTCGAGCGCATGCACAGCCCGGTGGCGCTGATCCCGCAACTCGCCGGGCATATCGTGTCGGCCGGCGGCAAGCGCCTGCGGCCGCTGCTGACCCTGGCCTCGGCGCGGCTGTGCGGCTATCGCGGCGAGCGCCATGTCGCGCTGGCCGCCGCCGTCGAATTCATCCACACCGCGACCCTGCTGCATGACGATGTCGTCGACGCCAGCGACCTGCGCCGCGGCCGCGACACCGCCAATGCCGTGTGGGGCAACAAGCCGGCGGTACTGGTCGGCGATTTCCTGTTCTCGCGCGTCGTTCGAGCTGATGGTCGAGGACGGCTCGCTGCGCATCCTGGAGATCCTGTCGCGGGCCTCCGCGGTCATTGCCGAGGGCGAGGTCGGCCAGCTGGTGACCGCCAACGACACCTCGACGACCGAGGCGGCCTATCTCGAAGTCATCGAGGCGAAGACCGCGGCGCTGTTTGCCGCCGCCAGCCGGATCGGCGCCATCATCGCCGAGCGCCCGGCCGATCGAGGAGGAGCGCGCTCGAACGCTACGGCCGCAATCTCGGCATCGCGTTCCAGCTGATCGACGACATGCTCGATTTCTCGGCGCGGCAGAGCGAACTCGGCAAGTCGGTCGGCGACGATTTCCGCGACGGCAAGATCACCCTGCCGATCCTGATCGCGATCGCCCGCGGCGATCCCGAGGAACGCGACTTCTGGCGCCGCACCCTCGAAGACGAAGACCAGGGCCCTGGCGATCTTGAGCGCGCGATGCGACTCGTCGAGCGCCGCGGCGCCCTGGCCGAGACCCTCGCCCGCGCGCGCGTCTACGCCGGCGAGGCGATCCAGGCGCTCAACATCTTCCCGGATGGCGGGCTGCGCCGCGCTCTCGTCGAGGCCGCGACCTTCGCGACCGACCCGCGGCTTCTGACGCCGGTTGCGCCGCCGCCGCATTTTCCTTATATATCGCGGCCGGTCGGCGGAGTGTAGCTCAGCCTGGTAGAGCACTGCTTTCGGGAGGCAGGGGCCGGAGGTTCAAATCCTCTCACTCCGACCAATCATCCATTCCATCTTATATATCAGTCGCTTGGCGAGCTTCGGTGGGATCATGCCCATACAATTCGGCTGTGGCGGGCGCCAGAAAACTTGCCATGCCGAGAGCCTGCCGCGTGAGGTAAGCGATTGCGGAGGCACGGCGTCATGCGGGTGGCCGTTGACGGCGCGGTCCGCAACAGTAACAGTATCGGCGGAACAATCCGCGATTGAGGGGCCGCGTGCGCAACAACCGTGATTTCCGTCAGCCTCGCGGGCGAGGCTTCGACGACGACAATTTTGAGCGCCCGCGCCGCAATTTCGGGTTTGCTCCACCGAGCGGCCCGCAATTCGAAGCACCGTCCGGGCCGACGGTTCGTGCAACCGTTAAGTGGTACAATCCTGACAAAGGGTTTGGCTTTGTCGAGGTTGGCGGCACTGGCGACGCGTTTCTTCACGTGAGCGTCGTCGAGCGCAGTGGAAACAGCACCGTGCCCCCGGGGGCGACGCTTGAGGTCAGGGTAGCCCCCGGCCAAAAGGGTATGCAGGTGACCGAGATCGTCAGCGTTGACGCGAGCACCGCGCAGGCGGAGCCCGCTCGCCGTCCTCGCCCCGAGCGATCGTTTGCGCCCGTGGATCAGGCCTCGGTTGAAGAGCTTGGCACGGTGAAATGGTACAATGCGCAAAAGGGGTTTGGGTTCATTGTTCGGGATCGCGGTGGCAAGGATATTTTCGTGCATGCCTCCGCACTGGACCGTGCCGGCCTCGGCGCCTTGATGGAAGGCCAACGCGTCGCAGTCGACATGATCGAGGGCAACAAGGGACCGGAAGCGGTGGGTATCAGGTTGCTCTGATTACGTCCGTTGACGCCGGCCTGATGCACGCCTGGGCTGAGGCTTACCTTCCGGCCGCCGGGTTGATCGCGTTTGATCCGACAAACCAGCGGCCGGGCGGCGTGGGCCTGATCCCGATCGCGCTCCGCCGCCGCATCACCCAGTATCCGGCATGTCCGTCAACATCAGCGTCCCGAGGTTGTTTAGCGACCGCCCCGGAACCACCTATCGGATATTGTTGAATATTATTCCCGACAACCATAAGTCGACGCCGACGGCCATCGCCGTCCTGATCTGGCGCCGATCCGTGCACTGCATCGCCAAGACCCAAACCTTTGGGCCGACTTTTGACAGGTTCAGGAAATGAAGATCACACAGGTACGACGTGCTCGACACACCGAACGCTCCGCCCGGCGCAAGGCAAAACTGCAAGCCAAGCGTCGCCGTCAACGCGTGCGCGCGACGAGTTAGCGTCAGACCGTTCCTACCGAGAGCGATACGGTTGACGAGGCCAGATCGGTTTGTTGACCCCGCGGGAAAGCCTGTACGGCGCAATCGATGCGAGGCACGATCATGGGAGGGGACTATCCCAGCAGCGATTTTGAGATCGTCGAAGAAGGTGGCGTCCGGCGCGTTTTTCATATTCCGACAGGCATAACCCTGGAGTTCGAAACGATCGCACGCCGACCCGATCGTGGTGTCTTCAGCCTATAGCCTTGAGTTCGCGGACGATGTCATAACCGCCGGCGAAGTTACCCAGGCGGCGCTTCGCCACCTCCGCGTTTGGCTTATGCGCCGATATGGCAAGGGCGCGCCGAATCGGAACCGTACAATCTAGGTTGCCATCGGATCACTGGCTGTATCGCTTTCGCCTGGCCTTCCGGGCTTGGAGTGCGGTTCTGTTGCGACCGAGAACGCCCGTCGCAAAGGCCCGGCAGGACGCTGCCAAGAGTGGCATATGAGCAACAGGTGCGCCGGCCATTCACTCCCATCGCCGGACCTGCGCGCCATCAGGCCTTGACGCGGCATCACGGTTGATTGACGGTACGCTTACCACACCGAAAGTAGGGGATTGGTGGCCCGGTCGAACGTGGCGCTGCGCTTAAAACACCTTTAATCGTCCAAGGACCCTTGAGATGTCGACACGAACTTGTTTGGCGCTGGGCGCGAGCCTCGCCTTAACAACCGCATTGTGTGCTCCGAAGGCGCACGCCCAGTTCTATCTCGGCCCCGAGGGCGGCTGGACCGGGCTCGAGGGCCAGAAATCAACCATTGCCGGCTTTCCGCTCAAGCAGTCTTTCGATTCCGGCTATAACGTCGGCGCGCGGGCTGGCTATCAGTGGAACGCGTGGCGTTTTGAAGGTGAATACAGCTATCGGGCAAATACCAGCAATACTGCCCGGTTCGGTGCCCGTTTCAACGGCAACGTCAATACCAATTCCTTTATGGCCAACGGCATCTATGATTTCAACGTTGGCTGGCCGGTGACGCCGCATATCGGTATGGGTATTGGCGGCGCCTGGGCCGATGCCAGCCTGACCTCACCGATTTTTGGCAATCTGAGCAAGAGCACCGATGCGGTCTTTGCCTATCAGGCAATCGCCGGCATCCGCTACAACATCACGCCGAGCCTCGCCCTCGATCTCGATTACCGCTATCGCGGAATGTCGTCGTACACCTACACGACGCGGGCCTTGAACCTCGGCGGGGTGGTGGTGCCGAGCCGGACTTATTCGGGCAACGGCAACACCAACAACTTCGTGGCGAGCCTGACATGGCTGTTTGCGCCGCCGCCGCCGCCGATGGCGGCACCGCCGCCACCGCCGCCACCGATGGCCGGGCCGAGGGTGTTTCTGGTGTTCTTTGACTGGGACAAAGATACGGTCACGCCTGAAGGCATGGGGATCATCCAGCAGGCGGCCAACGCCTTCAAGTCAGGCGCGCCGGTGCAACTCCAGGTGACAGGCTACACCGACCGGTCGGGTTCGCCGGGCTACAACCAGCGGCTTTCCGAGCGGCGTGCCAACAACGTCGCCAAGGCGTTGGCGCAGATGGGCGTGCCCCGCAGCCAGATGGCGGTCGGCGGGCGTGGTGAGAACGACAACCGCGTGCCGACCGCCGACGGCGTGCGCGAGCCGCAGAACCGCCGGGTGGAAATCACCTTCTAAAGCACGCTCAAATACGAGGCTGCGCGGACCCGACACGGTCCCGCACAGCCTCCGGGAATAACAGCCCCGGTCCTTCGTCGAAGGCCCGGGGCTTTTTATTGCTCGCCCGGATAAGCGAAAACCGCGCAACCTGACACACCATCGACGGGCGTGGCCTCCACCTGCGCGCGAACATGGCACGCCGCTTGCGGTGATAGGGCAATTCCCATTGCTTGCGTCGAGGCGAGGTGTCCGATGAGTAACGCGCGTTTGGTTGGCATGGCCGCTGCGGTTCTGCTCAATGTTGCGGCGATATTGCCGTCGTCGGCGCAGACGCTGCGGATCGCAATGACGGCATCCGACACGCCGACCACCACCGGCATCCCAAACAATGGCGGCGAAGGCTATCGGTTTCTCGGATTTCCGGCGTTTGACGGGCTGATCGACTGGGATTTCACGCATCCCGACAAGATCGCCGGGCTGACCCCGGGCCTCGCAACCGAGTGGAAGGTTGACGACAACGACCATACGCGTTGGGTCTTCACGATCCGCGACGGCGTCAAGTTCCATGACGGCACCGATGTCACGATCGATGCGATCATCTGGAACATGCAGCGCTTCTACGACGAAAAGTCGCCGCAATTCGATGCTCCCGCCTCGGCGATCGTGCGTTCGTTCGTCAATATGGTCGATCGCTGGGAGCGCATCGACGACACCCATCTCGCGATCTACACCAAGACGCCGTTCAGCTTCTTTCCCTACATGGTGCCGAACATCCTGATGGTCAGCCCGACGGCCTGGGAGAAAGCCGGGAAGAACTGGGCGGAATTCGGCAAGGCGCCGGCCGGAACCGGGCCGTTCAAGATCACCAAGGTGGTGCCGACCCAGTATGTCGAGATGAGCCGCAACGAGAATTACTGGGACAAGAACCGCGTTCCCAAGCTGCAAAAGCTGGTGCTGATCCCGATGCCGGAGGCGACGACCCGGCTGGCGGCCTTGCGCTCGGGTCAGGTCGATTGGATCGAGGTGCCGCCGCCTGACGCAATCCCGTCGCTGAAGGCCGCCGGGTTCCAGATCAGCCTGTGGCCCTACCCGCACACCTGGCCCTACATCCTCAACACCACCGACAGCTCGGTGTTCAAGGACAAGCGCATCCGGCAGGCGCTGAACTATGCGATCGACCGCGACGCGATCGTCAAGTTTCTCAACGGCACCGCCAAGCCGGCGGTCGGCCTCTACCCGCCGGGCAGCCCCGAATTCGGCACGCCGGAACAGCATTACGCCTACGATCCGGACAAGGCGAAGGCCTTGCTGAAGGAGGCCGGTTACGGTCCCGACCATCCGGTGAAGGCCAAGATCATGATCTCGACCTCGGGCTCGGGCCAGATGCTGCCACTGCCGATGAACGAGATCATCCAGCAGCAGGTCGAGCCGATCGGGTTCAGCTTTGACTTCGATGTCGTCGATTGGGGCACGATGCTGGTCGCCAAGCGCAGTGCGCCCTCGGCCCCGGCCTCGCACGGCGATGACGCGCTGAACAACAGCCTGAGCTTCCCCGACCCGGCCTCGATGTTCCGCTATTTCAGCACCGCCAGTTTTTCGCCAAACGGCATCAACTGGGGACACTACACCACCCCGCAGGTCGAGAGCCTGTTGAAACAGGCGCAGGAAACCTTTGACGGCGAACAGCAGACCGACCTGCTGGCAAAGGCACATGCCATCGTCGTCGATGACGCCGCGTGGGTGTTCATCGTGCACGACCTCAACCCGCGCGCGATGTCGGCCAAGGTCAAAGGATTCCAGCCGGCGCAAAGCTGGTATCAGGACTTCACCAAGGTGACGGTGGAGTAGAGAGCGGGTCGGCGGCCGGGCAAATTGAAGCGACCATAGATCGCATCTGGCCTTGACCGTCCCACAAGACACCGCCGCCCTCAGAGGCCTGGCAGCGCTTCAACGTGAGCCGATCATTACCCCTGGTACGCGACTGCCGCGGCGGCGGCGCGAGGGCGGCGCTGGGGCGGTGTCGTCGAGGCAGGCGCATTGCCCCGCGCCAGGACGGCTTCCAGGGTCGTGCGGATTTCGGCGAGCTTCTGCGGGTGTTCGACCTTATGGCCAAACAGGTTCTTGACGTAGAATACGTCGACGACCTTTTCACCATAGGTCGAGATCTTCGCGCTCGACACCTGCAGGCTGAGGCGGGTCAGTTCACGGGTCAGTTCCCATAAGAGGCCAGGGCGATCGCGGCCGTTGACTTCGACGACGGTATGCGAGCGGCTCGCCTGGTTGTCGATCAAGACGCGCGGCGGCACGGTAAAGACGTGGGTGCGGCTCGGGAACGCAGGCGGGCGCTCCAACTCAATATGCGGCTTGAGGTCGCCGGTCAGCACGTTCTCGAACACCGAGGCTAGCTTTCGCACCTTGTCCGGGCGGTCGAACGGTGTGCCGTCCTGGTCCTGCACCCAGAAGGTATCCAGCGCCATCCCGTTCGACATCGTCATGATCTTGGCATCAACGATGTTGGCGCCGGACACCGCCAGTGCCCCGGCAACGCGCGAGAACAAACCGGGGTGATCGGCCGCGTACAGCGTCACTTCGGTCGCGGCGCGCGACTCGTCGACCCGCTGATCGACGGTCAGCGGCGCGCCGGCCGCGTCCGCCCGCCGCATCAGCCGAGCCTGCCGCGCATGCGTTTCGGCATCGAGCGACAGCCAGTAGAACGGATAGCCGCGGCCGGCAAAGGTGGCGAATTCCTCGTCGGTGAAATCCGGCAGCAGCGCGCGCGCTGCCGCCTGCGCCGCGGCAATGCGCGAGTCGCGGCCCTCGACGGTCAGACCGCCAGAAATCACGTCGAGCGCGCTGCGATATAATTCACGCAGCAGCGTCGCCTTCCAGGCGTTCCACACCTTGGGGCCGACCGCACGGATATCGGCGGCGGTCAGCACCAGCAGCAGCTTGAGACGCTCCGGCGACTGCACGATTTCGACAAAATTCCGGATCGTCTGCGTGGTCGCCGATGTCGCGCTTGAAGGCGATGTTGCTCATCACGAGGTGCCAGCGCACCAGCCATGCGACCGTCTCCGTCTCCTCGGCCGAGAGACCGAGGCGGGGGCCGAGCTTTAGCGCGACCTGCTCGCCAAGCACCGAATGGTCGCCGCCGCGCCCCTTGGCGATGTCGTGCAGCAATGTCGCAAGGTACAGAGCGCGGCGTGACACGATGGTCGGCATGATCTCGCTGGCGACCGGCAATTCCTGCTTCAACTGGCCGGTCTCGATCTGATGCACGATGCCGATCGCGAACAGCGTGTGCTCGTCGACCGTGTACACATGGTACATGTCGTACTGCATCTGCGCGACGACGCGGCCGAAATCAGGAATGAAGCGGCCGAACACGCCGGCCTCGTTCATCCGCCTCAGCGCGATTTCGGGGTTTTTCTTCGAGGTCAGAATTTCGAGGAACAGGCGGTTGGCCTCGGGGTTTTCGCGCAATTCGGCATCGACCAGCCGCAGCGACTGGGTAACCGCCAGCAGCGCACGCGGGTGGATGTCGAGATCGTGCTCCTGCGCGACATGGAACAGGCGGAAGCAGGCCGACCGGGTCGTTCTTGAAGAAATCCTCGTTCGGGATGGTCAGCCATTCGCCATCGAGTACAAACCCATCAAGCGAGCGTTGCTTGAACCCCAGCGCAGCCAGGACAGCCGGCGCTTCTCTTCTTGATCGTGCTTCGAGGATGGCGCAGAAGATGCGGGTCAGGTCGCCGACATCCTTGGCGACCAGGAAATAGTGCTTCATGAAGCGCTCGACGCCGCTGGCTGCCGGCATGGTCGGCGTAGCCCATGCGTTCGCCGATCTCGCGTCTGCATGTCGAAGGTCAGGCGCTCCTCGGCGCGGCCGGCGAGGTAGTGCAGGTGGCAGCGCACCGTCCACAGAAAGCTCTGGGCGCGCTCGAAACGCTGCGACTCCTCGGCCGAAAGCACGCCGAGATCGACCAGCTTTGCGACATCGTCGATGCGGTAGATGTATTTCGCGAGCCAGAACAGCGTGTGCAGGTCGCGCAGCCCGCCCTTGCCTTCCTTGATGTTGGGTTCGAGCTGATAGCGGCTGTCGCCGACCCGCAGGTGGCGCGCGTCGCGCTCGGCGAGCTTTTCCTCGATATATTGCGCCGCGGTGCCGCGCACGATCTCGTTGTCGAAGCGCGGTTTTCAGCTCGTTGAAGAGCGGCTGTTCGCCCCAGACATAGCGCGCTTCGAGCAGGCGGTGCGGATCGTCAGATCGGCCTTGGCATAGCGCAGGCAGTCGGCGACCGAGCGCGTCGACTGCCCGACTTTGCAGCCCGCAGATCCCACAGCAGATAGAGCAGGTACTCGACCACCTGCTCGGTATGCGGCGTCTGCTTGTAGGGCAGCAGGAACAGCAGATCGATGTCGGAAAAGGGCGCCATCTCGCCGCGCCCATAACCCCCGACCGCGACGATCGCGATCTTTTCGCCCTCGGTCGGGTTCGGCAGCGGGTAGACCCGTCTCGGTGACGAAATCGAACAGGACGCGGATCAGCTGATCGATCAGAAAGCACTGCTCGGCGATGCAATGCGCCGCCTTGCCGCCGGCCTCAAAGCGGTGTTGGATTTCGGCTCTGCCGTGATTGAGGGCGGTGCGGATCACGTCGACGATCGGCCGCCGGTCGGTGCCGGCGGGGTTGAGCGGCAACGCCGCCAGCACCTCGCTCAGCGCCCGCCGGTCGAGGATGTCGCGTTGCTTGACGATCGCGGGCAGCGGCATGATGGGTTTCTAAAGGTGCGATTTTTAGAGATGACGGCCGGCATCGACGGGGATGATCGAACCTGTCGTATGCGTCAGATGGGTCACGCAGGATACCACCGCCAGGGCCACGTCCTCGGCTTCGATCTGCGCGCTTCAATGGCGCCGACATCGCCGCCTTGTACATCATCTCCTCGGTGCGGCCGGGCACGAAGTCGGTATGCACCATGCCGGGCGCGACGATGATAACGCGGATTTCCGGTGCCAGCACCCGAGCCAGGGCCATGCTCATCGTATTGAGCGCGGCTTTCGAGGCGCCGTAGATGATCGAGCTGCCGGTGCCGGCGGTCGCCGCACCCGACGAGATGTTGATGATGACGCCGTCGCCGGACTCTTTCATCAGCGGCGCGAAGGCGCGGATCGTCGCGAAGGGCCCGCGCACATTGGCGGTCAGCACCTGATCGATCAGATCATCGTCGAGCGCTTCGAGGTCGTGATGCGCCACCATGCGGGTGAAGCCGGCCGAGTTGACCAGCACGTCGGCGCGGCCGAACTGTTCGCGCACCGTTGCGGCGGCTTTTCTGATCTGCGCCGTGTCTTCCAGCGGCAGATGGATCGCCGCGTGGCCGCTGCCCGCAAGGCTCGCGACCACCGCGTTCGCGCGATCGATGCCCTTGTTATAGCCGACGACGACGCGCGCCCCGGCCTCGGCGAACAGCTTTGCGCTGGCCGCACCGATGCCACTGCTGGCGCCGGTGATCACCGCCACCTTGCCGTCGAGTTTCCTGCCGATCTGCGCCGTCATTCGTCTTTGCTCCATTGTTACCAACCGTCGCCGCTTGACTTCCTCTCCGCCCGCCATTTGTCCATGGGGGGCGGAGAGCGTTGGGGTGAGGTGGGGGATCCCACCGGGGCTTCGCCCGCAGGCACCCACCTCACCCTCCCACGCCCCCTGAAGGGCGGAGAGGGCAATAAAATGATGCTACGCGTTCACACTGGCTATTGTCATTGCGTTCGGTTGATCCGAGCGGTGCAAATGCAGCCCACAGAAATATTGACGCGATGCCGCCCGGCGGCGCTTATTGCCCGATCCGCTGCCGTTTTTTCCCACAGGAGCTGTTTGTATGGCGCCGCAGCCTTTTGCCGGAGTGCTGGTCCCCGTCCTGACCCCGTTTACGTCGTCGGGTGCGCCCGATACCGGGCGGTTTATTTCCTTCTGTCGCTTTCTGCTCGACCAGGGCGCCGACGGCCTCGCCGTCTTCGGCACGACCAGCGAAGCCAATTCGATGTCGGCCGGAGAGCGCATGGAACTGCTCGACCGGCTCGTCGCTGCCGGCATTCCGGCCGCGAAGCTGATGCCCGGCACCGGCGCCTGCTCGATGACCGAAGCCGCGACGCTGATCAACCACGCGGTGAAAAACGGCTGCGGCGGCGTGCTGATGCTGCCGCCCTTCTACTACAAGGGCATGACCGACGGCGGCGTCTACGACTTCATCTCGGCCGTGATCGAAAAGGTCGGTTCGGCGGCGCTGAAGATGTACCTCTATCACATCCCGCCGCAGACCATGATCCCCTTCACCGTCGAGTTGGTCGGCCGGCTGATCAAGGCCTACCCGAATACCGTGGTCGGGCTGAAGGACAGTTCGGGCGATTGGGCGAATACCGCGGCACTGCTCGACGCTTTCCCGGGCTTCGGCATCTTCCCGGGTTCCGAGGTGTTCCTGCTCGACGGACTGCGCAAGGGTGGCGTCGGCTGCATCACCGCGACCGGCAACGTCAACGTGCCCGGCATCCGCAAGGTCTACCAGAACTGGCAGACGCCGCAGGCCGATGCGCTGCAGGCCGAGATCACGCTGGCGCGCAAGACCATCCAGGCCTACCCGATGGTGCCGGCCTTAAAGCGCATCGTCGCGCATTTCCACAACGACTCGGAATGGGCCAACGTCCGGCCGCCGATGGAGCGGCTGAGCGAGGCGCAGTCGGTGTCGCTGCTGGCCGATCTGTCGAAGATCGGTTTCACCCTCGGAGAGCGGCAGCGCGAGGCCGCCGAATAGGTTGCGCCAAAGGCGACAGAGGCCCCACCCGCACGCCGGAGCGCCTGCCGGCGGCAGCCGTGGTACAACTTTTGCGGGTAGGGTCGAGGGGTTAAGGACAGCATGATTTATCCGGTGATTTTGTCGGGCGGTTCGGGGACGCGGCTATGGCCGATGTCGCGGTCGAAGTACCCGAAACAGCTGCTTGCCCTGGTCAGCAATCGCTCGCTCCTGCAGGAAACGGCGCAACGCGTCGGCAAGCCCGGGTTTGCCGCACCGCTGGTTATCGCCAATGAAGAGCACCGCTTCATCATCGCTGAGCAACTGCGCGAAATCGGCATCAAGGCCGAAGCATTGGTGCTGGAGCCGGTCGGGCGCAACACTGCGCCCGCGGCCTGCACTGCCGCCTTACGCCTCGCTGCCAAAGACCCTGACGCGCTGATGCTGGTCATGGCGTCCGACCACGCGATCGTCGACCTCGCGGCCTTCCACCAGGCGACGCAGCGCGCAGCCGAAGCGGCCGGCGCGGGATACCTCGTCACCTTCGGGATCACCCCGGAACGGCCCGAAACCGGCTATGGCTATATATCGAAGGGTGCTGCGATCGAACGGTGCGCCGGCGCCTTCGGGGTCACCGCCTTCGTCGAAAAGCCCGACTTGCCGACCGCCGAGCGCTATGTGTCGTCCGGCGATTATTTCTGGAACAGCGGCATCTTCCTGTTCCCGGTCGGACTGTGGCTCAGCGAGATCGAACGGTTGCGGCCGGAAATACTGGCCGCGTGCCGCAAAGCCCTGGCCGACGGGCGCGCCGACGACGATTTCGTCCGTCTCGACAAGGGTGCCTTTGCCGCCTGCCCGAGTGACTCGATCGACTACGCCGTCATGGAACGCACGACGCGGGCCGCGGTGGTGCCGGTCGGCATGGGGTGGAGCGACCTCGGCTCGTGGGACGCGTTGTGGGAGATGGGCGACAAGGATGCCCGTGGCAATGCGCTGTCCGGCAATGTCGTTGCCGAGGAAACCAGCAATTGCTATCTGCGCTCCGAGGCCGGGCTGATCGCGGCGATCGGTATCGAAGACCTGGTCGTGGTGGCGACCGACGATGCGGTAATGGTCGCGCCGCGCAACCGCACCCAGGAAGTCAAACAACTGGTCGGCCGTCTGTTGCGGGAAGGTCACGACGAAGCCGACGCGCTATCCACCGTGCACCGGCCGTGGGGCACCTATCGCTCGCTGCACCACGGCCACCGGGTGCAGGTCAAGCACATCATGGTACGGCCCGGCGCCAAGCTGTCGTTGCAGAAGCACCACCACCGGGCCGAGCACTGGGTCGTTGTGCAGGGCACCGCCAAGATCGTGCGCGGCAACGAGAAACTGACGCTGTCGGAAGACCAGTCAACCTACATCCCGCTCGGCACCAAGCACCGCCTCGAAAACCCCGGCAAGATTCCGCTGCATGTCATCGAGGTACAGTCCGGCAGCTATCTCGGCGAAGACGACATCGTCCGCTTCGAGGACGATTACGACCGGGAATGAGTAGGATGGGCTGAGCGAAGCGAAGCCCATCATCGTTGCCGCGGGCGTTGTGATGGGCTTCGCTTACGCTCAGCCCATCCTACAAGGACCGACGCTATCGCGGGGCGGCGGCGATGTTGCCGCCATCGACGGTTTCGATCGTCGCCGAGGTGTTGCGGGCCAGAGCGAGATGCAGAAAGGCTTCGGCCACGTCCTCGGCGGTGACTTCACGGCCGAGCAGGTTCCCGCCCATGTAGTCGGCTTCGCTGAGGCCGCGGGCAGCGGCGCGGGCGGCGATCATCTCCGGGGTCAAGAGGCCGCCGCGGATGCGGTCGGCGTTGACCGCGTTGGCGCGGATGCCGGCGGCGCCGTAATCGAGCGCGTATTGCCGCATCAGCGCCAAGGTCGCGGCCTTTGGCAGCCCGTAAGGGCCGAAATTGGCACCGGGGTTCAGCGCCTGCTTTGACACGTTGAACAAGAGGCAGCCGCCGGTGTCCTGCGCCAGCATGATCCGCACGGCGTTTTGCGCGACCCATTGATGCGCGAAAAAATTCAGCTCGAAACTGTCGCGCAACGTCTGTTCGGACGACCTCGCCGATGCGCCCCTGCCATGCCGCTCCGGCATTCGACACGACGATATCGACCCCGCCGAAGCGCCCGACGATGCAGTCGAAGGCGGTATGCACCGCGGCCGGATCGGTAACATCGGCCGCGATGCCGATGCCGCCGAGCTTTTTCGCCGCATCCTCGACGCCGCTGCCGGTGCGGTCGAGCAAAGCGATTTCAGCGCCGGCATTGCGCATCGCGCGGGCCGTCGCGAGACCGATCGTACCGGCGCCGCCGGTCACCATCGCGACCTGTCCGGCCAGCGGTTTTTCGACCGCGCCGCCGAGCTTCGCCTGTTCGAGCGACCAGTACTCCATCTCGAACAACTCGGCTTCAGGCAGCGACTCGAAGGTGCCCGACGGCCTCGGCATCGGTGACCGTCGTCACCCAGGATTCGGCGAGATCGGCGGCGACTGCCGCGTCGCGCGCGCTGCGGCCGAGCCCGAACAGCCCGAGCCCCGGCACCAGCACGACGCGCGGCATCGGGTCGAGTTCGCGCTTCTTGACCGGTGACACCGCGTTGTGGCGCGCGAAATAGGCGTGGTACTCGGCGATAAAGGCATCGACCGCCTGGCGCACGGCCGCCGCGAAATCGCCGTTGGCGCCGGCTGGCGGCAGGATCAGCGGATAGTTCTTGGTGCGGATCGTGTGGTCCGGGGTGGCGACACCAGCCATGCCGTAACGGGCCAGTTCCCCACCGCTGACGAAATTGCGCACCTGATCCCCGCCGCGAAAATCCAGCACGAAGCGCTTGTAATTGCCTTGGGTCACCGGATCGGGGATGGCGCAGGCGCCCCGCAGGATCGGGGCCACGTCGGCGAGTCCGGCGGTCGCCACAGGCAGCTTGGCCGGCACGAACACATTTTTGCGGGCGCGCGCCAGCCTCTCCTCAGCCTGGCTGACGATCCCGATCATCCGTTCATAGGCCTCGCGCGCGCTGTCGCCAAAGCTGAAGACGCCGTGCTTCAGCAGCACGAGACCCTCGACCTCCGGGTCTTCCTCGAACACCTCGGCGGCTTTCCTGGCAAGCAGAAAGCCCGGCATGATGTAGGGCACGATGCCGATCCGCCCGCCGTAGAGATCGGCGCAGCGCTCGGCGGCGTCGGGCTGGTCGGCGAGGCTCAGCACCGCCGTCGCGTGCGTGTGATCGATGAATTTGTGCGGCAGAAACGCGTGCAGCAGCGTCTCCACCGACGGGTTCGGCGCGCCTGGGTCGAGCAGGTTGGCGCGTTGGCACGCGCACCATGTCCTCATCGGACAGCGCGTCGCGCGGGCGCAACTCGCGCAGCGGCGCGAGGCGCACCGCCGGTAGACCCGGCGGGCTCGATATTCCCCATGTCCCAGCCGCTGCCCTTGACGCACAGAACTTCGGCCGCGTGCCCGAGCAGGTCGGGCATCACCGTCTTGACCGAGGTGTTGCCGCCGCCGTGCAGGACGAGGCGGGGGTCGCCGCCAAGCAGCCGCGACGTGTAGACCCGCAGCGCCAGCTCCCCGCCAACACCGCTCTTGCCGTAATGCGCGACCATAGCCGTCGCTTCGTTATCGGACCACAGGCTGCGCATCGCGCCACCCTTTCAATTTCGGAAACGCCAAAGCGCGGGCTCGTCGCCGCCTTCCTGTCGGTTCCGCCCCTCCCCCGCTTCCCGTCAGGGCCGGGGAGGGGCGTGCGCCGTCGTTCAGCCGCCGGTGTGCTTGCGGATGAACTGCTTCATGCGTTCGATGGCGGGCTGGGCATAAGGAGCATCGGGCTTGCCGGTCATGAAGCCGTGGTTGGCGCCGCGATACAGCTCCAGCTCGACATGACCGCCAGCCTTCTTCCAGCCGGCGACGGTGCGCTGCATCGTTTCCAGCGGCACCCACTCGTCAGCGTCGCCGCCAAAGATCAGCGCCGGCGGCAGAGAGACCTTCTCGCCGCGATCGAGGATCGCCGGGATGCTGCCTTCGCTCATCACCTCTTCGGTACCCCAGAAGGCGTGGTGGTTTTCCATCAGCTCGGTATTCCCGCCCTTCTTTGCCAGGTGATAGCGCAGCAACGGGTCGAGCACGCCCCAGCCGGAGATCACAAACGCCAGCTGCGCGTCGACATCGGGCGCCTCGGCGAGCGGCAATGCGGCATAGCGCGGGTCCTTCGCCCGCATCGCCGCGAGCAATACCTGATGCCCGCCGCTCGACGTACCCATCGAGCCGACCCAACCGGGGCGGCTGCCATAAAGCCTGGCGCGCGCCTTCAGCCAGCGCGTCGCGAGGTTGATGTCGGCGAGCGAGGCCGGATAGCCGGCCTCTGGCGGCATGCGGAAATCGATCGAGGCGACGAGAATGCCGCTTTCGGCCAGCGCATGCGAAATGAAGTCGTTGTCGGTGCGGTCCTTGTGGACCCAGGCGCCGCCATGCACCTGCAGCACGATCGGGAACGGCCCGGTGCCGGCCGGCCGGTACAGCCGGGCGAGCATCGCCTTGCCGTCCTGGCGCTGGTATTCGACATCCTCGACCCGCACTTGCGGGCGGACCTCCGGGCGTGCTTGGGCATCTATCGTCATGGTGTCCCTCCGAATGTGATGTGAAATAGTATCAGCAGCGCAAAGCCGCGTCTGCGGCGATCGCAGCCGCAGCGTTGGTGCTGACGCCGAGTTGAAGCCAAGGGGTGAAAACCCTAATTAAACGTAACATTTTGAGGAAGCGACCCCTGTTGAGGACGAGATCAGTGCGGCGCGCTCCCCCCGCCCGGCGGGCGGACGACGGCGCGGCAGAAAGCGTGACCGCGGAGGGCTCGTTTGCCCGCTCCGCGATGCGACTTGTCGCGCTGTTCGAGGCGCTCGCCAAATCGGAAGAGGGGGTCAGCCTCGCCGAACTCAGCGTCACGATCAGCGCGCCAAAAAGCAGCCTTCTCGGCATCCTGCGCTCGATGGTGGCGGCGGGCTACATGGAGCACGGTCACGGGCTCTACCGGCTGGGGCCCAAATCCTTCCGCCTTGCCGCCGACATTTTGGCGATCCGCCGGTTTCCCAACCTGGTGCGGCCGATCCTGCAGGACCTCGCGGCGAAAAGCGGGGAGACGGCGTTTCTCGTGGTCCTCGACCATCTGGCGCGCCGCGTCAGCTATGCCGACGTGATCGATAGCGCCAACCCGGTGCGCTACACCGTGCCGACCGGCACCAGCCGGCCACTGTATTCGTCGGCCGGCGGGCTGATGCTGCTGGCCTATCAGCCGCCATCGTGGATCGACGCGTATATCCGCACGACCCGCCTCGAACCGCTGACCCCGAACACCCTGTGCGACCCGAAGCAATTGCGCGAGCGGCTGGCGACGATCCGCCGCGAGGGGTTTTCGATCAGCCTCGGCGAGACGGTGCCCGGCGCCGCCGGCCTCGCCGCGCCGATCTTCAACGCCGATGGCAGCGTCGCCGCCGGGCTGCTGATCGGTGCCCCGATCGACCGCTTCGAGCGCGAATTGCCGGACTTGAAACACCTGCTGCTCGAGGCGACGACCCGTGTCGCCGGCGCCACGCAGGAGATCGTCGCGGAGAAAAGCGGCACGCGGGATTGACGCGCCAACGACCGGTCTGCACGATGATCACGAAGTTTTGAACGGCATTCAAATTCGTATCAAGCCCGCCAAATTCGTACCCAGCCCGCGTGACGGAGGCCAAGCCGCGCCATGATCAAACGGTTTCATTCTCTTTATGTCGGGCAGATCGATCTCGACAATATCGGTCTCAACGGCACGCCGGCCAACGACCGGCGCTATTCCAACGAGCGACTGACCGAGGTGTTCGAGACATCGCGGCGCGTCGCGCAGGTGATGGACGAACTCGGCTATTACTGCCTGTGGGCCGCCGAGCATCATTTCCAGCACGAAGGCTATGAGTGCATTCCCAATCTGATCCAGTGGGGATTGTGGCTGGCGACGCAGACCAAACACCTCAAATTCGGCTGCGGCTTCAACATCCTGCCGATGTGGCATCCGATCCGGCTCGCCGAAGACTATGCGATGGCCGATATCGTCACCGACGGCCGGGTCGTGATGGGGGTCGGGCGCGGCTATCACACCCGCGAGGTCGAAACCTTTGGGGCGCCGCTGCTCGATACCGACGCCAACCGCGAAATTTTCGAGGAAGGCCTCGACCTGCTGCTGAAATGCTTTAACGAGGAGAGCTTCAGCCACAAGGGCAAGTATTTCGAATGCCCGCCGAACGTCCCGTATCGCGGCTATGACCTGAAGGAGATCACCTGCGTGCCGCGGCCAAAGCACCTGCCGGTCGAGATCGTCATGCCGATCGCCAGCGGGCGCACGATCGATTTGATGGCCCGCAAGGGCCTGAAGGCGATGGTCACGCTGAACGGCGAAAAGATTCTCGACGACGTGGTCCAGGCATTTTACCAGGCCTGCCTCAAGCATGGGCGGCAGGTGCAGCCCGGCCAGGACATGATCTGGGGCGCCGGCATCTATCTCGCCGACAGCCAGGAGGAAGCTATCCGCAAGGTCGAGCCGGCGCATGACGAACGCTATAAATGGTTCGCGCCGTTTGGTTTCGTGCGCTATGCCGACGAGCACGGACGCACCTGGGGCACCCCCGGCGCGCCGTCGACGATCCCGACGATCCGCGAAGGGGTCAAGCAGAAGGCCTGGTTCTGCGGCACCCCGAAGGATGTGATCGACGGCATCAAATCGATCGAGGCGAAATACCCCGGCCTCGAAGACTTCATGATCCACTGGGCCGAGGGCCTGCCGCCGGCCGAGTTCATCGAACAGCTGCGCTGGTTCGCCAGGGACGTGATGCCGGCCTTCAACCGCGGCTGATCGCGGGTCCGCCGCCCCGACGGGATGGCCGACTTTCCGACATTGAGTTTGACATGCAGGGGGCGGTGACTTAGCGCTGCGGCACCCGCAGGGAAAACCGGGTCGGGAGGATGAATTGTTTGGGTTGATGCTTCCGGGACGGGTGGCGCGGGCTGGCGGGGCGCTGGCGTTGCTGGCCGGGCTGTTGTGGGGGGCGCCGCCGTCGCAGGCGCTCGACAAGGTCAGGATTTCGGCGTTTCAGGGCGCCTTCGTGAACCTGCCGCTTTATGTGGCGCAGGCCTACAAGCTGTTCGAAAAGCACGGCGTCGAGGCTGAGCTGCTGTACGGCACCGGCATCCAGGTCACCAACATCATGGTCGGCGGTTCGTCGGATTTCGGCGCCTTCGCGATCGAACATGGCGTGACGATCATCGGCAAGGGCCAGGATGTCCGGCTGCTGGTTGTCAACCAGTCGCTGCCGCCTTACGGCATCATCGTGCGCAACGACGTACCGACCCCCAACATCGACAAGCCCTATCCCGCGATGATCAAGGACCTGAAGGGTCTCAAACTCGGCATCACGACGATCGCCGCCGGCACCGATACCGCACTGCGCTATCTGCTGCACCAGGCCGGCATCGAGCCGTCGGATGTTACGATCATCCCGGTCGGCGCCCAGGCGCAACAGGTCGCCGGGATCAAGAACGGCGTGATCGACGGTGCCATCGCGGTCGAGCCCGCACAGTCGGAAGCGGTCAACGGATTGAAGATCGCCAAGATGATCCTCGACATCCAGGGCGGCCACGGCCCGGCGATTTTCAGCGACTATGCCTATAACGGCCTGTGGACCACTGGTGCCTATCTGAAGAAATACCCCGATCGTGCCCGCGCCGTCGTCGCGGCGATCGTTGACGCCGAGATGATGATCAATGACCCGGCGCACAAGGACGAGGTCGCGCAGGTCGCCATCGACAATATGCGCGGGTTCGACCCGGCCCTGCTGCGTGCGTTTCTCGACAAATACCACGCGATCTTTCAGCCGGTCGCGACCCGGAAGCAGCTCGAAAACGTCCAGGCCTTTCTAAAGGAGGCCGGGTTGCTGAAAGAACCGATCCCCTACGAAAAGATCATCGCGGCCGATATCATGCCCAAGGAATTTTCGCCGCCGGGGGGCAGGTGAGCGAGGCCAGCTCGTCGGCGCCGGGACCGGCGCTGACCGTCGATGCCGCGGATGAAGACACAGCCGGCCCCGATCCTTTCCATCGCCGCGTCGTCATTGCCCGGACGATGCTGTGCTGCGGCATTCTCGGGGCGTGGCAACTCGCGGTATCGAGCGGGTTGATCGATGCCTTCTGGGTCAGCAGCCCGGTGCTTGTCGCTGCCGAGTTGTGGCACCTCAGCGTGTCCGGCGAATTGCTCACCGATGTCTGGATGACGGTGTCGGAGGCGTTGATTGCGTTTGTCGTGTCATCGGCGCTGGGGGTCGTCAGCGGCCTGCTACTGTCGCGCTCGCCGTTCTGGGATGAGGTCATGGCGCCGATCATCGTGGCGCTGAACAGCCTGCCGCGCATCGCGCTGGCGCCGCTGATCATCCTGTGGTGCGGCGTTGGGGTGACCGCCAAGGTAGCGACCGCGTTTTCGCTGGTCTATTTCATCCTGCTGGTCAACACCCTGGGCGGTGCAAAAAACGTCGATAACGACATCATGACCATCGCGCAGCTGATGGGCGCCTCAAAGCGCGACCTGCTGTGGAAGGTCACATTGCCGTCGGCGTTGCCGTGGATTTTCGCGGCGCTCAGCATCGCGCTGACCTATTCGCTGCTCGGCGTCATCGTTGCCGAGATTTTGGCGTCGAACCAGGGGCTTGGCTATCTGATCGCCGCCAGTGCCGGCAATTTCAACACCGCCGGCGTGTTCGCCGCGCTGGTCGTGCTGGCCATAATCGCATGGGCGTTCAGCACCGGGATGCGCAAGCTCGAAGCGAGGCTGCTGCGCTGGAAGCCGTCGATGACCAGCGCCTGATGATCCCGCCAAAAATCCGCTTGTCGAATATCGGCATCACCTTTCGGCCGCGCGGGCGCGAGCCGGTGGTGGCGGTGCAGAACATTTCGCTGGAGGTCGAGACCGGCTCGATCGTGACGGTGGTCGGCCCCTCCGGCTGCGGCAAGTCGACGATCCTCAACGCCGTCTCCGGCCTGCTGACGCCGAGTTCGGGCTATGCCGAGGTCGATGGGCGGCGGGTCGCCGGCGTGCGCCATGATGTCGGCTATATGTTCGCCCGCGACGGCATGATGCCGTGGCGCACCGCGTTGCGGAACGTCGAGTTCGGTCTCGAGGTGCGCGGCGTGCCAAACCGGCGCGAGATCGCGCGAGACTGGCTGCGCAGGGTCGGTCTCGAAAAATTCGAGGGGCATTACCGGCATGAATTGTCGCAAGGCATGCGGCAGCGCGTGGCGGTGGCGCGCACCTTTGCGATCGACCCCGACGTGCTGCTGATGGACGAGCCGTTCGGCGCGCTCGACAGCCAGACCCGTTTGCTGTTGCAGGAGCTGTTTCTGTCGGTGTGGGAAAGTACCCGCAAGACTGTGCTGTTCGTGACTCATGACCTGCACGAGGCGATCTTTTTGTCCGATATCGTGATTGTCTTCACGAATCGACCGGGGCGGGTCAAATCGGTCATTCCGATCGACCTGCCGCGGCCCCGCGTGCCGCCGGCCGAACTGGCGACCGCCACCGAATTCCGCGATATTTACGCGCGCATCTGGGGCGATTTGCGCGACGAGGTTCGCGTCTTCGAATAGTCGCCCGCCGGGGGCCGGGATCGACCCACCCTCACCGTCGTTGGATCACAGGCGAAAACGGCCGCGATGCTGCGCGCGCCGGCGGAGGAACACAGAATGTCGGCAGTCATCAGCGGCACGCTTACGACAAGCTACACCCTCAGCGACCCGGCAAGCCAAAATCCCGCGATATTAACCCCGACCGGCGCGATCAACGTCAACTCGCCCAATGCCTTCACCAACGGAATCAACGCCAATGGCGGCTTCCAGTGGACGATCATCAATGGCGGCACGGTCACGAGTGTCGGCAGCTACGGCGTCGGGATCAACCTCGCCACCGGTGGCCTGATCCAGAACTTTCCCAACGGGATCGGCGGGGGCGCCTATATCGCCGGCAGCGCGGTCGGTATCCAGATCAACGGGACACCCGGGAACACCGCTGAGGTCGATAATAACGGCACGGTCCGCACCACGTCGAAGTACCGCTTTGCCAACGCTATCGTCGCCAACAACATTGCTGCGACGATCACCAATAACGGATCGATCATCGCGCAAAACAGCAACAATTACGCGGCGAACGGTATTCAGCTCGCGGTCGGCGGCGTCATCACCAATACCGGTCTGATCGATGCGATCAGCGGCGGCTCGGGCCAGACCGGCATCATCTCGTTCAGCGGCAATACGGCCGTCACCAATTCAGGGACGATCGCGGCGGTAGGGCCGGGTGGGCTCGGCATCAACCTTGCGACCGGCAGTATCACGAACAGCAAGCTGATAACCGGGCTCGGCGGGGCTATCGCGCTGGGCGGCGGCGTCATCAACAATTATGCGACCGGAAGCATCGCGCAAACCGGCGGGGCCGGATCGCAGGCCATCAATGTCGGCGCATCGGGCGCCGGCACGATCGTCAACACCGGTTCGATTACCGCCGCCTCGACCAGCGGCAACGCAATCCTGGTTGCCGCCGGAGGCGCCGTCATCCGCAACGGCCAGGCTGGTACATCGCAAGGGGTCATCAGCGGCTATCACACCGGGATCGGGTTTTTCCCGCCGACCGGCAGCACGCCGGGCGTGCTCGGCATCACCAATTACGGGATCATTCAGAGCACGCAAACCGCGTTCGCCGCCGGCAGCGCCTTTACGATCAATACCGGCGCCGGCACCAACGCCGCGATCAACAATTTCGGCACGATCAGTACGGCGCAAACCAATGGCGGCGGGGCCGTCCTCTTGGCTGGCGGCGTGCTGGTCAACCAGGGCGGAGGCGTGATCAAGGCGACCGGCGGTTTCGGCGTCATCGGCAGCAGCGCACCGCTGACGGTGGTCAATTTCGGCATCATCAGCGGCGGCGGCGTCGCGGGGATCGGAGCCAACCTGTCGGCCGGCAGCACGCTGACCAATGGCGGCACCATCATCGGCAGCGGTGGCGCCGCCGTCAGTTTCTCCAGTGCCGGCAGCGATCGGCTGATCCTGTTCCCGACCGCCTCGTTCGGCGGCAGCATCTTTGGCGGCGGCGGCACGCTGGAACTGGAACCCGGCGGCAGCGGCACGATCCGAGGCCTCGGAACCACAGTCACCGGGTTCGGAACGCTGCAGTTCGACACCAATGCCGCCTGGACCGTGGAGGGCACGATTTCCGGCCTGCCGGGCGTCATCACCGGGTTTGTCTCGACCGACGCGATCGTCGTCGACGGGTTTGTCGCGGTCAGCGAAACCTTCA
Source organism: uncultured Alphaproteobacteria bacterium (assembly GCA_963737875.1). Lineage (GTDB taxonomy): Bacteria > Pseudomonadota > Alphaproteobacteria > ATCC43930 > CGMCC-115725 > DATARH01. The sequence continues at coordinate 31,538 of CAVTUM010000010.1, read as the reverse complement.
CGAATGGCGGCCTTGTACTGACCGATGCGGCTAACGACCAGATCACCCTTGGCCTCCAGGGCGGCTATCGCACCAGTGATTTCCGCCTCGCCAGCGCCAATTCCGGCACCGGCACACGGGTAACCGTGGTCGGGCCGCAGCAATCGCCGAATGTGCTCAGTGATTTTGGTTGGGCCCAGGGCTGGGGCAGCCCTGACAATCCGCGGATCGTCAGCGACATCGATAGCAACGGCAGCGCCGATTATGTCGGCTTTGGCAGCCAGTACGTGCTGATCTCATATGGCGGCAGCTTTAACAACAGCGGCACCGGCATTGGGCCGGGATATACCAACGCGGCCGGGGCGGTCCAGGATTTCGGCACCGCCGAGGGCTACACCGTCGGCGTGCAGCGCGGCGCCGCGGCGACCGGTGCCGGGTTTGGCGAGACGCTCTACGGCCAGGGGTTTGCCGGTGTCTACTGGTATGCCGCGAACGGCGAGACACCGCACACCGATGATCTCGGCAAGACCTACGATATCCTGCAATACCAGAGCGCGCCGAACCTCTACGGCAATTTCGGCAGCCAGCAGGGCTGGACGCCGCATAACGGCTTCCAAATTCTGAAAGCCAGCACCAGCGACAGCTATGCCTCGATCCTCGGCTTTGGCGCCGCCGGGATCATCGTCGGGGCGCAGGCTTTTGCGCCGGGCGCGACGGCAGCGGGCGCCTACGGCATCGACTTCGCCGCGGGCAACAATTTCGGCTGGGACCAGCAGGTCGATATCAGAACGTTCCAGGCCGGCAATGGCAGCACGATCGACCTGAACCACGATGGCATCGCTGATTTTGTCGGCATGGGGCCACAAGGGTTGGTCTTCGCCTACGGCAATGAAAACGGCGGCAATTTCGGCCTCGGACCGTCGCAGACGGCGCAGATCAGCGGCAGCAACACCGATCTCGGCGAGGCGCAGGGCTGGACCAATGCGACGACCCTACGCGATATCGTGGCCGACCCGAAAACCGGCTTCGACGACATCCTCGCCTTTGGCGCCGCCGGCGTATACGTCGCGATGGGCCAGGACCCCAACACCCATAACGGCCAGCCGTTCGGCCAGCTATACCTGGCAATGCCGGATTTCGGCTCGAACCAGGGCTGGTCGGTGTTACAGACGCCGCGCATCGTCGGCGACGTGACCGGCGACGGCACGCCCGACATCGTCGGCTTTGGCGCCAGTGCGACCTTTGTCGCCGTCGGCTCGCGCGACGCCAACAACAATTTGTTCTTCAACCTCGACCCGAGCCAGCAGATCAACGATTTCGGATCCAGCCAAAGCTGGAGCGGCACCGACCCACAAACCGTCCGCAGCCTCGGCGACGTCGCCGGCACCGGCCACGCCGACCTCATCCTCAGCGGCGCCTTCAACACGCAATTATGGCAGTTCACGTAGGAGCCGCCCTCAAGATGATTTGGTAGTCACAGGCTGCTACCGCGACGTTGTGTGCCGGGCCGGCCGCGGCAGCGAGCCGATGATCGACGTGGGCAGCAAGAATATCGGCTGAGGCCTTGTACATCTCGGCGTCCTTTCAGCCTGCCGTCCTCGTCGCAACAATCAGCGGTCGAGCCAGGCGTCTTCCATGCGCCAGCCGTTGTAGATGCTGTTATAGACGCGTCGATGGTGACGACACTCTCCTGTTTTATCAATGTTTTACGAAGGAAACCGCCGAAGCTCATAAATTACAGGCTAGCGTAGAGGCTAGCAATTCGAAAAAATTGAGGTGCCCCGCTAGCGGCCGTCGGCCGGCTGGGAGCCTTGCCCCTCCGAAGCGGATAATGTCGTGGTGCGCCCGCAGCCGTTACCCGAATTGCCGCACCTGCGTATTTGAGTATCAGGTGGGACGCTGCCGAGAGTGCGGACGGTTTGCGGGTCAGCGCCGCTCCAGGCTTCGTTATAGCCGAAATTGTTAATCGTCTGGCTCTGGTCGAGCGCGAAATGCAAGTTGCCCTGCGTGTCGCGCGATCCGATCGCGGCGAAGGTGGCGTTGGCGCCAAAGCCGACGACGTCGGGGATGCCGTCGCCGTTGACATCGCCAACGATGCGCGGGGTCTGCGACACCGACCAGCCCTGGTCCGACCCGAAATCTGGCATCGCCAGGTAAAGCGGGCCGAACGCCTGCCCGCCATACGTCCCCGGGTCCTGCCCCATCGAAACGAACACGCCTGGCGCACCGAACGCCAAGATGCCGTCAAACCCGGTCTGTTGGTTCTTCACGATGTCGCGCCGCGTCGTGGCGTCGTTCCAGCCCTGCGCCTCGCCCAGATCCGGGCCGCCGCCATTTGCGCCGATATTGGCTGTCGTCAGCGGTCCGAGCCCGTAGGTGCTACCAAAGGCGTAGACCAGCCCCTGCGGCCCCATGCCGATAAAATCGGTAATGCCGTCATGGTTCGCGTACGTCGGCGGCGGTCGGCACTGAGCTGGACCCTGGATTTGGGACCGGCGGGGTAGTTGGAGCGTGGGCCGTTTCGTCATGATAGACGGAGCGGATGATGAAGAAGACGAGACGGAAGATCGACGCGGTGCTGAAGGCGAAGATTGCGCTGGAGGCGTTGCGGGAGCAGTCGACGGTAGCGGACCTCTCACAGCGGTACGAGGTGCATCCGAACCAGATTTACGCGTGGAAGAAGCAGCTTCAGGAGCAGGCGGCGCGGGCCTTCGACGCTGGGATTGGGCGGGATGCCGAGGAATTCCGCGAGCGTGAGATCGAGAAGCTGCACGCGAAGATCGGCCAGCTGACGGTTGAACGGGATTTTTTAGCCAAGAGGTCCGGCAGATGAGCGCTCCGGACCGCAGAGCCCTGCTTGCCCGCGACCACGCGGTCCTTTCGATCCGCCGGCAATGCGTCCTGCTAAGCGTGGCGCGCTCGTCGGTCTACCGCGTGCCGCGGGCTGCCAACGATAACGATCTGGCGCTGATGCGTTGGCTGGACGAATTGTACACCGCATGGCCGTTCCTGGGATCGCGGCGGATGACGGTGATGCTGCGGGCGGCGGGGCATCCGGTCAACCGCAAGCGGGTCCAGCGGCTGATGCGCCAGATGGGGATCGCGGCGTTGGGGCCGAAGCCGCGAACGACGGTGCGAGCGCCGGGGCACAAGATTTTTCCCTATCTTATTGCGCGGCCTGGCGATCGAGCGGCCGAACCAAGTCTGGGCGAGCGACATCACCTACATCCCGATCGGCCGGGGCTTTCTCTACTTGGTGGCGGTGATCGACTGGGCGAGCCGGGCCGTCTTGGCATGGCGGCTGTCGAACACGATGGACGTGTCATTCTGCGTCTCGGCGCTCGAGGAGGCGCTGGCCCGGTTCGGCAAGCCCGAGATCTTCAACACTGACCAAATCCTGCCCCCGCGAAGGCCAGGGGAATCGCAGATGAGTAATAAGGTGTTGTGCGGTGGTCGAATGTGGATTCTGAGCAGGGCTTTCCGGTTTGTGGAGGCCGTGGGTGGAGACCATGCTGTCGATCCTGCGCGAGGTTCGCGATCCTCGTGATTTCAATGCTCGGCATGAGCTTTCGGCGATGCTGTTCATCGCCTTGGCGGCGTCGCTGTGCGGGGCGAAGAGTTGCGTTGATTACGCCGATTTTGCCGCGGTCAACGAAGCTGATTTGTCGCAGATCGTCGATCTGCCGCACGGCGCGCCGAGCCACGACAGCTTTAGTCGGGTATTTCGCCTTCTCGATCCGGCCGAGATGGCGACCGTCTTTTCGCGCTTTGCGGTTGCCTTGCGCGAAGGCTTGGGGCTGGGAACGCCCCACGGCGTGGTCGCGGTCGACGGCAAGAGCTTGCGGCGGGGATATCAGCGCGGGCGCGCCTTCATGCCGCCGCTGATGGTGAGCGTGTGGGATGCCCAGACGCGGGTCTCGATTGCGGCGTGCCGGGCGCCGGGCGGCAATGAGGTCGCCGGAACACTGGCCCTGCTGAAGCCCTTGATGCTGAAGGGATGTGTCGTGACCGGCGATGCCTTGCACTGCCATCCGGCCATGGCCGAGGCCGTGCTGGCGACAGGCGCCGATTATGCGCTGGGCCTGAAGGGCAACCACGGCCCGCTTTACCAGGCGGCCATTGCCGCTTTTGCCGAAGCCGACGCCAAAGGTTTTCTGCCGTGCCACGAAACCAGCGAACGCGGCCATGATCGCGTCGAGTGGCGCTGCGCCAGCGTGCTGAAATGCCCGCCGCGGGCGCCTGGCTTTCCCGGCCTGGCCGCGATCGGTCGCATCGAGGCCGAACGCGGCTGCGGCGACAAGCTCGCCACCTCGACATGCTATGTGGCTTTGTCGGCCCTGCTTTCGCCGGCGCGACTGATCGAGGTCGTGCGCGCCCATTGGAGCATCGAGAACCAACAGCATTGGCAGCTCGATGTCACCTTCCATGAAGACAACTCCAGAACACGAAAAGACAACGCGCCGCAAAACCTCGCCGTGATACGGCGCATCGCCCTCGATATCCTTCGTGCCCACCCAGACAAACGATCCCTCGCACGCAAGATGAAGCGCGCTTCCTGGGACAAGGAGTTCTTCTATGACCTCTTCGCTCATATGCGATAGCCCTGCCGCGAAGGCGGGGGGCAGCCAATTCACCAGCGCGGCCTTCACCGGCACGCTTGCCTCCGCCGGGGTCCGCATCTCGATGGACGGGCGCGGCCGGTGGATGGACAACGTCTTCATCGAACGCCTGTGGCGGTCGCTGAAGTACGAGGACGTTTACCTCAAGGGCTATGCCGACGGCCGCGACGCCAAGGCCGGCATCGCCGCATGGATCACGTTCTACAATCTCCAGCGGCCGCACCAGGCGTTGGGTAACCGGATGCCGATGGCGGTGTGGCGCGACGGCATCATCGGCGCGACCAACGGGACGGCTGTGGATATGACGCTGCGCTTGGACAACGCAAGGGCGTTGCCCACATACCCACAGCCGCAACAGCAACAACAAAAGGCGCTTGTAGCTTGATCATTTTAGACGGTCGGAACGGCAGCGACTCCACCTAACAAACCGGTCCAGACGGTCCTCACCGCGGGGTCCAGCTCAGCACGATTGTCTTTCTCACCCCGCCCACTAATCGCCATCGGGCTACGGGGCACGCCGACGTGTTTAATTCACCGAAATCACAACGTCCGTATTCCAGGTAATGTCAACTTGATCGCCAACCTTCACCTTATCGAAGATCGCTGGATCGACGATATGTCGACTGTATTTCCAACCATTCGGACCAACGAAGGTTATTGACGAAGCGCTCTTGTCGATAGCGCTGATGGTCGCTGTCATAGTTCTCTGTACGGCTGTTGCGCTCCCCGACTGCCCCATCGCGGACATCCCGCTCCCCGTATCAACCGGCGCCTCGCCGGGTGGCTTCAGTCTTGTCGAGACGTTGTTGTTATAAGTCAGAGATACCTTATCCCCGACCTTAAGCTCATCGAACCGCTTCATGCCTGCGGGCACGTCGACCGTCTCGAAACTGCCGTCGGCTTTCTGGATGTTCACCATGCGCTTGGCATGATCGATGCTTGCCACGGTGCCCGAAAGAGTGATGGTCTGTGTCGGTATCTGTTTGGTCTCCTGCGCCCAACTGGGCAGGCAAAGAGCTAAGACCAGCCCAGACGCGGTTAAGATTGTGTGTACTCGAATTCATCTCTCTCTCTCCTCTTGGTCTATGCCGCGCGTGAAAAAGGTGTCATGGGGAGCAACACTTTGCGGAGCCGAAAATCATCTTCGCGTGGACCGGATCATGCAGTCCGCGAATTCGCAACGTATCACCGCCGTTAGACTGTGGTGGCATGGCCTCGATGACGAGTTGGCAATGGCCGTCACGACCTCGATCCCCGAACCGTGCGGCTGCACTGGTACGCCGACAGCATCCCACAATCCTCTCAGTAGTGTCAAAATGTCGCGTGCCATAAGAAATTTGCGTCAGCTGGGAGCGACCCAAAGGGGTGGGTTCGCGTCCATTTCGACAGGACGACCATCCTTGTCTGCATCGCTCGGTCTCCTGATGGGTGACGAACCACGAGTAGTTCGAAGCAAAGGAACGGAGACAATACGCATTCCGAGGGGACGAAGCGGGTCAATTTGCCCGATGATTATTCCACCGTCTGGGATGCGCCCTAGCTAGTGCCTGTCCATAAACGCATTGTTTTTCAAGGAATTGAAAAGCAGGATTCGGTTTTGGTGGATGTGGTTAGCCGTCATTTCGCGCTTGGGTATCGGAGGGATTTTCTGGACTCGGATAGCGTGGCGGCGGTAGGCGAGCCGAGTTGAGCGGATCGCCGTCGCCACCATGGCAGACCAGACGTACGCCCTGAAGTGGTCGAGGCCGCGCCAATTGCAGCGTCCGCCGCCGTAGGCGCGTTTGAAGCAGGAGATGCCGGCCTCGATCCCCGGCGCGGAAGTTGCGCAGCTTGCGATAGATTCAGGCGCTCTTGGTCATGCCCGCGGACCGCCAGGCCAGGTTTTTTATGGAAGGCGATATTGGTGACGCCGCGTGGCTTGGCTTCATCGAGATTGTCGCGGCTAGCACACCCGCCATCGGCGGGACATGCCCGGACGGACGGCCGCACGGGCAATGTGGCGCGTCAGCAACAGATATGACCCGGACGAGGAGCGCCAATCACTGCCGTGTACCAACCCGCGAATCGCTGCTTAGATGGTTGAGTGATCCAGATTAGGGGCGCCTTGGCCCGCGAACGTCCGATCTGGCTATCGAAGGAGGGTGGGATGGACGAACTGATCCTGCCGGGCGATTTGCGAAAAGCCGCTGCGACAATTGCGTAGCAGAATCGAATAGCTGCCTCGTCGCCGGTGGGCACGTCGCCGGCGCCAGTGTATCTGAAGAGAGGCTTATAGAAGGAGGCCATGATGGCAAGCCCATTGTCGGCGCAGGAACGCTCTTTGATCGATGCGTACTGGCGCGCTGCCAATTACCTCTCGGTCGGCCAGATCTATCTTTACGATAATCCGCTGCTCAAGGAGAAACTGGCCAGCAAGGACGTCAAGCCGCGCCTGCTCGGCCATTGGGGTACGACGCCGGGGCTGAACTTTATCTATGCCCATCTCAACCGGGTCATCAAACGGGATGACCTGAACATGATCTACATCACCGGGCCGGGACATGGCGGGCCGGCGCTGGTTGCCAACGCCTATCTCGAAGGCACCTACAGCGAGGTCTATCCGAACATTTCCACCGACGAAGCCGGCATGAAGCGGCTGTTTACGCAGTTTTCGTTTCCCGGCGGCATCCCGAGCCATGTGGCGCCCGAGACGCCGGGCTCGATGCACGAAGGCGGCGAACTGGGCTATGCGTTGTCGCACGCCTATGGCGCGGTATTCGACAACCCGGACCTGATCGCCGCCTGCGTCGTCGGCGACGGCGAAGCGGAAACCGGGCCGCTGGCGACGGGCTGGCATTCCAACAAATTCCTCAACCCGGCGACCGACGGCGCGGTGCTGCCGATCCTCCACCTCAACGGCTACAAGATTGCCAATCCGACGATCCTCGCCCGGATCACTCCCGAGGAACTGGAGGCGCTGTTCCGCGGCTACGGCTACACGCCGCATTTCGTCGAAGGGGATGACCCGGCGGTGATGCACGAACTGATGGCGGCGACGCTCGACACCGTGCTCGCCGACATCCGCAATATTCAGGCGACGGCGCGCAGCGGCGGTAACGGCGAGCGGCCGCGCTGGCCGATGATCGTGATGCGCACCCCCAAGGGGTGGACCTGTCCGAAGGAAATCGACGGCCGTCGCACCGAAGGTTACTGGCGGGCGCATCAGGTGCCGATGGCCGAGGTAAAGGGAAACCAGGGGCACATCCGCATCCTCGAAGGCTGGATGAAAACTTATCGACCGGCCGAACTGTTCGACGAAGCCGGCCATCTGCGCCCGGAACTGGCGGAGTTGCCGCCGCAGGGCGAGCGGCGGATGAGCGCCAACCCGCACGCCAATGGCGGCCTGTTGCTGCGCGACCTGCTTCTGCCGGATTTTCGCGACTATGCCGTCGATGTACCGAAACCCGGTGCAACCACGGCGGAAGCGACGCGCGAAATGGGCCGGTTTCTGCGGGACGTGATGCAGCAGAACATGGCGTCACGCAATTTCCGCCTGTTCAGCCCGGACGAAAGCAACTCCAACCGCTGGCAGGATGTGCTCGAGGTCACCAATCGGACCTGGATGGCGGAGATCGAGTCTTATGACGACCATCTTGCGCCTGACGGCCGGGTCATGGAGGTGCTCAGCGAGCATCAATGCCAGGGCTGGCTCGAAGGCTATCTACTGACCGGCCGGCACGGCTTTTTTTCGTGCTACGAGGCCTTCATCCACATCATCAACTCGATGTTCAACCAGCACGCCAAATGGCTGAAGGTGTGCAACGACATCCCCTGGCGGCGGCCGATCGGGTCGCTGAACTACCTGCTGTCGAGCCATGTGTGGCGCCAGGACCATAACGGCTTCAGCCATCAGGACCCCGGCTTTATCGACCATGTCGTCAATAAGAAGGCCGAGGTCGTGCGGGTCTACCTGCCGCCCGACGCCAATTGCCTTTTATCGGTGACCGATCACTGCCTGCGCAGCCGCAACTACGTCAATGTCATCGTCGCCGGCAAGCAGCCGGCGCCGAATTGGCTGACGATGGACGAGGCGGTCAAGCATTGCGAGGCCGGGCTCGGCATCTGGGAATGGGCCAGCAACGACAAGGGCCATGAGCCTGATGTGGTGATGGCCTGCTGCGGCGACGTGCCGACGCTGGAAACGCTGGCGGCGGTCGAATTGCTGCACCAGCACGCCCCCGACCTCAAGATACGCGTCATCAACATCGTCGATCTGATGAAATTGCAGCCGCCCAGCGAGCACCCGCACGGCCTCTCCGACAAGGATTTCGACGCGCTGTTCACCACCGACAAGCCGATCATCTTCGCCTATCATGGCTATCCCTGGCTGATCCACCGGCTGACCTACCGGCGCAACAGCCATCCCAACCTGCATGTCCGTGGCTACAAGGAGGAGGGCACCACCAGCACGCCGTTCGACATGTGCGTGATGAACGATCTCGACCGCTTTCATCTCGTCGGCGACGTGATCGATCGCGTGCCGGGCCTCGCGACGCGGGCGGCCTATGCGAAGCAGGCGATCCGCGACAAGCTGATCGAACACAAGCACTATATCGCGCAGCACGGCGACGACATGCCCGAGATCGCCGGCTGGACCTGGGGCGGCCAGGGAGCCGCCGCCGCCCCGGCCTCGACCGAGGGCGACAACGTCTAGCCGCCGTGGGGCGCAGGAGGCAGGGGTGAAGGTATTTGCCATCCGACACGGCGAGACGGAATGGAGCCTCAGCGGCCAGCACACCGGCACGACCGACATCCCGCTGACCGATAACGGCCGCCGCGTCGCCGAAAAGCTGCGGCCGCTTTTGGCAAGACAGAGTTTCAGCCTCGTGCAAGTCAGCCCCATGCAGCGGGCGCGCGACACCTGCGAGATCGCCGGCCTTGGCGGTAGGGCCGAGGTGGACCCTGACCTGATGGAATGGAATTACGGCGAATACGAGGGGCTGACCTCGGCGAAAATCCACCAGACGCGGCCGGGCTGGCAGGTGTTCAACGATGGCTGCCCTGGCGGCGAGACCCCGGACCAGATCGCCGCCCGCGTCGATCGCGTCATCGCCCGCGCCTGGGCCGCGACCGGCGATCTCGCGCTCTTCGCGCACGGGCATGTGCTGCGCGTTTTGGCAGCGCGTTGGATCAGGCTGCCGCCGGGCGCTGGCCAGCATTTCCTGCTCGACACCGGCACTCTCTGCATCCTCGGCGACTATCGTGGCGTCCCCGCCACCGACGTCTGGAACGGGCCGCTGGTCTAGCCGCCGGCCGTCGGGCAGCGCCGCCACAATAAGTACCTGGGAGGACGGGAACGGTGAACAGCGACAAGGCGCCGGACGCTCCGGCCATCGCGGGCCTGCTCGAACAATATGGCTGCGGGCCGGTCCAGTTCACCGGCACCGGCGATGCACTGTACGAACGTCACCTGGCATTCGACAGCGTCGTCGACCCGGCAGAGGTCGGGCCGCGCGAACGCTATGAAGCGGTCGCCCATGCCGTTCGGGACATTCTCTCGCAGCGTTGGCTGGGGACCGAGCAAACCTACAACCAACAGAACCCAAAGCGGGTCTACTACCTGTCGATGGAGTTTCTGATCGGCCGGTCGCTCGGCAACAACATCATGAATTTGCGGCTCGATGCGATCGCGCGTCGGTTCATCGAAGAGGAAGACATAGACGCAGTCGCGACGCTCGAAGAGGAGCCTGATGCCGGCCTCGGGAATGGCGGGCTCGGCCGCCTTGCCGCCTGCTTTCTCAATTCGATGGCGACGATGCAGCTTCCAGCGATGGGCTACGGGCTGCGCTATGAATACGGTATCTTCCGGCAGACCATCGTCGATGGCTGGCAGCACGAGCAACCGGACAACTGGCTGCGCCGCCCCGATCCGTGGGAGGTTGCGCGGCCGCAGGAAGCCGTGGAGATCAGGCTCGGCTGCTCGTTTCGGGTCGAGGGCGGCAGCTTGCGTGCCGTCAGCGGCAATTCCAGCCTTCTCGGTATCCCCTATGACCGCCCGGTGGTGGGGTTTGGCGGCAAAAATATCAACACGCTGCGGTTGTGGGCCGCCGCGGCGCCGGATGCTTTCGATTTCCAGGTGTTCAGCGCCGGCGAATTCGTCAGCGCCCTGGCCGAGCGGCTAACCGCGGAATCGGTCACCCGGGTTCTCTACCCCGATGATTCGACGAGCATGGGACAGGGCCTGCGCTTCATCCAGGAATACTTCCTGGTTGCCTGCTCGCTCGCCGACCTCGTGCGGCGGTTTCATCGCCACAATTCCGACTGGAACGCGCTGCCCGACCAGATAGCAATCCAACTCAACGATACGCACCCCAGCCTGGCTGTGCCCGAATTAATGCGCATTCTGCTCGACGAGGCGCATCTGGATTGGGAGACCGCCTGGGATCTGACCCGGCGGACCCTTGCCTACACGAACCATACGCTGCTGCCGGAAGCCTTAGAGAAATGGCCGCGACGCTGGTTCGAAACCCTGCTGCCACGGCATCTGGAAATCATCGACGAGATCGACCGTCGCCTGGTCGCGGAAGTCCAGAACCGCTTTCCGGATGACGAGGAACGCCTCGCGCGGGTGAGGCTGACCGAGGGCGCGGATGGCGATGCCAGAGTCCGCATGGCGAATCTGGCGATTGTCGGCTCCCACAGCACCAATGGTGTCGCCGCCATCCATTCCGGATTGCTGCGGACGGTGACCGTCAGGGAGCTTGCGGAACTGTACCCCGAGCGGTTCAACAACAAGACCAACGGGGTGACGCCGCGGCGTTGGCTGCTTCTCGCCAACCCTGGATTGGCCGGCTGCATCACCGAGGCGATCGGCGACCATTGGGTCACCGACCTGACCGATCTCGCGAAGCTCAAGCCGCTGGCGGTGGACGGTGCGTTCCGCGACGGCGTGCGGAACGCCAAGCGCGATGCCAAACAGCGTTTCGCGGCATGGCTCAAATCGACCGCCGGTATCGAGGTCGATTCCCAGTCTATTTTCGACTGTCAGGTCAAGCGCATCCACGAATACAAACGCCAGCTGCTGAACGCGCTCCGCATCGTCGTCCTGTACAACCGGCTGCGCGAAAACCCCAATCTCGACATGACGCCGCGCACGTTCTTTTTCTCCGGCAAGGCGGCGCCGGCCTATCACCTAGCGAAGCTGATCATAAAGTTTCTCAACAACCTTGCGGGAACGATCGATGGCGACCCGGCGGTGCGCGGCCGCCTCAAGGTGGTGTTTCTGCCGGAGTATTGCGTCACGCTCGCCGAGCGGCTGATCCCGGCAGCCGACGTATCGAACCAGATATCGACCGCCGGCTACGAGGCCAGCGGCACCAGCAACATGAAGTTCATGATGAATGGCGCGCTGACGGTGGGCACGCGCGACGGGGCAACGATCGAGATGGCTGAGGCGACCGGCGAGGAAAATTTCTTTCTGTTCGGGCTGACCGCCGACGAAGTCGCCGGCAGTCGCGGCTGGTATAGCCCGGGCTGGCATTACGACAACGAGCCGGAAACCCACGCGGCGCTGGACCTGATTTTCTCCGGCCATTTCAGTCGGAACGAACCCGATATCTTCGAGACGATCCGCGAGACCCTGCTGACGCACGGCGATTATTACATGCACCTGGCGGACCTGACCTCGTACCTTGAGGCGGACCGACGCCTGCTCGACCTCTACGCCGACCCAAATGGCTGGGCGCGCAAGGCGATCCTGAACATCGCTGGCTCGGGCGCCTTCTCCAGCGACCGCACCATCGCAGAATACGCCGCCGAAATCTGGAACGCAAAACCCTGCTCGGTGCCGTAGCTGCAGCGACGGAAAGGCTCAACGATCCTAACCAAGAATATGGTAACCACCGTCGACATATAGCGTCTCGCCGGTCATCGCAGCCGCATAGGGGCAGGCGAGAAAAACGCAGGCCGCGCCCACCTCTTCGATCGTCATGAGCCGGCGGACCGGTGCGCGGCTGGCGACGTTGGTCACTAATTCGTCGAAATCGGGAATGCCGGAGGCGGCGCGGGTCGCAACCGGCCCCGGGCTGACGGCGTGAACCCGGATGCCGCGCGGCCCCAGTTCGGCCGCCATATAGCGCACCGCCGATTCCAGCGCCGCCTTGACCGGCCCCATAATGCCGTAATTCTCGACGACCTCGTTGGCGCCGAGATAGCTCATCGTCAGCATCGTGCCGCCATCGGTCATCAGCTTTTCGGCGCGCCGCGCCATGTCGAGGAAAGACCAGCACGAACCTCCATCGCGGTCAGAAAGCCGTCGCGCGGGCAGTCGGTAACGCGCCCGGCCAGCGCCTCGCGCGGCGCAAAGGCGATCGAGTGCACCAGGATGTCGAGGCGTCCCCAGGTGGCGGCAATGGTATCGAACATTGCATCGACCTGTGCCGGGTCGCGGGCGTCAAGCGGCAGCAGCAACGGCGCGGCAACCTGGCGGGCAAGCGGCTCGATATGGGGCTTGGCCCGATCGTTCAGATAGGTCATCGCGATCTCGGCGCCGGCGCGGTGCATCGCCTCGGCGCAGCCCCAGGCGATCAGCGGTGGTTGGCGACGCCGACAATCAGCGCCTTCTGGCCGCTCAGCACCGGAGGCAGGGCTTTCTCAGGCATTGCACGCTCCGTTGGCGGGTTGCAGCACCGACGCAACGAGACAGCGCCGGCAAGGGAGGGGGAAACGGATCACGAGCGGCCGCGACAACATCCTAAAATCGCCGGGCGCCCACGCGGTCGCTGCCGCCGGCTCAAATCCCCGTCAACGCGGGCTTGGGTTGGGAGACCGCCTTGACCGGCGCGGCGCCCAACAGTGCTTCGACCCGCTGCAGCCGGCGCACCCCTTCGTCGGATGGGGCGCCGCGGGCGTCAAGCACGCGGCGGATCAGGCTCAGCGCATTCTGGCAGGCGCGTGGGTCTTCCGGCAGGAGCTTCGGCAGCGCGGCGATGGCGCGTTCCTCGTCCAGTCGCAGGATCAGGAACTGCTCGCGCACCAGTTCCTTGAACCGCGCGAGGCCAAGGCGTTTGGCGGCCGGCAGTTCGCTGGCAATCTCGCGAAGCGCTGCGAAACCGCGCTCGTCGGCGATGCTGTCGGGCAGTCGCACGTAAAGTAACGCGCGAACCGCCGCGCCGACCAGTCCGCCCCCCTCGACCCGCTGGGCGAGATGAGCTGCGAGCGCGAGTTCCGCGGCCTCGCGCGCGAGATCGCGCTCAACGCCGCGCTTCCTTGTCGCGTCGTCACTGCTGAGCCCGACCATCGCCTGCAGCCATGGCGCGCCGTAGACACCGAGGAATATTTCCTCGGTGAGCGCGTCGCGCGCCTTGCCCCAGGCATCGAGGCCGCCGGCGATCAGCTCCGATGCCATCCGCTCATAGCCCAGCAGCGGATTGTCGGCGGCGGCCGGCCGCCGATTTGCGCGCACCGCATCCGCCTAGCCAGCGACCGGCTGCATCAATGGGTTGTCGTCGGCGAACATGTGAAAACGCATCCGGTTCGGATGAGTTTGCCGCATCAGCGCGGCCCCTTCCTTGGTGGCAGCCGCCCGCACCACCGGGCTCGCGAAGGTGCGGTAGAGACCCTGGTTGATCTCCGACACCCGCCTGACCGTCGCGAAGCGCCGGTCGTCTTCCGGGCTGTTGGTGCCGAGCGCGCGGATATGGTCGCCGGTGAGCTTCAAGCGAGAACAGGTAGTCGCCCTGTATCAAGGCGGGGTGTTCGACCTTGTCGTTGATCCCGGTGATCACCGCTTCATAGAGGCCGGGCGGCATCAGGTCGATCATGTCCATCGCCTGCGCGAACTCGCCGTGCTCCTTGGTGGCAACCTTGCCGGAAACAAAGATGCCAAGATGGCCGATGCTCTGGTGCAGGCAGTAAACGATGGTCTGGCCCGCCGCGACGATCTCATCCACATCCAATCTATCCACATCCTTATAGAGGTCGATGATCCAGCCGAGCGCCTGTTGCGGCGGAGTGATGTCGTCACCCCAGGAGCAGAACACGATGATCGGCGACGTGATGTTGCGCAGATCCACCCGTGTTCCGGTCGAGGTATGCAACTCGCCGGAGGTGAGTTTGTTGCCGACGAACAACTCGTCCGCGATGGACTGCATTTCGCCGGCATTCAGCGTCACCGGGCCGCCCCACCATTTCTCGAATTCGAGAAAGCGCGGCACCTCGGTATCGACCTTTGAATAAAGGTTATAGAGCTTCGACCAGTATGTATTGTCGGGATGCAATGCCTCGAAATTGGCGACGAGGTTGGCGCCGTCGAAAAATGCCGTCGCCGAGGTCTCCGGCGAAGGATGTCAGCCAGGTTCCGCCCAAGAGGCCGCCGAGATACCGCATCGGGTTCTTGCCGCGGACGCCGGCCCAATAGGATAGCGGCGAACCCGCCAGCATGATCGGACCCGCGCGTTCGGGATGAATCGCACAGGTCATCATGATCTGCCGTAAGCATGCGGTGAGCACCGCAGGGCGGGCTACTTTGGCGGCCGGACCTGGGGCGGTGCTCTTCCGGCGGCTCTTTCATCGGCGATGATCTGCCGCAAGCACTCGATGCCGTACTCGGTGAAGGCGGTCACGCCATCTTCGCCGCCGCCGTGGACGTGAAGGCAGCCGTCTTCGGGGAACATATTGATCGAGAGGTCGTGCAGCCAGTCTTCGTCCTCGCCGAGCATGTTGGCGACGCAGCCGATTGTGAAGACGGCTGTGGCGGCCGCCACGATCATGCCGCCTGACTGCGAGGTGCCGAACGCGGCCGCCAGTTCCACGGCAGGAGTTCGTCGATCCTGTGGGCCGGATGCCCAGCGATCTGGGCCAGGACGTCGGCCAGCCAGGCTTGCGGATCGACCTCGTTCATTTTGGCGATGACGATCAGGCTGTAGAGCGCTGCGGCGCGCTGTCCGCCCCGGTCGGAACCGGCGAATAACCATGATTTTCTGCCGAGCGCGATACCGCGCAATGCGCGCTCGGCAGCGTTGTTGCTCAGGCAGATCCTGCCATCATCGAGGAAGCGGGTAAAAGCCGGCCAGCGCTTCAGCAGGTAATCCATCGCCCGGGCAAGATCGTTGCCGCGTGACAGCTTGGCTCGCTGCTCGCGTAGCCAGCGTTCGAGATCGGCGACCAGCGGCGCGCTCGCTTCCTGTCGGACAGCCCGACGCTGCTCGGCGCTCTGGCCATTGATCGAGCGTTCGATCTCGAACAGGGCGTCGATGCGCCGGACCGCCTCCAGCGCCAGAGGCGAGATCACCCCCGGGGTTTTGCCTTGCGCCGTGCGGCGGGCGTTCGCCGCGATATCGGTCATGATGAAGAATGGCCGGCGGGCGTGGAGCCAGCACGCCGCCTCCGCGATCGGGCCCGGCTTGCGGCCGGCCTGATACAGCTTGTTGTATCCGCCGAACGCGTCGGCCTGGAAGATCCCGACATAGTCGGCCAGGTGCGCCTGGGGATGCTCACCGGCCCGGTCGCGCGAGTAATAAAACATCGCCGCCGGCGGATCCGGCCCGCCGAACGGCCGATCGTCGCGCACATAAACCCAACATCGCCCGGTGTCGGTCTTGCCCTTGGCCAGCACCGGCACCGTCGTGTCGTCGCCGTGCAAGCGCTCGGCCGCGAAGACGTGTGCCTCAAGCCGCCGGAGCAGTGGTGCCAGCACGGCGCAACAGGCACCCACCTGGTCGGCCAGGGTCGACAGGCTGAGCGGCACCCCCTCCCTGGCGTAACGTTCGGCCTGGCGGTTAAGCGGCTGATGCTGTCCGTACTTCTCGAACAGGATCATCGCCAGAAGGCTCGGGCCGGCCCAACCGCGGGCGATCACATGGAAGGGTGCCGGAGCCTGGCTGATCTTCTCGCAGTCGCGGCAGGTGAATTTCTCGCGGACATGCTGGATCACCTTCCACTCCGCCGCGGGATCACTTCCAGCGTCTCGGTGATGTCCTCGCCCAATTTGCGCAGCCGCGCGCTGCCGCAGCACAGGCAAGTGGTCGGGCCCGGCTCGACCACCCGCTCGCGCGCCAGATGCTCCGGGAAGGGCTGGCGCGCCGGGCGCTTGCGGGTAAAGGCCACAACATTGGTGGTCTGGGCGACGGCGCTCTCGGCGGCAATCTCGTCCTCGGTGGCCGAACTCTCGAGTTCCTCGAACCCCAGTTCCATCTGATCAATGAGCCGCACACTGCGTTCCGAGTGCTGGCCGTAGAGCTGGCGCGTCAGCTTCTCGATCTGCAATCGCTGATGGGCGATCAAGGCTTGATCGTCGGACACCTTGGCCTTGGCAACCGCCAGTTCCGCCTCGACCCGGACCGCTCTGGCCGCTTCGTCGATGCGCTTGCTGCGCTCGGCAACCAGCGCTGCCTTCAGCGCTTCGATGTCGTCCGGAAGGGCCTCGGGAGCGGCAGCCATGATCCCGGATTAGAGCATAAAATCAGCCAGTTGAGGCGTCTCCTCAGGTGCGGTGAGGCGAATCACAAGGTCGCAGGGCTATCCGGCCGCCTGCGGGCGCCAACTGTGTTGCGGGTTTCGCCAGTCGATCGCTTCCAACAGATAGCCCATCTGGCCCGCCGTCAGGGCGACCACGCCATCCACCGTCGAAGGCCACACGAAGCGCCCGCGGTCCAGCCGCTTGGCGTAGAGCGACAGGCCCAGCCCATCATGCCAAAGCGCCTTGATCAGCGAACCGCGCGCCCGCGAAAAATGAAAACATCACCGGTGAAGGGGTCGCGGCCCAGGCCTTCCTGCACCAGCAGGGCTAGGCCCTGCATGCCCTTGCGCATGTCCGTATGGCCCGTCGCGATCCAGACCCGCACCCCGCTCGGAACCGGGATCATCGCAGCGCCCGCAAAGCCGCCGTCACCAGCGATGCCGGGGCGCTCGCCGAAAGGCTTACCCGCGTCCCGTTCGACAGCTCAACCAGGATCGAGGGCCCCCCGAGGGACGCAGACGGCCCGGACGCCGAGAGCGCGGGAGCATCGACCACCACCGCCGGCGCAAATCCCGACGGCGGCGTCAAATACGCCCGGCGCCACTTGTAGATCAGGCTGGTGGCGACCTCGAACCGGCGGGCTACATCCGCGACCACGGCACCAGGCGAAAACGCCGCCGCCAAAATCCGGCACCGGTCCTCCTCATTCCACCGGCGACGCCGTTCCGGCCCGGTCAGCAAGGTCATCTGGGGCATGCTGTGCCGCTATGTGCGCTCATAAGGACGACTTAAGCGCACACCATCACCGTCTGCCGACCACCCGACAAGGCGGCCCACGGCGCAGGGGTACCCTTCGTGTAGTGAATTTCCGCAGCCTGCTAGATCGCCTTGGTCTCGCTTTACGTCGGCGATCCACCCGTACGATACCCAAAGATCGTCCTGTCTTCCGGGATTGCGTGGCTCGGCTGCCGCCAGACCCTCCGCGATGCCGAGCGCCGCTTTGACCCTGTGCATCGGCTGCTGTAGTCCCGTCCGCTTTGCCTACGGATTGACGCCCGAACGGGTCACCGAGGCCGAGGCGAGGCGAATGCCGAGCGCCAAGGAATACGCAAAACTCGACTGGTTGCAGCGGCAATTGCGGGAGTTCCGAAAATGTTGACCTGCCAGCGGCTCTATGGCGGCAGCGTGCGCGCCTGTGCCTGCACGCTGCCCGACAAGGGCGGGTGGCTCGAATGCCCGCCCGAGGCCCGCCGGCGCTGACCGGCGCCGGATTTACCTCGCCCTGGTGCCGTCGATCGACGCCTTGCTGGTGCAGCACACCGCCGGCTTTGGCCGCCGCAAGGCGTCGGGCGACCTGCTTTCCGACGCGGCGCAGCTCGGCCCGGCGCGCGCCTCAAATGACATGCCCGCCGCCGAGCCGCTGCGGCTCAGAACCTGACTCAAAAGCTCCTGCCGCTGCCGCGATCGTTAGCAGCCACTGACCGCTTTCGGAATCCGACAACCGCCGTTCGGCCTTGGTGGCGGGACCCGCCGGTGTTGCCCCCAAGCGGTCATCAACGCCTCCTTCCTTGCGGGCGCCTCCGGACCTTGTCGCAAGCGCGTTCTGGTTCCCATCTCGGCTCGGGCTCAGCCTATGCGATCGGGTATTTCGCGAAGATATCCTCGACCCGCTTGAACGCCTTCTCTGCCGCGGCCTGCGGTGTCGCCCGGTCCTGAATGATCTCGGACCAGGCCGTCTGCCAGACATGCTCGTTCTGGACCTGGGCATAGGCCGGGTTGGAGCTCCAGAAGGTCGGCACGGTAGGGCCGAACAAGCCCTGATGAACGTAAGCCGCCCGGTGCGGATCCTTGGGGTCGAGCCACCACGGGTCGTGCTTCACGATTGCCGGCATCGCGGGCAGATAGCGGCCCAACCCTGTCTTCAGCAACTCGTTCAGGATCTGCGGCTGGATCAAATATTTGAGGAAGTCCTTGGCCACTTCAACATTTTTTGCCCCCTTCGGGATCAGGCCGCAGAGGCTTCCTTGCTGGGCCGGTACCGGCTTGCCGTCGTTGCTGAGCGCCAAACCCATCACGACGACGTCGTTGTAATCCTTCTGGTTCTTGATGATAGCGACCTCGGTCGACAGCGAGGTCTCGATATCCATGACGATTTGCTTGGCGTGGAAGGCGTTGTTGTCGTCGAAATCGTTCCAGTTGATCGCCCCTGGCGGGACGAAGCCTTCCTTGTAGGAGGTGGTCGGATAGATCAGCGCACGGAGCACCGCCTCCCTTATCTTCGGGTCGTCGAGGTGCAATTTGCCGTCCCTGGTCACGATGTCCTGACCGCCATATGCGATCACGAAATCGTTAAACCGTAAGTTGGAATTGCCGCCGATGGTGGCTAGCTGAAAACCGAGTCCATAGACGTGGCGCATGTCCTGGGCGCGCAATTTCTTCTGCACCTCCTTAAAGAAATCGTAGAAGGCATCCCAGGTCTTTGGGATGTCCGACATCTGGTAGCCGGCCTTCTCGACCAATGGCCGCCAGATATGGTTCATCGAAGCGCCGAGGGTATAGGGCACACCGTAAATGCCGCGCTTCTTCTCGACATTGTTGTAGCAGCGGACGGTGAGCAGCGCGGTCTCGGTGTATTCCTCCCGTTGCGTCTCGACAACGTCGCTGACGTCGACCAGCTTGTCCTGCCAGGCGTAGAGCGCGATGATCTCGACCGGGTTGTTCTGGAACAGGTCGGGGACGAAGCCGCCGGTCGCCGCCGAGACGATCTTTTGCCGCAGCGGCGCATAGGGCATGATGATATAGTCGATCGTGTTGCCGCTGGCCTTCTGGTATTGGACGACGATCTTCTTGAATGAGATGTCCTCTTCCTCAGCGGAGCCCTGGGTCCACCACACGGTCGCGGTGGTGGCCTCCGCCTCGGCGACATAAGGACGGGCAAAGGCGCCGGCCGTGCCAAGGGCAAGGGAGGTGCGAAGCACCGAGCGCCGCGTCAAATTCGCCATATCTGCGTTTCCTTCTGCTGGCGCCGCGAGAGTTCGTCAGGGGCGCGTTCCGGTCGGCCGTCTTCCGGCGGCTCAACTCGTCGCGATCGGGTATTTCGCGAAGATATCTTCGACCCGTTTGAATTTACGGCGATCGGCTTCCTCATTCGAGGCCGGATTTGTCGCCCCGTCACTCCGGCCATCATCAGGGGTGCGGGTTTTGAGCGTAAACGCGTGGTTCGACATAACTCAGTTTGTTCAAGCGCGCGGCGAAGGCCGCGTCGGGGCAGAGCAAGTCGAGTGGCACACGGCGGCTCAAATGAGGGGAAAGTGGCCGGTTCCGGCGCATAGCCGTCGCTGTGGGGTCACGAATATTGGACGCGCCAGCGCGCGCGAAGAGGTCACGGATTTCGGGCGGTTGGTGGCCAGACCGTTGAAGTCGGTTGCGCGCATTGGCAAGGCGGTATTGTGGAGGAGGGTGAAAAGAAGAGCCGCGCGTAGGTGGCTCTTCATCTGAAGATTGAGACAGCGACTACTTCTTCCGAGCCGGTTCCTCCTCGTTGCCGCGGGCTTTGGTCTTGTCGGATTTGCCTTCGTTTCCCATGTGATCCTCGCCGGACGCAGAACTCACCGCTTCCTTCACCATTTCTTTCGCTTCGTCCGTCGCGTTCTTTTCGTCTCGGTTGGCCATGTCCAGTCCTTAGAACGGTTTTCAATAGACACTTAACGCTAAGTATTGGAAATGGTTCAAACATAAGTGGGGCTTTTCCTGTGGCCGGTGGGGCTTCTAGAGGCCGACGCCTCGGGTGCAGGACAAGAGTTCGCAGCAAGCAGTCAGTTTGGACTATACATAAAAGAGTTGGCATCGAGCTGTACGCATGAAGGGGCGTTGCCGCTTGTATTCGCCTCTAGGCGATACCACAGCGAATATTTGTACGGTCCACAAGCGCCAACGTTACCTGGGGCCCAATAGTAATAGGTGTTCTGGTTGCTCCATGCCCAATTTTGAGCACTGCCCGCGGTGTTGAGAGGATCGTTCGGCACCGCGGAAATGTCTTTATCGGCGACGAGAACACTGAGCGCGCCTATTTGTCCGTTACCAACGGTCGACGGATAGACTCCATGAGCGGTGAAGTATAGCTCAAGAGCGGTTTCCAGCTGGTGCATATCGCTTAGGCGGCGGGCGTCACGTGCCTTTGCCCTCGCGGTGGTAAGGCTCGCGAGAACGATGGAAGAGAGAAGACCGATAATAGCGATGACGACTAAGAGTTCGATGAGAGTGAAGCCGCGACGGATAGATGCGTGTGTCTTTCCCATATTGTTTAAGAATGGAATGCTGGCTCTTTACCGACCGGTTCCGGGTAGACCGCCGAGCTCGATGAAGTGGATAGAAGCCAGATGCCGACGGCCGCTACAATAGCCACCGCGGCGATACCCAACATTGCAAACTGCGCTCCGCGCTCGTCCTTGGCGAGTCCGAGATAGATGGTGAGGCGGGTTATTGCTTAGGGCTTCCCTGTCCCTGTTTGTTGTGGTCGGCCATATTCGGATGGCTCGTCGAAGCGGATCTGGCTTGGGGGCATGGAGACAGTATACCCCGCTCCCCGACGGGGTGAGGGCGGGTGTGGACAGCGCCTAAAATGAGAGAAAACGCAGCAACCGCCCAATCTGTTTGGGCAACTACCAGCCAGTGGCACCGGTAGTATAGACAGCGAAATCGGCCTCGCTGGGGCCCGAAGGACGTTTTTCCGGATTATTGGCGGTGGTGTACGTCTCGACGGTGCCATAGGCTAGGAGCATGTAATCTTTCCCGTCTGAATTGTAGAGGTAGCACTGCGATACAGGAGAAAATTGTGAGTCCGTCGGCAATATAGAAATGTAGGCGGGAGCGAGGCCCGGAATGTATCCGCTCGCACCACTGGTCCCATGGCTACCGAAATTTGAGCACACCCCCCACCACTGGTGTCCGGTAGAAGGGTAGTTATTGTTATTGGAGGTGGCATAGATATCGATGGCGGTCTGAAGCTGATGCAAGGTCGAAAGACGCACTGCGTCACGCGACTTCGCTCGTGCCGTTAAGGGAAGCAAGAATCACGGACGAAAGGAGGCCGATGATAGCAATCACTACGAGAAGCTCGATGAGCGTAAAACCGCGAGAAGGAGAAGTTCTAACTATCATAGTTAGGTAGATGGAGTATACCCCGGCATCTGCCGCACTTCTTCAAGCGTAGGGGAATTGGAGGTGTGGCCAGTAAAGAAGGCCAAGTAAGCGATAATCACGAACGAGAGGATGACGATACCAACCAGGATTAGGTTGGCTTGTTTTTCGTCTTGAACAAGGCCGGTCGCCATGACCAGCCGTATTATTGCTGATGGCTGCTTCCCTACCTGTTGAGGGCGGCCATATTCGGATGGCTCGTCAAAGCGGATCTGGTTTGGCGGCATGGAGACAGTATACCCCGCTGCCCGGCGGGGTGAGGTGGGTGTGGATAGTTCCGTGGCGAGGGCGGTGATGGGTGGGGACGGGTAACGCCCCAAAGGGGCCATTCAGAGGGGGACCGAGTGCCCGACGGCCACGCACTTCACTGTGGGAGCCCTTCGATAACACGCAGAACGGGTTGAGTGGCCGCAAGCGGCACGTTGTAGGCGACTACAGGCTGTGTGAGGCCTTTGAGAGTGAGAGCGCCAAGCTGTTCGGTCGCGACACTTCCCTTTAGAGCGACATTGACGCGTTGACTGAGCAGGATCTGGCCGTCCTTGGCCTCGGCACAGAGGCGGGCCGCGACATTGCACACGGTGCCGATCGCGGTATAGCCGGAGCGCTCGGAGAACCCGATCTGCCCCAGGGTCGCGTACCCTTGGGCGATACCGGCGCCAAAGCCTAAATCGCGACCACGCTCGCGCCAGTCGGCGATCAACGTGCCGGCTGCCGCGCGCATCGCC
Organism: uncultured Alphaproteobacteria bacterium; assembly: GCA_963737875.1. Classification (GTDB taxonomy): domain Bacteria; phylum Pseudomonadota; class Alphaproteobacteria; order ATCC43930; family CGMCC-115725; genus DATARH01. The sequence continues at coordinate 8,580 of CAVTUM010000010.1, read as the reverse complement.
ACCGCCATGTTGACCGCGCGCGCGGCCGGGTCCGGGATCGGCATTGGATCATTGAAGAACACCATGATGCCATCACCTGAGAACTGGTCGAGCGTGCCCTCGAACTGACTGACCAGTGGCCCCAAAGCCCCATGGTATTCGCGCAGAAAGTCGAGCACCTCCTCCGGCTCGGCAGTCTCCGTGAAGGCGGTGTAGCCGCGCAGATCGCAGAACACGACGACGATCTCACGACGATGGCTTTCGAGGATCTTCTCGTCACCCTGCGAAACGATGAGCTCTGCGACCTGCGGCGCGAGGAAGCGCTTCAATCGCCCGACCCGGCCCAGCTCCTCAACCTGCGCCGCGACTTGCGCTTCGAGCCCGCGATTGAGTTCGTGGACCTCCTCGGTGCGCCGACGCAATTCGCCGAGGAGCCGCGCGTTCTCCATCGCGATGACCGCCTGCGCCGCGAAGTTCTGCAACAGCGCGATCTGCTTGTCGGTGAACGGGCGGATCGTATGGCGGTGGACGTTGATGACGCCCTGCAGGATCCCGTCTTTCAGCAATGCCACGGCCAGCCAGCTACGGATCCCGCGTATTTCAAGCCGTTCGTGCACGGTCGGATTGTCTCGGAAGACCGCCGTTTCCCGCACATCGGCATAATGGGCGATGGGTTCGCCGTGCGCGAACGGTTCATAGAGGCCGAAAGCTCGGGTCGGGCCAAGCTGCCGCAAGCGAGTGACGACCTCGGGTTCGCTGCCGTGCACCGCGGCAAGGTGCAACAGCTCTCCATCAAATGTGCGAAGCGCGGCTTCGTCTGCCTCGCACAGCCGCGCTGCTCGTTCGACCACGGCCTCGAACACCGGAGTGACATCGCCGGGCGACGAATTGATGACGCCAAGCACCTCGGCGACCGCGGCCTGCTGGGCGAACGCCTCGTTACGTTCCGCTCGGGCTTCCGCCAACTCACGTTTCAGTGCGGCTACGGTGCTTTCGCGCTTGGGGCTCACTTGCGGACCTCTTCGGGCCGGCCGATCATACCGCGATGAGCAGATCCTTCGACCCACTTCTTCGCCGGACGCGCTGACGGCGCTGACGGGTAATGTCCCTCTACCGACATTCGCACTGAACCTCTCAACGCGCCATACTTCGGTCGGCGATAGGCTTGTCGCGGTTGAAGACGTGAAGAGGAGGCCGTTGACGTGGAAACCGACCGGGTCTTCCAGGGCTCAATCCCTGCTTTGTACGATCAATACCTTGGGCCGATGATCTTTTCGCCATATGCGGATGATCTAGCGGCCAGACTGGCGAACCTAACGCACGGCCGTGTACTCGAAACTGCCGCCGGAACTGGCGTGGTGACGCGCGCTCTGGTTACCACTCTGCCGCATGACGTTTCCGTCGTCGCGACCGACCTCAATCAGCCGATGCTCGACTATGCATCGAGCCAGCTCTCGTCCGGGCGGGTGATTTGGCGGCGAGCGGATGCTCAGCTGCTGCCGTTCGCCAATGCTATGTTCGACGCTTTGGTGTGTCAGTTCGGGGTGATGTTCTTCCCGGACAAACCCCGAGCGTTCGCCGAGGCATCCCGTGTTCTGAATCCGGGTGGGCGCTTCCTCCTCAGCGTGTGGGATCGCATCGAGGCAAATGAGTTCGCCGATGCCGTGGTGAAGGCGGTCGCCACACTGTTTCCCCAGTATCCGCCGATGTTCCTGGCGCGCACGCCGCATGGACACCACGATACTGCAGCATTGGAGGCGCAACTCCAGAGCGCTGGGTTCAGGACGACGCACGTCGAGACGCTCACGCGGGAGAGCAAGTCGCCGAGCGCCCTCTCGGTGGCCGTCGGGTATTGCCAGGGCACGCCGATGCGGAATGAGATCGAGGCCCATGGTGCGGGGGCGCTGGCAGCCGCGACCGCGGTAGCGGCTGCCGCTATTGCCGCGCAGTACGGCACCGGCCCGGTCACCGGCCAGATCAGGGCGCACGTGATAACGGCCACACGGTAGCCCGCCCACGCATGTGCTCTGGGAGATGACGTAGCATTTCTAACGGCGGACCGATGTCGTTTCGATGGTGCCGGTCGGCAACGGCAGCAGTGCATTCCCCGAAGCGGACTGTCGTAGTGTCGCTTGGAATAGACCACCTCGGTCGAGATCGGCAGCGTCGGTCGCTTCTATTAACGTCCGCTGTCGGCGCGGTGCCGTCGCCGCTGGACGGCCCAGCGAACGGCCCCTATACCGATCCGACACCCGACGTTCAGCCTTGGCAGCGGGGCCGGCGGCAGTTGCCCCCTTGCAGTCATTCAGCTGATGCGAGATGACGTCACGGCGTGGCCCATCGTGGGCTTGGGGGCTTCGACAATGATCGCCGGCGGGCGCTAGAATTGATGAGATCATTCAAACGCAAGGTTTAATTCGGCAGCTCGCGAACCAATGCGCTGACGGGACGTTTATCAGGGGCCTGCCATGACACACTCCGCACCCATCTCAGGCTCGGATGAGCCGGTGACAATCTCGACCGGCAGCAGCGGGTTGGACGATATCCTGGGCGGCGGATTTGACTCTGATCGTGTCTATCTGATCGAAGGGCGCCCAGGCGCCGGCAAGACCACCTTGGCGCTCCAGTTTCTGTTGGAAGGAGTTCGGCGGGGAGAGCCCTGCCTTTATGTCACCCTGTCGGAGAGCGAGCGTGAATTGCGCTCCGTCGTCAGACGTCACGGCTGGACATTGGCTGGCATTGACGTCTTTGAGCTTGTGCCGCCGGAAGCGAGCCTCGACCCCGATCAGGAATTGACGCTGTTCCATCCAGCGGAGATGGAACTAAGCGAGACGACCAAAAGCATTTTGGACCGAGTAAGCGAGATAAATCCTAAACGCGTCGTCTTCGACTCGCTTTCCGAAATGCGGCTGCTTTCACAAAACTCGCTTCGGTATCGAAGACAAATTCTGGCTTTGAAGAATTTTTTTGCCGGTCGACGATGTACCGTGATGTTGCTCGATGATCTATCGTCAAACGATCACGACCTCCAGCTGCACAGCATCGCGCACGGGGTCGTCACCCTGGAACAGCTCTCGCTCGAATACGGCGCCGAGCGTCGCCGGCTTCGCGTCGTCAAGATGCGCGGCATGAAGTATCGCGGCGGGTATCACGATTTCACGATCCAGACCGGCGGGCTCGCCATCTACCCTCGCCTGGTTGCCGCGGAACACCACAAGGCCTTCCTGGGGGAGGCCACCTCGACAGGCTCGTCCCAGCTCGACGCACTGCTCGGAGGTGGCATCGAGCGAGGCACGAGCCTGCTGCTGATCGGCGGCGCCGGAGTTGGTAAGTCTTCAATCGCGCTGACCTATGCGATGGCCGCGGCGTCGCGCGGCGAAAGAGTCGGCGTATTCGCGTTCGATGAGGGACTGGGTACGGTGTTCGCGCGGGCTGCCGGGCTTGGGATGCCACTGCAAGAGCATGTCGACTCTGGCCAGATCAACGTGCAACAGATCGATCCGGCCGAGATGTCGCCCGGCGAATTTGCCCACCTGGTCCGAAATGGGGTCGAACAAGACGGTTATCGGGTCGTCATTATCGACAGCTTGAACGGTTATATGAATGCAATGCCCGAGGAGCGGTTCCTCGTGCTGCAGATGCATGAGCTGCTCAGCACCCTGAACCAGCTTGGCGTTGTCACCATACTGGTCCTGGCTCAGCACGGGCTGATGGGACCGATGCAGACGCCGCTCGACATCAGTTATCTGAGCGATGCGGTTTTGATGCTGCGGTATTTCGAGGCGGAAGGCCGGGTTCGGCGCGCGATTTCCGTCGTCAAGAAACGCAGCGGCGCGCATGAAGATGCGATCCGGGAATTCCGTCTTACGGCAGACGGCGTGAAAGTCGGTCTGCCACTTACCGAGTTTCAGGGCATTCTCACCGGCGTGCCGAATTACCGCGGCGGTGCGATCCCGCTGCTTCCGACTGAGGGCCCAAACGATTGATGGAGAACGCGCTCTCTCGCGGCAAGGGCGAGCGCATTCTGGTGCTTGCCCCGACGGGCCGAGACGGCAGTGCCGCTTGCGCGCTCCTGGAGCAGGCTGGCCTATCCTGCACACTGTGCTCGGGCCTCGATGAATTACTGAGGGAACTGGAGCGCGGCGCCGGGGCGGCTGTGATCGCCGAGGAAGCCTTCCTTGGCACCGGCGCCGCCCTGCTCTTCATCTGGGTCAGCAACCAGCCGCCGTGGTCGGACTTCCCGTTCGTGATCCTGACCGCGCGTAGCGATGATCCGAGGCGCCGGCGATACACGCTCGGGCTGATCGACAAGCTGCACAACGTGACCCTACAGGAAAGGCCGATCCAAACCGTGACGCTCGTCAGCGCGGTACAGGCGGCATTGCGGACACGGCTGCGACAGTACGAGGCCGCCCACTATTTGCGGGAACGAGAACAGGCGGGCATCCGCCTCGAAGAACTGGTGCGTGAGCGCACGCGCCAGCTCCAGGAAGCGAACGATCAGCTGACCGCCGCGCAAGAGAACCTGACGATGGCGCTGGAAGCCGCCCAGATGCGGACCTGGAGCCTCGATCTCGGCGCAGATTTGGTGGCGGATTCAGCACGGCAGGACGCCTCCCCGCAGATGGGGACCGTTCTGGCGGAATGGAGCCGAAAGGCGGGCGAAAGAGTTTTGCTGGAAGATCGAGCGACGTTCGATACAGCCTTCAACCAGGCGCTGGACACCGGAAAATTCCACCTCGAATGCCGAGTTGTCGGGCCTAATGACGATACGCGCTGGGTCGTTGCCGAGGGACGTCTCTATCGCGATAAACACGGCCATCCCCTCCGGCTCGCCGGCACGGTGCGGGATGTCACGGAGCGTCGGCAGGTGGAGGAGAGCCTCCGCCAAACCCAAAAGCTGGAGGTGATCGGTCAGCTTACAGGCGGCGTTGCGCACGATTTCAACAATCTGTTGACTGCCGTTGTCGGCAATATCGAGCTCGCGGAACTCCGCACGCGCGATCCCAGTGTCCTTGCCATCCTGAAAAGCGCTGGTGCCGCGGCCGAGCGCGGCGCGAAGTTGACTGGCCAACTGCTCGCGTTTGCCCGGAAGCAACATCTCGCCCCGCGAGTGGTCAGCCTGAACGAACTCGTATCGAGCATGGGCGATCTGCTGCTGCAGACGATAGGAGTCACGATCCGCATTGAAACGGTGCTGGAAAAGGACCTTTGGGCGGTGATGATCGATCCGACCCAGCTGGAACTCGTCATTTTGAACCTCGCGATCAACAGCCGCGATGCCATGCCGAACGGCGGCAGGCTGACCGTCGCGACTAAGAACGTAGGTGTGCCGGACCGACATCGTCCTACCGGGCTGGCCGAGCGGGATTATGTCGCGATATCGGTCAGTGACACCGGTTCGGGCATGACGCAGGAGGTTGCGGCAAAAGCCTTCGAGCCATTCTTCACGACCAAATCGATAGGACAAGGGACCGGTCTCGGGCTGAGTCAGGTGCTCGGTTTTGCGCAACAATCCGGAGGCGAGGTTCGAATTGATTTACGCGTTGGACAAGGTACGACGATCACGATCTTCTTGCCGCGGAGCGGGGCGTCTTTAACGCAAGAGGTCGATGAGGCCAAGCCGGTGCGTCATGATGGGAAGGCGGCCACGATTTTCGTCGTGGATGATGATGCCGATGTTCGGAAACTGGCGGTGAGCGCGCTGGAGGCGATGAACTATCGGGTGCTTGCAGCGGAGAACGGACGGGTCGCGCTCGACGTATTGCGGCAAGCCGACACCGTCGACCTCGCCATGATCGACCTTGTAATGCCGGTTATGAATGGCCGCCAACTGGCGACACGGATCCGGGCGGCCGATCCGGGGCGCGCGATTTTTTCACGACCGGGTACGACGATCTGTCCGGAACAGATGATCCATTTGCTCAAGAAATGGTGATCAAGAAGCCGTTCAAGCTGGTCGAGCTTGCAGCCGCCGTCGAGCGCGCCCTTGCGACACGTGATGGCGAACGCCCGGCATGGGACGTGGCGCCGATCCGCCAGCCGAAGAGGACATGTTCTTAGGGCCATCGCCCCGAAAGAACCAAGGCCAGTTCGATCGCTATCGGAACAGGTCCGCTTTCGGCGCGAGGCCGCCGCTGCTGGACGCGTCGACAACGGTCGGCTGACCGATCCGACACCGGGCGTTCAGCCTGGGCGGTGGGGCCGTCGCAGTTGCCCCGAAGCGGACCGCTGAGCCAATGCGTCGCGGCCGGCATCCATGTTCGGGAATGCCGTAATCCGCCTGCCGATCAGAAAGGTGTTTCGTGCGGCGCCCGCCTCATCCCGCCGTCAATAGCGCGGTCAGTTCGGTCGGCGTGCTCAGCATCGGGTAGTGGCCTGTGTCGAGCTCGGCCCATTTGGCGCCGAGCCGCTCGGCGGCGCGTCGCTGGTGCGCCTCGCCCGGGTTCGGAGCCCGGCGGCACCAGATCACACTCGCCTTCCATTGCTGCGACCAGAACGAATCGAGCTTGACCGGTTGGAAACGGAACGCGATCGGATGCTGCGTCCAGCGTTCGAGTGCCCAGGCCCGCGTTTTGGGGTCGAGGTCGGCGAACAGGCGGTTCGCGACATCCTCGGGGCTCGGCCGGAGCGTGACCCCGTCCGCCACGGAGGTCGAGTGGGGCAGGATGTCGGCGACCTTTTCGCCATCGAACAGGGTCAGCGCATCGACAAAAACGAGGCGGCTAATCCGCTGACGCATCAATTCGGCGGTCCGGCACGCCACCATGCCGCCATAGCTGGTGCCCACCAGCACGACATCCTTCAAATCCTCGTAGAACATCAGCTGCGCCACTTCGTCGGCCTGCGTTTCGGCTGAGATACCCGGACGCATCTGGCCTTTGCGCTCGCCGCAACCGTCGAGGCTCGGCGCGTAGACCTGATGTCCCGCGGCGCGCAGCCGGTTCGCTAGCGGCTGCCAGATCCAACCGCCCTGGTTCGAGCCGTGCACCAATACGTATGTTGCTATGGTCATTTCCTCCGATTACGTCGATGGCCGACTTGTTTACGCGGGCTCAGCAGGGCGTAGCATCGCGGTGCCGCGCGCGTCCCGGTAGCGCCACCACAGCACCGCCACCCCGGCGACCACGACGAACGGCATGACGGCGAACTGCACCACGATCCAGCCGGCGCCCGACAGCATCGCGCCCGAAGCAAACGACGATAGTGTTACCGTGCCGAACACAAGAAAATCGTTGAGTGCTTGAACCTTGCCCTTTTCCGGGCCCGCGTAAGTCTGGGTCAGCAGCGTCGTGGCGCCGACAAACAGAAAATTCCAGCCGACCCCGAGCGCCACATTGGCGGCCCAGAAATTGAGGGTCGCGAGACCGGAAAGGTTGATGAAGCTGCACAACAGCAGCAGCACGGCGCCGGTGAGCATGATCCGCGTCAACCCGAGGCGGCTGATCAGGTGGCCGGTGACAAAGCTCGGAGCGAACATGCCGAGCGAGTGCCACTGGATGACAAAAGCGGCAGCGGCAAAGTCGTGTCCGCAATCGAGCATCGCGATCGGCGTCGCGGTCATCACCAGCGACATGACGCCATAGGCGATCATCCCCGCCACCGCCGCCGCGATGAACGTCGGTTCCATAACGATCTCGCACAGCGGCCGGCCGCCGCCGGCCAATACCGGTGTCGCGGGTCGCGGCAGCTCCACGAAATACAGCAGGATGGCCGAGGCGAGAAACAGCACGAGGATCAGGGCGTAGCAGCCGGCGAACAGTACTGGCTCGAACAGGTCGCGCGACCATTTAGCGACTTCGGCGCCGAATACTGCCGAGACGACGCCACCCGCCAGCACCAGCGAGATTGCTTTCGAGCGAAACGCCGCGTCGGCGATCTCCGCGGCGGCGAAGCGGTATTGCTGCGTCGCGCCGCGATTGGCTCCCAGCAGAAAGGTGCCAAAGCAGAACCATTCGAAACTGCTGCGAAAGATCGCCCAGGTCGCAATCACCGCCCCGATGCCGCCGATCGCGGTGCCGAGCCAGAAGCCGGGTCGGCGGCCGACCCGCGCCATCAGCAGCGCCATCGGATCGTCGCCGCCATGACCCCGGCCTGTTGCACCGCGATCGGCAGGGTCGACAACGCCTTGTCCGGCGTCAGCATGTTACCGACGATCGCGCCGGTCAGCCCGACAATACTGCCGCCGGTCATCGACAGCGCCTGGCAGCCGGCGAGCATCAGCACGGTGCGCCGAGTGCCGGTCAGCATCCGAAGTGCTGCCGGCCGCGGGCGGTTAGCGTGCCGGCGCCATCCTCACTCATCAGCTGTGTACAGCCGCGATATCGGCGGCCGGAATGGCCCCGAGGCGGCGCTCCCCCCTCGCTCCTTCCACCATGTTCTCCGGGATCCCAGCTGCCGCAGTCTGCTCCGGCGGCCGGAACCATTCAACGGCAGATCAACCATTGCCGTGCGCGCGGCATCGAATGATTGCGGTCTCTGACAGTCGGATAACGGCGATGCCACCCAGAAGCTGAGACGACGGCCTCGGCTCCTCCCCCGATCCCGACCTCCGAGATAGCCGTGGGAAGCCGCTTTGGGCGTTGGCGGGCCGCCAATTAT